>CAWBTO010000003.1:0-307418 GCA_963791705.1 Terriglobia bacterium | reverse complement strand
GAAAAGAAAGTGCTGAACGCCATTGATCCGGACAAGGACGTGGACGGTTTCATCCGGTGAAGTGGGCCGCCTGATGATCGGCGGTTCCGAGGTAAAATTTGCACCCTGTACGCCGGCCGGTATTCAGGAGATGATCGTTCGGGCCGGCGTTGAGACCAGCGGCGCTGAGGTCGTTGTCGTCGGCCGTTCGAACATCGTCGGCAAACCCATTGCCAACATGATGCTGCAGAAAGGCGTCGGCGCCAATTCGACGGTGACAGTCGTTCATACCCGCACCAAGAACATGGATGCCCACTGCAAACGAGCCGACATTCTGATCGTGGCTGCCGGCGTTCCGGACCTCGTCAAACCCGAATGGATCAAGCCGGGCGCCTGTGTTATTGACGTCGGCGTCAACCGGGTGGGCGAAACGATCAGCCCCAAGACGGGTAAAAAAGTCGCCGTCCTGAAAGGCGATGTCGATTTTGAAGCTGCCAAGGAAATCGCGGGTTCCATCACCCCCGTGCCCGGCGGCGTCGGCCCCATGACCATCACCATGCTGATGAAAAACACCCTCAAATCCCTGAAATTCAAGCTCGGAATCGCATAGCCCTTTAACAGAGCGGTATCATCATGAATCCGCAGATCGCCTGCCAGGCATTCAATCCCGACAAGTCATCTACGGCATTGTTTTACCGATGGGTCATCCCAATTCGTAGAATCAGGCCTTCTGTCTTTCAGAACAGTCATGTTCGCACAGATATCTTGACCCGATCCATATTAATCGTGGCTGTCAGCAGCATTTCATCGGTTTCTCCGGCTGCGATCACGGTCCTGCCCCAGGGATCAATAATCACGGAATCACCAAAATAGGTTACAACGCCATCGGCCCAAATCCTCGTTACCGACCCGATTGATTCCGACAATGAACATCTGGTTCTCAATTGCGCGGGCGCGCACCAGAATCTTCCAGTGATAGAGACGCGGATAGGGAAATGCCATGGGACAAAACACGATTCCCGCTCCTTTCAGCGCATAGGTTCGAAACAGCTGGGAAAACGAATATCATGATAATCGCCACCACCGCCCCCATGGGGTGTCCACAACCGTCAAATGTTCTCCGGGCGCCGTGTGCCGCATCCTCGTGAAGCAAACTGAACAAATGGATTTTACGATAGACCCCTGCCTGCTCGCCTGGCATTGAATAAAAATGAGGTATTGGAGACTTTTTAGACTCGTTTAGCGCCCAGCATTAACGGATTGATCCAGATGCCATACGGGTTTTTGCCATCATCGCAACACGATCAATGACTTTATCGTGTGCAGCGGCCAACCGATCATTGTTCAGCCAGTTGAAACCCGTGGTCCACATCTCTGGAAAACAGATGACATTACTGCTCCTTCGCGATGCCTCGGCAATCCAGACCTCGGCTTTTCGAAGGTTCTCTTCGGGTTGAGAGATGGCAACGCACATCTGGGGCGATGGATACGGTAAGGTTCATTTCAGTTCTCCCTGGCCCGGAAGCACCTTTTGTTTTACCGGATCGAAGTTGACAGCCCCAACTTCCTCAAACACAACGGCTGGACCAGCACGACCGTGAAGCCCGGCGACACCATCACCTGCACGGGCGGCCGCGCCAAAAGCGGGGCGCTGACCATGCGCTGCACAACTGTCAAACTGGCCAACGGCGAAGAGCTCCGGTCCTAGCCCCCATGCCTATCTATCACTGGTGTCAGTGGCTGGAAACCACACGCGTGGGTCTCGAGATCCGCGATTCAAGCTGGCTCTTCCCGGTGATCGAGTCGATTCACGTGCTGGGCATCGTCGTCCTGGTCGGTTCCACGGGCCTGTTCGACATGCGTCTGCTTGGCCGGGGTCTTCTGCGGGACAAAACGGTGTCGCAGATCAAGAAGGAGATTACGCCGTGGGTGTGGGGCAGCTTTGCGGTGATGGTCATAACCGGCTCGTTGATGTTTTCCTACGAAGCCACCAAGTGCTACACGAGCTGGTTTTTCCGTATCAAGCTGGTGCTGCTCGCGCTCTCCGGGCTGAATGCGTTCATTTTCGAGTTCGGAACCTACCGGAAGGTGGCCGCGTGGGATGATGCAGCAGCCCCGGCGCCCCGCTCGGCGCAAATGGCGGCGTGGGCGTCCCTGATTTTGTGGGCTTTCGTCGTGGGCGCCGGCCGAGGCATCGCGTACTATTAGACCGGCACGGGGGCACCATCGGCATGCGCTTCTGCGAATGGCTCGAGCACACGGCCCTGATCACCGCCATCAATAACTCGCTGGTGATCTCCACGATCGTCGAGGTGCTGCACTATTTCAGCCTCTTCCTCCTGGTGGGCTCCATCCTGATCGTGGACTTGCGGCTGCTGGGCCTGGCGGCGCGGCGGCGCAATGCCGCCGACGTGGCCGATGAGATGTTTTCCCTGATGTGGGCCGGGCTGGTCCTGAATTTCGCCACCGGATTTCTGCTGTTTGCCGGCGATGCCACCACCTTTTACGGAAACCGCGTGTTTCACATCAAGCTGGCCGCAATTCTGCTGGCCGTGATCGTCGGCGTGATCGTGCAGTGGGGCGCCGCTCGCTGGGGCCGCTTGCCGGCCGTACCCCTCGGGGCCAAACTGCTCGCCTTCATCTCGCTGGCGTTGTGGATCGCATCCATCCTCGCGGCCGTCGAAGTCCCCTCGCTGACGAGCGTGGGATAGGTTGCCGGGAAACGAGGGCTGCTTGCAATGAACGGTCTGCTGCTGCGCTTCTGCGAATGGCTGCAACACACGCAGTGGGCGATGGCCCTCAGTGGGTCCACGTGGGCCTATCCCTACGTGCAGATGATCCATTTCGCGGGGCTCTCGCTTTGGGTGGGCACCTGTGTCGCGGTCGATCTGCGGCTGCTGGGCGCGGGCCGCAAGCGCCGGGCCTTCGCCGAGCTTTCCGAAGGGCTCTTCGTGTGGAATTGGATCGGATTCGCCATCGCTGTTGCCGGCGGATTCATGCTGTTTGCGACCGCCGCCTCGGAGTTCATCGTCAATTCCGCCTTTCGCCTCAAGGTCGGCGTGCTGCTGCCGCTGGCGCTGGTCCTGCACATCGCCATCCAGCTCAAAGCGCGCGCCTGGGATCAGGCGGCGGAGACCCCGCTGGCGGCCCGGATCGCGGGCTTGGCCGAGATATTGTTCTGGCTGGCCATTGCCACCGCCGCCGCATGCATCCCCTACTTCGAGCATCTCTGATACGGAAGGCGACTCTACCAGGATGCTGAAAAATGATGCAGGATGGAAGGGCGGGGTTTCAACCCCGCCGCAAGTCGTGAGCTTTCTTCGGG
Organism: Terriglobia bacterium; assembly: GCA_963791705.1. Lineage (GTDB taxonomy): Bacteria > Acidobacteriota > Terriglobia > Acidiferrales > UBA7541 > Palsa-295. The sequence continues at coordinate 304,114 of CAWBTO010000003.1, read as the reverse complement.
GGTTTTAACCCCTGAAGCCCGATTGTGACTTTTTCCGCAAGCTGTTTAGCCGTTGAACCCCCATGAAGCCCCGCAAAACTTCCCAATGGGTCCGCTTCCTTCGCCTGCCGGGGGAGGAGCGTGTTCTGCTTGTGCGCGCGGCGTTGTGCCTGTGTTGGACGCTGGCGGGACTCCGCCTGCTGGGCTTCCGCCGCTGCCGCGCGCTGCTCCAGCGCGTTTCCCCTGGGCCGAAAGAGGGCGAGGCCTACGGTGCGGATCGCGCGCGCCAGTGGACCGCGAAACTGGTGCGCGCCGCGGCGTCGGCGGAGCGCAACTTCCCGCTACAGCCCAACTGCCTGGAGCGTTCGCTGGCGCTGTGGTGGACCTTGCGCAGCAACGGAATCCCGGCGGAGTTGCGCATCGGTGGCCGGAAGGGCGGCCGGGGACTTGAAGCCCACGCTTGGGTCGAACGCAACGGCGAAGTGCTGAACGACACTGCGGACGTGCACCAACACTACGCCCGCTTCGACGCTCCCGTCACGGACCCGCAGTCCAGCCCGCGATGAGCGCCTTTGGATGGATGGCGGAGAGGGGGGGATTCGAACCCCCGACACCCTTTTGGGGTGTAACTGCTTAGCAGGCAGCCCTGTTCGGCCACTCCAGCACCTCTCCGCGGTGAACGCCAACGGGCAGGAAAACGGCCTGCCCCGCTAGTATAGCATCAAGGTTTTCCGGGACAGTGCCGATTACCTGGGAGCCATCCTGCGTGTCGCCCCGGACTGCCCTGTGCGGGATGCGCTTCCGGAAACACCCTGGCGGGCGCATACAACCCTTCCGCACGGTTTCTGTATCATCATGCATGACGCCCTGGCTCCCGGGAGAATCGCTCGCTTACCCCGGTTCTGCCCTCCCCGTTCGCCGGGAAGCCTTGAAGCGGTGTCTAACCCGCAAGGAGGAAGCCATGTCCAAACGCAGCGCACGGATTTCCGGAACGGCCGCCCTGGCGGCAATGTTTCTGCTCTTCTCGCTCGCCGCGACGGTCCCGAGCGTTCGCGCGGCCGGCGCGGGCGACGACAAACCCAGCGTCTCCACTACCACGCAGAAGGACCAGACCGAACTTTCCGTGACGGTTTACAACTCGAATATCGCGCTGGTCCGCGACGTTCGCCAGGTGCGCTTGCCCGCCGGTGTTTTTCCGCTGCGCTTCGAGGATGTCGCCGCGTCGATCAACCCGGCGACGGTGCATTTCCGCTCGCTCACCGAGCCCGCCAAGCTGAGCGTCGTCGAGCAGAATTACGAATACGACCTGCTGGACCCGCAGAAGCTCCTGCAAAAATACGTCGGCCGCGAAGTGACCCTCGTGCGGCCGGAGATGGACGCTTCCTCGACGAAGTGGGTGGAGACCAAGGCGCTGCTGCTGGCGTACAACAACGGCCCGGTGTGGAAGATCGGCAATGAAATCGTCACGGGCATGGGCGCCGATTCCTACCGCTTTCCCGAGTTGCCCGGCAATCTCTACAGCCGGCCGACGCTGGTGTGGACGCTGGAGAATCACGGTGCCGACGCGCAGCGCGTCGAGGCGTCCTATCTCACCAGCAACATCAGTTGGAGCGCCGATTACGTCCTCACCGTGGGGCGCGGAGAAAAAAGCGCCGATCTGGACGGCTGGGTGACGCTCGTGAACAACAGCGGCGCGGCGTACAACAACGCGAGGCTGCAGCTGGTGGCGGGCGAAGTCCATCGCGCCGAGCAGCCCGCGATGGAGGCGCGCGATATGGCGATGAAGGCCATGAATGCCGCGGCGCCGGCGCAATTCGCCCAGGAGTCCTTTTCCGAATATCACCTCTACACGCTCGGACGCCGCACGTCCATTCAGGAGCGGGAGTCGAAGCAGATCAGCCTGCTGACGGCGACCGGCGTGCCCGTGGAAAAATATCTCCAGGTGGAAGGAGAGCCGTATTACTACCGCAACCCCTCGGGCCTCGGGAACGCGATTCCGCAGACGGTGAAGGTGTTCTACCGCTTCAAGAACGACGAGAAATCCAGCCTGGGTATGCCCCTGCCCGCCGGAACGGTGCGTGTCTACCAGGCCGACTCCAAGGGCGGCGTGCAGTTTGCGGGCGAGGACCGCATCGGCCACACCCCCAAGGACGAAACGCTGCGCATCTACGTCGGCAACGCCTTCGACGTGGTGTGCGAGCGCAAGCGCATGGACTACAAAAAGCTGGCCAGCAATCTGTTCGAGATGGAGTATCAGATCGCGCTGCGCAATCACAAGGACAGCGCGGTGGCGGTCGAGGTGCGCGAGCCGGTGGGCGGCGATTGGGAAGTCGTCAGCTCGAATTACAAGTGGACGAAGCTCGATGCCTCGACGATCGGGTTTCTGATTCCCGTCGAGAAGGATGGCGCGGCGACGCTCGATTACCGCGTTCGCGTGAAGTGGTAGAGCACCGTTCGGAAACAAGGCGCGATTTCCTGGCCGCGCCTCGGCGCGCTTCAGCCTATAATTTTTACGTGCGCGCGTTCGAGCCGGAGGAACATCCGGGGTTTTCCCGCGCCCCGCGCGAATTCTGCTTGGTACGGGCCTGGAGCCAGCGGCGATGAAGCACGAGATCGACAAATTCATGGACTACCTGCAGTACGAGCGCAACGCTTCTCCCAACACCATCCGGGAATACCGCCGGGAAGTCCTCCAGTTTCAGGCCTTTCTCACACCGCCCGGCGAAAAGACCCTGCCGCTTGGCGACGTCGATCACCGCATCGTCCGCGAATACGTCAGTTCGCTCTACGATAGCCATCTCGAAAAATCCTCGGTGGCCCGGGCGCTGGCGGCCCTGCGCACGTTTTTCAAATTCTGCATCCGCGAGAAAATGGCGACGCGGAATCCGGCGCGCCTAGTAAGCACCCCGAAACTGCCCAAGCGAGTCCCCCAGGTGCTGAGCGCGCAGGAGATGAACGGTTTCCTCGACGGCCTGGTCAGTGATCCGGGCGCGGGAAAGCCTCGCCGGGGACGCAGCCCCACGCCGCACTCCGAGCAGGAAGCCAAAATCATCCTCAAGCGCGACCGCGCCATTCTTGAGCTGCTGTATGCCTCCGGGCTGCGCGTGAGCGAACTCGTGGGACTGGATCTGAATGATATCGACCGCGCGGGGCAGATGCTGCGCGTGCTGGGCAAGGGCCGCAAGGAGCGCGTCGTGCCCTACGGGGGGAAAGCCCAGGCGGCCTTGGAGGCCTACTGGCCGGTGCGCGATGAAATCCTGGCGCGGCCGGCGACCAAACAGGAGCCCCGGGCGGTCTTCCTGAACCATCTGGGAGGGCGCCTGACGGCCCGCTCGATCCGCACGCTGGTGAAAAAGTACACGCGGCTGGCCAACGTCAACTGGGACGTTCATCCCCATTCGCTGCGCCACGCCTTCGCCACACACCTGCTGAACGATGGCGCCGATTTGCGGGCGATTCAGGAGCTCCTGGGCCACGTCTCGCTCTCCACCACGCAGCGGTACACGCAGGCTAGCATCCGGCAGTTGATGGAAATTTACGACAAGGCCCATCCCCACGCCTGAGGTCTCCTCACAAATGAACTGGCGCATCGCCGTGATCGCTTGCCTGCTGGCTGCCACCGCCGCACTCGGGGCGTGGCCCGCGGCGGCTCAGGACAACTACGAGATTCAAGTCTACGGTGCCGACATGGTCGAGCCGGGACACACCATGCTCGAGTTGCACAGCAATTTCACCATCGATGGCTCGAAGCAGATGGTCAACGGACTTTACCCCACCAATCACGCCCTCCACGAGACCATCGAGATCACGCACGGCTTCACCGGCTGGTTCGAAACCGGTTTCTATATCTTCATGTCGGCGCGCTCCGGGCAGGGTTACCAGTGGGTGGGAGACCACATCCGGCCGCGCGTCCGCGTACCCGAAAAATGGCACTGGCCGGTGGGCGTCAGCCTGTCGAACGAGATCGGCTACCAGCGGAGGCAGTTTTCCGAGGACACCTGGACGTGGGAAATCCGCCCCATCGTGGACCAGAAGATCCGGCGCTGGTACTGGGCGGTTAACCCCACGCTCGACCGCGCGTTCCACGGACCGGGCGTCCGCCGCGGCGTGGTGTTCTCCCCGAATTTCAAATTCAGCTACGACTTCACGAAGAAAATCACGGGCGGGCTCGAATACTACGGCTCCACCGGGCCGGTCACGGGGTTCGATCCGATTTCCCAACAGCAGCATCAGATCCTTCCCGCCATCGACCTGAATCTCGCGCCCCAGTGGGAAATCAATTTCGGCCTGGGCGTGGGGCTCACCGGAGCGACCGACCATCTGATCGCCAAAATGATCGTGGGCTACCGCTTCAATTTTTGAGCGGGATTGCTCATCATTCCCGACCAGTGCCGGAGGCGCGCCGCACGTTAGCCCAGCCCGCAAGGGTTCGGCTAGACGTTGAGGCCGAGGGATTTTTCGGGGAGAGAATCGCCGGAGCGGCCGTCCGAAGCAGGCGGCGCAGGCGGCATTTCCGGGCGGTCGATGCGGTTGTAGAGGGTGTCGCGCTCCACCGGAACACGCCCGGCGGCGCGAATCAGGCGTTCCAGTTCGGGGCGCGTGAGATGCTCCGGCGTGGTGGCGCCGGCATCGTGATAGATTTTTTCCTCGACGACGGTGCCGTCGAGATCGTCCGCGCCAAATCCCAGCGCGATCTGCGCGATGCGCGGCGTGAGCATCACCCAGTAGGCCTTGATGTGGTCGAAGTTGTCGAGCAGCAGCCGCGAGACCGCGATGGTCTTCAGGGCGTCGAACCCGGTGGGCCGGGGCAGGTGCGCCAGCGCGGTATTGGCCGGATGAAATTCGAGCGGAATGAACGCGCCAAATCCGTGCGTCTGGTCCTGCAGCTCGCGGAGATGCAGCAGATGATCCACGCGCTCCTCCAGCGTTTCGACGTGGCCGTAGAGCATCGTGGCGTTGGAGCGCAGGCCAAGCTCGTGCGCGGTGCGCGCGATGGAAAGCCACATCCGGCCCGATACCTTGTGGTCGCAGATCAGGCGCCGCACGCGCGGATGAAAAATCTCGGCGCCGCCGCCGGGCAGTGAATCCACGCCCGCTTCCTTCATTTTGAGCAGCGTTTCGCGAATCGAAATCTTCGCCAGGCGCGAGAAGTAGTGCACCTCGACCATGGTGAAGGCCTTCAGGTGCACCTGCGGGAAGCGCTGCTTCAGCCCGCGGACCATCTCGAGAAAATAATCGAACGGAAGATCGGGATGCAGCCCGCCGACGATGTGAAATTCCGTCGCTCCCTCGGCCACGCCCTCCGCCGCGCGCTGGTACATTTCCTCGAGCGCAAAGGTGTACGCGCCCGGCGCATCGGGCGACCGCCCGAAGGCGCACAGCTTGCAATGCGCCACGCAGACGTTGGTCGGATTGATGTGCCGGTTGACGTTGAAGTAGCAGACGTTCCCGTGGCGCTGCTCGCGCACGTGGTTCGCCAGCCAGCCCACGGCCAGCAGATCGTGCGACTCGAACAGCAGCAGGCCGTCCTCGGCGGTGAGCCGCTGGCCGGAGAGAACCTTCTGCGCGACGGGTTCCAGACGCGCGTCGCTGATCTTTAAGGAGCCTGACATTTGACTGGTAGTCCCGCCCTGCCGCGCCTTCCTTTTCAGAGACATTCTAGGGATGCATCACGATCGCGGCGGCGCCCCAGAACAGCAGGAACAATAAACTAATATAGCCATTCACGGTGAAAAACGCAGCATTCATTTTGCTCAGGTCGTCCGGCCTCACCAGCGAATGTTCGTAGGCCAGCAGCGCCGCCACGACGCCGATCCCGGCCCACGCCGGCCAGGCCAGGTGAAAGCTGAAGGCCAGCCACGCCAGCAGCGCGACCATCACCAGGTGCATGGCGCGCGCGGTCAGCAGCGCCTTGGCAATGCCAAATCGTTTCGGAATCGAGTGCAGGCCCGCGGCCTTGTCGAACTCCACGTCCTGGCACGAATAGAGCACGTCGAACCCGCCGACCCACAACGTCACCGCGGCGCACAGAATCAGCATGCGCGCGTCGAGCGACCCCCGAATGGCGATCCAGGCCGCCGCCGGGGAAATTCCCAGGCAAAAACCGAGCACGAAATGCGACCACGACGTGAACCGCTTCGTGTAGGAATAGAAAAACAGCACCAGCAGCGCGACGGGCGAAAGCTCGAGCGCCAGCCGGTTCAGCCGCCATGCCGCGATCACCAGCACGGCCGACGCCAGTAGCGTAAACATCCAGGCGAAACCCGGCGAAAGCTCGCCCGCGGGCAGCGCGCGGTTGGCCGTGCGCGGATTGCGCCGGTCGTATTCCAGGTCCGCGATGCGGTTCAGCGTCATCGCCGCCGAGCGCGCCCCCACCATGGCCACGACGATCCAGAGAACTTGGCGCCACGTAGGCAGCCCGCCGCCCGCCCGCGCCGCCAGCAGCGCCCCCACCAGCGCAAACGGCAGCGCGAATACCGAGTGCTCGAACTTGATCATCTCGAGCACGATGCGTATGCGGCTCTTGTTCATATTCGGATTAGCCACGGAGGCACAGAGACACAGAGGAAGAAAACGTCTGTTTCATGACCCGAAGTTCGTGATTCGGCCGCGCCATGTGCATCGAGGGCCAAACGGTCCGCCCTGCAACCTCGCCCCTCATCCCTCGCCCCTCGCCCCTGCCTTGCCGCCCTCCCACCGGTACTGCTTCTCCTGCGGCAGCCCGATCTGCGCCAGGACGCGACATGCAAATTGCTCGACCATTTCCGCGATCGTTTTCGGCTGGTAGTAAAACGCGGGCATCGCGGGCATCAGCCTCGCTCCGGCATCGTGGACGCGGAGCATGTTCTCGAGATGGATGCGATTGAGCGGCGTCTCGCGCAGGCACAGGACCAGCGGGCGGCGCTCCTTCAGGCACACGTCGGCGGCGCGGGATAGAAGATCGGCGGCGGTCCCCGCCGCAATCGACCCCAGCGCCCCCGCCGAGCAGGGAATGATGACCATGGCGTCCACCGGAACGCTCCCCGAAGCGATGCTCGCCCCCACGTCTTTGTTCGGAAGGTATTCGATCTTCTGCGCGGAACTCCCGGTCAGGAGAGAAGGCAGCTTCCTGGCGTCGGCGGCCACGATCCCCAGTTCGGTGGAAATCAGGCGCAGCCCGGCTTCGGTGACCACCAGAAACACGCGGGCGACGCGCGGATCGGCCTCCAGCAGCCGCAGCAATGTCTGCGCGTAGATGGTGCCGCTCGCGCCGGTTATTCCCACGGTAATGGTCTGGCCTTTTGTTTGCGTCATGGCGATCCGCCGAATCTTTGAGTCTAGGCAACCGCTTTCGCCAAAGTCAAGAACCGGTGGCGTCGTGCATGCCGATTGCCGCGCTAGCCCTTTGTAGGTTAACTTCTAGCACCCCATTACCAAGAGGATTCATGGACGAGCGCGACATCCGAAAGTGGCTGGAGAAGGTGCGGAGCGGCCAGGTGACGATCGAGCGCGCCGTCGAACAGCTCCGCCAGCTTCCCTACGAAGATCTGGGCTTTGCCAAGATCGACCATCACCGCACGCTGCGCCAGGGTTACCCCGAAGTGATCTACGGGCGCGGGAAGAGACCCCAGCAGGTGACCGACATCGTGCGCGGCATGCTGCGCGCCGACGCCTCGCACAACATCCTGATCACGCGCGCCGACCGCAAGACGGTGGCCGCGGTCAAGCGCCTGGCGCGGCGCGGCTCCGGCCTGCGGGCCGAACAGATCACATTTCACGAACTCTCCGGCGCGATCGCCATCGAGCGCAGCCGCACGGTTCACGGCAAGGGCCTGATCCTGATTGTCACCGCGGGCACCAGCGACATCCCCGTGGCCGAAGAGGCGCTCGTGACCGCCCGGATGATGGGCAATCGCGCCGAAGCCATCTACGACGTGGGCGTGGCGGGGCTGCACCGGCTGCTCGAACACCGCAAGAAACTGGCCGCGGCGCGTGTGATTGTGTGCGTCGCGGGAATGGAAGGCGCGCTGCCGAGCGTGGTGGCCGGCATGGTGGCCGCTCCGGTGATTGCCGTGCCCACCAGCACCGGATACGGCTCGGGCTTCGGAGGCTTCGCCGCGCTGCTGGCCATGCTGAACAGTTGCGCCTCGAATGTGAGCGTTGTCAACATCGACAACGGCTTCGGCGCCGGCTGCGTCGCCAGCGTGATCAACCGGGCTTAGCGGAGAGCGGCGGCGAGCGCCGTGGCGATCGCGGCTTCCTCGTCGGGGAAGACGGTGCGCAGGTCGAGGACCAGGCGGTCGTCCGCGATGCGCGCGATGACGGGCGTGCCCCCTGCGGGCTTGCGGAGGCGCTCTTCCAGCGCCGCCGCGGAGTGTTGCGGGCTGGCAATGGAAATGAGGTGTGTCGGCAATTGCTGGTCGGGCGTCGAGCCTCCGCCGATCACCGAAACCCCGGCGCGCACTTCGATCGCCACGCCCTCCGGGAGCGCGGCGCGCAATTGCCCGGCAAAGTGCATGGCGCGGCGGGAGATTTCCTGCGCCGGCAGCCGGATCATGCGCACGGCGGGAATCTCATCGAGTGCCCCGCGCTGATAGGCTCGCAGCGTCTCCTCGAGCGCGGCGATGGTGAGCTTGTCCACGCGCAGCGCCCGGAACAGCGGGTTGCGCCGGATGCGCTCGACGATCTCCTTTTGCCCGGCGATGATGCCCGCCTGCGGGCCGCCCAGCAATTTGTCGCCGCTGAACGACACCACCGCCACCCCGGCGCGGCAGCTCTGCTGCGCCAGCGGTTCGGCGATGCCGCTCGCCGTCAGGTCCGCCAGGCAGCCCGAGCCGAGATCTTCATACACGGGAACCTGCGTGCGGCGGCCCAGCGCGGCCAGCTCTTCCAGCGACGGGCGCTCGGTGAAGCCGGTGATGCGGAAATTCGAAGGGTGCACGCGCAGCAGCAGCCGGGTCCTCTCGCAGATGGCGCGCTCGTAATCGCGCAGCCGCGTGCGGTTGGTGGTCCCCACCTCGCGGAGCACCGCCCCGCTCTCGGCCATGATCTCGGGGATGCGAAACCCGTCGCCGATTTCGATCAGCTCGCCGCGTGAAACCACCACTTCGGCGCCCTTGGCCAGCGTGTTCAGAACCAAAAAGACCGCGGCGGCGTTGTTGTTGACGACGATGGCCGCCTCGGCGCCGGCCATCTCCGCCAGCAGCCGCCCCGTATGCGTGTCGCGCTTGCCCCGCGAGCCGGTCTCCAGATCGTACTCGAGGTTCGAGTAACGCCCCGCGGTCTCCGCAATCCGGGCGATTCCGGCAGCCGCCAGCGGCGCGCGGCCCAGGTTCGTGTGCAGGATCACCCCGGTAGCGTTGATGACGCGCCGGAGCGACGGCGCCAGCCGCGCCTCGACTTCGGCCGCCACGCGCGCCTCGATCGCTTCCAGGCTCGGCATCGCCGGGGCTTGTGCGGCTCCGGTTCCAGCGCCTTGTTTCAAATGGGCGCGCAGCTCGGCGAGCACGCCTCGCGCCGCTTCGGTCACTAGGCCGCGCCCCGCCGTCTCCGCCAGCGCCTGCAGACGCGGACGGCCGAGCACCTCATCCACCGAGGGGATGTCGCGGAGACGGGAATTCGGGTCCTTCTCCATGCGGGCAGCGGGTTGGGCCGGAGGACGCATCGCCGCCTATTGGAACACGCACAAGCCGCGGGGCGCAACCTCCCGGGCGTTCCCTTTGCGACAAGTCCTGCCCACGGCTGGGTTGACGCCACAGCCCTCTGTCCGTAGGCTGAAATCTCGCCTGGTCTCGAGTCCCTATGGCCACCGTCGACGAAGACCTCAACCAAATCGAGAAGGACCTTCGCACGCTGAAGATCGAGTTCGAGCAGTTCTTCGCCGGCGGGCGGAAGCGGCCTCCCTCGGACACGCAGTGGCGCGTCGAGACCCTGGTGCGCCGCTACAATGAGCGCCTCGCCCAGCTCCGCTTTGCCCAGCGCTTCCGCTTCAACAACCTCGCCCAAACCTTCGCCAAATACCAGGACATGTGGCGCAAAAAGCTGGCGCAAAAAGAGGGCGCGGTTACCGAACATCACTTCGGCGCTGCGGCCAAGGCCATCGAAGCCGAGCGCGCCCTCAAAGCCTCCAGCAAGCCGGGCACAACGCGGCGGCCGGGTGATGCCGCTAGAGATGCCGCGGAGGCGCGCGCTGCTTTCTCCCTGTCCTTTTCCGACCCGGCGCGCGAGCAGGAAAAGGTGCAGGAGCTCTACCGCAAGGTGATCGAAGCCCGCGCCCAGAGCGGCGACAAGTCCAAAGCGCCGAGCCTGCAGGATTTCGAGCGTTTCGTCCAGAAGAAGACCAAGGAATTGCAGGAGAAGGGCGGCCGCCAGATCGAATACATCGTGAGCATCGAAGGCGGCCGCACCAAGCTGAAAGCCCGCATCTCCGACTGACCCCGGCTCTCCCCTCTGGTTTCGCGCGACCCTCTTCCGAAATTCTCCGCAAACGCATAAACTGGTCCGCTCGCTTCATACGAACCTACTTCAACGGTTGGGGAGATAGCACGGTGGCCATCGAACGGGCACTCATCAGCGTTTTTGACAAGAGCGGCGTCGTGGAATTCGCGCGCGAACTCGCCACGCTCGGCATTGAAATCGTTTCCACCGGTGGCACGGCGCGGCTGCTGCGCGAAGCCGGAATCGGCGTGCGCGACGTCGCCGAATTGACCGGCTGGCCGGAAATGCTCGGCGGGCGAGTGAAGACTCTCCATCCCAAGGTGCACGGTGGCATCCTGTTCCAGCGCGGGAAGGAAGAAGACCGCAAGCAGGCCGCCGAACATTCCATCGTTCCCATCGACCTCGTCGTCGTCAACCTCTACCCCTTTTCCGCGACGGCGGCCCGCCCGGGCGTGACCCCCGAAGAGCTGATCGAAAACATCGATATCGGCGGCCCGGCGATGGTGCGCTCGGCCGCAAAGAATTTTCAGAGCGTGGGCGTGGTCACCGATCCGGCGGATTACCCCGCGGTGGCGGCCGAGCTGCGCGACCGGCGCGAGCTGAGCCTCGCCACGCGCCTGGCGCTGGCGCGCAAGGCCTACGCCCGCACCGCGCGCTACGACGGCGAAATCGCCACCGAACTCGAGCGCCTCGCCGCCAATGCCGGCGTCACGATCGGACCGCTCGAGAAGTTGCCCGAGCGGATTCATGTGGCGCTCGAGCGCCGGCAGGCCATGCGTTACGGCGAAAATCCCCACCAGGCCGCGGCCCTGTACATTCCCGCCGGACGCCCGGCCGCGGGCCTCGCCGGAGCCAGGCAGCTGCAGGGGAAAGAGCTCTCCTACAACAATCTGGTGGATCTCGATGCAGCCTGGGCGCTGGCCCGCGAGTTCAGCCGCCCGGCCGTCGCGATCATCAAGCACAACAACCCGTGCGGCGCGGCCGAGCAGGAATCGCTGCGCGAGGCCTACGTGCAGGCCCTGGCGTGCGACCCGGTTTCCGCCTTCGGGGGCGTGCTGGCGTTCAATCGCCCGCTCGACGCCGCCACGGCCGAGGAACTTGGCAAACTGTTCGTCGAATGCATCGTCGCGCCGGGATACGCGCCGGCGGCGCTGAAAGTCTTTGCCTCCAAGAAAAATCTCCGGCTGCTCGAACTGCCGCGCGACACCGCTCCCGAGGAGCTGGAGCTCAAGCGCATCTCCGGCGGCGTCCTCGTGCAGGAGCCGGACCGGCACGAACTCGCCGAATCCGATCTGAAAGTCGCCACCGAACGCGCGCCCACCGATGCCGAGCGGCGCGCCTTGCTCTTCGGATGGAAGGTGGCGAAGCATGTGAAGTCGAACGCCATCGTGTTCGCGCGCGAAGGGTGGACCGTGGGCGTCGGAGCCGGCCAGATGAGCCGTGTCGACTCGGTGAAGATCGCCGTGATCAAAGCCGCCACCGCGGGGCTTTCCCTGGCGGGCAGCGTGGTCGCTTCCGATGCCTTTTTTCCGTTCCCCGACGGCGTGGAAGAGGCCGGCAAGGCCGGTGCGACGGCCGTGATCCAGCCGGGCGGCTCGCTGCGCGACCCGGAAGTGATTGCGGCGGCCAATCGGCTGGGAATGGCCATGGTATTCACCGGCGTCCGCCACTTCCGCCATTAGCAGGCTGCGGAACAGGAGCGCCGTCTTCGCCCAGGAAATCGATGAACACAGAGCACCCCAAGTAGGCTTGCCGGGTCCGCTTCAGGAGACCGGTTCTGTAGCGGCCGGTCCCGCGAAGCGAGACCGGGCTGTGCCGTTGAAGTATCCCTGAGTCCTAGGTTCGCGGCACCCTTGTTAGGGGGTCGGAGCTTCAGCTCCGACATGACAGCACGCCTTTTCATCGGGGTTTTAACCCCTGAGGCGCGACTTTGAAGCCTATTCTTCACGCACGCGTTTGGCCAATGATTAGCAACCGCGAGCCAAACCGGCGGTCTGACGGGCCTCCGCGTCCTCGCGCTGGAATCCCGGCGGGCCGCGGAAATGTCCAAGCTGATCGCCAGCCACGGCGGCGAAGCCGTGGTGGCCCCGTCCATGCGCGAGGTTCCTCTCGAATCGAACCCCGAGGCGCTGGCCTTCGCCCGTACCCTCGTGGCGGACGGCTTCGACATGGTTATCTTTCTGACCGGCGTGGGCACGCGCGCGCTGGCGCGCGTCGTTCAGACGGTGTATCCGCTCGAGCAATTCGCGGCGGCGCTGCGGCGGCTCGCCATCGTGGCGCGCGGCGCCAAATCGGTGGCCGCGCTCAACGAATTGGGAGTGCCCGTTTCGTTGGTCGTGCCGGAGCCGAACACCTCGCGGGAACTGCTGCGGGCGCTGGACGAACATCAGGAGTCACTGCCGCTCGCCGGGCGCCGCGTCGCCATCCAGGAATATGGCGCGTCCAATCCCGAGCTGCTGGCGGGCCTGCTTGAGCGCGGAGCGCGCGTCACGCGCGTACCGGTCTACCAGTGGGCCCTGCCGGAAGACACCGCTCCGTTGCGCGCCGCCGTGGAAGCCATTGCCCGCGGTGAAATCGACATCGCGCTGTTCACCACATCGGTTCAGGTGGTCCACCTGCTGAACATCGCCCGGGAAATGAATCGCGAGCAGGAAGTCCGCCGCGGATTCGCGCGGATCGCGGTCGGCTCGATCGGCCCGGTCACTTCCGAGGAATTACGCGCCCACGACCTCGAGCCGGATTTCGAGCCCCCGCACTCCAAGATGGGTTTCCTGGTCCACGAAGCCGCCCAGCGCGGCGCCGCCTTGCTGGCCCGGAAACGCCTGCGCGCCCAGGGCTGATTCGGCATGGGACAGCCGGAGGAAATACAAGCGGCCGGGCCACGGAAGATTTGGGTGGTGGGGGGGGAACACCGTCACCCGGCCGCTTTCGGCGAGTGCAGAAATCTTATCAGTCGCGCGGGCCGGGCGGTTCGTCAAAGAACGGATGGGGCCCATCCATCTTCCAAATTCAGGCGGACCGTGACGCGCGGCGGCTCGCTTTCCGCAATCCTCGCTTCCGGCGGCGCAGAAACTCCTCGAAGGAAATCTGGCTCGCCAGGCGGTGCAGGAGCAAGCGCCGCTGCTCCGGCGAGATCTTCTTGGCAAAAAGCCTCTTGCGCGCCTCGCCCAGCTCTTCGAGCCACACCTCATATTCCGAGCCGAACTCCCGCTCGATCTGTTTCTTGAGCCGCTGGGCAAGCGCCGGGCTGTGCCCTCCGGTGGAAATGGCGATCTGCAGGGCGCCGCGCCGCACGATGGCGCCATAGTAGAAATCGCAGTGTGCGGGATCGTCCACGACGTTGCACAGCACCCCGCGTCGGCGCGCCAGTTGGTGGATTTTCCCGTGCAGCGCGGCGGAGGAAGTCGCGGCCACGACCAGGAACACGCCGGCCAGATCCGCCGGCCGGAATGCGCGCGCCTCCCAGCGAATCTTTCCGGCGTGCGCCCACGCGCGAACGCGAGGCGCGGCATGCGGCGCCACCACGCGCACCTCCGCCCCTGCCCGCAGCAGCCCTTCGATCTTCTCCTCGGCCACCGGCCCCGCTCCCACCACCAGGCAACGGCGCCCCGAGAGTTTCAGAAAAGCCGGAAAGAGAGTCATGGCGTTCGTCCGCGATTAGAGCGGCTCGTTGCGCACCAGGTCATCGTAGCTCTCGCGACGCCGCGCGATGCGGAAGCGCCGCCCATCGACGAGCACCTCGGCCGCCCGGCGCCGCGCGTTGTAGTTCGAGGACTGCGCGAATCCGTAGGCCCCGGCCGCCCACACCACCAGGAGATCGCCCGATTGGACCGGCGGCAGCGGCCAGTCCCGCGCCAGGAAGTCGCCGGATTCGCACACCGGGCCCACCACATCCACACGCGTGGCGCGCGAAGAGGCCGCCGGGCCGCGCACCGCCGGCGTGATCGGGTGCTGGGCGTCGTAGAGAACAGGCCGAATCAGATCGTTCATGGCTGCATCCACGATGACGAAAGTTTTCCCGCGCGTCTGCTTGACGTAGACGACGCGCGTCAGCAATACACCTGCCGGCCCGGCGATGGCGCGGCCCGGCTCGATCAGCAGGCGGCATCCCAGCGGCCGGACAATTTCCGCCAGCGCGCGGGCAAAGACGTCCGGAACGAGTGGCGATTCTTCCGCATAGCGAATTCCCAGCCCTCCGCCGATGTCCACGAAATCGAGGCGAATTCCTTGGCGCTCCAGATCCCGCACGTAGGAGGCCAGCCGCACCAGCGCGCGACGATAGGGCGCTATGCTCACGATCTGCGAGCCGATGTGCGCCGTAATTCCGCGCCATGCGATCGCGCGGGAATTCCGGTGCTCGAGATACAGCTTCCGCGCCTCGGGCCAATCCACTCCGAATTTGTGATGATGCGCGCCCGTCGAAATGTGCGGGTGGCCGCCCGCCGCCACGTCGGGGTTCACGCGGATGGCAATCGAGGGTTTTTCACCGCCGGCCGCGACGTGCCTCGCCGCCTCGGCCAGCAAGACATCGAGTTCCGCGCCCGACTCCACGTTGAACAGCAGAATTCCGCCGCGCCCCGCGCGCGTTCCCGGATACCGCAGCGCGTCGCGAATTTCGTCGCGGCTCTTTCCCACGCCCGAGAAGACGATGCGCTTTCCGGGAACGCCGATGCGGCGCAGCCGGTCGAGTTCGCCGCCGGAAACGATGTCGAAGCTGGCGCCCCGCCGCGCCAAAACGCGCAGGACCGAAAGATTGGCGTTCGCTTTCACCGCATAGCAGACCGTGTGCGGAAGCGCTCCGAAAGCGCGGTCCAGGCGCACATAGGCGGCTTCGAGGCTGGCCCGGCTGTAGACGTAGGCAGGCGTCCCAGCTGCTGCAGCGATATGATCCAGCGCGACGCCTTCGCAATAGAGCGCCTGCTCGCGCGACCGAGCCGCTCCCGCGGGGCGATAGGCGAAGCATGGCGTGTACTGCGCCGGATCCACCAGGCCTGCGCGTCTGCCCCGGCGGGAAGAATGGGATGCGGATGTCGTCGTCAAGACTGGGCTCCTCGATGCGCGGTGGAGAAGACGCCCGAACCGCCGCGGGAGCCACCGGAGTTAGGTCGAAAAATCATCGTGCAACATCATACAAATTCCCGGGCCAAAAGCCACGTGCACATCGCGCCCGCCACCACGGGCGGCGGGACGACAGGCGAGTGGAGCATCGCCAAGGAGACGCTATCGGCCGCCGGTAAACCAGCTATAGCCCACCGTGAATATTAGCGCGGCATTGTAGCCAGGGTTGAACGTGCCCAGGCTGGCATTCGAGTGGTGGACCACCGCTCCTTCGACCAGCAAGGCGCGCCCGCGTCGCAGAAAAATGTGCGCGCCGAACGCGCCCTGCGGCGTGAAGTTTACCCACGAGGTGTTCCCTGGCGGCACGTTGTTCCTTGTGAACAGAACACCGCCCGCGGCCGCGAAGTACGGTGCAATGCGCCGGCCGCTGGTGAAGTTCCACTGCCAGATGACCGGCTTGAAGCTGCTCCCATACACGGTGCCCTGGGGCGTCAGCACCGCGTACACGGGCAGGAAATCCGCGGCCCATTCGAAGTTGCCTCGGCGCCACCCGGAAAAGTGATCCCCGCCGAGGATGCGGCCGATGCGCGCGCCCGCGTACATGAACTGCGTGTTGCTCGCGCCGGCCAGGCCCGTGCCTCCGCTCCCGGACACCGCGAACTCCCACGCGCCCTTGGTTAGCGAGGCCGCTGGCCGCTCCTGCGCAGTCGAGTCCTGGGCCGCGGCGGCGCCACAGATCATCAGCACCAGCAAGATTCCCGCGATGAATTTCATGGTTCTCCCTGACCGCTGAATCCAGACGTGGTACCGGTGCCACAAACTGCTCCCGCCCACGCCTCAGCGTAACGCAACCTTGGCGTCAAAGTCAGCTATTTGCCTGATTTACAACCTCGGAAAGGCCAAGGAACGCTGGCGACAGGGGCGGTTGCCGTTTTCTTGACTTGGGCGTGAGCGCGCAGCTAGACTGGAAGCGTTCTTGGTAGAGGTGCGGAGGCCATTCATGGCCGAGCCGGCGTTCCGAACAGCTTCGGAGGCTCGGGCAAGGGGGTTTGCCAGGCGCTTTACTCCGCCGAAATTGCCGCGATAGCTGGGGTCGCGGCGGTTGGGGGATGGGGCCCAAAGGCTCGTCCACTGTCATCCGCTGTCCGGCGGGTGGAGCGCTATCGAGAAGTGGAGACCCGCGCCGCATCCCTCGCGCACCCTCCCTTCTTCTTGCGTTTCCTCCCCACACAGCACCTCACTGAGGGCATAATCTTGCTCCCGGGCCGAATCTCCCGGAGTGGGCGCGGTCCCACGCAAGGAAGATCATGAACGTATTTGAGCTGACTCGGGCGCTGGTGGACATCGAGTCGATCACCGACAACGAGGGTAGGGTCGCGGCCTTTCTCCACAGCCATTTGTCCCAGCTCGCGGCCGCTTCCGGTGGCCAGGTCGAGCGGATGGAGGTCGAGCCGGGCCGCTTCAATGTGCTGGCCTGCTGGGGCAACCCCATCGTCACGCTGTCGACGCACATGGATACGGTGCCCCCGTTTTTCGCCTCCCGCGAAGATGAGGAGTTCATCTGGGGACGCGGGGCCTGCGACGCCAAGGGAATCATCGCGGCAATGGTAGCGGCGGCGGAAACGCTGCTGGGCCAGGGCACGAAGAATTTCGGGCTGCTCTTCGTGGTCGGTGAGGAACGCAATAGCGCCGGAGCCGCCGTGGCGGCCCGGGCGCCGCGCGGATCGCGCTACCTCGTCAATGGCGAGCCCACCGAGAACAAGCTGGCGCTGGCGTCCAAGGGAGCGCTGCGTTTCGAGCTGGTGGCGCGCGGGCGCATGGCGCACTCGGCCTATCCGGAACTGGGCGAATCGGCCATCGAAAAGCTGCTCGACGCCCTCGAGGCCATTCGCCGCGTGCCGCTGCCGCACGATGCCTTGCTGGGGCCTTCCACCATGAACATCGGAACCATTTCCGGAGGCCGCGCGCCCAACGTCATCGCCGACGCCGCCAAAGCGGAAATTCTGGTGCGCCTGGTGGGCGATCCGGCGCCGCTGCGCGAGGCCTTCGCGCGCGCCGTGGGCACACGCGCGCAACTCAACGAGATTCTCTGCATTCCGGCGATGCGCTTCCACGACGTCGATGGCTTGCCAACCTCGGTGGTCTCCTTTACGACCGATATCCCCATGTTCGGCACGAGTTGGGGAGAGCCGCTGCTGCTGGGCCCAGGAAGCATCCATGTGGCGCACACGGCCGAGGAACGCATCGCAAAACGCGAGCTGGCCGAGGCCGCCCGGATGTATGCTGATGTCGTACGGAAGTTGCAGGCGGCCTGACAGAAACGATTTTTGGTGCCGGGGCGGATATGAATCTCGCGATCGTGGGTTACGGAAAAATGGGGCGGCTGATCGAGCAACTGGCGCCCGAATACGGGTTCACCGTCCAGCTCCGCCTCGACGTAAACAACAACGCGAACTACGAAGGGCTGACGCGCCAGAATTTCCAGGGAATCGACGTGGCCGTGGAGTTCTCCACGCCTTCGGCGGCCATCGAAAATATCGAGCGCCTCGCCCGGCTGGGCGTCAATGCCGTGATCGGGACGACCGGGTGGTTCAGGGAGATGGCTCGCGCGCGGCAGGCGGTAGAATCCGCGGGGACCGGCCTCGTCTGGAGCGCGAACTTTTCCGTCGGCGTGCAAATCTTTTCGCAGATCGTGGCCGAAGCGGCGCGGCTGATGGCGCGGCAGCCGGAATACGGCGCGTGGGCCTGGGAGATCCATCACGCGGCAAAGAAAGACGCGCCTTCGGGCACGCTGCTCGCCCTGGTCGAGCGCATGAAGCAGAGCGGCTACGACAAGCGCATTGATACCAGCAGCAGCCGTGCCGGCTCAGTTCCGGGAACGCATGAGATCGGTTTCGACGCGGCGGCGGATACGATCACCATCCGCCACACCGCGCGCAGCCGCGAGGGTTTTGCGCGCGGGGCTTTGCGCGCCGCCCGGTGGCTCGCCGGCAAGAAGGGTTTTTTTGATTTTCGGGAGGTTGTCAGCAAGTTGGATTGATGGCGGACAATGGTCCGGCAGAGGCACGCGACGGGCCACAGGCCGGCTCTGGAATGACCGCTGGCGAATAGTGCAGACTCTGAGCAGTGGAAGGAGGTAGTCAAATGTTTACGGGATGCGGTACAGCGCTGGTCACGCCGTTTCGGCATGATCTTTCCCTCGATGAAGCGGCCCTGCAGCGGCTCGTGCGCCGCCAGATCGAGGCCGGAATCAACTTTCTGGTGCCCTGCGGCACCACGGGCGAGAGCCCGACGCTGCGGCCGGAAGAGCAGCGCCGCGTCGTGCAAATCACGCTCGAAGAGGCTAGCCAGAAGCAGGTGCACGTCCTCGCCGGAGCCGGCGGGTACAACACCGCGGAGGTCATCGAACGCGCGCGAGAGTTCGAAGCCTTCGGAGTGGACGGCATCCTGTCGGTGAGCCCCTATTACAACAAGCCCACGCAGGAAGGCCTCTATCAGCACTTCAAGGCGCTGGCCGCGGCGATTTCTATTCCCATTGTCCTCTACAACATTCCCGGGCGCACCGGCGTCAATATCGAACCGTCCACCATCAAGCGCCTCGCGGAGATCGAGAACATCGTTGGGGTGAAGGAAGCCTCCGGCAACATCTCCCAGATGGCGGCGGTGATTGACTGCGTCCCGGAGCGGTTCATCGTGTTGTCCGGCGACGACGCCATCACCCTGCCCCTGATGGCCCTGGGCGGCCGCGGCGTGATCTCCGTGGCCTCTAACGAGATCCCCGCCGAGATGACCCGCCTGGTGCAGCAGGGCCTGGCCAACGATTTTCTGGGGGCACGGGAAATTCATCGACATTACTTCCGTCTGATGGAAGTGAACTTCGTGGAAACCAATCCCGCGCCGGTGAAGGCCGCCATGGCGCTGATGGGGCTTCTCGATCCGGTCTGGCGGCTGCCGATGGTGCCTCCGAAGCCGGAAAGCCTCGCGAAAATCCGCGGCGTGCTGGAATCTCTCGGATTGGTCCAACAGGTCCATGCTGCACGCTGAAATCGAGCGGCTGTTCGACGAGAACCCGGCGCAATACACGGCCGAGCACCTGCGGCTGTTCGAGCAGTTCAAGGCCGCGCTGAACGCCGGCGAAATCCGCGCCGCCCAGCCCGACCCGGCCTGCGCCACCGGCTGGCGCGTGAATGCCTGGGTGAAGAAGGGCATTCTCCTCGGATTCCGCATGGGCGCGATCGTCGATATGTCCGTGGACGCGGCGCGCCAGCCCTTCTTCGACAAGGCCACCTATCCGGTGAAGCAGTTGACCGCCGCTTCCGGCGTGCGCATCGTGCCGGGCGGCTCGAGCATTCGCGACGGCAGCTACGTCGGCAAGGGCGTCACCTGCATGCCCCCGATGTATATCAACGTCGGCGCCTACGTCGGCGACGCAACCATGATCGATTCACACGCCCTGGTGGGAAGCTGCGCGCAGATCGGCAGCAAGTGCCACATCTCGGCCGCCTCGCAGATCGGCGGCGTGCTCGAGCCGGTGGGGGCCCTGCCGGTGATCGTCGAGGACGACGTGCTGGTGGGCGGCAACTGCGGAGTCTACGAGGGCACGGTCGTCAAGCGCCGCGCCGTGCTGGGCACCGGCACGATCCTCAATCGCTCGACCCCCGTCTACGACCTGGTGACCGGCGCCGTCCATGCCGCGAGCGACGACGAACCCCTGGTGATTCCCGAAAACGCCGTCGTCGTGGCCGGCGCGCGAGCCATCTCCCACGGCCGCGGCAAGGATTGGAATCTCTCGCTCTATACCCCCGTCATCGTGAAGTACCGCGACGCCAAAACCGACGCCAAAGTCCAGCTCGAAGACCTGCTGCGCTGATCCCGCCATCCATGCTGTACGGCGATCCGCCGCAATCTCGCCTTTGTAGCGGCCGCCCGCTTTGAGAGCGGGCATCTTCTCCTGTTACGGTAACTCCCCGTTCCCCCCGAAGGCCTGCGCTTTCGCACGCCGAAGACCGCCGCCATGCCCGCTCTGCTGTGACAAAACCTCTGTTGTGATTCTTGCCCGCCGTCCACCCTGCCGCCTGGGGGAAACGAAATCCGCAGGCTCTCCCACAGGCGCCATCGAATTGACGCTAGACAACCTGCAAGGTATTATTAGAGGGTTTTGGAGGAAACGGGCGGCGCGTACCGTGCATCCTAAAGGCGTGGTGGACGGTGCGCGCGCGAGTTGGGGCTCTGGCGGCGGAGAACGGAAACGGTTTCGTCCTGATATTGATCCGTCCTTACTAAACTGATCGACGGGAGCGCCGGAGTGTTCGTGTTCGCTGCCCTCTTGGAAATTCACACCGGCCTACCGCCTGGCCTCGTCAGGGAGAAAAAAGCGTGACGTTGGCTCTTGAGGAAAAATACGACCAGGTACGACAGCTCATCGCCATGGGCAAGGAGCGGGGCTACCTGCTCTACGATGAGGTGAACGATATCCTGCCTCCCGAGGTCCATTCCTCGGAGGAAATCGACGACCTGCTTTCCACCTTCGAGCGCTACGGCATCGACGTGTACGAGGACCTCTCGAGCGCCAAAGCCGCCCTGGCCGCCGCCGATGCCGCCGAAACCACCGAAGTCGTGAAGGAAGAGGCGGCGCACGAAGACAGCGAACTCGACCTCACCCCCGGAACCCTGGAAAAGACCAACGACCCGGTGCGCATGTACCTGCGCGAAATGGGCACCGTTCCGCTGCTCACCCGCGAAGGCGAAGTGGCCATTGCCAAGCGCATCGAGCGCGGCCAATTGCTCGTCCTGAAGATGATTACCCGCGCCCCGCTCATCCTGAAGGAACTCCTCCAGGTCGGCGAGGATTTGCGCAACGGTTCCCGCTCCATCAAGGAAATCGTCCAGTTCGACGACGAAGAGCTGACCGAAGAAAAAATCGAAGCGAAGACCAAGGAAACCCTCAAGGAAATCGACAAAATCGCCAAGCTCTACCTGCTGGCGATGAAGCTCAGCGCCAAGCTCGCTAAGGTGCCCCGTTCCAAGAAGCGCCCCTATCTCCGTGCGCGCTACGCCGTCGCCCGCACCCGCGTGCAGATGTCCACGCTGATTCGCGAGATCGACTTCAACCCGCTGGAAAAGAAGCGCCTGATCGAGAAAATCCACCAGACCGTCGAGCGCGTCTACTTCCTCGAGCGCGAGGTCGTGAAACTCGAGCGGCGCGTGGACGCCTCCAAGGCCGACGTGCAGGCCGAGGCGCGCAAGGACCTGCGGGCGCGTCGCCAGGAATTGGCCGAGATCGAGGTCGCCACCGAGGTCAGCCCGTCCGATTTGAAGCGCGCGGTTCAGGTGATTCTTCGGGGCGAAGCGGAAGCCGAACAAGCCAAAAAAGAGCTGATCGAAGCGAACCTCCGCCTGGTCGTCTCCATCGCCAAGAAATACACCAACCGCGGGCTCCAGTTCCTCGACCTGATTCAGGAAGGCAATATCGGCCTGATGAAGGCGGTGGACAAATTCGAGTGGCGCCGCGGATATAAATTCTCCACCTACGCCACCTGGTGGATCCGCCAGGCCATCACCCGCGCCATCGCCGATCAGGCCCGCACCATCCGCATCCCGGTGCACATGATCGAGACCATCAACAAGCTCGTGCGCACCCAGCGCCAGCTCGTGCAGGAACTCGGCCGCGAGCCCACCTCGGAAGAAATCGCCAAGCGCATGGATATTCCCGTCGCCAAGGTGCGCAAGATCCTCAAGATCGCCCAGGAGCCCATTTCCCTGGAAACGCCGATCGGCGAAGAGGAAGATTCGCATCTCGGAGACTTCATCGAGGACAAGGCCGTGGTCTCGCCCTCCGACGCGGTGATCAACCTGAGCCTGAAGGAGCAGACCTCGTCGGTGCTCAAGACCCTCACGCCCCGCGAGGAGAAGGTCATCAAGATGCGTTTCGGCCTCGACGACGGCAGCGAGCACACGCTCGAGGAGGTCGGCCAATCGTTCGCCGTCACCCGCGAGCGCATCCGCCAGATCGAAGCCAAGGCCCTGCGCAAGCTGCGCCACCCCTCGCGCTCCCGCAAACTCCGCGCCTTCCTCGAAGGCTCCGCCAACGATTACTGATTTCCCCCGCGGGCAGCGCCTTCCAGCGGGCTCTGCTTCGCGCTGAAACCGCAAGCCCCTCGGCAGTCGCACTCTTTCCTGCCTATAACCTTCCGGGATGATCGACCCTCAAAAACGTCGCCCTGTGGCGCATGTATGGCTATGATGTTTCCATGGCGACAAGCCTCGAAGTGCGCAACTTGACCGTCGAGCTTCCCACCCCGGCGGGCTGGGTGCGGCCGGTGAACAAAGTATCGCTGGCCCTGGGCGAAGGCGAGACGCTCGGGATCGTGGGCGAGTCGGGCTCCGGCAAGACCATGCTGGCTCTGGCGCTGATGGGCCTCGATCCGCCGGGCGCCCGCCGCACCGGTGAAGCCTGGCTTGCGCGCCGCCACCGCAACGGCGCGCCGCCGTCGCGCGAAAATCTCATCGCCGCGTCCGAAGATCAGCTACGCGCCTGGCGCGGCCGAGAAATCGCCATGATCTTTCAGGAGCCCATGACGGCCCTGAATCCCGTGATGCGCACCGGCGCGCAAATTGAAGAAGCCATTCGCATCCACGAGCCGGACTTGCGCGACGACGAAATCCGCCGCCTCACGCTGGCGGCGCTGGGCCGCGCCGCGGTCCCCGAACCCGTCGTGCGCGCGCGCCAGTACCCCCACCAGCTTTCCGGCGGCCTGCGGCAGCGCGTGATGATCGCCATGGCGCTCGCGGCCAGCCCCGGCGTGTTGATCGCCGACGAGCCCACCACCGCCCTCGACGTCACCGTGCAGAAGCAAATCCTGGACCTGCTCGCGGCGCTGCGCCGGGAACTTCAGCTTTCTTTGTTGTTCATCACCCACGACCTCGGCGTGGTGGCGCAAGTCGCCGATCGTGTAGCCGTGATGTACGCGGGCCGCATTGTCGAGGAAGGGCCTGCGCTGGAGGTGCTGCGCCGCCCGCGCCATCCGTATACCGAAGGCCTGCTGCGCGCCGCGCCGCGGCTCGAACGCGGCCATCTCGCCTCGATTCCCGGCGCGGTTCCGTCCCTCAACGCGCTCCCTCCCGGCTGCGCCTTCGCGCCCCGTTGCCCGCGCCGCGTCGCCGCATGTGACGACGAAGTGCCCGAGCTCCTTCCGGTCAGCGGCGTGCCCGAAAATCGCCGCGCCCGGTGTATCCTTGCGTGCTGAACGGCCTGCGGAGGGAGAGCCGGTGAGCCTGCGTGACGGCGAGGACGCTGCGTGAAGATGGAAAACCATCCCCAACAAAAAGACCGCGTGCGCGAACAATTCACGCGCACCGCCGCCGTCTTCGGAGATTATGCCGTGGCCAGCCGCGTGGGCGAGGCCGAACACTTGGCCCGTCTGGTGCGCGCGTGCGCGCGCGACCGCGCCGTGGACTTGGCTTGCGGTCCCGGCACGCTCGCGCTGCGGTTTGCGCGCCACGTCCTGTGGATCTGCGGACTCGATCTGACGCCCGCGATTCTCGACCGCGCGCGGCGTTCCGCGGCGGCGGAGAAACTGCGCAATCTCGATTTCGCTCTCGGCGACGCGCAAGCCCTGCCGTTTCCCGACGCCTCGCTCGATCTCGCCGTGACCAGCTACAGCCTGCACCACATGCCCGATCCCGCGCGCGTGATTGCCGAAATGGCGCGGGTCGTCAGGCCGGGCGGGCGCGTGGGCGTGCTCGACATTATCGTGCCCGAAGATACCCAGGCCGCCGCGCTGAACAATCACATTGAGCGCCTGCGCGACGCCTCGCACACGCGCACGCTTCCAAAGAGCGAACTCGGATCTCTCTTCCAGGCGCACGGCCTGCGCATCCTCGCGGCGGAAACCGAGGATCACGCCCACACCTTTGACCATTGGATGATGGTGGCCGGATGGAAGCCAGGTGACGCGCCCTACATCGAGGCGCGGCGCGTCCTCGAACAGACCATTCCGGACGACGCGGCGGGATTCCATCCGCGCCTGCGTCCCGCAAAGCCCGCAATGAACGCTGCCTCCACTGCCGCGCTGCCCGAACTTCACATCGACAACACCGTGCTGTTCCTCGCCGGGGAGAAGGCCTGACCATGGCCGCCGAGCGCCTTCTCGATGTGCGAGACCTGCGAAAATCCTATCTCGTCTCGGCGGGCGCGTTCGGCCGCGCCGAGGATGCTTCCTCCCGCCCGGCGACGGCTGTCGGCGGCGTGAGTTTTTCGCTCGATCGCGGGGAAACTCTCGGCATCGTTGGCGAATCCGGCTGCGGCAAAACCACGCTCGCGCGGATGCTGCTGCGGCTGATCGAACCCGACGCCGGAACAATTCAGTTTTGCGGGCAGGATTGGCTCGGCGCGCGCGGCGCGGAGCTGCGCGCGCTGCGCCGCCGCATGCAAATGGTATTCCAGGACCCCGTCGCATCGCTCAACCCGCGCATGCGCGTGGGGACCATCGTCGGAGAGCCCCTGGCGATTCACGAGCCGCGCTGCTCGCGCGACGATCGCCGCGCGCGCGTGGCCGCAATTCTCGAGGCCGTCGGGCTCGGCCCGGACTCCATCGGCCGCTACCCGCACGAATTTTCCGGCGGCCAGCGCCAGCGCATCGGCATCGCCCGCGCGCTGATCCTCCGGCCCGAACTGCTCGTCGCCGACGAGCCGGTCTCCGCGCTCGACGTTTCGGTCGGCGCGCAGATTCTCGAGCTGCTCGACCGCTTGCGGCGCGACTTCTCTCTCACCCTGATTCTGATCTCGCACAGCCTGCCGGTGGTCGCGCAGCTGGCCTCGCGCGTCGCCGTGATGCAGGCCGGGCAGTTCGTCGAATGCGGCACCGCCGAACAAGTGCTGCGCGCGCCGCAGCACCCCTACACGCAGGCTCTCATGGCCGCCGTCCCGCGCATTCCGGAATCAGCGCCCACGCCGGCCGTTCGGTTGAATCCGCCCGACTGATTCAACAAACTTCTGAATTGCAGCCTCAGGAAAAGAACCCCGTCAGATGCGCCGCTCGACGTTCGGAAAATCGAGCCACACCTTCACGCCGCAGAAGTGCGATCCCTCGGTGCAGATCGGCGTCGAGATGCCCGCGCGGAGATGGCACGGCGGGCCGACGTGCCGGCCGATTTCCGGAAAAGCCGCGCGCACCTGCCGGACTTCCTCGATCGACGCCTGGTAGATTTCCTCCTGCGCGTTGAAGCAGGTTCGCATGGTCCACTTGTGCAGCAGGTGCAGCAACGAGCCGGATTCGACCAGGCGAATGGCCTTGGCGTTGGGCAGCAGGTAGAGCGCGAACTCGGGCGGGACGCCGCGGCCCAGCAATTCATTCTTCGCCGCCCACGCCTCCTCCATCGCCCGCTGGTAGATTTCCAGCGCGCGCGGATTGTCGCGAATCAGCATGGGCGTGATGTAGTCGGGCGCGCGCGTGTCGGCCAGCGTCAGCAGCGGCCGCGAGGCCGGAACCATGCGATGCCGCTGGTCCTGGCTGTCGGCGGTGTGGCTGATCTTCTTGGCGAAGGTGAAGTGCGCGTGTTCGAGCGGGCGCATCATCGGCGCGTGCATCCCCACGTTGAGCGTCTCGCGGCGATAGGGATTGCGCGCCGGATTGAGCATGCGGTCGATCGCCTCGGAGTCCGGGCATTCCGCGGCCGTCAGCCCCACGACGGCGCGGTAGGCCTCCGCCATGGCCGCCATCGCCCGCGGCGAAAAGTCGACCAGCCGCGACGTCAACCCTTCCAGCCGCGCGTCGAACTCCCGCGCAAACGCTTCCCCATTCCCCGCCGGCTGCCGCCATTCGGGCGGCCCTTCCATCGGCGCATTGTCGAACCGGTCGAAGAATTGTGGATCGGTCTCCCGGACGCGCGCCACCATCTCGCCGATCACCTGGCGCGCCTCGGTCGGCGTGTCGTTGGCCGCGCACATCCGCCACAACCGGTGCAGCACGATGCCGGAAAGCGTGTGCACCATCGTGGTGAATGCCGCGACCGGCAGGACGTAGCGCGCCACTTCGATCGCGCGCTTCTCCGCTTGCCGCTCGACCTTCTGTTCGCGCTTGGAGTGTGGTGCCGCGCCCGCGCCCCAGATGTCGCTCAAAATGGCGCGCGCCGCGGGTTCGAGCGCGCGCGTCAGCTCGCGGTAATGCTCCCAGGCGCGCGCGATGGCCCGCTCGTAAATGGCCCGCTCCGCCGGCCCGAAAAACAGGCTCTCCGCGGGGATGTAGGCCTGCGCCCGGTCCAGGCGCACGTAGCGCTGGCTCTGCTGCTCGGAGTTGTAAAACGGATGCGCGTGGAGAAACGACCACACGAATTGCCGGCTGACGTTTGCGAGGCCGAATTCGAAGTGCGCGTGCTGGTAGACGGTGTGGTGCCCGCCGAAGTAGGTGCCCGCGCCGATCATCACGCGCTGCTTTTCGGTGACTTCCTCGGGGCCGATGAGCTGCGTCGCATAGCAGGTGCGCGCCGCCGCGATGGCCGAATCAAATGGGTGCGCGAACGAATTGCGCAGCGTGACGCGCGGCGCCGCGGTTTCCACCTGCGCGCCGGGCGAGCCGGGATGTGCGTCCGGTGCGGGAGACGATTGGGTGGCCATCGATGCCAGCATTGTACACCGCCCCGCCCACCGATTCACCGCGCACACCGGGGCCGCGGGCCAGACGAACTCACTTTAGGGGGAGGCTACTTCTTGGCGGCGGCTTTATCCGCGTACTTCCGCTGGAAGCGCTCGACGCGCCCGGCCGAATCGATCAGCCGCAGCTTGCCGGTGAAGAACGGGTGGCAACTCGAGCAGATTTCCACGCGCAGAAGTTCGCCCTTGATGGTCGAACGTGTCTGGAAGGTGCTGCCGCAGGCGCAGTGCACCGTCACGGCGTGGTAATTGGGGTGAATTCCTTCTTTCATGTACAGCTCCTGTCCGCCGGCCGATCTGCGCGAGTGCGGGTCGCTGCCACATCGGGGCCGCACCGTCGCGTCGCTAGGCCAGCAAGGAAACCCCAATTATACCCCAAAATCGCACCCGCGGATATCCGCTTCCTGGAAGCGGTGGCGCGTCGGTTTCCGATCACCGCGTTAATCAGGACTTAGGATGCTGGCGATCGTTTAGAAGGGCTTTTCTTGGACGGCTTTGCACTTTTTCTCGGATGCTTGAGCCTGCTGAGCCAGCCGAACGGCATCCCATCACAACACGGCACAACGTGCACTGCGACCCCTCCGCCGTGGCACGGGCAGCTACAGTCTCGCCTGCGTTTCATTTCATACCCTCCCTCGCGTTGCCCGGCCCACCGCAGCGGGGAGGCCTCACGACCCGCTGAAAAGCAGCGGGGCGCCGAGTTTCGAGGCATAGTTGGGGCGGTAGCGCTCTGTGTTGTAGAGCGTCTTCACATTGACCTTGCGCGCGCCCAGCGAAGAGTCGGGCAGGGGCACGTGGGCGTAGCGGCCGTCCTGGATGCCGATCATGCGCCCGCTGATCCCGTTGCCGATCAGGTCCACGGCGATGTTGGCGAAGCTGATGGAGACCAGCTCATCGATCGAGTCGGGCTCGCCGCTGCGCAGATCGTACGTCAGGTCGCTGAGCATGATTTCCTCGCCCGTCCGCCGCCGGACTTCCTCGGCCAGCGCGTGGCCGATGTCCACCTTCTTGCGGTGGCCGTAGGCGTCCGCCACGCCGTACTCCTCCACCACTCCTCCGGTCCACATGGCGCCTTCCGACACGATCACGAGCGCGTAGTGGCTGGGGTTGCTGGCCTTGTCCTCCACCAAAAGCGAGCAGATGAGATCGATATCGAATGGATATTCGGGAATCAGGCATCGCGTCGAGGTGACGTAGGCCGTATACAGCGCCGTAAAACCGGCATCGCGGCCGAAGATGCGGAAGATGCCGATGCGCTCGTGCGAACCAATGGTGGTTCGTTGCCGCGCGATGGCCTGCTTGGCCCGCGTGATGGCCGTCGAAAATCCGATGCAGTATTCGGTGCCCTGGACGTCGTTGTCCATCGTCTTCGGGATGGCGATCACCGGGAATCCCGCCACCGAAAGAACCTGGGCGAAGCTGAGCGTGTCGTCGCCCCCGATGGCCACCAGGCAGCCGATCCCCAGCCGCTCCAGATTTTCCAGCACCACGGAAGTGAGATTGTAGCTCTTGCCGTCGAACGGCAGTTTCTTCAATTGTTCGGCGGAAAGATGATGGGGCAGTTTGGCTTCGGCGATGCTGCGGGGATTGGTGCGCGAGGTGTGCAGCACGGTGCCGCCGGTGCGATCGATCGTGCGCGTGTTGTCGCGCGTGAGCTCGCGGATGTATTCCGGGTCCTCCAGACCGGCCATGTGCGTCAGGCCTTCCCAGCCCCGGCGAATTCCGGTGACCGCCCGGCCGATTTTGTCCGCGCCGTACACCACCGACTTGATCACCGAATTGAGTCCCGGGACGTCTCCGCCTCCGGTGAGGATGCCAATCTTGTTCTTCTGCGCCATGGTCAGCTTCCGCCCTCCGATGTGCGTATCAGGAGCTACAACCAATTCTGCCCCCAATCCTGCTCGCAATCAATTGCGCCGCCGGGAGCCGCATAATGCGGGGAACTTCTAATTGAGCACACTAGGCTTCGAGCGCCGCCAGCTTTTGCACAAGATCGTTGTGCAGGCCGGCGGGCATGATGGCAAGGCTCACGATGCGGCGCACCAATTCGATATCGTCGCGGCCGTGGACGTAGGCGCGCTCGATATCCGCAATGGTGAGGCCGTGCGTGCCGCGCTGGATTCGCTCGATCGCGTCCCCCGCGCCCACCGGCCCCTCTTCCACAACGGAAAAATAGATGCCGCAGCGCTCGCTGGCCAGGAACCGCTTGGCCATGTCGTCGCGCCCGAAGCGCACGCCCAGCTTGTAACACGGGATGCGCGGCTGGCGCACCATCACCACCGCGCGGCCGATCCGGTAATGATCTCCGATGCCCGCGTCCTCTTCCCTGAGCCCTTCGGTGGTCAGATTCTCGCCGAAGATGCCCGGCGGCAATTCCATCCCCGGCAGTTCCTTGCGCCAGAATTCGTAGTGCTCCGACGGATAGGCGTAGACCGCCTTGTCGACTCCTCCGTGATTCTCCAGGTCCGCCTGGCCGTCGCCATCGAGATTCAACCGCCGCATCATCCGGGTACCCGTGACCGCCGACTTGAAAATTCCCGTGGTCACGTCGCGATCTCCGGACCGCACGCTGCGGGGAAGCCCGGCGTTGAGCGAAACAATTTTCATGGCCGTTGCCTTTCAAGACGACGCGCACGCATCTTCATGGCGTGCAATCCACCACGGCCGCGCCGTTGATGCGGTCGCCCTTCAACTCGTTCAGCGCGCGATTGGCTTCGCGCAGCGGGAAAAGCGTCACCTGCGTGCGCACCGGAATTTCCGCGGCGACGCGCAGAAATTCCTCGCCGTCCTGCCGCGTGTTGTTCGCCACGCTGCGCATCACGCGCTCCTGATACACCAGACTATAATCCAGCGCCGGGATGGGGCTCATGTGAATGCCGCCCAGCACGAGGACCCCGCCCTTCTTGAGCGCCCGCAGCGCCGGGGGAACCAGTTCGCCGGCGGGCGCAAAAATAATCGCGGCGTCGAGTTTTACAGGAGGCTCGGCGGAGGCTTCGCCGGCCCACACGGCGCCGAGTTGCAGGGCCAACTGCTGATGCTTCGCGCCCCGCGTGCACGCGTACACTTCCGCGCCCAAGTGGCGCGCCACCTGAATCGCCACGTGCGCCGCCGCCCCGAATCCGTAAAACGCGAGGCGTCCGCCCCGCCCGATGCCCGAAAGCCGCAGCGCGCGAAACCCGATGATGCCCGCGCACAACAGTGGCGCTGCCTGCTCGTCGGGAAAGTTTCCCGGAATCGGATAGACGAACTCTTCCGGCGCGACCGCGTATTCCGCAAACCCGCCGTCCACCGTGTAGCCGGTAAACGACGGCTGGTCGCACAGGTTCTCTTTCCCCGCGCGGCAGTATTCGCATGTCTGGTCCGTGCGGTGCAGCCAGGCAATCCCCACGCGCGCGCCCGGCCGGAACCGCCCGGCACCCTCGCCCAGCTTCTCGACCACGCCGACGATCTGGTGCCCCGGAATCACGGGAGACTTTCGCGGCGGAAGTTCGCCCTCGACGACGTGCAGGTCGGTGCGGCACACGCCGCACATCTTCACGCGCACCAGCACTTCGCCCCGCCCCGGCCGCGGGTCCGGCGCGTCGCTGAATACCAGCGGATTCCGCTCCACCGGCGCCGGCGCGTGCAAAAGACACGCCTTCATCGCGCGCCCCGGCAATGCGCGGCGCCTCGCACGTGCGCCCGTTCTCCGCTTCGCATCATCCGCGTCATTTTCAGTTTCCAGTGGTGCATCATGTCGCGTCCCGCAAATAACTGCCAATGGTTCGCCGCTCGTAACCCCTGTAGGGGCGCTGCTTGCTGCGCCCGCCTTACGCCGTAGATTTGGTAGCGGCCACCTTTAGGTGGGCGCCTTGCCGTGCGTTGCTTCTGGGACACAATACTAGTGGACTGAGTCGTAAGTTCGTTGCACAGTCTTTAGGAGGCCGGGGCTTCAGCCCCGGCGTTAAGGCACTTGTTTTCCGGGGGCTTTAGCCCCTGAAGCTCGCTTTCGTTATGCAAGGAACTCCTGATTCACGACACTACGACCCCAGGCCGAACACCCTCTCCGCATTCGATTGATACAACTTCTTCTTGTCCCCATCGCTGATCGGAAGATTGTCGGTGACCTTCACCTCTTCCGGAACGAATTGGTAGGGATAGTCCATGGCGTAGAGGACGCGGTCGACTCCGAGCACCTGCTGGCAATACAGAATCGGCGGCTCCCAGGCCATGCCGCTCGTGGTGACCCAGATGTTTTCCTTGAGGTAGTCGCTCGGCTTCTTGTTCAACTTCTTTACGTTGGGGTACCGGCCGGAAGCCACATTGGCGCGATGGAAGAAATCAATTCGGGAAAGCCAATACGGTAAGCCTTCCCCCAGATGTCCGGCGACCATCCGCAATCCTGGAAAACGGTCGAACACGCCGCTCACAATGATGCGCAGCAGATGCAGGCTCGTTTCCACGGCAAAGCCGTAGATGGCTCCCTCGAGGCCCCACTCCGCAAACGGCGCGTACATCCGCGGCGAAGGCGTGCTGGGATGCAGATAGACGGGCACGTTCAGCGACTCCGCCGCCGCGAAAATGTCCCAGAATTTCGGATCGTCCAGGTATTCGCCCTGGGTGTGCGAATTGATGATCGCGCCCTTCAGGCCCAGTTTCCGCACGCCCCGTTCGAGTTCCTTGGCCGCGCCCGCCGGGTTCTGCGGCGCAATGGCGGCGAGACCGGAAAACCGGTCCGGATGCGCGCGAATCGCCTCCGCCAGCTGGTCGTTGAACGTCGTGGCCAGCGCCGTTCCCGTGGCCGCGTCGAAAATCTGCACGCCCGGGTTGGTGAGCGACAGTATCTGCCGGGCAATCCCGGTTTCATCCATGTCGCGGATGCGCTGCGCGCCGATGTCCTGCAGCCGGGAAGCGATGGCCTGCGCGCGCGGGCTTGGGCCCAGAAAATATCCCCACTGACCCACAAACCCCGGATCGAGGTTTCCGCCCCGCTGCATCAGCGCTTTCCACCGTTGCAGCAGTTCCGCCGGAGCAAACGCTTCTTCCGTGGCGATGCGCAGGTAGCCCGCGTTCGCGGAAGACGAGTCCGTGATGCCAGCTGGAGTCATGGGAACGGTTCCTCTCTAAACCGGATTTCTCACAGGATGATTCTACAACTTATCTCACAAATGGTTTTTAGGAGGCTGGGGCTTCAGCCCCGGCGCGGGCCCGCCGTTCCCGGCTGCGCTTAGTCCTTTGGTGTGACGTCCCGCGTCTGGATGAGCCACTGCCCGTTGACGCGCACGAGTTCGTCGACGTCCCGCCCGGCCGCGGCTACGCGGACCGGCGCAGTCGGGCTCGGCTGCGTGAATATCGTGATCCAGTAAGCCTCGACGCGCGCGTGATCCTTATCAACGAATTCCAGGTAGCTGTTCGCGGTCATGTGGTACATGGACGGGCCTTTTGCGCCGCTCTTGGCTTCGGCGTCCGCGGCGCGTTGCCGAAGGTCCGCGATCATCTTCCTGAGCGCATCGTGTCCCTTGATCGCGTTGCCGCCGCTGCGGAATTGGCCGTCCGGTGTGAAGGTGGCGGCGTACGCATCCGCGTTCTCCGTGTCCAGGGCGCGCGTGTACTGCCACATCAGCTTCTCGATCTGCGCGCGGTCTCGAGCTTCTCGTTGCGGATCGGTTCCCCCCGCCGCGGCACGGTAGCCCAGCAATCCCACCAGCAAAAGTGCAATGACTCCGGCAAAAATCTTCTTCATCACTCGTATCTCCTTTCGGTACCAAACCGCGCGGCCAGGTGTGTTCGAATCACAGAGTTGGCCGGACCCGCCTTTGTGCCAGACGAAGGAGAGAGTCTACATCACCGTCCCCGGCTGCGAACGCGGATTTGCCGGGCCGGGTACGCCCGGGTCGCAGGCCAGCCGGCAGCCGGCGGCCGAGTATCGCCGCCGGTTACTTTGGGTAGGGATGCCCGGCGAGGATGGCGAAGGCGCGATAGATCTGCTCGGCCAGGACGACGCGGGCAAATTCGTGGGGCATGGTCAGCGTCGAAAGAGAGATCTTGTGTTGTGGCGCTAGCGCGGAGTTCGTCCGGAAAACCTTCGGCGCCGCCGCATAGAAACACGATCTCGCGCGTGCCCCGGTCGCGCAGATCGCCCAGCCAGCGTGCAAACTGCTGCGACGTGAATTGTTTTCCGGCGGCGTCCAGCAGGACCATCGCCGCGCCGGGAGCGATCTTCATCTTGCGGAGCGCCGCGGGCGAGGCGTCGCGCAGCTCGTGAATTTCCAGCTCCGCGTAGCGGCGAATGCGGCGCGCGTAATCCTCGAGCAGCGCGCGCATCTCCTCGCGGCGCGTCTTCCCGAGCATGATCAGGCGAATGGTCATTGGTTAACCGCCGGGATGACAACGAGTGCCGCTCAGAGCAGGCCGAACTTCTTGCGCTTCTCGAGCAGCGTCTTGCGGCTGATGCCGAGAATGTCGGCGGCCTGGCCGATTTTGTAACGCGTTCGCTCGAGCGTTTCCTGAATGGCCTCCCGCTCGATCTCCTCCAGCGACCGCAGATTGCCTGCCGGGGCGCCCGCCTTTCCCGCGGCGCGCACAATTTCCGGAAAATCCCCGGGGCCGAACCTCGGCTCCTTGGCAAACACCAACGCATGCTCGATGGCGTTCTTCAGCTCGCGCACGTTTCCCGGCCAGGCGTAGGACTCAAGCAGTTGCAGCGCCTCAGGCTCCAGCGCCGCGTCGAGCGTGGTAAACGGCCGGCCGTGCACCGGGCCGAGCCGCTCGAGAAAATGCGCCGCGAGCGGCGCGATGTCCTCGCGCCGCTCGCGCAGAGGCGGCACGGCAATCGCCAGCACGTTGAGCCGAAAGAAAAGGTCTTCGCGGAAGCGCCCGGCGGCCACGGCCTCCGGGAGATTCGCATTCGTCAGCGCCATTAGCCGTGCATCCATGCGCAGGGTTTCGGTGCCGCCCAGGCGTTCAAACGCGCGCTCTTCGAGCACGCGCAGCAGCTTGGCCTGAATGCCCAGCGTGAGCGCGGCCACCTCGTCGAGCACGATGGTCCCGCCCTGGGCCATCTCCAGCCGCCCCGGCTTGCGCGCCACGGCCCCGGTGAACGCCCCGCGCTCGTGGCCGAACAGTTCGGACTCGACCAGCTCCGGCGGCAGGCTGGCGCAATCGATTTTCAGGAAGGGAGCATCGCGGCGAGCGCCGCGTTCGTGAATCCACCGCGCGAGCTGGTCTTTTCCCGTGCCGCTCTCGCCGGTGATCAGCAACGTCGTCGCCGTGTCCGCGAGCTTTTCGGCCAGTTCGAGGACGCGCTGCGACGCCGGCGCCGCCGCCACCCACACGATGTTCGTTGCCGTCATAACGCCGCCGCGCCGCCTTCACTCTGGCTCTCACGTCCCGGGGAGTCTTCCGGCCCACGAATATCAAAGCGCTCGGCGTCGCGCCAGAGCCGCTCGAGATCGTAATACTGCCGCGCGCTTTCGCTGAAGATGTGCACGATGAAGTCGCCGTAATCGAGCAGAAGCCATTCCGCGCCGAACGTGCCTTCGCGGTGGGCCGGGCGCACGTTCTGGCGGCCCAGGCGTTCCTCGATGGCGTCGCCGATGGCCTGCATCTGCGGCTGGCTGCGCGCCGAGCAGAGCAGGAAATATTCCGCGAACGCGCTGCCGGAGAGCTTCAGCACCGTGATATCCACGGCCTGTTTCTCCTGCGCCGCTTCGACGGCCCAGCGAATGGCGGGGCGAAGATTTTCCAGTGTCACCGGTACAACGCCTGTCCGACAATGTATTCCTCCACGAGCGCGGGCACAAGCCCGTGGATGGTCTGCTTGCGCGCGCGCCGCTCGCGCACTTCGGTGGACGAAACGTGGCTGGAAACCGTCGTCAGCAGGTGGACCGCCGATTTGCGCAGCGCGATTTTGTGCGCGTCGTGCCCCGCCGATCGCCCCAGCTTTTCAGGAGGAATCACCAGCCGCAACATGTCCAGACGGAATCCCGGCCGGCTGGCGATGATGAAATCGCAGGCGTCGAGCAGCGCCTCGTAATTCCTCCAGGTCGGAAGCTCCAGGAACTGGTCCGCGCCGAGAATGAAATACAGATGGTCGTCGGGATGGTCGCGGCGGAAGCGGCGAACCGTATCGATCGAATAAAACACGTGCGGCGTGGCCGGGGCTGCGGGCGCTTCCGCCAGCGACGGCAGAAATCCCGGATGCCCCGCGCACCCAAGCGCCACCATGGCGTAGCGATGCACGAACGGCGCGAGATCCTGCTGCGGCTTGTGCGGCGGGCGCGACGACGGGATGAAGTGGATGGCGTCCAGATGGAATCGCCGCTGCGCCGCCTGGGCCACGGCAATGTGCCCCGCGTGGATGGGATCGAACGTCCCTCCGAACAGCGCCACCGATCGCCGATGTCCCCCGCTGGGCGGCTTGTGAGCGGCGTGCGAGGTCAACGTTTCTCCCTGCGGGGCGCGACGGCCTTTCCTTCGGCCGCCGGCTGGGTCGGACCCATCTCTCGCGCTTCCTCCTGCACCGTATCGTTGGACGTTTCCGGCTCCACCTTTGGTTTCGGGATGCGGTCCAGCGCGTCGGCCATGGCGCGCACCAGCGCGACGATGCCCTCGCCGGTGGCCGAGGAGATGGCGTGGAACTCCAGGCCTCGCCCGGCCGCGAACGCGCGCAGCTTGTCGAGGCGCTCGCGGTCGCTCGTGACGTCGAGCTTGGTCGCCACCACGATCATCGGCTTTTCGGCCAGCGCCGGGCTGAACGCGTTGAGTTCGCCCTCGATAATTTCAAAATCGCGCACCGGATCGCGGTCGTTCGCGTCGCTCGCGTCCACCAGGTGTGCGATCAGCCGCGTCCGCTCGACGTGTTTCAAGAAGCGCGTCCCCAGCCCGGCGCCCTCGTGCGCGCCTTCGATCAGCCCCGGCAGGTCGGCCACCACAAACGTGCGGCCGCTGCCTGGAGCCGCGTCCGGATCGGCGGAGACCACGCCCAGGTACGGCTCCAGCGTGGTGAACGGATACGCCGCGATCTTGGGCCGCGCGGCCGAGATGCGCGAGATCAGCGTCGATTTGCCGGCGTTCGGAAAGCCCACCAGCCCCACGTCCGCCAGCAGTTTCAACTCCAGCCGCAAATGGCGCTCTTCGCCCGGCCGGCCGTCTTCGTGCTCGCGCGGCGCCTGGTGCCACGGCCGGACGAAATGCGGATTGCCATTGCCGCGCCCGCCGCGCCCGCCGCGCACCACGCGGTAGCGCTGTCCCGGCTCGGTGAAGTCGAACAACTGCTCGCCGCTGTCCAGGTCGTACACCACCGTTCCCACCGGCACGGTCAGCACCATGTCCACGCCCGAGCGGCCGTGGCAGTTCGAACCTTCGCCGTGGCCTCCGCGCTCGGCGCGGAATTCGCGGTTGTAGCGGTAGCGCAGCAGCGTGTTGTCGTGCGGGTTCGCCTCGAGATAGACGTCCGCGCCATGCCCGCCGTCCCCGCCCGAGGGCCCGCCCCGCGGGACGTACTTCTCCCTGCGGAACGCCACGCAACCATTCCCGCCGTCCCCGGCCTTCACCAGAATTTTGGCTTCGTCAGCAAACACAGGTTAGTCGACCCCAGAAGATGCAATAAGGAAGCATACGACACCACACAGGGGAAAAACAAAGCCGCGCGCCCGGCGGGACGCCGATCTCGTTCGCTCATGTAGCGGCGCCCTTCAGGGCGGCCCGGCCGGCCGAGTTGCGCCGCCGTGCGTTCGCGGCCGCCGCAGACTACTTCGTCCGATAGGTGAACGTGATTTTTGTCTCCTCATCCAGCACCAGCGGCCGCACGAAGCGATACGAATTGCCCGTGCGCGGTATATCCACGGCCACCGGCAAAACGCCCGCGATGCGCTGCTGGAGATTGAATACGTTGGCCGAGGCCATGTTCTGCGCCGCCGCAGCATTCTTCTCCCCCTTCTTGGGGGCGAGTTCGGATAGGTCCGTGTAGTTCCTGCCGCTAAGAGGCAGAGTCCTGACAGCCTCGGAGCTGACCACGACGCTCTCTTGCACGGACCCAACATTCAAAGTAGTCGCATACCGCTCCGGCTGGCCGGCATTAAAGTACACTTCGCGAACCCAGCTCTGAAAGCCGGGAGAGGAGGTTGTGATGCGCACTCTTCCCGACGGCATGTTGGAAACCACCCAGAGGCCGGAGAAATCCGTGGACGCGGTGCGCGTGGCACCCGTATCCAGGTTCGTGATCGTCACCGCCGCATTGCCAATCACGGCGCCGCTGGGATCCGTCACGTACCCTCCCATCTGCCCGGGAAGCAACGGCGGAACCCTGGGATTGCCCAGCACGGTAGGCACTACGGCCGCTCCCCCCAGCGTCCCTGCTACTCCAGCCACGCCCCACGCAGACCCGGGAGGCACTAGGCTGGCCGCCAGCGCGTCGCCCCCGAAATCCTTCACCTTGTACCGTTCGGGCAGGAACACTTCCCATTCCAGCAGGCTGATCGGAACATCCATCTTCGGCAGTGAAAGCTCCGAGCCTCCGTTCTTGGCAAAGGGCGCGCCGGAATGCATGAACACAAACGACACCTCATAGGTGCCCACCGGCCGGAAGCCCGGCCGCAGCAGCGGCACGCGCTCGCCATCGGTTCCTTGCACGGGCTTTACCTTCTCGCCCGCGACGTCCGCCGAAAGGATGCTCGCGCCGGCGGGCAGCCCGACCTTCAAAAACGGCTGCGCCTGATTCTTGACCGAGAGTTTCACCTCCGTCAGCGATTTTCCTTCCGAGGTCACCAGCGTGGTGACCACCGCGTGCTCGGCAATCGCCGCCAGCACGCTCGTGTCCGGGAAACGCACCCAGGAAAGCGCCAGGCTGGGGGCTTCCGCCGGCTGCCGGTGATAGCGAAACGCCGCCTGCATCGGAAAGCGGGCCAGCGACCGCAAGTATGCGTTGGTCTCCTTCAGATCCATGCGCTTGAGGCCTCCGCCTTCCGTCGCGGTCAGATCCATCGTGCCTTCGCCCTCCACGAGGACTTCGCCCGTCTCTCGCTGCGAGTCCTTGAAACTCAGGAAGGGTGCGTCCGCCTTGGTTCCGTCGATGGAGCGTTCCATGGAAATGAGGAACTCGTGCGTGCGCTGCGCTGGCTGCGTCACTTTCAGCACCAGCGTGCCGGATTGCACCTCGCTCGATTCCAGCGTCGCGCCCGTCGCGCCCGTGAGTTCGTATCCTTGCGGCACCTCCACCACAAACTGCGATGGCTCGCCTTGCACCACGGTAATATCGGCGAGCGCCGCCAGCCGCAGATCCGCTTCGCCCACCGAGACCAGCGTCTTGACCTCGGAAAGGAATCGCGCCTCGCGCGGAACCACCGGCGCGGTGATCTCGCGCGTCGTCCACCAGACGCTCGCCTGCTGTCCCGGCACGAGCGCGGCCTCCACGGTCGTCAGCCCGTTCTCCGACTTCCGGCCCACAATCAGCCCCGGATTGATGCTGACGTTGGTGTGATCGCCGGGAACCACCAGAGTGAGCCCCGCGCTCCCTGCCGCCGGCACGGGAAGATTGAACGAGGCCCGGCCCGCCCCAATCTCCAGCGGCACGCCCGCGTCGAGCGTCAGCGCGAACTCGCCCGGCCCGGGCAAGATCGCCGTCTGCCTGCCGCCTTGCTGCTCGAGGGGCACGCCCTTGCCTCCCGCGTGCGCGTCGAGAATCGTGAATCCCGTGGTCAGCGGGACGCGCGTCGCTCCCTTGCGAAACACTTCTCCCTCCACTGCGATCGTTCCTATCACCGACTCGTCCGCCACGCGCAGCCGCAACTCCGCGCTCTTGATCGCGTACGCCACCGGCGGCACGTTGGCCGGTGGCAGCGGCTTGCTGGCCAGCGCCGTCAGGCGGTTGTATTCGTCCAACGTCAGCGTCACATTGCCCGGCCCGGGCAGGGGAAGGGTGCTCTTGTCCTGCGCGCCTGCGGCACTCGCCATCATCAACATGATCGGCGCGAAAACAAACCAGACGCGTCTCATCGCGCACCTCCCTTTTTCTGCTGCTGGTAACTCAGCGCCACCGCAGGCGCCTGATTCTCGCTCGTCAATTCGGAAACAAGGAACAGGGACGGCCCAAAGGCCGGGAACGACACGCGAATCGGTAAAATTCCCGCGGCCCGCCCGGTCTTGGACTTGGCCCAAAACTGATCGAGCAGCGACTGGGTGTCCTTCCTTTGGGCCTCGCCCATGCCCGCCTGCAGCGGCGCTGCCGGGGGCAGTGCTTTCGCCTCGCTGGCGAGCAGTTCCTCATCTCGTGCATTGAGAGCCAGCGACGTCGGGTCTGCGTACGTTTCCGTTCGAAACGCGCCCGGGTCCATACTCACCTTGAACAGGGGCGGATAGAAAAGCTCCAGCCCGGTGCGCGAGATGGGGAGATCGACCGCGGGCAACGATAGCGCGAACTTTCCCCGGTCGGCCCAGGCGGTTGCCCTCGCCAAATACAGCACTTCCAGCGCAAACGCCGGAGCTTCCTCTCCGCCACGCGCTTTTTCCAGCGGGAGCAACAGGCTGCCGTCGGGAGCCTGGCCGGGCCGGATCGGCTTGCCTGCCAACGACGCGCTCCACAGCACCGCTCCCGGTGGCAGTGTGATCTTGACGAAGTTTCTCTGGTTATTGCGCACAGCGTAGCGCGCCTCGACCAGCGTCTTTCCATCCTTGGTTTCCAGAACTTTGTACCGGGCTTCCTCGATGTTGGCCATCAGCACCGCTTGCTGGGTGTACCGCGTGACGTCCACCGTCAGCGCCCGTTCCATGTCCGCGCCGCCCACGCGGTACCGGAACGCCACCAGCGAGGGCGATTGCCGGCTCGACACAATCTCGCCCAGATCGCTCGCGTCCGCATTTTCCAGTCCGCGCGGCTTCAAATCCTTGATCTCTCCCGCTCCGGTCACCTCCACGCCCACTCCTCCCGTCTCCCGCACGGGATCGACCAGCCGCAGGAGCGGTACCTCGATTTTCCCGTCTCGCGGCAAGCGCGTTTCTCCGGTGACGACAAACCGCGCGGAGTGCTCCACGGGCTCCAGGAACGTGACCACCAGCTCGTTCCCCTTGGCATTCCAATCCGCCACCAGCGCGCCCATCACCTGATTGATCGTCACGCCCGCGGGCACGCGGATGCGTATCTCGCGCGCCAGTCCCTGCACGACCTCCGCGTTGGCCTCCGCGTAGATCGCCGTCGAGTCTTCGCCCAGACTCACGAGCTGGGTCAACGATCCGCGCCATCGCAACGGCTCGCTCGAGCGATGATCTTCCGTCTTGCGCCGCCACGTCAGTGTCAACGCTTCATGCCCGTTGCCGTAGGCCAGCCACTTGCTTCCCGCGCCCGATTCCGAATGCTCGGTTAGAATTCCGCCGCTGAGCCGGATGTCCACGCCCTGCTGGGGAATTTCCACCGAAGCGCGCGTCACGCCGGACCCGGCCGTCGGCAACATCACGCTTTCCTGTCCCGCAGCCGCCGCCACCGGAAGCACGACGTCCAGGGAAAGCACGGCCCGGCCCGGGTGTGACAACACGGCCGAGAGCTGGCCGCCCCCTCTTTCCCCGCCGCCCGGCACCAGCGAAAGCGCCTTGCCGTCCAATTCCGCCTTGCGCACCAGCAGCCCCGCGGGAATCGCCACGCGCACCCACCCGTCCTTCAAGACATCCACGGTCAGGACCGCGCGGCCGACCGCCACTTCGTTCTCGATCCGCAAGTCGTAGTCCACGCGCGTGAGCGTCGCATCCACCGGAGGCGGCTCCGGGCCTCGTTCCGTGGGATAGGCCCGTGCATGCAGAGTCCGATATTCCTCCAGCGGCAGGACCACCCATCCCGGCGCATGCGCGGCCTCCTGCGCGGCGGCTCCGCCAGCCAGAAGAAACAGAATCGCCACAAGAAATGGTGTAACGGCTTTCATAGAGTTCCTCCCAGTACACCTGAAACGCGTCCGCTCTCGTGCCCGCGCGGCCTCCTCAATTTAGGAGTACTTGTTATCGCGCTTGCCGGGCATGTCCGGTGATGCTCAAACTGCCAGCCCCCGCGACACATTGACCGATGCCGCAATGCCCTTTTGCGTGGCTTTGCTCCAGGCGCCCCATAAGCAACCAGCAGACCGGGGCGGCAATCGCTTGGCGCGGGTGCGCGGCCTGTAATATAATTTACCCACGCAACCGGGTTCATTCACCACACATTGGAGGCTCCATGACCATTTCATCCGCGCCGAATACTGCACCGAAGGGTCCCGCGCAGGACCCGCGCAACCAGATCCTGCAGTTCGCCACCGGCTACATGCCGGCGATCTGTCTGCACACCGCCGCGAAACTCAAGATCGCGGATCTGCTGGCGAGCGGGCCGCGGCCCGTGGCGGAGCTGGCCCGCGCGGCGGACGTGAACGAAAATGCGCTCCACCGCGTGCTGCGAGCGCTGGCGTGCATCGGCGTCTTCACGGAAACGGCGCCCGGTACGTTTGCCAACACCGAGGCCTCGGAGTTGCTCCGCGCGGGGACTCCGGGCTCGCTGCACGAAATCGTGCTGTGGCTGGCCGATCCGTTTCACCTGCGCGTCTTCGCGGAGTTCATGCACTCGGTCAAGACCGGCGGCACGGCCATCAAAAAAGCCACGGGCTTAGAGGCGTTTGATTATCTCCCGCAGGACGCCGCCGAACACGCCGTCTTCAACGCCGCCATGACCAACCTCAGCGCGTGGCTCATCGGGCCGGTTATCGAAGAGTACGATTTCGGCGGGCTCGGCACGCTGGCCGATGTCGGCGGAGGACACGGATTCCTGCTCGCCGCCATTTTGCAGAGGCATCCCGCGCTGCGCGGCATCGTCTGCGACCTGCCGGATGTGGCGGCGGGCGCCAAGCCGCGCATCGAGTCAATGGGGCTGGCGTCGCGCTGCGAGATTGCCGGCGGAGATTTCTTTCAGAGTGTTCCGCCCGCCGATAGCTACGTGCTGAAATCCGTCATCCACGATTGGGATGATGCCCGCTCCGTCGCCATCCTGAAGAATTGCGCGCGCGCCATGCGCGGCGCGGGCGGCAAGGTGCTGCTGATCGAATTCGTCATCGATCCGGGCAATGAGCCCAGTCTCGGGAAATGGATCGACATGGAAATGCTCGCGATGGCCGGTGGCCGCGAGCGCACCGAACGCGATTTCGCCGAACTGTTCTCCCAGGCCGGGCTGCGCCTGGCGCGCGTTGTCCGGACCAGGTCTCCCTACTGCGTCATCGAGGCCGTCAAGGCCTGAACGGGTCGCGGCAACGGGAGTACGCCTAGGCGGCTTTCTTTTTCCACGCGCCGAGAATGGCGCCCATGAGGCACAGGCCGGCCAGCGGATAGAATTCGTTGATGGCAAACAGTCCCTTCGGCCGCATTTCGTACATGTAGGTTGTGAAGGTGATGGGTCCGATGATGCCCAGCCACAGCAGAATGCCGATGGCCGCGCCGCGGGCCGCCGTGTTGGCATTGCGCCAAAGGCAAACCTGCGCAAGCACGAACGCGATCACCAGGTTCAGCGCCAGCGTGATCACGTAGGGCCAGACCGGACCGAAGCTCTGCACCTGAGCGTCGGTGAAGTGCTCCCACGCCGTCCACGGCTTGCTGAACAGCACGTCATACCAGACCGCCCCCAGTAACCAGTAGACCACTGCGCAAACCACCACTGCGGGATAGTTGGTTCTCATCGCCTGATCCTCCTGCCGGTTCGGGTGAGTTTCGTGCGGGCCTGCCGGCAGTCTGGGCCGGGCTATTCCGGTTGTCAAGTTTTCGGGAGGAGTGCGAGAGGAAGCGTGCGACTTCGTTGCCAAGAAGCAGACGGTAAGTTCAGGCGCGCTTTGACGGCGTCTGGCGGGAAGAAATGTCAGGCCATCATGTTCCGTTTGTAAAAGCCGTAGAGGCTGAGAACAAGCCCGCTCACGAACAGCAAGGGCACCAGATAGGTTGTCACAGCATGCGGAACGGACACGGGAATCGTCCAGGGACTCGATCCGCTGGCGAAGTATCCGATCACCGCCGCGAGAAACATGTACAGCAGCCCCCGGCGAATCGTGTGGCCGGTGACGTCATTTGCCGTTGCGCGCGGCCGGCTCGGTGACGTCTGGAACGACCCAGGTATTTCCGGGAGAGGTTCCCGGCAACGCGAGCAGTGAGTCAGATGGGCCCCGGTGCTCTTTCCGCAGAACGGACATTCACGCGTTCGCATAACTGTATCCCCCGAAAAATGTGTGGTGCCGATCTAGATTCCCGGCGCTGCCGACACCACCACCCTCTGGTCTTATCCTGCAACCGGATCACCACACGCAACTCACAGTGTTATCAGAGAGTTAGCGGAAGGGTGCGGCGAGCCGGAAGGGCTATGTTGACACAAAAGGTAACAATCCCTGTAGAAGGTGACATAGCCGGTTTCTTGCCTGCGGAGGTGGTGGACGGACCTCGTCCCTACGGTGCGGCATCACCTGACAAACGAAAGAATGGCGCGGCTCATTTCCCCGGTTTGTCGGCAAGCACCAGGGGTGATGGAGCGGGAGCAGCGAGTGTGCGGACATTCACGAACCCGGCTTCCTGAAGCCACGCGCGAATCTCCCCCAGCGTGTAGGCGTTTCCCTTCTCCGTGTGGATCAGCATATTGATGGCGAAGGCGAGAGGCTCCACCGGCCCGGTGCGATCCTCGTTGACGAGAAATTCCCCGATGACGAGCGTTCCTCCCGGAGCCAGCGCGCTGAAAATTCTCTTCAGCAAGGATCGGTTTGCGTCCGGGCCGGCCATGTGCAGGATGTGTCCCAGAGTGGCTACCGCGTAGCCGCTGCCGAGATCGTCTTTGAAGATGTCCCCGCCGGTGCACGTGAATTGACCGGCGACGCCGAATTGCTGCGCCACTTTGCGCGTGACACCCAGCACGCTGGGAAAGTCGATGGCGGTGACGCGCACCTGCGGCGAGGCTTGCGCCAGCGCGATGCCCCACACGCCGGAACCCGCACCGATATCCAGCACCGTCACCGGCTGGACGGCGCGGGAAACACCCAGCGCCTCGGCGACGGCCCGCGCACCCGCATACGCCACCGGCAGAATATTCACCACAAGTTCCTCGAAAAACTCCGCCGCCTCCGGGCTGGCGACGTGATTCTCCACGGGCTTTCCGGTGCGCACGATCTCCGGCAGCTGCAGAAACTGAGGGATCAGTCCGGAAACGATCTGGCGAACGAACCCGCCGTAATAGCCGGGCTTGGTGCTGACCAGGAATGCGGAGCTCTCCGGCGTCAGCGCATAGCGGCCGTCCGGCGTCTTGGCCAGGAACTGGATGCCGGCCAGCAGGTTCATCACCGCGGCGAGCCCGCGCACCGACGCGCCGGTTGCTTGGCTCACTTCCTCGATGGTCTTGGGGCCGGCGTCGAGCACATCGAACACGCGGTTTTCGATGGCGGCCTGCAGGGCGATAGGTTGCGCGAAGCTCCAAACAATCTGCATCAAACGCTGGGGCGTGGCCTGCGACGGCGCTTGGGAACTCATGGGACGCGTTGCCTCCTTGATGGCGGTGTTCTGTTGGCCGCTAGAATCCACGTATTGCCGGCCGAAAGT
The DNA here is from genome assembly GCA_963791705.1 of Terriglobia bacterium. Classification (GTDB taxonomy): domain Bacteria; phylum Acidobacteriota; class Terriglobia; order Acidiferrales; family UBA7541; genus Palsa-295. The sequence continues at coordinate 259,467 of CAWBTO010000003.1, read as the reverse complement.
CAATCGCTCCGTGAGAGCGCCGGAGGGGCGGACCAGCTACGCCGCGGCGCGAGCGAAGGGTTACCAGCCGCTGCGGCTGCGCAGCCCGGTGATGTGCGCGACGTGGTGCCGGCCGTGCCAGGCGTAGAGCTGCACGGTGGTGTCGAGCGTGAGCGGGCCAAGATCCGGATGCTTGAACGTGCGCGCCCAGTTTTCCGGTGTGAGCGCGCGCAGCAAAATTACCCAGCGCCGGTGAAGATTTTCCAGCAGCGCCAGCGAGATCTCGATGGGAGTCGTCTTCACGTCGGGGAGTTCGGCCCAGCGCGCTTCGTCATATGGCTTGATGGTGGGCACGTCTTCGGTGAGCGCGAGCTTGAAGCGCACGTAGGCGTTCATGTGGCTATCGGGCAGGTGATGCACCACCTGGCGAATGGTCCAGCCGCCGGGGCGATAAGTTGTGTTGAGTTGCGCGGGCGTGAGACCCGCGACGGCGGCGGCGAGGCTCGCGGGCGCAGCGGCAATCGCGTCGATGAAGGCGCCGCGCTGCGCGTCCGTGGGATTTTTCAGGCGCTCCCATTTGCCGATGGGATATTGCATGTCCACGTGCATGATTTCACCCCTCGCGAAAAGCCGAGACCAGCCGCGATGGTATCACGCGCCGCCGTGTTCAGCAGCCGGTCGAATCTTCGGAGGCGCGAACGCCTCGCCAGCCGGCGCGCGGCGGATCATTAGGTCGAGGCGGGGACACCTGGCGCGTACGGGAGCAGGAAATCTTGGAGGGCGGCGGTGAAGGGTTGGGGGCAATCGATATTGGAGAGGTGGGCGGAGGGGAGGCGGACGACGCGGGCGCCGGGAATTTCCCGGGCGAGGATTTCGCCGTGGCCTTCCCAGGGGGTGGAGGCGTCGCGGTTGCCGACGATCACGAGCGTGGGCACGCGGATGTTGCGCAGCGACGCAGTGTGGTCCATGTCGCGGATGGCCGAGCAGCAGCCCGCGTAGCCGGCGGGATCGGTTTTCAGGAACACGGCGCGCAGGGTGCTGGTGTGCGGATTGCGCTGCGCCAGCGTCTCGGGCAGGAAATTGCGCTGCATGGCCATGTCCACGATGGCGGCCATGCCGCCGGCGAAGACGGCGGCGCGGCGGTCGTCCCAGGCGGCTTTCGATCCGGCGCGCGGGGAGTTATTGGCGAGGACCAGCGCGGTGAGGCGCTCGGAGGCGTGCATGCCGAGCCACTGGCCGGTCATGCCGCCCAGGGAGAGTCCGCAGAAGGCAAACTTGTTGATGGCGAGCGCGTCGGCGAGGCCGAGGACGTCGCGGCCGAGATCCTCGATGGAGTATTCCGCGTGCGGCGCGTCGGAGGCGCCGTGGCCGCGCGTGTCGTAGCGCAGGATCTGGAAATGCGCGAGCAGGTCCGGCATCTGCGGCGCCCAGAGACCGTGGTCCACGCCGATGGAATGCGAGAGGACCAGCACGGGGAGGCCGTTGTGGCCCTCCAGGCGGTAGTAGAGGCGGTTTTTCCCAACGGTTGCGAAGGGCATGGTTGCGAATCCTTTCTGCGCGGCGGTGAGAGCAACCGCTGGCGAAGAAGTCAAAATCGAGCCTCAGGGGTTAAAACCCCTGATGAGCAAGACGTGCTTCATGTCGGAGCTGTAGCTCCGACCCCCTACAATTCGCCCTTTTCCCGCAAGCTGTGAAGCTGCGACCCGCAAAGAATCTTCCATTGTCACACGGACTCTGAAGAGTCTAGCTGCAACTGGAATTTACGTCCCTCAGCGGCTAAAGCCGCAGTCATTTTGCGGCCGTTGCGGCACGGCTGAAGCCGTGCCCTGACGCAAGACCGACGCTGCCACACGGCTGAAGCCGTGCCCTGACGCAAGACCGACGCTGCCACACGGCTGAAGCCGCGACCCACAAAGCTCTCAGAGTTTTCAAACATCCTGTTAGATGTCGAAGAAGACGTTCCGCGCGCCGTTCAGGTGCACGTTGAAGCGCCACGTCCCGGTTCGCCACTTGGGTGATCGACAGAAGACCGGCATTTCAGCGGTTAAAACGCCTGTTCAAGAGACTGCAGCGCTGAAGCTGCCACATCCCCTTTCCCCCGGGTTCGCCGGGGACGGGCTGAGCGAGCAGGGTGGCGCGGCGATGCGGGGGAACCAGCGCCAGCACGGGATCGGAATCGTTGGCCGGATCGCCGGCGAAGTAAATGCGCGTGGGAAGATGCCGCAGCACGCCGCGCGTGAAGACACCGACGACCAGGTGCGGGGCTTGCAGCGTGCCGTCATTGGCGGGCACGCGGCCGGGCTTGATGGTGTGAAACACGCAGACGCCGCGGTCATCGGTGCCCTGGCGCCCGAAACCCAGGAAGGACGGGTCGACCGGCTTGTCCTGCGGGTCGGCGGCGTGGTTGTACTTTCCCTCGGCGTTGGCCTGCCAGATTTCGATCAGCGCGTCGTCGACCGGCTGGTTTTCTCCGGCGAACACGGTGCAGATGAGTTTCACGCGCTGGCCGGGGACGCCGGGAGCGGCGATGTGCGAAATCGAGACACGGCCCGGTCAAGCCAATCATGAAATAGGGCCCGACGGTCTGCGAGGGAGTGGGTGTGTAGTCCACGGTCATTTCCCCTCGAAGGGAGTGGCTTCGCGGCCGCGCAGGACGATGTCGAAGCGGTAGGCCAAGGCCCAGTCCGGTTGGGTGAGGTCGAGGTCGAATTTGCAGATCAGGCGCTGGCGAGCCTTCTCATCGGGGATGGCCTGGCTGAGGGGATCAAAGGGAATCAGGGGATCGCCCTGAAAATACATCTGCGTGACCAGGCGCGTGGTGAAGGCGGTGCCGAACAGCGAAAAATGAATGTGGCGGGGCCGCCAGGCGTTGGGATGGTTGCCCCAGGGGTAGGCGCCGGGCTGGATGGTGACGAAGCGGTAGTGGCCGTGGGCATCGGTCAAGGTGCGGCCCGTGCCGGTGAAATTGGGATCCAGGGGCGCGGCGTTTCGATCGGCCTTGTGGACGTAACGCCCGGCGGCGTTGGCCTGCCAGATTTCGATCAGGGTATGGGGCACGGGGCGGCCGCCGTCGTCGAGGACGCGCCCGGTCAAGAGGATGCGCTGGCCCAGGGGTTCGCCGGCATGCTGGCGCGTGAGATCGTTGTCGGTTGCCTGGATATCGCCGTGGCCGTAGACCGGCCCGGTGATTTCGGAAAGCGTCTGGGGGAGCAGGATGAGCGGCTGGCGGGGGGCGCGCTCGACCGAGGCGCGATAGGGTTCGTAGAGCAACGGCGGCTGCGTCTTCGGGTCGAGCCGGCGGTAGGGCGTAATCACGGGAGGTTTCGCGGGCGATGTCACACAGACTCCTCGGGCCGTGCGGTGGCGCGATTCCGTCGGGCGGGCATCAGGTTGCGAGCGCCTTGCGCAGCCGCTCAAATGTGGTGGCAAGCTCTTCAGGCTCGACGCGCGTCTCGCCCACCACGGTCATGAAGCTGGCATCGCCGGCCCAGCGCGGCAGGATGTGCAGGTGGAGATGGCCGGTGACGCCGGCGCCCGCGGCCCGCCCCAGATTCATGCCCAGATTGTAACCTTCCGGGCGGTAGGTTTCGCGGAGCGCCTTTTGGACGCGCTGCGCGAGCTGCATCATTTCGGCCAGGGTTTCGGGGTCGGCGGCGGCCAGATCGGCGACGTGAACATACGGCACGACCATGACGTGGCCACTGGTATACGGATAGCGGTTGAGGATGATGAAATTTTTCGTGGCGCGGAGGACGATGAGCGAAGCGGCGTCGTCACCGGAAGCGAGCGCATCGCAGAAGATGCAGCGGTCGTCTTGGGGGGCGTTGGCCGAGGCGCTGGCAACGTAGCGATAGCGCCACGGCGTCCACAGGTAATCCATCCCGCTCAGTCTCGCGCGCCGGAGGAGGAGCCCGCCGCGGCGGCCGGCGAGCTGTTGACGAAGTCCTTCAGCTCCTTGCTGGGCTTGAAAAAGGGGATTTTTTTCGGCGGCACTTCCACCTTGGCCCCGGTCTTGGGATTACGACCGGTGCGGCCGCGACGCTGGCGGGTGCGGAAGCTGCCGAAGCCGCGGATTTCAATTTTGTCGTCGCCCTGGAGTGCGGCAATGATGCTGTCGAAAATGGTTTCGACGACGGCCTCGGATTCCTTGCGCGGCAATTCGGTCGCGCGCGTGACCTCTTCGATCAGATCCGCCTTCGTCACGGTGTGGCTGGTTTCGTGCTCTCCGGCAACTTCCGCCATGGGTTGAGAGCCTCCTCTCGCGATCGTCGTGTGTACGGGCCGCCTGCGGGTTGGGGCCGGCCGCCGCAGTATCTTTGCATATCACTAATTGGCTGCCGGGTAAAAGCTTTTTCTCGCCCGAAGCCAGAATCACCCGCCTAAAGGCGGCCGGTACGAAATCTACAGCGTAAGCCAGCAGGGTAGTGAAAAAGCCTGCACCGGACTTCAGGGGCTAAAGCCCCTTGAGAACAAGGGCCTGAACGCCGGGGCTGAAGCCCGGGCCTCCTAAGAACCGTGCGACAAATCTTAGAACTCAGGACGCTAGAGCGTCTGTCGCTTGGCCATCAGGGCGTCGCCAATGGTGGCGGTGGGCGACGACTTCGACGACCGGAACGAATCCATGTCCTGGCGCTCGGCCTGTTTTTGCGCGGCGCGGTAGCTCAGGCTGATTTTGTGCTGTTCGGGCTCGAGGCGCAGAATTTTGAAATCGTATTCCTTGCCGGGGGAGAGCACGGAAGCAACGCGCTCGCCGCGCGAACCCTTGGCCTTGTCCTGCTCGCCCTTGGGCCTCCGTTCCTCGACTTCTGAGATGTGGCAAAGGCCTTCGATGCCTTCGGCCAGCTCGACGAAGGCGCCGAAATCGGCGGTGCGGGCGACTTTGGCGCGAAGGACGTCGCCCACCTTGTGCTCGGCGAACCACTTCGTCCAGATGTCGTTGACCTGCTTGATGCCGAGCGAGAGGCGGCGATTCTGCGAGTCGACTTTGAGGACGCGGGCCTCGACCGTCTCGCCCTTCTTGAATTTCTCGCTGGGATGCTTGACGCGCTCGGTCCAGCTGATGTCGCTGATGTGGATCAGGCCTTCCATGCCCTCTTCGATTTCGACGAAGGCGCCGAATTCCGCGAGGTTGCGGATGCGGCCGGAGACCAGCGCGCCCACGGGATACTTTTCCGCGGCGGCGTGCCAGGGGTCGGGGAGGGTCTGCTTGAGGCCGAGGGAAATGCGCCGCAGGTCCGTCTTCACTTCCAGGACCGCGACTTCGAGTTCATCGCCGACCTTGACGATCTTCGAGGGGTGCTTGACGTGCTTGGACCAACTCATCTCGCTGACGTGGACCAGGCCCTCGACGCCGGGCTCGATCTGGAGGAAGGCGCCGTAGTCGGTGACGCCGACGACTTTTCCGGTGATGCGCGCGCCCGCGGGGAAGCGCTCGGGCACGGTGGCCCAGGGATCGGCGAGCAGTTGTTTGCGGCCGAGGGAGATGCGCTGCTTGTCCTTGTCGAACTTGAGGACCTGCACCTGAATTTCGTCGCCCGGCTTCACCACCGAGGAGGGGTGGGGCACGCGGCCCCAGACCAGGTCGCTGACGTGCAGAAGGCCGTCCATGCCGCCCAGATCGACGAAGACTCCGTAATCGGTGACGTTTTTCACTTTGCCGGTCACGATCGCGCCTTCGGCTAGCGTGGAGGCGAGCGCTTCGCGCTGGGCCTTTTGCTCTTCCTCGAGAATGGCGCGGCGGCTGACGACGACATTGCCGCGCTTACGATTCAGCTTGAGGACGCGGACTTCAATTTCGCGGTCCTTCCACGACTCCAGATCGTGCACGGGGCGGAGTTCGATCTGCGAGGCGGGCAAAAAGGCGCGCACGCCCAGGTCGACGACGAGGCCGCCCTTGATGCGTTCGAGGATTTTTCCGGTGAGGGTGGTGTGCTCGCGGTGGGCTTTTTCGATGCGCTCCCACACGCGGCGGCGCCGCGCGCGGACGTGGGACAGCACGACGTAGCCATCCTTCTGCTCGTGCAGGCGCTCGACTTCGATGGTTTGTCCCGGGCCAAATTCAATGGGGTTGCCGGAATCGGCGAATTCCTGCGCCGGCACCAGGCCCTCGAATTTTCCCCCGACGTCGACGACGACGCCGGCGTCGGTCACCGCCAGGACGTGGCCGTCGAAGATCTCTCCCTCGGCCGGCAGGGCCTCGGGCGAGGAGAACTGGTCGAGCAGTTGGTCCATGGTCTCGGTGGACTCGGTCTCCGCGGATTCCTCGGCGGGAGCCGGCTCGGCGACGGCGGTGGTGGCGGGCTGCGCTGCTGCGGCGGCCTCGGAGCTGGAGTGGGAGGAGTCGCCGGTGGCGGGCGAGGATTCCAGCGCGGGCGCGACGGCCGTGGCAGTGCCGGCGGCATCGTGCGGCTGCACGGCTACGCCGGCCGACATCCCGGCCGGGCTCGGCACGGCGGAGCCATCCACGGCAGCTTCCGCGGACGAAGAAAGTTGTAGGTTCTGGTCGTGTTCGGGTGACATTGGGTGCGGCCTCCGTACGGAATCGAGCCCTGTTTGCCGAGGCTCCGGCCCCGGTCACTCCACCCTGCTGGGGGATAGAGCAATGAAGGGAAACAAGGCGCCCGCGCTCGGCGCCTCATCGCAAGAAATGATACGCGCCCGCTTCGCGCGTTGTCAACCGAGCGGGGGCTGCGGAGCGGGGTGGTGCGGGGGGCGGTGGATGGCGCGGCGGACAAGAATCGCAACGGAGGTGCGGCCGCAGCAGAGCGGGCGCGGAGGCGGGGTTGGGAGTGCGGAAGCGCAGGCCTTCGGGGAAACGGGGAGCTACGGGGGCAGGGCTAGATGCCCGCCCGGAAAACGGGCGGCCGCTACAAAGGCGAGATTGCGGCGGCTCCCAGGCCTGCGGGGAAATGGCGAATGGGAGCCAGGGATGCCGGCAGTAACCCAATCCAGGGCCGGGCGTCCACGGTTGGTTGTGGCGCGGATGCGGACTTCTATACAAGAGCACAGCCAGGAGTGGCTGTGCCACGTGCGGCGCGAAGGATGTGGTAGAGTTGCGCTCCGATGCGCATCTTTGTTCTCGGAGTCGGCGGCACCGGCTCGCTGGCCGCTCAGTTGCTGGAGCGCCAGGGACACACGGTGTGGTGCGGGGACCGCGATGTGGAGCGCGCGCGGCGGTTTTTGGGCAAGAAGAGCCGGATCGAAGTGCGCGAGGTGAACGCGCGGAACGTGTGGTCGATCGTGCGCGCCGGGCGCGGGGCCAACCTGGTGCTCAACGCTTTGCCCGCGGTCTACAACAAGATCATTTTGCGCGCGGCGCTGCGGCTGCGCGCCCATTACCTCGATCTCAACTCCCACCTGGTGCATCATCCGTTCCGGCCCGAGCAGTTCAGGTTTCACAAGCGCTTTCTGGCGAAAAATCGCGTGGCGCTGATCTGCGCGGGGGCCGCGCCCGGGCTGACGAACCTTTTGGCTGTGCGGGGCGCGGAGCTGCTGGACTCGGTCGAGTCGGTGCACATCCGGCTGTACGAAAGCACGGAGAGCAAGGACCCGGTATCGACGTGGTCGGCCGAGGCGGCCTACGACGAGGCGATTTCGCGCCCGCGCGTCTATCGCCACGGGAAATTTCTTCTGGGGCGGCGGTTTGACGAGCGCGAGACGTTCCGGTTTCCTCCGCCCATCGGCACGACGCCGGTGTACCTGGCGGCGCAGGACGAAGTCTGCATGCTGCCGTACCTGATCCCGGTCCGCGACGTGGACGCCAAGATCGGCGGGAACGATTTCGAGCGGCTGCGGCGGTGGTACCGCCAGGGGCGGCTGCGGAGGTCGCAGGGGATGACGCGCAAGCAGTTTCCGAAGACGCCGACGCCGCGGCAGGTGGCCGCGCTGATCCGCCGGGGCATCCTCGAAAATGCGCGGTTTGCCGCCGCCGTGCTGGTGCGCGGGACCAAGGGCGAGCAGCCGCTGCTGGTGCGATGGGACGCGGGCTTTCCCACGCTCTACCAGCTTCGGCAACGCGGCCTGGTCGCCACGCCCATCTCCTACGCCACCGCGCACATGGCCGCGATTTTCGTCCGGCACTTTCCGCGCGCGCTGGCGGGCGTCATGGGCCCGGCCGCGCTGCCGGCGGCCACGCGCCGCGCCATCCTGGCCGACGCGCGCGCGCGCGATTTGCGCATCGCGCTGAAGATTACCCGGCTCAAGAAGAACGACGAGGAAGAAGAAGAGTTGTAGCACGGCGCTGAAGAAAGCGTGGCGGGGAATTTCAGGGGGCTGAAGCCCCGGCCTGCTAAAGAGAAATGCTGCGAATTTGCCGGACATCACACTCGCGCCGCACGCTGACGCGCTACCCTCTTCCTGTGCTCCTGCGAGTTTTCCTTGGCGGCCTCCAGCTTTGGCCGGGGAGCATTTTCGAGTGCGCCGTGATCCAGGCGTAGCCCGCCAAGGGTTGCGTTTCCGGATGAATGGGACTAGGAATCAAGCCCACGGTGAATCCAGAGACACAAGCTCGACAGAGGACGTGCTGATGGGCCGTTGATTTGAGTAAGCTCTGAAAGAGGCGTTCAACGCTTGACCCCCATGCAGACGAGCTCAACCGGCGGGATGGAACTCAAACTCAGCAAACGTGCGGACTCCGGTGGGGGTACGGGCGCACCCGGGGTGGACGCGAGAAAGGTGCTGTATTTCCTTCTATTGATTCCGGCACTTATGATCGCCCTGATGCCGCTGGGTGTTTACCCTCCCTTAGATGTCCGCCTTCCGATGGGGTCCATCGTTGGCGCCTTCCTGCTGTCCGCCATCCCGCAGCTGGTGAGCATTGCGCAAAGACAGGCCGGCAACGGTGCGGGATGGTGGCGGAGGGTCTCGATCTGTTCGGGCGTGGCTCTTCCGCTCCTCGGAGTCCTGCTCTTTCTGAATGGCAAGCTGGACAAGTCTAGTCCGCACGAGGTGAGCGCGACGGTCATCCGGAAGTCGGCGCCGATCGGATACCGCCAGGCGCAGTACCACCTTGGGGTGACTTCGTGGCGGCCGGGCAGGCGCATCGAGGACCTCAACGTCGGCGGGCGCGTATTTGAACGCGCTGTGGTCGGGAAACGCGTTACCGTGGAACTGCACGAGGGTTTCTTCGGCGTGACGTGGTGCGGCAAGATTTCGCCCCAATGAAGGCTCCTGTCGGGAATTGATGACCGGCTGGCCCGAGGTTCTCCACTCCCGATGTGTCGCCAATCCGAAAGCCAAATTGCGTCTGCCGGCATGCTGCTCGTGCGCGGCAATCCCGGTGCGGAGAGGCCAATGCTATATTCATCCGTGATCCATTCCGGGGGGCGGTCGGATTATTGCAGTTTGGCGTACTCTGCCTGTGCCTGTTTGAGGATGGGGATATCCGGATCGGCGTCCTTCCAGAGTGTGAGGAAATCCTGATACGCCGCGCGGGCCTTGGCAGTGTCTCCAGTGATCACATACGCGCGGCCGAGACCAAGATGCGCGAGCGCGCCGATGGGCGTACCCCCGTCAAAGGCGGCGTGGTCGATGATCATCTGGAATTCCGCGGCGGCTTCCGCTCCCTGATGTGCCGCGAGGTACGCTTCGCCGCTGATGTAGACTGGCAGCATATGCGGCCCGCCATATGTGGCCCAGTTGGCAGGAGTCACCATCTCGCGCGACGAAATGGCGCGCAAATACTCGATAGCTTCCCGCGCGTTCCCCCGGCGAATCGCCAGAACGCCCCGGATTGCCGGGAGAGAGCCGAACCGAACGCAGGTGGCTTCAGGAAAGCGCTTATCCAGATCGTCGGCAAGCCTCTGAGCTTGTGTGGTATCGCCCGAAAGCGCCCATACGATGGCCGCCTCTCCTTCGAGGTCCCGGTCCGCCATGAAGTTCCCTGCATCTTTTACGGTTTTCCGCGCCTCCGGGAAGTTACCGAATAACGCTTCCCAAAGCGCGGCGTGCACCTGGTAGATTGTCGCTACCTCGTTTGCCCTTTGCTGTTTAGCGGAGGCGATAGCACGCTGCGCCAGATCGCGGGCACGGGAGAGGTGCCCTCTGTAGGCGGCTGCATGTGATTCCCATTCTTCGGCAAAGGCAGGCGGGCCGATCCACGGACCAGCCTGTTCAGCCATTCCCGCCGAATCGTTCTGGAGAGAGGCAAACCACCACAGAAAAATGCGGAACACGGAAGGATCGATGTGGTTAGCTTCACCCTGTTGAATCGTCGCGCGCGCTTCGTCGAAGCGCCCAAGTAACATGTACTCGGAGGTAACCGAGACGTACGCCATTGGCGTCGGACCGAGCCGGAGGGTTTCACGGGCGGCGGCGAGCGCCTCATCCAATCGGCCCGCCCGATTGTAGGACCCTTCGAGCCCCATGAAGGCCGGCGGATCGCGCGGAAAGATTGTCGTCCACTGCTCGCAGATTTGAGTTGCCTTGTCCACGTCTCCCGTCACGATGAGATGGTAGTTGGAGGAAATTGAAAACTTCTCGCGTTCGCTCGCGCGGTCGCGCAAGTCATATCCCTTAGCGATGTTTTCTGTCGCCCGGCCACTGTCACCTATTAAAGCGTACGTCCCGCCCATGGTGGAGTAGGCCACGGCGAAATTCGGATCGATATTCACGGCCCTCTGGAAGAATGATATCGCTGACGCAGAGTCGTACTTCAACAGCGCTTGGATGCCCAGAGTCCAGGCTTGCAAGGCTTCCAGCGAGGGTGTGGTGGCCTGATCGAGTGGAGCGTCGAACCTTTTCAGAGAAGCGCGCGATTCGCCGAGCTTCGAGCGCAGCGCGGAGGCCGCGGTGGTGAGGGCCGCGAGAACTTTTTCTTTGCCGTCCGCGGTGACTTGTTCCCCGGCCAACGTTTCGCCGGTATTGCAGTTGACGGCGTTGAGGCCGAGTACGTACTGATTGCCCATGGCGGCGATCGAACCCTCGATCTCCGTCGTCGCGTTGGCGCGCTGGCAGACCTCTCGCGCCACTTCGGGAGTCATTCGCGTATCGGACGGCTTCTCCATCAGGCGCAATGTCTGCCCGATTTGATCGGCGGAGACAATTTGGAGGAATGGCGTTTGTTCGAGCTGCACGGAAAGCCCCTGGCGGAGCGTGCCGTCGAACACCGGATCGCCTGTCGCGTTCGCAAAATCGGCGAGTACGATGGAATCCTTTTCGGTCAGCTTCGGAGTGCGGCGGACATAGAAGTAACTGCCGACGACAAGCGCCACGGCCGCGATCGCAGCGGGGACAATCACGTTCCAGCGCATTCCTAGCTGCCCGTGTGCATGATTCGAAGTACTCCCCGTTTGATCCAGCGGGGCGATAAACCGATAACCCACGCGGGCGAGAGTTTCGATGTAGAGCGGATGATCCGCCGAATCGCCCAACGCCGCGCGCAGCTTCTTTACGGCGTTATTCATGCCGTGCTCGAAGTCCACGAACGTATCGGCCGGCCACAAGCGCTGGCGGAGTTCTTCGCGGGTGACCACGTCGCCCGGATGCTCCAAGAGGATGGCTAGGATGTCGAAGGGCTGACCGGGCAACCTCACCCGAGCGCCGTGTTTGTGGAGTTCGCGCGAAGGGAAACTCACGTCGAAGGAACCGAAGCGCACGCTGCGGGGTTGGCTTGGAGGTTGAGACATCTCTAACCCGCCATCTGCCGCGAAGTGTAGCACCAATCTAAACTGGCGGAAAGCCGAGCGCGTGCGGATATTCGAACAGCTAACGTCTGCTCCCTGAGTGGCTTACGCAGATATACGCGTCTTACCGCGAAGCTACTTTCCAAGGATTGACCATTCGAGGCGCGGGGCGCAACGTGCGCGGCATGCCCGGAAGCCAGGAAGTGAAGGCCCCGTGCGAACTTCGGGAGGCCAAGAGAGACGCACTCGGCCAAAACACAAAAGGAGAATTGCGATGAACGTGACCCATGTGAGAGGAAAGGAAACGACAATGAAATTCAAAGTTATGACCACAATCTTCGCCCTCGTGCTGGTCGCGGGCTTTGTAGCGCTGGCTCCCTCACTGACCCGGGAGCGGCTTCGGTATCGGCGTCCGAAGCACGAAACGGAGACTCTTCATGTGACGAAGGAATGCTCGAAGTACACGGGCGCCGCCGGTGACTACTGCACGATCACGTCCTCGAACCTCGATGCGATCGCGGTCGGCGCGAAGGTCTTCTATGACCAAGCGGCTGGTATTCCGGGCGGCTTGCTGGACAGTAACGTCGTCCTCGTCGACGCGGCGGCCGGGCCCGGCAACTGGGCGGTCGGCCATTGCACACTCGATTTGGGAAACTATTTCGGACTGTGCACGTTCTCGGACGGGACCGGAGAGTTCACCGGGTTCTCTGCCCGTGTCGTTGTCTCGCCGCCTACGGACGGGTCAAATTTCCACTGGGACGGAACGTACCGATTCAGCCCGGAGCCTCCTCGATAGGGAGCAACCGATCACAGTCCCTCCGCCATGAGGAGCGTCGGTAGGGGCGCACGGACAAGGTGTGCCCCTACCGATTTGCGGTCCAGCAGCCACCATTGGCTGTGTCGCGGATGTTTGCCCCAATGCAAGAGTGCCTGTGCCACGAAGAGCGACCTGCGCAAGCAAACTGAGTCACTATCCGGCTTCCCCTGGTTTGACCGCATCGCGCGGGGGCCGCTATAATTAAAACATCGGCTCGGCAGCGCTGGCGCTGCGGGCGCGCCTTGGCGGGTAGGACACCCTCCCGGCTAGAATCTCCCGGTGAATCCCGCGCGAGTGCGCGGGGCGGGAGAAACCCCAGAGAAGAATTCAGGAGCAGGCATGCTAAAGGCAACGCAAATCCGCGTGGGCATGATCATCAAGCACGACGGCGACCTTCATGTGGTGTACAGCGTGGACCATCGCACGCCGGGGAACAAGCGCGGGTCGATGCAGACCAAGATGCGCAACCTGCGCAATGGCTCGATGATGGATTACCGCTTCCGCGCCGAGGAATTCGTCGAGAAGGTGGTGGTGGATGAAATCGAGTACGAATATCTGTACAGCGAGGGTGACAGCCACCACTTCATGAACACGGAGAACTACGAGCAGATCGCGCTGCAGAACGACATCGTGGGCGACGCCAAGGATTACCTCATCCCCAACATGCCCGTGAAGGTCGAGTATTACGACAACAAGCCCATCGGCGTGCTGGTTCCCGACACGGTCGATCTGAAGGTGGTGGACACCGAGCCGAGCATCCAGAAGGCTACCGCCAGCGCGGTGGTGAAGCCGGCCAAGCTGGAAACCGGGCTGATCGTCAACGTACCGCCATTCGTCGGCAACGGCGACACAATCAAGGTCGACACCTCCGAGGGCCGCTACATCCAGCGGGTGCAGTAAGCGCCGCCCACAAACCCGTTCACCGCAGAGAGTGCCGAGGCACCCCTCCCTTCCCTCCTGCATCATTCTTCAGCATCCAGCTAATGCGCGGCGGGTGATTTTGGGCCGAAGACGCGGGTGAAAATCGCGTCGACGGCGCGGAGCTGGCGCTGCAGATCGAACGCATGCGCGAGGTTCTTCTCGTCGAGGAACTTGCGGATATTCGGGTCGGCGGCGACGCGTTCCTGGAAGCTGGTGTCGGATTCCCAGGCGGCCATGGCGTGGCCCTGCACCCATTTGTAGGCGTCCTCGCGCGGCGCTCCATGCTCGACCAAATCCTGCAGGACCTGCCCGGAAAACACCAGTCCCTTGGTCGCGTCGAGATTGCGGCGCATGCGCTCGGGAAACACTTTCATGCCGGCGACGATTTCGCTGGTGCGGTGCAGCATGTAATCCGTGAGGATGGCCGAATCGGGCAGGATGATGCGCTCGACCGAGCTGTGGGAGATGTCGCGCTCGTGCCACAGCGCCACGTTCTCGGCCGCCGCCAGCGAATTGGCGCGCACCACGCGCGCCAGGCCGCAGATCTGCTCGCTCGAGACGGGATTGCGCTTGTGCGGCATGGCCGAGCTGCCGCGCTGCTCGCCGCCAAACGGCTCCTCGACCTCGCGGACTTCGGTGCGCTGCAGGTGGCGGATTTCCAGGGCCACGCGCTCGAGTGACGCGGCGGCGATGCTGAGCACCGCCAGATAGTGCGCGTGGCGGTCCCGCTCGATCACCTGCGAAGTGATGGGCGCGGTCGCGAGGCCGAGGCGGTCGCAGATTTTGTGCTCGATGTCCGGGCCGAGGTGCGTGCAGGTGCCTACGGCACCCGAGATTTTCCCCACCGCCATCTCGCGCGCGGCGGCGGCAAAGCGCGCGGCGTCGCGGCGGTTTTCCGCGTACCAGTTGGCCACTTTCAGCCCGAAGGTGATCGGCTCGGCGTGGATGCCGTGGGTGCGGCCGATTTCGGGCGTGTCCTTGAATTCCCAGGCGCGCCGCTCGAGGATTTCGCCGAAGCGCTCGAGGCCCTTTTCGATCACCTGCGAGGCTTCGCGGATGAGCAGCGCCTGCGCCGTGTCCACCACGTCGTTGGACGTGAGGCCGTAGTGCAGCCAGCGCGCCGCCTCGGGATCGCCGACCGTTTCCTGCACGGCGATGGTGAACGCGATCACGTCGTGCCGCACCTTCGCTTCGATCTCGTTGATGCGCCCGACGTGCACGCGCGCCCGCTCGCGCAATTTGGCCGCCGCCTCGCGCGGGACCACGCCCGCCTCGGCCAGCGTTTCCGTGGCGGCCAGCTCGACCTCGAGCCACTTCTGGAACTTGTTTTCCTCGCTCCAGACCCGGCCCATCTCGTGTCGCGTGTAGCGTGGAATCAAGCGCGGCTCCTGCGGTCTCTCCGTCGTGGTGGCACATCCACTCCTGGCTGCGCACCTGCGTTCCGGAAACCGAAATACGCACAGGCAGGAGTGCCTGTGCCGCGAATACCGTCCATTCCGGGCGGTTTCCTGTTTCCATCATACCTGAAAACAAGAGACTCCAAATCCGGCTGTTTTCCGCCTTGGTTTCAAGCAGGGCGCTACAGCTCGAAGGGGCCGAGGGGAAAGCGTTGGGAGGCGATGTGGAGCGAGCCGCGGAAGGCGAAATCGGCGGGGCGGCCGGCCCAGGGCTTCTTCGGCGGAGATGCGGGCGACGTGGGGATTATTGTTCTGTTCGGAGATGTGCGCGAGGACGAGATGGCGGGCGCGGGCGTCGAAGAGTTCCGCGTCGGCGAGGAATTCGCTGACCACGGTATTCGAAAGGTGTCCGGTGCGGCTCATGACGCGCTGCTTGATGTGCCACGGGTACGGCCCGGCCTTCAGCATCTCGAGGTCGTGGTTCGATTCGAGGATCAGGAAGTCGGCCTCGCGCAGGTGTTGCTTCACGAGTTCGGTCAGGTAGCCGAGGTCGGTGGCGATGGCCAGCTTCGTGCCGTTGGAGCGCAAGGCGTAGCCGACCGGGTCGGCGGCGTCGTGGGGGATGGCAAAGGGATTGATTTCGATATCGCCAATTTCGAAGCGCTCACCGGCATGGATGTACTCGACGTGCTGCATCTTCTCGAACGGGCCGCCGGGATACATCTGCAGGATGGCTTGGTGCGTTGGCTGGGTGAGATAGGCGGGGCAATTCCATTCGCGGGCCATCTGCGCCAGACCGCCGGAATGGTCGGAATGCTCGTGCGTGACCAGAATGCCGTCCACGCGCTCGGGACGCGCGCGGCCCAGCGACGCGAACCGCCGCATCATCTCCTTGCGGCCCAGCCCGGCGTCGATCAGCAGCGTCGTGTGGCCGGTTTCGAGCAACGTGGCGTTGCCCGAACTGCCCGACGCGAGAATGGATATGCGAAACGAGATGCGATTTTTCTCCGGGCACGATGATGGCAAAGTGGTGCGGCGGCGTCAAAGGAAAAAAGGAGGCAAAGGAGGTAGGAGGCAGAGCAGAGGAAAGACCTTACCGCAGAGACGCAGAGGGCGCAGAGAAAAGAGGAGAAGAAGAATTAGAGGCAGATGAAGCAAAGGAAGCAAAGGAAGTGAAAGACGCTCTTTCCCTTCCTCTGTGCCTCTGTGGCTGGCCTGGCTTTAGATCGCGAGTTGCTCGCGCGTCAGGTCAAAGCCGTTGAGGTTGCCGACGATGGAGGCGGCCATGCGCCCGGGCTGGAAGAACTCCCGGGCGAGCTGCTGCACTTGCTCGGGGGTGACGGCTTCGAGCATGGCGATCAGCTCGGCGGGGGTGAAGTGCCGGTTGAAATACAGATGGTAGCGCGCCAGGCTGGACATGCGCTGGCCCGAGCCTTCCAGCGCCAGCAGCGTCGCGCCCTTCAGATGATCCTTGGCGCGGCGCATCTCTTCCTCGTCGAGCGGCTCGTCCATGAGCCGCCGGAGTTCCTCGAGCACCGAGCGGACCACTTGCCCGGCGGTCTCGAGCGACGTGCCCGCATAGATCGAGAGCATGCCGGCATCGCGATAGGAAGTCATCTCGCTGAAGATCGCGTAGGCCAGCCCCTGGCGCTCGCGGATATTCTGGAACAGCCGCGAGGACATTCCTCCGCCGAGCACGTTGCTGAGAACGGAGACGGCGAAGCGGCGGCGGTCGGTCATGGACAGCGCCGCGACGCCCAGGCAGATGTGCACCTGCTCGAGTTCGCGCTTGGTGCGCAGGGTGATGTGCGGGGCGGACTCGGGCTGCGGATCGTCGAAGGGGTCGGCGCAGGGCGCGAGGTGGCCGAAGCGCTCGGCGACCAGGTCCACCAGCTGCGAGTGCGAGAGATGGCCGGCCGCGGTGACGATCAGATGATTCGGCGCGTAGTGCCGGCCGAACCACGCCCGCAGCATTTCGGGCGTGAAGCTGGAAACCGTTTCCGGCGTGCCCAGGATCGGCCTGGCGAGCGAATGCGGATTCCAGAACTTCTGGATGAACAGTTCGTGGACCAGGTCCTCGGGATTGTCCTGGGTCATGCGAATTTCCTCGAGGACGACCCCCTGCTCGCGGGCGATGTCTTCGGGCGCGAATTTCGGTTCGAGGACCATGTCCGCGAGGACGTCGAAGGCTCTGGGGAGATGCTCGTCGAGGACGCGCGTGTTGAAGCAGACCATTTCCTTGGAGGTGAAGGCGTCGAGCATGCCGCCGACGCGGTCGATTTCGCGTGCGATGTCTTCGGCCGAGCGCCGCGCCGTGCCCTTGAACACCATGTGCTCGATGAAATGGGAGATGCCGTTCAGCTCGGCGGGCTCGCGGCGCGATCCCGAGCGCAGCCAGATCCCCACGGAAACCGAATGGACGTGCTCCATCGGCTCGGTGATGACCACCAGGCCGTTGGGCAGCGTTTCCTGCCGCACCGTATGAGGAGTGCTGGACATAATGTTTCATTGTCGCACGCGGACATGGCGTTGTCATTTCGCCGTGCCGGACGGAAAGGCCGCCCCGCGCGGGCGTGTTATCATGAAGCCAAGATGTCCTCGCAAGGTTCCAATCCGCGTACAAATCTGCTGGGAAAATCCGCCGAAGAGCTGCGCGCGTTTTTGGAATCGCTGGGGGAGCCGGGGTATCGCGGGGCGCAGCTCTATCACGCGCTGTATGCGGAGCGGCGCTTCGATTTTGCGGCGATGACGAATCTGCCGGCGGCACTGCGCGAGCAGCTGGGGCGCGAGGCCACCATCGCGCTGCCGCGGATCGTGCGGCGGCACAGCTCGCCGGACGGCACGGTGCGCTACGTGCTGGCGCTGGCGACGGATGCGGAAAACGCTTCCACGGGCGAGGAGCGTGCCGCGGGCCCTGCGAATATCGAAGCCGTGTTCATGCCCGGGGAAAAGCGGCAGACGATCTGCGTTTCGACGCAGGCGGGCTGCGCGGTGGACTGCCGCTTCTGCCTGACGGCCACGCTGGGGCTGGCGCGCAATCTGACGGCGGGCGAGATCGTCGCGCAGGTGCTGGTGGCGCTCGAGGAGCATCGCGCCGCGCTCAAGCCGCAGACCAATATCGTGCTGATGGGCCAGGGCGAGCCGCTGCTGAATTACGACGCGGTGATGGCCGCGGTGCGCATCCTGCTCGACCCGAACGCCCTGGCTATCTCGCCCAAGCACGCGACGCTTTCGACCAGCGGCATCGTTCCGGGGATCGAGCGGCTGGCCGAGGAAAAGGTGCGGCCGAAGCTGGCGATTTCGCTCAACGCCTCGTCGAACGAGCAGCGCGACCAGATCATGCCCATCAACCGGAAATATCCGCTGGAAATGCTGCTCGAGGCGTGCCGGAAATATCCGCTGCGGCCGTGGGAGCATCTGACGTTCGAGTACGTGCTGCTGGGCGGATTCAACGATGCGCCCGAGGACGCGCGGCGCGTGGCGAAGTTGCTTGCGCATGTGCGCTCGAAGGTCAACCTCATCCCGTGGAATCCGGGCGCGCTGCCGTACCAGAAGCCGGACGCAGCGCGCGTGGAGGAATTTCGCGCCATCCTCGCGGACAAGGGAATGCGGGTCTTCGTGCGCGATTCGCGCGGCCAGGATGTGCAGGCCGCCTGCGGCCAGCTCGCACTCGCTGAATCCTCCTCCTCTGCGCCCGCCTGAACGCTGCTGCTACAGAGCCGTTACCTCGTGGTTGCGTGGCGCAAATTCTCCTAGCGGATGCCGATGGCGGCCATGAGGCGGCCGGTGGTGCCTTCGCGGCGGTAGCTGAAGAACAGATCGGTGTGGCAGGCGGTGCAAAAGCCCGAAGAAGAGATCTGCCTGGGCGGAACGCCCGCTTCGGCGAGGATGGCGCGGTTGGCGGCGATGAGGTCGAGGTGCACGCGCAGCGGCGGCGGCTGATGTCCCGGCGGCATCATGGTGAGCCAGGGCAGCCAGTTCGGATCGTTTTCGCCCGAGGCCAGCGCGTCGAACGGCCCGTCGAACCACTGGCGCGCCTCGGGAAACTGCGCGTGAAACTCCCGGGCGACGTCTTCCCCCACTTCGTAACAGCAGCGCCCGATGGACGGGCCCAGCGCGGCGACCACGTCCTGGGGGCGCGTGCCGAATTCCATCTGCATCCGTCCGAGGGTTTTGGCGGCGATGCGGCGCACGGTGCCGCGCCACCCTGCATGAATGGCGGCGATGGCGCGCTGCTTCGGGTCCGCGAGAAGGATGGGGACGCAGTCGGCCGTCTGGATGACGAGCAGGCAGCCGGGCGCGCGCGTGAACAGCGCGTCGCCTCCGGGCGGATCGCCGGCAGCGCGGTCCGGTGAATCCACACGGTGCACGATGTCGGAATGAATTTGCCTCAGCGTGACGGCGCGCAGGTGGTCCGCGCCAACTGCATGAAAAAATGCTTTGCGGTTCTCGGCCACGCGCGCCGGAGAATCTTCCGCCGCGGAGCCGGGAAGGAGCAGGCGCTGCGGCGCTTTGCGGTTGCCGCGCGTTTTGGCGAGATCGGGGGTAAGGCCAGGGCGCGTGCTGAATCCGTGCACGAGCCAGTCGAGGCGCTCGAGCGGCGGCGCCTCCAGCAGCTGTAAGCGGCCGGCGCGGCGCAATTTCCAGGGCGCGAAGCCCGGCGCGGCGCGGCGCTTCGGCGTCTTGTGTTTCTTCGCGGGGGTCGTCGTCATTTCGTTTCTTCAGTTTGGCCGGGAGTCGCGGCGCGTTTCGATTATATAATCGCGCCAACTCAGGCGCTGGGAAGATATGCGGGAGGCCGGATGATCGTTGGACTGGGATTGGACATCGCCGAGATCGACCGGATCGAGGCGGCCATCGGGCGCCACGGAGCGCCGTTCATCGAGCGGCTATTCACGCCCGGCGAAGTGGCCTACTGCGAAAGCCACAAGAACCGGTTCGAGCGCTACGCCGCGCGCTTTGCCGCCAAAGAAGCGGCCATGAAAGCGCTGGGGACCGGCTGGCGCCGCGGCGTGCGCTGGCGGGACATCGAAGTCACCCGCGAGAAAGGCGGCAAGCCGGTGCTGCGCCTGGCCGGTGTGGCGCGCGAGCTGGCCGAGCGCCTCGGCGTGAAAAATATTTCGCTTTCGATCACGCACAGCGGCAATCTCGCGCTCGCCCAGGTGATTTTCGAGAGTTAGGCGAGAATTCTCCGCAGTATCCGCACGGATCGGCGCCTGCGCATAAGAAAAGGCACGGCGTGCCGTGCCCCTACGGCGAAATAGATTCAGCTGAAAACCCCACATTGATTAGAGCGACACGGCATCGCCGCCGGCGGTAAGGCGCAGATCATGCCACACATTGGCCGGGTGGCGTCCGGCGAGGCGCAGCTTCAGGTAATTTCCCGTGAGGGCGTCGGTCCAGCCCTCTTCCCCGCTCCGGAGCGTGAGGGCGCGCAGCGTGCGTCCGGCCAGCGCGTCGCGGAACGCCGCGGATTTCTCGCTGCCCAGCGCCCGCAGCGCCCGGGCGCGTTCCTTGATGACGCCGGGAGCCACGGCATCGCTCTGTTCCGCCGCAGCGGTTTCCGGACGCGCGGAAAACGAGAAAACGTGCAGGTAGGTGAGCGGCTGCTGGGCGATGAATGCAGCCGTGGCCTCAAAATCCTCTCGCGTCTCTCCCGGAAAACCGACGATGACGTCGGCGCCGATGGCCGCATCGGGCAGCCACCGGCGAATTGATTGCACGCGCTCGGCGTAGTGCCCGGTGCGGTACCAGCGGTGCATGGCGCGCAGGATGCGGTCCGACCCCGATTGCAGCGGCACGTGAAAGTGGCGCGCCAGGCGTTGCGACGACTCGACCATCGCCACGAAATCCTCGGTGATGTCCTGGGGTTCGATGGAGCTGAAGCGCAACTGCGCCAGGTCGGTTTCGTTCAGAATGCGCCGCACCACGGCCACGAGCGCCGCGCGCGGCGCGAGGTCGCGGCCATAGCTCCCCAGATTGATGCCGCTTAGAACAATCTCCTGCGCGCCGGCGGCCACCAGGCCGCGCACTTGTTCGACGACGGCATCCGGCGGCAGGCTGCGGCTGCCCCCGCGGACCAGAGGAATCACGCAGTAGGCGCAGCGATTGTTGCAGCCGTCCTGAATTTTCAGGATGGGCCGCGTGCGGTCGTGCGTCGCCGAGGCGCCCGGCATGGCGGCCCCGCCGGGGAAGATGTCTTGGGCGAGCATATCGCCGGTCAGAATCTTGGCCGGGGCGTGCGCCAGCGACAGGGAGCCCTCTTCCAGAGCCGCACCGGGGGCCGCGCCGCCGTAAGAGTTGATGTCCGGCGCCAGGAGTTCGCGAATGACGCGTGGAATTTCCGCCTGGCGCGCATTGCCGATCACCCATGCGACGCCTTCGAGGGCCGCGAGTTCTTCCGGCGCGCGTTGCGCGTAGCAGCCGGTGACGATGATGCGCGCGGCGGGATTGGCGCGGCGGATTTTGCGCACGGCGTCGCGCGCCTGGGAATCCGCGGCGGCGGTGACCGTGCAGGTGTTCAGCACCACCACGTCGGCCGAGAGATGACCCGAAGCCGGCGCCAGGCCGCTTGCCAGCAATTGATGGCGCAGCGCGGCGGCGTCGGCCTCGGTGGCGCGGCAGCCGAAGTTCTCGATGGAAAAGGTAGCCATGCGGTCAGCGGCCGCCCGTGCGGCGGCGGCCTGCGGGAATCCAAGGGTGGAATTATAGCAGCGAATCCGGCGGGGCGGTCCGCCGGGCCCAGGAAAACGACGGCGGCGGGCGGGAGTCTATTGCTTCGCGTTGCGCTGATAGCAGAGCAGAATCAGGTCGGCGCGGCGGCGCACGCCAAACTTGCCGAGCAGGTTCGAAACGTGGAATTTGACCGTGCGCTCGGAGATATGCAGGCGGTCGGCCAGTTCCTTGTTGGCGAGGTTTTCGAGCAGGCCGCTGAGGACTTCCTGCTCGCGGCGGCTGAGGGCGGTCGGCGAATCGGCGCGCAAGCGGCGCCCCTGCACGCTGGTGAGGATCGAATCGACGAAACTGGAAAGGACCGAGCGCGGAACCCACATGCCGCCCGCAGCGACTTGCGGCAGGGCGTGGGAGAGCTGCTCGCGGGCTTCCTTGTACGTCAGGATTCCCTTCACGCCGTGGCGGAGAAGGGCGAAGTTCTCGTCCTCTTCGAGCCGCTCTCCGATGACCAGCAGCCGCGCCGTGGAATGGCGGTCGAGAATATTGCCGAGCAGGGCCCCGGTGGCCTGACGCGCGGCGTGCGCGTCCACCACGTAGACCGCCGCCGCCGGCACATCGAGATGGCGAAGATCCGGCGCCAGCATGGAATCGAGCTGCTTGCACGCGATCTGAAAGCCGGAATGTTCCAACAGCCGCTGAAACTCATCCAGGACCATCGGATGCGGCGAAAGAAGACAAACCTTCAAGGAAGTCTTGGTATTCGCTTTAGGCATCGCAATCTCAGGCTAGCCCAATTGGCCACGCCGGGCAAGGCGGACGGCGCGGGTGATATCGTACCAGACACCCGTCGGCTGGAAAACGCCCGCACGAGGGTATTACAGTTTCTGACTTAGATAAGCCGGCAAGGGGTTGGGAAATTCCTCCGGACGCTCGGGTTTTTGCCGCGGGCGCTTGGCCGGGATGCCCGCCTGCCGCACCTTGTAGAGCAGGGCGCGGTAACTGATCTTCAGCACTTCGGCGGCCCGCCGTCGGTTCCACTGGTTGGCTTGGAGCACCTTGACGATCAGATCGCGCTCCATCTGCCGGGTGGCTTGCTGGGCAATGCGTTTGAGGGGGATGTTGCCGTCTTCGGTGGTTTCGACGGCAGTACGGCGCGCCGGTTTCTCGGAACGTTCGCCGTAAAAGGCTTCTTCCGAACCCAGGACGACGTACCGCGCGAGGCAGTTTTCCAGTTCCCGGACATTGCCGGGCCACTCCCGCTGTTGCAGCAGATGCAGGGCTTCGGCGGGCAACGGCGCGGCTTCGCGCTGGAAGCGCTGATTGAACTGTTGGCGAAGGTATTCGGCCAGATAGGGAATGTCCTCGCGGCGCTCGCGCAGTGGCGGAAGCTCCACGCTGATCACGTTGATGCGATAGAACAGATCCGAACGGAACGCGCCGGCGGCAATTTCCTGGTGCAGTCGGCGATTGGTGGCGCAGATCACGCGCGCGTCCAGGCATTTCTCGTCCTGGCCTCCGATGTGGGTGAACGTTCCGTCCTGCAGAACGTGCAGCAGCTTTGCTTGCAGGCTCGCGTCCATCTCGGCAATCTCATCCAGAAACAGCGTGCCGCCCTGGGCCATCTCCATGCGGCCGGGCTTGGCGGCGTGGGCTCCGGTGAACGCGCCCTTCTCGAAACCGAACAGTTCGCTTTCAATCAAGGTGCCGGGAATCGCGGGGCAATTGACTCTTACAAACGGTCCGTCCGCCCAAGGCGAGTGCGCGTGAATGTAACGGGCCAGCACCTCTTTTCCGGTCCCGCTCTCGCCCAGGATTAGGATAGGGACATTCAACCCGGCCGCTCGGTCGATCTTCCGGCGAACCGCTTCCATCGCCGGGGAGGGACCGAAGTAGACGTCGTCGGGCGGCAGGATCGCTCCCTGCGGGGGGCCGTTGAGTTCTTGCGGGGCTCGTGAAGCCATCGAAATCCGTAGTTGCAAAGAGTGTTGGTAACGTATCTACCAAACAGTGCATTGCACCCCAGACGCCAAAAGGAGAAACCGATTTCCCGGCTTTAGACGGCCCTGCGGTTCCAGGCCGAGACCGTAAGTTATTTGTTTTCTTATGGTTTGTATCGGTTTGCGGGGATTCTGACCCGGAGAAACCCTGGCCGGAGGCAGAGGTGGTTTGGCGAAAGTCTGAAAATTCTTGACACTTTCGGGAAGGGATGTTCCCACGGGCTGCCGTGGGTCGGGGATGCCCTGGGCGGTGGGGTTTCAAGCAACTCCCGGGGCGCGGGGGGTGCGGATTGGGCGGCGGGCGGCCGGACGACGCGGGGAGGGAAAGCCGCTCATCGCGGGATCCCGTGCACCGCTCGATGCCCGGCCTAGTCGGGAGAGGTTTCGCCGCGGATGATGTCGTAGCGCTCGATCACCGCTGCGACGCCGACGGCATCCTGGTCTTCCTCCACGCGCTTGTCCACGCGAATGACTCGGCCGTGGGCGCGGACAAACACCTCGCTCCCGCGCGTGATCTCGGCCGGCAGGGTGAGAGTGAAATCGATCTCCGTGCCCGGCGCCAGATCTCGTTGCGTCATGAAATAAACGCCGCGCGTGGAAATGTCGCGCGTGTGACCGCTGTGCGAACGTGGTTCTCGATTGATGGGCTGCCGGATATTGACCGGCAAAGATAAGTCGTACCGACGCGCCGTGCGGCGTTCCGTCATCACTGCTCCTCCAGGACCTGACTAACGTTTACAGAAATCCCCGCAGATTGAAGTAGCAATCGCCATTCCAAAGACCGCGCAAGATACAGCACCCAAACTATTTCCATTGTTGCTCGCATGCCAAAACGGGACCGGCCCCGCAAGTCCTTTGAGAACAACAACGTTGTCTTTGTCAAAAGCTGATCGATGAGGGTGATCGCTCCCCCTCATCGGGGAGGGAAAAGACCCGAAGCCCTATTCGGGGAGGAATAGTAGAACAAGCTGGGACCGAAAAGGTAGTTCTATTTCGCTGTGTGTGCTCTAGATAGGCAATTCCTTGCAGAGGGTATAGCGGTACTAGTGGGGCGAAAAATGGCGCTTGCCGGGCGCCGTGCGTGCCCGAAAATTATCGGGCGCGCACCACCGGCGCGCTGGGAATTTCTTCCTGGGCAGGGGACTTCTCCGCGGCCAACTTGGCTGCGGCGGCTTTGGCTGCCGCGGAACGCGAGCTCCGCCCGGAATCGAGATTAAACTGGCGCATCTTGTAGAGCAGGGCTTTGTAGCTGATCCCCAGCATGCGCGCGGCATCTTTGCGGCACCAATTGGTTTTGTCCAGGGCCTCGGCGATGGCTTCCATCTCGGCTTCGTCCTTCAACCCGCGCACCAGCGCTTTGAGGCTCTGTTCCTTGGCCACGGGGGCTTCTTCGCGCGGGGCCACGCGCTGCTGGCTGGTCATCTCGATGAGTTCGCGCAGGCTGCCTTCGTCGTCCTCGAGGATAACGTAGCGCTTGACGAAATTCTCCAGCTCCCGCAGGTTGCCGGGCCAGGAATACCGCGCGGCGGCGTCGAGCAGGTGCCGGGAAGGCTCCGGCGCGAACTTCTGATACTTTTCGCTGTACTTGAGCAGGAAATGACGGAACAGAATGGGGATTTCCGAGGCGCGCTCGCGCAGGGGCGGAATGTGGATGGAGAGCACGTTCAGGCGGTAATAAAGATCCTCGCGGAAGCGGCCGGTGCGCATGGCATCCTTGACGTCCACGTTTGTGGCGGCCAGGACGCGGACATCCACGTTCACCACCGAGCGGGCGCCCAAGCGGGAATACTGTCCGTCCTGCAGGACGTGCAGGAGCTTGGCCTGCAGGTGCGGGCTCATTTCCGCGATTTCGTCGAGGAAAATCGTGCCTTTGCTGGCCAGCTCGAACTTGCCCGGTTTGGCGCGCACCGCGCCGGTGAAAGCGCCCTGCTCGTACCCGAACAATTCCGATTCCAGCAACTCTCCGGGCAGCGCGGCGCAGTTCACTTTCACGAACGCCTGCTGGCGGCGCAGGGAGCGGAGATGAATCATCCGCGCGATCACTTCCTTGCCCACGCCGCTTTCGCCGCTGATGAACACCGGAACGTCCACCGGGGCAATCTGCAGGACTTGCTGGCGGATCTTCAGCATCTGCGGGCTGGAGGCCAGGAAGGAGATGTCCTCGGTCAGGGTCTCGCAATGTTCGCGGAGCGTTTCATTTTCCGAGCGCAGCTGCTGCTTTTGGCGGCACTTGAGCAGCACGGCATCCAATTCCGGTTTTTCAAACGGCTTGGTCAGATAATCCAGCGCGCCCAGCCGGATCGCTTCTACCACCGTGGTGACCTCGTTGATGCAGGAAAGCATGATGACGTTGAGTGTGCGATCCATCTGCATCAATTGCCGGAGCGTCTCGATCCCATCCATCTCGGGCATGAGCACGTCGAGAATAATCAGGAAGGGCCGCTCGCCCTCGCCGATGCGCGCCAGAGCTTCCTTGCCGCTGGCCTGGGTTTCGACCTGGAATCCATCCACTTCGAGCAGCGTCTGGAGATATTTACGGATGCTGGGCTCGTCATCCACCACCATGATTCTTTCTAGTTTGGCCATCATTTTTCCTGGAAGCTAGATTTCCCAGCTCGTACTTTAGTCCACCTGAAGGGGCAGAACCAATGAGAAGGAGCTCCCCCGGCCCACTTCGCTATCCACCCAGACCTTGCCTCGATGCGCCTGAATCAGCCGTTTGGTAATCGCCAGCCCCAGACCCATGCCCGAGGAAGAGGGGTCCACGCGCACAAACTCCTCGAAAATTTCCTGGTGGAACTCCGGGGCGATTCCTCCACCGGTGTCGGTGATGCAGATCAAGATGCTATTGCAGTGCAACGCGCCGCCTTGGCGCCGATCCTGGGACGGCGCGACAGCGGCGGCGCGCCGCTCCCAGAAATGCGGCTGGGCCGCCAGGGTGATGCACCCGCCGGCCGGCGTGTGCTTCAGCGCATTGTCGAGCAGGTTGACCACGCACTGCTGCACCTTCTGGTAATCGAACTTGAACAGCGGCAGATCGGGATGAATCTGGACGTCCAGCCGCACATTCGCGCGCTGGAACGCATCTTGCCAGCGCCCGGATATTTCCCGGATGCAATCCCGCAGATCGTTCTCGCGCAACTGCAAAATCAGCTTGCCGCTCTCGAGCGCGGAATAGTTCAGAAACATCGAGACCAACCGGACCAGGCGATCGCAGCTCTCCTTCGATTCTCCCACGATTTCCGTCTGCCGGTCGCTCAGCTTGCCCAGCGATCCGGAAAGCAGCAGGTCATAATAACCCTTCATCACCGCCAGGGGTGTTTTCAATTCATGCGCGGCGGAGGCGAGAAACACGGTTTTCTGGCGGTTGGCCTCCTGGAGGCGCAGGTAGGCAGCCAGGAGATTGCGATAGGTGATCTCCCGTTCCTGCATGAGGTCCTGCACGGTCTGGCGCATGGCGGCCTGATCGGCGGGGACTTCGGAAAGGCATGGGATCGGCTCGATATGCACGGCCAGGCAATCGGGTTCCGGCAGCCAGTGGATACGTGCCCGGCACTTGGCCCCCGCGGTTTCCAGAGGGAAACTTACTTCCTGCTCGCCGCGCTCCAGCTGGCCAAGGATGCCGTCGCGGTCGGCTTGCAGCACATCGCGGAACAGGTTCAACGCGGCGTGCGCTTCCAATCCGCGGGCCTGCAGCGCGTCCCGCCCTTGCAAGTTGGCAAACAGAATCTGTCCGGCGCGATCCGCCACCAGAAGAGGGCGATCGAGCGAATCCAGCAGGCTCGCCAGCAATTCAAAACTCGCCGGTCCGGTCGCTTGCTTTTCGACACCGATACTATTCGGCAATGAGCCCTCCGGGGGGATTTCCACAGCACGGACAGAAACTTCCTTGACGCCTAACGGGACGACCGAATGGACTCCCCCGCGTAAAAAACGATGCTCGCAAAGGCATCCAATAGTGTCAATGGTAAATGGGTCCTAGATTTGCACACTTCTGGAAACTAAATGCAGTAAATTTGCGCCTTAGGAGGCCATGGGTAGCGTGTCTTCTTCAGAGCTTAATTCTATCCCATTGAAAACACAGCCGTTAAAATGCATGCAAATAACCTGGGGAAGTTGCCATTAAATTGCGATACAAACGAGTACTAATACTTGGGTACCAATGACTGGGAAAGAACAATCCGGGCCCCACGGCATGGCCGCGCCCGCCCTCGCATCCGAGCGGCGGCGCTTTCAGCGCATTCATCTCCAGGTGCCGCTATTTGTTCGTGGTAAGGATGAGCACAAAGAGCAATACATGGAGCTGGCCAAGACTCTGGACATCAGCGCCGTAGGCGCCTTTATTGCATGTCCGCGGGCCCTCATGATCAACGAGATTGTCACGTTAACCATCCCCTCACCCTCTATCACCTCTTCGGCGCTGGTTCCCGTGGGCATGCCACCCATCCAAGCCCGCGTCAAGCGGCAGCAACATGCGGGTGATGTCTATTTAGTCGGCGTCGAATTCCTGAAACCACTCGGCTAGGAACTTTCCCCAGGTCCAAGGGCCACCCATGGCTGGGCACAAAGGGGAACCCTTTTTCACTTTTCGTGATGGAATTTCCGGTTTTACCTGGACACATTGCGTCCGCCATTTAAGTGTTGTGTGCACATTGAGTTGCTGCCATCTTTGGGCATCGTTTTCCGGAAGATTTGGACTGTCCCGTGCAACTGGGCTTATACGACATTATGTGCGCTCGATAGGTTAAACTTAAGGCGGCCCCGGACTTATTAGATGCCCCAGCTCGACGAAGACCCCCAACCTCAACCCTCCGCCGAAGACTCGTTTCTCGACTTGCTGGTCGAGACCCTCGATGGTCTGGAGGAATCCGCGCGCGGACAATTCCTGCGCCAGTTCCTGCGCACGGTCGTGCAGATTGATTTGTCGGAAGCGGTGAGCAACGACTATTGGAAGCGCATTCTCCAGCGGCGCGAGGAACTCAGCAGCGGGGCGGGGCAAAAGGTTTCGCTGAAGACCGCCATGGTAGACGTGCTGTCCGCGGCTAATTTTCTGCGCGTTCCCGTCCTGATCGAGTACGACGAACTCAAGAAGCTGCAGATCAACGCCGCCACCGACGGGCTCACCGGACTCTCCAACCGCCGCTTCTTCGACGAAACCTGCGAAAAGGAACTGAACCGCGCCAAGCGCTATGGCCAGTCGCTCGCCATGGTGATCCTCGATTTGAACAAGCTCAAGGACGTGAACGACCGCCATGGCCATCTGATGGGCGACCAGGTGCTGCAGCTCGCGGCCACGACGCTGAGCAAGACGTTGCGCGCTTCCGACTTCGCCGCGCGCATCGGCGGAGATGAATTTGCTCTCTTGCTGCCGCAGACCGACCCGGAAAAAGCCATCACGCTGTGCCGCCGCATCCGCACGCAATACGAACACGAGGTCCGCGCGCTCAAGCTGCACATCCCGGTGACGCTGGATTTCGGCGTGGCCGTGCATCCCCAGGATGGCGACCAAAAGAGCGCCCTGCTGAGCCTGGCCGATGAGAGACTCTACGAATTGAAGCGCGCCAGCCGCGCGCCCTCGCGCGTGATTCCGCTCGAAGTGCCGCCTCCGCAGGAAGCGGCGGCTACGCCACCCCCTCCGCCTGCGCCACCTGCTCCGGCGCAGCGCGCCGCGGCGGCGGCCGCCGCGGGCGGGCCCACGGTGGTTCCCGGCCCTCCGCGGCAGGAGGAACAGCGCAGGTGGGAGCGCGTGTCGCTGGGCGGAACCAAGGCCCACGCGGTGCTGACCGAGCTGGATGAGAAAACCGCGAAGATTGTCGACCTGAGTTACGGCGGCGTGGCGCTGCTCTTCGACCACGAAGAGGAACTGCCCAGCCAGTTCAACGCCGTCCTCCACGTGCCGATCCTGCCTCCGGTCCGCGTGATTCTGCGCACGAGTTACAAACTTCCGCTCGAAGGCGGGCGCACGCGCGTCGGCTGCTCCTTCGTCTCCTGAAATTTCTCCCGCGCCGGCGATTCGCGATGCCGGCTCCGTCGCACTGGAAAAGACCTTCTCCTGGGGCTAACATGGGTGATCGTTCCGGTTTCTTACATTGATGGATGGTGCGATGGCGCTCCCGATCCAATTTCCCACGCGTGAGACCGCCCGCCGTTCGGGCCTCGAGTTCTGGATGGACCGCGTCGTGGAACGCGCCGGCCAGGTGCGGCGAGGCTGGAGCGCGGGCGACGTCCACGATCTGCGCGTGGCGCTGCGGCGCTGCCGGACCATGGCCGACGCGCTGGGCGAAGTCCATCCCGCGCCGGGCTGGCGCAAGCTCAAACGCATCTCCCGCGATCTGTTTCACGCGCTGGGCGTGCTCCGCGACACGCAGGTGCAACGCGTCTGGATGAGGAAGCTGGGGCCGGCCGGCGACCCGGTGCGCCGGCACATGCTGCGTCTGCTGGCGCGCGAGGAAACCGCGCACCGGAAATCGGCCGAAAAGGCGCTGGAGCGGTTCGACCGCAAGCAGTGGAAGAAGCTGATGCGCAAGCTGGCGTCGAAGGCCGGTTTTGTGCCGCCGGAAAGCATCATCTTCCAGCGCCTGGCCCTGACCCGCCTGAATGCCGCCGCCGAGTTGTACCGCCAGGCGCGCCGGAGAAGAAGCATCGTTGCATGGCACCGGCTGCGGATCGGTTTGAAGCGCTTCCGGTACGTCGTGGAGAATTTCCTGCCGCAGCGGCACGCGGTCTGGGCCGCCGATCTGAAGCGGGCGCAGGACCTGCTCGGCGACGTGCACGACCTGGACGTGTTGCGCAGCCGCATCCGCCGGAAGGCCTTGCGGCTCGACCCCGCCGTCGTCGCGCCATGGATCGCAAGAATCGAGAGCGAGCGCCGGGCGCGCCTCGAACAGTTTGTCGCGGAAAGCACCGGTGCGAAATCGCCGTGGCCGGCCTGGCGCACCGGATTGTCCGCATGCCGCGCGCTCGTGCCCGCCCCGCTTCCCAAGCGCCAGAGCGCGTAGCCCGCTTTACTCGTCGGCGAGTTCGCGCAGCACTTTCGGCGGCAAAATCCAGAGCAGCTCCCACCGGCCATGCGCGGCGGTCTGTTCCAGGCAGGCCACGCCCGCTTTTTTCATCTGCGTGAAGGGGGCGCGCGCGCCCGCCAGGTGCGCGATCAGCAAATCGACGTGCGGCGCATGGCCGCAGCAGATCACTTCCTTCGCCTTCAAGCGCGCGAGTTCCCTCAAAATGTCGGCGGGATTTTCCGCGGGTTTCAGGGCCTCGCTCACGCGGATGTCTTCGGGCGGGAATCCCAGCGCCTCGGCGAATATTTCCGCCGTCTGCGCGGCGCGAACGTACGGGCTGGTAATCACCGCACCGGGTTTGGCGCCCAGGGCGCGCAGGCCGAGCGCCGCCGCGCGCGTCTTCTGCACGCCCTCCGGCGTGAGGGGCCTTTCCGCCTCCGCCGGCTTCCCGCGCGCGTCGCGGTCGACGGCAATGCCATGACGAACGACATAGAGGATCATGAGCTAGGCGACCTTTTCCTTTCGCTGCGCCCGGCGAAACTCCGCCTGCAGGTGAAATTCCCGCTCGAACAGGCCGGCCTTGCGTTCGATCCCGGCTAGATCGAGCCGCGTGCCTTCGGTGGCGCGAATCATGAAAATGGCGCGGCGCCCGGCGATTTGCAGTTCTACGCCCGAGATCTGCTGGGCGTGTTCGGATTCGAGTTTCTCGGCGATGCGCAAGATGGAGGCGAGTAGGCGCACCTGCCGGCGGCGCGGCCCGTCGAGCGCGGCGTAGCAGGCATGCTCGGCTTGCGGCTCGGACTTGCAGTTGTGATAGCGCACCAGGGCGGCGACCATGTCGCGCCGCCACCCGCGCAATCCCGGAATTTCTCCGTAGCGGATCAGGTATTCGCCGTGCCGGTGATGCGACTTGCGTTGGACGAAGTGTCCCACGTCGTGCAGCAGCGCGGCCATCTCCAGCACCAGGCGCGGGTCCCCGTCCATGCCATGAATCGGCCGCAGCTGGTCGAAGAGCGAAAGAGCCAGTTGCGCCACCTGATCGGCATGGCGGGCGTCGCAGTGGTGGCGCCGAGCAAACCAGCGCGCGCCCGCCAGCAGCTCGGCGGCGCGGCTCTGCTCCTCCTGCGAGGCCATGGCTCCGGAATACTGCGCGCCCACCAACTCGAGCAGCAATCCTTCGCGCACGCCGACTCCGGGCACGAGCAGCGCGCGCAGGCCGAGCCATTTCGCCACCGTGGTGATCACGATCGCGGCAATGCCCATCACTTCGGCGCGGTCCTGCCGCACGCGAAACGCCCTCATGCGCCCGGCGACGTCCAGGCTCAGCAGCCGCCACATCTGCTCCTGGAGC
This sequence comes from Terriglobia bacterium, assembly GCA_963791705.1. Lineage (GTDB taxonomy): Bacteria > Acidobacteriota > Terriglobia > Acidiferrales > UBA7541 > Palsa-295. The sequence goes on along the minus strand of CAWBTO010000003.1, from coordinate 227,711 downwards.
AGCCGGACGTTGAGCGAGGGCGTCCTTCCCGCCACGGGGCCCGGCGCCAGGCGCAACAGCGCCTCGGCATTGCCTCCGCAGGCCACACCGACGGCCGCGGCGCGCGAAAGCTTCGGAGGCGACGGCAGCGCGCTGCGCACGAGCGCCAGCGTGTGCAGTTGCAGTTGCCGGACGGCATCTTCACTGATGGCGCCCTGGATGGCGTAGGTTTCCATCAGGCGGATCGTGCCCAGCGGCAGGCCCAGGCGGTGGCGCAGGACGCCGCGCTCGAAGAAATTCAGCTCCAGGCTGCCGCCCCCGAGATCGAAAATCAGCCGGGGCTGCGCGCTCCCGCCCAGAGTCGCGTGCACCGCCGAGCAGACCAGCCCCGCTTCTTCCTCGCCGCCGATCACTTCGAGTTCGATCCCCGACTTGCGCTGGATGCGCTCGATCAGGCGCCGGTAATTGCGCACCTCGCGGGCCGCGGCCGTGGCCACGGCGCGATAGGCGGTGACGTGGTGATGGTCCATGCGGTCGCGGAAGTAGCGGAAGACGCGCGCGGCGCGGGCGATCGTTTCGTCGTCCAGCCGGTGGCGCGTGAAGGCGTGATGGCCCAGGCGCACGGCGGCGCGCTCGCTTTCGAGGATCTCGATTTCGCCGGGGCCGGTGGCGCGCGCAATGGAAAGGCGGATGGCGTTCGATCCAGCGTCAATGGCGGCCAGTTGGACGGGAGCGGCCACGGTTCAGCGCCAGAGGTGCGCGAGCGCGTGCGAGGGCTTATAGCGCGTGCCGCGGATGCCCAGATGCGAGGCGATGCGCTGGCGGAGATGGCGGTTCACCTCGGGCACGGATTTCTCGCCGTCCAGTTTGAGGAAGCCGTGCCGCTTGGAAAGATATTCGAATTCGCCCTTGACCAGCGACTGGTAGCGGATGAAGGACTGGAACAGGTCGTTGGAAAGCGACATGTCGCGGCCCGACTCCCAGTAGCTGATGGTCTGCGACTTCTTGAACTCGCGGTCAAACGCCACTTCCGGCCGGACGTTGAGCCAGAAGGTCAGGTCGGGCCGCAGCGCCATTTCGTACAGTCCGTGGAGATAGTCGCGGCCGATGCCGCGGACCGCCGCGCGCGCGATCAGCGTGAAGATGTAGCGGTCGGCTAGCACGATCAGCCCCGAGCGCAGCGCGGGAAGAATGCGCCGCTCCAGCTGGTCGAAGAAGTCGGTGCCGTACATCAGCGCCAGCGTCAGCCGCGTGACCGCGTTTTCGGCCAGCAGCGCGTCGATGTCTTCGCCCACCAGGAACGACCGCCGCAGCCCCATGGTCTGCACGGCGAAGCCCTCGGACTCGAGCCATTCGGTGAGCAGGGCGATCTGCGTGGAACGCCCCGAACCGTCCGTGCCTTCCACCACGATCAGGCTGCCGCTGAGTTCCCCGGGCTCGGCGCCGGGCAGCGGCACGCCGTAGAAGCGCGACCCGCCGTTGGCTTTTCCGTTCTTGCCTTTTTTCGAAGGCTTTCCGGAATGGCCGTTGGACGGCGCGGAGGGAGTGCGGGCGTTGGTCATTTTTTCTTGGGCGCGAACCGGGACATGTCCACGCGCGCGGCCAGCAGCTCGCGCATCAGCTTCTGGAGCTTGTTCACGCGCAGGGTGCCGTCCATCAGGACGAAACCGTCAGTGGCCACCATCTGGTCGTAGTGGTTCAGGATGCGCTCCTGAAAAATGCGGAAACTCTCGGCGCGGTCCAGCGACAGCCCCAGGTCCATGCCCGCCTCGTAGTATTTCAGTTTCGGCCGGCCGGCCACGATGCGATTGACGGCCACGTCGAGCGGGGCGCGAAAATAAAACGTGATGTCCGGCACCGGCGCGAAACTGTAAAGATTGCGCAGCCAGTGCGGCGCGCAGCCGCGGGCCGCGTCGCGCGCAAACGCCGTGTAGATGTAGCGGTCCGCCAGCACCAGGTAGCCGCCGTGCAGCAGCGGCAGGATCTGCCGCTCGCAGCGGTCGGCAAAATCGGCGGCGTGCAGCATGGAGAAGGTGGCCGGGGTCAGCAGGCGGCGCTGCTTGCCGCGCCGCGTCGCCGATTTCACCAGCGGCGAGGAGTTCCACTCCGTGAAATGGAGGCGGTAGCCGCTGAACTCCAGCCAGCGCTTCAGAAGATAGAGCTGCGTGCTTTTTCCCGAGCCGTCGATTCCCTCGACCACCACCAGCGCGCCGGGATAGGAGTGCTTCGGCGGCGCCACGATCTTGGGGGCGGGCAGCGCGGCGACGGGGATTTCGGGGATTAGGGTGGCCATGGGCACACTCGGACGCCAGGAGCCATGATACGTCGGAACTTTGAACGCGGCGTGAAAATAATGTTACCCGCGCGTGACGCCCCGCCGGAATCGGAGAAGTGGAGTACTGGGAAGCCAGATGTCTGGGAATCCGACCAATCAGGGATTCGGAGTGCCAGGGTGTTCTGAGGCAGATCGCACGTCTTTGACCAAGAAATCAATGAATTCGGCTGGATGCGTCCACATCACGAAGTGACCGGCCCCTGGCAGGATATCCACTTTCTTCGCAGGCGCCTGGATTTTCGAAGTGTAATCGGCCACCAGACTCGTGGGCGTGACGTTGTCATCCTCGCCTTGTATGAAGAACACCGGCACGGAAAATGCCGTATCTGTTTTGCGCAGGTCTTCCATCGTCATCAGCATGGCATCAAGTTCTTCTTCGCCCGTTCGCAACCCCTTGGTCCAGCCGTACACCTCTGCAATCGACAAGCTGGGAGAGACGACCAATGCGCCCTTCATGCGATTGATCGCCGCAATGTCGTCGGGCGGCCAGAATGGGTTGCGGCAGCAAGCTTGAAAACGGCTATAGCTGTCGAGAGTGCGGTACGGTGGAGGGCCCACTTGGCGCAGCGCATCGAGGATCTTCTGGTCGTGGCTGGCAGTCGCATGGCTCAACGCATATTCATACTGCACGTCCTGTGCGCCGAGCATGCTGACAATTTGCCCCGTGCCTACAAACGCCGCGAATAGATCGGGCCGCTGTTTGACCATTCGCAAGCCAAGTAACCCTCCCCAATCCTGGCCGATCAGTATGACCTTCGGCTGATGCAGTTCGCGCCGCACGTTTTCGGCCACGGCTATACCGTCGGCCACCATGCTGTCGAGCGTCAACTTTGGTTGGTGATCCCCCGCCTTGATATACGTAATCCCGGCGCCGGGTTGATCCCATTGGACGAAAACGAACTCCTTTTCGAATGGGGTATAGAAATCAATGAACGGCGAGTTTGCTTCTGAGGGGCCTCCGTGCAGGAACAAGATGACGGGATTGTCTCTGTTATCGCCGCGAATGGTGATCCATTCTTCTGCGCCATGGATCTCAATGAACTTGGCTTCGTCTATGCCATTTGGCGAAGTAATCTTCACGGCATTCGCGATTCGATGTTGCCACACGGCGCGATAACCCAGCGCAGCGATCACCGCCAGCACTACCAGGGCAACGAGCGCCAAGAGTATTCTGCGTATGATCTTCATGCGTTCACCAGGCCGAGTTTTGCCACACAGGGAAACGGAGTCTACATCAAAGCCAACGCCTGTGATACCGATTTGCGTGGAACTGGCTATTCAACGCGGTAACCCGACAAGTCCCTGCGGTGTCTAAAACGTGCAAAAGACACCCACGTGATCGCGATGGGCCCGCTTTGCTCGGAGTCGGATCGACGAGCGCGGTAATCGGAAACGGAGCCGCCACCCACAGACTCATATGCTTGCGCGGCTCATGAAAATATGCCACGTTGGAGGACGATGCGTGCTGTGCCGCATCGGAAGAAAAGGAGCGGCGAAATGAGCACCCTGCATACCAGCCGGACGCGCCGGACGCGAGCGGGAATCCTCTCCAGCCTCCCTGCATCCTTGCTTCCCTGCCTCTGCTTTCTGATCCCTACACCAGCCGAAACAGAAGTCGGGCTAAGTCATTGCAAACAAACGACGCGGGCCGGTTCTAATCCCTACACTTTCTGCATCTCCCATACGGCCTAGCAGGAGAGAGGAACGCGCATGGCGACCAACTTCAGCAAGGAACTCATCGTAACGCCGGGTAACAAGGTGAAGCTCGCGAAGTGGGATCCGGAAGACACGCTCGGCTGGGAAAAGGGCCACCGGATGAAGGCCGGTCTGGCGAAGGCCATCGAGCGGCTCGACACGCAGCAATACCTGCTCTACGCGGAGCACAAGCACGCGCTGCTGATTGTCCTGCAGGGGCTCGACGCGGGCGGGAAGGACGGCACGATCCGGCACGTGATGACCGGCTGCAACCCCCAGGGCTGCACCGTAGCGTCGTTCCGCAAACCCTCGGCCGAGGAAGCGGCGCACGATTTCCTGTGGCGCGTGCACCGGGCCGTCCCCATGTACGGCGACATCGGCATCTTCAACCGCTCGCACTACGAGGACGTGCTCGTCGTCCGCGTGCACAATCTGGTGCCCAAGGATGTCTGGTCGCGCCGGTACGACCAGATCAACGACTTCGAGCACCTCCTGCACGAAAACAACGTGAAGATATTGAAATTCTTCCTGCACATCAGCAAGGACGAGCAGAAGAAACGCTTCCGGCAGCGCATCGACGATCCCGACCGGCAATGGAAGATCTCCGAAGCGGATTTCGACGAGCGGAAATTCTGGGATGACTACACGGAAGCCTACGAAGAGGCCCTCACAAAGTGCAGCACGCCCCACGCCCCCTGGTATATCATCCCCGCGAATAAGAAGTGGTTTCGAAACCTGGCGGTCTCGCACATCATCGCCGAGGCGCTCGAAGGGCTGCGCATGAAGTTTCCGGCGCCGTTGGTGGACGTGAAGAAATTGAAATGGCAGTGACGAAACAGCCGGGCACATAAATACCGGGAGGCAGCAATCCAATGAAAAGTTTTTTTCTGGGAATCGTGGTGACGTTGTTGGTGCTAATTGTGGGCGGCTACTTTTATGCCACCCAGGGGTACGTAGATATCGCCGCGGATTCGGCGCCGAGCTCGATGGAGAGGCACCTGGCGATGTCGGCGATGGACGCGGCGACCGAGCGCCGGGCCCCCGAGCAAAAGAACCCGGTTGCCGCCACGGACGAGAATCTGGTGGCGGGCGCGAAACTTTATGTCGAGCACTGCGCCGGGTGTCACGGCCTGCCGTCGAATCCGGAGAGCAAGTTCTCCCGGTCGTTCAACCCGCCCACGCCCGGTTTCTTCAAGCGCGCGCCGGACATGCCCGACAAACAGAATTTCTACATCACGAAGCACGGCATCCGGTGGACGGGTATGCCGGCGTGGGGCCCCACGCTGACGGACGAGCAGATGTGGACGATCGTGACGTTCATGAGCAAGATCGAGAAGCTGCCCCCGGCCGCGCGCGCCGAGCTGGAGCCGCCCGCACCTGCCGCGCCCACGGCGCCGCCGGCCCGCTGACGCCCAGCCCCTAACAGGTTGTGGAAAAAGTCGTTTCCATGTCATCCCGAGCGGAGCGAGGGATCTGCTTTTTCGCACCAAACCCTAAGAAAAAAGCAGATTCCTCACCCCGGTCAAACTCCGACCGGGTTTCGGAATGACATGGCAGTGTGTTTTTCCGCGAGCTGCTAAAACCGGATTCTGTTGCAGCCGGTTTCAGGCGGTGAGGACGCGCCCCGGGAAGCGCACGCTGCGGGACACCTTGTTGGCGGTGTGCAAACCGGAGTTTGCCGCCAGGGCCCGTGGCTCGGGCAGCCGGGAAGGCTCCGGCAGTTGCTCGAAACCCAGGCTATCGCCTCGCAGCGCCGCCGGCCGCAGGAACACGGCGGCGCGGCGCGCCAATTCGGTGCGATTCTCGACGCCGAATTTGCTCAACAGCGAGGAGATGTGGAATTTCACGGTGCGCACGGTGATGTTGAACTGCGAGGCGATCTCTTTATTGGCTCGCTGGCAGATCACCGAATGCAGGATTTGTCTCTGCCGCGCGCTCAGGGATGCGGGCGTGGCGGCGGAGCGTCCGATGGCCAGCAGTTCCTGAGCGCGAGCGACCAGGCGGCTGCTGAAGGATTTCTCGGCCGGCACCAGGACGGCAAAATCGTCCGGTTCCTGGCCGCGGACCAGGCACTGCATGGCCAGTAGGCTGGCCATGCGCTCGAGGGCGCCGTCAGGCGTTCCATTCGATTCGGAACAAAATTGCGCGGCTCCGGTAGTCTTTTCGCAGAATACCAGAAGGTCGTTGGATGGATGCACGTCGCGTTTCTTTCCTGGCGGAATCGACTTCGGAAATGCGTGTACTTTCTTCACCGCTAGACCTTCCATTCTCGCCCCGAGTTGGGGTGGGTTGTTCGTTATTGGTGGGGTTGCTGTGGTGCCGCCACGTTGGCTGACGTGGTTAAGAATGCGATCTGATGTCCCGTGGCTAAGAGCCGCCGCTGAATCTGGGCGCGGGCCGCATGTGGTGCACGGAGCCGCTGGAATGCTAGAGCAGCCCGAGTGCCAAAGTTTGTCCATCGGCTAACTCCCTTGGCCTATGAGAGATAAATGCGTTTTGCCCGGGGATGGAGGCGGTTCTGCACGTAGAAAATTCTTCCGCCCGGAAATTTTTTCTGGCTTGCGGCTGGGTTTCAGGAGAAATCTTGCACCGCGCGATTGCCATCGCCGCGGCGCTTGCCGCTATAATCGGGTGGTGGGAGTCACCCGAGTGACCACGATCGGCTTGTTCGGGGTGCGGCGCGGAATTATCCGCCGGGCGATGGCGGTTGTCTGCGTGCTCGGGTTGGCCACCTGTGCCACGGCCCAGAATGTCCCGATCAATCCTCCCCCCGCGTGGCCGCAGGTTCCGCAGGGAACCGGCGGCTGCTCGGTCGAGAAGTCCTGCGCGGAACTCGCCCCGGGGATGATTCGAAGCGCCCTGGGGGAGTCTCCACTGGAAGGGAATCTGCGCGGGTTCGCTCATTCCGGCCTAGGCGGCGCGGCCGGATGGTCAGCGGAGAGTTGGGCGGCGGAGGCGTTGCGGCGCGCCGGTGTGGACCGCGTGCACACGGAAGAATTCGCCGTGGCCGCGGGCGACCCGGCCGAAACGGAAATCGTCGTGGGGGAGATCCGCGGGCGGCAGAAGCCGGACGAGTTTGTCCTGCTGGGCGCGCCTCTGGCGGTGCCGGACCCGGCCAACGGCCCGCTTGATGGCGGCGTCGATGCCGCCGTGGTGATTGATGCGGCGCGCGTGATTCACGCTTCGGGAACAATTCCGCGGCGTTCGATTCGCTTTGTGTTGTTCACCGGCACCAAGCCGGGGAAGCCCGGAGCGCGGGCGTATGTGGCGGCGAAGGGCGCGGAGCTCGACCGCATGGTCGCGGTGATCCTGTTTGGCGCAGGGACCGATCCCGTGAATGGCTATTCGCTGGGCGGGCGGAAAGAGATGCTGGAGGCCGTTCGCAAAGCGCTGCTGCCGGTGCGGGCGCTGGGGGTGACGGAGTTCACGCTGGACGCCGCGCTCCGGCCGGACAGTCTGGATTTTCTCCTCGAAGGCGTTCCCACCCTGGTGGCGAACGAAGACCTTCGCAATCCCATGCCGAGTGTGCGTACGGATACGGGCACGCTGGACCCGGCAACCGTCGCGGAATTGAAGCGCCACGTCGCCATCGCTGCGGTGACCGCCTTTGCGCTGGCCGATACGGAGGAGCGCGTCGGGCTCCGGCTCGCGCGCGCGCGGATCGAGCAACTGCTCAAGGACACCGGCCTGGACCAGCAGATGAAGCAGGCAGGTCTGTGGTCCGCCTGGGAGAAGGGCGAGCGCGGCCGCCCGCGGTAGGGTTTCTTAACCTGAAATCCGAAGTGGAGCCGCTGGCAAAGCGCTCCTGGTTTTTCACAATCCTGTTAGCATCCTGAAACGGGTGTGTCCCAAGCTGGCCGGTAGCGGTCACGACGCCAGACAGCAATCCTCGCCTTGGGCCACGGAGGGCGTCGCGTATAATGAGGAACCATGACCCCCGATGCACGCACCCCGGCGAAGATTCCTGCGATGGCCGCGGATTCCGCGGGCGCCAAGCCGCGGCGGGTTCTGGCGATTGACTACGGGCGCAAGAGAATCGGCCTGGCGCTTTCCGACGAACTGGGCCTGACGGCGCAGCCACTGGGGACGCTGGTGCGGACCAACCGCGCGAATGACCTGCGGCGGCTCCGCGACGTGTGCCGCCGGCACGGCGTTGGGCGGATCGTCGTGGGCCACCCGCTGCACATGACCGGCGAGGCGGGGCCCATGGCAGACGAAGCGGCCCGCTTCGCGGGACGCGTTCGGAAGCAACTCGGCATCGCCGTGGAACTGGTGGATGAGCGGCTGACCAGCTGGGAGGCGGAGCAAACGATGGCCGAAACGGGAGCGGGATCGCGCCGGAAGCATGGCCCGCTGGATGACGTGGCGGCGGCGGTTCTGCTGCGCGACTACCTCGAACGAGAGCGCCGCGGGGCCGCGAGCCCTGGCGCGGAGAAGGACTAGCGGCGATGCGCCGACTCGGGTTATTGGCCCTGGTGGCCATTGCCGCGCTGGGCGCGGGGGCGGGCTGGCTGGAGTCGCAGATCGGGCGTCCGTACCGCGGCCAACGGCCGGAGAAGGTTTTTGTGGACATTCCGCGCGGGACGTCGCGCTGGAGAATCGCGGGCATTCTGCGGCGCAACAGCGTTATCCGCAACCGCGTGGCTTTTGCGCTGTTCAGCGAATGGCACTTCCGGCACCCGCTGGAGGCGGGCGAATATCTGTTCGAGCGGCCCGTGGATTCGCGCGAAGTTTTCTGGAAAATCGCGAAGGGGCAGATTTTCGTCCGCACGGTGACCATTCCCGAGGGTTGGACGATGTACGACGTCGCCGGGGAATTGGAGAGGCAGGAAATCTGCAGCCGGGAGGAGTTTCTCGGCGTGGCGCAGGACACGTCGCCGATCGCGGACCTGGCGCCGCAGGCCAAAAGCCTGGAAGGATTCCTTTTTCCCTCGACGTATAAATTCACGCGGCACACGTCGTGCGCGCAAATTGCCAAGCGCATGGTGCAGGATTTCCGCACCGTGTGGGGGACGCTGGGCCCCGCGGGCCCTCCGGAACTGGCGGCCGGATGGACGCCGGAGCAGATGGTGACGCTGGCGTCGCTGGTCGAACGCGAGACGCCGAAGCCGGAAGAGCGGCCGCTGGTGGCGGGGGTCTTCTGCAACCGGTTGCGGCGCGGCTACCCGCTGCAATGCGATCCGACGGTCCAGTACGCGATGGAACTGGGCGGGCATGCGGAGAAAAACGTGCGGGCCGGAGATTTGCGCGTGGATTCGCCCTACAATACCTACCGGCACCGGGGGCTGCCGCCGGGTCCGATCGCGAACCCCGGCGAAGCGTCGCTGCGGGCCGCTTTGGCGCCGGCGCAAACCGACTTGATGTATTTCGTGGCCAACGACGAGGGCGGGCACTTCTTCAGCCGGACGCTGGCCGAGCACAATCGGAATGTGGCGCGGCTGCGCCGCCTATTGGCGGGTGATGCGCCGCCTCCCGCGGCAGCGAAGAAATCCAAGCCCAAGCCAAAACTGAAGACCAAGTCAAAGAAGCAACGAGGACACTCTTGAGCAGCGATCGTACCGGCGGGCAGGACGCGCACGAATCGGCCACGAAGAAGGCGCTGATTCTGGAAGCGGCGCGCGGGCTCGGCAAGCCGCGGTTCACGCCCGCGGAGATCGAGCAGATTCGTCGGCAATTGATGGCGCATTTGGGGGCGCGCGGAAAGACCTCGCCGGAGTACATCGTCCACGTGCTGCAGGAGGCGGGCTTGCGCGTGGCATGGACCACGCGCGCGGATGAAGAAGACCAGTACGAGGAAGAGTTCTCAGACCTGCTGCATTTTTCGACCCTGGATGAAGCCGAGATGTGCCTGGTGCGGCTCGACGAGCTGCTGCGAAAATTCCGGGCGGCGCACGACCGCAACGAAATCGAGCGCGTGCGCGAAGTCGCGCTGCTGGGACGCCGCCGCGCCGAGATGATTGCGCGCAACCACAAAGTGGCGCCGGCCAAGCGCGCGGAGAAAGAGGAAGTGGCGCGGTGGTTCGCGATCTGGCTGGAAACGCCGGACGCCTTCTTCGAATGGCTCGAAGTGCGCAAGCAATCGCCCGAATTCCAGGAAAAATTCGCGTCCGGCGGCGGCGAGGAAGCGTAGATGTACCTGCTCGATATCGAACCGTTGGATCTGGGCGAGGATGTGCGAGCGGTCGGATTGGAGTTGACCGAGGCGGATGAAAACCGCGAGCCGGTGCGCGGACCCGATGCCGCGCGCGTCTGGAGCCGCGTGCTGCCGGCGGTCGCCGGGCCGGAGCCCTGGGCGCTCGATTTTTTCAGCCATCTGGACCGGGTGCGCGATTTTTGCGACCGGCACGGAGTCGCCTACCGCGTGGCCAGCCAACGGTCGATCGTCATCCCCGCGCCGGAAGCCTCCGCGCTGGAGTCCCTGCTGGACCGCTTTCAGGGCGAGACCTTCGGAGCGCGCGCCGGAGCCCTGGCGCTGGCCGGCGATCCCGAGGTGGAGGGGGAGCTGGCGCGGCACGGCGTGGATGCCTATCATGCCGCCTTCGGGAACTATTTCTTCTGCGCGGTCTGCTCATTTGAAGATGGCTCGCTGGTCCTGCTGAGCCGGAAGCTCTGGGCCAGTGAAGTGATTCGCCGGGTGCGTCCGGTCCTGAAGGGACTCGACGTGGAGATCCGGCTGCCCGCCTGAACCCCCGTTTTTCCCGTGTTGTTGCCTCCGGCAAGCCGGTACGGAAGTACTATTTTCCTGTCCCAACGCTCTAGTACCCTGTAGGGAAGGTGCTGCATGGCGTTCCTTCAAGGAAGGTGAGAATGGCCGGCGAGCCCGCAATTCCCAAGGGTCCCAGTCCTCGGGTATTTGTGCGCAGCTTGAACGTGCTGCTGAAATTCGCGCGCCTATATGGGCTGGAGCACGCTCGCTCGGCCCGCCAACTCGAATCCACCTGGCAGGAATTGCAGGCGTCGGTCCAGGCCGCCGGGCAGACCGGAGTGGTGCTGGGCACCTCCGGTTCCCAGCTTCTGCTGGATGGCGAACCCATCGAAACAACTCCCGCCGAACGCAGTTTCGCCGACCTTCTGAATACCGCCGGAGTAGCCAGCATCTGCTTCTATCCCGAGATGAATCGGGACGGCTTTGCGCAATTGGTGAAGACGTTCACGGAGACGGGGCTGCGAGGCAACTCGTTAACGGAGCGTCTGGAGCAGCATTTCGGCAAGGAGGGAGTTCCGGGAATCCGTGTCAATGAGATTCGGTTTGTCGCCCAGGGCGGGGAAGCGGCCGAAACGCCTCTGGCCGCGCAATTGACGGCGCATGCGCTGGGTGCGGAACAAGGGCGATTGCAGGACTGGTTCGGCAGCCCGGAAAAAATGATTCAGCTGATCGCCGCCGCCGAAGGCGCCCACGGAGGACCGGGCGGGCCCGGGGCGGGGACGGGTTCAGGGCACGGTGGCTCGGGGGAGGCGCGGCCGCTGGGCGAAGCGGATCTGCAAAACCTGCTGCGGCTGGTGGCGCAATTGGGCGAGGCGACGCAGGGGAAAGACGGGCATGCGTTCGATGCGGCGGCCTGGCAGCAGCAGCTCGCGGGCCTGCCCGGCAACGCGCCTGCGACCTTGCGGCAGGCCCTGGCGGCGGCCGCGGCGCAAACGCCGTCGGCGAAAGTGGATGAGGCGATGCTGCTGCGGCTGGCCGAGAATCTGGCCATCCGGTTCGCGCTGGAGCGGTTCGAGCGCGGCGAAGTGAAGGTCAACGCCGTGCAGCAGATGCTGGAGCGCATGAACCACGAACTGGGCTCGCTGCGCAAGATTCTCAGGGCGCGGGAAGAAAAGATGGCGAGCTCCGGAATCGCGGTCGAGTCCCATGAGGACGTGCTGGACCGCCAGTTCTGGGCCGCCGTACCGGAATCGGGCAAGCGGGCGGTGCTGAGCTCGCCGGAAGCGTGGTGCATCCCGCCGCGCAACGTCCAGCAATACGCCGAAGATCTGGTGGCGCGGGGCGAGTCGCAAGCGGCCGGGAAGATCCTGGTGAAGTATGCCGCGTGCGTGCGCAACAAGGATGCCGAGGCGCGCAAGAAAGCCTCGATCGGAGTGGCGCAACTGGCTGGAATCTTCAGCAGGGCCGAGAGCCAGGCGTTGCCGGAGGGGCTGGCGCTGGCCGGCCGGCAAATGACCGCCGAGCCGGAAGCGGAAGTGCAGACGCTGTTGGGCGCCGCGTTTGTGCGGCTCAGTCAGGAGTCCTGCGTGCACCGGTGCTACCCGGCGATGCGGCAAGCGCTGGATTCGCTGGCCGATCTGGAGGCGGTGCGCCCGAGCTGGGCGCGCGGCCTGCGCGCGCGGATTGGATTCGAGAATCGTTTGCCGGAATGCATCGAGGAAGCGCTGGCTGCGGAGGCGATGCCCGAGGGGCTGGCGGGGGTGCTGGTGCGTCTTCCGCAAGCGGCGGGGGAACATCTGGCGGCGCGGCTGGCGCGCGCGGCGCGGCGCAGCGAGCGCGAGAGAATCGTGGAAATGGCGCAAGCGGCGGGCGGCAGTTGCGTCCGGTACTTGGAAGAGATGCTGAAGTCGGATTCCTCGGTCCAGGCGGCGAGCGTGATCGGGTTGTTGAGCCGGCTGAATCCGGCGGTGCTGGATGAACTGCTGCCGCTGCGGCTGCGGCAGGGCCGGCGCGGTTACCAGGACGCGGTAGTGCGCCAACTGGCGATTGCCGGCGCGCCGGAGCGCGGTCGTTTGCTCGCCAACTCGATCGAAGAGTTCGACCCATTGGTCCTGCCGCTGGCGCTGGATGAGATCGGGATGTGCGGAGACGCGGAGACCGCGCCGAAACTGTTGCAGCTGGCGGAGGGAGAAATCCTGCCGGAGAGTTGCGAGTACGTGCGCATGAAAGCCATTGACGCGCTGGGCCGGATGCGAGCGCCGGGCGTGGCGGTGCATCTGCGGAGGTTCGTTGAGGCGCGCAAGGCGCTCGGCTGGGTGTATCCCGAGGAGATACGCACGGCGGCGGCCCAGGCGTTGATGAAGCTCGACCCGGAATGGATGCGCGCGTTCCTGCCGCAATCGGGCCTGGATGCCGATGCGCTGGCGCTGGCGCCGCTGGATGCGATGCCCGAGCAGGACGTGGTGCGGCACCGGCGCTATCGCCGCGTTCGCCTGCCGCGGAATGTGCCGGCCATGGTGGCCTCGGCGCGGGGAAAATGCGCGTCGACGATCAGCGTGCTGAGCCTCGACGGCGGATTGCTCAGCGGGGATGTTCAGCTGGCCGTGGGAACCGAGGCCACGCTGAAGATCAGCGCGGGTTTTCGCTCGATCAGCATGCAGGCGGTGGTGCGCTCGGTGCGTTCGCGCCAAGCCAGCTTTGAGACGGTGGGCATGGGGCTGGACGATCGCGCCAAGCTGCGCCGGTTGCTGATGGCGCTGGGCGGGTAAGATCCCGGCGCACGGGCTCGGTGTCGCGCACGCCGCCGGCTCGGTGGTCCTTGCAGTGGAACGTCTTCTTCCCAAGACACAAGCCAATCTCAAAAAAAAGGAGCGGCCTTCCGTTTTGCGGAAGGCCGCTCCCGAACGACTGTTCCAAGGCCAGCTGCGGATCGAGAAGGCCCTAGAACTTGTAGGCCACGTCGAACTGCAGCCGCTTGAGTGTGGGCTCCGTACTGGCGATGGGACGGCCGAACAGGCCGGTAAAGCCCAGTTGGACGTTCTTGTGGATATTGTAGAACGCTTCCACGCGATTCTGTGCCACCGCGCTGCCCTGGCGCATATCGCTGAAGTCGTACAACGACATTACCGCTTCGCGTTCGATCAACATGTGGGTGTAGGAGAACTGCCAATCGCCCTTCTCCGCCTGGCGTCCGAAGCGAGCCTCGAGCCAGTGGCCGCGGCGGTAGTGTGGATTGCATGCGCCGTTGGTGGTGCTGGTCGTAACGGTCGCGGTAGCTGGCAACGACGCCAGTTGAGCGGCGGTGAGCGGTCCCAGAGCCGGGAAGTTGGCGCACGCCTCGGTGTTCTGGACGTAGTCGGCGAGGAACCGAATGGGCCAGGCTGCCGAGGGTGTCTTGATGTCAAACTGCGCGATCGTGTCGGAGAGCGCGAACTTCGAGTTTAGCTTCGCGCCGATGATCCCGCCGTCAACCGTGGTCGTGCCGGTGATCGTGCAGCCAACCGTGCAGCCACTGGGTGTGACTATCGGAACCGTATACGAAATCTTGGTGAGCTGGTACGAGTTGGTGAGGGGGTTGTTGAGCTTCAGCAGGCCGATATCCGGGCTACCGGCGAAGGCTTCCTGGTTGGCCAGCGCGATGGGGTCGGCGTTGTGCCAATTGTAGAAAGCCGTGTCCAAGGTGAAGGACAGCCAGCTCCCCAGTTGCCACCGGGTTTGGATCTGCCCGCCATACACGACGCTTTGCTTGACGCTGCTGTTCGGGTAGTTGTACAGCGCGCTGGTCACGCCGCTGGCGGTGTCGGTTTGGTTGAACGTAATGCTGTTGGTCTTGGATGTTTCGCCGAACGGCAACTCGAATCCCACCAGCGCAAACTGGCGCAGCACTTTCCAATTGTCCGAATGCCACTCGAGTTTCTGGGCCAGCCCTTCCGGGTTGATGTCGTTGTCCCACGTGAGCTCGGTGCGGTACCAGGGATAGGCGAACTTGCCGCCGGTGAGGGTGAGCGGCTTGAACTGGTGCGGCGTGTAGTTGATGAACGCGCGGTCGAGGTAAAACGGCTTGCGCGTGTAAAACTGGTTGAGGGTCTGGTTCGAAGTGATGGGATCGTGCACATCGCCCGTTGCGAAGGCGAATCCACCGCTGATGTCGTTGTTGAGTTTTGCATTAACGTACAGCCGCGCGCGGATACGCTCGCGATTGCGGACTTGAGACTGATTCAGCGGTCCGCCGAAGAAGGGCTCATCGCGGAGGCGGAAATCGCCGGCGAAGGAAAGCGGCCCAAAGCCGTTGATCTTCTTCTCCAGGCCCTCGATCTTCTTTGCGAGATCGGCGGGAGCTTGCTGCGCCGGCGCGCTGGCGGCCACGACGCCGGTCGAGGGGACCATGGCCGCGACCGGTGCCGCCGCCAGATTCGCGGTGGCCGCGCTGGTGGCGCGGAGCTGCTCGGCGAGCGTCTGCACCTGCTGCTGTTGCTGCTTCAACTGTTCGTTCTGCTGCTGAATCTGCTTGGACTGCGCATCCAGGAGATCCCGCATCTGCTGCAGCTCGTCTTCCATGCGCGCTTCGGCCGGGCTCGCCGGAGCCGGGCTGGCGGCCGCGCTGGTCCTCGCCGTGCTCGCGGGCGCTTCTTTATCGGTGCCCGCGGCCATCGCCGGTGCTGCGGCGACGCCCAGGGCCAAAATCCATGCTGCCAGTACTCGCATTTCGTTCCTCCTTAGAATTGAACTCTGACGGGCCAAACGCATCTGCGCGGATAGGCTGCAATTCATTCGTTAACCCGAAGAATTGGTCGAATGCTGGAACCGCTGCCAACCACCCACCGTACACTGCACTTGTTGTGCATTGCACTGCAACGGAACCTTATGCGCCCCTCTTCAACCCCCTGTGACGGAATTGTGAATTCTGGGTTACAGCCCTAAGTCCCTTCTCCCTCAACGGCGAGGCTGTTGGGGGCGTTACGCGGGGCCATGGGTGGACCTCGTCCCAGGCGGGTGGGCAAAACCCTCGACCGGTCAGGAGCGCGGGCTATTGCCGCCCGTTTCGGGAATCACGGAGGGAACAATGCGGTGGAGGGGCCGCACGCTGTAGAACTTTTCCCGGCAGGGGTCGCAGCGGTAGGCGGGAAATCCGGCGAGGCGTTTCACCACCAAGAGGGTGCCATTTTCGACGCGGTCATGCCCGATGCGCTGGAGGTCGAAATTGCCGCACGTGGGGCAATGGGCGAACCGCGCAAAGACCGCCGCCACGCGCCAGGCGTAGAAACGATAGTCGCAGGTGCGGCATCGCCAGGGGCGCAAGCCAATGGCCGTGACCGCGACGTCGAACACGCCTCTGCGACGCGAACGGAAACAGTGCGCGCTCCGGCACTGCGGACAGATCATAGCGATACCTCGCCCCCGAGGGAGCCAGCAGCATAGCCAAAGCCGGTCGTGCAGGCAAGACTCCGGGTGCCGCGCCAGCCCTCCGGCGGTGTAGAATAGCCACCGCGGAAAGGAACGCCCATGCCGGACTACACCGCCAAGCATGCCCGCGCCGGAATCGACGCCCCGCTGCCGGAACTGGAAACATGGCCGAATCATTTTTCCGGCTACGAGATCACCATCCGGTTTCCGGAGTACACGTCGGTGTGCCCCAAGACGGGCCTTCCGGACTACGGCGCGATCACCATCGCCTACCAGCCGAACAAACACTGCTTGGAGTTGAAAGCCCTGAAGATGTACCTGCTGGCCTACCGCAATCTCGGAATTTTTTACGAGAACGCGGTGAACCGCATGCTGCGCGATATCGTGGCGGCGGTTCGGCCGGTGTGGTGCCGCGTGAGCGGGGAGTTCACGCCGCGCGGCGGATTGACCACCACGATCGAAGCCCGCTGGTCCCGGCAGCGCGGCAACCGGCCGGCGACGAAGGGGTAGACTTCGCCGCGCGGCTCGGCGATAATCCGGGCCATCAACGTGCGGCGCTGTCCGCCAAGGAGGCTAGATGAGTTCGACCCCCAACATCCCACCCCACACCGAGGCAGCGTCGCTGCCGCGCTGGGTGATGGCGCTTTTCGTGGTGGCGTTTGCCCTGGTGGCGTTTTTGCTGTACGCGAACTACGCGCAGCGGCAGGCGTTGCGCCAATCCGAGCAGGACGCCAAGGTCAAGAATCAGGCGCTGGTCACGGAACTGGAGAAGCTGAATTCGCGCGTGGCCGATCTGCGGGGCCAGATGGACGTCACCACGCAGAAGCTGGGCCTGACCGAGGACGAGCTGGCGCGCGCGCGTGGACTGGCGCAAGCCGTGCGCAAGGACCAACAGCAGAGCGAAGTGCAACTGCGGCAGCAGATCGGCGCGGTGCAGGCCGACACGGTGACCAAATTCGGACAGGTGAGCACGCAATTGAGCGGCGCGCAGACCGACATCGCCGCCACCAAGGCCGATCTGGAGGCCACCAAGGGCAAGCTGCAGAGCACCATCGGCGACCTGGGAGTCCAGAGCGGCCTGATCGCGCGGAATCATGATGAAGTGGAAGAGCTCAAGCGGATCGGCCAGCGCGATATTTTCGAGTTTACGCTCAGCACCAAGGGCAAGGGACCCCAGCACGTCGGGCCCATCCAGCTCAGCTTGCGCAAAGTCGATCCGAAGCACTTCCGCTACACCATGGGCGTGGTGGCCGACGACAAGAACATCGAGAAGAAGGACAGGACCGTCGGCGAGCCGATCCAGTTCTACGTTCACGGAGCGCGCGCGCCGTACGAGATCGTCGTCTTCGACGTGGCGAACAATCAGGCCAAGGGCTATCTGAGCACGCCCAAATCCGCCACGGCTCCGCCGCCGGGGCAGTGATCCGAAATCCTCGGCCGCAAACCAATCCGCACTCGTGGCGCGAGGGCCGTCAGGCCCTCGCTGCCGCGAGGCACGTCGGCAGCCTCGACGTTGATTTCCCCGCCCTGTAAACCGCGGCGTTCCGCAGGAGCCCTCTTTCTATTTCTGGCCGCTCCTTTGTGCGTGGGATTTCTCGCCGCGCTCCCCAGCGCGGCGCAGGAACCGGTGCCGCAGGCGCGCAGCCGCTGGCCGTCGCGACCGAGATTGTCAAAGTGGAGGCGAGCGTGCTCGACCGGCAGGGGGAATTTGCCGGCGGCCTCGCGCAGAAGGATTTTCGCGTGCTGGACAACGGGGTCGAGCAGCCCATCGTGTTTTTCGCGCCCGTGGAAGCGCCGGTGCAGATCGTGGCGATGATCGAGACGAGCCCCGCGGTCTACTTGATTCACAGCCAGCACCTCACCGCCGCGTACGCCTTGCTGGACGGCCTGGCTCCGGACGACCGCGTGGGGCTGGTCACCTATTCCGACGTGCCGCGGGTGGCCCTGAATTTCACCGCGAATAAGGGCGCGCTGGTAGCGGCGCTGAGTGGGATGCAGTACACCATCGGCATGGGGCAGCTGAACTTCTACGACTCGGTGTCGACGGTTCTCGACTGGCTCCCCGCGGGAACGGGCAAAATCGCGCTGGTGCTGTTGACCACCGGGCTCGATTCCTCTTCCCCGGCGCGCTGGGATGCGCTGGTCCAGAAACTCCGCGGGCGGGATGCGGTGATTTTTCCCGTGGCGCTGGGAGGTTCGCTGCGCGGGCGCAGCAACAAGAAGTCGAAGGGGAAGAAACGCGCGGCGGGCGCCGGCTCCGAGGGAAACGAGGCATCGCCGGAGGCGAACTTCGCGAAAGCGGATGAGACGCTCACGGCGCTTGCGACGATGACCGGCGGGCGCGTCTATTTCCCCGAGACGGAGCAGGATTTCGTGCCCGCCTATCGCGAGATCGCCGCTGCGCTGCGCCATCAGTACGTCCTGGGCATCGCGCCGTCGCACGACGGGCAATACCATGCGCTGAGCGTCGAGTTGCGCGAAACCGCGGGCGCACCGTCGAATCTTCCCGCCAAACGAGGTCCCTATCGCATCTTCGTCCGCCAGGGATACCTCGCCCCCGCGCCCTAGCGGGTCATCGCTTGGGCAGTTGGTCGCCGGGGACCCATGAGCCGTGGACCTGGCTGGGGCTGCGGAAGGGCAGCCGGACGGTGGCCACGGGGCCG
Organism: Terriglobia bacterium; assembly: GCA_963791705.1. Taxonomy (GTDB): domain Bacteria; phylum Acidobacteriota; class Terriglobia; order Acidiferrales; family UBA7541; genus Palsa-295. The sequence continues at coordinate 208,990 of CAWBTO010000003.1, read as the reverse complement.
TCGGCCATGTGCTGCGTATCGACGATGACGAGATCCGCGCGGCCGCCTTCGAGCAGACGGTTGGCTACGCCGACCAGATAGCCGTCGCCTTCGGGCGCGCCCTTGCGGCGCGGGACGAAGCAGGCTTCCTGCAGGCCTGAGTCGTCGCCGATAAAAAACGACGAGGTGCGGCGCGTGGCGTGATCGAAATGTGTGTAGCAGTTGGTGGGGCGGAAAGGCAGGCCACTCAGCTTGGGATTAAGTGGTTTGCTCGCGTCGGTTGTGGGCATGTAGCCGTGCCGGTAGTGGATGGTCTGATAGCGATCGTCCTGGCGCGGCAAAATCCCCACTTCGGGGTAGAGCACTTCCATGTCGTAGTCCGAGATATTTTTCTTCGAGAGATCGACGGACAGGCGCGTCACGTGGCCGGTGAGGGATTGGGGATCGAAGGGCTCGCCGTGGAGATTGGGGAAGAAGGGGAACTGGTTCTTCATGGCCATGTCCACGTCGACGAAAAGTTTGTCGCCGTCGGAGAACGCGCCCATGACGTGCGTGGCGCAGCGCTCCGGGCCCTTGAACCAGCGGATGTCCTTGCCGTCGCCGCCGCGCAGCATCACACCGAACCACGTGGGCAGCGCGGAGTCCCACGCGTAGTGCACGTGGCCCTGCTTCATCCGCTCGACGTTGGTGGCCATGGGAATGATGAGGAACGCGATGTATTTCTGGGTCACCGCGAAATCGTGCACCATTCCGACGTAGGGAACTTTCACCCAGGCCTCCCAGGTAATGTTGCCCTTGGCGTCCACGGCGTAGACGGCCATGTCGTCGGTGGCCAGGCCCTTGGCCTCGTAGCCGAAGGCGAGCATTTCGCCGGTCTGCGGGTCGAACTTGGGATGCGCCGTGAACGTCTGGCTGGTGAGCTTGCCGTGGAACGTGTGGTAATCGTCCAGGGTCTCGAGCGTGAGCGGGTCCACGGCCACGGGTGGGCTATCTTCCTTGAGGGCGAAAAGTTTTCCGGCGTGGAAGACGACGTGGGTGTTGGCCGTGCCGCGGCTGACTTTGGCGACGCTGGGGTCGTCGGTGAAGGGATTGCGGTAGACGCCGAACAGCCGGCGGTGCGCGGCCAGCTGCGCCTTGTATCGCTGCGTCCGCACGTAGCGGGATTTGAACGAGGCGCGGCCGTTGGCGATGCGGAACATGCACAGGTGGCCCTCGCCGTCGAAGGGGATGTTGCCGGGCGCCGGAGGATACTGGAAGTCGGGCCCCACGCGGTAGAACGCGCCGTCCATGTCCTCGGGAATCAGCCCCTCGACTTCGCAGTCCTCGATGTCGCATTCGGCGCGGAACGGCGGGAACCCTCGCAGCCCCCCGCCATCGCTAAAATTAACGCGGCGCGCCCTGGCCTGGTCGTTCTCAGAATTGCTGGACTTGCTGCTCATCCGATTTCCTCCGTGTGGCAGTTGCGGCGATGAAGTGCCGATTAAACTCTCACGAGACGCGCTTGAATGCAAGACGTACAACTCGAGGGTGTGGGTTGGGTTCGGATAATCCGACCTCGCAGGTGTGGAAAATGGCGCACGCGTCTTCAGAGAGAAAGCGGCGAAAAGGCTGTGGCACTCCGCAGAAGATGGGTGGCGGGGCGAGGCCCCCGGCCCGTGCGGTCAAACATACGGTTTCAGATTGTTCAGACGGATGCTGCTGAGCCTAGGGTTGCGCCTCGACCAGCTTCCAGGCCGGGTCGGGGTCGTATTCGGTGATGGCCGCGGCGAGTTTGGCCGTGTCCGGGCCTAGATTCTTCTGATAGACGCGGCCCTGCTGGTTGATGATGAAGGTCATCACGCCGGAATTGCCCCACTTATCGGGGTAGGCGATGAGAGCGTAACCGGCGATCATGTTGCCGTTAATGATATAGCCGTATTTTCCGCCGGGCGCGTGGGGCCCCTGGCTCTTCAGGATTTTGAAGTAGTAGCCATAGTAGGGGGCCCGCGGGCGGGCAGGCGCTTCCTTTTCTGATGGCGGGCTCCGGGGCAGGGTTGGCCGCCTGATCGGACGCGGCGGGTTTCCGCGGCATGGGGCCGTAGCCTTCCTGGCGCGCGGCAGCGACGAGTTGGCCGAGAGGGCTGGGCTTTTCACCTTCGGCGGTCTCCCAATAGAGGCCATTGTGTTCGCCGGGAGTGCTGATGAACTTCTGAGCGTATTCGGCCACGCCGTCGTTGTCCCAATCGCCTTCGGTGAAGTACTCCCACTGAGCGATGGCATAGGCACGGCACGTGTTGATGGCGGAAAGCTCATTTTCACCGATGCGGCGATTCAGAACCTCGTCGAGGCCGGCCTTGGTGTCGAAGAGCCATTTTCCGTCCTTCTGAACGATGGGGATGGGCATGGGGTAGTTGTTCTTGCCGACGACCATCGTGTACTTCGAATCGCCGGCCTTCTGAAGCTGCGCGGATTCGCCGACGGCCTCGGCGAAATCGTCGAGATCGTTGGCGTCTTCGACATCGTCGCCGGAGAGCAACTGCTCGTAGTCCGGGCCGAAGATGGCGGCGAGCGCGGAGCGGTCCTTGGACTTTGCGGCGGTGACCAGAGCTTGCATGGCGTCGTCGGGAGAGGAGTAGGTGGACTGCGCCGGGGCCTGTGCGTGAGCGGCGGGAGCAACGCCCAAAAAGCTCACGGCAAGAAAGAAAATAAGGGTGAGGAGCGCGGCCAAATCGAACTTCAGCGCCGGTGCGTTCATTTCTCTATTCCCTTCCGCGTACCGTGTGACCGTTCCCATGATGATTTTCATGGTCTCCTCCTTTCGCCGCCGCGCGGCGCGGGCGCAGGCGCAGGCTTGCTCTGTGCGGGAGCTTGCGCTGCGGGCCGAGGGGCGGAGCGGGGCTGGCTCATCTGTTGCCGGCTGGACTGTCCCCGTTGACTCGATGCGCGCGGATCGAAATTGCCTTCCGTCCTGCCAAAGACGTGTGGCGCGGGCCGAGGAGCAGGGGCCGGGGCAGGAGCCGGGCGCGCGGCGGGAGGAGCAGGGGTGGGCCGAGCCGGGGGCGCGGGAGCAGGCCGCACCGGTTGCGGTTGAGCCTGGCGTCCGGCCGGAGGCTGCGCCCGGCGCTGAGCCGCCCGAGGTTGCGCCGCGGCTGGCCTCGCCGGCCGGAGGTTGCGCCGGCGGCGCCTGAGCAGGACGGCCGGGGCGAGGAGCAGCTTCGCGACCGCGGTACTGATCGAGACGCGGATTGCTGGTATCGATGTTGCGGTTGATGATCCTGTTGTTCACCGGCGGACGGGCGGGGCGCTGGTCGACGCGGACGTTGTTTCTTTGATTGAGGCGCACGTTGTTGTCGCGGATGTTGTTGTAGTTGACGTCGCGGTGGACGGCCCGGTAGCGGTCGATGTTATTGACGTTCACATTGCGCTGGATGACGTTCCGGTTGACGATGACATTGTCATAGCGATTGTTCACGTAGATGCTGCTGATCCGAACGTGAGGGCGGGAGCGGTCGATCCAGCCGGGCCCGTTCCAGCCGTGATAGTAGATCCGGTGATGGTGCCAATCGCAGTCGCGGTTGAGCCACGCGCCGATGAGAAAGCCTACGCCAAAGGTGATGGCCAGTCCCCAGGCGGGCCGGCGGTAATAGCAGATATAGGGATCGTAGACCGGCACGTAGATGTACTCGGGCCCATAGGGAACGATGCTGATGTAATCATCCTCGATGAGCACCTGTTGCTGCGGCGTGGTGACGAGATTGCCCACGTTGCGCGCCATGTGGCGCAGGCGCTGGACCGACATCATCACGTCGGTGGATTGATTGACGTAGGCCTGACCCAGGGAAGTGGTCCAGTCGATCTTGTCGGCCATCATCGCGATCACCGTGGGATAGTGGGCGACGGCCTTGACGCTGACATCCCAAGTCTGATCGTCGACGCCGTTCGTGCCGTAGGCACGAACCCAGCGAGCGGCTTCATCGACGTCATCCACGAAAGTGGCGGCCACGAGGACCTGAGAAAGAAGTGGATCGGGATAGAGCGCGATGGGCGCGAGGAGATTGTCGAGTTGTTCGGGGGAAAATAGCTCGTAAGCGTAGTCTTCGGCTTGCGGGGAGGGCTGTGCGCCGAAGGGGGCCGCAGACGCTTCCAGCAGTGGAAGGTTCGCGAGGCAAAGGGTGAGCAGAAGTGCGAGGGCTCTACGCATGAGTAAGATTTCTCCTTCCCGGCGAGCACGGGACGGACTTTGCGTTAGCACGCCCCATGGCAGGTTTCCTTTGCGACTGACCAGCGACAAATCTCGTGGCACGTTCGTATTCGCCCGCGCAGCGGGCGTGGGCTCGTTCCTCAGCCTCGGCAGCTTTCTTGTCGGCCTCCGGCGTTTCACCGCCGCCAGTTGGCACAGTTTGCCGGCTCGTGCCGCGTTCGACCGTGCCGGGGCATGGGAGCCGACGGAGGTGCGACCAGCCCTTGCCGAGCATCTGGGGCACTCCTTGAGTGAATACGACAGATCATTCAGGAGTGCTGTGACCTGAATCACCGATTGGTGTGATTCATGCAACATGGCGTTGAGCTGCCGCGAGCACCAACCACGTTCGCGCCAAGCGGAGCGGCACGGTCCCGTCTGGTGTCCAGGACGCAAACGGCGCGCTGAACCCGTGCCCTGACGCCAAGCGGAGGTTGTCGCGCGGCGCGAGTGGGTGGCAGAATCCTGGCGCGAACATCGCGCTTGCAAACGGTTTCGGGTCATGCCAGCTTGGTGATCGGAGGTGCGCGGTGCCAACGGGGAGCCTGAATGCAGTGAGGAAGATGAGGAAGAGATGGCGAAAGCCGCGGGCAGCGTGGCTCAATGGCTGGCGGACGGCGTTGCAGGCGGCGGGGCTGGTAGTGCTGGCGCTGGCGCTCGCAGCAGCGGCGCGCCCGGCGCCCCGCGCGCAAGTCCACGTGCCTCCGCCGCCTCCGGCTTCCTATGCGCGCTTCGCCTTCGGCGGCAACGCAGCGGAGATTCCCGCGCAATTCCTTGGCAGTTTGGTGTTCCTTCCGGTGCGCGTGAATCAAAGCCAGCCGTCTCTGTACCAGCTCGATTCGACCGCGGCGGTTTCGTCCGTGGACCCGGATCGCGCGGCGGAGCTGGGCCTGCCGGGCAACTCCCCGGTGGCGCTGGAACTGGAGGGCGTCCAGGTGCAGCTGCCCGCGCTGCCCGCCATCGCCAAGAAGAATTTCGCCGCACAGGTGGGCCGGGCGTATGAAGGCACGCTCGGTCAGGACTTTTTCGCCAACGTGGTGGTGGAGGTGGACTACGCCAGGAAAACGGTCCGGCTGTACGATCCGGCCGATTACCAGTATGCCGGCAGTGGCCAGAGCGTTCCCCTCACGTTTTCAGGCGGCCGGCCGGTGGTGCCCGCGAAGTTCAGCCTGGGAGCCGGCAAACTCGTGGAAGCCGGATTCGTGGTGAACACGGCGCTGGATGCCTCGCTTTCGATTTCCAGCCGCTACGCCAAGGCGCACAACCTGCACGCCGCCCATTCCAAGAAAATGTCCGCGGCGGAACAGCGGATCGAAGGCGAGGGAGACACCGTGCTGGGGCGGCTGAAGGTTTTCGAGATTGGCCCGCACGTGGTGGACGCGCCGATCGCGGAGTTTTCGCAGGGCAGCGAGCCCGCGGAAAGCGACGCGCGGATCGCCGGAGAAATCGGCGTGGGGATCCTGCGGCGTTTCACGGTGATCTTTGATTTTCCGCACCAGCGGATCATTTTCGATGCCAACAGCAACATCCGCGAAGACGATCGCGGAGATATGAGCGGAATCTACGTGGTCGCCGGGGGGCCGGGATGGAAGCGGTTGGACGTCGCGTCGGTGTGGCCGGGCGGGCCGGGCGCCGACGCCGGCGTTCATCCGGGCGACGTCATCGCCGGCGTTGACGACGAGCCCGCCGCCGATCTTTCGCTGGCCGAGTTGCGCGCCTTGTTCCGCGAGCCCGGCCACGCGCACAAGCTTCTGCTGGAACGCAACGGCCAGACCATCACGGTGACGCTAAAGCTGCGCCGGCTTCTCTGACGGTTTCCGGCGCGTCGCAACAGGAAACGTGACTTGCCGCGCGAAGGAGCAAAGAAGACTCGCTGTACATGAAAGCGACGCTGAGATTCTTCGCCCATCCTCGCCGGATGGGCTCAGAATGACGCGCGGAGCGTGATCGCGTTTTCGGAAATGGTGATCCGCCGGGAAGTGCCCGTGAAGTTACCGGGGCGATGGCTGTGCGGCGTTAGTCGAAGCGGTGGAGCGTGGAGGCCATCTGGCGCAGGCGGGCGTCCACGCGGCCGAAGACGCTGCCCGGCTCGAACTTGGGTGAAGGATTGCGCCGGCCCGCGCGCACGCCGGTGAGAATCTCGATGCCCTGCTCGATCGTGGCGACGGGATAGATGTGGAAGCGGCCCTGGGCGACGGCCTCGATCACTTCGTCGTGCAGCATGAGGTCCTCGGTGTTTTCGGCGGGGATGAGCACGCCCTGCGTTCCCGTGAGCCCCTTGATCTTGCAGACGTCGTAGAAGCCCTCGATTTTCTCGTTCACGCCGCCGATGGGCTGGATGTCTCCCTGCTGATTGACCGAGCCGGTGACGGCTAGGTCCTGGCGGATGGGAAGATCGGCGAGCGCGGAGAGCAGGGCGTAGATTTCGGTGGAGCTGGCGCTATCGCCGTCCACGCCGGAATAGGATTGCTCGAAGCAGAGGCTGGCGGAAAGCGACAGCGGCTTATCCTGCGCGAAGGTGCGGCGAAGATAGCCGGAAATGATCTGCACGCCCTTGTCGTGGAACCGGCCGCTGAGGTTGGATTCGCGTTCGACGTTGATGATCCCGACTTTGCCCAACGCCGTGGACGCGGTGATGCGCACGGGCTTGCCGAAGGCGTAGCCGCCGATTTCCGCGACGCTCAGGCCGTTCACCTGGCCGGTGCGCCCGCCCGACGTGTCGATGAAAATAATATTCTGCTCGATCATATCGCGGATTTTTGTTTCCACCAGGTTGTGCCGCTCGATCTTGGCGTCCAGGGCGCCCCGCACGTGCGCCGAGGTGACCAGGCTATCCCCGGCGAGCCGCGCGGCGTAGGAAGCCTCGCGCGCCAGATCGGCCAGGCTGAAAAAGCGAGCGGTGATTTTGCCGCGCCGCCCGGCCAGGCGGACGCCGTGTTCCAGCACGGCGGCGACGGCGGAGCGGTCGAAATGCAGAAGCTTTTCGTCGTCGACCAGTTTGCGGAGGCGACCGCCGTACTGGCGCAGAACGTCCTTGCTCCAGCTCATCTCCTCGTCGAACTCTACGCGCACCTTGAAAACCTTCTTGAAGTCGTCCTCATAGTTGTAGAGCAGCTCGTACATATCGCGGTCGCCGATCAGGATGATCTTCACGTGGATGTCGATCGGCTCGGGCTTGAGCGGCGAGGTGCTGAACGGGAAAAACATGTCGATGGGCTGGATTTCCAGTTTGCCGTGGTTGAGGGTGCGCTTCAGGGTGCGCCACACGCCGCTTTCGGTGAGCGTGTCCAGGCCGTACATCACCAGGAATCCGCCGTCGGCGCGCAATAGCGAGCCGCCGCGCAGGTCCATGAAATCGGAGTTCCAGCCGCCGCGCGTGTCGTAGCTGCGGTGCACCGTGCCGAACAGATTGGTGTAGCTGGGGATGGTCTCGAAGATCACCGGGCACTTGTCGTTTTCGCCGTGGGCCAGGATGACGTTGACGCCGTAGACGCGGAACGGATCGCGGTCGGGGCGCTCCAGGCGGGGTCCGCCGATCTCGGGAGGGGGCTGCTCTTCCTCGCCCTCGCGCTCCTTGAAGGCGTCGAGGTTGTCGAGGATGTGGTGGCGCACTTCCTCGAGATATTCGGGAATCTCCGCGCCGGGATATTTTTCCTTGAGCTCCTCGATCACGCCATCCACCAGCACGGACGCCGCTTCCTGCTCGAGATAGCTCATCTCGCTGGCCAGCTCGCGCGACAGCGCCAGCGTGCGGCGGTAGACGACCGTGAATTCCTGCCGGAACTGGTCGTACTTCCGCTCGATCTCCTCGGCGGCGCCGGTTTCCAGCTTTCCCTCCTGGACCATTTTGGGGACTTCCTCGATGGGCACCATCTGGCCCTCGAGCACGGGAAAAATTTCGGGCAGGGCCACGGCGCCCACCTGCATGCGGCCGAGCGCGAACTGTTCGCGGGCGATGCGCCGGGTGAAATCGTCCATCAGTTCTTTTTCGCGCGCCGTGAAGCGCTCGACGATGCGCGTCTTCTGGCGCTGGAAGGGATCGCCTTCGAAAACCTGGGGAATGCGGCGGCGCAGAAAGTCGATGCCCGAATCGACTTCTTTTTTGAAGGCGTTGGCCATGCCGCGCGGGAGCGTGAGCAGGCGCGGCCGGTCGGTATTCTTGAAATTGTTGACGTAGCAGCGATCCGGCGCGGGCTCGGTCCGCGGATGCAGGTCCTCGATCATGCGCACGATCATGCCGCCGCGGCTGGTGCCGGAAAGGCCGCAGACGAACAGGTTGTAGCCCGAGGCGGTCATCTCCACGCCCATGCGCAGCGCGCGCATGGCGCGCTCCTGCCCCAGGTCGCCCGAGACCGGCTCGGCCTCGGCCGTGGTGGCGAAGGGCACCAGCGCGGGATCGCAGCTCCACCGGAGTTTTTCCGGCGGGAGGCCCGCGTGCTGCGGTTTGGAGTTCCTGGCCATTGTTCCTTTCCTGATGTAGCGCGGGCCGCTACTCTAGCACGGCTCCCGCATTCTTCCCACCCGCCGGGGGCGAGGTGTTTCCGGGGGACGGCGGGGGCTTATACAAATCCAGCAGCGAGGCCGCCATCGCTACGATGATCGGCCCCAGGACCACGCCCAGCAGCCCAAAGACGCTCAGCCCGCCCAGCAGGCCGATGAACACCAGCAGCCCGTTCATTTGGGAACGCCCGCTGATGAACCACGGCCGCACGACATTATCCACCATCCCCACGATGATGGCGCAAAACGCGGCGAAAAGAATTCCGCGAATGATGTGCCCTTCGAGCATCAACCCGATCGAAGCGGGAACCCAGATCAGGGCCGAGCCGAAGAACGGGACAAGCGATAGAAATCCCATCATCACGCCCCAGAAGATCGGAGCGGGAACGCCGGCCACCGCCAGGGCCAGGCCTCCCAGCGCGCCGTGCGCGGCGCCGGCCACGAAACTCGAGGTGACGCCGGCGAAGATCAATTCGCGCGTGTCTCCCAGCAAGCGGTCGCGCTGCGACGCCTCGAAGGGCAGCAACTGGCGCAGGCGTTCGATGATCGCGTGGCCGTCGCGGAACAGGTAGTACATGGCCAGAATCGTGACCGTGAGATCGAGCAGGAATTCCGCGGTATGCCGGACGATGGCTCCTAGCCGCCCCGCCAGGAATTGCGCGGCCTGCTGGCCGTAGCTCCTCAGCGACGCGGACAGCTCGGCCGGGCTCAGCGCCGGGAAGTGAGCCTGGAGTTGTGTCCAAAGGCGATTGACCCAGGCAAAGTGGCCGGCGGCCACCTGGAGTTGCAGGGACTGCGCGGCTTCCATACCCTGGTGGACGAACACAAAGCCGATGAAGAGGGCCGGCGCGATCAGAATGAGCGTTACGCCCACGGTGCTCGCGAGCGCCGCCGTCGACGGGCCCCAGTGCCGCGCCAGCCGCTCGTAGGCAGGATAGGACACGACCACCAGTACCCCGGCCCACGCCAGCGCCGCCAGAAATGGCGCGAAGATCACGTAGACCAGATACACCAGCAGCAGGATGATGGCGTACAGCAACAGCGCGCCGCCCAGCGGCGTCCGCGAATTTTGCCCGGTGGTCAAAGAAGCCCGCCTCCTCGATTACGGCTAGTGCCGTTCCAACTAAATAGAGCGAACTTGAGAAACTCTGCCATCTGCAAGTTCGTTGAAGAACCGCGCATGGTGCCTCGCCGCAACAAGTTGGAACGGCACTAGGAGACTGATAGTTGCAATTCGCGCGTTTGTCAACTTCGGAGGCGAGGCGCGGCCGTGCGTGGGGCGCGAATGTTATACTGGGCGTGGTTCTTGGACAGGGGAGTGCCATGCCCAATCCAGCTTGCCGGCACGCGCGCACGCGGCTGATCGCCCGCGACGACGACGCGCAGTATGTGGAATGCCTCGACTGCGGCAAGATCCTCGAGGCCGGAGAACTGAAGAAGAACGAAGGCCCCGGCTTCGGCGAATCGCTTTCCGACGCCTGAAGGCAGCGCCGCCGCACACTCCGGAGCGGCTAGCGATTGTCCAAGGGAGGAGTCAGGCTGGGGTCCAGGCGGTGGGCCTCGTTGAACTCCTTCATTGCGGCGTCGTAATCTTTTGAGCGGGCCAGGGTCATGCCGAGATTGTAATGCGCCTGGGCCAAACCCGGATCCAGGCGAATGGCTTCGCGCAGGCTTTCCGCGGCTCGGGCGTACTCCCTCTTGTTGAAGAGCACGCTCCCCAGGTTGAAGCGCGCCCAGGCATTGTCCGGTTGGACGGAAATCAATTTCGTGAGGGCCGTTTCGGCTCCCGCGAGGTCACCCGTGGCCAGGAGCGCGGAGCCCAGGCCGAGCAGCGCATCGGGAAAGTTGGGTTGCGCTTCGAGCGCCCTGCGGAAACTCGCGGCTGCTTCTTTGGGTTGGCTGCCGTTCAGATAGGCGTAGGCCAAACCACAGAGCCCCTGGGGGGATTTCGGATCCAGCGCGATCCCCCGTTGGTATTCGGCAATCGCGTCGGCGAGCCGATGTTGATCCTGATAGGCGCGTGCGAGACCAAATTCGGCGTCCGGCTGGGCGGGCTTGATCGCCAGGCTCTTCTGAAAATCGGTGACGGCCTCATCGAGCTTTCCCTCACTATAAAGCTGCTGGCCAAGTTGGAGCCACACGGCCGGATCGTTCGGGCCAGCCGCCATGGTCTGGCGATAGGCGACGGCGGCTTCGTCTTTCCGGCCCGTGTGCGCGAGGGCGGCGGCATAACTGGCGCGGATGTCCGGGGCGTTGGGCGATATGGCCAGAGCCTGCTGGTACGCCTGGATCGCCTCATTCCACTGTTCCTTGGAAGCCAGCGCCACGCCCAGGTTGCTCAGTGCGTCCACGTCATGCGGTGCGAGCGCCAGCGTTTTGCGATAATCCGCGATGGCGTCGTCCACCCGGTCTTTTCTGAATAGCGCCGCGCCCCGGCCGTTGTAGGCCCCCGCTGCGTCCGGTTTGAGCGCGATGGCTTGGTCATACGCGGCAATGGCGTCGTCGAACTGGCCTGCCAGGAACAGAGCCTCGCCCATGCCGGTGTAGGCCGGCGCAGAACTCGGCTTGAGTGCGATCGCTTTCCTGTAGGCCGCAATTGAGTCGGTGTATTTCTTTTCGTGATAGAGCGCCAGAGCGAGGTTGGTTAGGATGGTGGCATCGGCAGGCCTGAACTTCAGAGCGTCCGTGAAGCAGGAAGCGGCGTCGGCGTATTTGCCTCGCGCGTCCAGGGCCATTCCGAGATTGCTGAGCGTGTCCGGGGAATAAGGATTGATAGTGAGCGCCTGGCGGAAGAGCTCCATGGCTTCGTCGATTTTTCCCTGACCGTAGAGATCGATCCCGCGATTATTCCAGGCCACGGCTTTGTCCAGATCCGCCGGGCGGATCCTCGTTTGCGCTTGCGCGCCCTTGGCGCAGAGAAAGATGCAGGCGCACAGCAGGATCCAGGCGGATGGCTGCGTAACGCGGTGTTTCAAGGGGAGCCTCGCTCCTTCCGTATATGGAGCAAGAGGATACCACAAGGGGCGATGCGGGCGTCCATCTGGAGTATCGCTAGCGTGAAGTGGCGTTTTGAGTTACGCTCGGCGACTCGGGGCGGGAGCGTTTGCCAAAATGCTCTTCAAAACCTACAGCGCCGCGGTGTTCGGGATCGACGCCTACCTCGTCGAAGTCGAGGTGGACGTCAGCCCGAGTTTTCAGGGCAGCTTCAACGTGGTGGGCCTGCCGGACCTGGCCGTCAAGGAGAGCCGCGAGCGCATCAAGTCGGCGCTGCGCAACTGCGGATTTGATTTTCCCTCGCAGCAGGCGGTGACCGTCAATCTCGCGCCCGCCGACATCCGCAAGGAAGGCTCCGCGTTTGATCTGCCGATGGCCCTGGGGGTTCTGGGATGCCAGGGGACGTTCTTCGGTAAGATTCTGGGCGCCTACGTGTTTCTGGGCGAGCTGTCGCTCGATGGAGGCGTGCGGCCGGTGCGCGGGGCGCTTTCGGCGGCGCTGGCGGCGCGGGAGCGCGGCATCCGCAACGTGGTCGTGCCGGAAGCCAACGCGCGGGAGGCCGCGGTGGTCGAGGGGATTCAGGTGTTCGCGGTGAAATCGCTGCCGCAGGCCGCCGACCTGATCAATGCGCCGGAATCGTTCCGGCCGGTGACAGTGGACGCCTCCGAGATGCTGGCCGAGGCCAGCCAGTACGCGGTGGACTTGCGCGACGTGCGCGGGCAGATGTCCGCCAAGCGCGCTCTCGAAGTGGCCTGCGCGGGCAGCCACAACATCCTGCTCATCGGTCCGCCGGGCGCGGGCAAGACCATGCTGGCCAAGCGGATTCCGACGATCCTGCCGCCGATGTCGCTCGCGGAGGCCATCGAGACGACGCGCATTCACAGCGTGGCGGGGCTGCTCGACCACGCGCGCGGGCTGATCGGCACGCGGCCGTTCCGGTCTCCGCACCACACCATCAGCGACGCCGGGCTGATCGGCGGGGGCGCCATTCCCCGTCCGGGGGAAGTCTCGCTGGGGCACAACGGCGTGCTCTTCCTCGACGAGCTCCCGGAATTCCAGCGCAACGTGCTCGAGGTGATGCGCCAGCCGCTCGAAGACGGGTGCGTGACCATCGCCCGCGCGGCGCTCTCGGTCAGTTTTCCTTCGCGGTTCATGCTGGCGGCGGCTATGAATCCGTGTCCCTGCGGCTTTTTCGGCGACCCCACGCGCGAATGCCACTGCTCGCCCACGCAGATCCAGCGCTACGTCTCGAAGATTTCCGGGCCGCTACTGGACCGCATCGACATCCACATCGAAGTGCCGGCGGTGAAGTACAAGGAGTTGCGCGGCGAGGGCGAAGTGGAAAGCTCGGCGAGCGTGCGCGCGCGTGTGCTGCGCGCCCGCCAGATCCAACTCGCCCGCTACCGAGGGGAAAAGAACCTCTACGCCAACGCCCAGATGCCCCCCAAGCTGCTCCGCAAGGAGTGCGCCATTTCTCCCGAGGGTGAAAAGCTGTTGGAGACCGCCATCCAGCGCCTGGGGCTTTCCGCCCGCGCCCACGACCGCATCCTCAAGGTTTCCCGCACCATTGCCGATCTGGAAGACGCCGCCGCGATCGCGCCGAAGCACCTGAGCGAGGCCATCCAGTACCGCACGCTGGATCGCACCTACTGGTCGTGAGCCGCCGGAAGACGCTTCGTGGAAGGCCGCAGGGGATGTAGGGGTGGACAGCCGGAGCCGCCTGGAATGCTTCTGCCAGCCCATTTCGCTCGCGGAATGCGCGCCGTGGACATCGGGAGAGAGCAGACAAATATTGACGTTGAGGCCGGGGCTATGGTACCCCATTACGGGCGAAATCATTCCCAGGGGCTCCTCCACCGGAGATGGCGACGGCAACGCAACGTCTGGAAGTGACGCTGGCCACAGCGCTGGAAAGCGTGGACCTCGCCGAAAGCATTGTCACGCGCGTCGCCAAGACGGCGGGCTTTGATGACGAGGAAGTGCACAAGCTGGGCATCGCGGTGCGCGAAGGCGTTGTCAACGCCTACAACTACGGCAACCGGCAGGACCCGCACAAGAAGATTCACCTGGAAATTGAGTTTGAGCCGGAACGCATGATTGTCCACGTGGCCGACGAGGGCGCGGGCTTCGAGCTGGGTGAAGTGCCCGACCCGCTGGCCGAGGAAAATCTGATGCGGACGTCGGGCCGGGGGCTGTTTCTGATGCGCGCGTTCCTGGACGATCTGACGGTGCGGCGCAGGGCGGGCGGCGGAGCGGAATTGGTGATGTCGAAAAATCTCCCGCGCCGCGCCGGGGGCAACGGGCGCGCGCGGAACGAGTAGCCACAGCCAATCTCACCCGGCGAGTCAGTGACCTGCTGCAGATTCCGCCGCATCTCAGTGTGTTCGACCTGCAGGCCGACGAGGCCGCCGCCCTCCGCAGTTTCCGCTGAAATATCCCAACACCTCCTGGCCGAAGCCAACCTTCGTGCGCCGCCATCCGGCCGGGGCCCCTGTGGCGTACAATAGCGTCCCCGAGCAAACGGAGAAGCGACCATGCCGAAGAGGACTCGCACGCCCCAACCCCGAAAACGCGTTGCAGCGGCCGGGGCCCCTGGGCGACCACAGCGGAATCGTTCGGTGAGACAAATGCCTTCCCGCGGGGAGTTCCTGGTACGCAACGCGTTCGTCCTGACCATGGACCCGGTTCTGGGCGACATTCCGAGCGGCGATGTTCACGTGAAAGACGGCCAGATTGTCGCCATCGGGAGGAAAATTCGCGCGCCGCGCGCCACGGTTCTCGACGCCACTGGAACGATGGCGCTGCCGGGCCTGGTGGAGACGCATTGGCACATGTGGAACACGCTGCTGCGCAGTTTTGCCGGAGACACGCCCGCGCACGGCTATTTCCCCATTACCGAGGAGTTCGGCCGGGCCATGACCCCTGCCGACATGTACCACGGAACACGCCTGGCGGCCGCGGAAGCATTGCACTCCGGCATCACCACCGTGCATGACTATTGCCACAACGTGCGCAGCCACCAGCACGCCGAAGCCAGCCTGCGCGCCCTGCAGGAATCCGGCCTGCGTGCCCGGTGGTCCTACGGCTGGGCTCAGGGCCAGCCCAACACCGAGAGCATTGACTTGGGCGATCTGGAAGGGTTTCACCGCCACTGGGCGAACTATTCCAACGGGGGACTCATCTCGCTGGGACTCGGCTGGCGAGGAATGTTTCGCTTCACGCCCATGCCTCTGGAAATCACGCGGCGGGAGTTCGAGACGGCCCGTCGGCTGGCCCTGCCCATTTCGGTGCACATGGGCGGCCCGGAATCGGCTACCGGGCAAATCGAGGCGCATGCCCGGGAGCATTTTCTCGGGAAGGATGTGCAGATTCTGCACGCCGTTTCGGCATCCGCGGCGGAAATTCAGATGGTGGCCGCGGCGGGCTCGCCGGTGAGCGTGTCGCCCGGTTCGGAATTGCGCATCGGCTACGGCTTCCCGAAGACCGGCGAATTTCTCGGCGCGGGCGTGACCGTGGGAGTCTCAGTGGATACCACGGTGCTCGCCGGCAACGCGAATTTCTTCGGGGCCCTGAAACTGGTGCGGAACATCGAGAACGCCAAGCATCACAATGAATTTCAGATGTCCGCCCGGCGGGCGCTGGAATTGGGAACGATCGAAGGTGCGCGGTCACTGGGAATTGATGGCCACGTGGGATCGCTGGTGCCGGGAAAGCGCGCCGACCTGATTCTGGTATCGACCGGGCACGTCAACATGGGCGTCTGCACGGACCCCGCCAATCTTCTGGTTGAGGCCGCGGAAGCGGCCAATGTGGACACCGTGATGGTTGACGGCCGGATGCTCAAGCACGACGGCCAATTGACGGCGGTGGCCGTGGAGCAGTTGGTCGAGGATGCCGATGCCGCATTCCAGGCCGTCCGCCAGCGGGCCAAAGGGGCGGCGCTTCTCTTCCGGGGTTGGAATTCCTAACGAAAACACAGAGTTAGGGTTAGAGCCCGCCTTCCGCAAATCGCGAGGCTCTCCTGCTTGTTCCACGTGAAACCGCCCGCTGGCTCTTGCCTCGTGTTTACCGTCTCATGCTCTGGACACCGAATATGGGTTTGTGATAACAATTTCGCCGCTGAGGCGGTGTTGTAATCCTGTGGGGAAGTGCGAGCCCCGCGTCAAACGGGGCGCGGTGCGCTACCGGCCGGCGTTACATCCACCTGAATCGGGATCTCACTCGCGGAGGAGTAGAACCATTGGCTCGAGAACAGGGTGTGGTGAAGTGGTTCAATGCGTCGAAGGGGTATGGTTTCATTCAACGGCAGTCGGGCGAAGACGTTTTCGTTCACTTCTCGGCCATCCAGATGGATGGCTACAAGGCGCTGAACGAAGGCCAGCTGGTGGAATTTGAGGTCCGCCAGGGACCCAAAGGCTATCAGGCGGAAGGCGTCACCAAGGTCTAGCGCGCGGCAGGGGGGCCCATTCCGCGGTTTCGGGAAGGGGCCTTTTCTTCACCGTTGCAGTATGGGGCGCAGGCCCGGGGCCCGCATTGCACGTGTGTCCGCGCTGCGCTCCTGCGGGCTCTTTGTGGTAGCATCATGATGATAGGGTTATCTTTCCCCGAGGTGGATTCTTGACGCAGCATATTTCCCGCAAGGAACTGAAAACGGACGAGGTGCGCCAGACGCTGGCGCAGGGCGCCGAGGCCGTCCTGTCGCATCAGCAGCTCTTGCTGTACCTCGGGGTCGTGGCCGTGGTCGTGGCTCTGGGCTTTTTCGGGTGGGGGGCGTATATCCAGCGGCAGACGGCGAAGGCTTCGGCGGCCTTCGACAGCGCGATGAAAATTTTTCAGACGCCGGTGGGCGCGCCGACGGCGCCGGGCGAAGTCACCTACAGTGATGCCATCAAGAAATTCGCCGAAGCCGAGCGGAAGTTTGCCGAAGTCGCCGCGAAATATCCGCGCACGCGCCCCGGAGAGCTGGCGCGCTATTACGCCGCGCTGAGCGTCGAGGAACTGGACAAGAACGATGACGCCAAGAAGTGGCTCCAGGGCTTGGTCGGCAGCAAGGACGAGGAAGTGGCGGCCCTGGCGCAATTCAAGCTCGCGCAGGTCGACGAGCGCCTGGGCCAGGGGGACGAGGCCGTCCGGCTCTACCAGCAACTGATTGCCAAGCCCACCGCGCTGGTGCCCAAACCGATCGTGCTGCTGGCGCTGGCGCAGCACTTCAGCGAGAAGAATCCCGCCGAGGCGGCCAAGCTGTACGGGCAGGTGGAGTCGGAATACCCCGATACCCCCAGCGCCGAACAGGCCGAACAGGCACTCGCGCTGCTGCCCGGCAAGTCGTGAGCTGCGCGCATGACGCCCGTTTCGCTGGCCTCCTGCGCCATGGATGTGCGTCGCACGCGCGGCCGGCGCTATCCTGAACCGCCGCATCCCTACCGTAACGATTACGCGCGCGACCGCGACCGCGTCATTCATTCCCGCGCCTTCCGCCGGCTGGAAGCCAAGACGCAGGTTTTTACCTCGCGCTTTTCCGACCATTTTCGCAACCGGCTGACGCACACGCTGGAAGTCGCGCAGATCGCGCGCACCGTGGCCGGCGCTCTCGGACTGAATACGGATCTGGCCGAGGCGCTGGCGCTGGTGCACGACATCGGGCACCCGCCATTCGGCCACGCCGGAGAGCGGCGCCTGGACGCGAGCATGCGGGCCTATGGCGAGCGCTTCGATCACAATCTCCACGCCCTGCGGATCGTCGAACAGTTCGAGCATCGCTATCCGGGCTTCCCGGGACTGAATCTCACCTTCGAGGTGCGCGAGGGGATCATCAAGCATTCGCGGGACTATGCGCCGGCCGAATATCCCGCGCTGGCCGAATATCTGCTGGGCGAGCGGCCGCCGCTGGAAGCGCAGCTGATCGATCTGGTGGATGAGATTGCCTACAACACGGCCGACCTCGACGACGGATTCGAGGCCCATATCCTGGATTTCGAGCAGCTCCGCGCCGAAGTGGCGGTGTTCGACGCGGCCTACGCCGAAGTGGACCGGCGTTACCCGGAGGCCTTGCGCAAGCTCAAGTTCAACGAGGCGCTCAAGCACGTCCTGGACCGGCTGGCCACAGACCTGATCGAGACCACGCGCCGGCGCGTGGAGGCTAGCGGCGCGCAAACCGTCCTAGACGTGCGCCGCCATCGCGACCGCCTGGCGGGCTTTTCGCCCGAGGCGGCGGCCGACAATCTGTCGCTCAAGCGGTTCTTGAACGCGCGGCTGTATTCGCACGCCGTCATTGCCGAAGAACGCGACCGCTCCATCGCGGCGCTCGATGCGCTGTTCCGTTTCTTCCTCGAGCACCCGGACCGCCTGCCGAAGTACTACGCCGAACTGGCGGCCAGCGAGCCGCCCCACCGCGTGGTCTGCGACTACATGGCCGGCATGACCGATCAGTTCCTGCTGCGCCAGTGCCGGGAACTGCTGGGTGCTTCGGCCGGCCCCCCGCCATGACGGGCGAGCCTCGTGGCTTTGTTGATGCCGACTGCAACACTTTGGCCCGGGGGGTTCCTTGACATGGCGGAAGTGGGTCATATAATGAATTCCGCCCCGTCACAGCAGGGGAAAGCGAACGCAATGTTTCTCGACGTCACCGAACTCGCCCTGCAAAAGGCTCGCATCCGGAAGAGTTACGCGCCCGGAACGCTGGATTTCCATTCCAGCGAGTTTCGCCAGGTGGAACCCTTGGAAGTGCGCGCCACGGCGGAGCTTTTGGACAATCAGATCCGCATCTACGGGAACCTCCACACGCGGGTGGAAATGACCTGCGCGCGGTGCCTGGACACCGTGGTCGAGGAGATCAGCCGCGACTTCGATCTGTACTACCGCCCGGCCACCTCGCTGTCGCAGGAGGATGAAGAGGCCCGCCTGAACCTCGACGATACGCAGATCGCCTTCTTCGAGGGGGACGGCCTGTTTCTGGCCGACGTCCTGGCCGAGCAAGTCAATCTGGCCCTGCCGATGAAGGCGATCTGCTCGAGCGACTGCCGCGGGCTTTGCCCTCACTGCGGCGCCAACCTCAATAGCGAGGATTGCCGCTGCGAGAAGAGCGGCAGCGACACGCGTCTGGCCCCGCTGGCTCGCTTGAAGCAGGACTGGTTCAAAAAGCAATAAGACGCTACACTAGATGTTTCAGTTCAGGCCGCCGGAAGTCGTGGCCTGCCACGAGGAGCTTGCATGCCCAATCCAAAGCGACGTCATTCCAAAAAGCGCACATCCACTCGCCGCGCTCACGACCATCTCCATACGCTGTCTCTGGCCGATTGCCCGAACTGCCACGAGAAGAAGCTGCCCCACCGGGCCTGCCGCAAGTGCGGCTACTACAAGGGCCGCGAAGTGATTGACACGGCCGCCAAGACGGCCTAAGTTTTCCTCGCCTGCCCTTTCAAAGTCGGTGCTGATATGACCATCATTGCCCTGGATGCCATGGGGGGTGACCATGCGCCTCGCGCGGAAGTCGAAGGCGCGATTCTGGCCGCCCGCGAACTCGGTGTGCGCATCCTACTCGTAGGTATCGAAGACGTGGTCCGGCAGGAGCTGGATCGCCACAAGCACCGCGGCCTGCCCATCGAGGTGGTGAACGCCACCGAAGTCATTACCATGACCGATTCGCCCTCGCAGGCCTTCCGGCGCAAAAAAGAGAGTTCCCTGCACGTGGCCGCGCGGCTGGTGCGCGACGGCAAGGCGGAGGCGCTGGTGACCGCCGGCAACACGGGGGCGGCCATGACCGTGGCGCGCTTCGTGCTAGGCACGCTGCCTTCGGTGGATCGCCCGGCGCTGGCTGCGGCGTTTCCCAACATGAAGGAAAAAGTTTCGGTGATTCTCGACGTGGGCGCCAATGTGGATTCCAAGGCCGCGCAGATCGAGCAATTCGCGGTGATGGGTGAGATCTACTACCGCGCCATTTGGGGCGTCAAACGGCCGCGCGTGGCCCTGCTTTCGATCGGCGAGGAAGAAATGAAGGGCAACGAGGTTACTCGGGAGGTATTCAACCGGCTGAAGCATTTGCCGCTGAATTTCACGGGCAACGTCGAGGGCCGCGACGTCTTTCGCGGGAACGTGGATGTGATCGTCTGCGACGGCTTCATCGGCAATATCGCCCTGAAGATCAGCGAAGGGGTGGTCGAGCACCTGGGCGGCATGCTCAAGAAAGCGATCAAGAGCAGCCTCGCCTCGCAGCTCGGCTACGCCCTGTCCCGGCGCGCCTTCAGCGAGTTTCGCAAGCGCACCGACTATTCCGAATACGGCGGCGCGCCGCTGCTGGGCGTCCGCGGCATCACTGTGATCGGCCACGGCCGCTCCAATCCCAACGCCGTCAAGAACGCCATCCGCGTGGCGGCCGAACTCTGCCGCGCGCGCGTCAACGAGACCATCGAACAGGAGCTTTCCGCGGCCGCCGCAGTTTCCGCGCGCGGCTGAGCCGGACGGGAATCGCACCCACCATGAGCAAGCTTGCATTTCTGTTTCCGGGCCAGGCATCGCAGTATTCGGGCATGGGACGGAATCTTGCCGAGAGCTTCCCGGAATCGCGGGCCGTGTTCGAGCAGGCCGACGCCGCGCTGGGCTTCGCGGTCTCCCAACTCTGCTTCGAGGGCGGCGAGGAAGCGCTCAAGTTGACCGAAAACACGCAGCCGGCCATCCTCACCGTATCCGTAGCCGCCTATCGCGCGCTGGAAACGCGCGGCGTGACGCCCGATTTCACCGCCGGGCACAGCCTGGGCGAATACTCGGCCCTGGTCGCGGCGGGCGCGCTGGAATTTTCCGAGGCCGTGAAGCTGGTCCGCCAGCGCGGCCGCTACATGCAGGAGGCGGTGCCCGCCGGAGAAGGTGCCATGGCGGCGATTCTGGGGCTTTCGCCGGCCGACGTCGCCGAAATCTGCAAGAAGGCCGCCGAAGTTGACGTGGTCTCCCCGGCCAACATGAATTCGCCGGAGCAGACCGTGATCTCGGGCGGCGCCGCGGCCGTCAAACGCGCGATCGAAATCGCCACGCAAGCCGGGGCCAAGCGCGCCGTGATGCTGCCGGTTTCGGCGCCCTTCCACTGCGCCCTGATGCTGCCGGCCCAGCAGCGGCTGGAGCCGGACTTGCGCGCCGCGAAGTTCAGCGCTCTGCGCTTCCCGCTGATCACCAATGTCGACGCCGAAGCCATCGAGACAGGGGATGAAGCGCGCGAAGCGCTGATCCGCCAGGTGACGCGGCCGGTCCGCTGGCTCGACTCCATCCGCGAGATGGTGGATAGCGGCGTGAAGATTTTTGTCGAAGTGGGGCCGGGGAAGGTGCTTTCGGGCCTGCTGCGGCAGATCGACCGTTCGGTGCGCTGCTTCAACGTCGAGGATGCCGCCAGCCTGCAAGCCACGCTCGACAAGATCGCCCAGGCGCGCTCGGAAGCCGCCGAGTCCTGAGCGTCCTCCGCTTCGGCCGCCGCAAATGGTGTTCCTGCTTGCGCGCGTGCGCGTCCTGCGATAGTTTCAATGCCCATGTTCTCTCTCAAAGATAAAGTCGCACTCATCACCGGCGCGTCGCAGGGAATCGGGCGCGCCACGGCGCTGGCGTTCACCTCGGCAGGCGCCAAAGTGGCCGCGGCGGCGCGCAGCACCGATAAGCTCGCCGCGCTGGTGGCCGAAATCGAGCACGCGGGCGGCGAAGCCCTGGCCGTGCCGATGGACGTGGCCGACGCCGCGCAGGTGAAGGCCGGTTTCCAGCAGGTGCTGGCGAAGTTCGGCCGCCTGGATATTCTGGTGAACAACGCCGCCATCACGCGGGACACCCTGGCGCTGCGGATGAAGCTCGAGGATTGGGACGCCGTGCTGCGCACCAATCTGACCGGGGCGCATCTGTGCATCCAGCAGGCGCTGGGCCCCATGCTCAAGCAGCGGTCGGGGCGCATCATCAACCTCAGCTCCGTGGTGGCCGAGTCCGGGAACGCCGGGCAGGCCAACTACGTCGCGTCGAAGGCCGGACTGATTGGCCTGACACGCGCGATGGCCGTCGAAGTGGCCTCGCGGAGCATCACCGTCAACGCCGTCGCGCCCGGCTTCATCGAAACGCCGATGACCGGCGTGCTGCCGCAGGAACTCAAGGACAAGATGAAGTCGCTGATTCCGCTGGGGCGGTTCGGGCAGGACCGCGACGTCGCCATGGCCATCCTCTTTCTGGCCAGCGACGAGGCCGCGTACATCACCGGGCAGGTCCTCGACGTGAACGGCGGCTTGCACATGGGCTAGGGGCTGTTCCGTTTTGCCGGTACACCGCGGGACGCGACGGGCCGGCGGTCGAATCTGGCAATGGGGACGGGTTTGCTGATATGGTGGGCACCGCGCGGATGTCGCGGGAAGGTTGACCCTGCCGTGCGGGACGCATAGAATGGGCAGGATAAATACGGGGCGCGCATTCTGCCGGGCGCGCTGCCCCGAGGGTCTCAGATCGCCGAAAGCGGAGGAATAATCAGAATGGCCAGCGTCGAAGAACGCGTAAAGCAGATTATCGTCGAGCAGCTCGGTGTGGATGAAGGGGAAGTGACGCCCAGCGCTTCGTTTGTGGACGACCTGGGGGCCGACTCGCTCGACACCGTCGAGCTGGTGATGGCCTTCGAGGAAGCGTTCGGCATCGAGATTCCCGATGAGGACGCCGAGAAGATCACCACGGTGAAGGACGCCACCGAGTACATCGACAAGCACGCCAAGGGCAGCAAGTAGTCCACCGGCGGTCCCCGTACTGAACAGGAGAGATTCTTCCTTTGAGCCGCCGAGTCGTGGTGACGGGTGTTGGGCTGGTCTGCGGATGTGGCATCGGGACCGACGAGGTCTGGCGCAATCTGCTGGCCGGCAAGAGCGGAATCGGGCCGGTCACGCATTTTGACGCGACGGGCTTCGATTGCCGCATCGCGGGCGAAGTGCGCGGCTTCGATCCGCTGAACTGGGTCGACAAAAAAGAACTGAAGAAGATGGGCCGGTTCATTCAGGTCGCGCTGGCCGCTTCGGATTTCGCCATGCGCATGGCCGGCCTGACCATCACCCCCGAATTCGCGAACGCCGCGGGCGTCTATATCGGGTCGGGCATCGGCGGCTTCGACGTGATCGAGCGGGAGCACTCGAAATATCTGCAGGGCGGTCCCGGCAAGATTTCCCCCTTCTTCATTCCCGCGGCCATCGTGAATCTGGCGTCGGGCCACGTCTCGATCCGTTACGGCGCCAAGGGTCCCAACTCGGCCACGGCCACCGCCTGCTCGGCTTCGGCGCACGCGGTGGGCGATGCGTTCAAGATCATCCAGCGGGGCGCCGCCGAGGTGATGATCGCGGGCGGGGCGGAAGCGGCGGTCACGCCGATGGGCATTGGCGGCTTTGCCGCCATGCGCGCGCTTTCCACGCGCAATGACGAGCCCGAGCGCGCCAGCCGCCCGTTCGACGGGCAGCGCGACGGCTTTGTCGTCGGCGAGGGCGCCGGCGTGCTGATTCTGGAATCCCTGGAATTTGCCGAGGGGCGCGGCGCCAACATCGTGGCCGAAATCGTCGGCTACGGAATGTCCGGCGACGCACACCACATCACCCAGCCCGCCGAAGGCGGCGATGGCGGCTACCGCGTGACCATGGCGTCCATCCGGGACGCCCAGATCACTCCCCAGGAAGTCGGCTACGTCAACGCGCACGGCACTTCGACCCCCATCGGCGACGCCATCGAGACCAGCGCGCTCAAGCGCGTCTTCGGCGACCACGCCAAGAAAGTGCCGGTCAGCTCGACGAAGTCCATGACCGGCCATTTGCTGGGCGGCGCCGGAGGACTTGAGGCCGGCATCAGCGTTCTGGCGCTGCGCGACCAGATTCTGCCGCCGACCATCAACTACGAGAATCCCGATCCGGCCTGCGACCTGGACTACATTCCCAACCAGGCGCGCAAGGCGGACGTGCGGTACGCGGTCTCGAATTCATTCGGCTTCGGCGGCACCAACGCGTCGTTGCTGTTCAAGCGCTGGGAACGAGCATAGCGGTAACCTCGATTTTGCGTCAGGGCACGGCTCGAGCCGTGCCGCAACGGCCGCAAGATCCATGCGGCTTTAGCCGCTGAGGGACGCGCAGGGAGGGCATTTTGAAAATCGGCGTATGCGTCAAACAGGTTCCCGCGAAGGATGCGCCGCTCGCCATCATCGAGGGCGGCGGCTGGATTCGCGAGACCGACATCGGCTTTGAAACCAACGAGCCCGATGGCTTCGCCCTGGAAGAGGCCCTGCGCCTGAAGGAAAAGCACGGCGGCGAAGTGGTGGCCATTTCCATGGGCCCGGAACGCGCCAAGCAAACCATCAAGGAGGCGCTCGCCAAGGGCGCCGAGCGCGGCATCCACATCGCGGACAACGAATTCTACAAGCTGGATCCGCTCACCGCGGCGCGTTCGCTGGCCGCCGCCATCCAAAACGAAAACTTCGATCTGATCCTCACCGGCCTGCAGAGCGACGACCAGGGCTTTGGCCAGACCGGCGTGTTGCTGGCCGAACTGCTGGGCCGCCCGCACGCCACCATCATCATGCAGATCGACGCGTCCGACGGCCGCCTGAAGCTGAAGCGGGAGCTCGAGGCCGGATGGTTCCAGTGGGTCGAGCTGCCGCTGCCGGCGGTGCTCACGGTGCAGTCGGGCATCAACAAGCCGCGCTACGCCACGCTGAAGGGCATCATGGCGGCCAAGAAGAAGGAAATCACCACGGTGGACCGCGCCTCGCTCGGCGTTTCCGACGCGCGCACCCAGCACGTCGAGCGGATCTACGTCCCGCAGAAAACCAAGAAGACGGAATTCCTGACCGGCCAGCCCAAAGAGATCGCGGCGAAATTGATTGAGAAGCTCAAACATGAAGCGCGAGTGCTGTAACTGAATTCGCGGAACGGCAAACCATGAAAATTCTCCTGATCACCGAACAGCGCGACGGTCAATGGAACAAAAGCAGCTGGGAAACGCTCGTGGCGGCGCAGCAGATCGCCCAGCAAACGCAGGGCTCGCTGGTGGGCGTCGTCATCGGCAAGGGCGTGCAACCGCTCGCCGACGAACTGGCCGGCTGCCAGCTCGACGAAGTGCTCTCGGCTGAGCACGACCTGCTCGAGAAATACACGCCCGACGGATTTTCGCTCGCGCTGCGGCAGGTGATTGAAACCGTCAAGCCGGATCTGGTTCTGCTGCCGCACACCTATCAGGTGCGCGACTTCGCGCCCAAGCTCGCGGCATCGCTGCAGCGCGGAATGATCGGCGACGTGATCGGCTACCGCCACGAAAACGGCAAGCTGGTTTTCGTCCGCCAGATGTTTCAGGGGCGGACGGCCGCCGACGTTGCGTTCACCGGAGAGCCTCCCTGGATCGTGACGTTTCAGGCCGGATCGTTCCGCGCCGATCTGGTGGCCAAGCACGCCGGTGGCAAGGCTCCCATCAAATCCGCGAGCGTGGATTTGAAGCCGGAGCAGATTCGCACGAAGCCCCTGGAAATCTTCCGCGAAGCAAAGCAGGCCGTGGATTTGACGCAAGCGCCGGTCCTGGTGTCGGTGGGCCGCGGCATCAAGGCGCAGGAAAATATCGCCCTGGCCGAGAAGCTGGCCAAGCTGCTGGGCGGCGAAATTGCGGCGTCGCGCCCGATCTGCGACGAAGGCTGGCTGCCCATGGACCGCCAGATCGGCAGCTCGGGCCAGACCGTCGCGCCCAAACTCTATCTGGCTCTCGGCATCAGCGGGGCGATCCAGCACGTCGTGGGCATGAAGGGCGCGCGCACGATCGTCGCCATCAACAAGGACGCCAACGCCCCGATTTTCGAAGTCGCCGATTACGGCATCGTCGGCGACCTGTTCGAAATCGTCCCCGCCATGATCGAAGTGCTCGCCGCCCAGCCGTAAGCGGCGGGCGCCTGCCCGGAGCTCACTGGGATTGGCAGGTTTCTTCGTTTCGCCCCGTCACGCGCCGACAATCGCTTCGGCTTCGATCTCCACGAGCATGTCGGGCGAGACCAGCCCGCTGACTCCAACCATCGAGGTCGCCGGGCGAATCGTGCCGAAAATCTCACCGTGGGCGCGGCCGATTTTCTCCCAGTCGGCGATGTTGATCACGAACAGTCGGGTGCGCACCACGTCGGAAAGCTTCGCGCCCGCTTTTTCCAGCGCCGCTTCGATGTTCCGCAGAGCCTGGATCGTCTGGGCGTAGGGATCGCCCGCGCCGACGATTTGGCCCTGCGCGCCGGTAGCCGTCGTGCCCGAGACGTGAATGTAGGGGCCCACGCGCACCGCCCGCGAGTAGCCGACGATCGGCTCCCAGGGCGTGCCCGAGGCGATGTTCTGTCGTTGCATGATTCCTCCTTGATAGCAGCTTGCGAAAAAACAGATGAATGTTAGCAGGGTACTGGAAAATCGGGGGGCTTTGTGGGTCGCGGCTTCAGCCGCGACATAAGCGCTGCATAATCCACGGGGCTTTAGCCCCTGAAGTTCCCTGATGCGTCTTTTCCAGCACCCTTTTAGGGATCGAAGCGCGCGCGCAGCTCCGGCGGCGTCACCGGGCACACGTCGTCGCGCCGTCCGAAGATGCGGTAGCGAATTCGCGCGATGAAATTGTAGACCGCGTCGCGCAGCGGGCGCGGAATTACCGCGATGCTGCCAGCCAGCACTCGCCAGCCGCCGCCCAGCCGCCGCAGAATGTGAAGAAACGCGTCCGAGCGCGCCACGAGCGCTCCCTCGGCGGTGAGCACGACGATGCTGTCGGGCAGTCCGGCGCGGCGCTCGGCGGAGACGCGCGCCTGAAACGTCGAGCCCTGCAGCGGCGCGAAGCGGAAGGCGTTTCCCGAGCGGTCGCGCCGCAGCACGAACTTCACCGTGCGATGGCACAGACCGCAGTGGCCGTCGTAAAAGAGCAACTCGGGTTGGGGCGCGGCCGGCGTCACGCTCGGGAAAGCATAGCACGCCCGGGCCGCGCTGCTCTGCGCGGTAGAAACGTGTGCTGGACAGAATTTCGGGAAGCCTCTAAGCTACGTCGGGACGATTTCCGGGCGGAGCCGCGCCGCCGGATTGGATTCCCGGGAGAGATGCCGTTCCGTGAAATGTAACAACATCCTCGAGACCATCGGCCACACGCCCCTGATTCGCCTGAACCGCGTCTCCAAGGACGTGCCGCCCGCCATCTACGTGAAGGCCGAATACCTGAATCCGGGCGGTTCCACCAAGGACCGCATCGCCGTCTGGATGATTGACGAGGCCGAGCGCAAGGGGCTGCTGCGGCCCGGCGGCACCATCGTCGAGGCGACCTCCGGCAACACCGGCGTGGGACTGGCGCTGGTCGCGGCGGTGCGCGGCTACAAGCCCGTCTTCACCATCACGGACAAGCAGTCGCGCGAAAAAATCGATCTGCTGAAAGCCTTCGGCGCCGAAGTGATTGTATGCCCGGCGGCCGTCGAGCCGGAGGATCCCCGCAGTTATTATTCCGTCGCCAAGAAACTGGCGCGCGAAATCCCCAATTCCTATTACGCCAATCAGTATGAGAACCCCGCCAACCCCGAGGCCCACTACCGCACTACCGGCCCCGAAATCTGGGAGGACACCGAGGGGAAGATCACGCACTTCATCTGCGGCATGGGCACCGGCGGCACCATCAGCGGGGCGGGACGCTTTCTCAAGAAAAAGGACGCCAAGGTCAAGGTCATCGGAGTGGACCCGCACGGCTCGCTCTATTACGACTACGCCAAAAGCGGCTCCATTGGCGAAGCGCGGACGTACGTGGTCGAGGGCATCGGCGAGGACATTCTGCCGGGAACCATGGATTTCGCCGTGCTCGATGACGTCGTGCAGGTCAATGACGAGGAATGTTTTCTCTGGGCGCGGCGCCTGGCCAAGCGCGAGGGAATTTTCACGGGCGGCGCCGGCGGCGGCTGCATTTCCGCGGCCCTGCGCGTTGCCAAGGATTGCCGCAAGGATGACGTGCTGGTGGCCCTGCTGCCGGACGCCGGCACGCGCTACCTGAGCAAGATCTTCAACGACAGCTGGATGCGCGAGCTGGGATACGCGGACACCGAAGTGACGCTCACCGCCGCCGACGTGATCCGCGTCAAGCGCCAGAGCGGCAAGACGCGGGAGTTGATCGTCGTGGGGCCCAACCGCACCGTGTTTCAGGCCCTCAACACCATGCAGCAGCAGGATATTTCCCAGCTGCCCGTCTTCGAGGACGACCGCTCGGTGGGCACCATCTTCGAGGACCAGATTCTGAACCTCGCCCTGCAGGGCAAGGACCTCCGCAAGCTGATCGTCCGCGAAGTGATGGGCGCGGCGCTGCCGCAGGTGCCCGCGAACGCGCCGATCGAGCGAGTCACCCACCTGCTGAGCCACGAAAGTCCGGCCGTCTTCGTCGAGATGGAGGACGGCAAAATCGAAGTCCTCACCAAGTTCGACCTCATGGACACCATCGCCGGCCTGGTCGGCAAGAAGCGCTGATCAGCATTCTCGTCGAACTGCCCATCTCCGCCGAGTGCCCTGAGTCGGCACCCTGTGGAGTGCGGCGGTTTGCCGCCGCTTTCCTTGGCTGGGCGGGGTCTCCGCGAGGCCGAGCGGGAGCTTACTTCCGTTCTCTATAGATTGCCGTCATCGTCCGGCTTACCTGACGAGTGCGTGGATCCCCTCAACAGGTAAAGGCTCCGCGTCTCGCTTCATCCCTGACAGTCGGGTATTTGTCTTGACACTTACATTCCTGCTGTGATATCCCGCTCCCAACTATTGATGGCTGAGCACCCGGCAGCGGGTGCGGTGATTGGTTCGATTGGTTGTGATGGGGCCTGAAAGTTCTTGTTGTGGGTGGGCCAAAACAAAACTTTGATTTTGGATGGACAGGACGCGGCGGCTTCCGTGCTGCTTGCGACTGCTATTCCGATAAAAAGGGTGGAAAATGATCAAACAATTTGCAGGTTCGAAGTTTGCCTTTGGGCTGCTTGCTTGTTTTGCAGTGCTGTTGCTTTGTGCATCCCCGGCGCTGGCCCAAACGGGCACGACGGGCGCGCTGACAGGGACGGTCACCGATCCCTCAGGCGCCGTAATTGTTGGCGCGACCGTCACGGCCACCAATTCCGGTACGGGTGCCGAGCGCAGCACGACGACCGACGCCAACGGCGTCTACAAGGTCTCGTTCCTGCCGCCGGGCAACTACCGCGTAAAGTTTTCCGCCCCGGGTTTTAAGACGGCGGAAGTCTCGCCCGTCACCGTGAACGTGACGGATACTGCCACAGTGAACCACGGCCTGGAGTTGGGCGCGCAGACCGAGCAGATCACCGTCGAGTCCACGGCGGTGACCATCCAGACGGAGAACGCCACCGTAGGCCAACTCGTCTCCTCGAAGACGGTCACCGACTTGCCCCTGAGCTCGCGCAACTACACGCAGATCGTCAACCTCTCGCCGGGCGTGGTCGTCAACGTGGCCAGCGCAGCGGCACTGGGCAACGGCACGCAGGACATCAACGTGAATGGCTCCGGCTCCGACCAGAACAACTACATGATGGACGGCGCGACGATTACCAACTACGGCAGCGGCGGTGGAGGGCAGTCGGGCAACTATCCCGGCATTGGTGTTCCGAACCCGGACGCGATTCAGGAGTTCAAGGTACAGACCGCGCAATACGATGCCGCCTACGGCCAGAACCCCGGCGCCAGTGTCAACGTGGTCACCAAGGGTGGCACGAACCAGTTCCATGGGGCCCTGTGGGAATTCAACCGGAATGACTTCTTCAATGCCAACGACTTCTTTTACAAAAGATCGGAAGCAAGGAGCGGTCTGGCGAACAAGCCTCCGACACTGAAGCAGAACCAGTTCGGTGGCATCTTCGGCGGGCCGATCAAGAAGGACAAAGTGTTCTTCTTCGGCTCTTACCAGGGCACGCGGCAGCTCAATGGGATCGGCACCAACGGCTTTTCAACCGGCATCACCAACGTATCCTTGCTGCCGTTCAACGAACCCGGCTTTAAGGGTGCTGCCGCCCGCCAGGACCAAGCGGGCCTCACGGTACCCCTCGACCTCGTTCCTGGCGATCCCACCAACTTCCCGGCGTGCGATGCCTCGACGTATCGGAAATACCTGGGGTGCGCGTTTGCAGGTAATATCGACGCATTAGGTTTCTTGGGATTAGGAACCGGCCATGCCGTGGCTTCGGATGGCTCCAACATCAACCAGGTGGCCATCAACATCCTGCAGGCACGGCAGGCACAAGCTACCAACCAGTATAACCAGGGTTTCTACGTTCCGAGCATGCTGGGGTACGACGCCACCGGGCTATCTTGCCTGAAGTCCAACACTCCCCTGCCTGGATATAGTTCGACGTGTGCCGCGGCGACAACCATCGTGGACCCGGTAAAGGCCAATGAAGACCAATTCCTTGTCAACACCGACTACGTAATCTCCAGCAAGCACACGCTGACGGAAAAATACTTTTACTCTCGCGATCCGCAGGTCCAGAGCTACGTTTGCCTTGGGGGTTGCTACCCGGGAGCACCTGAAGACGTAATCTACGGGGCTCAGTCGGCGCTCTTGAAGCTGACCTCCGTGCTGACGTCCAACTTTGTGAATGAGGCCCGCATTTCTTATCAGCGGGAGGTAACGGATAGTCACGACGGACTGAGCTTGAAGGCCTGTGACGTCGGCATAATTCCGATGGTCAACAACGGTTCTCCCTGCCCGACGGTATCGAATGCGCTTCCCGGCCTCCAGCTGATCCCGGTTATCGCCAGCAGTGGGTTTGCGGGCTCACCGTACGGGGGGTTCATCCTAGGCGGAAACTTCTTCGCTGCGGACACGAACTATTTCAACACGTATCAGTATGCGGACCAGATTTCCTGGAACCACGGCAAGCATGCTATTCGCGCCGGCATCGAGGCTCAGCGTATTCAGTGGAACTGGAAGCTGATTGGTCCTGGAAGGGGAAACTTCTATTTTGGGAACATCGCCGACTTCTTCACCAGCGGGAGCGGGAACGGTGCGGGTATTGATACACCAACAAATGTCCCGAACGGAATTTTCCTGAACTTTACAACGCGCCTGGCTCCGGACTCCCCCAACTATCACGCTCTCCGCGTGAACGAGTTTGCCGCCTTTACTGAGGACGACATCAAGCTGACGCCCAAGCTCACCCTGAACCTCGGCATCCGCTGGGAATATGATGGGTGGCCATCCGATGCAAAAGGGCTGTTCACGAATTTCTGGGGGAGCGCCGCCCAGCTCGTGAACACGGGTTCTTTTTTCTTGGGTAACCAGGTGACCAATCCAGCAACCCCCCCTAACACGATAGGCACGCTTGCTGGATATGCTGTGCAGTCCAATTACAACCGGGCGAAGAACCTTAACCTGACGTCTCCGTTGGGCGCAACCGGTGTCTACGTCAATACGAACAAGACCCTGATGCATGGAGCTCCCTACGCCAATTTCGCTCCGCGCATAGGTCTCGCATGGCAGCCGCTCGGCAATAAACTTGTGGTGCGCGCCGGTTATGGGATCTTCTACGACCGCGTCTACGGCAACCTGCTGGGGAACAACCAGCAAGCTGATCCGCCGTACGCCGGCTCGATCCCCGCGATACCCAGCCAAACTCTGGACAACCCCTTCACCTCCGGTGCTCTGGGATGGAAGGCACGCACGATGTGGGTGAAGACGACGGTCCCCGGGTACGGTGCCACGGTCATAACGGATGCACTCGGCGCCACCGGGTTAACCAACAACGCCACATCGGACTCCGAATTCATGGGCACACCTCTGATCCAGGAGTACAACCTGGGTATCCAGTATGAGTTTGCCAAAAAGTGGGTGGCCGACGTGAGCTACGTCGGCACCCACGGCACGCACCTCTACGACTGGTCGCGGAGCGTGAACATCTCGCATCTTGTGGACTGTGGTCCCCCGTCTGCTACCTGCAACCCGCCAGCCGACAAGATGAATCTCTCGATGGTGATGCCTGCATCTTCGTTCCCGTTCAACGATCCCAACAACCCCGCCGTCACCCAGGCGCTGGTAAATACACCGGCGAACATCATGGGCCGCGTCACCTACCTCGGCTTGGCTCCCAGCGGTGGGGCAACCACGAGCACTTTGGGCGATCACCTCTACAACAGCTTGCAGGCCCAGCTTCGGCACCAGTTCTCGCACGGGCTTATGCTCCAGGCTTCCTACACCTGGAGTAAGCTCATGACGAACATCAATTCCGCCAGTTCCGGTACGGGCATTTCAGCGCCGGGCAACGTGCTCTCAGGCGGCGCAAACAGCAATAACCCACTGGATATGCGCCAGCAGTACGGTCTCGCGGCATTCAGTAGGCCGCAGCGGCTGGTCATCAGCTACAGCTATGACCTGCCGTACAAGAAGACGCAGGGTCTTAGCGGCCACATCCTGGGCGGTTGGAGTATCAATGGGGTGACCACGATTCAAGATGGACAGCCGTTCACAGTTACCGACAGCGTCGGCGGGACACTCTATAACGGTACGGCAGGCTTTGCCGGCTCGCGTGCGAATCTGGCCTCACCAGTCAACTGCGATTCTATGGGCAGGTGCCAGTCCGGGGTCGCGATGGCGACCACTGGCGCTACGAAGTGCCGTCTGGGCATCCCAGTGGCCGGTTGCAGTACAACTACGACATGGATTAACAAGAGTGCGTTTATCCCAGAGACTCCTTTCGGAGGCTACCCCAACCCAGCAGCGGGGCCGTATGGGGGTGTTTGCACTGCGGGCCCTTCGGGCCCGGCGGAGTTCCTGGGGTGTGGTACGGGCTTCGGAAACTCCGGTGTTGGCTCCATTATGGGGCCGGGGCAGCACAACTGGGATATGGGCGTGATCAAGAACACGAAGGTCACGGAAGGCACCAGCATTCAATTCAGGGCTGAATTCTTCAACATCTGGAACCATGCCCAGTTCACCAACCCAGATGTCAATCGCAACAACAACGCGACGACCTTCGGACAGATCAGCAAGACCTCGGTTCCTGGGCGCGTCATACAATTTGCCTTGAAGTTTAGCTTCTAGGCATAGCACCCGCGGCGATCGTCGCTGCGGGTTGAACGAAACAGAAACGGCAGTGCAAGCGGGGCCGGCTGAATCCAGCCGGCCCCGTGCTGTTTCTGGCCACCTGTTCCAGCAGAGGGGTGCCCGTTCCGCCCGCCGCGTCGTCACCTTGCAAAGAGCCGGATCACCCAGACCACCGCCGCTGCTACGAGGGCAAGCCATACCGCGACGATGATTCCGGCGGCGACCCAGTTGCGCGGCGCCTGGTCCAGCCTGGCGGCCTTCTCCCGGCACTCGGCAAGGACCGCGGGAGCAATCATGGCGCGGATGGCGAGGACGCCCAGGGGGACGAGCACCAGGTCGTCGAGCTGACCGAGGACGGGAATGGCATCGGGAATCAGGTCAATGGGGCTGAGGGCGTAGCCGACCACGCAGGCCGCCAGGGCCTTGGCGTACCACGGCACGCGCGGGTCGCGGCAGGCGAAGTAGAGCGCATAGACCTCCCGCTTGAGCCGTTGTGCCCGTTCCTGCCAGCGCGCCGCCATCTTCATCGCCACGGGCTGCCCCTGCCCGCTGAAAGAGTTCTACCTGGCACAGCCACTCCTGGCCGTGCCCTCCGCGACCACGCTTGCCCGGGCAACAGCAATGCGCCGGCCTGAAGGCCGCCGCTACAGGCAAAATCGCGCCCAAATCGCTTTCCGCGGGGATGATTCTCTGATAACATTAGGTTTCGCGTCGTTCGAAATCTTTCCCATCTGGAGCCAGCGAATCATGGCACTCGCATGTGAACTCTGCGGCAAGAAGCCGCGCTACGGCAACACCATCAGCCACGCGCACAACGTCACGCGCCGCCGCTGGAATCCCAATCTGCGGCGCGTCAAGGCCGTTGTCAAGGGCACGCACAAGCGTCTGCGCGTCTGCACCGCCTGTATCCGCGCCGGCCGCGTCACCAAAGCGGCCTGAAGCCGGCTGTCCCTCGGAAGGAGCTTCCGGTTGAACCGAAGAATCCTCGTGGTGGCGGCGCTGGCCGCCTGCGCGCTCGGCGTTTCCTGCCGGAAGGACGCGGCGCCGGGCCCGGACGTCTGGGCCGTGGTCAACGGAAAGCAGATTCTGCGCGAGGACGTCGAGAAGATTTACCGCTCCCGCGTTAACGCCGATGCCCCCCAGCCTTCCCAGGAAGAGGCGGTCTCGGTCAAGCTCAGCATTTTGGACGAGCTGGTCAATAGCGAAATCCTGCTGGAGCGCGCCGCCAAGCTAAACCTGGTCGCCAGCGACGCCGAGGTCGAGGACAAGTTCACCGAATCGAAGAGCCCCTACACCGAAGAGGAATTCCAGAAGAAGCTGCAGGAAACCGGCCTCACCGTCGACGACCTCAAGAGCGACATCCGCCGCCAGCTCTCGATTCAGAAGTTGCTGAACCGCGAGGTGGTGGCCAAGATTTCCATCAACGATCAGGATATCGCGGATTTCTACAACAAGAACCGAGCGCAATTCAACATCGCCGAGCCGCAGTACCACATCGCGCAGATCGTGATCACGCCCGGGCCCGATCCGTCGGTCCACAACCGCAAGAACGACAAGGCCAAGAGCGAGGCCGAGGCGGGACGCAAGGCCGCCATGCTGATCAACAAACTCAATTCCGGCGCCGATTTCGCGGAAACGGCCATGGATTACTCCGAGGACTCCAGCGCCGCGGCCGGGGGCGACCTCGGGTTCTATGGCGAGTCGGCGCTCAACCGCTCCGATCCGGCGCTCAAGAAGGCCGTCCTGGCGCTCAAGCCGGGCCAGGTGAGCCAGCCCATCCCCGCCAAGGGCGGCTACCGCATCCTGAAGCTGCTAGCCAAGGAAACCGCCGGGCAGCGCCAGTTCTCCGATCCGCAAGTGCAGCAGGCCATCCGCGACTCGCTGCGCAGCCGCAAGGAGCAACTGCTCCGCTCCGCGTATCTGATCGAAGCGCGCGACGATTCCCACGTCACGAATTTTCTCGCCCGCCAGATTCTGGAATTTTCCGGCAAGCTCCCCGACGCAAAGTAGCCCGGCTCGCTGGCGGTGGTTCTTTTAGGCGACGACGGCGAGAATTTCTCCCGTGCTGACGGCCTGATTCTCGGTGACCAGCAGCCGCTCGAGAGTGCCCGATTTCGGCGCGCGCACTTCGTTCTGCATCTTCATCGCTTCCACGACGACAATCCCCTGGCCTGCCTGGACCGTCTCGCCTGCCTTCACCAGGACGCGCACGATCTTCCCCGGCATCGGCGCCAGCACGGGTTGCCGCCCCTCGGCCTCGGCGGCTGCGCCGCGATCGCGGCGCCACTGGCGCGGATCGCGAATTGTGGCGGCGAACTCGTGCCCGGCCACGATCACCCGCAGGCCCGCGGCCGAGGGTTCGACGCGCGCTTCGAGCGACGTTCCCCCGATCAGGATCGAGTAGACTCCCGGCGCGGCTTCCACGGTGTTGGCTTCGAGCACTCGGCCGTCAATCGTGCAGAGCAGGCGCTCGCCGGTGCGCTCGACTTCGATCGTGCGCGCCTGCCCTCCAAGTTGGATTTCCAGCTTCACGCGTGCATCACCGTTGCGGCTCGCGCTCCACTTGCTCGCGCCGCCCCTCCATTTTCCATCGCGATCCCGGCGTCGTGGTGGCCGGTGGCTGGCCCGTGGAAGCGCCCATTCGCGAAATGTGCCACAGCGCGGCGGCCACGAGCGCAGCATCCTCCGCGTGCGGCGGGGCCGGTCCGCCGGCGGGTGCAACCGCGCGGCCTTCCTTTTGCTCCTGCTGGAGGAGATCGTCGAGCCAGCGCGTGTGGAGGTTGCCGCTCTGGAAGTCGGGCGTGGCCAGAATGCGGGCAAACAGCGCGACGTTCGTCTTGATCCCGCGCGCGCAATATTCGCGGAGCGCGCCGCTCAGGCGCGCGATCGCTTCGGCGCGGTCGCTGCCCCACGCAATCAGCTTATCGAGCAGGGGGTCGTACTCCGTCGGCACGCTCCAGCCGCTGTAGGTTCCTTCGTCGAACCGGATGCCCGGGCCTCCCGGCGCGCGGCGCTCGAGGATGGTCCCCGGCGAGGGGAAAAAGTTGTTGTCGGGATCTTCGGCATAGATGCGGCACTCGATGGCGTGGCCGCGCAGCGCGACGTCCTTCTGCGCGAAGGACAGCGGCTCGCCCGCCGCCACGCGAATCTGCAGCTTCACCAGATCGAGCCCGGTGACCATTTCGGTGACGGGATGTTCGACTTGCAGCCGCGTGTTGGCCTCGAGAAAGTAGAAATGGAGGTCCTCATCCACCAGAAATTCGAGCGTGCCCGCGTTGGTGTAACCCGCGGCGCGCGCCAGCTTCACGGCGGATTCGCCCATGGCCCGGCGCAACTCCGGCGTCATCACGGGCGAGGGCGCCTCCTCGGCCACTTTCTGATAGCGCCGCTGCAGGGAGCATTCACGCTCGCCCAGATAGACGACGTGGCCGTGATGATCGGCGAGAATTTGAATCTCAATGTGGCGGGGCCGCGCGAGATATTTTTCCAGGTAGAGCCGCCCGTCGCCAAAAGCGTTGTGAGCCTCCGACGTGGCGTCGCGCCAGGCGGAGGCGAGTTCGTCTTCGCGCGCCACGAGGCGCATTCCTTTGCCGCCGCCGCCCGCCACCGCCTTCAGCAGCACGGGAAACCCGATGATGCGCGCGTAGTCGAGCGCGCGGCCGGCATCCTCGACTGGGTCGAGCGTGCCGGGCACCGACGCAACACCCGCTTCCCGCGCCAAGCGCCGCGC
This sequence comes from Terriglobia bacterium, assembly GCA_963791705.1. Lineage (GTDB taxonomy): Bacteria > Acidobacteriota > Terriglobia > Acidiferrales > UBA7541 > Palsa-295. The sequence continues at coordinate 172,544 of CAWBTO010000003.1, read as the reverse complement.
GGCCGTCTTCGCGCCCAGTTGTTCCATGGCTTCCGGCGAGGGCCCGATGAAGGCCAGGCCCGCGGCGCGGCACGCTCGCGCGAAATCCGCATTCTCCGCCAGGAATCCGTAGCCGGGATGAACGGCGTCGCATTCAGCCGCGCGCGCCGCGCCGACGACCTTCTCGATCGACAGATAACTTTCGCGGGAGGGGGACGCCCCGATCGGATAGGCTTCATCGGCCAGGCGAACGTGGAGCGCCGCGCGGTCGGCGTCGCTGTAAACCGCCGTGGCGCGCACGCCGAGTTCGCGGCAGGCGCGCACCAAGCGCACGGCAATCTCACCCCGGTTGGCAATCAGAATCTTGCGGAACACTCCGGCTCCTCGGGCAAAAACGGAATTCTAGCACGCCCCGCGCAAGAACGAGTTCGCGGGCTTGGCAAGCTCGCGCCGAGCGGCTAATATGGGCCGCGCCGGATGGATTGGAGGGCAGCGAGCCCATGGGTTCTCCCGAACAGAATGAGTGGAAGAAGGCGGCGGCGGAAGCGGCCGCCAAGCTGGTCGAAGACGGCATGGTGGTCGGCCTGGGCACCGGGTCGACGGCGGCGTTTTTCGTGCGCGCGCTCGCCCGGCGGATTTCCAAGGAACGGCTGCGCATTGCCGGCATCCCCACGTCGCGGGAGACGGCCGCGCATGCGCGCAAGCTGAAAATTCCCCTGGCGACGTTCGCGGGCCACGCGCAGATTGACCTGACGGTGGACGGCGCCGATGAAGTGGAAGCCGGCACGCTCTACCTGATCAAGGGGCACGGCGGGGCGCTGCTGCGCGAGAAGATCGTGGCGGCGGCGAGCAAGCGGATGGTCGTGGTCGCCGACGAATCGAAGATCGTCGAGCGGCTGGGCTCCCTGGTGGCTGTGCCGGTCGAGATCGTGCAATTCGGCTGGCAGGCCACGGAGCGAAAACTCAACGAACTCGGCGGCCGGCCGGCCCTGCGGCTGGGCGCCGGCAAAAAGCCGTTCGTCACCGACGGCGGCAATTACATCTTCGACTGCGCTTTCGGGCCGATGCAACAGCCGAAGGAAGTCGCCCACCACCTCGATCACATCGTCGGCGCGGTCGAGCATGGACTCTTTCTCGGATTCACGCGGGAAGTGATTGTCGGCGGGCGCGACGGCGTGAAGGTCTTGAAAAGCCGTTAGCGACGATGCCGCCGGCCCGCTCCCTAGTTCTTCGCCGCGAAGGCCAAGGGATAGACGGCGTCGAGCGCGCCCCACTGCGCCTTCAGGCTGCGCTCGGCGGCGAAGAGCACGGTAAAGCTGTCGCCTTCCTGATGCTGGGCGAGCCAGCCGCGCCAGGCGGCGCGGTGGCGCACGTCGGCTTCCTCGTGCACGCTGAAATAGGCCAGCGCGTGCGGCTCCGTGACGCCATAGAAGCGGCGCAGCCCGGCGATCTGCTGCGTGCAGAGTTCCGGCGTCTGCGCTTCGAAGGCGTACAGCGAAGCCACCGCCTCCGGCAGCGTTCCCTGCGAAACGATCTCGTCAAACGTATCGAGCAGCGCGGCGATCCCGGGAAGCGGGCGCGCGCCCTCGATCTCGGCCTCGCTCACTCCCACGGCCAAGGCAAACTGGCGCCAGAGCTGCGGGTGATGAGCCGCGGGGTCGAGCTCCTCGGCGAGATTCTCCTCGGCCAGCTTGGCGAGCGGGCCGGGTGCCCGGCCGGCGATCGCCTGGAGGTTTTCCGGATAGGCGCGGATGTGCAGGTAACGCTGCTCGGCATAAAGCTGAAGGGATTCCTTCGAGAGCCGGCCTTCCACCCACGCGCGGTGGAAGGGGTGTTTCATCACGTGGTGTTGGGCAATAAGTGCATCCAAAGAGTCGAGCAGGGTATCTGTTTTTTTAGGGTTTTTGGCCATTGCGGTTTTCGGATCTTTCCCAAGTATGAAGGCGCTGGATTTAAAACAGATTATGTTAACCCAAAACCCGGCTGAAAATCCACGGTGGGCCGGACCGAAACAGAACGGCGCAGGCGCGCCTACAGTGGGATATTGCCGTGTTTTTTGCGCGGGTTGGTGTCGCGCTTGTTTTCGAGCGAGCGGAGGGCGGTGATGAGCTTGGCGCGGGTGTGGGCGGGCTCGATGACGGCGTCGACATAGCCGCGTTCGGCGGCCACGTAGGGATTGGCGAAGCGCTCGCGGAAATCCTCGATTTTTTCTCGGCGCAGCGTTTCGCGTTCGGATTCGGGCGCGCGGTCCAGCTCGCGCCGGTAGACGATATTCACCGCGCCCTCGGGGCCCATCACGGCGATTTCGGCGGTGGGCCAGGCGTAGTTGATGTCCGTGCGGATGTGCTTGGAGGACATCACGCAATACGCGCCGCCATAGGCCTTGCGCGTGATGACCGTGATCTTCGGCACGGTGGCCTCGGCGAACGCGAACAGCAGCTTCGCGCCGTGCTTGATGATGCCGCCGAATTCCTGCTGCGTTCCCGGAAGGAAGCCCGGGACGTCCTCGAAGGTGATCAGCGGGATATTGAAGGCGTCGCAGAAGCGGACGAAGCGCGCGGCCTTCACCGACGCGTTGATGTCCAGCACGCCCGCGAGAAACGCCGGCTGGTTGGCGACGATCCCGGCGGGGCGGCCGTCGAACCGCGCGAAGCCGACGACGATGTTGGGCGCGAAGTGTTCGTGGACTTCGAAAAACGCGGCGTCATCGGCGACCGCGTGGATCACGTCCTTGATGTCGTAGGGCTTCTGCGGATCCTCGGGAATCAGCGTGTTGAGCGCGGGATGCGCGCGGTCCCAAGGGTCGCCCGAGGAGCCGGCCGGCGCGCGGCGCGGCGGGTCCTCGAGATTATTCGACGGGAGATAGCTCAGCAGTTCGCGAATCATGGCCAGGCATTCGGCGTCATCGCGGGCGATGAAATGCGCGACGCCGCTCTTGGTGTTGTGCGTGGCCGCGCCGCCGAGCTCGTGCTTGGTCACTGCCTCGTGCGTCACCGTCTTGATGACGTCCGGGCCAGTGACGAACATATAGGAAGTGTCGCGGGTCATGAAAATGAAATCGGTGATGGCCGGTGAATAGACGGCGCCGCCGGCGCACGGGCCCAGGATGGCGCTGATCTGCGGGATGACGCCGCTCGCGAGCGTGTTGCGGAGAAAGATCTCCGCATAGCCTGCCAGGGACTTCACGCCTTCCTGAATCCGCGCGCCGCCGGAATCGTTCAAGCCGATCAAGGGCGCGCCCTGGCGCATCGCCAGGTCCATGACCTTGAGGATTTTGTCGGCGTTGGATTCCGAAAGCGAGCCGCCGAAGACGGTGAAATCCTGCGCGAAGACGTAGACCAGGCGGCCGTCGATGCGGCCGTAGCCGGTGATGAAACCATCGCCGGGCGGGCGCTGCTCGGCCATGCCGAAATCCTCGCAGCGATGGCGCACGAATTTGTCGAGCTCTTCGAACGAGCCTTCGTCAAGGAGCAGGGCGATGCGTTCGCGCGCGGCGAGCTTGCCGGCATGATGCTCGCGCTCGCGGCGTTCGGGTCCGCCGCCCGCCTCGGCTTCGGCGTTGCGGTTGCGGAGCTCTTCGAGCCGGTCGTGATGCTTGGGGTGGTCGGTCATTTTTTTTCGCGTCGCCGCCTATGGGTCAGGCTCTCAGGAGTGTACCGGGTAGACGGAGCGCCCGCCCTGTGTTTTCAGCGACTTACGACGATCTCTGTTTGCAACAGTGTACCGATTAGAATTCGCGCGCTCGGTGCCAACGGACGGCATGGGAGACCCCACCGCCGTGCAGTCTCGCTCGGCGATGAGTGCTCTCAGCTTCGCGCATGCGTTTCGGTCCATGTTCGTGGCCGCCCTCACCCTAACAATGTGCGGGCCGAGATTCAAGGGGTTGCGCCTGAGGACAAGGAGAAGGGGGCGGAAATAGAGGAACTAAAGGAAGCACAGGACGTAAAGAAAATAGAGGGGGCGGAGGAGAGGTAGTGGCGGCTGTTGTTTGGGCAGGGCCAGGCGGGCGGCTGTGGCGAATTTCACAGCGCGCCGTGATATCCGTCACAGGGGTCGCGGGCGCCCTTGCCCACCATAGTCGCCGGGAAATCCAGAGCCGGAAGACAGGGCGACCGGTCATTCCGGACTGGGGGAACACAGGGGGAGAAGGAGCGCACATGCAGAAATGGGTTAGCCGCGGCTTGTTTTGGCTGGTGGTGGCGTTGGTGTTGGCGCAGGCGATTCGGCCAAGCCGAGTGAATCCTGCGATTGCGGGGGAACACGAAATTCAGTCCCATCTGGCAGTGGATCCGGCGGTGGACGCAATCTTTTTCCGGTCCTGCAATGATTGTCATTCGCACAAGACGGTCTGGCCCTGGTATACCAACGTCGCTCCGGTTTCCTGGCTCGTGGCGTGGGATGTAAAGCGGGGCCGGCGCGAACTGAATTTTTCCGAGTGGGGCACGTACAGCGCCAAGAGAGTTGCGAAGAAGCTGGACGAGACCTGCGAGGAGGTCACCCACGGCGACATGCCGCCGGGAATCTACACGCTGCCGCATCCCAACGCGAAGCTGTCGCCCGCCGACGTGGAAGCGGTGTGCCGGTGGACGCAGTCGGTGGGTGGAACGAAAGCGGAGAGTGAGCGCGGAGAATAAGCGGCCGTTCCACGAAGCATCTGCGAAAGAGCGGCGGCGCTTCTCGCGCCGGATTGCGCGGTAGAGACATTGGGCGTGAAGAAAAGCGGCGGCTCGCCGCAGTCCAACGCACCGATCTCACCGATACAAGCCGTCGGTTCGCGAAAAGCACGGAAGGCGGCCGCTACAAGCACGCTTGGTGCAGGCAGTGCGCAAAGAACGCCTAGTGCAGGCCGGACCAGTCGTCGGCGAGGAGGATGGAATTGGAGGGGTTGGCAGGGTCGTACTTGACGCTGGCGATTTGTCCGGCGGCGACGCGGGACAGGTGGAGGCGTTGTTCGAAGCCGGTGATGTCCTGAGCGGTCTCATAGGTGACGCCGGAGATCGAATAGGTGTAGTACAGCAGCGTTTGCGAAGGGCTGGCCGATCCGGCGTGGTGCCGCCGGGTGAAGAGGCCTTCCGGCTTGCCGTCAGGCCCGCTGGCCGGGTCGACGGAGGCCGGAGCGTGGCCGCGGTCCACGATTTCGAGGACTTGGCCTTCGACGACGCGCCCGATGCGGTTGAGGTAGGCGCGGCGCTGGCGCTCGAGTTCGCCGGAGTCGGCAGGCTTCCGCCGCAGCAAAAAGACGATGGCGACGATGGCCAGCGCGGCCAGCACGGTCGCCGGAACAAAATGTTGCCAATCGGACAAGATGTTTCCCAGGTGCGTATCTTAGCGCAAGCCGCCGTTTCTACAAGAGATCCAGTGAGCGTGGCGTGCTCGGAGTAGAACGGTTAGCAAGAGAATCGTCTTTAGTCCCGCGGGCCGACGACGGGATTGCGCAGCGTCCCGATGCCGCTGATGCGCACCTCGACCACATCGCCCGGGTGGAGCGGTCCGACGCCCGATGGGGTGCCGGTGGCGATGAGGTCGCCGGGCTCGAGGGTCATGGTCTCGGCGATGGCGCGCAGGACGACGTCCACGGAAAAAATCATTTCGGCGAGGCGCCCCGACTGCCGCTTCTCGCCGTTGACGTAGCCTTCGACGGTGGTGCCGGGCGGCGGCGCTTCGGTTTCCAGCACAGGGCCAAACGGGCAGAAAGTGTCGAAGCCCTTGGCGCGGGTGTATTGCACGTCGAGGCGCTGGAGGTCGCGGGCGGTGACGTCGTTCAGGCATGTATACCCGGCGATGTAGGGGCGCAGGTCTTCGTTGGCCCGGGGCCGCGCGAAACGCCGGCTGATGATGACGGCGAGCTCGGCTTCGTGGTCCACGCGCTGGGAATTGCGCGGGAGGACGATGGGGTCTTCCGGCGCGATGATCGAGGAGGGCGGCTTGGAGAAGATCAGCGGCTCCTTGGGCGCCTCGCTATCCATCTCCTTGTTGTGGGCGGGGTAGTTCTTGCCCACGCAGATGATTTTGCTCGGCCAGCAGGGCGGCAGGAAGCGGACTTCGTCCACGCGCCACTGGCGGCCGGCCGGCCGGCGGTCGCCCCAGAGTTCGCCGGTAATCTCGCGGATGAGGCCGTCTTCCAGAATACCCGCGCGGGATTCCACGTGGACCTCGCGGGGGGTGCGGCCCGGATGTTGGGCGGCGAATTCCAGCGTTTCAAAGCGGCAAAGTTTCATGGGTTATGGTGGGCACCGGAAGTTCCGTGGTGCGGGGGTTTGCGACGCAGCACCATGGGATGGCGCCGCGCGTGGTGGATCATCTCCACGACCCACGAACCCACGGCGCAGACTCCGTATACCACAGCTCCTTCGACCAGGACTTCGAACGGTGTGCGCAAGACGTCAAACAAATTGCGGAAAAAATGGCCCGCGAGATCGTAGGCGCCTGCGAACAGCACCCATCCTACCATAGCCGAGACGATCATCTGACGCGGGCTTTTCAGGAAGCGGATGACGGGAATCAAGGTCACGAGCACGAACAACGTGAAAAAGACGGCATTGCGCTCGAGGGCGTAGGCTTCCAGAGCGGGAATGCGGTTGGCGGTCACGAGCGCCGCGACCATGATGACGGTGAGCAGCGCGGCGCTGCGGAGGCCCGTGCGAAAGGCCTGGTGGAACGGGCCCCGCTTGCCGCGGCGGTCGGCGGATGCGTCGGTCATGGCGCGGAGTTTTCCTCGGCCGGGACGCCGCCCGAGGCAACCGCGCTCGCGGGGCTCTCGTTTCCAGAGCGGTCGAGCGCCGTCGCGCTGTAGAAATAGCGGCGGCCGGGCACCACATTCATATCGCGGAACGCGGGCGTCGGCAACAGTTCGGCGTTCCGGCGTGTTCCAAGAACGTCAACCTGCTCGCTGCGATAGACGTTATAGCCGGCCAGATCGGTTTCGGGGCTGATGGCCCAGGAAAGTTCCAGATGCGCCGGCGTTTCGCCTTGCGCCGGAACGGCCACGACCAGGAGTCCCTCGGGCGCCGCGGGCGGGAAAATATCCTGGAAGGTGATCGAGACGATGTTGGAGTCGTCCGACGACAGAACTTTTCCGGGATACGCAGACACGCTGCGGACGGCATAGAGGTAGGTCTGCGCCAATCTCCACCTGCGAGTCCCGGTAGGTGGCCGACTCGACGGTGCCAATCGGCGCCAGCAGCGGGGCAGCGGCCTGCGCTTGCGCCTGGGCTCGCCCGCGATAGATCTCGTAGCGCGCGATGGAGGGGACCGAGCCAGTGATGGTTTTCTGCGGCGGGGTCCAACGCAGGGCAACGCCGGTTGGCGTGATTTCCGCCGCCAGATCCGGGATCGGCTGGGGCGCGGGGAAAATCCTCACCTCGGCGAGATTGGAATCCGCCGAAGCTTTCTTGGCTGACGTCCGCGTCCGCACCATGTAGGTGACGATGCCCGCCGGATGCTGCGCGAAATCCTCGGCGCGGAGCGCGTCAGTCCAGTGGAAGCGCTGCTGCTCGGTGTATTGGCCGGCCACATCCGGAGGAATGGTGAAGAACAAGGCCGGCGGCGCGCCGGAGAGCCCGGCGGCGGGCGCAAAGGCACGGTAGATTTCCACCGCGGGAGCCTGCTTGAGCGGGCGGTGCTCGGCCGTCTCCGCGGGCAGCGTAAAGCGGAGGACGACGGAATTGCCCTGCTGCTCGGCGGCAAGGTCGGCGACCGGCGCGGGGACCTGCGCTTTGCGCGCGACGGGTTCGCCGGGAGAGGCGCAGCCGGCGAGAAGAAGGAAAAGTGGAAAAGAGAAAATAGAAAATGGCGGCGGGTGCGGAGCGATTTGGCGTGAGCGCCGGCAGTGGCGCCCCTCTTCTATTATCCATTTTCACTGTTCTACAGGATGTAGCGGCTCAGGTCCTGGTCCTTGACGATATCCACGAGCTGCTTCTGGACGTAGGCGGCATCGATCTTGACGGTCTTCTTCTTCATTTCCGGGGCCTCGAAGGAAATCTCCTCGAGGACTTTTTCCAGGATGGTGTGGAGGCGGCGCGCGCCGATGTTTTCCGTGTGTTCGTTGACGGTGGCCGCGAAGCGGGCGATGGCGGCGATGGCGTCTTCGCTGAAGGAAAGTTTCAGGCCTTCGGTGTCGAGCAGGGCGATGTACTGCTTGATGAGGGCGTTTTTCGGCTCGGTGAGGATGCGGATGAAGTCGGCCTCCGACAGCGAGCTGAGCTCGACGCGGATGGGGAAGCGGCCCTGCAGCTCGGGAATCAAATCGGAGGGCTTGGTGGTGTGAAAGGCGCCCGCGGCGATGAACAAGATGTGGTCGGTACGGACCATGCCGTAGCGCGTGTTGACGGTGGTGCCTTCGACGATGGGCAGGATGTCGCGCTGCACGCCCTCGCGGGATACGTCGGGGCCGTGGCCGGCCTCGCGTCCGGCGATTTTATCCACTTCGTCGATGAAGAGAATGCCCATCTGCTCGACGCGATCCACGGCCAGGCGCGTGACCTGATCCATGTCGATCAGGCGGCCTTCTTCTTCCTGGATGAGGTAGTCGAAGGCTTCCGAGACGGTCATCTTGCGCTTCTTTTTCTGCTGGCCGAACATCCCGGAGAGCATGTCCTTGACGTTGACGTCCATCTCCTCGACGCCCTGGTTGGTGATGATCTCAAACGAGGGCATGTTGCGTTCGCGGACTTCGACTTCGACCATGCGCTGGTCGAGCTTGCCCTCGCGGAGCTGCGCGCGCAGCTTTTCGCGCGTGCGTTGGGTCTGCTCGCGGCGCTGGGTTTCCGAAGCGGCGCCGGCATTCGGGGCGGGTTCGGCGGGCACGGGCGAGGCGGGGAGCAGCAGATCGAGCAGCCGCTCTTCGGCGGATTGTTCGGCGCGTTCGGCCACCTCGTCGAGCTTTTCCTCGCGGACCATGTCGATGGAGGTTTCCACCAGGTCGCGGACCATGGATTCGACGTCGCGGCCGACGTAGCCCACCTCGGTGTACTTCGAGGCTTCGACCTTCACGAAGGGACACCCCGCCAGGCGCGCCAGGCGCCGCGCGATCTCCGTCTTGCCCACGCCGGTCGGCCCGATCATGAGGATATTTTTCGGGAGGATCTCCTCGGCCACCTCGGGCGGGAGCTTCTGGCGGCGGACGCGGTTGCGGAGAGCGACGGCCACGGCTTTCTTGGCCGCGTTCTGGCCGACGATGTACTTGTCGAGCTCGATGACGATTTCGCGGGGCGTCAGCTCGTCGAACGAGGGAAGCGGCTCGGCCTCGGGGGGCTGCTGGTCCCCGGATAGATAGATCACCATGTCTTTCTCCGGCTTGTTGGTCACAGTTCTTCGATGCTGAAATTCGCGTTGGTGAAGATGCAAATTTCGCTGGCGATGCGCATGGCTTCCTGGACGATGTCCTTGGCGCTGAGCTTGGTGTGTTTGGCCAGGGCGCGGGCGGCGGAGACGGCGTAGGAGCCGCCCGAGCCGATGGCGGAGATGCCGTCGTCGGGCTCGATCACGTCGCCATTGCCGGAAATCAGGAAGGTATTCTTGGCGTCGGCGACGAGCAGGAGGGCGTCGAGATGGCGCAGCGAGCGGTCGGTGCGCCAGTCCTTGGCGAGTTCGACGGCGGCGCGGGGCAGGTTGCCGTGATATTCCTGGAGCTTGTTTTCAAAGCGAGCGAAGAGCGAAAGCGCGTCCGCCGTGCTGCCGGCAAATCCGGCGACGATCTTGTCGTTGAACAGGCGGCGCGTTTTCTTGGCGCTGTGCTTGATGACGCTTTCGCCCAGCGTCACCTGGCCATCGGCCGCGAGCACGACTTTGTTGTCCTTGCGCACGCAGAGTACCGTGGTGCCGTGCATCGGCGGCGCAATCCGGGGCTTTGCCATCTGGGCATTATACCCGCAGGGCCGGGGAACAGCTACCGGAGCCGCGGAGAAGTCCGCAAAACACCTCGGAATATGAAAGCTGAGGCGTGCCAGCGTAGGGCCCAGAAGCGGTTCGCTCAGTTTGATCCGACCAGCGAATCAACAAATGTGCGGAAGCGCTCGTTGGACATGAATCGCCGGAAGGAATCGTCCTGCCGCGGGTCGGGCATTTGTTCGCCCGGGATCGAGTTCGCTTTGAGGGAAAAGGCTTTCTGGAGATGCTTCATCGTGGCCTCCATGTCGTTCCGTTCGGCAGAGGCACAGCCGAGGTTGTAATGAAACATGGGATAGTTGGGGTCCTTGTTTAGTCCGTAGTTGAATGTTTCTTCCGCGTGGTCCAGATCGCCCGTGACACCGTAGGCCATTCCGAGACTATCCACGAGTACGCGCCAGTAATCCTGGCTCAGTGTGCGTTGCTGCTTCTCCAGTTCCAGCGCCTTTTGATAGGGCGCGATCGACTTTCCAAAATCGCCGGCCCTGAAATAGCGGCTGCCTTCGCGAAAATAATCGAGGCTGCTTACTCCCGAGCCCAGGGATTTTGCCCCGGGAGCGCCCGGGGATATCGAGACCTCTGGGCCACTGCGATTCGTTATATGGACTTGATTGAGGACATCGGTGAAAAGTGGCGCGTCCGATGGCTGGAACATCGCCTTCGAAAGATGGATGTCGACGTAGATATCCTCTTTCGCAGTACAGGCAACAACATTCTTCTGCTGGAGCGGAATCCCATTGGGCTTGGGAAGTAGATACTCGACCACCGCCAGGGAACCGATTGTCGATTGTTTTACATCCGTCACGCCCAACTGGGACAGAGATTGCACGCGCTTCCGTAAAAAGTCCGGGCAGGTGCTGTTGTCGGCGCCGCCCTTCGATTGCTCGAGCGTCACCGAAAGGACGACCCCGGTCTCTGAATTATTGGCGAGGACGTACTGGCGTCCGTCAGACTTCATTTCTTCGACCTCAACAGTGAAGCCTGGCGAGTTTATCTCGACCGCCCAGTTCTTGCCCGGAAATGAAACACTCACGCTCTCTCGCGTTTTTGTGCCCTGCGTCCATGCCCGGCCGGGTGTGGCAAACGCCAGGAAAGTGAGCCATGCAAGAGCTCGCCGATTCATGGAGACCTTCTTAGCGCAAGAGCTCGCAAATCCGCTGAAGCCGAGAGGGACTGTAGTGCCTCAGGAGTACCGTTGTCAACTAACAAGAGAAGCGAGCGGCGGGGCGATCAGTCGCGGTCGTCGGTGTCTTCGCGGTCTTTGCGATCCTTGTCGTCCTTGTCTTTTCTGTTCTTTTCCTTTTCCCGTTCCTTCTTGCCGACTTTGGCCCAGCGCTCGTCGAGGGATTGGCGGGTGAAGAGCGAGTCGGAAAGGCCGGTGTTGTAGTCGCACTTGTCGAAGAAGACCTGGAAGACCTTCGTGCCGTTTTTTTCGCGGGTGATCTGGAAGGCGGTCTGGATTCCGCCGACGGGATGGTAATTCGAATAGTATTCGATCTCTTCCATGGTCATGCGCAGGGCGGGATCGCGCGCCTCGACGGTTTTGCGCACGGGCAGGTGGGAGGCCGTGGAGAAGGCGATGCGGATGGTGCGGTTGCCGCCATCCACCAGTTCGACCCAGTCCGCGGGCCTCAGATCGACGATGTCCCGGCCGGCGTAACGGAAGACCATGTCGGGCTCGTGGATGCGGTGGCGCAGGATATTGTCAATGTCGCGCTGCACGGTTTCCTGGAAGTCCGCCAAGTCGGCCTTGGGGGCATCGGAGACGCCGCCGCGGTCGAGCGTCCATCCCTTATCGCCGTCGTAGATTTCGATGATGTTGCGCTTGGGAAGATTTTCCTGGCGTTCCCTCGAGGGCGGCTCGGCGAAGTCGATGAATTTGCCGAAGCCGGTGAGTTCGCCGGAATGATCGAACGAGCCGAGGCGTCCGGTGCAGGTGACGTCGTGCACGTTCAAATAGGCGTTCCCGCCGAGGGCGTCGATCGCCTGCTGCAATAATTGCTTCGCCTTGGCCGCGCTCTGCTCCGGCATCAGGATTTGGGAATCCTGCGCCACCGCGGCGGGCGTTGTGGTCAGCCATGCACCTGCCAGAACCATGATTGCCAGAAACGCGCGCCAGTTCATCCGCACAGGACCGCACCTCCGTTGACGTTGATCACTTCTCCGGTCATAAACGTTGCCAGGTCCGACACGGCGAAGACGATAGGGCCGGCGATTTCTTCCGGCGTGCCCACGCGCGCGAGCGGAATCGTCGCCGTGACGCGTTTCTGCCCGGCCTTCGTGCTCAGCGTGGGCGCGGACATGTCGGTCGCCACCCAGCCGGGAGCCACGCAGTTCACCAAGATGCGATGAGGCGCCAATTCCGTTGCAAGGCCTTTGACGAAACTGATGATGCCTCCCTTGGAGGCCGCATAGTGGGTGTGAAACGCCTCGCCGCGCTGGCCGGAGGTGGAACTGACGGCCACGATCCGCCCGCTGCGCTGCGCGATCATGTACGGCGCGGCGCAATGAATCACGGCGTAGACGCTCTTGAGATTGACGCGGAGCATCTCGTCCCACTGGCGCTCGGTGAGATGCTCGATGGGAGCGTCCTGGCTGTCCCAGATGCCGGCGTTGGCCACCAGAATGTCGAGGTGGCCAAGGCGCTGGCACGCGAAGTCGACGAGTTTTTTGGCGTCGGCCATTTTTCCCAAGTCAGCCTTGAAGGATTCGATGCGCGTGCCGTGCTTGCGCGCCTCTTGTTCCACCTGGGCGGCCGCTTCGCGATGGCGATGGTAGCCGAAAACAACGTCCGCGCCCGCCTGGGCGAGAAGCTTGACGGTGGCCGCGCCGATCCCGCGCGAGCCTCCCGTCACCAGTGCGGCCTTGCCTGCCAGCGAAATCATGGGGCCTCCAGAAAGAGAGTCTACAGTTGACAGTCCACAGCCGACAGTAAAGAACTCGCGCGGCCGGCGCATGCGCATCGTGCCGGACGGTTACGCGCGCGCGGGCGCCTTCCGCGCGGTGGCGGCTGCGACCAGGCTACGAAAGAGCGCTTGCGCCAGGGAATCGGTTTTCACCATGCGTTCCGGATGCCATTGCACGCCCGATGATCCAGTGGGCGCCGCCGGTCCATTCGACGGCCTCGACGACGCCGTCGCGCGCGCGGGCGGCCACGCGCAGGTTGCGTCCCGGCTCGAGGACGGACTGATGGTGCGAACTGTTGACCACCACTTCGGCCGCGCCCGCGAGTTGCGCGAGCCGCGATCCGGGTTCGAGCTGCACGGGATGGAACGGTTCGGGCGCGCCCTTCTCCTTTTCCCATTCGTGCTGCAGCGGCGCCGGGACTTCGCTGGGAATATCCTGGACGAGCGTGCCGGAGAGGAAGACGTTCAGGCTCTGGATGCCGTAGCAGATCGCCAGAACAGGTTTGTGGTGCGCCAGGGCGTGCTCGAGAAGGGTGAAGTCGGTGCGCTCGCGGTCCGCGTCAGGATCGGCGCATTGCGCAGCCGCGCGGCGTGGAATAGCGCCGGGTTGACGTCCGCAGGGCTGCCCGGCAGCACGATGGCGTCGAGCGTTTCCGCGAGTTGGGTGAGCTGCTCGGGTGGAAGAACGAGCGAGACTGCGACCGGGTCTCCCCCGGCCTGGCGAACCGCCTCCAGGTAAGGTTCCAGTTTGGCCCGGTCGCCCGTAAGTTCTTCTTTTCGTGTGCGATACGGGATGCCGACGCGGGGTTTGTGGTTCGCCTCAGGCATGGCTCACTCGACATCGTACCACCGTGCCATGCCCCCAGCAACCGGGCGGCCCCGGATGTTAATTCAAAGAGACTATAACAGCACGGAAAAGGGTGTGCCACCCGCCTCACTATTTGCTCTTGATAGCTTGAACGCGCAATTTGATGTTCGTGACGACTGGGTGAACGACTCCGTCCTTTTCGTAAGGAACGAAAATCCAGTTTTGCACCTCGGACAGAATGCGGTCTCCGATTTCCGGCTTCGTGGCGTGCACGACTTCGGCGTTCTCCACCAGGCCGTTCTGGGAGATGTGTATCTTGAGCTCGACATCGGCAACGCCCTGGTAATCGTCCGTGACGATTATTCGTTCGACGTCGCAGGCGATGCACTGAAGGCCCTGGGCAGCCGGGGCGTCCAGTGGCGGCGGAGCCAAGAGAGTCGGGATGGGAGAATTGGCCCGCATTGGAAGGTATCGCAGAACCGGGGTCAGCGGCGCACACTTCAGTTCCGTTCCGACGCTGCAAATACCGCCGTGCGCAATGGCCCATTTTGCCGCCACGGCTTTTTCGGATGGAAACGTCCAATAGTTCTGCGGGCTGGCGGCTCGGAAGTCCACGCCCGCGCTGTCGCCGAACAAGCGGGTTTCGGAGTTACATGCGGAGAACTCTTTCGGCGCCCATTTCGTCAGATGCGTCCAAGTCTCGCCGTCGGCGGAATGCATGACGACAGGCACGCTGTAACCGCCACCCGGCTTGTCCTTTTCGATTACTTCTCCGCCAGCGGCCCAGTATTCGCCGTTGTATGCCGAGAGAGTCCTCAGACCTGTGCTGGGGATGTCGATCGGCTTCCAGGTTGCGCCGCCGTCCTTGGTCACGAGTAGTTTGTCCGGAAAGTAGGCGGCGTTCCCCTCGCTCATTACGACGATCATGTGGTTCGCATCGAGAGCAACAAGCGTTCGTACGTACCGAAATCCCTTCAGATCGCCGCTGGAAAGATCGATATTGACGGCTCTCCCAAGACGCGCCTCCGTCCGACGTTCGGTAAATGGTGTGCGGCGTCTGGATCAAGCCATGCCGGTCGTCCGAGAACGAAACTGCGTAGACCACCGAGGCCGGAACGCTCGTTCGCGTCCACGTCGTTCCTCCGTCCTTGGTGAATAGGAGCGCACCACCTGTGCCTGCCGTGTACGCGAGCCGCTCGCCCGCAACTCCGATGGCCAGAAAAACGGCGCCCCCTTTCACGAGGTGCTGAACATTCCAGGTTTTTCCGCCGTCTGTGGAATTGGCAACCAGTTCGTCCGCCCCGCAGACCCAGAGAACATCGTGATTCGCCGTAATGTTTAGCGGGCGGGCTCCCAGGGAGATTGTGTGCCATTCGGAAGCAGACGCGGGCTGCAAACTCAGTAGCAGCGCCGACATTGCGAGCAGCCCTGGGAAGCACCATGCACGCAGTTTCATCGGTTTCCTTTCCGGTGGCCCAATCCTACAACAAATCGGCTCCGCTGAATCGAAAAGCAGCGGTAGGCTTCAAGGAGGAGTTCGTAACTAAAGGCGTCTGGGAGTGAATTCCCCTCGGGTCGGATAACCGGAAAAGTAACCGAAGTCGGCCTCGGTCGTCGCGGCTAGGGAGTAGGACTCGCAGCAGGGGGCGTACGGCGCTTAGCCCAATAGCTGCGCAGGTCGCCGACGAGGTAGAGCGAGCCGGTGGCGAAGACGGCGTCGTCCGGGGAGGCTGCGGCGATGGCGCGTTCGAGCGCTTCGGCGGGGTCCGGGACGACGGCGGAATGTTTGGCCAGGTGAGCGGTCATTTCGGCCAGCAAGGGAGCGGAAATCGCGCGGGGCTGGCGCGGCTCGGTGAGAAGGACGAGGTCGGCGTGCGGGAAGAGCAGGCCGGCGATTTCGTCCACGGCCTTATCGCGCATGGCGCCGTACACCAGCAGGATGCGGCGGCCCTGAAAATTTTCTTCCCAGAATTTCAGCAGCTCGCGGGCGCCGGAGGGATTGTGCGTGCCGTCGAGGTAGACGGCCGGGCGCTGGCCGAGGCGTTCGAGGCGGCCGGGCCAGCGGACGGCGCGGATGCCGCGCTCAATCGCGGCATCATCCAGGGGAAATCCGCGCTCGGCGAGCAGGCGCGCGGCGGTGGCGGCAGCGAGCGCGTTGCGGATCTGGAAGCGGCCGGGAAGCGGCGGCTCGATCGCAAGTTTCTTTTGCGAATGGGGGGCGGCCGCGACGGCGCGATAACATCCGTCGGAGGTTTGCACATTTTCGATTTGCCAGGCGGTATCCACCTCGACCAGGCGCGCGTCGAGATCCCGGCAGCGCCGGGCGATCACGGCGCGGGCTTCGGGACGTTCCGCCGAGCTGACCACCCACGAGCCCGGCTTGATGATCCCCGCCTTTTCCCCGGCGATCTCTTCGATGGAATAGCCCAGGAAATTTTCGTGGTCGAAGTCGATGGAGGTGATGACGGCCACTTCGGGGACGACAATATTGGTGGCGTCGAGCCGCCCTCCCAGGCCCGTTTCGTAGACGGCGAAGTCCACGCGCTGGCTCTCCGGAGTGGTGAAGGCGACAAAGGCCATGGCGGTGATGCACTCGAAGTAGGTGGGATGCGCGGCCAGATGGCCGGCGGCGAGCAGCGACTCGATGGCGGCTTGCACGCGGTTCCAGGCCGCGGCGAAGGCTTCATCGGAGATATCGCGGCCGTCGATGCGCATGCGCTCGTTGATGCGCTCGAGGTGCGGCGAGGTGTAGAGGCCGGTGCGCAGGCCCGCGGCGCGGAGAATTGCGTCGAGCATCGCCGCCGTCGAGCCCTTGCCGTTGGTTCCGGCGATGTGCGCGCAGGGCGCGGCGCGGTGGGGATTGCCGAGGGCCGCGGCGAGCGTGGTGACGTTTGCGAGGCCGAATTTTTGGACGTGGGCCTGCTGGGGCGCGGCGAGTTCGCGTCCCAGCGCCAGCAGCGCGCGGACGGATTCGTCGTAGTTCATGCGGGACCGAGGAAGAAGTCGAACGCCTGCGCGATGTACGCCTTCAGGTCCTTGCGGGAAACGACCGCGTCGAGGAAACCGTGCTCGAGGAGAAATTCGGCGGTCTGAAAGCCTTCCGGGAGTTTCTGGCGGATGGTCTGCTCGATGACGCGGGGGCCGGCAAAGCCGATGAGCGCGCCGGGTTCGGCGATGTTCAGATCGCCGAGCATGGCGTAACTGGCGGTCACCCCGCCGGTGGTCGGATCGGTGAGCACGGAAATAAAGGGCACGCGCGCGTCGTCCAGGCGGCCCAGCGCCGCCGCGACCTTGGCGAGCTGCATCAGGCTGACGGTTCCCTCCATCATGCGGGCGCCGCCGGAGCAGGAGACGATGACCAGAGGCTGCTTCTGGGCGAGCGAGCGCTCGACCGCGCGGGCCACTTTTTCGCCGACCACCGCGCCCATGGAGCCGCCGATAAAGCCGAACTCCATCGAGCAGCAGGTCACCGGGCGTCCGCCGAGCTTGCCCTCGGCGGTGAGGATGGCGTCCTTCATGCCCAACTTGCGCTGGGCGTCGCGCAGGCGCTGGGCGTAGGGCCGGGTATCGGAAAACAGGAGGGGATCGCTCGAGGCCAGGCCGGCGTCGAACTCGGTCCAGAACTCGTCATCGAACAGCAATTCCAGGCGGCGCCGGGCGCCCATCCGGAAATGATGGTCGCACTTGGGGCAGACTTCCCAATTGGCTTCGAGATCTTTTTTCCAGATGATGGCCCGGCAGGCCCCGCACTTGATCCACAGGCCTTCGGTGCGGACGCGGCGCTCGTCGACCGGCGTCGGCTTCTCGATGGACTTCTTCTCTCGTTTAAACCAGGTCATAGAGGATCGAGTTCACAGTTTCGAGTTGACAGTTGACAGCTAACATAACGCAAGAACCAGCTTTCCAAGCGCGTCACGTGGAACCTAATAGTCGATGCCTCGCTGCGCGAGGATGCCCTTGGTGTACGGATGCTTGACGTCGCGCATCTCGGTGACCAGGTCGGCGGCTTCGACCAGCCGGGGATGCGCGCTCCGCCCCGTGCAGATCACGTGCACGCGCTCGGGGCGCCGGGTGAGCGAATCGATGACGCGCTCGGCGTCGAGCATCTGATAGCTGATCACGTAATTGATCTCATCGAGGACCACCAGGTCGTAGGTCTCGCTGTAAATCTGCTGGCGGCCGTACTCCCAGGCCTGCTCGCACAGGCGAATGTCCTCCGGGTCCGCCTCGGCGCCGCCCACCTTCACGAAGCCGCGGCCCATGGGGCGGATGGCGAACTTGTCGTCGCCCAGCATCTTCGCGGCATCGAGCTCGCCATAGTGCCAGGACCCCTTGATGAACTGCACCATCAGCACGCGCAGCCCCTGCCCGACGGCGCGAAAGGCGGTGCCCAGGGCGCAGGTCGTCTTGCCCTTGCCCGGGCCGGTGTACACGATCAGCAGTCCCTTGCCTTCCGGCATGCCTACCCGTCCCCAAAAAACAGGCTTGTATAGTGGCCGGAGCTTGGAGAAAGGTCAAGTCGCAGCTACGGCGACGATCAGGATGCCGAAAACGGGGTGCCTGCCTGCGAGAGCAGGCCCACACCGAGTTCGGGGGTGAGGCGCGGCGCGCGGCGCATGGCCTCGACAAAGGCGCGCACAATGTCCGGGTCAAACTGGCTGGCGGCGCAGCGCTCGAGTTCGGCCAGTGCGTCCTGAGCCGAACGCGCCTTCTTGTAGGTGCGCGGGGAGGTGATGGTGTCGTAGGCGTCGGCGACGGCGATGACGCGCGCACCGTGGGGAATACGCTCCCCATGAAGACGCGCGGGATAGCCCGTGCCATCGTAGAACTCGTGATGATGGCGAATCATTTGTTGGATCGCGCCCAGGGTTTGGAGCGGTTCGAGAATGCGGGCGCCCAGATCGGGGTGGGTTTTCATGGTCTCCCACTCGGTGGAATCCAGGGGGCCGGATTTGTTGATGATGGTCTCGGGGATTCCGACCTTGCCGACGTCGTGCAGGAGCGCGGCGAGGCGAATCTCCTCAATGTCGGCAGGGCGCAGGTTGAGTTCCTGGGCAATGATCACGGCGTAGGCGGAAACTTTTTGGGAATGGCCCTGGGTGTACTGGTCCTTGGCGTCGACGGCGAACGCGAGCGAGGTGACGGTGTCGACGATGGCGAGCGGCAGGCTTCCGCCGGGGGCCTCCCCGGACTTTCCGGCGAGCGAGCGGGTGAACTGCTCCAGGCGGGCGTAAATCTCCTCGAAGGCCTCGGGGCCCGTGGAAAACTGGCGTTTGAGCGTGACGCCGAGATAGGCTTCGAGCACATCCTTTTTCCACGTTTTCCGGTCGGTCTGCGCAGTTTCTTCGGCGCTGGTGACGGAGTTTCCGCCTTGATGCTTGGAAAGGTACATGGAGGAATCCGCCACCTGGATGAGTTCCTGGGGCGTGGCGCCATGCAGCGGAAAGGAGGCAATGCCGAAGCTGGCGGTGATGTTCTTGTCGTGGAGCAGGGGATCGGCGGCGATCCAGGCGCGGAGCTTGCCGGCGAGTTGCTGGGCCTGGTCGACCGTGGTTTCCGGCATGAGGATCACGAATTCATCGCCGCCGTAACGGGCGACGACGTCGGAGCGGCGGCAATTCTCCTCGAGGATGTGGCCGACGCGCTGGAGAACGACATCGCCCTCGAGATGGCCGTAAAAATCGTTGACGAACTTGAAGCGGTCGAGGTCCATGAGGACCAGCGAGAAGGGACGATTGGCGCGGGTCGAGCGCTTCCATTCCGACGAGAGCGCCTCCATCAGGTAGCGGTGGGTCTTCACGCCGGTGAGGCCATCGGTAATGGCCTGCTCCTGGGTGGTTTGGAAGGTCAGGGCATTGTGCAGGGCGCCGGCAAACAGGTCGGCCAAGGTGCGGAGCAGCGCGAAATCTTCGTCCGGGAATTCGCAGGGCTCGGACGATTCCACATAGAGTACTCCCAGGAACTGATCGCCGTAGATGATCGGCAACGCCAGAGAGGCGGCCGAGGAGGGCAGGACCATGCGGGGCGAGGAGGAGTTCACCTCGCGGACCATGGCCGCATTACTGTTGCGCGCGACTTGCCCGACCAGGCCTTCGCCGACGGCGATGTGGCGTCCCAGGGCGTCGCGCCGCGTGCCTGCTTCGGCCCGGATGACCAGTTCCTTGGCGGTCAGATCGAGAATGGCGATCCCGATGTGGTCATAGGGAACATGGGTTTCCATCTCGGCGGCAATCTTGGCCAGCATCTCGTCGGGATCCAGCGTGGTGATGGCTTGGCCGGAAATATTGTTGATGAGGGTGAGCTGGCGCGATTTCTTCCGTTCTTCGGAGAAGAGCCGGGCCTTCTCCATGGCAATGCCGGCCTCGCTGGCCAGCAGGCCTATCAGGGCCACGTGGCCCTCGTCAAAGGCCCGCTCGTGCGGACTGTGCACCACCATCACGCCAAAGGGCTTGTCATCGAGAATCAAGGGCACGCCGCAGATGGACCCGGCCTTGCGCGTGGTCACGAAGCCCAGGCGCTGGGCTTCCTCCTGGTAATGGTCGCGAATCAGCAGGGGCTGGCCCGTGCGCACGATGTATTCCACCAAGTGGTTTCCGGCGGGGCGGCTGCGCTTGGGGAGGCGCCGGCCATCCACGACTTCGATATCGAAGCGGACCTCTCCTTTTTTCGCGTCGTGGACCGCGATGAAGAAGTTCTCGGCTTCGACGACACGGCGCATTTCCGAATGAATGCGTTCGAGCAGGGCGTCCAGCTCGAGCGTGGAGTTCAAGGCGCGGCCGATTTCGTTCAGCATGTGCAGCTCTTCGCTGCGGCGCGCGGTCTGGTGCATCAGGTAACTGTTCTCGACGGCCATGCCAATTTGGTGGCCCAGGGAGAGCAGCAGGCGGAGCTCGGCGGGAGTGAAGTTGCTGTTGTCCGGCGTCCCCAGCAGCAGGAGTCCGAAGACACGGTCTTTGGCCTGCAGGCTGATGCCCACTGCGGTGCGCAGGCCTTGCCCGAGCATCAACTGGCGCGCTTGATGGAAGGAGACTTCCTTGTCCAGGGACTTCCAGTTGGCGTCCGAAGCCAGGTCCCGCAGCACGACCAGCCCGCCCAGGCGGGCCACCAGCGTCACCAGGTATTCGTCGAGGTGCCTTTCCTGCAAGGTGCAACAGAAGGATTTGTCCAGGCCGGATACGATGGCCGTGCTGGGGCCGTTGGCATCGCCATAGCGCACGCAGAGCGCGCCGACCGGCATGCGCACGACATTGAGCACGCGATCCAGCGCCTGGGCCATCATCTTCTGGGTCTCGCCGCCGGCGAAACCCGAGGCGGCAAGATTGAGGTTGGAAAGCGCGAGCATGTTGCGCTCGACGCGCCGCCGCTCTTCCTCGTACACCGTGGTCACCATCAGCACGCAGGTGAATAATTCCGGGAGCAGGACCAGGGGCAGCAGGTCTTTTCCCTGGAGCCATGTGAGGCGAGACTGAAACACGACAATCACGCACAGCAGGCCCCAGGCGGCGAAGGTGACGCCAAGCAGGACGTCGGCGCGCGCTTCTTGCTTGCGCCCCTCGTGCCAGAATGTCCAGCCGGTCGCCAGATAGGCCAGGCCGGCGCCCAGCAGGATCGGGACATGCACGGAGCCGTGGAAGTAAGCGATAGCCCAGGCCGCTCCCACCACCACACCGGCGACCACGCCCGCGACGGGAATCCGCAGGCGGGCGTAGAGGCGCGCCGTGCAAAAAAACGCCAGGGCCGCCAGAGCCAGGAACCAGTCGTTGGCGCCCCGTAGCCAGGGAGTCCACCAGCCGGACTCAGTCCACGCGGCTGCGGACCGCGTGGTGAGGTGCAGCAAGAATAAGAACCAGGCGGCGGACCACGCCAGCAGATAGGACTGGCGTTTTAGACGATGGAGGAATTGGAAAAATGCCGCGAGCAGCAACGTGCTGGCCAGCAGCACCAACCCCATCAGTGTCAACATGACTTAGCAACGTACTCCTCCGCCCTCCCAGTGCCCCGCGCTCGTCCGAGAATACCAGAAATGACGAGACTCCCCAGCGGCATGCCCGGCCAAGTTGCGTGGAGGTAAACCTCTCGGCCATCCCGGGAAAGGTCCGGAAGAGGCGTGGGGAAGCTGCCAGACAAGACGGGCTGGGCTTGGTCGAATTATGGCGCGCGCATTGGACGGCGTCAACGGTACCCGGGTACCCTTCGCCGGAGCGGGCCTGCGGCTCGATTTTGTTCCGTCGTTCCGTTAAGATAAATGGTTTCGGAGCGAGGAAAACGATCGCATGGCCACGACTCAACATCCGCGAGTTCGCTTTGCCCCGTCGCCCACCGGCTACTTGCACGTCGGCGGCGCGCGCACGGCGCTATTCAATTGGTTGTTCGCCCGGCACGAGAAGGGCACGCTGCTGCTGCGGATCGAAGACACCGACGTCGAGCGCAATCGCCCGGAACTGGTGCAAGGAATCCTCGACGGGCTGAAGTGGCTGGGCATCGAGTGGGACGAAGGCCCGTTTTTTCAGTCGCAGCGGCTGGAGATGTACCGCGCCGCGGCGGAGCGTCTGCTGGCCAGCGGGGCCGCGTTTGGGTGCTATTGCAAGCCGGCGGCCTACGCAGGTGGCGATGTGGCGCCCGGCGCGGGAGAAGAGCACGCGGGCGAAGGCGATGACGAAGGGAAGGCTCCGAAGGCCGCGCCGTGTCCTTGCCGCGATTTGAGCGACGCCGAGCGCGCCGCGCGGCACAGCCAGGGGATTCCCCGCGCGATTCGTTTCCGGGTGCCGCGCACCGGCGTGACCCATTTCGAGGATCTGGTGTTTGGCGCGCGCGAAGTGCAGAACGCCG
This sequence comes from Terriglobia bacterium, assembly GCA_963791705.1. Classification (GTDB taxonomy): domain Bacteria; phylum Acidobacteriota; class Terriglobia; order Acidiferrales; family UBA7541; genus Palsa-295. The sequence goes on along the minus strand of CAWBTO010000003.1, from coordinate 150,137 downwards.
AGATGGAGGATTTCGTCTTGCTGCGCTCCAACGGTCTGCCGACCTACCAGCTCAGCGTGGTGGTGGACGATATCGACATGCGCATCAGCCACGTCATTCGCGGCGCCGACCATTTGTCGAATGCGCCAAAGCAGGTGCTGATCTATCAGGCGCTGGGCGCCGCGGCGCCGGTGTTTGCCCACGTGCCGCTGATCCTGGGGGCCGACCGCACGCGCCTTTCCAAACGCCACGGCGCCACCAGCGTCGGTTCCTATGCGGACGAAGGGATCTTGCCCGAAGCCTTCCGGAATTTTTTGGCCCTGCTGGGATGGTCGCCCGGAGACGACTCCGAGTTCCTCCGCACCGGCGAGTTGATCGAGCGCTTCTCGCTCGCCGGCGTGAGCCGCACCAATGCCGTCTTCGACCGCGCCAAGCTGGAATGGTACAACACCCAGTACCTGCAGAAGCCGGCGGTCGAGGAGTTGCTGCCATACGTCGAAGCGGAACTGAAGCGCGCCGGGCTCTGGGAGGGTTCGCAGGCTTGCGCCGACCGCGCGTGGTTTGCCCGCGCGGTGGACTTGATTCGCCCGCGGACGCGGCTGCTCGGGGATTTCACCGGCTGGGCCCGCGCATTTTTCGCCGATGACTTCGAGTACGAAGCCGAAGCCCGCGAGAAATTCTGGAAGGACGAGCGCGTGGGCGGCATGCTGCAAAAGCTCGCCGGCGCGCTCGAAGCGCTCGCAGAGTTCAACCACGACGCCTGCGATGCCGCGTTGCGAGGCTTGGCGGGCGCCGAAGGAGTCAAGGCCGGATTGCTGATCAATGCCACGCGCGTCGCCATTGTGGGCCGCGCCGTGGCTCCCCCGCTGTTCGACACCATGGTGGTGCTCGGCCGCGATCGCGTGCTGGAACGTCTTCGCCGCGCCGTAGCCGCGCTTACGCCCCGCTGAACGACTGAATTTGCCTCGTTAGTCCGAGCCTCTCACTGTCAACTCAATAGAGCCACACACGGCCGCTGATGTGCTCAGAATGCTGTTTCTTTCCGTTCTTCCGTAGGGGCAAGGAAGACGGCGTGGCGTTTCGGCAGTGGAGGGGCGAATTTGCAGCGAGAAGCCGGGCGTGGATGTAGCGAACAAGTTTCTATCGAGGATGTTCATGAACAAATGCGGGCTCGCGGAGGCATCTGCAAGTCCGGGAGCGGAGGGTGCGATCCGCTCGCCGGACGGCAGCGATTATTTCTTCTCGGAATGAGCCGTGGAGAAGATTTCGGGGTGCAAGGCGCGGGTCTTGGCGTCGGCGCGCGCGACCTGCACCGGGGCCGTCAAGGCCACTTTCACGGGCGGCAAGCAGGCCGAGTTGTTGCAAGCCTGGAAGCGAAGCGTGATGGGAATGTTGGCCGTGCCAATCGGCGCGGTGGCCCCCGCGGCCAGCCGGAGATGGAACGTCACGCTGCTCGAGTAGACATCGAGCGCCTTGTCCGGGGAGAACGGAAACTTTTTGAGTTGGCCGTTGGGATAGACGGTCTCGGCCAGTGTGAAGCCGGCCGGAAGCTGGGGCGTCAGCGTCGTGGGAATCAGGTAGGGGTCGCGGGGCTTGTGCGAGTTCATGTGATAGCCCTCGTTGATATCCACCACGACCGCGATTTGAAACGCCTTCCCGCGCGGCACAGGGTCGAGCGAGACGTAGGTGTGCGCCTTGATCACGGACGCTCCCGTCACCGGAGCGGCGGATTCCTGGGCGAGCGAGACGGCCTGGTTACCTGCGCCCGCCAGCAACAGGAGGGCGGATAGCGCGAACAGATGCCGGAACAATCGGAGTCGGCTCATAGTTGGCCCTCCACGTCCTTGATGATTTGGGCTTCGTTCAAGCCCCCCATATACTTCTTCACGATCTTGCCGTCACGCGAAATCAGGAAACTCGTGGGCATGCCGAGCAACCCCCCGAACTGGGAGGCGATCTCGTCGTTGCCGAGCACGATGGGATAATTCATGGTCAGGGACTGGCCGCCGACGTTGAAGTGCGTCTCCTTGACGAAGGGTTCAACGACCTTCTTGCCGTCGTCGTCCATGGCGGCGCCCAGCAGCGTGAAGCCCTTGCTGCTATATTTCTGCTGCATCTGGATCAGGATGGGGATTTCGCCGCGGCACGGCTCGCACCACGTCGCCCAGAAATTCAGCAGGACGACCTTACCCTTCATGCTGGCGAGCGGCACGCTGCCGCCCTGCAGGTCCTGGAAGGTGACTTCCGGTTCGTTCGCCATCGCCGCCGGCTTGCCGGAACCGCCCGCGGGCGCCCCAATCTTGCAGCCGGAGACGTTCACCGCAATCACAGACAACAAAACCGCCAGCAACAGCGAGTTGGCAACTCTTTTCATGCTCGATGCTCCCATCACTGCGCAAACCGGTTCAAGAATGACAGCTTGCCCGAAAGCCAGGCCAGCCGGTTGACGAAGATCAGCGCGCCGATCAGCAGCAGCAGGACTCCGCTGAAAACTTCCACTTGGTGCAAGTACCGGCGGAAGCGCTGGTAAAACTTCAGGAACCGGCCAATGGCCAGTGCCGTCAGCAGAAACGGAATGGCTAGCCCCGCCGAATAGACCGCCAGCAGCAACACGCCCTGCCCGACCGTCTCCTTGGTCGAGGCCACCAGCAGAACGCTGCCCAGGATCGGTCCAATACAGGGCGTCCAGCCGAAGGCGAACGCGAAGCCCATCAGAAATCCGCTGACGATGCCCGGTCTGCTGCCGCCCACATTGCGCAGATGAATGTCGCGGTTGAGCCAGCGCGTCATGGAGGGTCCGAGAAGAAAGATCAGAGCGGCTGCGTAGAACTGTATGGGCATAGCCCCGAAAAGGCCGAAGGCGTGCAGGTTGAGCGCCACGCCAATCGCCACCAGCGCGAGTCCCACGATCAGCCCTACACGGACCGAAATCTTGACCAGCCAGCCGACCAGGTGGAGTCCGAACAGCACGATCAATGCGCCGGCGACCGGCGCGAGCAAATTCTTATTCCGCAGCAAGAACGAACTGACGGCGCTGGCCGACGCGCCAAACGTGATGAAGACCGCTGAAAAACCGACGACAAAGGCGAACGCCGAACTGAAGAGCCGGCCGCTGGATCCTTCGCCTTCCTTGAGCTGCTCGACACCGATCCCCGAGAGCATGGAGATGTAACCCGGCACGAGCGGCAAAACGCACGGGGAGAGAAACGACACGACCCCCGCGAAAAAGACGCCAAACACCGAAACGTCCATCAGGCTCCTTTCAGCCTTCGGCATCCACATTGGGCACGCAGCTGGGACGCCAGCTTTCAATCAAACCTTCATTTTCCCACATCCGTTAGACGCACGGCAAAAGGATTTTGGCGCAGGTTTTTGGGCGTGGCTGCGGCGAGCGTAAGAACTATGACTTCAAGCACTTGCAACGGGGCGCGGGCGCCACAACGCCTATCCGCCAAGGTCTCGATGCCGCTTGTGCCAGCCGGAGGCTTCCTCGTAAGCGAGAGTGTTCCTCAAAAGATCTTGTCCTGCCGCCGCAGACTTCCGAACGAGCCCAGGTTGGCGATGCGAATCACGAGGCTGTACTGGTTTTCGTTGCGGATCGTGCCGAACGAGAAGCGGCGGTATTCGAAGCCGATTCCGCAGCACGAGCCGTTGTAGGAGACTTGCACGATCTGGTTCTGATAGACCTGGTGGGTGAAGTCGTAACTGACTCCACCCTCGATATTCCATCCCCGGCGAATCGGCTCGCCGTAGCCCCCGAGCAGGCGAATCTGATTGGAGCGCTGCTCGAAATTCGGCGGACGCACCGGGGGATCGAGCGGAAGGTTCAGCACGGAAAAGTGGGCCAGCGTGAGGAACGACTCCTTCCAGGGCTTGAGCTTCACCAGGGTCCCGATGGCGGTCATGCGGGCGCGCACGGGATCGTAGTTGAGGATGAACTGCGTGTCGAAGTGCTTGCCCGGTTCGATGCGCAGATCGCTCACGATAGGCGAAAAGCGCAGCGAGGAATCGGCAAAGGCGAACGGCGTCAACGCGCTGAGGGTTTGGAAGACGTTGGGTTGGCCGGGCGCCAGTGCGCCGCCGAATGTGGGATCGAAGAAATATTTCTGCGCGATGCGCCAAGTGAGGAATTCCTCGGTTCCGCCGGCTGCCGTGCGGCGGTAGAGGCGCTGGGTGACGCCGTATTCGATTTCGCTCGTGTCCGTGAGCGTTTCGTCCTCGTCGAAGCGGATGAACCTGCCGAACTGATTCACGCCGGAGACGTAGCGGTAGACGGCTTCCGGCTCGACGACGTGCTTCCACTTCGTTTCGTCGCCCCACACGCGCTCCAGCACGGGCAAGCGCGCATCCAGCGAAAATTCCTCGGTGTTGCGGTAGAGCCCCCGGCCCATGAAGGCGCCGCTCTGGATTTGACCGCCGTAATAGGTCGAGCGGAACGTGAAGCTCGGCGTCAGGTCGAGCCACTCTCCGAAGCGCAGCGGCAGCGTGGCCGTGGGCGCAAACTCGCTGCGCGTGACGAAATCCGGCGTCTGAAACGGGGCGACGCTGTCGTCCCGGTGCTCGGCGCCAGTGAAGGCCGCGAAGGAGAAATAGACCGGCAGGCGCCGGAACAACGCCCGGTCCACGGAACTGAAGCGCACCTCGGGAGCGGCGCGCAGGGTGATCGATGTCTGCGGCGCGGCGCTCAGATAGTTTTTGTAGCTCAGCGCGGCCACGTTGAGGCTGAAACCGCGGAAGTTGTTGCTCAGAAACGCGGTGTTGCGCACTTCGGAGTTCACGGCCTGGGTGAACGTCTCCGACCAGGCCAGGCGGAACGTCAGCGAAGTGAGCTGATCGAGGTCCGCGACGGCGCGCCAGCCTCCGGGCAGCAAGGACGTGAACAGGAGTTTCGCTTCATGCCCGCCCTGCTTGATCGCGGGCCCGCTCGCTTGAGCCAGACCCCGGTCGATCACGCCGTAGTAGCTGGCATCGAGCTGCGCATGTTCCCACGGCCGCATGCGGAGTTCGGCCTTCTGGCTCCAGCCGCGCCGGCTGAAGTACGACGCCCCGAGCGTGGCATCCAGCCAGTCCAGCGGCGCCCAGTAGACCGCGTCGCTCAGCACGACGCCTTTCTGCGACGTGTGGCCGGGCTCGGGAATCAGGAAGCCGGAGTCCCGCCGCTTCTCCGCCGGAAAGGTGGCGTAGGGCAGGTAGAGCACGGGAACCGACAACACGCGGAAGTTGCCGTGCTCCAACTGCACCGATTTCTGCAGCCGGATGGTCGCGCCCGGCGCATAGAATTTCCAGACCGGGCGGCCGGGATCGCAGACGGTGAGCCAGGCCTTGCGGATGCGGTAGGTGTTCGGATCGAGCCGCTCGGCCACCTCGGCCTCGAAGTAGACGGGATTGGGACTGATGAGCAGCGTCGGCGAGGGGCGCCGCTGGAGCACGAAGGTTCCCCGGACGTGGTGGAAGGTGCCGCGCCCGGTGCGCAATTCGTAGCGCGCATCGTCGGCGTCGACGTGCTGGGTCATGTAATCCAGCTGCACGTGGCCGGTGGCGAGGACCACCTGCGTTTCGTTGTTGTATTCGACGTGGTCGGCGCGCAGCCGCGCGTTCTGGTAGCGCACGTCCACGTGGCCGTCGGCGTAGAAGATCCGCCCGGCCTGCCGCTGCTGGTCGGCTTCGAGCGTGGCTTCGCCACCGGCGGTGAGCGGCACCAGGGGCGCCGGCGCGGGGGCTTGCGCCAGAACCGCGCGCGGCAGCGCCAGCGCAATCACCAGCAGGGCCGCCGGAAGGGCGAGAGTGCGGACGGATTGCGCGCGCGTCGCGTTCAGCATCGAGTCATCAAGCCCAAAACGAAGAAAGCGAGCCTAACACGCGTCCCGCGCGCCCGCAATCCGCGGTCTCAATGATTCCGAGCAGATCGCTCCGGCTCGCATGAGGGCTACGTCAGGTGGCAGGACTTGATGCCCTTTTTCTCGAAGTATTTCTGGTGGTATTCCTCGGCGCGATAGAACGCGGAGGCCGGGGTGATCTGCGTCACGATGGGATGCGGGAAGATGCCCGCCTTGTCCAGCGCCGCTTTGGTGTCGCGCGCCGCCGCTTCCTGTTCCGCGTCGTGAAAAAAGATCGCCGAGCGGTATTGCGTGCCGGTGTCCGGCCCTTGCCGGTTGAGCGTGGTCGGATTGTGGCTCTGGAACAGGACGGCGAGCAGCTCGCGATAGGAAACCTGCTGCGGGTCGAATTCGACTTCGACGGCCTCGGCGTGCCCCGTCGTCCCGGTGCAGACGTCTTCGTAGGAGGGGTCCTTCATCGTCCCGCCGGTGTAGCCGACGGCCGTCGCAGTGACTCCCTTCACCTGCCGGAACGCATCTTCCACGCCCCAGAAACAGCCTGCCGCAAAAGTTGCCTTCGCCATAGCCTGACACTCCTTTGATCTCGCTCCATCCGGCTCGCTGTATGTTGCCACAGGCTATCGGCGAGGTCGAGTGCCGGCGGCGCGTCCGATTTCGCGAGTTTTCGCGCCTGCGGTCTTCTGTAAGAGGCCAAGGCGCGGGTCAGGCGCGGCCGGCGGCGCTGGGAGGCGCCGGCCCTACGGCCGATTCGGGTACCTTCTTCCCGTGCAGAAGTTCAACGACGGCGCGATAGAGGCGGGCGTGGACCGCGGAGCGCTCGCCCGCGCGGGTGATGTACCGCAGCACGATGTTGATTCCCGAACCGGTCGGCCGGATGCTCAAGGAAGGAATAGCAGAAAACGAGCGTCGCACATCGGAAGGTGTCACGCGGTTCCATTCCTCCTCCGCAAGCTGGGCGTTTGCGGCCGTTTCATCCGCTGCGATTTTCTGGATCGCCTCGGCGGCGGCGTACGCCTCGGCGGCGCCGGGAATCAGCACCTGTATTTCGTCCCAGAGCCACTGGCCCTTGGTTGAAAAATTGAAGTAGTGCCCTTCGATGGCGAAGCTGTTCACGAACGAGACTTTGCGTCCGGTCGGGTGACCCGCGTCGGTCCAGTTGCCTGTTTCGAGGATGACGGTGTGCAGCGGGCCGACCTTGAGCACTTCTCCGCTGACTCCGTTGATCTCCACCCAGTCGCCTGCGTGGATTCCGTCCTTACCCAAAAGAACGAACCAGCCGAAGAACCCGACGATGAAATCCTTCATCGCCACCGTCAGGCCGGCGCCGGCGAGTGCGAGAACCGTCGCGAAATTACCCGGCATGCCGAAGATCACAAGCAAGATCAACACGAGGCCCAGGGCCTGCACGCCGAACAGGATCAGTGCGCGCAACGTGTGCATCGGGCGCCGCTCGGGAGCCAGAGCGGCAAAAACCCGCTGAATCCAGGAATTCGCAAGCAGCGCGATCAGGGCGATCAGCAAGATCGAGAACACGGACACGGAAATGCGGTGCAGGAAAGCCTTCTCGCGCACGTTGGCGAGCGTAATCCAGCTGGCGTAGACGCCGGCAAGTTGCTGCTCGGTCTCGATGCGCTTGTCGAAATCGGAAAGTTTCTTCCTTTCCTCCGCCAGGTGATGCAATCGGGCGAGTGCGGAGTTCTCGCCGGGCTCGGCCTCCGTGTTTTGTGAACCTGCTGCCGGTGGCGCGTTCGGCGCGGCGCTGGGCGCTTTCTCGCCCGCGGCTGCTCCTTCCTCGAGTAGTTTTTCGAGCGCCACGTGCGCCTCGGAGAGCCTCGCCGCGCGGGAGAGCGACTCCTGCTGAGCCTGAATCAAGAGCGATTGTTTCGAATGAAGCGACATCCACGCCCGCACCTCGTCGATGATGTTTCTTGACTGGGTCTGCTCGATCGACGACGGAGCTCCGGCGGAAGAACCCACCAGAGCGCCGGCGCTCTGCGCCGAGGAGGTCTTGTGCTGATCGAGCAGGCGCTGGATTGTTGCCTGCCGGTCACCTCCGGCTCGAACGAGGTCTTGGTGGGCGTCTTCGAGGTTGTCCTGATCGAGCGCGAGTTGGCCTTGCGCAATCGCGATGAGTTGCTGGAGATCATCCCGGGCGCTAGCTTGCGCATGGTCGAGCACCCCCGTGAATTGCGTGATGCGGCTCTGGTCGGCAGCTACAGCCGCCTCTCCTTCCCTGATCCGCGCCGAGAGTTCACGGGTCTCCGGAGTGAGCGGCTCGGGATTTTCCACCGCATCCTGAATCGCGGCGGCAAACGCGAGATCGACTGCGTGATCGGCGAGTCGCAGGGCCTGCTGGGCGTAGTCCTGCTCGGAGTGCGTGACCGCGAGCTGTGCGAGCTGTTGTGCCGTGTCGAGCGACCGCATGTCGACCGGGTTGGCTGTGTGGCGGGAGGCCTGGCGCACAGCGCGCAGCCGGTCACGCTCATTGGTCCAGTCTCGAGTGAAAAGCACAGCTCCCAGGGCGAGCACCAGGAGTGCAAGCAGGCCGGACAAGATCTTCTTTTCGGGACTCTTCATGGGCACCCGCTCATGGCCGTGAGGGGAATTATGGCACTCCCGATGGCAAGAAAGGAAATCGTCCCGCCGGCCCCTGGTGCCGCTCCCGAGACGGCCTGGCTTACAAATCAAGCGGCAGAGGATTTTTCCCCGTGATCAGGCGCGCCGAACGCCCATAGGTGACGTAAAGCCATGCCCATTGCAGAAGTATGAGCAGGCGGTTCTGGAATTGCACGATGTAGAGCAGGTGAACGAAAATCCAGATCAGCCACGCCGGCACGCCCTGAACTCCGGCGGCCCAGAGAACCGTGCCGCCGCGCTCAACCCGCCGAATCCTCCGCCGAGAACCACCACTCGATGCTGGCCGGCCATGCATCACCATCGTGGGAGGATCAGGGGACGATCCTACATCACCTGATGCTGGCGCCGGCCGGCTCAGGTTCCGTGGCAGGCGGTCCGTTCGGGGCCATCGCCTGCCGGGAACCCGCAGGAGCGCGAAAGAGATTGGCGTGCTGCACGATGGCGTCGCACACGGCAATACAATTCTCTCGCACTTCCGTGCGGGTGCGCTCATCGGCCATCTGATTGATCAAGCCTGCGGCACCGTGGCACAAAAGCAAGAGTGCGTAATACGTCCGGACGTACTCCTCCGGCTTTCCTCCAAATTGATTGGCGAGTTGGCTGCGGAGCCAGATCTCGCCGGGCCGCTGTTCTTCCAAGACGAAGAGTTGAGACCAGACGGCTGAGAAGAGCGTGTACTCCGCCGGATGCTCCTCGGCGAAACGCAAGTAGCGGCGGTAGGCGTCCTCAATCCGGGGGGAAGCGATGATCTCTTCGACAAGCGATTGCCAGATATGTCTGGCGAGAGCCACGCGAAGCGCTTCCTTGTTGCGGAATCGCTTGTAGACGGTTGGCGTGGTGGTACCGGCCGTGCGGGCGACGGCGCGCAAGGTGAGGCCGCGTTCGCCTTGCGAGCGGCAAAGGCGCAGCGCCGCGTTCAAGATGCGTTGCTCGAGCTGCTTATCCGGGATAGGGGGCATGCGATGACTTTCCTCCTGAACGCTACTACAGCGTACAGCAAACATTGTAAAAGTCAAGAGAGTAGCAGTTCCGGAATTCCTATTTCTCACCGCCGTACTTATATAAGCCATGTATTAACATTGTGTTAGCAAAGATTCTGGAGTTGATATACACGGCCGGTGGATTGTGGTTTAGGCCTGTTGATTTTCTGCTTGACACAGATACGATAACCACGTTAGTTTAACGTAGTTAAGCAAACCGATTTTGTTTAACAATCCAACTCCGCTCATAGCGGTATCAATCAGGAGTGAAAAATGTTTTCGCAGGGAAAATCTTGGGCCCGCACGCCGGTAACTTACATGAACGTGGAACTGAATCGTGCGGAGCTGGAATTGTCGCGCACGGAGGTCACACCTCGCGGCCTTCTTCGGATCTCTTCGATAGATGTCGTGCGCCATGCGTGCCGAGACGTAGTCCGCGAGTCGGTCGAGAAGCTAAACAGTCCGGAAACTTCTTACTCGATGCAAAGCAGGCCAGCCGGGCATGGGGGATCAACGCCACTGGGCGATACGTTGTCCCGTCTGAGCGAAGAGCAAGTGCTAGAGGCAGTCGTCTCCGTTTCCGAATACCTGCAAGAGCAGCGAGACTCCTACTTTCCTGCCGGAGTGCCGTTGACCGATCACCACAGGTCCCAGATGGAGCGTTTCTTCAAGCCGGGAACTGCTTCGCAAGGTCCGCGTCGTCCATGCGGAGGGCCGGCGGATACCGGAGCCGCCGTTTTACGCCAAAGCGCGGGAGATGAGCATCCAAAATTTGCCGCCATTACATCACTTGGCCGCACTGACTTTCGTCGACGTGCTGGTGTTCACGGGTCCCATCAAAGAGCGGATCTTGTTCCACGGGCTCGTGCATGCCGCCCAGTTCGAAGCCCTCGGGCTGGCGCGGTACACCGATGTCTACGTGCGCAGTTTCCTGCAATCGAACCGGGCCTTCCTGGTACCCCTGGAGACCCAGGCGTTCGCGCTGGACACGCGGTTCGCCACAAACCCGGAGGACGTGTTCAGCGTGGAGGACGAGATCCGGAACTGGGCAAGGGACGGGCGCTATCATGTGGCGTCTGGGGTGGAGCCGGGTGCACCATGAAGATCTGCGATTGGGTGAATTTGCCGGAAGGCACGCCCACGGAGTCGCCGAGCGTCGCGCGAGAGCGGGGCTGACGTTCCTGGGTCGGCTGGGGAGGAGCGCACCTACATCGGAGGAATCTGCGAGACGTTCCAGCCGCCGCCCAGCGCTTTGATCAGGAGAACGCTGGCGACCATGCGGCGCGTGAGGATGTCCACGGCGGCGCGCTCGTCCGAAAGCGCCGCGCTCTGCGCCGTGACCACTTCCAGATAGCTGGTGACCCCGCCCTGGTAGCGCGTTGTCGAAAGAGAGAGCGAATGCTCGGCCGCGGCGACGGCGGCATCCTGCGTCTTGGCGACGTCCTGGAGGATGCGCAGGGCTGCGAGGTTGTCCTCGACCTCCTCGAACGCCGTGAGCGTCGTTTGCCGGTAGGTGTCCACCGACTGCTCGTAGGCCGCGCGCGCAGCTTGCGACAGGCCGCGGCGCTGCCCTCCGTCGAAGACGAGTTCGGCGGCCGAGCCCGCCAGCGACCAAAATCCCCCGGGGCCCTGCAACAGCGTTCCGATCTTCGCGCTCTCAAATCCTCCCGCGCCCGACAGCAGGACCTGCGGGAACCACGCCGCGCGGGCCACGCCAATCTGCGCGTTGGCTTCCTGGACGCGCCGTTCGGCCGCGGCAATATCCGGGCGGCGTTCCAGCAGGTCCGACGGCATTCCCGGAGGAATCGGCGGGGGCGGAGCGGCCAGCGGAAGCGGCGGGACGGTGAACTGGTAGGGCGCGTGCCCTGTCAGAACGGCCATGGCGTGTTCGAGCGCGGCGCGCTGGACGTCGAGTCCGGCCGCTTCGGCGCGCGTGGTTTCCAGCTGCGTCTGCGCCTGGGCCACGTCGACGGCGGAGGCGAGGCCGCCGTGATAGCGGCTCTGCGTCAGTTCGAGCGCCTTTCCGTAGGCCGCGACGGTCGATGCGAGCAACTCCTTTTGCGAATCGATGCCGCGTAACTGGAAGTAGTCGAGCGCGAGTTCGGCGCGCAGGCTCAGTTCGACGCTCGCCAGATCGGCGGCGCTGGCCTGCGCTTCGGCGCGCGCCGCCTCGACGGTGCGCCGCACACGGCCCCAAACATCGGGCTCATAGGAAACATCCACGGGCAAAAGAAAATCATTGTACGTAGGAGTGTTCGAGGGAGCCGGCGGCCGGTTGTGCGACGGGCGGGTGCGCGAGACCGAAAGGCCCGCGGTAGCCGAGGGAAAAAATCCGGCGCGAGAAACGCGAATTCCGGCGCGCGCCTCGGCGAACCGCGCCTGCGCTGCTTTCAACGTCTGGTTCGAGATGCTGATCTGTTCTTCGAATGAGTTGAGCCGCGGATCGCCGTAAAGCTCCCACCATTTGCCCCGATTCAGCTGGTCGTCCGGATGCGCGGGCTTCCAGTCGCCGGTTTCCTTGTAACTGGCCGGGGGATCGGCGGCGGGCCGGACGTACTTGGGTCCGGCCGTGCAGCCGCCGAGCAGAAGCGCGATAGCGCTCCACACTCCTGCCCGGCCACTGCGCCGAATCGGATTCATCGTTTGAGCCGCGGAAGCCCGCGGGCCTATTTCCCCGTATAGGTGACGCGCCAGATGGAATTCGAGCCATCATCGGTCACCATCAGGGAACCGTCCTGGGCGACGGCCACACCGACGGGACGGCCCCAAGCACTTCCATCCGGAAGCACAAAACCTGTCAGGAAGTCCTGGTATTCACCCGTCGCATGTCCCTTCTTCATCGGGACGAGGATCACGGAGTACCCCGTGCGGACGGAACGGTTCCACGAGCCGTGCTCGGCGGCGAACAATTGCCCCTTGAATTGCTTGGGGAATTGCTTGCCGTTGTAGAAAGTGATGTTCAACGAAGCGTAGTGAGGTTCGAGAAGGACGTCGGGAACGATGACCTTGTCCTTCAGCTCCGGGTGCTTTCCCGGGAAACGCGGATCCGGGTTGCCTCCCGTGTAATACCAGGGCCAGCCGTAGAAACCGCCTTCCTGAACGTGGGTGATGTAATCGGGAGGAAGATTGTCGCCCAGTTCATCGCGCTCGTTGACCGAAGTCCACAACTCTCCCGTATCGGGATTGACGGCAATTCCACTGCCGTTCCGAATTCCGGAGGCATACACACTCAGGTTCGAACCATCCGGATTCGCAACCAAAATGTCCGCGCGGTGAAACTCGCTCGTGTCCGTGTCAATGTCGGTCACATTCGTATGCGAGCCCACGGAGATGAACATGCGTTTTCCGTCCAGCGAGAACGCAACGCCCCTCGCGAAGTGATTCGGACCGGCAGGCAGGTTGGGGACGACCGTCTCCGCCGGGCCGGTCGCTTTCAGATCGCCGTTCTTGTAGGGGAAGCGGACGATGGCATCCGTGTTCCCCACGTAGAGGTAGCTGGGATTCGGTCCCGGAGGATAGAACGCGAGACCAAATACCAGCCTCTGGCCCGCCGCGAATTCCTCCATTTGCTGCATTTTCCCGTCGTTGGTCATGCCTCGAAAGACAAATATCTTGCCTGAGTTCGTCGATGCGACAAACAGGTCGCCATTGGGCGCAGTGATAATCGTTCGCGGAGAGATCGGCTTCTTGTCCGCATCCTGCAGTTTTTCGGCGTAGAGTTCGACCTTGAAGCCAGCCGGGGCCTGTGGCCAGACGTTCTCCGGTCTCGGAACCGGCCTCGAAAAAACTGCGCTGGATTTTGTCGCGTAGGGCGCCGGCAAATCCGCGGGAGTGATCTTGTGAACGTTGCCGGGCTGCTCGCCGTGAAAGTCGGTAAACGGCCCCGCGCCGGCCGCGCCCGCTTTGGCGGCCTCCTGGGCGGACGCCACGGAAAGAAACAGCATGAAACCAACGGCGATTGCCATGCCCTGCCACCAATTCATCGTGGAGAGGTTGTTCAACTTCATCGGCTCTTCCTCCTATGACTTGCTCAATTTTCAAAAAATCTGCGGCTGGTGCAGGAGACTCACTGCACAGCGCCCGGTGTTCCCTGTTCCGCGGCCACGCGCACCGTTTCACCGGCAATCAGGGAGTCCGGGGGATTGACGATCACGACGGCGTCCGGCGTGAGCCCGGAAAGCACTTCGACCTCGGTGCCCAGATCGCGGCCCACGGTGATGCTCGCGAGCGCGGCGCGATTGCCCTTCTGCACCGTCCCGACCTGCAAGCCCTCCGAACGGAAAATCAGCGTGCTGACGGGAAGAATCAAGGCCGGGATGCCCGCCGGCGCCTGCAGACGCACTTCGGCGTACGCGCCGGGGAGCAGTTCGCCCCGCGCATTGTCGACATCGACTTCCGCGAGGAGCGTCCGCGTGGCGACGTCAATCGAGTTGGCCGTCCGCACCAGCGTGCCCTTGAACCGCCGCCCCGGAAATTCCAGCAGCGTCAGATCGGTGGCCAGGCCCGGCCGGGCGAACTGCGAATACTGCTCCGGCACGTTGACGTAGACGCGCAGCTTTTGAATCGCCGCCATGTGAAACAGCTCCGTGGCCGCGCCCCCGGCCGCGCCGGAATCGATCAGGTGCCCGATGTCGGTGTTGCGGGCGGTGATGACGCCGTCGAACGGCGCATAGATCTTCTCGAAGGACTGCAACTGCTCCAGGCGCTTCACGTTCGATTCGGCCGACGCCACCATGGCCTTGCGCGCATCCAGATCGCCGCTGGCGTTGTCCACATCCTGCTTCGACACGGAATCGCTTTTCAGCAACCCCTGGTATCGTTCGGCCGTGATTCCGGCGAGGCGGGAGTTCGCTTGCGCCGTATTCAGATCGGCGCGGGCCTGATCCAGCTGCTGGTCCACTTCCGGCGTCTCGATTTCCGCGAGCAACTGGCCCGTTTTCACGCGCGCCCCGATGTCCACGTACCATTTCTTCAGATACCCGTTGGTGCGGGCGTAGATGGGCGAGTTGCTGAAGGCCTGGATGTTTCCCGGGAGCACGATCTCGGTCTGCAGCGCCCCCAGCTTGGGATGGATGACGGAAACGGTCGGGATGGCCAGGTCGCGGGTGTCCTTCAACAGAGCGGCTTTGGCCTTCAGCCGCGGCACAATTCCGGCCACCACCAGGACGGCCGCAACACCCAGCACGACGACCCCGGCGAACACGCCGCGCCTGGAATGCGCTTCCGAATCCCGATCTTCACCGCTCCGCGATGGCGGACGGCTCTCTCCCGCATCAATCATGGCTTCTTCTTCCCACCTTCATGAGTACTCATATAGACGGCGCCTGGAGCGCCTTCGTTTCACAGCGAACCCGGTTCCGCGGAACGTTCCCGGCTTCGGCCATGCAGAACCGTAAAGACCACTGGGACAAAAAACAGCGTGGCCACGGTGGCGAACAGCAGGCCGCCGATCACCGCGCGGCCCAGCGGCGCATTTTGTTCGCCGCCCTGGCCCAGCCCCAGCGAGATGGGCAGCATGCCGATGATCATGGCCAGCGCGGTCATAAGCACGGGCCGGAAGCGCGTGAACCCGGCCTCGAGCGCCGCTTCGGCCGGCGTCTTCCCCGCCTGGAGCCGTTCCTTCGAAAAACTGACCACGAGAATGCTATTGGCCGTTGCCACGCCCATGCACATGATCGCGCCGGTCAGCGCGGGCACGCTGATGGTCGTCCCGGTGACGAACAAAAACCAGATGATTCCGGCCAGCGCTGCCGGCAACGCCATCAGAATGATAAACGGGTCGAGCCAGGATTGAAAATTCACCACGATCAGCAGGTAGACCAGCACGATGGAGAATCCCAGCCCCGCCAGCAGCCCGAGGAACGATGCGTTCATGGTCTGGATCTGGCCGCGCACGATCAGTTGCGATCCCTTGGGCAGATTCTTCCGGCTTTGGTCGATCAGCGGCATCATCTCGCGCGCCACGCCGCCCAGGTCGCGCCCTTCCACGCCGCCGAAGATGTCGATGGCGGGCTGCAGGTCGTAATGCGAGACCACTCCCATCTCCGCGCCGCGCGTGAACGAAGCCAGCCCCCCGAGAATCTGCGGCGGGGTGCTGCCGCCATTGGTGATTGGGATGTTCTGCAGGTCCTGAAAGTTCGCGATGCGGTATTCGGGCATGCGCGTGGAGATGTTGTAGCTCACGCCGGTGCGGGGATCGAGCCAGAAGGTGGGCGAGGTTTGAAAGCTCCCGCTGAGCGCGATCAGCAGGTTTTGCGCCACGTCCCGCTGGGTGAAGCCCACTTGGCTGGTCCGCGTGCGGTCCACCTCGATGTGCAGCTTCGGGTAATTGAACGGCTGCTGGATGCGAAGGTCCACCGTTCCCGGCACGGATTTCAGATCGTTGAGCAAATGGTCCGCGAAATCGCGGTTGGCGGAGACGTTTCGCCCGACGATCTGAACGTCAATCGGGGCCGGCAACCCGAAGTTCAGAATCTGCGTGACGATGTCCACCGGCAGCGCGTAAAACATGACGCCTGGAAAATCCCGCGGCAGCTTCGCGCGCAGCGCGCGGACGTACCCCGCGGTCGGGTGATGTTGCGCCGCCAGCCCCACCTGAATGTCCGCGTCCTCCGGGCCGGCCGGCGCCGACGTGCTGTAGGAGAGATTCAGGCCGCTGTAGGGCACGCCGATGTTGTCGATGATGGTGGTCACTTCCGCGGGAGGAATTTCCCGGCGAATCTCCTTTTCCACGTCGTCGCACAGCGCCGCCACGTCCTCGATCCGCGTCCCGGTGGGGGCGCGGAGATGCAGCTTGAATTCGCCGCTGTCCACGCTGGGGAAAAAGTCCTGGCCCACCCAGGGAAGCAGCGCGGCCGACAGGACGCAGGCGGCCAGAAAGGCGGTGACGAACAACTTCTGGTGGCGGATGCAGCCTTGCAGCAGGCGGTGGTACCGTTCGCGGAAACGTTCGAAACCGGTTTCAAACCGGGCCTGCAGGCGCACGAAGGGATTCCGCGACTGTTCGGTTTTCTCCCGGCGCTCCTCTTCGGTGCGCTCGATCAGCAGGTAGCGCGCCATGGTGGGCACCAGCGTGCGCGAGAGCAAGTAGGAGGCCAGCATGGCGAACACCACGGCCTCGGCCAGCGGGACAAACAGGTAGCGCGCCACGCCCGAAAGAAAAAACATCGGCACGAAGACGATGCAAATGGACAACGCGGAAACCAGCGCGGGCACGGCGATCTGCGAAGCGCCGTCCAGAATGGCCTGCACGATTTCCTTGCCCTGGTCGAGGTTGCGGTTGATGTTCTCGACTTCCACGGTGGCGTCGTCCACCAGAATGCCGACCGCCAGCGCCAGTCCGCCCAGAGTCATGATGTTGATCGTCTGGCCCAGGGCGCTGAGGACCACCAGGGACGTCAGCACGGAAAGAGGAATGGACACGGCGATGATGAGCGTGCTGCGCCAACTCCCCAGGAACATCAGAATCATCAGCGCCGTCAGGCACGCGGCCACCGCTCCCTCGCGCACCACGCCGTTGATCGAGGCCTTCACAAACAGGGACTGGTCCGACATCAGATGAATCTTTACCGGCACCGGCAGAGACGCCTCGATCGCCGGAAGATGGCTGCGGATGTCGGAAATGATGTCGAGCGTCGAGGCGCCGCCCGACCGCAGAATCGAAATCAGCGCCGACCGCGAGCCGTTTACGCGCACGATGTTGGTCTGCGGCGTGTAGCCGTCCCGCACCCAGGCCACGTCGCGGATGTAGATCGTCGAGCCTCCCACCGTCTTGATGGGCAAATCGTTCAGCTCGTTCACCACCAGCGGCGAGCCGTTCATGTCCACCTGGTAATCGAAGTGCCCGATCTTGGCCGTGCCCGCGGGCAAAATCAGGTTTTGCGCGCTGATCGTATCCACCACGTCGGTGGCGGACAGCCCCTTGGCTTGCAGCGCCGCGGGGTTCAAGTCCACCATCACGGCGCGCTGCCTGCCGCCGTACGGGTAGGGCACCGATGTGCCGGGGATGGTGATGAGCGCTGTGCGGATGAAATTCGTTCCCATGTCGGAAATCTGCTGCTCGCTGACGTGCTCGCCCGAAAGCCCCAGCTGCAGCACCGGCACGGTCGAGGCGTTATACGTGATGATGAACGGCGGATTGGTGCCCGGGGGCATGGACCGCACGGCGCTCTGGCCGATGGCCGTGATCTGCGCGATGGCCGTGGAAATCTGCGTTCCCGGATGAAAGTAGACCTTGACGATGCCGATGCCGGCGAGCGATTGCGACTCGATGTGCTCGATGTTGTCGACGGTCGTGGTCAGCGTCCGCTCGAAGTTGGAAATGATCCGGGTGGACATCTCCTCCGGCGGCAGCCCCCCGTAGCCCCATATCACGCTCACCACCGGAATGTTGATGTTCGGGAAAATGTCCGTGGGCGTGCGGAGAATGGCCAGCACGCCCAGAATCAGGATCAGAATGGCGGCGACCACAAACGTATAAGGACGGCGTAAGGCGAGTCGGACTAGCCACATCGGGTCGGCGCTCCTGCAATCCCTCGAGGAAAACCCCGCGCGGGCTGCCCGTGCGCTCCACGGGCACCGCGCAGAGGGAGATTATCGCACGCGGAGTTGCAAATCAAAATCCCGGTGCGTAGTACAGAGCCGCCGGACGTTCGCGTCCGCCCGATTTCGGATGGGACTTTGGTTCTGCTGACGATGTCGTTCCGGCGGGCCAGAATCGCCGAACGCAGCAACGGCGGCGTATCCTCGAAGGAAGTCCTCACGGCCAAAACAATGGCCGGCTTCCTTCAGGAACCGGGGGGCTACTTCTGGGAGACGTACTTCTGGCTGGAGGTGATGCCTTCCTGCGCGGCTTCGAGATTTCGGATGGTGGGGGCCATGCCGTGCCGCTCGAAACAGCCGGCGACGGTGTTCCCAATTTCGTCGAACCGCTCGGTGGCCAGAGCGACCACGCTCGGGCCGGCGCCGCTCAGCGCGATTCCCAGCAGGCCGGGCATGCGCGGCAGCGCCAGGACGTCCGCCAGGCCGGGGATGAGCGATTGCCGCGCCGCCTGATGGAGGCGGTCCTGCATGGCGTCCCAGAGCAGGTCGTAGCGGCGGTCCTCCAGGGCGGCGACGAACAGCGCCGAGCGCTGCAAATTGTGGACCGCGTCGGCGCGCGAGACGGTCTGCGGCAGCACGCCGCGCGACTTCTTGGTTTCTAGCGTCACGCTGGGCGTGACCACGATCACGCGAATCACTTTCGGCCAGCGCTTCCGGAGGGCCACCACGCTGCCATCGGCGCGCGTGAGCGTCACCACCAGCCCGCCCAGCAGCGCGGCGGCCACGTTGTCGGGATGGCCCTCCATCTCGGTGGCGTAGCGCAGCACCGTGTCCTTCGGAATGGGCCGGCCCGCGACCGTAAAACCCAGCGCGATGCCCGCCACGGTGGCGGCCGCGCTGCTCCCCAGGCCGCCCGCCACGGGAATTTCGTTTTGCACGGCCAGCCGGGTGCGCGGCAAGGCAAACCCCTCGCGTTCGGCGGTGTGGCGCATGGCGCGGAAGATCAGGTTCTGGTCCGGGTCGCTGGGCAGAGCCGAAGTGCCGCGCACGCCGCGGCTGCGCGCCATCGTGCGCGCCCCGGACGCGGCCAGCACCGTGGCCCGCACGCTGAGGTACATCTCCAGGGCGAGGCCCAGGCAATCGAAGCCCGCACCGAGATTGGCGGTGGATGCCGGAACACGCACTTCAAACGAAGTCAGGCGCGCGGAGCTCATGGGTGTGTTGGATTCGCGGAGCGGATTGTCCGGCGCAGGGGATGGCGCGCAGGCACCCGCCGCGGATTCCTTATCTTCGTCGCTCCAAAATTTCGAGGATAGCCGCGCGAGTGGCCGCCACGCGCTCCGGCGCGTTCCGGAACGTTCCGGCGATGGGCTGCGCCGCGCCGTCCTTCGCGCCGGCTTCGAGAGAGAGCGTTCCGCGGTGATAGTGGCTAATGTAATCGGGGTCCTTCAGCACGTGGCCCGTCAGCACTCCGATCACGGATTCTTCGCGCCCGATGTGGCCGCTGGCGACGAGTTTCTTCATCCCCGCCACCGTGGTGGCCGAAGCCGGCTCGCAGCCGATTCCGTCGCGGCCGATCATGGCCTTGGCATCGGCGATTTCCTGCTCGCTCACAGCGATCACCTTCCCGCCCGAACGCAGCACGGCGCGCAGTGCCTTCTTCCACGAGACAGGCGCGCCGATCTTGATGGCCGTCGCCAGCGTGCGCGGATTCTGGACGGGTTCCATCGTCGCGGGCAGAGAATTGTCGCCGCCCGGCCGGCGGGAATCGAGGCTCGCAAACAGGCGCGCCACCGGCGCCGAGCCTTCCGCCTGAATCACGTTCAGCTTGGGCAGCCGCGAGATCAGCCCCAGATCGAGCAACTCCTGAAAGCCTTTGCCTAGCGCCGTGCTGTTGCCCATGTTTCCGCCCGGCACCACGACGTGGTCGGGCACTTCCCACGCGCACTGCTCCATGAGTTCAAAGGCGACCGTCTTCTGCCCCTCGATGCGAAACGGATTGATCGAGTTGGCCACGTAGATCGCGGGATCTTCGCCCAGTTCCTGGATCAGGCGCATGCCGTCGTCGAAATTTCCGTCAATCTCGCAGACCAGCGCGCCGTAGTCCATGCTCTGCGCGAGCTTGGCCGCGGAAATCTGCCCGCGCGGCAGAAGAATCGCGGCCGTCACTCCCGCGCGCGCGGCATAGGCCGCGAGACTGGCCGACGTGTTTCCCGTGCTGGCGCAGACCACCGTGCGCGCGCCGAGCACCACGGCCTGCGTCACCGCCGCGGACATCCCGGTGTCCTTGAACGAGCCGGTCGGATTCATCCCCTGGTGCTTGAGGCGCAGCGCGGCCAGGCCGCAGTAGTGCGCCGAGCGCGGAGCGTCGTAGAGCGGCGTGTTGCCTTCGCGCAACGTCACGAAGGGAGTCTCTTCGGCAAACGGAAGCATTTCGCGGAAGCGCCACACGCCGCTGCGGTCGCGCGCCTCGGGCGAAGCCAGGCGCATCCGCCACCGCTCGCGCAGCGCCGCGGCGTCGTCGCGGGCGGGAAGGCGGCAATCGATCTCGATGGAGCCGCCGCAGCGCGGGCAGACGTAAATGCGCTCGCGCAGGCCGAACGTGCCGGCGCAGGCCGGTTCGATGCAGCGCTGTACGGCCCGTTCCGCCGCCTTTTCCGCCGTTTTTGTGCCTTTTTCTGTCATTTTACGAGCGTGTAGCGACGCTTTCGGCGGGTTTCCGCGCGCTCAGGCCGAACTCGCGATGCGTGGCCGCCAGCGCCACTTTCATGTCTTTTTCCGCCACCACGAAGGAAATATTGCTCTCCGACGATCCCTGCGCGATGGCGATGATGTTCACGCTTTCGCGGCCCAGCGCGTTGAACGTGCGCCCGGCAACGCCCGGCGTGCCGCGCATGTTTTCTCCCACGACGGCCACGATGGCGATGTTGGGATCGAGCGTGATGTGCTCGACCTTTTCGTGGGCCACGTCCTGCGCAAACTCATTGCGCAGCGCTTCGACGGTGCGCTTGGCGTCGGATGCCGCCACGATGAAGCAGATGTCGTTTTGCGAGGACGATTGCGAAATCAGCAGCACGTTGGCGCGCACCTGTGCCGTGGTCGAAAACGTGCGGCCGACGACGTCGGGCACGCCCACGATTCCCGGCCCGCCGACGGTGATGAGCGCCACATCGCGAATGGCCGTGAGCGCCTTCACGCCGCCGCCGTTGCTGCGGCCCTTGGGCGTGATCTTCGTGCCGGTGCGCTCCGGCGCGAAGCTGTTGCGTATCCACACGGGGATGCCGGCCTGCTCGACGGCGCGCAGCGTCTTCGGGTGCAGCACCTTCGCTCCGAAATAGGCGAGCTCGGTCGCTTCCCGGTAGGAAATTTCGGGGATGGTTTGCGCGTCGGGCACCAGGCGGGGGTCGGCGGTGAGCACGCCGTCCACGTCGGTCCAAATGATGATCTCGTCGGCGCTGAGCGCCGCGCCGAGAATGGTCGCGGAATAGTCTGATCCGCCGCGCCCCAGCGTGGTCAGCACGCCGTCCTCGGTCGCGCCGATAAAACCGGTCACCACGGGAACCACGCCCTGCTCCAACAGCGGCAGCAGGCGCGCTTCGGAGCGTTCGCGCGTGCGATTCATCAGCGGATCGGCGCCGCCGTGGTAGGAATCGGTCACGATGAGTTCGGTGGCTTCGACGGCTTCGCTGCGCGCGCCGATTTCGCCGAGCGCGCCGGCGACCAGCGGCGCCGAAAGGCGCTCGCCCAGGCTGGAGATCGCGTCCAGGGCGCGCGGAGTCACCTCGCGCAGCAGCGCGGTCCCCTGGTAGAGCCGCTCGCCCTCGCTGAAGATTTTTTCCAGGCGGGCGGCCACCTGCTTGCGCCGCTCGGCGTCGTGAATCAGGGCGTGGAGCGCGGTTTCGTGCTGCTGGCGCAGGGCGGCAAAGATGACGTCCACCTGCTCGCGGTCGCCTGCTTCGGAGCGCGCGGCGGCCTCGATCAGGCGGTTGGTGACGCCGCTCATCGCCGAAACGACGGCGACGACCGCGTTCTCGCGCGACGCATCCCGCACGATCTGCGCGACCCGCGCAATGCACGCGGCATCGCCCACGGACGTGCCGCCAAATTTCATCACTCGCAATCGCTTTTTCA
Organism: Terriglobia bacterium; assembly: GCA_963791705.1. Lineage (GTDB taxonomy): Bacteria > Acidobacteriota > Terriglobia > Acidiferrales > UBA7541 > Palsa-295. Next base: position 128,032 of record CAWBTO010000003.1, on the reverse strand, counting down.
TGTTGTAAAGGGTCCGGCGCACAGCGATGGGAAGTGGCCTGGAGCGGAAAGCAACCCGGCATTCACGATGGCCGCGCCTCCAAAAACTATACACTATCGGGGCGAATTTGCGCGACCGCCGCGGCGGGTGACGGTAGCGGAAAGGGGACCGGCGGCGCTTGGGATGCGCCGCCGGGGAAGAGAGGGGTTTGCGGTTCGCAAGCAGCCGGGGCCGCGCGCTGCGGGGCGTTGCGGTTGCTTACTTGGCGGCCAGCGCAGCGATTAACACGCTGGCTTGCGGCGTGCCCAGGCCGGTGACGTAATCGTATCCGGCCGAAGCGGTGCACAGCGTGCCGCAGGTGCCGTTGGTGCCTTGCGCGACGGCGTTGAAATTGGCGCCGAGCGCGGCTGTGGCCACGGAGTAGAGCGCGGCGTTAGCGTTGGTCAGAGTGGCTTTGCGCGAGGCCACGCGCAGCGAATTGGCGATGGCCACCAGCGCCGACCACTGCGGCGTCCCGGCGCTGGTCCCGCCCACCTGGAACCATCCGGCGTAACCGTTGATGCCCACCGAATCGTAAATGGCGTAGCCCGTGCCGGGGTTCGCGTTGTAGGAGACGTCCGGGACTCCCCGGCGGCCCGCTGCATCGTTGGGAATTCCGAACTGCGCTTGGAACGACGGCTCATACTCCTGGGTGCTCAGGCCGCCGCCGCTGCCGCTCCAGGCGCTTTCGCTCTGGTACGCGCCGGTGGCGGTGAGAGAAAGCGTCGTGCCTCCGACGCCCACCACGTCGGGGGAAGCCGCCGGGTAAGCCACGCCGGTCCCGTGATCGCCGGAAGCCGCCAGGAAGGTCACGCCGCTGGAAACGAAATGCGTGTCGTAGGAGCTTTCGCCGGAAAATTCTCCCACGGTCCAGCTCATGGAGACGGCCGAGGCGCCATTGCGCACGCCCACGTCGACGGCGGCGAGCAAGGCGCTCAGGCTATTCGACGGCGCCTCGATCAGCAGGATGGTGGCCTGGGGCGCGATGGCGTGCGCCCATTGTACGTCGAGCGAGATTTCCACGGCCCAATTGGCGTTGCCGGCAGGCTTCGATCCGTTCGAATAGATTTTCCGGAAACAGCCGTTGGCGGTGGTGCACGCCGGCAGCCCGAACTGGGTGTTGAACACGCCGAGATCCGCTTCGGCGCTGGGATCGTCGTAGGCCTCCACGACGGCAATCTTCTGGCCCTGGCCCTGGTTGGTGATCTGGTCGAATCCATAGGCGTGGCGCACCTGCGCGGGCGCAAATGCGGAAGCCGGCGGACCGGTAACGCCGAGCCGCATAACTGTGTGGAGCCGGTAATGGGTGCGCATGAAGGTAATCGGATTGGTGTCGCCGCCGGGGCCGGAGTGCGGCAATACCGTCAGCACGTGCTGGGCGGCCACCGGCCGGCACACCAGCAGCACCGCGGCCAGCAGCGCCCACTTCGCCGTCGTCGCGAGAAGATGGGTGAATCGCTTGTTTTGCATTTGGAGCCCCCGTATCGCTGCCCCTTGCCCAGGGGCGTGCCATCGAATCTTCGAACCAAGACGAGGGTACCGGGCGGGCCATCGGGCGGCTATGGAGCGGGGTTCTCAATCCGCTAGTACGAAAGTTCGTCGCGCGGGCGTGCTCCGCTGCGGCACATCGGGCGGGGGCGGGCAGCCTCACGGAAGCCATAGCTTGCAGGGGAATCGCGCCGGCGGAAGGGCAGGGACAGGGCGCGGCACGCCATCAGTTTCCGATCATCCGAATTCTTCTGTGGCTTCTCTGCGGGGCGGGAGTTGCAACAAGCAGTGGCGAACTAGGAGTGGTAGCTGAGGAGATGGAATCCGTTTCAGCCCATCGAATCGACGCGCGCAATCGGGCTCAACACATCGTCGGGATGGTATTCGCGAAGGCCTCGGGCGATCTCCCCGGGCGGGAGCCGGCGCAGAGAGTAGACGTAGGGCCGTGGGCCTGCCTTGCCGAACTCGGCGGCGATCACTTGGAAGAACCCTCGCTGATACCGGATGGTGAAGGGATAGTTCCAGTCAGGGTGCTTCCGGCAGGAGGCGATCTTAAGATCACATGTGGCGCCGCCAGGAAGGACTTCGTCGCTCACGAGAGGCAGTTCCGGGCCGGGATGCCGCCGGATGGCACGTCGGTAGACGAAATCCGCCGCGCAAAGAGGCAAGATCCCATAAGTCTCGCCCGTGATGACGGCCGCGGTCAGGCGCATAATCCCCTCAACAAAGAAGTAGAGAATCAGCCACGTGATGGGATGCAACGCGAACACGAGAATACCCGCGCCACCGATGATCTCCGGGGCGATCTTGGTCACTGGGTTCTCGTTACCATTCACGACCGCGTTGCCGTAGGCGGTGCCAATGAGGTTGAAGAAGCTCATGTACCAGTAGCGCATGACGAATAGAGCAAGGACGGATTCGACCACGCCGGAAAGCATCGCGCAGCGAGCCAAGAAGCGCGCCGAACCGTGGTGCTCCACATAACGCCACCGCTTGGGCAGGGATGCGTACACCGGCCCGAGAAAGTAGCCTGTCCAGGAGGAAACCATACCGAACGCAGGATAGCGCCGAAAGCGGCCGGGCGATTCAGTAAGAGGCATCCTCTGCCGTATTAGTTAACCCGTTAGGACAGGTTCTTTTCTGGAAACATGCTCACCCCCTGGTACCGACAAGAAGGGCCCCCTTTGATAGCGTGGATGAAGGAATTGCATCCAGCATTGGCGGAGGAGATTCGATGGCGAAATCATGTGCACGAGGGGCGATGGTGGCGGTGTTGTGCGCGCTTGCGGCAGCGCCGGGCATGACTGCGGATTCCGCGACCCAGCCGCTTCGCAAAGCGGAACTCCTCGCGCTGGTGGCGGGCAACGCGTTGCCCGAGAATGTGGTCCGCGAGATCGGCGCCGATGGACTGGCCTTTCACCCCGATGATGCCTATCGCGCGTTGTTGAAAAACGCGAAGGCCGATGCCCGGATTCTGCAGGCGGTGGACGCCGCGAAAGTGGTGGTGGCGGCCGGGGGAGAGGATCGAGGCGACCAGGAGCTCTTGCAACATCTCAGCGATGCGGGAAAGTTCGCGAAAGACAAACGCGACGCGGAGGCCGCCGGCGCACTGGCCGCGGCGCTCCAGGTGAGCGCGCAGAGTCCCGAAAGCGGATTTGTGATGGGGCAGGTCCTCCGCCAGGAAGACCAGTGGGAGAAGGCGGCGGCCGTGTACAACGAGGTGCTGCGCGAGGACCCCAATTTTCCCCAGGCGCACACGAAGTTGAGTTATATCCTGTACCGCGGAGGCGATAATGAGGCAGCCTTGGGCGAAGCCAAGGCGGCCCTGGAGCGAGATCCTGGCGATGCGGAGGCCCACAAGAACGCGGGTGTGGCGCTGGCCGAGCTGCAAAAGTTCGATGCGGCCGCCGCTGAGTACCGGGAGGCCCTTCGCCTCAAGCCGGACTACGCGGCCGTGCATCTGAATTTCGGCCTTATGTATCTCGACAAACGTGAGTGGGACAATTCCATAGCGGAATACAAGAAGGGCCTGGCCCTCGATCCCAGCGACTCGAACAGCTTCTACAATCTGGGCTATAGCTACGACCACAAGGGCGATTTCGAGTCCGCGGTCCGCGCCTATCGCGAGGCCAAGCGCCTGGACCCGCAAAGGTACGACGCCCGGCAGAACTTGGGCGCAGCTCTGTTCAATCACGGATCCTATGCCGAGGCCGTCGCGGAGTTTCGTGAACTCGATAAGCTCTATCCGAATTCCGCGATGTGCCTTTCCGCCCTGGGGGCAGCGCTGTTTCGTATATGGAACTTCAAAGAGGCCGAGCCGGTGTTGCGACATGCGCTGGAATTGGATCCCTCCGATGCAACGGCCCACATGGATCTTGGGGCCATTGAGGAGGAGGAGAAGCACGATGACGCGGCCTTGAAAGAATACGCGCTCGCGCTGGAACTGGATGACACCCTCGGTAGTGCGCACAAGGCCGTGGGAAGAATTCTGCTGAGCAGGAAAGATTTCCCGCACGCCATCGAAGAACTTAGAAAGGCCGCGGACCTAAATCCGTCTGGCGCAGACATTCACGACCTCTACGGGAAGGCGCTGGAAGCGTCTGGAAATATCGACGCTGCGATTAGCGAATTCCGCCAAGCCGTCGCGCTCGATGCCACGCAACTCCAACTGCGGCTGCACCTGGCGCAGGCGCTGGAGAAAAAGGGGGACTGGGCCGCCGCCCTGGACGAATATCGCAAGGCATCGCTGGCGGCCGCGGGCGCCGGGATGCGGGGCAATGCGCTGCGGAGCGGCGATCAGGATCCCCAGACGGCATACCCGGCGGCCCAACAAAGACTGAAGGCGCATCTCGCGGCCCTGAGGGCTGCCGGAAAACCGGCGAAGGCTGCGGAGCTCGAGGCCCAGATCCACGCCAGGGAGGCGGCTCCCAATCTTTCCGAACAGATCGATGCGGCGATTCAAGCCGGCATCGATGCGGACAGAGCGCAGCACTTGCCGGAGGCGATTCAAGCCTTCCGCCAAGCCGTGGAACTGGCCGACAAACTCCAGCCCCACGATGTGCGGTTGCTCACGGCTCTGGAGTATCTGGGACAGAATTACGCGGGCCAGAACCCGGACGCCGCCCGAGCGGCTTTCGAACGCGAACTCGCGGTAGCGCAGGAGCTGTTCGGCCCGCAGTCCCCCAATACAACCGAACCGCTGCAATCGCTGGCCCGGCTGGCGCTTCGGCAGGGCGATACGGCGACCGCCGAGAAATTCTTTTCCCGCGCGGTCGAGGTCAATGAAAAAACTTTTGGCGAGGGCAGCGACAATGTCGCTCGCAGCCTGGTGCAGGCTTCCGTCGTGTACTGGGTGCAGAAGGACTACGCGAAGACCGAACCCTATCTGTTGCGCGCGCTGAAGATCGACGAGGCGCTGTACGGGAAGGACGGGATCGCTCTGAGCATTCCCCTGGCCTCTCTCTGCGCTGTCTACGATCAGTGGGGCAAACCGGACCAATCGGCAGGGTGTTACCGCCAGTATATTGACGTGATCGAGAAGCAGTATGGGGCCGACAGCCCCACCGTCCTACCGCTGCTCACGAAATACGCTATAACGCTGCGCAGCCTGGGACGAAATGACGAAGCCGCGCAGTTCGACAATCGCGCCTCTTTGATCCGCGCCGCGATGACCAAGCCAAACTGAAGTATCGCCGGTTCCGCGCGGGGGTGCTCCGCTGCGGCACATCGGGCGGGACCGGGAGCCTCACGGAAGCAACACCTTGCAGGGGCGTGTCGGCCGAGAAGCAGGGGCGGGAGGCGGTGCTGCGTCAGTTTCCGATAATCCGACGAACGATCCAGGTGGAGTCGATTGTCGAAGGGAAAGCGCTCCCAGGGCAGGTCTTCTGGGGGGCGCTTTGCTTAAACGGATTACTTCGGGATGCGCTGTGACTCGACGGGAATCCGAACTAGCCAATCCCGGTCGTGAGTGTAATCGCCTGACTACAAGAACATATCGTTCAGAACGGATGACCGCGGCGCGTGTTCCACGCCTCGATGTGCTATTCTCGGGCGCTCACCCGCATGTGGGAGGAGTGCATGTTCCGGTTTTGCTTTGCATTGCTTTTCGCCGCTGTCATCTGTTCGGCGCTGTGGGGACAAGATAAGCAGTTCGTGGACGACTGGACACGAGGTGCAAACTCTCCCGGCAGCACTCTGACATTAAGAGAAACCGCTCGAAATAGTGTCGGCGGACGCACAGTTGTATCCTATCGGCTGTTTGGGTCAGGGTTGCCCAAAGGGCAGCACTTCACGCTTTGGACCTGGAATTTGGGAAGCGAGCCTCAGGCTGTTGCCGATGCATTTATCAATCCCGGAGGATTGATCGTAAATCGCTTGGCCGACGCCACACGCAAGGTGTCCGAAGATCCGATTGACATAAGGGTATTCGCCGGTCGTGGAGAGCCGAAGCGGTTCGCACTCACGTCTGATAACTGGACGCTGCAAGCGTTTGCGGCGGTAGTACCCTTTCCCTTGGAACAAACTACCCATGGATGCAAGCTGTCGGTAGAAATGACTGCTCACGACTATGCAGGCGTGGTCCTTCGTGGTTCGGGTTTTCAGCCCAGCGAATTGGTCACCATCGAACTTGCCTCTGGCACTGAAAGCGGGAAACGACAGGTGACTACCACGCCGACTGGGACATACACTGGCGTGATCTTCCCGGCTGTCAAAGGACAAAAATCCGGGAAGGCCAGCGTGAGGCTTACCAGCCCAAAGTGCAGCGTTACGTTGGAATTTCCTTGGGGCGACGGCAGCTACCGGATCCAATGACACGCTCGAATCGGGATTGACGCCGCGACCAGAACACCGGCACCTCCTCTGGCGATTACCTTCGTAAAATCACTTTTACACTCACAATCCCAGGACTGAGCCCGTTATTGGCGAATCGTCGCCTACTCGGGAATTATCTCGAACAGGCAGCCAGCTAACCGCCTAGTGCCTGATAAACGCAGCGCTTATCGGGAAGTGCCCCCCTCTATCCAGGGCGCTTACTTCTTCTTGCCCAGGCCGGTCTGAGCGGCGGCGAGTTTGCCGGTGTAGATGGCCATGCCGACGGCGGCGTGCATGGCGATTTTTTCGAGGGCGCGGACTTCGCGGAGGCTGCGAATTCCGCCGGCGGCGGTGACGGGCAATTTGGTCACGCGGCGCAACTGGCGGAACCAGGCGAGGTCGGTGCCCTTCATCGTGCCTTCGTTGTCCACAAACGTGGAGAGAAACTCGGAGCAGTAGGGCTCGAGCGCGGGAATGACGTCGGCGGGGCGCAGCTTCAGGCGTTCCCGCCAGCCGCGCACGACGATGCGGCCGCCTTCGGTATCGAGCGCGACGATGATGCGCTTGCGTCCCACGTGCTGCGCCAGGCGGCGCAAGAACGCGCGGTCCACCTGGCCGTCGCGGAAGGCCGCGCTGCCCACGATGATTTTCTCGGCGCCCCAGGAGAGAATCCTCGCGGCCTGGGCGACGGTGCGGATGCCGCCGCCGACGCGCACCTTGCGGTGGGCTTCGCGGCAGAGCCGCTTGATCCAGCGGGCGTTCGACCCTTTGCGCATGGCGGCGTCGAGGTCGATCACGTGCAGGATGGGATAGGCGCGGAAGCGGTCGAGCAGGCCGAGGACGTCGTCCACGGCGAGGGCGCGCCGCCGGCCGCGCACCAGTTGCACGGCTTTGCCGTCTTGCAGGTCGATACAGGGAATAATCATCGGGTCGTCTCTTTGGGTGAACTGCTTGCAAAACAAATCACAAATGGTGCCTCAGGGAACTTCAGGGGCTAAAGCCCCATTCATTTTCCAGCGCTAATGTCGCGGCTGAAGCCGCGACCTCCTAAGAGCCCATTGAGCATCCTCCCGAGCTTGTCATTCCGAGGAGCGGAGCGACGAGGAATCCCTCTTCCCGTGCACAGCGCCGCAACTGAAGCCGAAGAGAGATCCCTCGCTCCGCTCGGGATGACAGGAACAGAATTAGTGTTCGACAGGCGCGAAAGTGAGTCTCCTCTCCGCAAGTTCGTAAAGCGCCCAGGCGCGGTCATTTCGACAGGCGCACCGGGACGCCGTGCTTGGCGAGAAATTTCTTGAGCGCGGCGATGGAGTGCGTCTCGGTGTGGAAGATCGAAGCGGCGAGCGCCGCGTCCGCCTTTCCTTCGGTAAAGACGGCCAGAAAATCCTCGAAGGTGCTGGCGCCGCCCGAGGCGATCACCGGCACCGGGACGGTGGCGGCGATTTTCGCGGTCAACGCGCAATCGAATCCGCTGCACGTGCCGTCGCGGTCGATCGAGGTGAGCAGGATTTCTCCCGCGCCGCGCAGGACCGCCTCGGCGGCCCATTCGGCGGCGTCGAGCCCGGTCGCGTCGCGCCCGCCGCGCACGTAGGCTTCCCACGAACCATTGGCGCGCTTCACGTCGAGCGAGAGCACCACGGCCTGCGACCCGAATTGCTGCGCCAGCTCGGAAATCAATTGCGGCCGCTCGACCGCCGCGGTGTTGACCGTGACCTTATCGGCCCCCGCGCGCAGCACGGCGCGGCCGTCTTCCATCTTGCGAATTCCGCCGCCCGCCGTCAGCGGGATGTTCAATTGTTCGGCCACGCGGCGAATGGTGTCGAGGAAAGTGGCGCGTCCCTCGACCGACGCGCTGATGTCCAGCACGACCAGCTCGTCGGCGCCCTCGAGGTTGTAGCGCGCCGCGAGTTCGGCCGGATCGCCCATGTCGCGCAGGCCCTCGAATTCGATTCCTTTGACGACGCGCCCGGCGTCCACGTCCAGGCAGGGAATAATTCTGCGCGCGAGGGTCATGACAGGGACTCCAGAAAATTGCGCAGGACGCGCGCACCCGTCTCGCCCGATTTTTCCGGGTGAAACTGCACGGCGGCCAGATGGCCCTGCTCGATCACGGCGGCGAACGAAAGGCCGTGATCGCACGCCGCCACGGTGGCGGGCGCGGTGGCCGGTGCGGCGTAGGAGTGCGCGAAATAAAAATAGGCGTCTTCCGGGATGCCCTGCAGCAGCCGGCTTTCCCGCATGCGCCGCAACTGGTTCCAGCCGATGTGCGGAGATTTCACGTTGGTCGGCAGCGCGCAGACTTTCTCCGGGAAAAAGGCCAGGCCCGCTTCGCCCGGGGCCTCTTCGCTCGATGCAAACATCACCTGCAAGCCGAGGCAGATTCCGAGGATGGGCACGCCGGCTTCCCATGCGGCGCGCAGCGCGCCGGTCAGGTTGCGCTCGCGCAGCCCGGCCACAAAGGCGGAAAAATGTCCCACGCCGGGGAGCACGATCGCGCGGGCCTCGGCGAGTTGCTGCGGCGCGACGGCCCGTTCGGTCTGGGCACCCAGGCCTTCGAGCGCACGCTCGACCGACGGAAGATTCCCCGCGCCGTAATCGACGATGGATATCTTCACAGCAGCCCCTTGGTCGAAGGCAGCACGCGGCGCAATTGGCGGTCGCGCGTGACCGCGAAGCGCAGCGCCTTGGCAAACGCCTTGAAAATCGCCTCCACCTGATGGTGCGAAGACCGCCCGTAGACCAGCTTCAGGTGCACGTTGGCCGCGGCTCCCTGCGCGAACGCCCGGAAGAAATCCTCCATCAGCTCGGTCTGAAAATCGCCCACGCGCGCCGCCGAAAGTTTCCAGGTGCAGACGCAATAGGCCCGGCCGGAAAAATCGAGCGCGGCGGCCGCCAGGCAATCGTCCATGGGCATCAGGAAATAACCGGCGCGCAGAATCCCGCGCTTCGATCCCAGCGCCTGCTTCACGGCTTCTCCCAGGCGATGCCCACGTCCTCGACGGTGTGGTGCTGGTCCACGTCGAGATCGCCGCGCGCCGTGAGCTCGAGGTCCAGACCGCCGTGGCGCGCCACCTGCTCGAGCATGTGGTCGAAGAAGCGAATGCCCGTGCTGATGCGCGATTTTCCGCGGCCGTCGAGATTGAGCCGCAGGCGGATGTCGGTTTCCTTGGTGGTGCGCTGTGATTGCGCTTTTCTCATGAATTTTCTTTCAGCTCGCGCAACAGGCGCCGCATCTGGCTGGGCGTCCCGAGCGTGATCCGCACATAGCCTTCGCCGCCGAAATCGCTGGAGCGGTCGCGCACCAGCGTCCCCTGGCGGGCCAGGGCCGCGACGATTTTCTTGGCCTTCGCGCCCAGATGCACGAGCAGGAAATTTCCCGCGCTGGGAAAATAGCGGATGCCGAGGCGGTCGAGCCCGCGTTCGAGTTCGCGCCGCCCGCGGCGCACTTCGCGGAGCGTGCGGGCAATGAAGGCGCGGTCGCGCATGGCCGCTTCGGCAGCCACCAGCGCCGCGGCGTTCACGGGATAGGGCGATTGCGCCTTCCTCATGCTGGCCGCCAGCTCGCGATGGACGAACAGGCAGCCCAGGCGCAGGCCGGCCAGCCCCGCCGTCTTCGAAAACGTGCGCGTGACGATCAGATTCTTGTGCCGGCGAATCCAGGGGATCACCGTCACGCCCGAAAATTCGAAATAGGCTTCGTCGATCACCACCATCGTCCGCCGCGCGACCGTGAGGATGCGCCGCAATTCGCGCAACGAGAGGAGGTTGCCCGTGGGGCTATTGGGGTTGGGCAGGAAAAAGACGCGCGGGCCGGCCCGCAGCGCCTCGAGCACATTGTTCCACGGGAAACTCATGGCGGCGTCGTAGCGCGGCGCGAGGATGCGCGCCCCGGCCAGCTCCGCGTAGAAGCGGTACATCGCATAGGTCGGCTCGACGAACAGCACCCTGTCGCCCGGCTCGACGAAGGTGTGCACGACCAGGCTCAGCGCCTCGTCCGTACCGTTGGTCAGCAGCAACTCTTCCGGCGCGACGCCGAAAAACCGCGCCGCCTTGCGGCGCACCGTCTCCTGCTCGGGATAGGACGCAATCGACGCGGCGGTGAGCTGCGCCAGAGCGCGGCGCACGGCGGGCGAGCAGCCGATGGGGTTCTCGTTGAAATCGAGGCGCAGCTTTTCCGTGCGTCCCTCGAGGGGGGGATGATAGGCGCGCATGCGCTCGACGGCGCGCCGCACGGAAAGGGATGATTTCACCGGCGCACCTCGACGGCCCGCGCGTGCGCCTGCAAACCTTCGGCGCGCGCGAACTCCTCAGCCACCGGCGCCAGCCGCGCGCATCCGGCCCGCGACACCTCCTGCACGCTGATGCATTTCACAAAGTCGGTGACGGAAAGGCCTCCGCGCGTCCGGGCCACGCCGCCCGTCGGCAGGACGTGGTTGGTGCCGCTGGCGTAGTCGCCGAACGTCTGCGCGCTCCAATCGCCCAGGAAAATGCTTCCGGCGGACTCGATGCGCGCGAGCAAGCCATCCCCTTTGCCGGGCAGGCTCAGATGCTCCGGGGCGAAGCGGTTCACGAAGCGCGCCGCGTCGGCGAGGTTGCGCGCCACCAGCGCCGCGCCGTTTTTCTCCAGCGCGCGCCGCGCCAGATTCGTCTTGGGCAGGTCGAACAGCTGGCGCTCGGTTTCGCGAGCCACCTCGCGCGCCAGGCGCGACGACGTGGTCACGAACAGCGCGATGGCGTCGGGATCGTGCTCGGCCTGCGCGATCAAGTCCGCGGCCATGAAGCGCGGGTTGCCGCGCGTGGCGAAAACGATGGCTTCGGTTGGACCGGCCAGGAGATCAATGGCGCACTCGGCGCTGACGAGCTTCTTGGCGGCGGTGACGAAGCGGTTGCCCGGCCCGAAAATTTTGTCCACCCGCGGAATCGAGCGCGTTCCGTAGGCCAGCGCGGCGATAGCCTGCGCCCCGCCCACGCGGGCCACCGACGCCACGCCGAGCCGCGCGGCGGCCGCCAGCAGCGCGGGGCCCGGCTGCGGGCTCACCACGACGATGTTGCGCACGCCCGCTTCCTGCGCGGGAATCACGGTCATCAGCAGCGTGGAAACCAGCGAGAAGCGGCCGCCCGGCAGATAGCACCCGATGGACTCGATGGGACGCACGAGTTGTCCGGCGCGCACGCCCGGCTCGACCTCGATGGTCCATTCCTGCGGTTTCTGGCGGCGTGCCACGGCGCGGATATTGCGGGCGGCGTGGTCGATGGCGGCGAGAAACGGCTTGGGAACTTGGCGGGCAGCCTTCGCCATCTCGGCGCGCGTGGCCCAGACGGTGCGCGGGCCCAGCGCCAGGCGATCCAGGCGTTTGGTCCAGGAAAATAGCGCCGCATCGCCACGGCGCCGCACGTCCTCGACGATGCCCGCGGCCACGCGCTCGGCGTCGCGGCTGCTCGCGCGGCGCGAGGCCAGCACCTGATCCTCCGCAGCGTTCGTGAGCCGGAGAACGCGCATCAGTACACGATCTTGTTGAGCGGGTACTCAACAATCCCTTCCGCCCCGGCGGACTTCAGCTTGGGAATGAGTTGCCGGACCGTTTTTTCTTCCACGATCGTGTTGATGGCCACCCATCCCGGATCGCTCAGTTGCGCGATGGTGGGATTGCGCAGGGCGGGCAGCGCCCCGAGCACTTTTTCCAGGTCCATGCGGCGCACGTTGAGCATCAGCCCCACGCGGTTGTAGGCCTTGATGGCGCCCTCGAGCAGCAGGACGATGTTTTCGATCTTTTCGCGTTTCCAGGCGTCCTGCCAGGCCTTGCGATTGGCGATGAACCACGGGGCGGATTCCAGCAGCGTATCGACCACGCGCAGGTGATTGGCGCGCAGCGAAGAGCCCGTTTCCGTCACTTCGACGATCCCGTCGGCCAGGTCGGGAACCTTTACTTCCGTCGCGCCCCAGGAGAATTCCACGCGCGCCTTCACACCGTTGCGCTCGAGGTATTTCTCGGTCATGCGCACGGCCTCGGTGGCGATCACTTTCCCTTCGAGATCGCGCACGCTCTGAATCGGCGAATCCTCGGCCACGGCCAGCACCCAGCGGACGCGCCCCAGGCTGGTCTTCGAATAGATCAGCTCGGCCACCTCGACCACGTCCGAGCCGGTCTCCATGATCCAATCCTTGCCGGTCAGGCCGGCGTCGAGCGCGCCGCTTTCGACGTATCGCGCCATTTCCTGCGCCCGCACCATCATGCATTCGATCTCGGGATCGTCCACGCCCGGATAGTAGCTGCGCGAACTCACCGAAATGCGCCAGCCGGCCTTGGCAAACAGTTCCACGGTCGAATCCTGCAGGCTTCCCTTGGGGATGCCGAGTTTCAGACGGCTCATTGTTTCGATCCCTTTCCGTAGAGTTCCTCGGGTGAGAAAACCCGCTCGCCGACCACCTGGGCCGATCCGTCGCGTCCGATCTGGCGGAAGAAGCAGCTGCGGTAGCCCTCGTGGCAGACCGCGCCGCCTTCGAGTTCGGCGCGCACCAGCAGGGCGTCGCGGTCGCAATCGACGCGCAAATCGCGCAGCAGGAGCTTCTGGCCGCTGGTCTCGCCCTTGGTCCACAGCTTCTGCCGCGACCGGCTGTAGAAGGTGACGAAGCCGGTCTCCCGCGTCTTGGCGTAGGCCTCCCGGTTCATGAAGCCGAGCATCAAGACCTCGCCGCTCGAGTGATCCTGCACGATGGCGGGGATCAGTCCGTTTTCCTTTTCGAAATCCAGTTCCATGGCCTCTCCCAAAAAAAGCCTCCGGAAAATAAAAAACCCGCTGGCGCTTGCCGCGCCAGCGGGTTAAATGAGTCCAGCTTCGTAGTCGGAGCTAGCCACACCGCCGCAGGCACGGGTTCGCGTGGTGATGATGGAGGTGGTGCGCCTGCAGCTTCATATTGGAAATAAATCTAGACCAATATGTCTTCTTTGTCAAGCGCGATTTCTAGATTTAGATTTTTGCCCCTGTTGCGACGCCCGAATTTTACCACAGCCGCGCGGATCTGCTGCCGGCGGCCAGGCAGGAGCCCGGCGAAGACAACCTGATGTAGCCCGCGCTATCCGGGCGCGGGTCGCGGGAACCAATGGCGCGTGCGGTTGCAGACCGCGCAGACCGAGAGCATGACCGGCACTTCGATCAGGACGCCCACCACGGTGGCCAGCGCCGCCCCGGAACCGGGTCCGAACAGAACGATGGCCGTGGCCACGGCCAGTTCGAAGAAGTTGCTGGCGCCGATCAACGCCCCCGGCGCGGCCACCGCGTGCTCCACGCGGAACAACCACATGAGCCCATAGGTCAGGGAGGAGTTGAAATAGACCTGCAGCAGAATGGGCACGGCAATCAGCAGCACGTGGAACGATTTTCCAGTGATGTTGTCCGCCTGAAAGGCAAAGATCAGCACCAGCGTGGCGAGCAGCGCCAGGATGGTCACCGGAGCAAGCCGGGGCAGCAGCGCCGTCTCGAACCACTCCTTGCCGTGGCGCCGGACGAACCACCCCCGCAGGGCCACACCCGCGGCCAGGGGAATCACGATGAACGCAACGACCGAATAGAGCAGCACCGCAAAGGGCACGGACAGCGAAGATGCCCCGCTCACCAGATACCGCACAATCGGCGCAAACAAAAACAGCATGATCAGATCGTTCAACGATACCTGGACCAGCGTGTACCCCGGGTCGCCGCCGGTCAGATGGCTCCAGACGAACACCATGGCGGTGCACGGCGCCGCGGCCAGGATGATGGTCCCGGCGATGTACTGGCCGGCCTCGGCGGGCGTGACCCACGCGGCGAAGACGTGGCGGAAAAAGATCCAGGAGATCAAGGCCATCGAGAAGGGTTTCACCATCCAGTTGACGAACAGCGTGATCAGCACGCCCCGCGGCTTCTGGCCCACTTTCAGGATCGCGGTGAAATCCACCTTCATCATCATGGGGATGATCATCAGCCAGATGAGGATGGCGATTGGCAGGTTGATTTGGCTGCCTTTTCCAAATTCCAGTTCCCGGAACGCCCGCGTCAGTCCGGGCAGAAACTTTCCCAGCAGGAGACCCGCGGCCATGCACGCGGCCACCCACGCGCTCAGATAGCGCTCGAAAAAATTCAGCCTCTTCGGTGGGGCCTGCATGTCCGGTCCTGTCGTCGTCCCGGGTTGCGTCACGATGTTTGGCCGATGCGGTCAATTTCCCGCTGGATGGCGAGTTTGTCGAGGCTTGCAAGCGGCAGGCAAAGGAACAATCCGATTCTCCGGTCGAGCATCGTGAAGGCGTCGCGAAACGCGCGCTCGATCTCCGCGGGCGTCCCTTGCACTGCTGCCGGGTCGGGAATGCCCCAGTGGGCGGTCATCGGCTGCCCCGGCCATACAGGGCAGACTTCGTGGGCGGCGTTGTCGCACACGGTGAAGACGAAATGCATACGCGGGGCGCCCGGCTGCGCGAATTCATCCCAGGGCTTGCTGCGCAGACCTGCCGCGGAAAGACCGGCCAGCTCGATCTGGCGCAGGGCCTCGGGACGCACCAGTCCCGCCGGATGGCTGCCTGCGCTAAACGCCGTGAAAGTCGGCCGGCCCTTACGGTTCAAAATGGCCTCGGCCATGATCGACCGGGCGGAATTGCCGGTACACAGAAACAGGACGTTATAGCGCGCTGGCGCGGTGGTCATGCTTTTGCCCGTTCCGCTGGATCGCAGCAGCCCGGCGCACAGCAGGACTGTTCGCTCGCTCGCGCGGCCAACGCGGGTTTGCGGGCGCGAATGAACGCGCTGGCGAATTTCCCCTCCACCTGGGGCGCGATGGCGTCCACGTCCACGCCCTGCGCGGTGAGAAATTGCCGCGCGTCCTCGACGCTGTAGACGCGCGTGCGCTCGATGTCGATCTCCGCGAAGCCTGCGGCGGCGAGCTTCGTCCGGTACTCCGATTCCTCCATCGCTCCGGCCACGCAGCCGACCCACAACTCCACATTCCGGCGAATCTCGGCGGGCACGGGACCGCACACCACCACGTCGGAAACGGCGAATCGCCCGCCCGGCCTCAGCACCCGGAAGGCCTCGCGCAGGACGCGTTCCTTATCGGAGGAAAGATTGATCACGCAGTTCGAGATCACGACGTCCACCGAGGCTTCCGGCAGCGGGATGTTCTCGATCTCGCCCTTTAGGAATTCGACGTTCTCGACGCCCGCCTTGCGCTGGTTGGCGCGCGCCAGCGCCAGCATGTCGTCGGTCATATCTAGGCCGTAGGCCTTACCCGCCGGACCGACTCGTTTGGCGGAAAGCAGCACATCAATCCCCCCGCCCGAGCCCAAATCCAGTACTTGCTCCCCCGGATGCAGTTGCGCCAAAGCCGTGGGATTGCCGCAGCCCAGCGATGCGGCGAGCGCTTCCTGGGGCAGGGCGGCGGTTTCATTGGCCGCATAGAGATTCGAGGAAATGGGATCGCAGCAGGGAATAGGGTTGCTCTGGCAGCCGCAGCCGGCTGCTTCGCCGGCGGTCACGCGCCGGGCAGCTTCTCCGTAGCGGCTCCGGACAGTCTCTTTGATGTCGTTGCTGGCCATGGTGTCCTCCCGGCGCATCCCGGATCATATCTGGATGCGCGCATATATTGGCAGGCTACCCCTCAGCAGGATATATGTCAAGCCACATATGTTGTATACTGTTCGCATGCCCCGCGCCTCCACCGGTCTCTCGCTTGGACGCCTTTTTCGTGCCCTCGCCGATTCCACGCGCCTGCGCCTGCTCAACCTGATCGCCGGCCGCGAAATCTGCGTCTGCTATTTTGTGGGCATCCTGCGCATGAGCCAGCCCAAGATCTCCCGCCACCTGGCCTACCTGCGCCGGGCGGGCCTGGTCTCCGCGCGGCGCGAGGGCAAATGGATGCACTACCGGCTGGAGGTTCCCGCCGATCCAGCGGCGGCCGCCATCCTGCGCGGGACGCTCGAACATCTCCAGCAGAGTCCGGAA
This sequence comes from Terriglobia bacterium, assembly GCA_963791705.1. GTDB lineage: Bacteria > Acidobacteriota > Terriglobia > Acidiferrales > UBA7541 > Palsa-295. The sequence continues at coordinate 111,744 of CAWBTO010000003.1, read as the reverse complement.
ATGCAGCGCGACCGGGCGCGGTTGGACTCGGCCTGCTGCGCCGTGGAGAAGTTCGTAGCCTTGCGGGGAGCGCCCCAGCCCGCCGTGATCGCCCCGCAGTAAACAGAGGCCTCTGGGCGCCGCAGACGCCTTCTCTCGTGCCGCATGCTCTTTTCTTCCGTGGTGAGTCTCCGCTTGGCGCGACACGCCTTGTTCCGGTGGACAGCTATACGCTAATAGCGTAGTATCTGTTCATACGCTAGAAGCGTACGAACAGCCCAATGGAATTCATCGAAGCCCCGGCGTTCGCACGCTATGTTTCTGATTATCTGGCCGACGATGAATACCGCGAACTGCAAAACCAGCTCGCGAACAATCCGGACCTGGGCGATCTCATGCCCGGAACCGGCGGATTCCGAAAGCTTCGCTGGAGAGATCCAAGGCGCGGGAAAGGCCGGAGAGGCGGTCTGCGGATTATTTACTACTACTTTCTGGCGGATCAGCAGATCTGGCTGATGACCCTGTATGACAAGAACGAGGCTACCGACCTTACGCCCAAAGAAAAGAAGGCGCTCAAAAGCGCCATCGAAGCCGAGCTGCACGCGCGCCAGGCGAAGCGGTTGGCGAGAGATCAGAAAGCGCGGAGGAAACGGGAATGAGCAAGAGAAAAGTGTTTGGCGAACTTATGGAAGGCGTAGTGGGGATGAGGCGTCACCGCGAAGGCAAGCTCACCTTGCGCACCTACAAGGTAGAACCCGCGCCGCTCCCCAAGGTGGACTCAAAACTGATTCGCGACACCCGAAAGAAGCTGCGTTGCTCGCGCGCCGTCTTCGCGCGGAAGTTGCGGATCAACGAGACGGACCCTGGAAAAATGGGAACAGGGCCGTGCGAAACCTAATCCTCAGGCGGCCGCTTTGGTCCTTCTAGTCCGGCGCTATCCGGATACACTGCGACGGCTCGAAAAATTGGCCGAGGTGTGAGGGCGCGGAGCGGCGGCGAATGTTTCGTGAAGCTGTAAATGGGCCGCCGCGCACGCCGTAGGGCCGTTGTCGAATCGGCGACATGGCTTGCAACTCGCTGGGGCGGTTGCCGCGCGCGTGGTATGATCCCGCCGTTCCTTCACTGGAATCTCCGCAGCGCAAAACGGACCAGTGATACGCATATGCTCGAAGTGTGGCGCCTTGTTGCTCGAGGACGCCGAGGATTGCTCGTTCTGCAGTGCCCCTGACGCTGAACCCAGCGAAAACCAGGAGCCGGTAACCGCCGGGGCCAACGCCTCCGGCGAGCCGGAATGGCGCCGAGAAGTGTCCCGGCGTCTGGCGCAGTACCGCGCCCGCCGCGGGCAACTCTCTGCCAATCACTCCCAATCGGGATTTTCCTTTCAGGAAGCCTCCGAGGTCCCCGAGTTCGACGAAGAAATGCGCGCGCCCCGGCGTCCCCGGCCGGCGCCGCGCCCGCGCCACGCCGAGCGCGTGGAAATCTGCATCCAGCCGGAACTGGATTTCTCAAATGCCCCGGACGACCGGGCCCATCCGCAAACCGCTCTGGTTCCGGTGGCGAGTTTGGCGGAACGCCGCTGGGCGGGCGCGATCGACGCGCTCTTCCTCGGCCTGACCTGGGCGGGATTTCTCGGGCTGTTCCACTCGCTGGGCGGCGAGATCACGTTCGCCAAGACCGACGCCGTCGTTTCTCTGGCGACGGCCTATCTGTTCTACGCGCTCTATCTTTTTCTCTTCACCACGCTGGCGGGGGCCACGCCCGGGATGCAGTTGCGCGGCATGGTCATCGTGCGTCTGGACGGCAGCCTGCCGGACACGCGGCAGCTTCTCTGGCGCAGCTTTGGGTATTTGCTGTCGGGCGCCACGGTGATGCTGGGGTTTCTGTGGGCGTTGTGGGATGAGGACCATTTCACCTGGCAGGACCGCATCTCGCACACCTACATCACCGCCGCCGAGCCCATGCCCGACGCCCACTCGTTCGATTTCTCCGGCGGACACCACACCTTCGCCCACAAGTAGCTGTTGTTCCGCACCGGGGCGTTCCTTCACCGCATGTAATATTTTTGTATTTCCCGTTGCGCGCCGCCGCCCGCGATGCGGCGCGGTGCTACGATTCGCCTTGGGGGACACCATGGAAACGCATCCCAAGGGAAGCAGTGCGCGCGTGCTGCTCAGCGCGGTGTTCGGGCCGTATGCGCGCGACGACGAATTCGGCAGCCGCTCGATCAACCCGATGGAGCTGTATCACAACCAGGTGACGCGCGCGCAGGGCAGTTTTTCGATCCGCATGTTCCACCGCTCCTGGGGCATCCAGATGATTCAGGCGAATATTTCCGCGCCCGTGCACGCTGCTGGATTTCCCCACGCGCGAAAGCTTTGCGCGCGAATTGACCGCGAACCACTACGACATCGTGGGCATTTCCTCGATCATCCCCAACGTCGGCAAGGCCAAGGAGATGTGCCGGATGGTGCGGGAACTTTCGCCCGACTCGGTGATCGTGGTGGGCGGGCACGTGGCCGCCATCCCCGGCGTGGAGACGATGATGGACGCCGACCACTTCGTGCGCGGCGAGGGCATCTCCTGGATGCGGCAATTTCTGGGAGAAGACGTTCACGCGCCGATCCACCATCCTCCGATTGTTTCGGCGCTGCACACGCGCGTGATGGGGCTGCGCGTGCCCGAGCGCAAGGGCGCCACCGCGGCGACCATCATTCCGTCGGTGGGATGTCCCATGGGCTGCAACTTTTGCACCACGTCGGCTTTCTTCGGCGGCAAGGGAAACTTCGTCAACTTTTTCGAGACCGGCGACGAGCTGTTTGAGGTGATGAGCGGATTCGAGTCCGATCTGGGCGTGCAGTCCTTTTTCGTCATGGACGAAAACTTCCTGCTGCATCGCCCGCGCGCCCTGCGCCTGCTCGAGCGCATGAAGGCGGCGGGCAAGAGCTGGGAACTTTCCGTCTTCGCCTCGGCCAACGCCATCCGCAAATACACCATGCAGGAGCTGGTGGAGCTGGGCGTCTCCTGGCTGTGGATGGGCCTGGAATCTCCGCGGTCCAAGTACAGCAAGCTGCAGGGCGCCGATACCCGGCAGCTCACGCAGGAACTGCGCGAGAACGGCATCCGCGTGCAGGGTTCCACGATCATCGGGCTGGAGCACCACACGCCGGAGAATATGTCCGAGGAGATCGACCACGCCGTCGGCCACCAGACCGACTTCCACCAGTTCATGCTGTACACGCCCGTGCCCGGCACGCCGCTCTTCCAGGAGATGACCGAACAGGGCCGCATGCTGGACGTGGACCTGGCCGACATCCACGGGCAATTCAAATTCAACTTCCGCCACGCGGCGATTTCCCGCGATGACTCGAAGAAATTCCTCGACTGGGCCTTCTGGCGCGATTTCGAGCGCAATGGCCCGAGCCTCTATCGCATGTGCCAGACCATTTATCTGGGATGGCAGCGCTACAAGGACTATCCCGATCCCCGGGTCCGCGAACGCTTCGCGCGGGAGATGAAAAAACTGAGCACCGCTTACAACGCCTCGCTCTGGGTGATGGAGCGGGAGTTCCGCAAGGTCAACCGGGGCGTGAGCGGGCAGATTCGGCAGTTGCGCCGGAACGTCCAGCGGGAATTCCCGGTCATGGCGCGCCTGGCCGCCACCGTGCTCGGCCCGGTGATGCTGTGGTCGGCGCGCCGCGAGGAAAAGCGCCTGGCCGCGGGCGTCACCTACGAGCCTCCCACCATCGTCGAGCGCACCCACTGGGCCCCTGCCTAGTAACCCGCTGGGGCGGAGATTCCGCGAACGCCGCGAGCCAGTGGTACAATTAACCTTCGTGCGCCGGGCGGCAGCGTGGCAGCATCCAACTTCGTGCCGGGCGGGCAAAAGGAAACGCGGATGAGTTCGCTCACCAAGAAAATCGTCATCGTGCTTTCGGTGGTGGTGTTCGCCTATGTGACCACCGGCTACGTCCTGGGCCGCTCGTCCGACGACAAATCGTTCCGCGCGCTGGCAGCCTACAGCGAAGTGCTCAATCGCATCCAGAACGAGTACGTTGACCAACCCAACATCCATCTGGTGACCAATGGCGCGCTCCACGGCCTGTTCGATTCGCTCGACGCGCAGTCCAGCTACCTGAGCCCCCGCGAATATTCCGACTATAAGGAAAGAAGCGCGAACGACGCGAAGTTCAAAGCCGGGGCGGGCGTGGCCCTGACCAAGCGGTTCGGCTACATCAGCGTCATTTCCACGCTGCCCGATAGCCCGGCGCAGAAGGCCGGCTTGCAGCTGGGCGACGTCCTGGAAAAGATCGCCGGCTTCACCACCGGGCAGATGGCCATCGAGCAGGCGCAACTCCTGCTCACCGGCGACCCGGGCGCCGTGGTAAAGCTTTCGGTGATCCGCCGCGGCAAGACCGAGCCCCAGGAGATGGAACTCACGCTGGCGAAACTTCCGGCCCCGAAGTTTGTCGAGGACCGCCTGGAAGGCGACATCGCCTATCTGCGCGTGCCGAAATTCGACGCCGGCGCCGCCAAACAGATTCACGACGAACTCCTCCAATTCCAGCGCCAGGGCGCGCACAAGCTGATCCTGGATTTGCGCGATTGCGCGCTGGGCGATCTCGACGAGGGAATTTCCACCGCGCAGCTGTTCCTGGCTTCCGGCACGATCACCACGCTCAAGGGGCAGAGCATCACGCCCGAGGTTTCCTCGGCCGAGCCTTCCAAAGCCGTGTGGTCGCAGCCCGTCAGCGTGCTGATCAACACGGGAACCGCGGGGCCTGCGGAAATCGTGGCCAGCGCCATCGCGGATAATCATCGCGGCGAAACCATCGGCAGCCGCACCTATGGCACCGCTTCGCGCCAGAAGCTGATTCCCCTCGATGACGGCGCCGCTCTGATCCTCACCGTGGCGAATTACTACACCCCCGGCGGCAAGGAAATTCCGGCCGAAGGAGTGGCGCCCACCGAAGCCATCCTGCCCTCGCCCGAGGAGTTGGCCTCCGGCAAGGACTACCCGCCCGCTCCCTCGAGCTCCCACGACGACCCTGCCGTCAAGAAAGCCATCCAGATTTTGCAGGGTGGCGCCGCCGCGCGGAAAGCCGCCTAAGCCATCGTGGCAGCACCCCGCGGGAGACCGGCCCCGCCCCGCGCCATCCATTCCCGCAGGCGGTGCGTGCGCGGGCAGTTCGCTGTTTTCGTTGCCTTGCTCCTGATTCCCCTGGCCGGCTGCGGGAAAAAATCGCTGCCCAAGTCCGAGCTCCGCGCCATCACCCTCGAGGTGGTTAGCGCCGCCCGCCGCGTGGCGGGACATGCCTCGGAGATCACCATTCGCCCGGAAGTTGCGGTGTCGCCTGCCTCGGGCCGCGCCGGGCTCGCCGACGACATCTACGTGTCGCTCAGTGATCCCGCGCAGATCAGCCAGTTGAAGCAAGCCATCGGCGCCATCGCACGCCGCCACAAGCTTGCTCTGACCGAGACGTCCACGGCCGGCGTGGTCCGCTTCGATCTGTCTTTCGACGAACGCCGCACGCACACGATCCACGTGATCGCGCCGCTGGCCGCGCGGGCGCGCCCCCCGGTGAGTCACCGCGGGACTCCGCGGCTGGCGATCATCCTCGACGATCTCGGCAACGACCGCCCGGCCGCGGATTCTCTGCTGGCGCTGCCCTTTCCACTGACGATTTCCATCCTGCCCTATCAGCCGCTTTCCACCGAAGTAGCCGAGGAAGCATTCCGCCGGGGCGACGAAGTCCTGCTGCACCTCCCCATGGAATCGGAATCGCAGGAAACCGGCTCCGAAGCAGTTGAACTGCGGGTGGGAATGAACGCCGGGCAGGTGGAATCGGCGCTGGCGGGCATGCTGGAAACCGTGCCGCACGCGACTGGCGCGAACAATCATCAGGGCTCGCGCGCCACCGCCGATCCGGCTTTGATGGAAGCCCTCATGCCGGCGCTGCGCCAGCGCGGGATGTTCTTCGTCGATAGCCGGACGACCGCCGCTACCGTGGCCTACGACGTGGCCGAGCGGCAGGGCGTGCCCGCCGCCTCGCGTAAAGTTTTTCTCGACGACACGCCGGCCCGCGAAGCCGTTCTCGCGCAACTTGAACTGGCCGCCGCCGACGCCGAACGCAACGGCGAGGCCATCGCCATCGGCCATCCGCGTCCGGCCACGATCGCCGCGCTCGCCGAAGGCGTTCCGCGCATCGAGGCGCGGGGCATCAAACTGGTCTTCGCCTCCGTGCTCGTTCATTGATTTTCTGGCTTCTTTTCGCCTGTCCTTTCGTACAGATTCAAGTACTGGAACTAAACCTGCTCCATCGTTCTATTTCTCTGTGAGAACTCGGGCGCTACTCTTCCCGAGACGGTCCCGTTACCCTTTCACGGATGCGGGCCGAGGAAGGACCCCATGAGCTACTGGATTGGATCAACGGCCCCGAACGACGCAGGCATGAACGAGTTCAAGGAATGTCTCAAGCATTTGCGCGATGGCAGCCCGGATGACGCCCTACTGCACGCAAGAAGCGCCCTCAATTTGGCCCCCAAGAATCCGTTTTATATGTCCTACACCGGCCTGCTGGCGGCCATGGCCGAAGATCGTTTTGCCGATGGAGAATCGCTGTGTCAGGAGGCGCTCAGCCTCCGGCGGAATCACGCGCAACTCTATCTGAATCTGGCAGAGGTCTATCAGCGCTGCGGGCGGAAGGATGATGCCATCGCGACGCTGGAAAAAGGGCTGGTGTCGTCCGGACGCGACTTCCGGTTGCGCCGGGCGCTGGAGAGGATCGGCAAGAGGCGCGAGCCCGTGCTGGCGTTCCTGCACCGCTGCCACCCGGTGAACCGCACGCTGGGACGATTGCGCCACCGCATGGCCGGGCCGGTTCGCGCTGCCTAAGCGGGGCCGAGAGTTTTCCTGCAAGACTAAGGATCTGGGGCGGGCAAGCCGTCCCGGAGTTGTCTTCGGCCTTCATCGAATGGGCGCGGAGGCAAGGCCGGCGATCGCGGAAGTCCCCAAACCCCAGCACCAACTTCCTTGCCGGTCTTCCTCAGCCCTGGCCCAGCGGCAGAAAATACTGCGTTCCCTTGACGGGCTGGCGCAGGCGCCGCAGCAATTCCTGCAAATCCTGGTTGCGCTCGACGAAATCGATTTCGCTGGTGTCCACCACCAGCAAATTCGACGCCGCATAGCGAAAGAAGAAGTGTTCGTAGGCGCTGGCCACCGCCTCCAGATATTCCCCCGAAACGGCCGTCTCCGCCGGATCGCCTCTTTTCGAGACGCGCTTGCGCAGCACCTCCGGCTTGGCCTGCAGGTAGATCACCAGGTCGGGCGCGGGGACCGAGGGCGCCAGCAGGTCGAAATACTTTTCGTAGAGCCGGAGTTCCTCGTTATCGAGGTTGATATAGGCGAAAATCTTGTCCCTTTCGAACAGGAAATCGCTGACGACGGGGGCGGGGCCGTCGTCGGGTCGCGCCTCGATCAGCCGCCGGTGCCGCTCGTAGAGAAAGTACATCTGCGCGCGGAACGCCGCGCCGGGTTTTTCATCGTAGAAATCGGCGAGAAACGGATTGTCTTCGCAGTCGAATACGCGCCGCGCGTGCAGCCGCTCGGCCAGCACCTTCGCCAGCGTCGATTTCCCCACGCGAATCGGCCCCTCGACCACAATGTGCCGCGGCGTCTTGAACGCCGGCCCCGGAACGACCGGCCCGTTGAATGAGCTGTCCGTCATGGCCGCCGATTATAGCAAACTGCGCCGCCTGCGCCGCTTGGGTTAAATCGTATCCCGCCCAACCTATCGTCCGCTTTCTCGACCAACCCCATGTCATCACCAACGGCATCGAAGAATGCCGCGATCGTACCGCGCTGAACCATTGCCACATACGCAGGCGATACCGGTACGTTGGTACCGTTCAAGCCGTAGGACTCACCTGTACCGAACCTGTACGTTCGTACTATTGAAGGGAATGTCATATTTGCACACTATGGATTCGCGAAACGACGTTAGATTCTGGTTGTACGGAGTCAAGCTGACGATGGGGCAGAAGCACACTCAGCCCGGCCTGGCAGGAACAGGAAGCGCGGCGTACTTGTCCGTTACGACCGCCTATTGTGGGAGGAAACGTTACATCTTTCTTGGCGCAGGCTTCCACCGGGCTCGCGGATGTTATCGTAACTGGCTGAATCATAAAGGATTGGTTGCACAAGTGAGGATGGCACTGTGAATGCTCCTGAGAATGCGTGGAATCTCAGGATGGAGCGATGAACCCTATTTGCCGGAATCTCCGATCTCAAGATTTGGGATTGGCGAAAAGACCTTAGATCCTGTTTGTTAAGGAGTCAGGGTAAAGATGAAGCAAAAGCACACTCAATCCGGCCCGGCTGCCTCGGGGCGCGAACGAGGAATCCAGGAAACGGGGTTTTCCATCCTGGAGTTGGCTGTTGTACTGGGCGTGTCATTGATCATGGCTGCCATCGCCGTGCCCACTATTTCCTCGAGTCTGTCCTATTTCAAGTTGCGTTCCGCGGTGACGGCGGCGACCAGTGCGATCCAATCCACGCGCTACCGAGCCATCTATGATGGATGCGCGTATCAGCTTACGCTCAGCAAGGCCACCAACGAGTATCAGATTGCGAGCGAGACGAGCGGCACCAACACCTGCGCAGCCGCGTTCACCAGCGTGGGTGGCGCTGTGCCGTTTACCTCTTCGCAAATTGCCTTGAATCAGGATGTGACGCTGCAGTTCCAGCCCTCGGGAATCGTGCAGTCTACCGCCGGGGCGATGACATTTACGCTGGCTGACGGCACACGTCTGGAAACGATCACGGTGACACGCTATGGCGCCATTTCCGTCAAACCATAATCCGAGAGGCCAGCACGGCTTCACATTGATTGAGACGCTCGTCTCGGTCGCCATTCTGACCGTGGGCCTGGTGGCCGTTGCGGCCCTGATGAGCGAGATGATCAAGGGCACGGCCACCTCGCGCGACATGAGCGCGGCGTCGATGCTGGCATCGGAGAAGCTCGAGGATCTGAACCGCTTTCCCGCTTCTGATCCGGCTGTGGCGGTGACTGCGGGCGCGAGCGTTGGAAGCCTCACCTCGGATATGACCCAGTCCGGCGTGGACTACTTCGACGAAGTGCAACTCTCGGTGACCGGCGGAGGGGTGGCGGAGACCACGACGAGCAAAGACGCCTCGGGCAACACGGTCTATACGACGATCACCCAGCTGCCCGACGGCACCATCAGCTCCGCGGACAGTGCCACGTTGCCGCTACTTCCCGGGGGCGCTCTGATGTTCAAGCGCCGCTGGATCATTGAAATGAATGTGCCGGTAACCGGCGTGCGCCGCGTCACTGTTCTGGTTCAACTTATGAATGCGCAGACCGCGCATCCCATCACCTTTCAAATGAGCATGGTGCGTCCATGAAGGCAATTTCCACGTCCGCTGTTCCCGGCCAAGCCCCCCGCGTGAGCGGGAAGCAGTCCGGTTTTACACTGATCGAGTTGATGGTCGCCCTAGCGCTGTTCCTGGTGGTTGCGGGCGCGGCCTTCTCCCTGTTCCAGGCGCATGCGCCGCTCTTCAGCCAGCAGCAAAGGCTTTCCGGGCTGAATATCGCCCTCCGCAATGCGATTACCCAGATGCAGATTGACGTGGTCAATGCCGGAGATGGCTATTACCCGGGCGTGAATATTGCGGCCTGGCCCACCGGCGTGACCGTTCTCAACCAGCAGCCGGGCGGCACCTGCTACAACGCCGCAGCGCATACGTATTCGGCTTCCTGCTTCGACACGCTCAACGTGATCACGGCCGATCCGAGCTACGCCGCCCGCGCATCCTGACCCGGGTGGCAGCAGCACGGTTTCCACGGATGTCAGTTCGATCCTTTTCGTGGACGTTCCACCCTCGCCGATCTGGACAGGAACGGCCGCCGCCTACGCGGCAAGTTTCCATGCCAATGACAACATCCTGGTCCTCAAGGCCGACGGATCTCAGATGGCCGTGACCACGCTGACCAAGGATGGGCAGCTGGCGGGCACCCAAGTGCAGCTGCAACACAACCCGACCGGCACCAGCACGAGCGACCTGCTCGGCATCACCACGTTTCTGTTGAACAATTCCAACGATGCGTTCAAGAACAAGCTCGGGGCCACTTTTAACAATAACGATTGGGTCCTTCGGCTGGCCACCATCACCTATAGCGTGGACGCGAGCGATCCCACCGATCCCAAGCTCATTCGAACGCAGGGGAATGGAACCCCGGACATCGTCGCCGACCAGATCGTGGGCTTCAAAGTCGGCGCGAGCCTGTGGAGCGGCACCGATAGCGGCGACACCTACTCGTTCACGAACTACGGCTACAATGGATACGATCCCAGCCAGATCCGCTCGTTGCGCATTTCGCTCATCGGACGCACTCCTCCCAACACCACCGCCGGCAGGCCCATGAACAACTCGTTTGACGGTGGAGACTACCAGATCCAGGGGATTTCCACTGTGATCAATCCGCGCAACCTGAGCATGAGGGACAACTAAGGAGACCGCCATGAAACGGGCGCTTGTTAACCGATCGTTATCCGGGGAGCGGCCGCGCCGCCATCCAGAGCGCGGTGTCGCGTTGCTGACCTCCTTGCTGTTGCTGCTGCTGATCTCTGCCATGGTGGTCGCCATGGTGCTGTCCACGAACTCGGACATGCTGATCAACGGCTACAACCGGAGTTTCCGAGGGGCGTTCTACGCCGCGGACTCGGGCCTGAACATCGCGCGGCAGGATCTCGTCAACCAACTTCTCGCGGCAGGGAGCGGAACTTTCAGCGGGTCGGTGGGGCCGATCTCGCAGACCGCGCAGACCAATGTGGCCGCCTACATCAACAACACCTACGGCAAGTCTTTCCAATCGCTGAATAAGGGAAAGGCAGCGTCGTCCTGGGCCGAACAGTTCCAGATTGATCCGACCAAGACCACTCTCACGCTGGCCAGTTGCCAGCCGGTCGGCGCTAAAGCCACCGGCACGTGTGCCGCAGCGACCAACGCCACGGGCTACAGCTATTTGTACAACTACACGCTGACGGCCATGGGCCGCTCGCAGGGCAAGCAGGTGTCCACCATCGACGATTCCGGAAGCGTCACGATCAACGTCACTGGCACTGGCAGCGCCACGACGACCAGCTTTGCCGCATGGGGAACCTTTCTCGACCAATATGCCATCTGCAGCGCCCCATTCGCGCCCGGCACCCTGACGGGTCCGTTCTTTACCAATGGCGCCTGGACCTTTACAGATTCGGGACCTTACATTTTCACGGACTCGGTGGGCAGCGTCTCGGCCGATGCCGGTTACCAGTTCAGCACCGGGTCCTGTGACAAGGTCGCCGCCAGCTCCGACTCCAAGAAGAACGGCAAGACGACCACGACGATCGCTCCCACATTTCAGTCCGGCTTCAATTTGAATCAGCCGGCGCTGCCGCTCCCCCAGAACGACTACAGCCAGAAGCGCGCCGTGCTGGACAGCACGGGCTCGAACACCAATCCGGTTACGAACGCCGATCTGAACAGCGTGCTGAAGAACGTGACTGGGTCGGCCTATCCTTCCGGGGGCGCTTCTTCCGGTGTCTATCTTCCCTATACGACCGACTCCTCCGGACAGCTCGTGTTCACCGGAGGCGGCATCTACGTCGAGGGCAGCGCCAGCGTCCAGCTTTCGACCTCCGGCACCTCCGCCCAGGTCTACAAGATCACCCAGGGCGGCACTGTCACTACCATCACCATCGACTCCGCCTCCAACACCACCGTGATCAATTCCGGGGGCACCACGAAAACCATCAGCGGCGTGCCGGTGGCGCGAGATCCCTCATCCGGCGGAGTCACCGGCGATGCGACGATGCTCTATGTGAATGGGAGCGTCACCGGCCTTGCGGGGCCCGCCGCGGGCCAGCCGGCCATCCAGGACGGCGCCGCCGTGACCATTACCGCTGCCAGCAATGTCACCATCACCGGGGACATCCTCTATAAGACCGAACCCGTCACGCAGACGCAGAATCAGATCCCCGGCACACCCGCCGACACGCTGATTCCCGGCAATGACAAGGGGCAAGTCCTCGGAATCTTCACCAACAAGGGCGACGTTCAGATCAACACGTCTCAGAAGAACATCGAGATCGACGCCTCGATTGCCATGATTTCGCAGGGCGGCACGGGCGGCTGGATCAACACCGGCTCCGCGGTGAGCAATATCACGCTGGTGGGCGGCCGCATTGCCAACACGGCCAAGGCGTGTAACTGCACCTCGAGAAATATCTTCTTCGACCGGCGGTTCTCGCAGAACGGCTTTGCGCCGCCCTGGTACCCTTCCACCACCGTTGCGGTGACCGGCCCTTCGGCCGCCACGTACTTTCCTACGATTCAGCGCTTGAGGTGGCTGAACCACACCGGCTACTAAGCAGCGCTTCGCTCCGCCGGCTCTTGTAGCGGCGGGTCGGCGCCTCTTGCCGGCCCGGCAGCTTCCGTTCTGTAGCGGAGGCCTTTAGGCCAGCCGCCTGCGCTGCGGAGGGAACTGGCGACATGGTATCCTGCGCCCGTGCGCGTGGCGCAGCGCAGGAGCTTCGGGCGGCCCCCTGTCTCCAGGCGGCCGCCCTTTCCACCAACGACGCTGCCGCATCGCACCTGCTCGAATGGGCAAGGGGAATTTGATGCTGCCTATCTTTCGCTTTTTGCCGCCCCCGGTGCGTTTCACTTCAGCGGTGGTATACTCGCGCCACCAAGCGTGCGGATGAAAATTCTTCCGCCCCCCGGATCGGCTGCGATTCCCGCGGACCCGATCCCGCGCGGCGGCCTTTGGAGGCGCATCACCATGAGCCAGCCCATCGCAGCGAAAAGCAACCCCCTCGATCCGGCCCTGTTCCGGCCCGAAGCCATCTCCGCCGAGACGTGCGCTGCCAACGAAGCGTTCGCCAAGTTGCTGGCCAACGCGCCGGACTGGTGGGACATCGGCGTGCAGCCGTTTCGTGATATTCGTGCGAAGGGAGGCGGGCCGTTTCCGCCGATCGTGAGGTCCGATAAGGCGCGCACCATTCTGATCGACGGCCGGGGCGGCCACAAAGTCGCGTTGCGCGTCATCGCCCCCGACCATGCGCGCGGCGTCTATCTCCAGATGCACGGCGGCGGCCTGGTCTTCGGCGCGGCCGATCAGCAGGACCCCATGCTCGAACGCATCGCGCAGAATACGGGCATGGCCTGCGTGAGCGTCGAATACCGGCTCGCTCCGGAAAATCCCTATCCGGCGGCCTGGGACGATTGCGAGGCGGCCGCGGCCTGGCTGGCGAAAAACGCCAAGGCCGAGTTCGGCACCGACGTCCTGACCATCGGCGGCGAATCGGCCGGCGCCACGCTGGCCGCCGCGACGCTGGTCCGCATGCGCGACCGCCACGGCTTCACCGGTTTCCGGCGCGCCATTCTTTCCTACGGCAACTACGATACGTCCATGACGCCCAGCCAGATGCGGACTCCGCCCAAGGGATTGCTGGTGGGCCGGGCGAGTATCGAAAGATTCTCCGACGCCTACGCGCCGGATCCCAAAACGCGGCGCGATCCGGACGTGTCGCCGCTCTATGCCGACCTGAAGAATTTGCCGCTCGCGCTGTTCACCGTCGGCACGCTCGATCCGCTGCTCGACGATACGCTGTTCCTGCACGCGCGGTGGATTGCAGCCGGCAACGAAGCGGAACTGGCGATTTATCCCGGCGCGCCCCACGCGTTCAATCTGTTCCCCATGCCGCTGGGCGCCCCGGCCAACGCGCGCTGCGATGCGTTCCTGAAAGGCGCCGTATCCTGACGCCTACGCGCGGCACAGCTCGCTGAACAGGGCTTCCCGCCGGTCGAGCGCGATCTGGTCGATGCGGTGGAGGACCGCGGCGTAAGCGGCCGCCGCCGCCGCGGCCAGCGCCAGAAGAAGCAGCGTCGCGAGCCACAAGCGGCCATAGTGCGTGGCCATGACGAGTGTCAGTGCCGTCAGACCGATCGTCACAATCTGAACGCCGAGACTGGCGAACGCGGTGATGCCGGACGCGCGCTGCCGGCCGAAAACCGAAAAGTCGATTTTCTTCGGCGCGTAGAGCGACAGCAGATTCCCTGCGCTGAAGTTCACGATCGTCGCAAACGTGACTCCGGCCAGGGTCGCCAGCGTCACGCCGATCGCCGGCCGGTGGAACATCAGCGCCGCGCCGATCCACACGAAAAGCATCTCCATCGCGAGCACCGCGGCCTGCGCGAGGTTTTTTGCCAGCATCACCGCGCGGAAGTGCAGCGGCGACATGAAGAAAAACTGCACGCCTCCGGCGTCCACTCCCAGATTGTTGTACATGACGCCGCTCAGGATCAGCAGAGCATAGGCGGCGCCCACCGGAAACATAAAATCGATTCGGTGCATCGGAAAATTGCCCCCTCGCCCCGCGCTGCTCGCGGGCCCCATCCGAAAAAGGAGCAGCACCACCAAGGGCATCACCAGCAGGAAGAGCAGCGGGCCGCTGCGGGAGAGGTAGCGGAATTCCTTCTCGATGATGGCCGCAACCGGCGCGGACACTCCGGGGATGCGCCAGCCCGAGCGGACAATCTGTTTCTCCCCCCGCGAAGTGGTGCGCCCGGCGGTCTCGCTGAGACTCTCGCCCCGGTACTGCGCGTGCATCCGCACGCCGAGCAGCCGGAAGGACAACCCCGTGTAGGCGCACAGAAGCACAAGGGCGCCGAGCGCGGCCAGGTGCTCGCCCCGCGACGCGCGGGCCAGCGCCGATGCCGCCAGCCCCGGCGGCAAAAGCCGCTCGGCCGGAAGCAATCGGGCCGCCACGCCCGCCAGTTCGGGCGGGGAACTCTTGCCGTGGTGATGGACGTAGTAATTCATCGTGGGCCCGATGAGTTGGAAACTGATGATGAAGAGGAAGAAAACGATGCCGAAGATCTCGCGCGTCTTCCGCTGCGCGAGCCAGCGCTCGATCCAGGCGAAGATCAGGCGATTCAGCAGGATGTTGAACACCGCAAATGCGGCGAGCACCAGCGCGGCCCACGGCAGCAGGCGCGGGGCGGCGATTCCGGTTCCCGCGGCGATGCCGATGAGCCAGAGCGTCCCAATCATCGTGGACGGGTCGAGCGCGCCGTAGACCACGCGGATCAGGAAATACGGCCGGTACGCGAGCGGGAAACGGAGGAAATTCGAGGCGTCGAACGTTTCGCTGAACGCCGTGGCCATCACCGGGAAAAGCTGCCAGTATAAAAATACACCCCACAGCAGAGCGGTGAGCCACTCGACCGTGCCTCGGGAAACGAAAAACCACGCCGCCGCGCCCAGGCCGAAGGTCCCGCCCAGCCCGAACAGGGCGAAGCCCAGTCCCATGAGGACCCAGGAGAACAGTTCCAGCCGGCCGCGCACCGTGCGCAGCGAGTTGACGAAAATCCGCCAGCGGAGCCACGCGATGGCCGCGAACTGCCCCCGCGGTTGCGCGGGTCCCAGCGCGGAATTCAGCCCAGCCACGACAGCTCCTGGTCCGCCCTGCGCGCGCCGCCGACGGTGCGCAGAAAAATCTCTTCGAGCGTCAGTTTTTCTCCGGCGCGCACGGCGGGTGCGTCGGGCGAGCCTGCGCCGCCCGCGGATGCCGCTTGCGCCTCGACGCCCGAGCGCAACTCCTCGATCGAGCCCTGCGCGACGAGCCGGCCGTTGTCAATGATGCCGACGTGGCTGCACAGCCGCTCGACGATCTCGAGGACGTGCGAGGTAAGAAAAATTGTCGCGCCGTGCGCGATCATGCGCTGCAGCATCGCCTTGAGCGTGCCCGAGGCGATGGCGTCCACGCCTTCGAACGGTTCGTCGAGGAAGAGAATCTTCGGGCCGTGAATTACGGCCGCGGCCAGCGCGAGCTTCTTCTGCATCCCGTGCGAGTAGTCGGTGATCAGAGCCTTCGGCTGGCCGGCCAGCTGCATGAATTCGAGCAGCTCCGCGGCGCGCCGCGCGGCTGTCTCGCGGTCCAGGCCGTACATCCGCCCGGCGAAATTCAAATATTCGGAGCCGGTGAGCCGGCCGAAAAGCGCCATGCCCTCCGGCACCACGCCGATCTGCCGCTTCACCTCGACGGGATCGCGCTCGAGATCGAGTCCGAGAATTTCGACGCGGCCGGTTGACGGCGCCAGCAAGCCGGTGAGCATCTTGATGGTCGTGGATTTGCCCGCGCCGTTGGGGCCGAGAAAGCCGAAAAACTGGCCGGGCGTCACGCGAAGATTCACGGCGTCCACGGCGACAAGTTCGCCGAAGCGGCGCGTCAGGTTGTCGGTGGAGATGGCGGAAGCGTCCATGGGAGCGCGCCTGACTCTAACACAGCCATGGGAGTTGGCGAAACGATACCGTGGTGATTGGCCTTACAAGGTGCGGCGTTGCAAAGGAGGAATAGGGCCGTGCGCCGAAAACTTTCCCGCGTGCGCAAGGGCACCCCGCGGAGGCATGCGTGGATGGCTTACCATCCAAGGCGTCCGCAAAGAATGGCGGAGGATACAGTCTCGCGCGAACTCTTCTCTGCCGAATTCCCTGCTAACAGGGAAGAATACAGGGAAAATTGGGCGCTCGTCGACGGGCACCTAGGCGATACGCCCATTTAGAGAGGCCTTCGGAGCGAAAAAGTGGGATTCGTCAGAAATCGAAACAGGGTATTAACAGGCGCGGTATCAGGGAATCCCGAGGAAGCCATTAGGGAAGCTTGTCGGTCGGCACAATTGCCGTCTCTGACCAGGGGGACGTCCAGTCTACGCGGCGACGTCTGCCCACATTGTGGAGCGGATCGAATCGCTTGAGCCGTCCGCGCGGACTCTGATGGTCACCCACCCTATACGCGTTCTCCTCGGCCGCGCCGTGGAACGCAGCTTCGTCAACGAGATTCGCACCTTTGAGCTTGATGATGCGCGGCGGATCGCTTGGAAGTTCACACAGAGGCCCGCGAAGTAAATCGAATCGTCGTCAGACGAAGGCGACGCCTGAAGATATAGATCGAGTCGAAAGACCCAACTGACTCCTGCCGCTATTCCCTACGCATCACTGCGGCGACGAAGGAGCGTCCGTCAAACGAAGACGCGCGATTGCTCTAGAGAGGTTTGGAGATGAAAGCTGAAACAACGCGCGGTCCTAACGGCGATGAACAGTCGAAATAGACAGGTCAGAGCGCTGATCAGAAACGCCCAAACCCTGTCCTTCGATCCCACTCTAACAGCGCGTCGCGCCGATTAAATCCAAAACCCGGACCAAGTTGCGACGGTTTTCCCGACTTCAAGTCTGCTTCTAGGATTCTTAAAGCCTCATGCACTCCCCAACAATTCTTGGCTTTCTGCTTGAACCAGTCTAAGGCTTGGGAAGTTGAGTCGGCCTGATCGTCATATTTGCCCTTAGGGAAGCTAGCAAGTTCGTGTAGATATTCGCCGAGCCAAGGAGCTTTGTCAGGAAGGACAACAAAGCCATTCTCAATGGTGCTCGTGACCGAATGCATCCGCATGATCTTGTCGCCGTCGGGGACATATTTCTTGACTGCGTGCATCCCCTCACTGATTAGGTCTTGGATCAGTTGTGTGCCTGAGGCCTTGTCTTCGATCAGTACGGTCTTAGCCTCGAACATCTGAGCTTGCTCCCGAACGGCTCGCTTCAATTCTGGATAGCCGATCCGTTTGCGAAAGACCGCCAGCAGGTAAAGTTTCTTCTTTGCTACACCCCAAGTAGTGCAGACGCTGTAGTTGTTGAGTTCGCCCGGTTTGTTGGCCGTATCCCAGCTCTGGAAGATCAGCTCAAATTTCTCCGGCAGATCAGCCGCAGTGTATGTCTTAAACCAATCGATCTTCACTAGCCCTCCGCCCAGTGGCGAAGGGCTCTGTTGGTATTGACCCGAGAAGTGATATTCCCCTTGAGCCTCGCGCAGGTGATTCAGTACGTCGAGTGGTTCTCGCTCCGGATGGAGGGCCGCGCCTGCTTCGCGCTTAAAGCGGCGTCTCCCCGAAAGCGTTTGGACCAGATGGACCTCATCCTCTTCAGCAATAGCGGGGAGCCGGATCAACGTCCAAGGCTCCATTCGGAGAACGTGCCCCACCAGATCGTCCTCATGCAGTCTCTGCATGATTAAGATGATGCACCCCTTCCTCTTATCGTCTAAGCGACTGTAGAGCGTATGATCAAACCAATCGTTGACTCCCTTGCGCTGGGTATCGGAAAGAGCTTCGTCTGGTTTCAAAGGGTCGTCGATGATGATGTAATCTGCACCTCTCCCTGTCAGCACACCACCGACGGACGTCGAAAGGCGAAATCCCTGCTCTGTAGTGATAAATTCCTGGAGCCCTTGGCGCTGAGACAACAAACGGGTACGGGGAAACAAGGCCCGGTACCAAGCACTGTTCATAATCGTGCGGCAATCCATAGCGTGCTTGTTAGCTAGGTCCTGACCGTAGCTGGCGCAAATGATTTTGGCAGAGGGATCATGGCCCAGAAGAAACGCGACAAAAGCAACCGAGGCGCAGTGCGATTTGAGAGAGCGCGGAGGCTGATTGATAACGAGTCGGGAGGTCTTTCCACGTCTGCAGTCTTCTAGGGCCGACGAAACCACCTGGATATGCCAGTTCCGCAGGAATATCGTCGTCGGATTTAGTTCGTAGAAACATTGTTCGGTGAAGGCATATAAATCCAGTCGCAACAGCGCAGCATAGTCACTACGTGTCAGTATCGGCATCGTCTTCCTCATCCTTGTTGTTCGCTTTTAGGCGTTCCAAAATACCCTGCACAACCCTCTCGTCGACCTCGGGAAGGGCGGGACTGGAGGCGATCGCTTCGCTAGTGCGCTCCTCAGAAGACGCGACTAAAGCTGACAATAGTCGCACCGCGTTGAGGTCTCCCGAGGCCGCCTTGTTCGTGAGCTGTTTGAGAGCCGCTTCGAACTTGCTGATCGTCTTGCGCTTGCCGTTCTCAATGGTGCCCACCTTTTCACGCAATATGCGCCCCAGCGTCGTAGACATATTCACGGAACCCCTCGGGCGGCCCTTGGGGTTACCGGACTGGCCTGGTTTGAAGCGCGAATGCTCCGGTGGTCTACCGTAGCCCACGCTTGCGGACTTTGGTTTCCTTGATTTGGTCCGCTTTTTCATTGCTCTCCTCCTCCATTTCGGCGAAGGATCTGCCGTTCGCCGCATGTACTGCGGACCCTCCGGTGAACTCTTGCCAACGGCGTACAGCTGTGTCGACGTAAATGGGGTCCAGCTCCATGCCGTGGCAGATCCTGCCCGTTCGCTCGGCCGCAATTACCGTCGTGCCACTGCCCAAGAACGGGTCAAGAACGCGCTCGCCACGGGAGGAACAATCCATGATTGCGTCCGCAACGAGTGCCACGGGTTTAACAGTCGGATGAAGCGCCAAGAGATTGCCCTCACTCGTATTCCGAGCAAAGGTGTTGGCTCCGGGGTATCTCCACACATTGCTGCGCGAACGACCAAATCGTCCCAGCTGGACATTGTTGCGATGAGAAGCCTTGCCGTTCCGGAACACGAAGACCAGCTCGTGCTGACTCCTGTAAAGTGAGCCCATGCCCGCGTTGTCTTTGGTCCAGACACAGACATTTAGAAGGTCCAACTGGTCAGCGCATCCTGCCCCAAGTAGCTCTCCCATGTGGCGCCAGTCAATGCACACGTAGATGACGCTTGGAATTCTGCTGCTCGCGGCCACGCGAGCGAGGGCTTGCGTCAAGAATTGACGAAACTCTAGTTCGCTCATCTCACCGGAAGCCATTACAAATTCACGATGAGATGTCTTTCCATTGCCGCTGGCGTGACCTGCAATTCGAACGTTGTAGGGAGGATCGGTGAAGACCACGTTCGCTTTACAGCCATCCATCAGCATCTCGTAATCAGCCGGGGAAAGCGCATTCCCACACAAGACTCTGTGCTTTCCCAGAATCCAAAGATCGCCGAGTGCGCTGACTACTGCAGATGAGGTCTCAGGCATTGCATCAGCGGGGTCCTGCTTTCCCTGCGGTGCGAGAGACAGGTTTTCGATCATCAAATCAATCTCGCCCATCTCGAATCCCGTCGTCTCCAAACTGAAATCGATTTCAGCCTCCGACAGAATCTTCAGCTGTTCACCCAGTAGCTGTTGATCCCAGGCAGCGTTTTCCGTGAGCCGGTTATCTGCGATCGCAAACGCGCGAATCTGCTGTTCCGAAAGGTGCTCTAAGCGGATCGTCGGGACTGTCGCAATGCCTAAAACCTTGGCCGCGCACACCCGCCCATGCCCAGCGATAACATTCGACTTTGCATCGATCAGAATCGGGACATTAAAACCGAAAGCCCCGATGCTGCTCGCCAACTGCGCAACTTGTTTGTCCGTGTGGATGCGCGTGTTTTGGGGGTTGAGCTTAAGGCGGGCCATAGAAATATACTTTACAGAGAGAGCGCATTGGGCCATGCCGGGAACTCCTTTCGAACGAACATGGCCTAAGGTGAAGGGGTTCGCGCAGGAATTCCAGCCACATTTGGGTCCAAAACGGCCAGATCTAGTGGGGGCGTTTCACTTTGGGAGTCCTCTTGTTATGGCGAGGGTAGATCGGTCTTGTACCAGCGCACAAATCGAACACTTTCGTTATCTGAGGCACTACCGCGTCCGGTGCAGGCATTGGAAGGCCAAGAACTCTATGTCTCATAATCGCAAGACCTTTCCAGGCTAAGCGAAATCTGCCCTGGAACTGCCCGCTCGGATCCGCCGGTACGCCTATTAATATCGTTCGAGCCCCCTTCGGTCGATGTTTGGCCATAGCCCTCCTTACGGTGGTGTTCGAAACTCGGGCTCCTGGGACACTCTCCCGATATTTTTGCACCGCTTCTTCTATCGCCACTGAGTGCTTCTCTCCCCTGCTGCGCGCTTCATCGTAGAACCGCATAAGCCTGTAATCACGTTCAAATTGCAAAACCTTCATAGAATTCCCCTTTCCTAGTCTTCGACCTACGCCTCACCTTGGCGGATCATGCCAACCCTATCGGCAAAGTGTGTATTTCCCAAGCGCTGATTTTGAGCACACTTCAACTTCCTCGGTTTAGAATCTAGCAAAGTAAACTCCGGCGGGCATATTCAACAGTGTCTGTTCGCACGCGCTCGTTATTGAGTTCGCCGGAGCCTCTACTGCCTTGAACCACCTCCCTCGAACAAGTAAATGACTTACCCCTTACTTTTCCAGTGCTTCCCGATCCCTTTCCTCCCTGGCGTTCTTCTCCCGAGGGGCGAAGTTCGCTTGACTGTTTGCCCCCCGCGAGCGTGAATGTGCTGATGTCTAGGAGGAGAAAATGGGCGCAAACATCCCAGCTCAGATCGCCAAATTGCGCGCCTTGCCACGGCAGCAGCTGCTCGAGATTTGGCAGAAGGTTTACCGGAGGGCTGCCCCAGAAGGAATCAGAAGAGAGCTGCTAGTTCCATTTCTCGCCTACAGAATCCAGGAAATCGCCCATGGTGGTCTCAAGCCCTCGACGCTCTCCGAACTCCGCCGAATTGCCCGAGGCTTTGAAGAGCCTGGAGGGTCGACCAAGTCGAGAAGTCGGACCAGAATCAAATCCGGGACCCTTCTCATTCGCGAGTGGCGGGGGGAAGCGCACGAGGTCGGAGTAGCTGAATCAGGCTATGAGTACCGCGGGACCACCTACCAAAGCCTCTCCGAGATTGCGCGCAAGATCACCGGTACGCGTTGGTCCGGCCCCGCTTTCTTCGGACTGAATGGCCCCAGGACTGTTCGAAGTCGCAGCAATGGCTGACAAACGCGTTCGGTGTGCCATCTACACCCGTAAATCCTCAGAGGAAGGTCTTGAGCAGTCTTTCAACTCTCTTGAGGCTCAACAGGAAGCCTGCCGCGCCTACATCCTGAGCCAGAAGCACGAGGGTTGGACGGCACTAAACACTCGGTACGACGATGGCGGTTTCTCTGGTGGCACGATGGAGCGCCCCGCACTGAAACAACTGTTGGACGATATTCTGGCCGGCAAGGTCGAAACAGTCGTCGTCTACAAGGTTGACCGCCTTACTCGTTCCCTCAGCGATTTTTCCAAGATTATCGAGGTGTTCGATTCGCACGGCGTCAGCTTCGTGTCCGTCACCCAGCAGTTCAACACGACCACTTCGATGGGCCGGCTTACCCTGAACGTCCTGCTATCGTTCGCCCAGTTCGAGCGGGAAGTTACCGGCGAGAGAATTCGGGACAAGATTGCCGCCTCGAAAAGGAAGGGAATGTGGATGGGAGGTGCCGTCCCTCAGGGCTACGATTGCGTGGAGCGTCGCCTTATGATCAATCCCCGAGAAGCGAGTATCGTACGAACAATCTTCCGCGAATACCTGCGCTTAGGCTGCGTCAGTGAACTCAAACGCTATCTGGATCAGAAGCAAATCCGCAGCAAGACTCGAGTCAGTGCCGCGGGGCGAACCTATGGGGGTGCGACATACTCACGGGGAGCCCTTTATCACCTGCTGAACAATCGCATTTACATTGGTGAAATCGCCCATCGAGGTAAGGTTCATCCCGGCCTACACGAAGCAATCGTCCCGCGAGAGCTGTGGAATAAGGTCGCAGCCCGCCTCGGAGAAAACAATCAGGCCCATCAAATCAAGAAGTCTCGGGCGACACAGAGCTTGCTTACCGGCAAGCTGTTCGATAGCAACGGTATTCGGTTCACGCCAACACATGCTGTCAAGAACGCGAAGCGGTACCGCTACTACACTTCACAGACTGCGATCCAGAAGGCTGGCATCAAGCCCGTGATTTCTCGGTTCCCTGCTCAAGAACTGGAGCAGTTCGTCACGTCGCAGGTACGGCTCTTGCTCCGGACACCCTCCAAGTGCACAGCCGGAATGAAAAACTGTCCAAGTAAAGGTACGGCCGCGGAACGATCCGAGGAGATGGCAAGCAGATGGGCGAAACTTGAGACCTCGAAGCAGCATGAGTTCATCAGGAACATACTAAGACGCGTAACGGTCGGTCAGACAACAGCGTGGATTGAGATTGACAGAACCAGGCTGCTAGCAACCTTACTGGGGCAGCGCCCCGAAGCTCTCCGTCCTGAGTGCGCGCGCAACCTTGGCATCCTGAGACTGACGGGCGAGTTCCAGGTTCTCCGCCGAGGAGGCGAACTTCGTGTCATCTCGCCTCACGGTGACCTATCGTTCCAAGGGAAGCGCGTGCCATCGTTGGTGAAGGCGGTTGCCCGCGCCCGCGACTGGTACGAACGAATCGTTGCCGGCGAGGTCACCACGATCAGTCAACTCGCGCAGAAATCAGGTCTGACCCGACGATATATCCGGCGAATCTTACAGTGCGGATATCTATCACCCCAGATCATCGAGGCAGTTTTAACGGGCAAACATCGGCCCAACCTCACGCTCAAGCAATTCCTGCGCGGCGTGCCGCTCAATTGGCGAGAGCAGGACAAAAGACTCCTTCGGCCACATCCCCGGCTGCCAGCGTTCTCCTAGTGAAATGGATCATCTGCAAAGAGTTGTCACAAAACTAAACAAATTGCTTGTGCAGCACTCTCCAAGGACTTTTAGCAGTGCGTGGATTCTTAAGCGTGCTCCCGGCTGTTACCGCTTTATCCGCAAACACATTCGGTCCGAGGTGGGCAGGATCGACTGGGACAAAATAACCTATGCACTTGAGCCGAAGCATCAAAAGCTCTGGACACCGCTAAAAAAAGGAAAGGCTAAACCATATAGAGATAGAGAAGAAGTTGGGCTGATTCTGAATAAATATAGGAACAAGCTTTACGTTTTCATCGCCCCAGCCGACGCTATAGATTTACAAATTAGAGACAAAATCGCAGTGGCTCTTGTTCGCGTTGCCCAAGCAGGCAATTTGTTAGCCGCAACCGAGGTGGTTGAGCTCGTCAGCTACACAATTAGTGGATGGCTAGACAACCATCGCTATATCTCTCGTTGGAGAGGCCGCGAGGATGAGATTCGTGAGCAACTTGAGGGATGTATTCGTCGATATCGATACTCCGGTTCGTTTCTCAGGTATGTTTTCCGGACTCTCGAATGTGCCGGAAGAGGCATTGTTTCGCTTCATGCTTGCTCGCTGGATGATCCGATAGCTACGGATGCACGGGAGCGCAAGATTGACAAGGTAATCCACGATCCCGAGACCAATGAAATAGCCTCTTACAAACCAAGGAGAGTGTGGTCTTTTGAATCGGAATCATCAGCTCGGTGGCAGGAAAGGAGCCGTCGGTGACAAGGCTGATGACAGCCGGTGACGGTAGCCACGCCCCGTCGTGCTAGCTCCTTCGATTTCCAAGAGAAACTGAGACTCATGCCATCCGAATGGTCTTGCTTAGTATAGCAAGCACCATGTAAGATATTAGAGACACGTGCAAGTAATGTTATCAGCCAGACTTCCCACGTCGTAATGGAAGGACCATGCACACGACCGAAGGCCATGTTTACAGGTGCCGGAATCGCGATTGCGGCCGCGAAATCAAAGTAACCAAGTCATCGATCGAGCCCACTTCGAACCCGAGATGCTCCTGCGGTGCGGAAATGAAAAGACCATATGAGAAACCGGTTTTGCGAACGCTACACCCAGACGTCGAGCTTCTCGCAAAGTTTGAGAGCATTCGCAACGAGCTGTTTCGGCCGATCCCCAGTTAGAGAGAAGAAACATGCGAGACGCCCCTGGGCGATGCGATAGAGGGTGCCGACTTCCAACGGCTAGCTGAGCGGCGATCTTCTTCCAACCAAGCCCCTGAGCGCGCAGACTGGCAATCCTAGCGGCATCCACGACCCTCCTGGGCCTTCCGAGCGTCTTTCCCTTCGCGCGGGCATTTCGTTTAGAGTCCCCGGCCGACCGAGACTGCACACCTACCCCCTCAACCCGCGTTAGCGAGTGATTGTCGCGATCGCGGCTTGCAATTCTTTCTATTGGAACAGCTGAGCGGGGCGGAATCTTCCCGCCCCGCCCAGTGAATGGTTCCTTGGCTTTAGGCTGCTACAGCAGCGGCAATCTTGTGGGCAGTGGAGTTGGTCACCTCGCAAAGTTGCACTTGAGCGGGCGGCCCGGCAACCGCCGGATCCAAAGCCTTCATTACCTCGCCAAAGCCGGAACGGCTATAAGCCTCCGCACTTTCTTTGCTATCCCAGAGACTGATTCCAAAACCAGTCTTGCCGTCGGAGGTGACGAGGGCGATTTCATCCAGGAATCCTTTGTGGGTGCGAAGCAGCGGGATGACACCCTTCTCAATTGCCTTGGCAAACTCCGATGCGGCGCCAGCCTTTAAAGGCATCGTTACGATCCGAGCAAACATGAGAACCTCCTCTCCACAGTTGCGGCAATACATACCTAGACCGCCCTATGTCGACCCGTTTATTCTCAGCCACAGTGGGAATTGACTTCAGTGACCGCCATCACTCAGTGAGGTGACCGGCGACGCTTACAGCAGCGGGAATGAGAGAGAACACGTTACAGTCATTGGCTGCTAACCGGACATGTTGCTCCTAGTACCTACTTGTCCGGTTAGCACTGTCAGCTCAACCGGTCGATGCAACACCATCTGGTATAAAGCTGTTTTCAAAGGTGGTGTTTATGAAACAAGGGAGGCGGTTTGGGCTCTCTGCGGCGCAGAAGAGCGACGTGTGGCGTCGTTGGAAAGCAGGGCAGACGTTGCATGAGATTGGGCGCGCCTTCGGCAAGGAGCATTCGTCCATTCGTTGCCTGGTGTCGCGTCACGGTGGGTTTGTTCCGGCAGTCCGGCGGCGCTCGCTCCTCGCGCTCACGCTGCGTGAGCGCGAGGAAATCTCTCGAGGGCTCGCTTCCGGTTCGTCGATTCGCGAGATCGCTAGACGCCTGGACCGGGTTGCGTCGACCGTGAGCCGGGAGGTCGCACGTCATGGTGGCCGTCCTGCGTATCGAGCCAATGAAGCCGATTCCCAGGCCTGGGAATCGGCTTCGCGCCCCAAGCCATGCCGGCTTGCGATCCATGTGGGGTTGCAGAAGGTCGTTGCGAGTAAACTGATGTTGGATTGGTCGCCGGAGCAGATTTCCGGATGGCTGAAAACCCAGTATCCCGCGGACCAGAACATGCGTGTGTCCCACGAAACCATTTACCGTAGCCTATTCATTCAAGCACGAGGAGTGCTGAAAAAAGAGCTGATGGGGCATCTGCGGTCCAAGCGCCGCACACGCCGGTCGCAGCACTCTCGTATCTTTAAAGACGCGCGCGGTCAAATCGTAGATGCCATCTCCATCCGGGAAAGACCCGCTGAAATTGAAGATCGCGCCATACCGGGTCATTGGGAGGGCGATCTCCTGAGCGGCTCAAGGAACAGTCACATTGTGACCCTGGTGGAACGCCATTCGCGTTTCACAGCGCTCGTAAAGGTGCCCAGCAAAGACACGGCGGCGGTCGTCGCTGCACTGAGTCGGCACGTTCGCAAACTCCCAGCTTCACTGCGGCGCTCCTTGACGTGGGACCGCGGGCTGGAGATGGCGAAACACAAGACCTTTACGGTAGCCACGGATGTGAAAGTCTACTTCTGTGATCCGCAGAGTCCCTGGCAACGCGGCTCGAACGAAAACACGAACGGGTTACTGCGACAATACTTCCCGAAAAGAACCGATCTGTCCGGCTTTACGCAAGCAGAACTCGACAAGGTAGCGCTGCGACTAAATCAACGTCCGCGAAAGACTTTGGGCTTTGAGACTCCTGCGAGTAGACTTCGAGCAAGTGTTGCAACGACCCATTGAGACCGCCACGTTAATTAGGACTTGGCCATATGCGGCTGCGAAACATTATTCCCGAGTGATGCGTATGGGATTCTTAGAGGCCGGCCGTGCCGGATACGCACCACACCGCTGTGGGTTGAAGAAAGTCAGCTCCGGGAGGGCAAAATGATAATGCGATGGAATTGGAAGAGGATAGCGCTTGTCGTCGGCCTCACCGTATCAAGCTCAGCTTTCGCGCAGAACAAGGCGCCGGAGATGATGCCGTACACGACAGTCGATCATCCGGAATTCGTTTCGGCGTCCCATGCGTCATTTGTTTCCGACGCCGATATCGTCATCGGCGTCAGCCGGGGCCGTGTGACGAAAGCCTACCCGGGGGCGGATCTCGCGCAGCACGGCGCTGTTCAGGACCAAATGCCGGACGGTCCGATCGCAATCACCTGGTGAGGGGTCTGCAACACAGCCCTCGTGATTAGGGCTGAAGCCAAGGGAAAGGCGCTCCATTTTGACTATGACAGCATGGTTGGTTCGAACGAGGTGTTCAAAGACCGCGAAACCGGAAGCCTTTGGCAGCAAACGCTCTCCATGGCCACGTCCGGCTCACTCAAAGGCACGTACCTGGAAGTCTATCCGTTCTTACTCACTCAATGGGGCGAGTGGAGAAAGCAGCATCCGGACACGCTCGTGCTCAAACCGCTGCCCGGGTATGCGGAGCATATGGTCGGCATGAGTAAGTTCATCAGCCAACAATGGAGTCTCGGCGTCTCGGACACGCGTCCTGCGCCTCGCGGCGCCTTCGGAAACGACGATCGGCTCAGGCCGCGCGAGATGGTCCTCGGGCTTCGAATCGATGAAGGAGCAAAAGCCTACCCGCTGGCGACGTTGCGCAAAGAGCGAGTAATTAACGACAGAGTCGTGGGAATGCCGGTTGTGGTAGTGCATCAGCCGGCGTCCGACACGACAACTGCGTTCGACCCCAGACACAATGGCAAGACCCTCAAATTCCAGGCTGCTGATCTCGAAGCGGATCGGCTCGTCGACGTCGAGACGCACTCATCTTGGAACGCATATGGCCTCTGCCTTTCAGGAAAGCTCAAGGGTTCACAATTGAAATCACTCGTCCTGGAACCGGAATTCTGGTTTGCATGGTCGGAATTTCATCCACAGACAGAGGTGTACGATCTCGTGACTCATCGCTAGTCCGCGATCACGACTTCGACTGCCCAAATCACTACGCCGCTTTATCGACCGTTTCGTAAGAAGGAGAGAGAGCCGTGATGACTCGCCGTGAAATGAACACTGTGTTGGGCACCACTGTCGCCACTCTTGTCTCGGGGACCATTGCCGCCTTGCGCGGAGAAGCGGCGGCGCCCCAGCATGATGCGCAGGAGCATGCAGGCACGAATCTTCCGCGCGGGGTAACGCCCCTCATGACGGAATCGATCGGTGACTTGGGCGATTCCGACGCAAGCATGCTTATACTCACGCTCCGGCCTAAGTTCATTTCGACTCCCCACAAACACTCGGGCCCGGTATTTGCTTACGTCCTCGAGGGTCGCGTAGAAAATCAAGTTGACCCAGAAGACCCCGAAACATACTCCGCCGGTGATTCTTGGTATGAACCTGCGATGCATACGCATCGCATCATGCGAAACCTGAGCGATACGGAGCTCGCTAAGGTTTTGGTGTTTATGGTGACTCCAAAGGGTAAGCCCGAAGGCCTCCCTGCGAAGTAACCGCTCGCTCAACCCAGCGTGATTCGTCGGCTCATCGGACATGAGCAGTGTTGGTCTTAAAGAACTTGTCCGGTAAGCGCGTTATCAGGACTGCCCCGAAGGCATGTGGCCCTCATCCGACCACTTCCCAGAACCCCGTGTCTGGATAACTTCCGAGTAGGCGACGAGTCGTCCACAAGGTTGTCAAATCTCGCACCTTGAATGCAGTCAGGTCTGCCGCGCTCATTCGCCACTGAAATCGGGCAGCATGCCAGCGTCCTGCTAAGAGGTCCCGCCTGCCTAGAGGCCGAGCGCGTCCATTTTTGGTTTTTCATAGGTATCGTCTTCGCCGGGCCAGCGGAGGCGGTCCTTGAATTTGCCAGTTTCGTCAGCCAGAGCCCACACGAGGCTTTCGCCGGCGGGTAGAGTTTTCGGTTCACGCAGAAATACGGGATCCTTGAAAGCATGATCCGCGTCGATCCATTCCCATCCGGCCTTCTCGAAGGCATCCATCACGTCCGACAGGAATAGCGCGTTCAGCGTCCGGTAATGAACAAGGAGTGTGTGGGGGATGTCGCGGCCGAGCACATCCAGAGCGAGACGGCGGTAGAAAGAGGCGCGATCGAGGAGGTGCGCGATCAAATAGTCGCGATAGGGCTCTAGTGCGGCTTTCGGCTCCCTTTGCAGACGCTCAATCATACGCTGATCCACGTACCAGTCAGAGCCGTCGATGGTAACGTGGCCGACGCGATATCCATGGTCTTTGAGAAGGGCGCGGAATCGGTCGCGTTTCTCGGCGGTGTCACCCTCTTTCAGAGCGGGATAACGGAAGAGAGGTGTGCGGTGGCGGTAGGGAGCGATGATGGGCTCGTTGCGCAGAAAATCGGCGGCAAACTGATCGTAGCTCGTTCTTTGCATATACATCAGGTGCGAGTAGGAATGGTTGCATATCTGGTGACCGGCGTCGTCCCAAGGCTCCAAGAGGTCCTTGCCCTCTGGCCGGTCAACACGCATGCCGCATACAAAGAGCGCCGCTTTGAGGTTGCGCGCGGCAAGTGCGGCGAGTACGCGACGGTTGGTCTCGGGCCAGGCCATGGCCGGAGAGCGCAGGTCGAGACTGGGATCGTCCATCGTAAGGGCCACTTGTGGGCGCTTCGTCTTTGGCGAAACAGTATGTTCGAGCCGCGATTCGAAGACCGACGCCACCAACCGCGAAGAGTCCAATAAGGGAGCGGCG
This sequence comes from Terriglobia bacterium, assembly GCA_963791705.1. Taxonomy (GTDB): domain Bacteria; phylum Acidobacteriota; class Terriglobia; order Acidiferrales; family UBA7541; genus Palsa-295. The sequence goes on along the minus strand of CAWBTO010000003.1, from coordinate 82,074 downwards.
GCAGCAAGTACCGCAGAACGTTGCAAAAAACAAAGAAAAGATCGGCGGTGCATGACAGGACTACAAACAGAACCGCAGATATGTCTCATCGGTTCACCCGTGCTCTCGGCGTGCTCTGTGACGCCAATTAGAAATTAAACAAACCTCAAGAAACCGCTTCCTATCGGTCGGACAGCAAAAGAGAAGGTAAGTCGGCGAGTAGGCTGTCGCGTGCGCGAAAGCCGGCACGAGACTTAATCCTTTGGTCGTCCTTTATTAGCCGTGCAAAAACAAAAATATGCTTGCCGGTATCCACCCAGCCGACGAACCACCCAAACTGACGCCCCGGCTCTGCGCCAGCAGTGTGCCCGGATTGGAAGCCCGCTCCGGTTTTGCCGTGAACTACCCAACCATTGGCAAGTGGGAAAGTGGGAACGATGGCAAGGGTCTTCTCATAGGCGGTTGGAGAAACCGGAAGCTTGGCATTGAGCAGCTTGCGCAGAAACCCAACCTGTTCTACCGGAGAGATCTGCAGCGACGAATCGACCCAAATAGCCGGAAAGAGTTCGCCTTCGGCGCCGGTATCAGCCGACAGATCGCGATTTCCGTAGTCGAATGCATCTACATAACCTTGCAAGCGCTTCTTGCCGAGCTTCTTCGCGAGCACTTGTGAATACCACACCACGGAATCGCTCAACCAGGTCGTCGGATCGGACGTCTTCTTCCACCCATCATCCCATGCGGGATACTCCTGTTTGTAGGGCCAAGCAGGGGAATGAGCCGATGTGAGTATGTCCGCGTCGTAACCCATCAGCGCCAGCGCCAATTTGAAAGTTGATGCAGGGCTGTTGCGAACGTCGCAGGATCCATCCTTGCTAACGATTTCGCCCGTATCGGCCCGTGCGACTATCGTGCACGGTGTGCCTGCCCACGTGAGTCCTGCGAGCAAGACAAAAGCGAGCGAAACACTCACCGCGTGAATTTTCCACATGACACTTCCTCTTTCGTTCCCTTCGGAGTCACATCATAGCAGAGGATACGACCGCATAATTAAGCGTCCATTCACTTCAGACCTGTTCTCGTGTTGATGGTGTTGTTGCTTTCGTCCGGTGCTGTGAACGACATCCGCCAACCGCCTGTGCCTGTCTGGCACGAGCTTTAGTTCCGGTGCTGAACAATCCAGAGGCGATCTGAACGCGAAGACGTGCGTGTGGTCGCAACTCTCAGTGCCTCTCGGGTTCTTCCCGAGTCACGGCGCATCCGAAAGTTATTCCGGGCTAGAAGTCCGGTTCTGGGAAATTCCGCCGTGCTGACTCCTGATAAGTCGGATTGCTGGACATCTTGGTCCCAGTACCAACTTTCCCAGTAACGCGTTAACCAGGCAAGTTGCCGGGATTGAGCCATCATTCCACGGTTGTGGAACAAATTCCTCCGTGAGTGCGTAAAGAGTAGTTGTGACACGTTCCCATGGAAGGTTTAGATACGTATGAAAAAGACTGTTCTCCTGGCCCTGTTTCTACTGGTGGCTCTGTTTGGCTGGCTTCCTTGCCGCATTCATGCACAAGCCAAGCCAACCGGTCCCGACGACGACGGCACTAAGCCAGGGCTTATCAAGATCGCCGGAGAAGGCCTGTTGGATTCCCGCGCGTTTCAATTCCTCACCGAACTGAGCGACGATGTCGGTGCCCGCGTTACCGGCTCCCCGGCCGCGCAAAAGGCCACCGACTGGGGCCTCGCCAAAATGAAGTCCATTGGCCTCACGAACGTCCACACGGAACAGTGGTCCATGTGGAAGGGTTGGACGCGTGGCACAGCGAGCGCCGAGATGATCGCTCCCATTCACCGCACCCTCTACATCGACGCCATGGGCTGGACCGGCTCCACTCCGGCCTCCGGCGCCGATGCTGACCTCGCCATCGCCAATTTCTACGACCTGGAAAACGAAATGAAAAACGCTGCGAAGTACCGCGGCAAAATCGTGTACGTCGTTGCGCAGGGCCAAGCGAAACAGGATTTCTGGGTGCTCTTCGGAGAATATCCAGAATTCCTTCGACGTCTCCATCAAGCCGGTGCAATCGCCGTCATCGGCGGCAATTTCGGTTTCAAGTCCGAAGGCATGCATCTCACGCACACCGGCATTCTCGGTTTCGGGGTCGATCTGGAAATTCCCGTTGTCTCCATGGCCCGCGAAGACGAAGGCCAGATCGACCGCTTCCTGGCCGCAGGAAAATCAGTCCGCCTGCGCATGAACGTACAAAATACCTTTAGTGATGGCCCCGTTCAATCTGCAAATGTTATCGGTGAAATCCCCGGACGCGAATATCCCGAAGAGATCGTGGTGGCGGGCGCGCATCTGGATTCCTGGGACCTGAGCGAAGGAACCACCGACAACGGCACCGGCTCCTGCACTATCCTCGGAGCAGCGGACACCATTGTAAGAAGCGGAGTCCACCCACGCCGCACCATTCGTTTTGTCCTTTTCACCGGGGAAGAACAAGGCGAGCTGGGTTCGCTGGCGTATATGAAGCAGCATGCCAGCGAGATGAAGAATCACTTAGCCGGTATCACTCTGGACAGCGGTCAAGGTCCGGTCCTTCAAGCTCATCTCGGACGGACCGATGTCGTGGAACCATTCGAGCTTTTCGCCAAATCTCTCGACAACATTCGCGAAATCAAGGTTATGGACAGAGCCGAATTCGGCACCGACAGCGGCCCATTCATTCTGGCGGGCCTTCCGGGAATTAATCTTGAGCAGGATTCACCCGAATACAGATACACCGAGCACTCTGCCGCTGACGCCCTAGAAGCCGCCAAACCGGACGCACTGGCTCAGAACGCCACCATTCTGGCCATGACCGCGTACTGGTTAGCCGACCGCCCGGATCGCTTCGCCGCCCCGTGGCCTCCCGAAAAGAGCGCCAAAATGCTTCGCGAGCAGGGCCTCTATGACAAGATGAAGGCCTTTGGCCTGTGGTCCTTTGGCGACTTGGGCGCGGAGCAGAGTCCAACGTCCAAATAGAGCGGGGCCAAATCCGTCAGTGATTTCGGAACACGCTCGAACGCCTGATAAGTCCCCATCTCGCGGGAGTCTGCCGACCCGACACTCCCGAGAAACGGGGATCTCGGAAGTGAAGAGTTAGGTTCCGGGCGGATAGTCGGCCACGCGGAAGTTGAAGGTGCGGGTAGCGGGCTAGGCTCTCAACTTCCGGATGCGCCGTAATCCGGGCACAATTGGCACCGCCCAAATAGAGCTTCCTGCTTCTCACAAACAAGACTTCTGGGGAGTCATCGGCCACATGTCCGGTTACCGCTGCGTTAATCAGGACTTACGCCAGGCCACAGGCCGTTCCATGATTCGAAATCTGTGACCTAACCTTTTTTGCGGATGGGCGTCTATTGACCTGACGCACGTAGCGCCGTAACGCCTGCAGTACGTAAGTGAGCACAGGAAGCATTCGACAATGCGATAGTTGTGATCGGTTCAGATGGCGCTGGTGGGTCTGCGAGGCACGAATTCATCAAGCCATTAAAGGGAGCACGATGACCAAAATGATTGTTGCTGGATTTGTTGGTTTCCTGGCCTTAACAACCACTTCCCTTGCATTCGCGGAGCCGCCACTTTGGGTCGTCAAAAACGGGAAGGCGGAGGTCTTCTTGTTTGGACAGATGGGTGTGAAAGCCGACACGCAATGGCAATCCGCCAAGATATGGAAAGCTTTCGACAAGAGCACTGAACTTTGGACTGAGAATCCACAGGAACACAGAAATCTAGACCCCAATCTACTCAATGAACTAAGCAGGAACGCCCACCCACTTTCTGATCTGCTTAGCGCCAGCGACTTGGCCCGATTCCAAGCGGCACTAAAAAAGGCTGCGGTTCCTCCTGGCGCTGTGAATTCCTTGAACGCATACGTGTTACTCGACGACGTGTTAGAGAAGCGGGCAGGTATAGATGCCGGCAATGTTCCCGAGAGACTCTTCGCAAAAAGAGCGGCGGAGTCCGGCAAACCAATCCACTCCGAGTTCGAAAGCCTGGAAGCTCAACTGCGATTCTCAGCCGCCTTGCCCGACGCCGTGCAGGCCGGCCTCATCAAAAGAGCTTTGGATGATCTAGACGCCGGCGCGCCGGCCATGAATGCAAGAATCGCTGCTTGGAACGCGGACAACTTGGCTCTTGAGACAGCGTACGTCGAGCACAACTGCAATCTCTTTCCGGAGATGTGCCGCGCCATAGGGACGGAGCGGAACGCAGAATGGGTCACCCGAATCAAGGAAATGCTTTCCAAACCGGGAACCTATTTTGTTTGTGCCGGTATCGGTCACTTCGTCGGCTCCGACGGCATCGTGGCTCAGTTGGAAGCTGCGGGCATCCGGGTGAAACGACATTAGCTCCTTGGCTTGAATGCTCGATAAGTCCTGATTAGTCGGATAACCGTACAAGTGCCCGTTGCGGGCCGCGAACAGGGTTGTGGGAAGCGAAAGATGAGGTTCCGGGCGGATAGTCGGCTACTCGGAAATTATCCAGCGCATAGCAGCAACAACTTGGACCGAATCGGTAATTTGCCGGACGTTGCCCCAAGCCATGTGTTTGTGGGGAAGGAGGATCGTTGATTTGAGGTGCGCTGAGTCAATCACTTACGGGCCGAACCGAGGAAGGGTTATTGGGCAGTTGGCGAAGGGTACTGCGGGCCAATAAAGGTAAGAAGCCCCTTACTGAAGTGGTCGTAGCGCGCGATGCGGACAATGTGCATTGCTGGCGAGTACGCCGTGATCCAGGCACAACCGCCAAGGCGACCAGGCGGACCACATCTCCGGTTACCCGACCAGGCGGCCAAGTGTTGCCAAGCGATTCCTAATGCTCGCTAATGGTTGACGTTAACGGATTGCGACCTGGAAATACAGTGGGTGAACCTTAACGTCTAAGGTAATATGTGCATGTCGCAAACTTACTCCTTCGTAGGTGCAATGGCTGACGCATACTTTCCCGACGGTACACTTGATGATGTGATGCGCCGTGTTATCGAGGAAATTCGGGCGCATGGCGAGCAGATCTATCCGACGAAGGGCCAGCAGACGGGGGCCGTAGAGTTGACCGGTATTCTGCTGGAGGTCACCGACCCACGCGCACGACTTAGCCGAACCGAAACCAGAGGCAAGTTATTTAGCTCCTTAGGCGAACTCTGTTGGTACCTAGCAAAGAGGAATGACCTCAGTTTCATAGAGTATTACATAAAGCGCTACAAATACTCTGCCGACGGCGATGAAGTCTTCGGCGGGTATGGGCCTCGCTTGTTCGGTTGGCGAGGTCTAAATCAACTGGCTAACGTCACAGACCTTCTTAGGAAAAAACGTGATTCCCGACGAGCCGTCATCCAGCTGTTCGATCGTCACGACATTGTGGGGGAACACAAGGACATCCCTTGTACATGTACACTGCAGTTCATGCTTCGGCGCGATAAACTGCACATGTTCACTAACATGCGGTCGAACGACGTGTTCTTGGGTTTGCCGCACGACATTTTTTGCTTCACTATGCTCCAAGAGATCATGGCAAGGACTCTCTCGGTCGAGCTTGGCACCTACAAACATGCGGTTGGAAGCCTTCACCTCTACGACAGAAACATCGAGGGCGCCCAGCAATTTCTTGATGAAGGTTGGCAGCCGACTGACGCCCCGATGCCGCCGATGCCTAGGGGCGACCCATGGCCCGCTCTCGGCTCGTTGCTCGAGGCGGAATCCGCGATACGGACCACGGGTACACTTGATGACGATATACTAAAGGCGGTTGATCCGTATTGGGCGGACCTCATGCGATTGCTGCAGGTATTTGGATGCAAGAAACGCAAGGACAGGGATAAGATCCAAGAGCTGCGGGGCGACATGGTTTCCAGGGTTTACTTGCCGTTCATCGACAAGGTGCTGAGCGAATTGGCGTGATCAATATGAGCGATAGGGCTCGCGACATGAGCGGCCAGAGGACCGCCCGACCCATCTATTTATGCATACGGCGCTAGCTACGTTGATTGATCGTTTGGATAGTCCCGCAGTGTCCGGGACAGATGTGATCAAGTGGGGAAGCCCGGTCCTGTCTTTTGGTGATCTTTCGACCTCACGGGTGGCAACGCTGGGCCTCAATCCAAGCAACCGGGAGTTTGTGGACGAATTGGGAGACGAGCTTCAGGGGCCGCTCCGCCGCTTTCACACCCTTATGTCGCTTGGCCTTGATTCTTGGGCAGATGCCGACGCCCGGCATCTACGCCTGATTCTGGAGTCGTGCCGTAGATATTTTCTCGGGAACCCTTACGACAGGTGGTTCAAGAGACTGGATCAGGTCGTTTCCGGCGCCAAGGCGTCGTTCTATGACGCGTCTTGCAGTGCCTGTCATCTCGATCTGATTCCGTACGCGACTGAGTGCAAGTGGACCGAACTCACGTCACGCCAGCGGTCTTCGCTCTTGGCTGTCGCCGCCGACACGCTTGGGCTCCTCCTAAGAGACTCTCCGGTCCGGATCTTGATCCTCAACGGGAGATCTGTTGTAGAGCAGTTTCAGGACGTTGCCGGAATTCGTTTGGATCAGCACCAGATGCCTGCTTGGTCTCTTCCTCGACAGCCAAAGCCTGATGTGACAGGGTTGGCATACAGAGGGGTAGTGCACGCCTTGTCGGGAATCAGACTTCCTCACGAGATTCTGGTGCTCGGCTACAACCACAATCTCCAGAGCAGCTTTGGCGTAACCAAGGAAGTGATCCTCGCAATTCGCGATTGGATTTCTTGGGTGGTTAATGAGGCACCTGCGTGAAGCCGCGGGACCGTGAGCTTGCTCTGCGTCTTGACACCAGCCTGCGCTCGTTTGATCGGGCAAAGCGACCCCTTCCTGGAATTCGGGTTTCTGTGAACCGCGAGGCCTTCGTCGAACAACTCCTTGAAAGCGTTCACCGGGTCAAGTTCGTCGCAGTGCTGCGCGCGCGGGGGCTAAGCGATCTTCGTGCCGACCCTAACAATGAGCTGTTCGATCCGCTGAAGGCTGCAATATTGCACCAACGCCGAGGGAATATCGAAGAAGCGTTCTGGATGGTGTTTCTTTTTGTCCACTTTGGAAAGCACGCCCGCGCTGGATGGCGCTATGCGCGCGAAGTGTATGGGTGCCTGGGTGACGCCGGCCGCTGGGATTGGGCATGCACAAGCGCCAACCCGGCCGCATTTCGTGCATGGCTGGATGCTCACCATGATGACTTGAAGCGCGAAGGAGTTCTTCGCGGATTCGGCAATCATCGCAAGTATGAGAGCTTAGATGCGTACTCTCCGAATGGTACCGGTGCTGCGGTCGAAAGCTATGTGAGGTGGGTTAACCCGCCGAAGACTCATCAGCGGCTAATGGAGCAAGCGTGCCGAGATGCTGGCCGTGATCCACGTAGGGCTTTCGATGACCTTTACCGGTCAATGAGGGCTGTAGCGCGGTTCGGTAGAACGGCGCGCTTTGATTACCTAACTATGGTTGGCAAGCTGGGTTTGGCGGCCATTGAACCCGGATCGACCTATCTGGAGAATGCGACCGGTCCACTTCGCGGTGCGCGATTGCTATTTGGCACTGACGCAAGAGCGGCGGCTCTCGACCAGTGGTTGGTTGAGCTTGACACTGAACTCAAGGTCGGCATGCAAGTGCTCGAAGACTCCCTGTGTAATTGGCAAAAGAGCCCAACGAGATTCAAACCGTTCCGAGGCTGATAGGCTTAATCCTTCCAACGGAATCGCCTCTTCAGGCCGTTCAGTTGGTGATGGTTGATTCTCCCATAATGTTGGAGTTGCCCGACAATGATACCGGGCGAGACGCCTATACGCCGGGCAAATCGGATCACTTCGCGACCGTGTGCAGGGAGGTTTAGCATGGCTTGGCGGAACTCGGGAGGTACCAGACTGTGCCCTGCGAATTCGTTGGCCTCCTCTTCCTCCTTCGTCGCGGGAGCCTCGATACCTTCTAAGAAAAAGCCTTTGTTCCCGTGAAGTAACAAATGAGCGGCTTCGTGAAAGAAACTGAACCAAAATTGATCGTCTGACAAATGACGGAAGCTGAGTAACAAAAGGGCCCTAGTTCGAGAAAGGAATCGAGTGGCGCCGCTAGCCCGACACCCATTGGGGGCGCGGACAATCGCCACCGCAACGCCACCTTCGGCGCAGCGCTTCTGCAACTCCGGGATGAAAAGACTTGGGTCTTTTCGTCGAGTCAGAGACCTGATGCTTGCAAGGGCACGCTCAAACCGCCCCGGGTTCCAAGGACTGCACTCGATCGCCTCGCCCTCGATTTCGCCCTGCCGTAGCCAGGCAGCAACAGCGGCTGGGCGAGAGTCGAACGAAGGCGACGTTCTGAATGCGACCATTTCCTGCAGGCTCCGGCACGCCTCACGCCACGCCTTAACACTGGGCATGTTAAAAAAGCGAAGGCAGGCCGCCAGTTCCTCTGATGGATGCGGCGCAGGCTTGAGCCAACCGAATTTGATCATGTCTCCCAAGGGTAGCTCAGTGAGCCAGCCCTTGTCAGTGGCATGGAGCCTGGCAATATCCTGACGATACTGAAAATCGCGGGCCATCCAGAACGCGACAGACGCACCGAGAAGTCGTTCGAGCCTTCGTGCAATGCCTATGGTGATCGTTGCACGACCTTGAAGCAGTTCCCCTACTTGCTCTGGCGTGTGTCCGATGTGCTGCGCAAACTTCGTAACCGAGAGACCTCGCTCCCTTAGAATGTCGGTGATGGTGTCGCCCGGCGCTGAAGCCCAATCAGGACGAAATTCATTGCTGCTAGGCATGATGCTTTTCGATCCTCAGTATCTTGATCCTAGTAACCCTGGCCCAGTCTATATCATCTGCATCGGTGATGGGGCGGTTAGTGTGGTTGGACTTGAAGACCAAGCGATACCCATCGCACAGATCGAGAACCATGTGTTGGCTGTCTGAACCGTCGGGTATCCGCGGCCGCCCGGCCACGAGGTCTTTGACGGATGTGGCAGCGCGCAAATCCGCGAGCCGGCGCTTGAGAATCTCAGCCACCGCGCTGTCCAATTCGAGCTTTGCCTGGGCCTCGTTCTCGCAGATCGTGCGAAGCGATTTGGAGTCAAACGCGAGTTCCAACGTCTTGGCCCTTTCGCGTAAGGATCGAGTCCCCCACCTGCGTGGCTCATGCAGGGCGGGCTTTGCACGAGCGGGTCGGAACGGGGCAGCAAAGGTGCGCTCTGCACAAGGCCGTGTCGCCGCAAGTTTCGCTGAACCACTTGGTGCTGCATCAGTAAGCACCCCGATGATGCGACCTTCGCTTGTGCGTGCGGCACGATGCTCGCCCCAAGATAGCACAATGGTCTTCCCAATTTCACGGATGGTTCGGTCAGAGTCATTTACCCGGATTCAGGGTCTGCGGGGTTCAGATCGCCCGACAAGGAGTATCGGCTGCGGAAGGCGAATGAACTCTAACAAACAATCCACTCGGCCGTGTAACGCGCTACACGTAGAAACGACGTTCGCGCCTAGCACGTTCCAAGCGTATCGTCGCCCACTCGGAAACTGGACCTGGTACCGAGTTTACGACCCGCATCCAGTAAGAATTGCAAAACCCTCCCACAGGGGAACGGGCTGCCGGGCCCCAGTGCCACGCCAGAAACGCTTGTGGTTTCGGGATTTTGCAGCCTGCCCGAAAATTCCTCTTCCGCTTGCTCTGTAAGTGTCTAAATCTACGCGCCCAAAATTCGTCCAATCTCGTGGCCGGAAACAGATGGTTGTGGGCCAATCTCATATCACCTGTAGTCTGTTCGCCTGGAACCCGCAGATTGAGAGACCGTCCAAAGACAACTAAGACTGAGTGCGATGATCCGCTATGGGGATCCCTGCATAGGTGTTTGGTGTTTCTGAGGCTTCCGCTTTCTTTGGCTACGCCGCCAAGGGATCAGAACCACTCACACTCCGCTGGAGGATATAGTCATAGACCCTGGCGGCGACCTGTTCCGTTTCCTGCTCCGTGTAGGGTGGGCGCGGCAGGGTCCGCCAAAGGTGGTCGAGGATATGTATCTTCACTTCCGCCTGGGTGGAGGTATTCTGCGTCCAATCGGGCATCTGTCGGAGTAACTCCCGCAACGACGCCAGAAGTTTCTTGCTGGCCTGTTTCAACCTCTCGCGATCCGCCTTGCTGATCGCCTCCTTGAAAAGCAGATCGAACAGAGCCAGCTCATCGTCGCCGAGCCCTTCTTCAACAGCCCGCCTCTGTTCCGCATCAAGACTGTTGGCGAGCGCAACCAGCTTGGCAAACGTCTCTTCGACCGTCACCCGGTCCTTTTCACGGTTATAGTCGGCAATGATCTCCTGGTACTTTTTGTAGAAGTCCATCCGCATCGGATTCCGCGCGAGCATCTGGGCAAGCTTCTTCTCGACAATGTCCCGGATGTCCTGCAGCGCGGCATGCTTCCGCTGCACCTTGCTGGCGAACTCCTCCCGCAGCTTGGCAAAGTCAATCTGGCTCAGGTCCACCGTGAGCCCTTCGGCGTGATCGTCGCCGGGTGCCTGCGCCCGGATGGCCTCGTTGACGATTCTGTGCAGCTCCTTGAGCACCTCCGTCACGTCGGCCGTGTCGCGCTTTTCCTGGAGCTTCTTGTAGATGGCCTCGATATTGTCGTGGCGCTCCGCATAGGTGAATGCGCTCGGCTCCATCAGCAGCGCCTTGAAGCGGATGAAGACCTGCCGCGCCATGATCTCGAACCGGCGCTTCGCCTCGTCCGAGGTGTAAAGCGCGTCCACCGCATCGCGCAGTGCCTCGATACGTGCAAAGCCAGTCGCGCCGCGGAGCCGGTTCGGATCGAATCCGAGCCCCAGGAGGTGCTTCTCGGCCGCTTCGATAGCCTGCAAGCAGCGCGGCGACCAACTCCTCGATCGGTGCCACGATCCCGCCGCCCTCTCCGCCTTCGTCTTCGTCGCCGAGGGCATACTGAGCCAGTGCTTCGCGCAGGCTCTTCAGCATGCCGTTGTAGTCCACGATGACGCCACAATCCTTGCCCGGATAGACGCGGTTGGCGCGGGCGATGGCCTGCATCAGGGTGTGCGCCTTCATCGGCTTGTCGATGTAGAGTGTCGCAGGCACTCCACGTCGAAGCCGGTCAGCCACATCGCGCAGACGATGGCGATGCGGAAGGGATGCTCCGGGTCCTTGAAGGCATCCTCCACATTCACCCGCTTGCCGTCCGGCGTCTCGAAGCCCGTTCTTCATCACAACCCGGTGCGGGATGATGTCGAAGCCCCACCTCTGGAAGTCGCGGACCTCGTTCTGCGCTTCGCTGATGATGATCTCGATGATCGTGCTTTCCATCCACTGCGCCTGGCCGCGCAGCAATTCAAGCTCCTTGCCGAGGCGCTCCCGCGCGTCCGGGTCGGTGGTGGCGGCCAACTCCGCTTCCTTGGCGGCAATGGATGCCTTCACCTTCGCGAGCTTGGCCTTCCAGCGCGGCTCGATGCGCTGGAACATGCGGGCGCAGGTGATCTTGTCGATGCAGACCAGCATCGACTTGCCGGTTTGCCAGCGGGTCGAGCAGTGCTCGACGAAGTCGTCCGCCAGCTTGTCCAGTCGATCGTCGGCCGTGATGACTTCGTAGTCCTTGCCGAGCAGCTTCTCCAGCAGGGCGGCTTGATCCGGGTCGAGGTCGGCCTTCTCGATGGCTTCGGCGATGCGGTCGTTCAGGTCGAGCCGAGCGATGCCCAGCTTCTCGCCGCGGTTCTCGTACACCAGCTTGACGGTGGACTGGTCTTCCTCGGACCGCTTGAAGTCGTAGCGCGAGACGTAGTCGCCGAAGATGCGGCGGGTCAGCTCGTCGTGCTTGAAGAGCGGCGTGCCGGTGAAGCCGATGAACGAGGCGTTGGGCAGCGCCAGCCGCATGTTGCGTGCGAACTTGCCCGCCTGGGTCCGGTGGGCCTCGTCCGAGATCACGATGATGTCGTCGCGCTCGCTGTAGGGCTCTGGTCGACCGGCTGGTTGAACTTGTGGATCAGGCTGAAGACGAAGCGGTGGTTTCCGCGCAGGATCTCTTGCAGTTCCTTGCCGGAGCTGGCGCGCGGCGTCTTCTCGTCCGCGATGCCGCAGCCGACGAAGGTGCGCCAGATCTGGTCGTCGAGATCCTCGCGGTCGGTCATCACCAGGAAGGTGAAGTTGCCGGGCACGACGCGCCGCACCTTCTCGGCGAAGAACGCCATCGAGTAGGACTTGCCGCTGCCCTGCGTGTGCCAGAAGACGCCCAGCCGGCCCAGGTCGGGGTGCGCCCGTCTCGACGATGGGCAATTCGAGGCTCTTAGCTGCATGTCTGACGACCATGCTTGATCCGTTGAATCGGCTTCCGGCAGCGCCCGTTGCTCGAGCCACTGCTGTTCGGATCGAAGCAGCCGCTGCTCCGGCGGGAAGCTGCCGCTTCAGCTCCTCCTGACGCAGGACGGACGCCACCGCGTTGTTCACGCCGAGCACCTGATGGTTGCGCGCCACGATCTTGCGCGTGCCGCCCGGCCCGGCTGTCGTCGAACAGGATGAAGTTCTCGACCAGGTCGAGCAGCCGCTCCTTGGCCAGCATGCCGTCGAGCAGCGCCTCGGCATCCACGCGCCCCTTGTCCTTCTCCGCGTTGCGCTTCCACTCGACGAAGTGCTCCCACTTGCTGGTGATCGAGCCGTAGCGGGCGTGGTCGCCGTTGCTCACCACGAGGAAGGCGTTGTGGTGGAAGGCGTGGGCGATGCTGTGCTCGCTCAGGTAGTCGGTGAGGTTGTCGTCGAAGCCGGCGCGGATGTTCCGATAGACCGCCTTCAGCTCGATGAAGACCAGCGGCAGGCCGTTGACGAAGCAGACCAGGTCCGCGCGCCGGTTGTAGTGCGGCACGCGCACGCCCTGGATCTTCAGCTCGCGCACGGCGAGGAAGCGGTTGTTGGCGATGTTGCGGAAGTCGATCACCTGCGCGCGGGCGTGTCGGGTCTCGCCCGCCGCGTCGCGCCACTCGACCGGCACGCCGTCGCGGATGAAGCCGTAGAACTCGCGGTTGTGCTGCAGGAGCGAGCGGGCGAAGTCGATCCGGGTCAGCTTCTCGATGGCCTGCTCGACGTGCCGAATCCGGCAGGTCAGGATTGAGGCGCTCCAGCGCAGCGCGCAGATCGCGGACCAGCACGACCTCGCGCTCGGTCGCACGGCCCAGCGTGCCCTGCGGTCCGAAGGTCTCCGCGTTGTAGGCGTAGACGCTCTCCCAGCCGAGCACCTTCTCCAGATGCTCGGCGAACGTCTGCTGGACCAGCCGGTCTTCGCTGTTGATGTCGGTAAGCGCCATTGCACACTACTCTGAAACCTTTTCATAAGCCTGACGAACAAGGTGAATGGCTGGGCCTATATGCGTCTCTTCCTTCACATTAAAGAGGACACCACCGCTTTCAGAAGCATGAGTGATAAACGCATATTCCGTCGCGTCGTGGGCTCGCTGGGTTGGGTCATCACACTCTTCAAAGTCGAGATTGAGAACGAGCGAGAGCCGCCGTCTCCGAGGAATGACCTCCACAAAGAAATCATAGACTCGATATGTCACGCTCTTCGACCCGTACAATTCGATAACATCGTCCCCCAAGCCAACAATCTGAGCGCGCAGTAAATCAAACAGTGCCTTGGATTCAGCATCGAACTCCAGGCTCGACAAACTGTACTTGGCCGCTTGCTGTTTCCGGTCCTCAAGTTCAGCAGCTTTGACGGATTCCGCATCCACCGCGAGAGCAGGCCAGATCTTCACTGCCCTAGCTGCAAGATCCTTTCCGCGCTTTTCGATTTCTGTCACCGTCCACGAAGTCTGTTCGCGAATAAACTTGTTGAGCCGAAGTGGGCTTTCGTTGAACCCGCCCGCAATCGTCTTCTTGTCGCCGAAAGATCGGTCACTGTATTCCGAGTTGTAGCCAGTCAGTGTGATGTTACCGAGGCGATGCAGCCATCCGTCTCGAATCGTTTGCCAGTCCGGTCCAAGCATCGTCTTCCATTCCGTGCAAAGGTCGTCACTTTGGGGCAAGACATGCTCGATCGTGAACTTCTCCGTGTCGATCTTCTCCTTGCTGTCGTTTTCCAATCGGTCCAGCAGATAGTGGCAGTTACGCATGTCGTAGACATCACGTGCTTCTAGAGCTTCGCGAAATTCAGCATCCGTGGGGAAGCGTCGCTTCTTGCCCTGGCGATGCAGCGCGACTTTCAAGCTGAGCAAAGGGGCGTCGTCTTCAATGCGGTAAGCCAGAGAAGCAAAGATTTGACCGAGGCTGCGTGTTTGCATTGCGCACACAGACCGCCGGAAGACATAGCTTTCCAGCAACTCCACAGCTTCGACGAACTCGGAAAGCGTCAGAGTTGTTGCTCGCCTATAGCAATCATAAAGTCTCAAGACAACCGGGGAGGCAACCTCCACGAGCATACGGAGTCGCCCGAGCACCTCTTTCAACGTCACGTTATCTTCCTGCCCGAGGCTGAATGCGGCGTAGTAACTCCCGAAACGCTTCAGGTCCCCGAGAAGTCCTTCGATGGAGTTGCGGTTCGCGACACGATGAAAATAAGTTCGGAATTGCTGATAAATTGTGTCGGCTTTGAACTGTTTGCTCGGCTTGAGTTCGAGGGTCAGGTAATCGCGAACGAACTTATCAAAATCCGTGCGGTAACGCTCACCGAAAGCCTTCTCAATCGGATGCCAATAGTCCTCATAGAGCCGTGCCTGCAACTGTTCTTCTTGCCGCATCAGCACAAAGTTTCGAATCAGATCGGCCTGCGTAAGATCGAGGCCGGTTGAGTTCAGGCTCTCAAAAATCATCTGCGGGTCGTCCTGTCCACGCAGCAGGGAAACATCGACGGCCACCAGCTTCTTGATTCCACGATAGATGAGTTCGAAATCAGCATCGGCCAGCTTCTCTCCGAAGAACTCGAAATTCTCACGGATACGTTCTGAAACGCTGCTCGGCAATTCCTTTTCGTCTAAAAGGGCTGCTAAGGTGTCTTGGTCGGCTCGGCGCAAGTGAAGCTTGTGGCGACGGTCACCTTTTCCATGTGTGTTTCGAAGATAGTAGTCTTCCAATTCCACTCGCGTTGGTAGCGCATCCTCGTCTGCGGCCTGCGCGTTTAGTCCTCCCTTAGGCAATCGGTTTCGTATTGCCGCAAGCAAAAGGGTGACTGTCGTTAAGCGCTGTTGCCCGTCGATGAGCAACCATCTTGTGATCTTTGCGGATGTTTCCTCGGCCGCGATATAGACGACGGAGCCGACAAAGTGGGCTTTGGCGTTCTCATCAGAGCCCACTCGCACGATGTCATTCCATAGCTGGAGGCAATGCTTGGTGCCCCAACTGTAGTCGCGCTGAAAAATGGGCACGATGAACTGCTTTGGCCCGGCAAATAACTGTGTGAGTTGAACGTCTTCGGCTTTCATACGGCGATCTCCCCGCTCATCAGGCGCGGCAGCAGCAGGTCGCGGGCAGCGTGCAGCTTGCCGTTCATCTCACCGAGCTTCGCGATTTGTTCATGCAGCGGCGCGGCCGTTTCCAGGAAGGCGCGAACAAGGCGAGCTTCAGGTACCAGGAGCGGCCTGCTATACGCGAAGTCTCTGTTAAGCCCCGGCACGGCAACGTCCGTGCTAATGAAGTGCATATGCTGGAGCGCGTAGTAGAGCCACAGATTACTCGTCTCAGCGTCGATGTAATACGCCGTGTCAATCGGCCAGTAATCCCTCAGGCACCAGTAGACGCTGCCGACGTTACCCTTTCGACCAACGATGATTCCTGGGCCTGGTGTCAGCGCCTTGTCATGCATTCCGACGATCCCGCTGGAGCCGTACACCGGACAGGGTCCATCAAGGCGATCTTCTGCTTTCAGTGCCTTGCCGTAGTTCAGCGTCACGCGGTCACCCAGGGGCATTTTCTCCCACCCCTCCGGTACGCCTTTGGTGATGCGCGTGTGCTCGTGGCCGGGGAATCGAAGGCGGACGAACCACTCGCGGTAGAGCTGCCGCGCCGACTCTTCCAGCAATGCCATCCGTCGCCGGTTGTTCTCGATCAGGTTGTCGTAGGTGGAGAGGATGTCGGCGATTCGTTTCTGAACGGCTAAGTCCGGAAGGCTAATTTCAAACTCTTTCAAGATCCCAAGGTTGATATGCGGCACCCCTGAGATGAGCGCATGGTTAATTACCTTTTGAATTGTCGCCGGCATCTTGAAGAAGTAATAGATGAAGCGAGGATCCGCTGTCCCGAGATCCGCCGTGAGCTTCATCTGACTCTGCGAAATGATGTAACGGGGGAAGCTCGATTCCCGAGGAATGATACCGACCTGGCCCAGCGTTCCCCGCTGGGTAAACACAACGTCTCCCGGATAGGCGGTATTAGCTCTCATGTCGTCTGCCTTTTTCTCGCTTACGAACACGAAGTCATCGTCGTGGAAGGATCTATCGGCGGGTAGGTTGTTGCCCCGGATCACGGGAACACCTTCCTCCAAATAGTCACGCGTCGTTAGGTTGGAGCCAAAAGGGCCACCAACAAACGCGTGGGGAACGGGCGCCTTGATGCAATCGAGCTTCACTATTCGCCACGTCACGCGCCCAACTCCTCGAAGTTCTCCTGAATCTTTGCCGCCAGCTCAACCGCCTCCTTGTTGAGGTCGGCCAGCTCGGTGTGGATGTCGCGCAGCGTCTGCTCGAAGTCGAAGTCCTCGTCCTCCTCCGGCGGGGCGACGCCGACGTAGCGGCCGGGCGTCAGGCTCCAGTCGGCGGCCTCGATCTCCTTGCGGTCCACCAGCTTGACCAGCCCCGGCACGGCCTGCAGCTCGGCCTTCGGGAAGCGGTCCTGCAGCCAGGCCACCTGCCGGTGGAAGTAGACGGCGTGCTTGAGCTGCTCGACGGCGGCCTTGCGCTCGTCGTCGAGCTGCTTTACCAGCTTGGCCGTCGCGCGGCGGTCGTAGGCGGCGGACGACTGACGTCGTCGGCCGCCAGCTCGGCGCCCAGGTCGGCGACGCGCGCGGCGAGCTTGTAGAGCAGGTCCACCTGCTTGATGAGGCCGCGGATCGCCTCGGCGATGGGGTCGAACGCCTTGCGCGCGGCGTGCTGGGCTGTCGTTCTTGTCGGGCAGCGTCTTCGCGTACTTCTGGCCGAAAGTGCGCAGACTCGTCGAGGAGCTTCTTGCGGTCGGCCTCGTAGAGCGTCGACCGCCTCGCGCAGCTCGGTCGCGGCATCGGCGAGCGGCTGCTTCTTGTCGGCCTCGAGGTCGCCGTGCTTGGCCACCGCATCGGCGAGCCGGTCGAACCGCCCGCGCAGGTCCGTGAGCGTCGCCTCGAAGGTGGCGAGCGTCGCCGGGATCGCCGTCGCTCTCCGTCGCAGACGCGCCCGAGATAGTCCTTCACCAGGCGAGGAAGCGCTCCCGCTGCCCGCGATAGAGCCAGACGATGGCGGCGAGGTTCTTCATCTGCTCGGGCGAGAAGTCGTAGATCTTGCGCGTGACCTTGCGGTAGACGTTGCGCGCGTCGAGCATCAGCACCTTGTCCTTGCGCTCGGCGGGCTTCGCCGCGGTCGAAGAACCACAGCTCGCAGGGGACGGTGCGGGTGTAGAAGAAGTTCGAGCGGATGGAGATCATCACGTCCACGTCGCCGGTCTCGACGATCTTCTGGCGCACCTCCTTCTCGCCGTGCCCGGCGCTCGACGCCTGCGAGGACATGACGAACCCGGCGCGGCCCTTCTCGTTCAGGTAGCTCCAGAAGTAGGAGATCCAGAGGTAGTTGCCGTTGCGAGACCTTCTTGTGCCTTGTTCACGCCCGGCAGGCCGAACGGCAGGCGCGGGTCGCCCTTGATGCGCTCGGCGTCGACGAGGTCCACGTTGAAGGGCGGATTGGCCATCACGAAGTCGCACTTGCCGACCAGCGTGTGCTCGTCCTGGTAGTAGGTGATGGCCTCGGCGATCTTGCCCTCCAGGCCGTGGACGGCGAGGTTCATCTTGGCGATGCGGATGGTGTCGCGGTTCTTCTCCTGGCCGTAGAAGACGACCTTCTTCGCCGTGTCGCCGCCCTCGTGCTCGATGAAGTGGCTGGACTGGACGAACATGCCGCCCGAGCCGCAGGCCGGGTCGAACACGGTGCCGTGGTCCGGCTCGATGACGTTGACGATGGTCTGCACGAGCGAGGACGGCGTGAAGAACTCGCCGTTGTCGTGCGCCTTCTGGATGGAGAACTTGGCGAGGAAGTACTCGTAGATGCGGCCGAAGACGTCGCCGGTGGCCTGCTTGATCTGCTCGCTGTTGAACAGGCGCATCAGGTCTTCGAGCACCTTCGGCTCGAAGATGCCGTAGTCCTTGGGCAGGACGCCCTGCGAGCGGCTCGAACTCGGCCTCGATGGCGGTCATCGCCTCGGTGACGAGCTTGGGCAGGTCGGCTGCCGCTGGTGGCGGCCTGCTGCATGATCCAGTCGTAGCGGGCCGTCTCGGGCAGCCAGAGCGCGCGGCGGCGCAGGTAGTCGGCCGGGCAGGACCTTGCGCTTCGGCATCCGGCCCGCTGGCCTGGTCCTCCTCGATCTGCCGCGTGGCCGCCTCGAACCGGTTGGCGGCGTGGCGCAGGAAGATCACGCCCAGCACCGGCATGAAGTAGTCGCTGGAGGTGAGCTTGGAGTTGGCGCGGAGGTTGTCCGCCGCCTCCCAAAGGTCGGCTTCGAGCTTCTCGATGTTGTTGGCCTTGCCCGCGGTCATTCCTTCACCTTCTTATCCCTCGACTCCTGCAACTTCCTGCGGCCGTCACAGTGGCGCTCCTCAGCCGGTAGCTTCTTGGACGACATATTTAGGGACAAATCACGACGCGATTCTACCATCAGGCAGCGCAGAAATAATGGTGCTCTGGTTTCTCGGGATTCCGGTTAGAAACTAGCCAGCCGGATCCAGATTACAGCACCTGTAGGGTGCTTATAGGGGCGCGGGCGGTCGAGTTTCCTGACATTACTAAGGACCCATGCGTAGATTGTGTTGTAGCGTTCTGCGTACAGTTCCGACTGGCACTGGACCAGGAAAGAGTCACCACGGAGGGATCTGGGGCTGCTATTCTAATTGCTGTCAACACCCAAGCAAGTGCGCTATGGTTGCGCCTTGTTACCAGACCCACACAATCCCTGAAACAACACGATTTGAGATCGCGACGCAGAAGTAGTTTCGGTATACACTTCGGATTACTCAGGTGCGCGATGAGTGACACCCTTTCAATATGAGTACTGCGCGACATCTAATCGCCCTTCTGCGCACTCACGTCCAGGGCGACGAGCAAGAGTTTCTCTCCCTGGCTATGGAACTTGCTGCGCGGGAGGCGCGGATGGGTCACGCCAGAGTTGCGGAGCAGATCCGTGAGCTCGTGGATCAAGCGCGTGCCCGCAATTCACAAATCGAAAAACGCGTGGGCTCTGTTGTTGTTCTCCAACCAAAGGGCGAGATCGCCAACCTCCTCTCCGTCCAACAGCCGACGATTCGACTCGCTAGTATGGTGTTACCTGAAGCGTTAGAAGAACGCTTGCGCAGAATGCTTCTGGAGCAGAGACAGCAAATCAAACTACGGCATCACAATCTTCGGGCAAGACGAAAACTTCTTTTTGTCGGACCGCCTGGAACGGGGAAGACCATGACGGCCGCAGCTCTCGCTGGTGAGCTGCACCTTCCTCTTTTCACTATCCTGCTTGAAGGTGTAATCACCAAGTTCATGGGGGAAACAGCGGCCAAGCTCCGCATGATCTTCCAAGCAATGACCGTGGAGAAGGGTGTTTACCTCTTTGACGAATTTGATGCTCTTGGGGCGCGGCGTGCACAGACAAATGATGTTGGTGAGATCCGGAGGGTACTAAATTCGTTTCTGCAATTCCTCGAAAAGGACGACTCCGATAGCATCATTATTGCTGCGACCAACCATGCCGATCTTCTGGACAAGGCGCTGTTTCGTCGGTTCGACGACGTGATCGAGTACGCCCTCCCGGACGAAAGAACCGCCGTGAAAATCATCGAATCGCGCCTAGCACAGTTTAATGTGGACCGAGTGGGCTGGGCAAAAGTCTCGACTGAAGTCTCAGGTTTGAGCCAGGGCGAACTGGTGAGAGCAAGCGACGAGGCCGCCAAACACGCCATCCTTCAAGGAACCGTCTGTATTACGACCGAGGAACTCTTGGTCGCCCTTCATGAGCGAAGACACGCAGCCTGTTAATTTAGGAGCTGAGGTACAGCCCCATGGCTGAACTTCCCCGCGATCGCCCCCACATTCACCTCCACGGCATCGGGCGTTCCGAACCATATACGAGCAGGCAACGACCTCAAACTCCACCACCTCCTGCTCGAAATCGCGAGGCGCACGCCCAGACGCTGCTGGCGGCGCTGAATCGGGCTCTAGTCGGGGCTCACGCCCAAGCGCAGGCACGTGGCGATGCTGCAGCTCGTGGATTCTATCTGCAATTTGAACTTGCACCGGGGAACGAGGAGTTCGTCCAAAATCTGGAGGACCGACGCCGGGGCATTGAACTGGTGTCCGTCAAAGGCGGCTTGGACGAACATGCGCCGACGATCGCCACTGTCTTTGTGCCTGATCGGGCTGCTAACTACTTCCTACGAAAGCTCGAAGAGTACCAAACGCAAGTCACCCGCAAGAAGGGCCTGCCTCGCCACGAAAACTTAGTCAACCGCATTGATACGATTGCACTCGCTGTCATCCGGCCCTTCTTCACAGACGAAGAAAACCTTTTACCACCAGAAAACGAACGAATTTGGTGGGAAGTGTGGTTGCGGGCTGGATTGCGCGAGCAATTTCAGTCGGCGGCCGCTGCCCTCGAAATCCAGATAAACCTCCAAGAGATAATCGAGTTTCCCGAACGGGAGGTCATACTCGCGTTCGCTGACCTTGCCACGCTAGGCACGCTGCTAACGAGAACGGACGCCATCGCCGAGATTCGATTGGCAAAAGATACGCCGGCATTGTTTCTTCAAATGCACAATATCGAGCAAAGAGAGTGGATCGCGGACCTTCTCAGTCGGCTCGATGGGCCTGACGCAGGCGCCGTTTCGGTCTGCTTGCTGGATAGTGGAGTCACACACACTCACCCGCTTTTGGCAATTGGAATTCAGCCTACCGACCTCCATACGTACGACCCCACCTGGGGCACCGGCGATAGCGCAAGCTGGCAAGGGCACGGAACAGCAATGGCCGGTGTGGCGCTTTACGGAGATTTGCAGCGAGCACTTTCGAATCACGCGCGAATCCGCGTGGATCACCGCCTGGAATCAGTGAAAATGTTGCATCCTGCGGGCGTCCAACATGATCCTAAACTTTATGGCGCCGTGACGGCTGAATGTGTTTCTCGTGCGGAGGTGTCCGCTCCACATCGCTCTCGCGCCGTTTGCATGGCGGTCACTTCTGATTTTGACGTTAGACGTGGACGACCTTCTTCCTGGTCGGCCACGATCGATCGATTGTGTTTTGGGGACGAGACCGCGCGCCGACTGATCCTCATCTCGGCAGGGAACGTAGACCGAGCCAACATCCCGACGGCAAACTATCTTGCCCGCACAGATATCGAGCCCATATTCAATCCCGCCCAGGCATGGAATGCCTTGACTGTTGGTGCTTTCACGGAAAAGACAAATATCACTGATCCAACCTTTGAAGGATGGACATCTCTCGCGCCAAGCGGTGAGCTATCGCCAACCAGTCGTACATCCTTGACATGGGAAAGGCAATGGCCCATCAAACCGGATCTTGTTTGCGAAGGGGGAAACTGGGCAACGGACGGCGCGACGGTCGATTCTCCGGACGACTTAGGCCTTCTGACGACCCACCATCAACCCCATCTCCAACAATTTGACATCATCCGCGACACCAGCGCAGCCACCGCCATTGCAGCCAATCTCGCTGGCCGTGTGCTCACAGTCCGTCCCCAGTTTTGGCCTGAAACGGTGCGCGGTCTGATCGTCCATTCTGCCGAGTGGACACCCACGATGCTAGCACATCTGAACCAAGACTCGTCTCGTCAGGAAAAGCTCGCCTTCCTCCGTCGCTACGGCTACGGGGTGCCGAATTACGAGCGGGCCCTTTTCAGTGCCCTCAACGATGCAACGTTAGTCGTGGAGGACAGCCTCCATCCCTTTTGGCGTGATGCCAAAGGGGTTGTGAAAACGCGGGATATGCATCTCCATGCTCTCCCGTGGCCCCGCGCAGAGCTTGAAGCTCTTGCGGAAACGGAAGTCCAGTTGCGGATCACATTGTCCTATTTTATCGAGCCAAATCCGGGCGACCGAGGCTGGACCCGTCGGCACCGCTACGCGTCACATGGTCTCCGCTTTGTAGTGAAAAGGAGCTTGGAGACCCTGCCAGCGTTTCAGGCACGCATTAACGGAGCCATCGAGATGGAGGAGCAGGGTATTCAAGCGGACGCAGGCGGCGACGATTGGTTGTTGGGATCGATTCGAAACGTTGGCTCAATTCACTCTGACCATTGGCGTGGCACGGCCGCTGAACTCGCGCGGCGAGATGCCATTGCGATCTATCCGGTGGGCGGCTGGTGGAAGGAGAAGCCATCCCTTGCCCGTTACGACAGGGCAGTTCGGTACGCACTGATCGTGTCCATCCGGGCCACTGCTGGTGCAATCGATATCTACACGCCGATTCAAGCGGCCGTCCCGATCGCCGTTCGGATCGAAGCATAGTTGGTACAGATTGCTGCCACAGACTTTCCGCGGACGCGCTTATGAGGTTCCGCGGCATTCTTGCTTTGCCAACGTATGAGGCAGACTCTATTGGTCGGATTTAGCGGCAAACCTTCAGTGAAGTTTCACTAACGGAGCGAGAGATCAAGTGATGGTGTGTTCGGCTTGTAGAAATGCCGAGGCGCGAAGTGACTTAGGTCGGGTGCTTGCCCATAGACCACCCTGTAATCAGATAACTGCGGTGGAATGAGGCATTTCTATTCTGCGAAGCAGTCGCCTAAAAGTCATATGTTTTTGGGCAGGTGTCCGCCGCTGTAGCCCATCCTCAATCAGATATTTCCCGAAGGCCTGAACCATTACACGCTCGGTGTGGGCCAAATGTGAAAGTGCACCTCGACAGTGAATTAGGAGAAATGCGGCACGTTTTCCGACAGTTCGAGCACTAATGTTCTCCGATAGGCACATGCCGGGGAAGCATCGTCGCAAATTCGGCCAGAAACCACCGATTTTCGCTCACTGAAGGAGATTCAGAGAAAACCGCAGACTGGATGGCGGACCAAACAGAATTCGAACTTGCGATTCCCTTTTGAGGGCATTGGCTATTTATTTGCTCGAATTTGGCCGGAAATGTGCAATTTTCTCAAGCAGCAAAGACACGGGAGAATAAGTTCGTTGTGCCTCCTCGCTCGACCAGCCAGTCCATGCGAACCCGAAAGGGGACTGCCCAGTAGGCCCTGAGAGAATTCCTGCCGGAAATGCTCTAACGTTCGGGTGGGGAGATTCTCCGGGTCACATCGAACAGCTCGAATCTGGCCGTTCTGGGCCGAAAATGCGGCTATTCGAGGTTTGTGGTTATCAGAGAGTACAGAGTAAAGACTGAATGGCGGAGGGGGTGGGATTCGAACCCACGAGACCCTTTCGGGCCTAACGGTTTTCAAGACCGCCGCCTTCAACCGCTCGGCCACCCCTCCGGATGTAATGTCATGAAACATTGTAACTTGCCAGCCGATTTAGTGACAGTGCTGCCCTGGATGGGTGCATCTTCGGGTGGACTGTCACCAAATTGTCACCAACGCCGTCGAGTTTCTTAACGGCCGCCCGATTGCTCTCGTGATTCGTGTGCGCGCAGCGCATCGTGACGCCGGTGCCGGAAAGTCCCACGAATTCTTTCAAGGTCACGGTGTCCACGCAGCCGTTCACGAGGCGAGAAGCCGGAGTGTGGCGCAGGGTGTGCCACTGCACGCCCGAAATCCCCGCCTTGCGGCAAGCGGGAGCGAAACCAGCTTTTCATCTCTTCCTGCACGATCTGCCACTACGTTTCGGGGGATCGATCGACTCGCGGCCTTCCGCTCATGCTGCCTCCTGTTTGGAGGCCCTGATTCGACCTGACGGACGTGTCCAGGTTTGGCGGGGCCATGACCGATCTGTCCCGACCCAAAGCCCATCGGCCCTGTTTCATTCTCACCGCGGGTTCCTTGGGGCTGGTCCCTTGTTGGGCTTGGCGTTCCCGGGTGGATGCGCGGGTTCAGATTCAAAACTCCAATCTCTGCCATCCAAACATTACATGTGCTATACGTCGTACCTGCGTTTAAGCTAGCCGCGTCGGTAGCAACCCAAGCAAAGCATACTGGGCTGGAGGCGCCGCGGCAGGTTGAGCCGACTGTGCTCCGGACAACTAGGCTTTGGTTGCGTCAGCGCGGCGAATGAGGGCTCCCATTAATCCCGGCGATCAACTGGATCACTACCGTATCGAAGGGGTGATTGCGCAGAGCCTCGCGACGACCGTTTTTCGGGGGACGGATCTTCGCACGAACCGGGTGGTCGCCATCAAGGTTCCGCACCCGGAGATGGAAAGTGACCCGACGTTCTTCGACCGCTTTCACCGGGAAGAGGAGATTGAAAGATCCCTGGATCACCCTGGCCTGCTGAAGGTTGTTGCGGACGACCATCGGACTCGGTCCTATCTGGTGACCGAGTGGTTCGAGGGGCAGCCGCTGCGGCAGATACTTTCTGAGCAGGGGAAGCTTTCCCCGGAACGCGCGGTGAGGATTGCACGAGGTATTTGCGATGCTCTGGGTTACATCCACAACCATGGGATCGTACACCGCAATCTGCGGCCGGAGAAGATCCTCGTCGGTGCGGAGGATCAGATCAAGCTGACGGGGTTTGACGTCGCCGCCAAGGAGGGTGCTCCGCGGCTGACGTTCACGAGC
This sequence comes from Terriglobia bacterium, assembly GCA_963791705.1. Taxonomy (GTDB): domain Bacteria; phylum Acidobacteriota; class Terriglobia; order Acidiferrales; family UBA7541; genus Palsa-295. The sequence continues at coordinate 57,179 of CAWBTO010000003.1, read as the reverse complement.
CTGGCGCAGATGGTAGGCGCGTCGCCCTACATCTCCCCCGAGGAGTTGGCAGGAAAGCGCGGCGATGCCCGCAGCGACATCTATTCCCTGGGAGTAATTCTGTACGAGATGCTGACGGGGCGGGTCCCGTTCGCGGAAACCGGTACTTTCGAGCGTCTCCTGAAACATCCCATTCCGCCACGCGAGATCGACTCCACGATCTCGCCCCAATTGCAGGAAGTGATTTACCGGGCTCTGGAACGCGAGCATAAGAATCGCTATCCGAATGCCCATGACTTCGCACGGGACCTCGAACATCCGGATCAAGTGGGCGTAACCGAACGGCCCGAGTTGCGGGAGTGGAAGAAACAGCGCGCGTCGGAATGGAGACGAGTGCTGTCCTATGCCGCGATGGTGCTGATTCCCCTCTTGATTTTCGGGTTGCTGCTCTACTTCGCGCGGCGCTAGGCAGGGCCGGGCAGGGTTCGGCGGGGCGCGAGCGGTTCCGCGAAAACGTATCGTTTGCATCGAAACGACGAATTGGACACGTATTCCCGCCGTTGGTAGGCTAGGTGTGTGCATGTGCTGATTCCTTGGGACGAACGGCACGGAGCGCTGGACCTGATCACCGGCCCCCTGGCGGCGGCCGAATCACCCGAGGGCGAGCTGGGGTGCGCCGCCGAATTCGTCGTTGCGTTGGTGAATCGCGGCTTCTGCAGGATCTATGAACTGGAAAACGACCAATGGATACTGGAGGTTCGGCTTCCATCAATCTCCAGCCGCGAGCGGTGGATTCATTAGCGGCGCCCTTGATGCAGCGCACCGCGGCCTAAATCCCCCCAAGTTCCGAGACACGAGCGGGTCACTGTCCCAGACGGCTTGGTCCATGGTGCCGCGGTGGGGAGTTGCCCTGTTGTTCGTGGCCATGGCGCTGGTTGCGACGCTGCTTTTGCAGCGACTTTTTCCGTATCCGTTCCTGTTCTTGTTTTTCCCCGCCGTCATGGCGAGCGCGTGGTTTGGCGGAATGTCCGCGGGCCTTTTCGCCGTGTTCGTTTCCACGGTTCTCGTCGATTATTTCTTTGTCCCTCCGCTTAATTCCTTCGCGATCAAGGCGACCGATGGCACGTACTTTGCCGGGTTTGTGGTGTGCGCGCTCGTGGCGAGCTGGGTCAGCTCATCGAAAAAACAGAGTGAAGAGGCCCTCCGCGAAGCCCGTGACCGGCTCGAGATTCGCGTGGCCGAGCGCACGGCCGAGCTCGAACGTTCGAATGCCGACTTGCGAAGAAGCATGCAGGAGCATGAAATAGCAGACCAGACGCTCCGGAAGACGCAAGGGGAACTAGCGCATCTTTCCAAGGTCCTGACGATGGGAGAGCTAACCTGTTCCATTGCTCACGAAGTCAGCCAGCCGCTCACGGCGGTCGTGACCGACGGCCATGCCTGTCTGGAATGGCTCTCCGCGGCGCCCCCGGATGTCGCGGAAGCTCGGAAGGCCGCCGAAAGAGTGATCCAGGCCGGTACCCGGGCTGGGGCCGTGCTGGGTCGAATTCGCGCGCTTTTCAAGAAGGAAGCTCCCACCAGAGACTGGCTGGACATGAACGAAGTGATTCGGGAACTGGGCGTTCTCTTGCGCGACGAGGCAACGCGGGCTGGCGTTTCTTTGCGACTTGAGCTTGCCAAGGATCTGCCGCGGGTGAAAGGTGACCGGGTCCAATTGCAACAAGTCGTGCTCAATCTGGCCGTGAATGGCATGGACGCAATGCGAGGGACGACGGGCCGTCCCAGGGAACTGTTGATTTGCACTGCGAAGGAGGGTCGGGCAGCGATATTGATTCAAGTGATGGATTCGGGCGCCGGGCTGAGCGCGGAAATAGCACCGGAGATCTTCAAGCCCTTCTTCACGACGAAACCGCAGGGGATCGGCATGGGCTTGCCGATCAGCTGTTCGATCGTGGAATCCCATCAGGGACGCCTGTGGGCGACGCCACTTCCAAGCGGCGGTTCGCTGTTTCAGTTTGCGGTGCCGACGGGCTTACGAGATCATGAAGACTGACCCTGACTCCATCGTGTATGTGGTCGACGATGATGCGTCTATTCGCGACTCGATGAGCAGCCTGTTCCGATCAGTAGGGCTGCGCGCAGAGGTGTTCGGGTCGACGGAGGATTTTCTCGGCGCGAGCCGGCGGGAAATCCCCAGTTGTCTGGTGCTGGACGTGAGACTCCCCGGGATGACCGGTCCGGAACTTCAGGGGGAGCTGGCAAGGGCGGGAATCGGGATTCCCATCGTGTTTGTAACCGGCCACGGTGATATTCCGATGGTCTCCCGGGCGATGAAAGCCGGCGCCCTGGAATTTCTGACCAAGCCGTTTCAAAAGCAGGAACTCCTGGCGGCGATCCATCAGGCCCTCGATCAAGACCGCGCCCGGCGGGAGCAAGAAGCGAAACTTTCCGTGCTACGATCCCGGTTTGAGAAACTTACCTCACGGCAACGCGAAGTTCTGCATTTCGTTGTCGGAGGGTCGACGAACAAGCAGATTGCCGCGAAGCTGCGCTTGAGTGAGATTACCGTCAAGATTCACCGCAGCCATGTGATGCAGAAGATGGGGGCTGAAACGCTGGCGGGCTTGGTGCAACTGGCCGGAAAGCTTGGGGTCCACTCCCAGGGCTAATGCCATTCTCGCTCGCTGCTGCCAATGGACCGCCAAGCCCAAACATCACGGGCGCCGCGGGCCTTGGCCCGTGCGGCTCAGGGCCAGGCAGCGCCCCGGCGCGCTGCCCCAAAAGATCGCTTCGGTCGATTCGAACCATACTAATCGCACCCCCACAAGAGGCTCATACCAAGGGATAATTGTCCTGTCGGCCGGTGCCTGCTAGTCTCCGACGCATGAAGAGGTCCTGGACAACGTATCCGGCTGACCGGCGGTCCCTATCCATGTCAGCACCCGCCCATGATGCGCAACAGGGACGCAGCGAGGAAGACTTCGACCTCACCCTGCTCAACCGGATCGCCAGCCGGATGTCCACGGCGGCGCCGCTGCAAGAGGTGCTGCGGGATGTCGTGGAATTCGTGACGGCCGTGGTGAAATGCGACTCCTGCATGGTGTATGTGCTGGAGAACGACGAGCTGGTCCTGCGCGCCTCGAAGAATCCCCATCCGGAAGTGGTGGACCGGTTAAAGATGAAAGTAGGGCAAGGAATCACCGGGTGGGTGGCCGAGCACCGCGAGCCCGTCGCGGTCGCCCAAGGGGCGTTCCGGGACCCGCGCTTCAAGGTGTTCAACGAACTGCCGGAGGATCGCTTCGAGGCTTTCTTATCGGTGCCCGTGGTGAGTGGCGGGCGTCTGGTCGGAGTCATCAACGTGCAGGATCGCGCGCAGCACCTCTACAGCAAACGCGAAATCGGCCTGATCGCGACGGTTGGTTTTCTGGTGGGGGCGGAGATCGAGAGAGCGCGGCTGGAAAGCGAGAACTTGCAGCTTTCCGGCGAGCTGGAAACCAGGAAGCTCGTCGAGCGCGCCAAGGGAATCCTGCAGCGCGATTTGAAGATCAGCGAAGAAGAGGCCTATCTTACGCTGCAGCGCGAGAGCCGGCAGCGGCGCAAGTCCATGAAGGAAGTCGCGGAAGCCCTTGTTCTTAGCGAGGAACTGAAACGCAAGCGATAAGTCACGGCCACGCATTTCCCTCCCCGCATCCCCCCGTTGACCGGGATTACGAATCCCGATAGATCCAATCCAGAATTTGAGTTGGACACCGCACGATGCGTCCCGCACACTGACTCCGCAATTGGAACTGGTGGTGCAGGCGTTCCAATATCTCCCTTCCATGTTGACGGGAGAACCCGCAGCACGTTTCTGCGTCTTGTAGGTTTCTTAGGACACCAAGCCGTGTCCGTTCTATAGGCACACCGTAGTGGAGCAACAGCCGGGCAGCGCGTCGCGCGTGGCGGCGAGAGGGCGAGTGTCTCCGTTTTTCGGGGAGCCCGTCGCGAGCAGGATACGTGTTTCCGCCCGCATGAACCCGGCGGATGCGGGGAGATCGATTTCCGGATTTCGGCGCCCGGCACGGGCCGGCAGCCAATATTTGAAGGGGATAAGCGAATGAATCGAGAAACGATGTTGGTGGAGTTGATGCTCGCGGGCTTCTTCGCCGTGGCGTGTATCCGCAGTTGGGTTCCGGCGGCCCCCACGCAAAAGGTGAGCTGGGGCAGTCTGTTTCGATTTCCGGGGCGCCTGGAACGGCTGCGGCGTTCGCGATGGCAGTGGTTTTCAATGGTGGCTTTTCTGCTGGTGATCCGGCTGCAACGGGGAGCGCCCTTGGTTTTGGAAGTGATGGTGGCGATGCAATTCCTCATCTTTGTGGCGCTGCCGACGTGGACGCAAGCCCAGGAGAGAGTGCAGAGCAAATGAAGCACTTGCTTCAAGTCGCCGATTTCGTTCGAGGGCTGCGAGCGCAGATGCGTTTCGGCGAGCTTTCCCGCGCGCCGCTGCGGCTGTTGCGCCTGCAGTTGTACGGCGAGACGGCGGAAGTCTCCTGGATGATGCGGCCCGTGGACGTGTGGGACGCCGCGCTGCCTCGCCGGGAGCGGGACCGAATCGCGTCGTTGCAGGCCCTGCAGGATGCGATGGCGCTCCGCAAGATGTTGTTTGCCGTACTGCCCGAAGTTCAGACCGCCGAGCTTCGGGCGTTTCGCCAGTCGGCCCGCGAGCCGCCTCATTTGATCATCGCGGGCCACGTCACGAGGGAAGCCCCTGCGGTGCTGAGGGTCACTTCTCCCGCGATGAGAGCAAAGTTGTACGGCTTTCGCTTCCGTCTGGATGACGGAGTGCTCGGGCCGCTGGAAGTGGAAGACAGCAGTTTGCAACTCATGATCAGCGCGTGACCCTTTGGGGTCGAGGAGGCAGTCTCAATGGCAGCAAACAGGTCACAGGGAAGTTATTTCTCGTTGTTCTTGGTGTCGGCGACCGTGTTCTGTGCCGGCATCGCGTATCTGGACGGTGGTTCCGGAAAGCTGATGTTGGTGATCGGAGCGGCCGGCCTTCTTGCCAGCTTGTTCGCAATGCTCAAGATCAAGCCGCTCGAGGGGAAAACCGCACTGAAGCCAAGCCCAGGGGCGATGAAGTTGATTGGGGCAGGCGTGTGTGCGCTGGGGTGGTTGATTACGCTGGTGGGCATGCACATCACTCCCAGCACCGGCGGGCGCATCGTCCTCGCATTGGTGGGCATTGCGGTGACCTTGTTCGGAATGATTGTCGTTTTGCCGGCAGCTTTCAACAAGAACGCGGTTTGGAAGAGCTGAACGCGCCGACTTCACAGCGGCAGCCAAAATTACCATGGAGCGCACACGATGAAACTGATCCGAAGTAGTTGTCTCGGTTTTTGTATTCTCGCACTGGGCTTGATGCTGGGTGCAGTGGCCCACGCACAGGCCCCAGCGGCCGCCCCGGCCGCTGCTGCCGCAGCAGCTGCACCTCCTCCTTCGGCGGCGACGGCGGAGCTCGCGGCCGCCGCGGCCAAGGCACCGGCCACGGCGGATTTGGCCAAGGGCGATCCCGGCGGCTCGATCACGGGAACGATCAGCGACGTGCCGGTGTCCGACTCGAAGACGGGTTTGACACTTCCCGACGTCGCCAGCCAGGTGGGCCAGAACAAAATCGCGGTGAACTTTGTCTGGACCCTGGTCACGGGCTTCCTCGTTATGTTCATGCAGGCCGGATTTGCAATGGTCGAGTCGGGCCTGTGCCGGGTGAAGAACGCCAATCACACGTACATGATGAACTTCTTCGTGTACACCTGCGGGTTGTTCGCCTACTGGATTTTAGGCTTCGCGATCCAGATGGGCGGAGCAGCCGGCAATGGGAACCTGGGTGGCCTCCAGTCTCTGTCATCCGAACATACGCTCTCGTTGTTCGGCAAGACGTGGGGGCTGTTTGGCCAGACGGGATATTTCCTGTCGGGCCACACCTATGACGTGGGCGTCATGGTGATCTTCCTGTTCGAGATGGTGTTCATGGATACGGCGCTCACGATCGTCACCGGAGCGTGCGCGGAACGCTGGAAGTTTCTGGCGTTCTCGATCTCTTCAGTTATCATGGGAGCGCTTACGTATCCGTTGTTTGCCAACTGGGCTTGGGGCGCGGGCTGGCTCTCGCAATTGGGAACCAACGTAGGCCTCGGCAAAGGGTACTGTGACTTCGCGGGGTCTGGCGTGGTCCACGCCGTCGGAGGGCTGACGGCGCTGGCCGTGTCGCTCATCGTCGGTCCGCGAATTGGGAAGTTCAACCGCGATGGTTCATCGAACCCGATCATTGGCCACGATATTTCAGCGGTCTTGATCGGTTGCTTCATCCTGGCGTTCGGGTGGTTCGGGTTCAACCCAGGCAGCACGCTGGGTGCTTCCGCCAACGGCAATTTGCGAATCGGCACGATTGCCGTGGACACCATGCTGGCGGGCTGCACCGGCACCCTCGGAGCGTTGCTGTTCATGTGGATGAAGAACGGCAAAGTCGATGCTTCGATGAGCGGTAACGGTCTGCTGGCGGGATTGGTGGCGATCACGGCGCCCAGCGGCTTCGTCAGTTCGGTCGGGGCCTGCATCATCGGTCTCATCGCCGGCCTGCTGGTGTGCTTCAGCGTCTCCTTCATCGAGAACGTGATGAAAGTAGACGATCCCGTCGGAGCGATCTCGGTGCACGGCACGTGCGGCCTGTGGGGCGTGCTTTCCGTCGGGCTTTTTGCGGACGGCACGAGCAACTACGGAGGAGGCTGGAACGGCGTCACGGGTTCGGTCACCGGACTGTTCTACGGCGACGCCAGCCAGCTGGCGGCACAACTCGTGGGCATCTCCACGCTGATCGGCTTCGTTTTCACGTTCAGTTTTGTTCTGAACCTGGTGCTCGAATATTTCGTCGGGCAGCGGGTTTCGATCGAAACGGAAGTGGCCGGTCTGGACCTTCCGGAAATGGGGCAACTCGGCTATCCCGAGTTTGTTCTCAAACCGGAACCGGATGTGCTGCTGCACGCCGAACAAGCGTATACACCGGCGTAACCTGACTTAGCTGTACGCACACCGGCCTGCAAGGCGCGCCTCGGCCACGCGCCTTGCAGGTCCGGTGGCGCGAATGCGCAAAAATACGGCCTACGAGGATCTCAGACTATGAACCCGACGATGCGTGACGAAATGATGACCACGGCTCCCGGAATCTCCGGCGCTCTCAGCACGACCGGTGCGTCGCCGCTGTTGATGGCCCTCCCGCACAAGGCGCAGGGCCAGCTGCTCCGGATGTTCTCTGATCCGCGCCTCTTGGAAAAAGACGACCGCGTTGATTTGGTTGCGCAGTTGCGCGAGTGTGTCGCGCGGCAGCCGGAAGTCGCGGAACTGCGCGTGCTGCTGGGAATGGCGCTGTGCGTGAACCTGGACGCACAGTCCGCGATGGAAGAACTCGGTGAAGCGGTAAGCTTGGCCCCGGAGAGCTTCGTCGCCCATCTCAAACTGGGCGAGCTGTGGATGCGGCTTCGGGTCATGCCCAAAGCCGAAGACCACACCCGGCAGGCGGCCCTGCTGGCGCAGAATCTGGCGCAGTCGGAGGCGGCGCGCCGGCAGGCGGCAACGATTCGTACCATGCGGCGCGAGGGGATTGAGCGCGGCACTTACCGGCTTTCCTGGTTTTCGCTGTCGCGCCTGCGGCGCCTCTGGACTCGGAATCGAGGCGCAACCGAGGCTCTGGCCACGGTCGACGTCAGCTAGACATGCAACCGGCCCTTCAACTTGCGCTGCTCGTTGCCATCCTGCTGCCGGCCAGCAAGGTGGCGGCCTCGCTGTGCAGCCGCTTTGGAATTCCCGCGATTCTCGGGGAACTTCTGGTGGGCGTCGTGCTGGGACCGGGTGCGTTGGGCCTGCTGTACATGCATCTGTTTCGCGGCGGGGAGGCCACCGGCGCATTGTTGCTGCTCGCGCAGGTCGGCGGATATGTGCTGATGTTCGTCGCGGGGGTCGAAACGGACATCGACCGAATGCGCGAGGCCGGTGTCGTGGCCTTCTTGGTAGCACTGTCCGGCGTGATCTGGCCGTTTCTGCTGGGAGCCGGCGTAGGTCATATGCTGGGCCTCTCCTGGACAACGGCATGCTTTCTGGGCGGGGCCCTGACGGCTACAAGCGTTTCCATTTCCGCCCGAACATTGATGGACGCAGGGCAGATGGCGTCTCCGGAAGCCAGTGTGATCCTGGGCGCGGCCGTGATCGACGACGTGATGGGTTTGTTTGTGTTGGCATTCCTCGCCGCGTCGGTCACCACCGCTCACGGGGAGGCGTTTGGTGTCGCGCCGATGGCCAGCGCGTGGTTGCAAGAGCATGTTGCACCGGCGGCAGCGCATCCCCTGCTCATCCAAATGGCGATGATCAGTGTTTGCGTGACCGTCTTCTTCGTGGCCGGGTATGTGGCGGCCAGGCGCTGGCTGGACCCGTTGATGCTGCAGCTGCGCAAACTGACGGCCAACGAGGCGGTGCCCAGTTGTGTTCTGGCGCTGGTGCTGGTGTACGCGATCTCGGCCGAATGGCTGGGCAGCGTGGCGGGGATTACTGGGGCTTACCTGCTGGGGTATGTGTTCGCGGGATCCGAATATAAGAGAGATATTGAGCGCAGCTTTTATGCGTTGGGCCACGGCCTTCTCATCCCTCTATTCTTTGTCTCCATCGGTCTCGCCAGCGATTACCGCGCGCTCGCGGGTCACTGGACCCTGATGCTCGTGATCCTCCTGGTAGCGATCGTCGGCAAATTGGTGGGCTGCGGGCTGGCGGCGCTTGGCTCCGGCATGGATTGGGTGCGCAGCCTCCGCATCGGTTGCGGCATGATGTCACGGGGCGAAGTTGGTCTGATCGTCACCGCCATGGGCGCCAGCACGGGCATTTTCGGGCGGTCCGAGGTGGCGGTGATGGTTGCCGTCGTGCTCCTCACCACGCTGTTGACGCCCATCGCCCTGCGCGGCGCGTTTCAACTGAAGTCCCGTCAAGATATCGAAGAAGGACTGGCGACTCCCGATCCAATCCTCCGTGCCGCCAGCGAGCAGGAGACTTCGCACCCGCCCGACGGGGGGCCAGGCGGCAGCGGTTCGCCACCTGGCGGGCCCAGCTTCCGCGCGCAGCTTCCCGAGGGAAATGGCTTCCTCGATTTCAGCAAGAGTGAGCTCTCGACGGACGTACAATAGGTTCGGTAAAGGTGCGGCTATTGCTGCAGGGGGCGATTTCGCGACAGTACTATAAGAGCACGCACCCTAGAGAATTGGCGCTAGCAGCCCGCGGAGCGATGTGGTATACTTCATTTGCGCTTAATACTTTCGGTTGTGTTGCGCGGTCCCTCTGGTTGAGTAGCTGATCCGAGAACACCCGCCCTCAGTTTCCTCCGCACGTCTTCAGCGTAATCTAAGACCAAGACTGGCATGCCAGACCGACGCGTTCGCCCGGAATCTTGCGGGTGCCGCGAGCTCTGCCACCAGCAAGAAAGCAAAATGGAAAACTTTTCAGAATTACCCCTCTCGGCCTACGTGCAGGAGAGGCTCGCCGCGGCGCGCTTTACGGTGCCGACACCGGTGCAGGCTGCGGCCATCCCGCAAGCCATGGAAGGCAAAGATGTTCTGGCGACCGCGCAAACGGGAACCGGCAAGACCCTGGCGTTTCTGATCCCCGTGATCGAGAAACTCCTGCGGGAGCACAAGCCGGGAATCGCGGCGCTGGTGCTCGTGCCCACGCGCGAGCTGGCCATGCAAGTAGTCGAGGTTTATAACGTGTTGCGGGGCAAACAGCTGGCGCCCGCGGCCCTGGTGGTCGGGGGCCTGTCCGAAGGGCCGCAGTTGAACGCCATCCGCAAGGGGGCTCGTTTGGTGGTGGCCACTCCGGGACGGCTGGAAGATTACCTCGACCGGAGGCTGGTCCAGTTCCCGGCACTGCACACGCTGGTGCTCGACGAAGCGGACCGCATGCTGGACATGGGATTTCTTCCCGCGATTCGCAGGATTGCTTCGATCCTTCCCAAGGAGCGGCAGACGATGTGCTTCTCCGCGACGCTGGAAGGTTCGGTCGCGCATCTGGTGAAGGACTACACGAGAAACCCGGTGCGCCTGGCGTTCGGGTCCGTGCTGAAGCCTTCGGAGAACGTGCGGCTGCAGGCGTTCGAGGTTTCCACGGATGGAAAGCCGGCCATGCTGCACCGCTTGCTCGCGAAGGAAAGCGGCCGCTGCCTGGTCTTCGCGCGCACCAAGCGCGGCGCGGAGCGAGTGATGCACAGCCTGGTTCGCCAGGGCGTGAACGCCGCCATGATTCACGGCGGCCGCACACAATCCCAGCGGACGGCGGCACTCGAAGGGTTTCAACAGGGGCGCTTCAAGGTCCTGGTGGCCACCGACGTGGCCTCCCGCGGAATCCACGTGCAGGACATCGCTCACGTGATCAACTACGACTTGCCGGAACTGGCGGAGAACTTCATCCACCGGGTCGGGCGTACGGGACGCGCCGGAGAAACGGGCGTTGCCTCGACGCTGTTCGCCCGGGAGCAGCGCACCGAACTGTTCCAGCTGGAACGCACCCTCGGCATCAAGATTGAAAAGATGGCCGTGGAAGGGGACCTGGCTGCAGAGGAGACTCGGATGCGTAGCGCCATGAATCGCGCGCAGCTGAGCGCCAAGTCGCGCATCGGCGCTCTTCCGGGAGAGTTCCTGCAAGCACAAGTAGAAGGCTAAGGCCGCGCGGCTTTTAACCCGCGGCGTTTCCTTGAGGCGCATTTTATGCCGGAGCCAAAGCTCCGGCCTCTGAAATGCGCCTTTTCTTTTGTAGCCTGCCGCCAAATTGCTGGCCAACTGCTGACCGAATACACGCGAACAACGAAGCCGGCGGCGGAACTGCGGCAAACGTGACCGGCTGCTTGTCGCCGCCGTGCAGGCAGTCCGGAATGCGGACGCGGACGGGGTGCGCGGGAACGCGACCGGGTGCATACTGACAGGCTTGATGGCGCCGGCGGGAGGGGAAACCATGAAGGTGAAAGCGGCGGTGGCATATGAGGAGCGTGCGCCGCTGGTGATCGAGGAACTCGAATTGAGCGAACCCGGGCCGGAGGGAATTCTGGTCCGCATGGCCGGCGTTGGGTTGTGCCACACCGACGTGAAAGTGCGGGACGGAGGCCTGGGCGTTCCGAAGCCGGTGGTGCTGGGCCACGAGGGCGCGGGGGTGGTCGAGCGCGTGGGAGAGCGCGTCACCAAAGTGAAGCCCGGCGACCACGTCGTGCTGACCTTCGATTCGTGCGGGGCGTGCGGGCCGTGCCGCCGGGGAGATTCCGCGTACTGCGACGAGTCCTCGGCGCTGAATTTTCTCGATGGACGGTCGGGTGCGCCAGGCAGCTTCCAGAAAGATGGAAAGCTGATCCACGGCCATTTTTTCGGCCAGTCTTCGTTTTCCACCTACGCGGTGGCCCGGCCGCAAAACACGGTGCGCGTCCGCCAGGATGCTCCGCTGGAAATTCTGGGCGTGCTGGGTTGTGGCGTGCAGACCGGGGCCGGAGCGGTGATGAACGCCCTGCGCCCGAAAGCCGGTGACACGATCGCGGTGTTCGGAACGGGGTCTGTGGGGCTCAGCGCAATTCTCGGGGCCGTCGTATGCGGATGTTCGGCCATCATCGCCGTGGACGTGCTCGCATCGCGGCTGGAAATGGCCAGGCGACTAGGAGCGACGCATGCGGTGCTGGCGAATGGCCAGCTGGATACCGCGGAGGAGGTCCGCAAAATCGTTCGCGGGGGCGTGGATTACGCTCTGGGCACGACCGGGCGGGCACAGAGCAACGAGCAAGCGGTGCAGGCGCTGGCGGCCCGGGGAACCTTTGGGTTCGTTGCCAGTCCGGCGGGAAGCCACCTGGCGGTGAACATGTCCACGGTGATGGGGCGGGGGCTTACGATTCGCGGGATCGTTCAGGGCGACAGCCAGCCGGAAGTCTTCATCCCGCACCTGATCGACCTCTATCTCGGCGGGCGATTCCCATTCGACCGGTTCGTGAGCCTATACAAATTCGAGGAGATCAATCAGGCGATCGAGGATCAGGCGCGCGGCCAGGTGATCAAGCCGATCTTTACGTTTGCGCGCTAAAAGGGGGAACCGCCACGTCTCAAGCGACGTCGGCGAAATCTGTCGCGGGCTCCTGGGCCAGAAGTTCAGATGCTGGCTGGGCCTTCTTCGCCTTCCGGAGCATCGCCTCAAAAAGCACTTCGTCGAGAAGCTTGTGGATGCTCCCCTGATGGAAGCAGGACGTTTCCCACACGCAGTGGCCATCATCGAATCGCGAGATCCACCAGCGGTCGTCATCCGGATAGCGGCAGACGAAGGAGCGGGAGCCGGTACCAAACAAGATGCGGGCCAATTCCAGGGGAACCCCTTCGGGGGGCTCGAGAATCACGAGATCGAAAGCTTCGCTGCGGAGGAGTTGTGCCCCCTGGACCGAAGAATCCGCCGAGCGGAGGTCGCACCCCCAGGTCGTCAAATAGTCTCTGAATTGGCGTTCGTCGGGTCCCGGGCGGCCGATCAGAAGAACTTTGGCCGGATTCCATTTCATGGTGCCTCCTGTTGCACAACTCCCGCCAGGGGAGCCATCGGTGTAGGTTAGGGCCGCCTGCGATCCCGCTCCCTGCACCCTACGGCGCGATGGGAACTTCCAACAAGTAGAAAATTTATCGTTTACAGTTCGGTTTTTACGAACTATGATCCGGGCATGGAATGGCTAAATTACCACCACCTGTACTATTTCTGGACGGTGGTCCGCAAAGGCAGCATCGTGGCCGCCTGCGAGACGCTGCGGCTATCTCCCTCCACAGTCAGCGCGCAGCTCCACGAACTGGAAGAGAGCCTCGACCAGAAGCTGCTGGTGCGGTCGGGCCGCACCCTGGTTCCCACCGAGGCGGGCAAGATCGTGGGCAGCTACGCGGAGGAAATCTTCTCTTTGGGCCACGAACTGCTCGATACGATGAAGAAGGACCGCGCGCCAAAGCCCTTGCGGCTTTCCGTCGGCATCGTCGACGCCCTGCCGAAACTCGTGGCCCATTGGTTGATGGAGCCGGCCTTGCGGCTGCCCCAGCGCGTCCGGTTGATTTGCCGCGAGGGATCTCCCGCGCGGCTGCTGGCCCAGCTGGCGACGAACGACCTGGATGTGGTTTTGTCGGACGCGCCCGCCATGTCTGGTTCCCGAGTGCGCGCCTATAACCATCTCATTGCCAAGTCCGGCGTATCATTCATTGCCACGCCTAAGCTCTGCCTGCGGCATAAGCGGGACTTTCCGCGCTCGCTCGACGGCGCGCCCATGCTGTTGCCGGCCGACAACACCAGCCTCCGGAACGAACTCGATCAATGGTTCGAGTTACTGAAAGTACATCCGGTGGTGATGGGGGAATTCGAGGACAATGCCATGCTGCGCGCCTTCGCGGAATCCGGAGAAGGAATCGTTCCGGTGGCATCGTGCGTGGAGCGCAATTTCATTCAAAAAAGCAAATTGCGCCGGATTGGGCGCACCCGCGCCGTGGAAGTAAGCTTTTACGCGATCTCCACCGAGAAGAAGCTGAAACATCCGCCGGTGGTCGCCATTTGCGGGGGTGTGCGCCGGCGATTGGCGGCGTGAGAGGGATGGCCCTGGCGTGCTGCCGCATCTGGGCCGTCACGGAATAGGGGAACGGATGCGGCGCGCCAGCCGCGGCGCGAGTTGGCCCCCGGGCCCTGCCCCGATTTGTAAATCCGAGTTACGGCTTTGCCTGGGTCCCCGGCGTCGCAGTGGGCGCGCTGGCGGGAGCGCCCGCCGCGGGGGGCGGGGGAGGCATGAAGAAAGGCTGTTTCAGGGTATCGAGCGCCTCGGTTGGAAGCTTATCGGCCTTAGCGACCAGTGCGGCGACCTGCCACATCTGCTCGTCGGACAGCACGAACTTGAAGCTGGGCATGCCGGTGAGGCGGATGCCGTTTTTCACTTTCCAGTAGCTCACGCCGACCGGGTCATCGGCGACGTTGCCATCCGGTGTAAAAAGCTGCGGCGCGGGAGGAAACGTGGCGGGGCGAGCCCGCTGCTCCGCGCTTTGCGGCAGGCCATGGCAGCCGCAACCCCGGCGATACACTTGGGCGCCTGCTACCAGGTCGGCGGTGGAGAAGCTGGCGAGATCGCGTTTGGGCGCTTCGCGGTGAATCCGCGCGTGAAGCGCCCCGCCGGCCAGGAACCGCTCCAGTGGAAGCGGGCGGTCCGCGACGGCGGCCGGTGCGTAGCCGCTCAGAATATAAACAATCGCCAGCACCGGAACGGCCACCACTCCCACCACCAAACCCCACACAAACCTGTTCATGCGCATGCTCCTTTTCCCGTCAGCCGGGGCCAACTTGAATATCACGAGCGGTGAAGGATTGCATGCCTTTTCTGAGGCACGCGGCTACACGTCCACGAACACTTGCGCGCGGAAGCCGTCTGCGGTGGGTTCCACGAGAAACTGGTGCAGCGTGACTGCCTTGACGCCGGTGCCGGCGGCGTGGCGCCGGCGGTCGAAGGTTTCTCCGTAAGCGGTCCCGCGCACCTCGCCCGGCCGGCCCGGCGAGGGTTCCCGGAATGCGGTGACGGCGATGCGGTGAAAGACGAGGCGGTCGGCATCGGCTACTGCCAGCAGTTCCGCCAGCCAGGCGTAGAGCAGCGATTCGACGTCCGATCCTTGCGCGGCGATGGCGCGCTCGGCGCGCTCTTCGATCTTTTCCGGCGCGCAGCCGAGCGAGCACATCGCCAGCGCCGCGTTTTCGAATAGCTCCTGCAAGCGTGCGGCCGTAGGCGCGGAAGCCGACATCCGCAGGATGCTCGAGGATCTCGTAGGGGACGCCCATCAGCTTGATTCTACGCCCGAAGGACATCTGCGCACATGTATTACGATAACGTGGTCGATGCATATCGATAGTTCTATTGACATACGTAATCGCGGTCGATACGATCAAAAGGAGAGGCGAAATCTTGCCATGGAAAAAGTGAAGGTCTCCCCCAAGTTTCAAGTCGTGATCCCCAAACAGATCCGCGAGCAATTGAAGATCAAGCCGGGACAGGAACTGTTCATTTATGCGCGGGACGGCAAGCTGCACCTGGAGCCTCCGCGGTCGATCAAGGAACTCCGCGGCATGGCCAAAGGAATGAAATGGCGGGATGAAGACCGTGATCACACCGACCGTTTCTGAGCTTTTCCTGGTGGATTCCTCCGGGTGGGTTGAGTACTTCGGCGAAGGGCTGCATGCCGAG
Source organism: Terriglobia bacterium (assembly GCA_963791705.1). GTDB lineage: Bacteria > Acidobacteriota > Terriglobia > Acidiferrales > UBA7541 > Palsa-295. Next base: position 41,929 of record CAWBTO010000003.1, on the reverse strand, counting down.
GTCTTCGCTCCGTACATCGAGCGGGAGGAGAGCCTGCTCGTTCCGACCATTGTGCTGTATGAGGTATACAAGAAGCTTTTGCGGGAGCGGGGCAAGACACTCGCGGATGGGTTCGCCTCGCAGGCCATGCGCCGCATCGTGGTGCCACTGGATGAGGAACTGGCGCTGGCTGCGGCGCAGGTGAGTCTCGATCACCGGCTGGCCATGGCCGACGCCATTATCTACGCGACGGCCCAGGCTCACCAAGCGCAACTGGTCACCGGCGACCTGCATTTTCAGGGCCTGCCCGGCGTGATCATTCCCTAGAAGAGCTCAGCCCGATTACTTCGGCACGGGGAAGCCCTTCATGCAGACCACGGTGCGGTCGGCGTCCTCGGGCTTGGCATGGCTGAAGCCGAGATTGCTGGTGCACAGAACATCGCCCTTCAGGACCAGGCTGGTGTTGTTGTCCAGCGGCGCGTTGCTCTTGCTGGCGATCAGGATGCGCTGCGAGCCGTCGGGCGAAAGGACCCAGATTTCGTTGCGCAGAATCTCGGAGACGTAGATGTTGCCCTTGGCGTCCAGCTCGACGCCATCGAAGACGGAGTATCCGGACGGCAGCGCCACGGGCTCACCGGCCGCCCCGTCGTCCTTAATGGGGAACCGGAGCACCAGGGGATCGCCGGTGGTGACGGCGTAGATATTCTTCTCCTGCTTGTCGAGCACGAGATCGTTGACGCCGTCGGGATATCCCGAATACGGCCGGGACGACGCAGTTGAGCAGGGGATGCGCCGACCACAAGTCCACTTTCTTGCCGTCCGGTGAGATTTTCCAAATCCCGGAGTAGGTGAGGTCGGTCATGTAGACGTTGCCCTTGGAGTCGACCGCGACATCGTCAGGAAAGCAGAAGGGCCAACCCTCCGCGCGGGTCGCGAGAGCCGTCACCTTTCTGGTCTTCGCGTCAATCTTATAGACCCCGGAGCGAGTCACCGTCGCGTCCCGGCAAGCCGGATGGAACGGGTTGGTCAAATCGCCGGCGTCATACTTCGAGTGCGCTTTGTAGGCAACGTACACGTTGCCGGCCTTGTCGACATCGAGCCCAATCAGGTCTCCCTTGCCGCTTTCCTCCTTCGACGGCACCCAGGCGACGTGGTCGTAGCTGCCGTCGTCCTTGAGCATGACCACTTCCCCGAGATGGTAGAGGGCCGCGTAGATGTTGCCATTCGAATCGACGCCGAGCCCCTCGGGCGTGTCGGGGAGCTTGGCCATCACCCAGGCCTTGAACTGGGCTGATGCAGGTTGGGAAGCGGCGGCGAAAAGCCAGGCGCAGCCGATCAGGCACAACAGAGTCCTCAGACTTGTGTTCTTGCGCAGCGCCGATGGCAGCATGGTGCTTCTCCTCCTGTTATCCCGAGTGTAGAGTTTGAACTGCCGGCCGACCGTACATCCGCATCGGAACTTACTCGAAGACCTCGACTCTGGCGCCATAGTACACCTGTCTCGCTGGTTCACAACACCGTGAAACTGGCTGCACGGGGGCGGCGTCCGTGCGCGGCCGGAAGGCGGAGAGTCGCCCAATGGGGCATGCCGAAGCGCGCGACCTTGCTCCCGGCGTCTTGCCTTGCACAACGGTGCGCGGGCCAGTAAGCTAGCGGTTCTTACGTTCGAGCGAACACACACATGGACACCATTCAAATCACACTGCCGGACGGCGCGACGCGCCAGGTAGCTCGGGGAACCACCGCGGCCCAGATCGCCAGCCAGATTTCGCCGCGCCTGGCGAAGGAAGCGCTGGTGGCGCGCGCCGATGGCGAACTCGTCGATTTGTCGCAGCCGCTGGAGCGCGACGTCAAGCTTTCGATCCTCACGGCGAAAGAGCCCGACGCCGTGCAGGTGTTCCGCCATTCGGCGGCGCACCTGATGGCCGCCGCGGTGCTCGAGTTGTATCCCAACGTGAAGCTGGGCGTCGGCCCGCCCACCGACAGCGGCTTCTTTTACGAATTCCTGCGCCCGGAGCCGTTCACTCCCGAAGACCTCGAAACCATCGAGGCCAAGATGCGCGAACTGGCGGCCAAGGACATCCCCAACGAGCGCAAGATGCTGCCGAAGCCCGAGGCCATCGAGCTGTATCGCCAGAGCCAGCAGGAATTCAAATGCGAACTGGTGGAGGAGAAGGCCGTCGAGCCGATGGTGTCGTTTTACACCACGGGGAAATTCATCGACTTCTGCCGCGGGCCGCACATTCCTTCCACCGGCCGGATCAAGGCGTTCAAGCTGATGAGCGTGGCGGGCGCGTACTGGAAGGGCCAGGAAGGCAATCCGCAGATGCAGCGGATTTACGGCGCCTGCTTCATCGAACCCAAGGAGCTCGAGGAATACCTGCACAAGCTCGAAGAGGCCAAGCGCCGCGACCATCGCAAGCTCGGCGCGGAGCTCGATCTGTTCAGCATCGAGGAGGAAGCCGGGCCGGGGCTGATTTTCTGGCATCCCAAGGGCGGCGTGATCCGCCGGCAGATGGAGGACTGGCTGCGCGCCGAGCTGACGCGCCACGGCTACGACCTGGTCTACACGCCGCACGTCATGCGCCTGGACCTGTGGAAGACCAGCGGCCACGCCAATTTTTACCGCGAGAACATGTTCGCCCCGATGGAAGTGGAAAACGCCGAATACCAGCTCAAGCCCATGAACTGCCCGGGCCACATCCTGATCTACAAATCGCGCCTGCGGAGCTATCGCGAGCTGCCCATCCGCCTGGCCGAGCTGGGCACGGTCTACCGTTTCGAGCGCTCGGGCGTGCTGCACGGGCTGATGCGCGTGCGCGGGTTCACGCAGGACGACGCGCACATCTTCTGCATGCCGGAGCAGATCGAGCGCGAGGTGCAGGACTGCATCGAGTTTGCCTGGGAAGTGCTGCGCGTGTTCGGTTTCGACCGGTACGAAGTGGAGCTTTCCGGAGGCGATCCTGCGCGCCCGCAGGACTACGCGGGGACCGCCGAGGAGTGGAAGCGCGCCGAGGATGCGCTCACCAGCACGCTGCAGCGCATGAACGTGCCGTACAAATATATGCCGGGCGAAGCGGCGTTCTACGGGCCGAAGATTGACGTCAAGCTGGTGGACGCGATCGGCCGCCCGTGGCAGCTGACGACCGTGCAATTCGATTTCAACCTGCCGGGGCGCTTCAAGCTGGAGTACGTCGGCGAAGACGGCTCGCGCCACCAGCCGCTGATGGTTCACCGGGCGCTGTGGGGTTCGGTGGAGCGCTTTTTCGGCGTGCTGATCGAGCATTACGCGGGCGCGTTTCCCGCGTGGCTGGCGCCCGTGCAGGTCGCCGTGCTGCCGGTGAGCGGAAAATTCGACGAGTACGCCAAGAAGGTGACCCAGCAATTGAAGGACGCCGGCTTCCGCGTGCGCCACGACGACCGCAACGAGAAGCTGCAGGCGAAAATCCGCGACGCGCAACTGGAAAAGATCCCGTACATGCTGATCCTCGGCGGCAAGGAAGCCGAGGCCGGCACCGTGTCGGTGCGGCATCGCGCCAAGGGCGATCTGGGGCCGCGTCCGGCCGAAGAGTTCATCGCCGATCTGCGCCGGGAGGTGGATTCACGCGCTTAGCGGCAAGAAGGGAGTGGATATGAAACTCTCGCACGTGTGTATCGCAAGGTTCGCGCTGGTCTTCAGTTTGGCAGTGTCCCACGGCAAGTATCTCCTACGCTCGACCACCTAACAAACGAACTCGCCGAACGCTTGGGATGCGTCGCTGGTCAAGCCTTGCGACCGCGCCTGTCTGGTCGGGTTCATGGACGGCTACATGAACGCCATCTTCCAGCACGATCCCAAGGCCGTGCCGCCGTTGGCGCTGGACGTCCGGATGACGGAAAACACCGGGCAGATGGATGTCGGCGAGGGACTCCTGTGGCGGGCGAAGGTCGAGCCGACCAGCTTCAAGATCTACATCGCCGATCCGGTCGAAGGCCAGGTCGCCGTGCAGGCGAGATTGAAAATTCAGGGTCAGGACGCGCTGGTGGCGGTGCGCCTGAAAATCGACCGCGGAAAGATTTTGGAGATCGAGCAGCTATGGGATCGCAACATCAATGCGGCCGCCATCCCCCTGCTGACCACGCCCCGTGAGACGCTGGTCAACGACATTCCTGTTTCGCAGAGAGACTCGCGCGAGACTTTGTTCGCCGCGGCCAACTCCTATTTCGACGCGCTGGAGGGCGATGACGGCAAGATCGCGGCGTTTGCGGATGATTGCGTGCGGCACGAGAACGGCTACCAGACGGTGAACAATCCGCCGCCGGGAGGGCGTATGATGCCCGCTCCGATGCTTCCGAATCCGGAGACCGAGCAGGGCAAGGCGCAGCTCAAGTTCAGCATGATGACGTGCAAGCAGCAGATCGACAGCAAGACGTTCGCCTACATGAAACATATCCGTCCGCGGCGGGCGTTGATCATCGACCAGCAGAAGGGACTGGTGGCGACGTTTCCGCTGTTCGTCCACGACGGGACCCGGCGCGGCGCTCCGGCGGACGCGCCTCCGGGCATGCTGCAGAATCTGGTGACCATGGAGACCTTCGGAATCCGCGGCGGCCTGATCCACGAAGTGGAAGCAGCCCCGTTCGTCACCATTCCTTATGGATTGGGCAACGGATGGACGCCGGGTTCGGGCCGCTGAGCGCGGCAACAGACGGGAAGGAGAAAATCGATGCGAGCAAAATTTCTCGCCCTGGGCGCAACAGTTTGTTTGGCGGCGGCCATCCTGGCCGGACATTTCAGCCCGGCGGTGTCCGCCACAGGCCCCATTCCCGTTGATTGCAACCGCGCCTGCCTGGAAGGACTCGTAGATCAGTATCTGGCGGCGGTTGTGGCGCACGATCCGAAGCGGCTGCCTCTCGCGGCGGACGTCAAGTACACCGAGAACGACCAGGTGATGGATGTTGGCGACGGATTCTGGGGCACGGCCACGGCCGTCGGCGGCTACAAGCACTGCTTCGCGGACCCCGTCACCGAACAGATCGGCTGCATGGTTACCATGCATGAGGGCGAGCACGCCTTGATCATGGGCCTGCGCCTGCGGGTGCAGCTGGGCCGGATCACGGAGATCGAGACGACCTACTACCGGCAGGGTGGCGGCGGGCCCTCCAACATCGCCGGACTCGATACGAGCCGGCCCGAGCCGCTTTGGTTCGACACCATTCCAGCCGCGCAGCGCGTCTCGCGCCAGCAATTGATCGCGACCGCCAACATGTACTTCGCCGGGTTGGAGAACAACGACGGAAAGGGTGTCTACCCGTTTAGCGACGATTGCGACCGCATGGAAAATGGAATCCATACGACGAACAATCCGACCCTGTCACCGAACGCCCCGTTCAATGCCTTTGCGCTCGGTTGCAAGGCGCAGTTCGAGAGCGGCTACTACGCCATCGTCACGCGCATTCACCACCGCCGGTTTCCGATCGTGGATGAAGAGCGCGGGATTGTGTGGGCCTATGTGATCTTCGATCAGAACGGCACTGTCCAGACGATCAAACTGACCAACGGCAACACCGTCTCGATGAAGAATTTTAATAGGCCCTCGAGCCTCGAAGTCACCGAGGCGTTCAAGATCGAAAACGGCCAAATCCGCCGCATCGAAATGGTGGGGTCCGGCTTGCCCTACCATCTGAATCCCGCCTGGGAGGGTGGGGTCAGAGACCGGTAAGCCGGAGTCGAGAGGACGTTCGCCATGATAAGAAACAATCTGCGCGCCGTGGCATTGCTTTCCGCAGGACTTTTCGGCTGCGTGGTGGGCGCGGGCGGGATGCCAGCGCAAGCTCCGGCACAGACGCAAGCCCCGGCAAAGCCGCCGGCTCCCGCAACGGTCACCGCCTCCGGGACCGAATCCGGCATCGCCGTGTTCCAACAGCGCTGCATGAGCTGTCACGGAAATCCGAATGTGGATCGCGCGCCCGCTCCTGCGGTGATCCGGGAGATGTCCCCAGAGCGCATCTATGAGGCGCTGACCACCGGCCTGATGAAAGGCGAGGGAGCCAGTCTGACCGAAGACCAGAAGCGAATGCTGGCCACGTTTTTGAGCGGGCGGCCGCTCGGCAGCTTGCAGCAGGGCGACGCGAAGGACATGCCGAACCACTGCGCGGCGAATCCCGCACTGGCTGATCCCTCCGCGGGACCGGCGTGGAACGGTTGGGGCGCGGACATGGCCAATACGCGCTATCAGAGCGCCGCGGCGGCCGCCCTGACCGCCGAGCAAGTGCCGCGCCTGAAACTCAAATGGGCGTTCGGCTATCCCACCGGATTGTCCGCGTTCGGGCCGGTGGCCGTTGTTTCGGGACGCGTGTTCGTGGGCACGGATATCGGCTATGTGTATTCGTTGAACGCGCAAAGCGGGTGCGTCTACTGGTCGTATCAGACCAAGGGCTCGGTGCGCACCGCGGTCACCGTGAGTCGCGTCAAGGGGCACGGCCGGACGAAATACGCGGCCTATTTCGGCGATGCCCATGCCAATGTGTACGCCGTGGATGCGCAGGACGGCCGGCTTTTGTGGACCTCGAAGGTGGACGATCACTTTGTCGCGCGCGTCACCGGAGCGCCAAAGGTTTATGACGGCCGGGTGTATGTCCCGGTCTCGTCCTCGGAGGAATATTCGGGTTCGTCGATCGATTATCCGTGCTGCACGTCGCGCGGCAGCGTCGTCGCGCTCGATGCCAACACCGGCGCGAAGATTTGGAAGACCTACGTGGTGGACGAACCCAAGCCCACGCGGAAAAATTCCAAGGGCGTGCAGCTCTATGCGCCCGCCGGCGGTTCGGTGTGGGATTCCCCAACCATTGACGTCCAGCGCAGCGCGATTTACTTCGGCACGGGAGATGCGGAAACCGAGCCCGCTCCGGAGACCAGCGACGCCGTGATGGCGCTGGATTTGAAAACCGGCAAGGTTCTCTGGGTGTACCAGACGGAGGCGAACGACGCGTTTCTGGGAGGATGCAACGGTGCCACGCGGACGGACAACTGCCCGTCGGTGAACGGTCCGGACCAGGACGTCGGCAATTCGCCCATCCTGCGGGCATTGCCCGGCGGTAAAAGCGTGGTCGTCGTGGGAACCAAGAATGGCAGAGTCTTCGCACTGGATCCGGACCGCAAAGGCGCTCTGGTCTGGAAAGCCAGCGTGGCCCCGCCGCCCGAAGACCCTCAGAACCGGCTGGCGGCTCTGCTGAACGGCATCGTCTGGGGCGGCGCGGCCGATGAGCGAAATCTGTACTACGGCTTGCAGGCCGGCGGTGTGGTGGCGCTCGATCTGGCGACGGGAGAGCGCCGGTGGTACGCAACGTTCGCTAAACCGGCGGGCGCGCGCGTGTCGAATTCCGCGGCGGCTTCGGCCATACCTGGCGTTGTCTTCGCGGCCGGCTCGGACGGAAAGCTGCATGCTGTGGCGACCGCCGATGGCCGCATTCTTTGGGAATACGACACCGCGCGGAATTTCGAGACGGTCAACCACGTCCCGGCAAAGGGCGGCGCCATCAATTCGGTGGGTCCCAGCGTGGCGGGCGGGATGGTCTTTGTGGGCTCGGGCTACGCCGTCACGGGCACGAATTCGGGCAACGTGCTGCTGGCATTCTCAGTCGAATAGGGGCTAAACCGTTAGCCCGAACTGCTCACAAGAGCGCCGGTGGCAAGTTAACCGGGCCCCGCCGGGTGTTTCAAAAGGCCTGTTGCAACATCCCGGCTTGGGCCGTGCTATACTTTCTACCTCGTCTCCCCAGCCCCGGCTTCCTGCGGGTGGGAGGACGGCCCAGCGGGTGGCGAAGAGGGATTTCGCGGGCCCCGGAGGTGGGTTTATCGCAGAGCGAGGCGGGAGCGGGAGCGCGTACCGGGTTAACGAGCGCATACGCGCACGGGAAGTCCGCGTGATTGACGACGCGGGGGCTCAGCTAGGGGTTATGACCCTTTTCGACGCCATGAAGATGGCGCGGGAGGGGGGCGTCGATGTGGTGGAAATTTCGCCGACCGCCGTGCCGCCGGTCTGCAAGCTCACCGATTACGGCAAGTTTCTCTACGAGGCCAAGAAGAAGGGCCACGAGGCCAAGAAGCATCAGAAGAGTTCGCACATCAAGGAAGTGAAGTTCCGGCCTTCCACCGCCGAGCACGATTATCAGGTGCGCAAGAACCAGATCATCCGGTTCCTCGGCGAAGGACACAAAGTGAAGGCCATGATTTTCCATCGCGGCCGCGAAATGGCGCACCAGGACGTCGGCCGCGCGAAGATGGACCGGCTGCTCAAGGAAGTGGGCGAGCATGCCCTGGTGGAGTTTGGGCCGCGGATGGAGGCGAATATCCTCCTGGCCCTGCTGGCACCGAAAAAAGGCGCTGCGGCGCCGGCGCGACCCGCCCAGCCTGCGGCGGGCGGCCAGGCGTAAAATTTTTTGCGGCACGGCCGTTCGCGCCTGTGCCGGCGAGGGAATTGTGAAGAAGAACAAGAAGATGAAGCTCAAGACGCATCGCGGCGCCGCCAAGCGCTTCAAGATCACGTCCACCGGGAAAGTCATGCGGTGGCATTCCGGCAAGCGCCACCTGCTGGGCACGAAGTCGCCGCGCCGCCAGCGCAAGCTCGCGGGCAAGATCCAAGTGAATAAGGCCGACCTGCCGAACATTCGCTTGGCGCTTCCCTACGGCATTTAGTTTTTCTTGCACCGCGCCAGGCAGAGCTTTACGGGTGCCTGCCGGCCGGTGGTCCTGGCGCTTTGCGCCGGGGCGTAACCAGCAGTTCCACGAGACAAACCCGTCCTGCTGCCGGCGCCCACGCGCCGGGCGGCCAGGCCGTGCTTGTCTCGCGAGATCCCAACTTGAATTGGAACGCGCCGTCGAGGCGCGCATGAGGAGACGAGAACCATGGCTCGAGTCAAACGCGGTACCAAACGGCGCGCCCGGCGCAAAAAGCTGCTCAAACACGCCAAGGGCTTCTTCCTGACCAAGAGTAAGCTCTACCGGTCGGCCAAGGAGGCGGTGAACCGCTCCCTGCGGTATAGTTACCGCGACCGCCGCACCCGCAAGCGCGATTTCCGCACCTTGTGGATTCAGCGCATCGGGGCTGCCGCGCGCAACAACGGCACCACCTACAGCCAGCTGATGCACGGCCTCAAGTTGGGGGCCATCGAGATTGACCGGAAAATGCTGGCGGAGATGGCCGTGCACGACGCCGAAGGCTTTACGGCGCTGGTGGCATCGGCCAAGCAGCACATCGCCAACGCGCCCGCGGCCCCGCCCAAGTCCGCGGCGTAGCGGCTAGCGGCGTTAGTGGATCGCAACACATCTGTAGCGGCGGCCTTGAGGCCGGCGCAGTTTTCTTGGACGGGCGGGTCTCAGACCCGCCCCTGCGGCGGAACGCAACCTTTCGATGACAACAGGCGATCGAACGGAACAAACTCTCACGCAGCTGGGCGTTGATTCCCCCGAGCAAGTGGCCGCTCTGTTCGAGGGCATACGCGGATTCTTCGACTCCACAGTCCGCACCGGAAATCTGGATTGGAAAGCGACGCGCGATTCGTGGCTCGGGCGCAAATCCGGCATCCTCTCCAACATCACGGACCACTGGCTCAAGCCCGCTTCCCCCGAACTCAAGCGCGCGGTGGGCCAGGAGCTGAACAAACTCAAGGCGCACGTCGAAGCGGTGCTCGAACAGAAGCGGATCGAGATCGAGGCCGCCGCGGAACGCGCCGCGCAGGCCCGCGAACGCATCGACCTCTCGCTCCCCGGCATTGAGCGCGCCACCGGCACGCGTCACCTGATCCGCCAGACGTTCGAGGAACTCGAACGCATCTTCCTGGCCATCGGCTTCAGCGTGGTCCAGGGCCCGGAAATCGAATCGCCCTACTACAACTTCGAAGCCCTCAATATCCCCGAGCACCATCCCGCGCGCGACAACATGGACACCTTCTACATCGAAGGGACGCGGGGCGGCCGCCTGCTGCGCACGCACACCTCGCCCATGCAGATTCGCACCATGGAGAAGCAGCCGCCGCCGGTGCGCATCATCGTCCCCGGAAAAGTTTATCGCCGCGACAATCCCGACGCGACCCACGGCTACATGTTCCACCAGATCGAGGGGCTGGCCGTCGATACGGACATCACCTTCTGCGATTTCAAGGGCACGGTCGAATATTTCGTGCGCGAATTTCTGGGGCCCAAGGCCAAGACGCGCCTGCGGCCCAGTTATTTCCCGTTCACCGAACCCTCCGCCGAAGTCGACGCGACCTGCCATGTCTGCGGCGGGTCGGGCTGCCGCGTGTGCAAGTTTTCCGGCTGGATCGAGCTGTTCGGCGCGGGAATGGTGGACCCGGCGGTCTATGGCTTCGTGAACTACGACGCGAAAAACCTCTCGGGGTTCGCCTTCGGCATGGGCGTGGACCGCCTGGCGATGATGAAATACGGCATCAGCGAACTCCCGCTGCTCTATCAGAACGACGTGCGCTTCCTGCGCCAGTTTCCGTGACGATGCAATCAGCATCGTCATCCTGAGGGAGCGGCGCGACCGAAGGATCTCTCTTCGGCGCGCAAACAGGGATTCTTCGGGCCGCAAGTTTCGCGGCCCTCCGAATGACGGATCAATATTATGACGGCAACGCGGATGGACCCGATACATCGCTTCTCGAATCGCGCGGAGGATTACGCGCGTTACCGGCCCGGGTACCCGCGCGCGATTTTGGACGTGCTGCGCGCCGAATGCGGTCTCGCACCGGAATCCGTGGTCGCCGATGTCGGCTCGGGGACGGGCCTGCTGGCGCAGGTGTTTCTGGAAAACGGCAACGTGGTCTACGGCGTCGAGCCGAACGCCGCCATGCGGCAGGCGGGCGAGCACATGCTGAAGGATTACCCGCGCTTCCGCAGCGTGGCGGGCTCGGCCGAGGCCACGACGCTGGCGGATGCGAGCGTGGACTTCGTCGTGGCGGGGCAGGCGTTTCACTGGTTCGAGCCCAAGTCCGCGCGCGCCGAATTCACGCGCGTGCTCCGGCCGCAGGGATGGGTCGCGATTGTCTGGAACGAGCGCAAAAAGGATGCCACGCCGTTCCACCGCGATTACGAAAACCTGCTGCAGATGTACGGAACCGATTACCAGCAGGTGGCGGCGAGCTATCCGGAGCGGCGGCGCATGGAAGAGTTCTTCGGGCCCGGTGCCTACCGGCACAAAACGTTCGCCACGGAGCAGAAGTTCGATTTCCAGGGGCTGCGCGGGCGGTTGCTGAGCGCGTCGTACGCGCCGGCCCAGGGCCACCCGAATCACGAGCCGATGATGGCCGGCTTGAAAAAACTGTTCGACGAGCACGCCGAAGGCGGCCGCGTGCGATTCGAATATGAGACGCACATCTACTACGGGCACGTGAAGCCGGACGGCCGCAAGGACTCGCATCGGCCATGAAGATTCTCTACAACTGGCTGAAAGAATTCGTGGACGTGACGGCGCCCGCCGCGGAGCTGGGCCTGCGGCTGTCGCTGGCGGGCAACGCCATCGAATCGGTCGAGGAGTCCGCCGCCGGGCCGGTGCTCGACGTGGAAGTCACGGCGAATCGCCCGGACTGCCTGGGCCATTACGGAATGGCCCGCGAAGCCGCCGCGATCTACCGCCTGCCGCTCAAGCCGCTCCAGCCGGAGCTCAAGGAATCGGCCGAAAAGGCATCGGACGCAACCCGCGTCGAAATCGAATGCCCGGAGTTGTGCGGCCGCTACACGGCGCGGATTTTGCGCGGCGTCAAGGTGCAGCCCTCGCCCGATTGGCTGCGCCGGCGCCTGGAAGCCATCGGGCAGAATTCGATCAACAACGTCGTGGACGTGACCAACTACGTGATGTTCGAGCTGGGCCAGCCGCTGCATGCGTTCGATCTGGACAAGCTCGCGGAACGCCGCATCGTCGTGCGGCGCGCGCGGCCGGGCGAAACCATCCACACGCTCGACGGCGCCCGGCGCCCGCTCGCGCCCGAGATGTGCGTGATCGCCGACGCCGCGCGAGCCGTGGCCATTGCCGGCGTGATGGGCGGCACCGAAAGCGAGATTGGATTCAGCAGCCGCAATATCCTGCTGGAATCGGCGTGGTTCGATCCCATCTCGGTGCGGCGCACGTCGAAGGCGCTGGGCCTGCGCACGGAAGCCTCGTACCGCTTCGAGCGCGGCGCCGATCCGGAAATGGTGGAGACGGCCTCGCGCCGGGCGGCGGAACTGATCCAGCAGTTGGGCGGCGGCGAAATTCTGGCCGGCGTCGTGGACGGCTACCCGGGCCGCGAGTCCCCGCAGGCAATGCAACTGTCGCGGAAGGAATTTCTGCGCGTGATGGGCGCGGACGTTCCCGACCGCGACATCGAGGGCATCTTGAGCGCGCTCGGGTTTCATCCCGTGCGCAAGGGCGCCGAGCTCGGCACGCCGGACTCCCCGGCCGCCGTGTGGGAGTGCCGCCAGCCGTCGTGGCGGCGCGACGTGGCCCGCGAAATCGACCTGGTCGAGGAAGTGGCGCGGCATTACGGATACGACAAGATTTCCGCCGAGGCTGCCGCCGGCCAAACAGCCCGCGCACCGCCTGCCGCACGCCGGCGCATTGGGCCTGGTGTGCGAGCGCGTGGTGGCGCTGGGATATCAAGAGGTCGTCGAAATCCCGCTGGTCGATGCGCAGCGCGACGTGCTGTTCCGGCGCGACGATCTGAGTCCCGCGGCGATCAGCAACCCGCTGGCGGAAGACGCCTCGGTGATGCGCTCGAGCGGAATCGTGAGCATGCTGGGCGCGCTCGAATGGAACTTGAATCACGGCCAGCGCAATCTGCGCCTGTTCGAAATCGGCAAGACGTATGAGATCAACGCCCAGGGGGGCGAGCCGGTGGAAACGCCGGTGCTCACGCTCGGGGCCACGGGTCTCGCGCGCGAGAAGACGATTTACGAAGCGCTGCGCGAGTTCGGCCTCGCGGATTTGAAGGGCGATCTCGATAGCCTGGGCGCACTGGCCGGAGGGCTCGCGTGGGAGGCGGGCGGCCCGGCATGGCTCGCCGCCGGCAGCGCGGCGCAACTTTCGCTCGCGCAGACTGGCGCCGAGAAAGAGGTTCGCGCGCTCGGCGTGGCGGGCCAGCTCGCACGCAAGATCGCCGAACAGCTCAAGCTGCGCCAGGATGTGTTCGTCGCCGAAGTGCGGCTCGAGCCGTTTCTCACGGGCATCGAAGCGGCGCGCGCCGCCCGGCGCTTTGCGCCCATCCCCCGCTACCCGGCGGTGGAAAGAGATTTCTCGCTGGTGCTGGCAGACGGCGTCACCTTCGCCGAGGTGGATGCAGCAATTCACGCGCTCGGAATCGCCGAACTCCGGAACATCGAGGCCGCCGATCTGTTTCGCGGAGGCCAGATTCCCGCCGGGAGATTTTCCTTGATGATCCGCGTGACGTTCCAGAGCGCCGAAACGACGCTCACCGAAGCACAGCTCGGCGATTTTTCCTCGCGCATTGTCGCCGCTCTGGAGCAGCGCCTCGGAGCAACGCTTCGGGCCAGCTGACGCATCTCGATCGGCCAACGCCCACGACGAAAGAGGTGGTCATTGTGGCCACCCTTCTTTGCCTTCTCTGTGTCTCCGTGGCAAAGCTGGTGGTTGCGCTGCAGGCAGGCAATGGCCGACAATGGCGGCAGATCGGGCCCGGGAGTGAAAACGTGAAAATCGAAATCTACGATCAGAGTTACAACGTCCACAGTGACGGCAACGAGGAATCGCTGAAGGAGCTGGCCGCCTACGTCGACACCAAGATGCGAGAGGTCGCCCACGCCACGCGGACGGTGGATTCCCTGAAAGTGGCCGTGCTCGCGGCGCTGAACATCGCCGACGAACTCTTCCTGGCCCGCGAAGGCCGGCAGACCATCGAAGGTCCTCTGCGCGAACGCGTGGAGAAGTGCGTCGCGCTGGTGGAAAAAGCGCTCGAAGCCTCCAATTGATTGCCGGTCGCGAGGCCGGTAGCGCCGAGTGCCTTCACGGGCACGCCTGCGGCGCAACCTGTGGCGTCGCTCCGGCATCTGTCATATGATTGCAGTCAGTCGGTTCGGCTAGCTTTGGCGTATGAGTAAGCGAACTCCAATTCGGTTTTTGGCTGTTCCGGTAGCTCTGGTGGCGCTGGCGGCAATGGCGATGATGCTCGGCAGCGTCTGGCATCACCACACCGGCTCCTCGGACACGTCCTGCCAGATCTGCCATGTGATCCATCAGCCTCTGGATCGGCCGCTCGTCACTCTTCGCGCCCCGGCCCTGGCTTTGCTCGGACCCGCGCCTGAGGTTCGAGATGCCGGTCTGGCACCGGTGTTTGCTGTCCCGCACGTGCCTGCCCGCGCTCCTCCCGTCGCATAAAGCCCCTGTTCGTCCCGTGCCGCTCGTGGCACATCGATCCACGTCCGTTTCGTCTATCGAGGGCTGAACGCCTATGCGTGCAAAATATTTCCGTTCTTCAATTTTGACTTTGGTGGTGTGTTTGGCCGGCGCCTTCTGCGTGCCGACCGTTTCCGCGCAGGCGTCCTCGTCCGTGCAGGGGCCGGTGAAGATTACGCTGGACGAGGCCATTCAGATGGCGCTCGCCCACAATCACAACCTGGTGGCCGCGCGCACGGCGATCCAACAGAGCGAGGCCCAGGAAACCACGGCGAACCTGCGTCCGAATCCGGTCCTGCTCGGCGACGCGCAGTTCCTGCCGGTCTTCCAGCCGGGTCATTTCAGCTCGGACTATCTCGACAACTCGGCGCAATTCGATCTCGGGGTGAGCTATCTGTTTGAGCGCGGCGGGAAGCGGCAGCACCGCCTGGAGGCCGCGAAGGACCAGACGGCCGTGACGCGCTCGCAGGTGGCCGATAGCGAGCGCAGCCTGGCGTTCCAGGTGGCCGCGCAGTTCACCAGCATCCAGTTGGCCGAATCGGCGCTCGATCTCGCGCAGCAAAGCCTGAAAAGCTTTCAGGATACGGTGGACATCAGCAAGGAACGCTACCGCGCCGGCGACATCAGCGAGGACGATTACCTGAAGATCAAGCTGCAGTTGCTGCAGTTCCAGACCGACGCGTCCCAGGCGCGGCTCGCCCGGGCGCAGGCTCTTGCGGACCTCCGGCAGTTGCTCGGATACGAATCGGTGCCCGCGGATTACGATGTCGCCGGCGCCTTCGACTATCTGCCGGTGAGCGCGCACCTTGAGGACTTGCAGGCCAAAGCCCTGGCGACGCGCCCCGACCTGCGCGCCGCGCAGCAGAGCGTGGCCGCGGCCAACAGCCAGTACAACCTGGCCAGGGCCAATGGCAAGCGCGACGTCACCGCCCAAATCAATTACACACACATCACCGCCCTCAGCACCGCTTCTCTCTTCGGCAGCATCCAGCTGCCGATTTTCGATCGCAACCAGGGGGAGATTGCGCGCACGCGGTTTGCCATTACCCAGGCGCAGGAGCAGCAGAAGTTCGCCAACGACCAGGTGCTGACCGACGTCCGGGACGCCTACGAGGGCCTGCAAACGAACGATCAGATCATCCAGCTCTACCGCTCGGGTTATCTCGACGAAGCGCGGCAGGATCGCGACATCAGCGAATACGCCTACAAGCGCGGGGCCACGAGCCTGCTCAATTTTCTCGATGCCGAGCGCAGCTATCGCGCGACGCAACTCGCCTACCGCCAGGCGCTCGCGTCGTACCTGCTCGCGCTCGAACAGCTTCGCCAAGCGGTGGGAACGAGGACCTTGCCATGAGGATTTCACGAATCACACACGGCTTCTGGGCTGCTGGCGCGGCCGCGGCGATTGCGCTGGGATGCGCGCTCGCCGGATGCGGCTCGGACCAGAGCCCGCGCGCGACCGATATGACTTCGTTCTCGGCACGGCCATCGAAGTCCGCGACGCCCGAGCTTTTCACCATCCCGCAGGATCAGATGTCGCACGTGCAGGTGGTGACCCTTCAGGCGGCGAAGCTGGCGCGCACGCTGCGGCTCACCGGCGCCGTGGCCTACAACGCGTTCAAGACGACGCCCGTCATCACCCAGGTTGGCGGGCCGGTCAGCCGCATTCTCGTCGTGCCCGGCGAGCACGTCCGCGAGGGCCAGCCGATGCTCGAAGTGGCCAGCCCGGATTATTCGCTGTTGTTTGCCTCCTACCTGAAGGCACGCGACACCTTCCGCGTCACGGACAAGAATTACGCCCGCGCGGAGGACCTGTATCAGCACCACGCCATCGCTGAGCGCGATCTCCTCCAGGCCGAATCCGACCGCAATCAGGCGCAGGCGGACCTGAACGCCTCCGAGCAAGCCATGAAAATCCTCGGCATCAAGAATCCGGAGGACTTGGCCAAGGCGCCCTCCTCGGCCGCAATTCCCTTGTTGGCGCCGATCGGCGGCGAAGTGGTCGAACGACTCGTCTCGCCCGGCCAGGTGCTGCAGGCGGGCCAGACGCAGGCATTCACGATTTCCGATATGAGCACCGTGTGGGTGCTGGCCAACGTGTACCAGGGCGATCTGGCGCATGTAAAGACGGGCGACGATGTGGTGGTGCAGACCGACGCCTACCCCGACAGCTTTCGCGGCAAGATTTCCTACGTGTCGGCGGCGCTCGATCCCAACACCCGCACGTTGCAGGCGCGCATCGTCGTGAATAACCCCGGCGAAAAGCTCAAGAAGGACATGTATTGCACCGCCACGGTGACGGCCGGCGTGATCCAGAGCGCCATTGCCGTGCCCGATGCGGCCGTCTTGCGCGACGACGAGAACCAGCCCTTCGTCTATGTCGCCGCCGGGCCGGGCCAGTTTGGCCGCCGGACCATCGAGATCGGCGGAAGCGAGAACGGCCGGACGCAGGTCCTGAAGGGTCTTGCGGCCGGGGAACGAGTCGTGGGCGATGGCAGCCTGTTTCTCCAATTTGCCAATTCGCTCCAACACTGAGGCGGTTGAGATCGCATGATTCATCGCATCATCCAAGCCGCGTTGCGGCAGAGATTTCTGGTCCTGATGCTGACGGTGTTTGTCGCCGTCGCCGGGGCCGTCTCGTTCCAGCGCATGCCCGTGGACGCCTACCCCGATCTTTCGCCGCCCATGGTGGAGATCATCACGCAGTGGCCGGGCCATGCGGCGGAGGAAGTCGAACGCCTGGTCTCGCTGCCGACGGAAGTGGAAATGAACGGCGCGCCGAAGATGTCCACGATGCGCTCGATTTCGCTCTACGGCCTCTCCGACGTGCGGCTGACGTTCAACGAAGATACCGACGATTACTTCGCGCGCCAGGTGGTGTTTCAGCGGCTGAGCGAGGTGACCTATCCTTCCGGAGTGGCGCCCTCGCTGGCGCCGCTTTCCAGCCCCTCGGGGCTTGTCTACCGCTATGTCCTCAAAAGCCCGGACCGCACACCGCAGGAATTGAAAACCTTTGAAGACTGGGTGGTCCAGCGCGCCTACAAGCAGGTGCCCGGCGTCGCGGACGATTCCGGATTCGGCGGCACGGTGATGCAGTACCAGGTGCTGCTCGATCCCGCGCGGCTCTACGGTTACCACATCGCCGTTCCACAGGTGCTCCAGCAGCTCTCCGTGAACAACGCCAACGCCGGCGGCGGATTCTATTCCCAAGGCGGGCAGTTTTACTATGTCCGCGGTCTCGGCCTGCTGCGGGACACGGCGGATATCGGCAGCGTGATCGTGGGAGCGCAGGGCGGCGTGCCGGTGCGCGTGCGCGACATCGGCGAAGTCACCATCGGCCACGCCCCGCGCCTGGGCGAGTTCGGCTTCAACAAGACCGATGACGCCGTCGAAGGCGTCATCCTGATGCTCCGCGGCGAGCAGACGCAGAATGTGCTCAAAGGCGTCGAGGCCAAGACCCAGGAATTGAACGAGCATATTCTGCCGCCGGACGTGAAGGTCGTTCCGTTCTACGACCGCAGCGACCTGGTGCGGCTGACGACCGACACGGTCGAAAACAACCTGCTGCGCGGCATGGTGCTCGTCTTGATCGTGCTGGTTTTCTTTCTGGTGAGCTTCCGCGCCGCGGTGATCGTCGCGCTCACCATTCCTCTCGCCCTGCTCATCTCGTTTATCGTGCTGCATGCGAAAGGCGTCCCCGCCAACCTGCTTTCGATCGGGGCCATCGACTTCGGCATCATCATCGACGGCACGCTGGTGATGGTCGAAAACATTTTCCGCGAGCTGGGACTGCGCGAGGGCCAGGAATACGATCTGCACGAAGTGATCCTCGCGGCGGCGAAGGACGTGGATCGCCCGATCTTCTATTCCGTCGCGGTCATCATCGCCGGTTACATTCCCATCTACGCGCTCAGCGGACCCGCCGGGAAATTGTTTCATCCCATGGCGGACACGATGTCGATCGCGCTGGTCGGGGCGCTCATCCTCACGCTCACGCTCGTGCCCGTGCTCTGCTCCTACTGGTTCCGGAAGGGCGTGCACGAGGCGGCCAACCGGCCCTTCGAGTGGATCCGGCGCAAGTACGCGGTGCAGCTCGATCGCTGCCTGGATCACCCGAAGACGACCATTTTCGTGGCTGTGGCCATCTTCGGGGCGACTCTCCTGCTCATCCCCTTCATCGGCGGCGAGTTCATGCCGCACCTCGACGAAGGCGCCCTGTGGGTCCGCGCGACGCTGCCCTATACCATCTCCTATGAGGAAGCGGCGAAGTTCAGCCCCCAGATGCGGAATATTCTGCTCCAGTACCCGATGGTGACCGACGTCGGCTCGGAATTGGGACGCCCCGACGACGGCACCGATCCGACCGGCTTCTTCAACGACGAATTCTATGTGGGCCTGAAACCGTACGATGATCCGTCGTGGAAGAAGGGCCCGATTCGCAACAAGCCGGAATTGATCGAAGACCTCCAGAAGAAGCTCGCCGCATTTCCTGGTGTGATATTCAATTACACGCAGCCTGCCGAAGACGCGGTCGACGAAGCGCTCACCGGCCTGAAGAGCGCGCTGGCGGTGAAGGTGTACGGTCCGGATCTGAATGTCCTGCAAAACACGGCCATCGAGATCAAGCGGCGGCTCTCCCAGGTGCCGGGGTTCACGGATCTGACCGTGGTGCGCGAACTCGGCCAGCCCAGCCTGCTGGTGGACGTGGACCGCGACAAAATCGCCCGCTACGGCATCAACGTGGCGGATGTCGAAGCCGTCGTGCAGGCGGCGGTGGGCGGCCAGGCGGCCACGCAGGTGATCCAGGGCGAGAAGTTGTTCGATCTCGTCGTGCGCATGAAGCCGGAATTCCGCGAAAACGCGCAGCAGATCGGCAATCTGCTCGTTGGTACGCCCTCCGGACAACAGGTTCCTCTGAAGGATCTCGCGGATATCCGCGAGGCCAGCGGCGCGTCGTTCATTTATCGCGAAAACAATTCGCGCTATATCGGCGTGCAGTACAGCATCGAGGGGCGGGACCTTGCCGGCGCCGTGACCGATGGGCAGCGCGCCATCGCCGACGTGCAGAAATCGCTGCCCGCGGGCTACCAGCTCGCCTGGGGCGGCGAATACAGCGAGCTTCTCGAAGCCAAACAGCAGATGGCCATTATCGGTCCGCTGGCGGTGCTGCTGATTTTCCTGATTCTCTTCGCGCTCTATGGCAATTTCAAATTCCCGGTGGCCATCGCGTTCGGCGTCGTGATCACCGAACCCGTGGGCGCTTTGATCGCGCTCCAGCTGACCCACACGCCGTTGAGCGTTTCCTCCGTCCTCGGATTGCTGGCTTTGATGGGCGTGTCGGTGGAAACGGCGGTCATCCTCGTGTCCTTCATCAACAAACTGCGGCAGGAGGGCAAGGACATCCGCACGGCCACGCGCGAAGCGGCCCTGATGCGGCTGCGGCCCATCATGATGACGGCGCTGGTCGCGTGTCTCGGCCTGTTGCCCGCGGCCTTTTCCACCGGCATCGGCTCCGACACGCAGAAGCCGTTCGCCATCGTGATCGTCGCAGGCCTGCTCTCCCGGCTCTGCATCGCCATCTTCGTGGACCCGGTTCTCTACCGCTTCGTCGCCCGCGAGGGCGACGTCTTGCAGGTGTGATCCAGGTCGCCGGATCTTGCACGATGGCGCAAAGGCCCCAGCGACGATGGATGCTCGTTGAGGGCCATCAGGGTTGGGGTGATCCGGGGGAGTCGGTCGAGCTAGATATGCACCAGCGAAATCCAAATCGGTGTCTGTCTGTGACGGTAGCGCTGCTGGCGTTGGTCGCGGTCGCGATGATGCTCGGCAGCGTCTGGCATCACCACACCGGCTCCTCGGACACCTCCTGCCAGATTTGCCATGTGAGCCATCAGCCGATTGAGCGGCCGCTTGCCGCGCATCGCGCCCCGGCCTTGGCTTTGCTGGGACCTACGCCGGAACCTCGGAACACCGGTCGCGCACAGGGTCCTGTCATCCGGCGCGTCCCCGCCCGGGCGCCACCCAACGCATAAAATCTGTTCAGAAGATTCTCCCGGCACTCGCCCCAGTTGACGGCGCGTGCCCATTTCCACACTTATCCGCCTCCGGCTTAGACCGGTGCCGCGGCTGCATTCATACGGGGAGAAAATTCATGCGAACTACGAGACCAGTGCTTGCAATTCTGCTTTGTGCTTTCTTGTTCCAACTTGCAGTCGGATCGATGGCCCGGGCCCAGAACGCCGGGAACTCAACGAGTGTCGGAGGGACAGTTACAGACCCTTCCGGCGCGGTCATCCCGGGCGCGACCGTCACCATCCACAATCCGGTCAGCGGATTTGAGCACACAACCACGACCGACGCGTCCGGCAACTTCAGTATCCAAAACGTTCCGTTCAATCCCTATCATATGAGCGTCACCACAGCGGGTTTCGCTCCTTATGCGCAGGACATCGACGTCCGGTCATCGGTCCCCATCAGCGTGAAAATCGCCCTGCAACTGGCCGGCACGACTACCACCGTGACGGTCGAGGCTGCGGGCGACCTGATCGAGACCGATCCAACGTTCCACACCGACGTGGACCGCGCATTGTTCGACAAACTTCCACTGGAAAGCGCGTCGTCGTCGCTGAGCTCGCTCGTTACGCTCTCATCGCCCGGAGTCGCTTCGGATTCCAATGGACTGTTCCACGGCATGGGCGATCATGCAGAGAATTCGTTCTCTGTGGACGGCCAGCCGATCACCGACCAACAGAGTAAGGTGTTTTCCAACCAGATTCCGGTCGATGCCATTCAATCGATGGAGGTGATTTCCGGCGCACCGCCTGCCGAATACGGAGAGAAGACGAGCCTTGGTAATTGATGTCACGACGCGTTCGGGGCAAGGCGTTACACCGGCGCATGGCACGGTGACGGCGGACTATGGCTCATTCGGCACCGTCAACGGGGGCTTCAATCTCGCCTACGGCGGCCCAAAGTGGGGGAACTTCATTTCGGCGAGCGGACTGAACAGCGGCCGGTTCCTCGATCCGCCCGAGTTCATCGTCATGCACGACAAGGGCAATCAGACGAACGTTTTCGATCGCGTGGACCTATCAAGTCTCGACCGCTGACTCGGTCCACGTCAATCTCGGCTACACACGGTCCTGGTTCCAGACACCGAATTCGTTCGACGGCCAAAATGCCACGCCATGGTCCGGCGTGGTGGTGGACAACGGCGGCCTCGATCCCAATGGCAACGTGGTGGGCCCCACGGACC
Source organism: Terriglobia bacterium (assembly GCA_963791705.1). GTDB lineage: Bacteria > Acidobacteriota > Terriglobia > Acidiferrales > UBA7541 > Palsa-295. Next base: position 20,326 of record CAWBTO010000003.1, on the reverse strand, counting down.
AGCGCTCGCAGATTCAGACCTACAACATCGCGCCAACCTGGACGCGGCTGATCCATTCGTCCACCGTGTTCACTCTTGGCGGCTTCGCCCGGCACGACCAGTATAACTACTACCCAAGTGGCAACCCTTTCGCCGATCTCGGCCCGTCGAATCTTCAGCAGGAAACCATCGCTCAAGATAGAACGCTCACCAATGTGGGGCTTCGGGCCACGGTGTCCTATGTGAAGGGCGTCCACAACCTGAAGGTGGGAGCCACCTATCAACAGACATTCCTCAGGGAGAGCGATCGCTTCGGAATCGTTGACCCTACACTCGATGCCGTTTGCCTCAATGCTGACTCAAGCCCGAACACGGACCCAACGCTGACCAATCCGCTGCAATGCGGCGGGGCGAAGAATCCGGGCGGCTCAATCAATCCGGGATTTGTGCCGCTGCTGGGCTGCTACGACCTGACTAGAACCGCTGCGCTGCCTCTCTCGGACGGATGCCCCGCCGGGCAGACGACGAGCACTCTTTTCCATTTTCCCGGTAAAACGGATATCAAACAGCTCGCGCTCTTCGTCCAGGATTCGATTACCAAGGGAAACTGGAACTTCAACCTCGGCATCCGCGGGGACCTATACAACGGAATCGCCATTGCCCGTGAGGCCCAGCCTCGCCTGGGCATCGCCTACAACGTAAAGCAGACCAATACGGTTCTTCGCATTTCGTACGCGCGCACTCTGGAGACTCCTTTTAACGAAAACCTCGTGCTTTCCAGCACGGGATGCCTGAATGCGGTTGTCGCCGATCTTCTTGGCTGTGCGGCGGCGACACCCACTCCCCTTCCTCCCGGTTTCCGCAACGAATTCCATGCCGGGTTTCAGCAAGCCTTCGGAAAGTATTTCGTCGTGGATGCCGAGTACATCTGGAAGTACACCCACAACGCCTACGACTTCAGCGTGCTGGGCGCCACGCCGATCACCTTCCCGATCGCGTGGCACAACTCGAAGATCCCCGGTTATGCCATCCGAGCGAGTGTGCCGAACTATCACGGCTTTACGGCGCTTGTCGTTATGTCCAGCGTCGCCGCGCGTTTCTTCACACCGCAACTCGGCGGTGTGGGCGCAACTCCAGGGGGCGCAGGCGGGGTATTCCGCATCGATCACGACGAGAAGTTCAACCAGACCACCCACTTTCAATACCAGCCGAAGAAAACCTTGCCGTGGTTTGCGTTCAACTGGAGGTATGACAGCGGACTCGTGGCCGGTGCGGTGCCATTCGCGATCGACACCACGACTCCCGTCGATCTCAGCGGGCTGAGCGCGGACCAGCAGATGCAGGCCGGGCTATTTTGCGGAAATGTCTTCCCAACGCTGGCCGCTCCTCTGACCACCTGTGCTCCCTCCCAGTACGGTTCGACGCGCATCCGGATACCTGCGCCCGGTACTCAGAATGACGATCACAATCCATCGCGCATCGCTCCGAGGTCCTTGTTCGACGCGAGCGTGGGCGACGACAACCTGTTTCACGGCGACCGCTACAAGTGGGGCTTGCGGTTCACCGTCATCAACCTGACGAACAAGACCGCCCTGTACAACTTCCTGTCGACGTTCAGCGGCACGCACTTCGTCACGCCGCGGACGTTCACGGGCCAAGTCACGTTTAATTTCTAGCCGGCTGTGACGGCGGTCCTCGGCTCGGCGGGATTCACGCGCGTCCGCCGCGCCACCGAACCGCCGTTCAACCTCATCTTCGAGGCACGGCCGTAGCACGCCGAAGGGCACGGCCCATCAGATGCGGCGGCGGGTGAAGACTTTCCGCAGGACGCGATCGGCCGCGCCGTGCAGCTCCGTCTGAAATTGTCCCGCGGCGCGCCGGGCCTGCTCCATCAGCGAAGGATCGAGCAGCAGGGCGACGCGGTCCACAAACGGGCCCGCCGCCGCCGCTCGCGCCGCCCGCCGCGGCTCGCGCCCGGTGAGCTTTTCGTACAATTCCAGATCGTGCCAGAACTCCTGCGCGTCGGAATCGTTCCAATCCAGAGCCTGCCCCAGCGCCACGAAGAATTCCTCGCGAAACAGATCGAGAAAAGGAATGGCCAGCTCCAGAGCCGCCGGCCTCTTCTTTGTTCGCGCGCGCGCGGATTTCTTTCCCTTCTTCTTTTTTTGCGGGCGTTTCGTCCCGCGCACGCTGACGCTGACCTTGAGCCGTGCGGGCAGCGCCGCTTCGATGCGCAGCACCATCGCCAGAATGGCTTCGCGGCGAATGGTCTCCATCTGCTCGCGATACAGCCCGGGCTGGTCGGCGCGGCCGGGCCGGCGATATTCGGCGGCGTAGAGATCGAGGAACCGCGCGACCATTTCATCGCGCCGGAGCGTCGCCAGCAGCAGCGAGGCCGCTTCCCGGGCGCGCACCACGAGTTCTCGGGGGCGATAGGGCATGGCAGAGTCTTACGTGTACGCGAATGCGCCGCGCCTCGCAACAGGAAAGGCGGTTTCCCCGCGCGCAAAAGAAAAGGCCCGGACATTTCTGCCCGGGCCTTCGTATGTCGGACTGTTGTCGGGTTAGTGCAGCGGACCGGCCACCGGAGGCCGCTGTTCGCCGCGCGGGCCGCCCGTCACCGGGCGTGCCGGCAACTCGAACTTGCCGAGGGCGATTTCCAGGGCCTGCTCGACCGTGCGCACGAAGTGGATGTGCATCCCCTCGAGCATCTGCGGCTCCAGGTCCTCCTTCACGTTCGGCTCATTGTCGGCCGGCAGGATGACGTCCTGGATGCCCGCCCGCTTGGCGCCCAGCACCTTTTCCTTCACTCCGCCGATCGGGAGCACCACGCCGGAAAGCGAAATCTCTCCCGTCATGGCCACCCGCGGCCGCACCGGACGGTCCGTGAGCATGCTCACCAGCGCCGTGATCATGGCGATGCCCGCCGACGGCCCGTCCTTCGGGATCGCGCCCGACGGCACGTGGATGTGCAAATCGAGCTTGCGGAAGAAGTCCGCGTCGATGCCGTAGCGATCGGCGTTGGCGCGCACCCAGGTCAGGGCCGCGCGCATGGACTCCTGCATCACCTCGCCGAGATGCCCGGTCATGGTGAACCCTTTGGCGCCGCGCATCTTGCTGGCTTCGATGAACACGATGTCCCCGCCCACCGGCGTCCACACCAGCCCGACGGAAACGCCGGGCTTCTTGACGCGCTCCTCGACTTCCTTCTCGAGGCGGTACTTGGGAACGCCGAGCGCGTCGTGAATCACCTCGGGCGTGACGATGAGTTTGTCCGTCTTGCCCTCGGCCATCCGCCGCGCCTGCTTCCGCACCAGCGTGGCAATCTCGCGCTCGAGGCTGCGCACGCCGGCCTCGCGCGTGTAGTGCAGGATCAGCTCGTGCAGCGATTCGTCGGTGAACTCGATCTGCTCGCCGAGCGCCAGGCCGTGCTCCTTGGTCTGGCGCGGGATCAGAAAGCGCTTCGCGATGTGGACCTTCTCGTCCTCGGTGTAGCCGGGGAGTTCGAGAATCTCCATGCGGTCGCGCAGCGGCTCCGGAATCGGATCCATCCAGTTGGCGGTCATCACGAACAGCACCTTCGACAAGTCGAAGGGCACGTCGAGATAGTGATCGCGGAACGTCGCGTTCTGCTCCGGGTCGAGCACCTCCATCAGCGCCGCAGAGGGATCCCCGCGGAAATCGCGCCCGAGCTTGTCCACCTCGTCCAGCATCAGGACCGGGTCCATCGTCTCGGCGCGGCGAATTCCCTGGATGATCTGGCCCGGCAGCGCGCCGATGTAGGTGCGCCGATGGCCGCGGATCTCCGCTTCATCGTGCATCCCGCCCAGCGAGATGCGCACGAACTTGCGGCCCATGGCCCGGGCGATCGATTTTCCGAGCGAGGTCTTACCCACTCCCGGAGGCCCCAGGAAGCACAGAATCGGTCCCTTCATGCCCGGCTGGATCTTTTTCACCGCCAGATAGTCGAGGATGCGCTCCTTCACTTTCACCAGGTCGTAGTGGTCCTCGTCGAGGATCGTCTGCGCCTTGGCGATGTCGATCTGCTCTTCCCCCGTGCCGGAAGTCTTGTTCCACGGCAGCGTCGTCATCCATTCCAGATAGGTCCGCGAAACCATGTACTCGGCCGAGGCCGGGGTCATCTTGGCCAGCCGCTTGAGTTCGCGCTCGCATTCCTTGCGGGCCTCGGCGGACATTCCCGATTCCTCGACCTTCTTGCGAAGCTCGGTCACCTCGGTTTGCGCGTCGTCGGACTTCGCCCAGCTCCTTCTGAATCGCCTTCATCTGCTCGCGCAGCAGGAACTCGCGCTGGCCCTGGTTGACCTGTTCCTGCACCTGCTCCTGGATCTTGTTGCGGATCTCCAGCACTTCGTTCTCTTTCGACAGTTCGCCGACCAGAGTCTCCAGGCGCTTGCGCACGCTGCGCGTCTCCAGCAGTTCCTGGCGGACCAGGGTGCTCAGCGATGGCAATGTGGAGGTGACGAAGTCCGCCAGGCGGCCGGGCGAATCCAGATTCATCACTTCGGTCTGAAGATCGTCGGAAAGCTGCGGGGAACGCGCCACCACCTGCCGGAACAGTTCCTGGACGTTGCGCTCCAGGGCCGTCAACTCGGCGTCGCGCTCATTTTCCACATCCGGCTGCAACTCCACGCGGGCGCGCAGAAACGGCGTCACGCCGACGACTTCGATCACGCGCAGGCGCTCGAGTCCCTCCAGAAACGCCACCACGTTGCCGTTGGGCATGCGCACCATCTTGTGCACCTTGGCCAGCGTGCCGATGGTGTGAATGTCGGAGCCCAGGGGCGCCTCGACGCGCGGATCCAGTTGCGCCACCACGCCCAGGAGTTTCTCCGTGCCCTGCAAGGAATCGAGCAAGCGCCAGGGAACTCTCGCGGCCCACCGGCAGCGGCATCATGGCGTCCGGAAAGAGTACCGTGTCGCGCACAGGAAGAATGGCAAGTTCTTCCGGAATAGTTCTGGTTGGTTTTGTCATCGCAGCCCCCTCGGGCACTAAAGCAAAGCCCATCAAATCAGAAGCCCCAACAGCCTGTTTGGCTGTCTACCTATCTTAGATGCCAGGCAAAAGAAAAGGATTTCTTTTCTTCGCCAAATGCTATTAGAAGATGTGAGTATAATACACTAAACTGTGTGACGCAAGTCGAAGCTTCCGCAAAAATTTCCAAATCTTCCATAACTATATGTAAATACTATAGATAACTATTCGTAGAATCTACTGAACGGGACCGAAATATTCCCGTACCAGTTGCAGGGCCTCCTCCGGGGTCGTGATCTTGCCATTGAGCTGGGCTTCCTCCACCGCGTCCAGGATGGCCTTGAAGCGCGGCCCGGGCTTCAGGCCGAGGCCGATCAGGTCTTCGCCGGTGATTAGGCGAGGAGGGCGTACCTGCTCGGGCGGGGTCTCCGCCAGGAACCGCCGGACGAACTCGTAGTTCTCCAGATTGCGGTGGCTGGACATGCAGTCCAGCCGGTGCAATTCGAGGTGCTCTTCGAAGCGTCCTAGACGCACGAAGCGCTTGAGCGTGGCCGGCTTCATCTGCGGGACATCCTTGAAGCGCAGGTGATTGGCGACCAGCGCGGCGATCTGCGCGGCGTCCTCATTCGAGAAGCGCAGCCGGCGGCAAATCTCTTCGGCCATGCGCGTGCCGACGTTGACGTGCTCGTCGAAGCGGATGCGGCCCCCGGGCCCGGCCGGCGGCGTGAACGTCGGGGGCTTGCCGACGTCATGCAGGAGGACGCCCCAGGCAAGCGTGGACGAGCATCCGGCGGGCAACTCCTCCAGCATGAGGAGCGTGTGCGTCCAGACGTCGCCTTCGGGATGGAATTGCGGCGGTTGCTCGACGCCCTTCATGCGGGCGATCTCCGGCAGGAGTTCGGGCAGCAGGCGCGTTTCATCGAGAAGCTCGAAACTGCGGCGCGCGGCGCCTTCGGTGAGCAGCTTGGTCAGTTCGTCGCGCAGGCGCTCGGCCGAGACCTGATGGATCTGGGAAGCGAGCTGGGGGATGGCGGCGAAGGTGTGCGCTTCGATCGCATAGCGGAAGCGCGCGGCGAAGCGCACGGCGCGCACCAGGCGCAGCTTGTCCTCGTGGAACCGCGCTTCGGGGCGGCCGATGGCGCGAATGATTCCCGCGCGCAGGTCCTCGCGCCCGCCCACGTAGTCGAACACTTCCTGTGTGTCGGGATCGAGCAGCAAGGCATTGATGGTGAAATCGCGCCGCTGCGCGTCTTCGGCTGCCGAAGCCGTGTACACCACGCGATCCGGATGGCGGCCGTCGGAATAGCCGAGATCGGAGCGAAACGTGGCCACTTCCACCTGCGCGGCCTCTCCGGCCTCGGAATCCTCGGCCACGAGAATGACGCCGAATTGCGCGCCGACGGCCAGGCTGCGCGGAAACAGCTCTTGCACGCGATCCGGCGTCGCGTCGGTGGCCACGTCGTAATCGGCCGGCGCGCGCCCCAGCAGAAGATCGCGCACGCATCCGCCGACCAGATAGGCTTGGTGGCCCGATCCTCGGAGCGTGCGGCAGATTTGCTCGGCCAGTTGGCGCGCGTCCATGGCGCGATTATGAGCCTAAAGCAGGCAGGTGGGAAGTTGGACGTGCGGTGGACGGAGAACTATTTCCGTGGGGATGAAGAGGGGGCCGGTTCGGCCGGGGCGTTCAGGCGCGTTCGGTGGCGAGCACGCGGGGGATGCCCGCCAGATCGTTGGTGATGCTGGTATTCACCCAGGCGCGCTGCGCCTGCACGATCGACCGGACGTCATCGGCGGCATTGTAGCCAAGCTCCACGACGAGAATCCCTCCAGGCCGCAGCAGCGCGCCCGCCTGTTCGATCAGCCGCGCGTAGATTTCCAGCCCCGTGGGCCCGCCGAACAGCGCGGTTTCCGGCTCATGTTCGCGGACTTCGCGGGGGAGCGTGTCGGCTTCGTTGCGCGCCACGTAGGGAGGGTTGCTGACGATCAGATCGAAAGGCAAGGGTGAGTGGACGAGGGCGAGGGGCGAGACAAGCAGAGCCTCCAGCAAGTCGCTCTCGGACGAAATGGATGCGGTCGGCGACGCCGTGGCGCGCGGCGTTGCGCCGGGCGACTTCAAGAGCGGCCGCGGAAATGTCGGTGGCGAAAACTGTGGCGTGCGGAAGTTCGTGCGCCAGCGCAACAGCCAGGCAGCCTGAACCTGTGCCCACGTCGGCGACGCGCAGCGGCGCGCTGGGCTCTCCCGTGTCGAGGCGAAGCTTGATGCCGCGCGGCCCCAGGCGTTCGAGCGCGACTTCGACCACGTGCTCGGTCTCCGGACGCGGAATCAGCACCGCCGGAGTGACCTCGAATTCCAGCCCCCAGAATTCCTGCTTGCCGGTGAGGTATTGCGTGGGCTCGCCCGCCGCGCGGCGCGCGATGAGCGCAAAGTATTTTTCCGCGGCCTCGGGTTCGATGCGCTCCTCGGGGTGCGCATAGAGCCATGCGCGGTCGCGCCCCAATATGTGCAGCAGCAGGAGTTCGGCGGCGAGCGTGTGCGACGCGACCTGCGCCGCGCGGAGCCGGGCCATCCCTTCTTTCAGAGCCGCGCGGATATCCATCTCGTGGGAACCGGTCGCGCGGGCGGGCCCCGAGTCGGGGAACGATTCTTCGCGCCGAATGGCGCTGTCATCGCCGCCAAAACCCATCATTACGCCTCGACCAGCTCCTGCTGCAGGCGCTCGGATTCGAAATGGGTGACCAGCGCGTCGACCAGCGGCGCCAGCTTACCGTCCATCACCTCGGGAAGCTGGTGGACCGTGAAGTTGATGCGGTGGTCGGTGACGCGGCTTTGCGGGAAGTTGTACGTGCGAATCTTTTCGGAGCGGTCGCCGGTCTTGATCTGGCCGCGGCGCTCGGCGGCGATGGCTTCGTGCTGCTTGGCCTGCTCGGCCTCGTAGAGCCGCGCGCGGAGCACGCGCATGGCCTTGGCGCGATTCTTGATCTGCGACTTCTCATCTTGCTGCGAGACCACCAGCCCGCTGGGGATGTGCGTGATGCGCACCGCCGAATAGGTCGTGTTGACCGACTGCCCGCCGGGGCCCGACGAGCAGAACGTGTCGATGCGCAGGTCCTTGGCCTCGATCTTGATGTCGATTTCGTCCGCCTCGGGAAGCACGGCCACCGTGGCGGCGGAAGTGTGGATGCGGCCCTGCTGTTCGGTGGCGGGCACGCGCTGCACGCGGTGCACGCCACTTTCGTACTTCAGCTTGGAATAGACCTTGCGGCCCTGAATCGCGGCCACGACGACTTTCATGCCGCCGATCTCGGAAGGCGAGCTTTCCAGCACCTCCACGCGCCAGCCCTGCGATTCGGCGTAGCGCGAGTACATTCGGAAAAGCTCCCCGGCAAACAGCGATGCTTCGTCGCCGCCCGTGCCGGCGCGGATTTCGACGATGACGTTCTTTTCGTCGTTGGGATCCTTGGGAATCAGCAGGACCTTGAGTTCGCGCTCGACCGTCTCGCGGCGCGCTTCCAGCGTGCGCTCCTCCTCGTACGCCATTTCCTTCATCTCAGCGTCGCTGGACTCGGCGATCAACTGTTTGGCGCCCTGCAGGCCCTTGTCGATTTCCTTCCATTCCCGGTACTTGGCCACGATTTCGCCCAGATCGGCGTGCGTTTTGGCGAGCTTCTGGTAGCGCGCCGAATCGTCGTGGACCTCCGGCGAGGAAAGCTCGCGCGTGATCTCGTCGTAGCGGGATTCGATCTGATTGAGTTTTTCAAAAAGCGTCAGTTTGGCCATGGCCTTGCACCAGTCCAATGGAAATCAGAAAAGAGAAATCGGAAAACAGGGAAACGCGTTTTGGCGGCGTCCCGGAGGGGACGGAGGGGCAGCGCTAATAAAATGCGGCGAACATCACTTCCTAAGAATAGTCGCGTGCGGGCCGGGAGTCAAACCGGTACATCCGGGCCGGGGCACATGTGCTATGCCAGGATTTCGCCGGCGAGCGCGCTCACCTGCTCCGCGATCGAGGGCGCGGAGGTCAGGCCGGGCGACTCGATGCCGATGAGCTGCACCACGCGGGGAAATTCCGGGTCGCGTTCGATGATGAAGTCGCCGAGGCCGCCCCCGGGAGGAGTCAGCTTGGCGCGAATGCCGGAGTGCGCGAGAACCAGGTCGGAAGCTTCGATGCCGGGCAGAAGCAGCTTGGCCTCGGGCACGAAATCCTCGACCGGGTAGCGGTCGCGCTCGTAGTTGTTCTTGTCGTCGATGTAGCGTGCCGTGGGGCCTAGCAGGACGCTGCCCCACACCGTCTTGGTGAAGTGCACGCCGATGCTCTTCCCATCCGTGTGAGGGAGGGGGTAAACGAGGCCGCGGACCCAGTCCTGCTTGCCGCGCACCAGTTCACAATATTCCCCGCGCACCGGATAGATCCGGTGCCGGGCCATGCTCGAACCGAGCAGGGCCGCCACTTCATCGGCAAACAGCCCGGCGCTGTTCACCAGGCACTTCGTCTCGATTTCTCCCGCCGTGCTCACCACGCGAATGGCGTCGCGCAGCGGCTCCAGCCGCTCGACCCGAGCCTGCGTGACAATGTGCGCGCCCTGCTCCGTCGCAATCCGCGCGTAGGCTTTCACAAGCTCCTCGGCGGCGACGATTCCCGTCGAAGGAACCTCGATCGCCTGAAAGCCCTCCGCATGGGGTTCTAGCGCGCGAATGCGGGCGCGGTCCACCATGCGCAGTCCTTCGACCCCGTTGGCCACGGCATTCCGATGCAGCGCTTCGAGCGCGCCTGCTTCCGCCGGGGAAGTTGCGACCACCAGCTTGCCCGTCCGGCGGTGAGAGATGCCATGAGCCGCGCAGAATTCGTACGTCAGAGGATTTCCGCGCAGGCAGTGCCGCGCCTTCAGCGATCCCGGCGGATAATACAGGCCCGCATGGATCACGCCGCTGTTGCGCGAACTGGCGCCCATCCCCAGCCGGGGAAGCGCTTCCAGCAGAAAACACGTCGCTCCAGCGGGTGGAAACCGCTCGCGCCACGGCGCATCCCACCACGCCCCCGCCGATGATGACAATGTTCGCTCGATCCATCGCAAACTCGCCCCGCCGGAACGCATGCGGGTCTCCTTGCCCGGCGTCTCTGCGCCCCTCTAAACGTGCGCGCGGAGCCTGGCCGAGAACTGCGTCCCGCTATCGTATCAAGACTTGCATGCTCGCGATGTCACTGAAGCGAGCCGGCGTGCCTGCTCATTGGACCGGTCCCCGGAATCGGGCGCGCGAGGCGCGGCTTGCTATATCCTTGACTCAGTCTAAAGTTAGTGCTAGTTTAAATGGCGTGGCATCCGTACCCAAAGCCGGCATCCAGCAGTTCTTCCGCGAACGCGGCCTGCGCTGCACGCCGCAGCGCTTCGCCGTGCTCGACCTCCTGGTGAACCATCCGGGCCATCCGACCGCGGAAGAGATGTTCCGCGACGTCAATCGCTCCGATCCGCGCGCCTCGCGGGCCACGATCTATAATAGCCTGCGGGTTCTGATTGACGCCGGGCTGGTGCGCGAGTTCATTCAGGAAGGGCGCTCCTCGCGTTTCGGCGCCCACATCGGGAGCCACCACCACTTCCTGTGTGACCGCTGCGGAAAGCTCGAGGACATCGCCTGGTTCAGTCTGAAAGGTGTGCCGCGCCGCCGCGAAGTCGGACGGCGCCAGGTGCGGGAGTACGAACTTGTTTTGCGTGGCGTCTGCGAGGCTTGCAGCGCGCCGCGCCGCGCTTCCCGTTAGGTTTCGAAGGCGTCTGGATGCCGGATGAGTGGCGCGCGTCAGCGAGCCCGACCGCCAGCGATGGCGCGAATGGGGAAGCCAAGATGGGTTCGCAGTTCGCCACAGTTCTTTTGACTAAATTCTCTACTAATGGAAAGAAGGAAGGAACAAACCATGTCAACCGAAGCCAAGTGCCCGGTCATGCACGGGACCACGAATGTTGGAATGAGGTCGAACAGCGACTGGTGGCCGAAGCAGCTGAACCTCAGGATTCTCCGCCAGAACTCGGCCCAGTCCGATCCGATGGGCAAGGCCTTCAACTACGCCGAAGAGTTCAAGAGGCTCGACTTCAAAGCCCTGAAGAAGGACCTCCACGCACTGATGACGGACAGCCAAGACTGGTGGCCGGCGGATTTCGGCCACTACGGGGGGCTCTTCATTCGCATGGCGTGGCACAGTGCCGGCACGTACCGCATCGGCGATGGACGCGGCGGCGCCGGCGCCGGCCAACAGCGCTTTGCGCCGCTCAATAGCTGGCCGGACAACGCGAGCCTCGACAAGGCGCGCCGGCTTCTTTGGCCGATTAAGCAGAAATACGGCCGGAAGATCTCCTGGGCCGACCTGATGATCCTCGCCGGCAATGTCGCGCTCGAGTCGATGGGCTTCAAGGCGTTCGGCTTTGGCGGCGGGCGCCCCGACGTGTGGGAGCCCGACGAAGCCGTGTACTGGGGCAAGGAGGACATCTGGCTTGGCGACAAGCGCTACACGGGCGACCGGGAGCTTGAGAATCCGCTGGCCGCCGTGCAGATGGGTCTTATCTATGTGAATCCGGAAGGGCCGAACGGCAAGCCGGATCCGCTTGCTGCTGCGAAGGATATCCGCGAGACCTTCGCGCGCATGGCCATGAATGATGAGGAGACGGTTGCGCTCATTGCGGGTGGTCACACCTTTGGCAAAGCCCACGGCGCCGGCGATGCGAAGCTTGTTGGCCCCGAGCCCGAGGCAGCGCCCCTTGAGGAGATGGGCCTCGGCTGGAAGAGCAGTTACGGTACGGGCAAAGGGAAAGACGCGATCACCGGCGGCCCGGAAGTCACCTGGAGTCAAACGCCAACGAAGTGGAGCAACCACTACTTCGAAAACTTGTTCGGCTACGAGTGGGAGCTGACCAAGAGCCCGGCCGGCGCCTATCAGTTTCAAGCGAAAGGCGGCGACACGCCAATTCCGGATGCCTTCGACCCGTCGAAGCGCCACGCGCCAACGATGCTGGTCACGGACCTCTCTTTGCGGATCGATCCGGCCTACGAGAAGATCTCCCGGCGCTTCCTGGAGCATCCGGATCAATTCGCGGACGCGTTTGCCCGCGCGTGGTTCAAGCTCACTCACCGCGACATGGGCCCGCGTTCGCGCTATCTCGGCCCGGAGGTCCCGAAAGAAGAGCTGATCTGGCAGGACCCTGTGCCGGCGGTCGATCACAAGCTGATCGACGCGAAGGACATCGCCGGTCTCAAGGCCAAGATTCTCGGATCGGGACATTCCATCTCGGAGCTGGTCGGGACCGCCTGGGCCTCGGCGGCAAGCTTCCGCGGCTCCGACAAGCGCGGCGGAGCGAACGGCGCGCGCATCCGTCTGGAACCCCAGAAGAACTGGGAGGTCAACCATCCGGCGCAACTGGCGAAGGTGTTGCGGACCCTCGAGGCTATCCAAAAGAAGTTCAACGGCTCGCCGTCCAACGGAAAGAAGGGAAAGAAGGGAAAGAATGTTTCGCTTGCGGACCTGATCGTCCTCGGCGGCTGTGCGGCGATCGAGAAAGCCGCGAAGGCCGGCGGGCACGACGTAAAAGTGCCCTTCGCGCCGGGGCGCACGGACGCATCGCAAGCGCAGACCGATGTGGAGTCCTTCGAGTATCTCGAACCGGTCGCGGACGGGTTCCGCAACTACCTCAAGGCCGAGTTCAGCGTATCAGCGGAGGAGCTGCTAATCGACAAGGCGCAACTTTTGACGCTGACAGCGCCTGAGATGACGGTTCTCGTCGGTGGCCTGCGCGTCCTAGGCGCAAATGCCGGGAAGTCCACACACGGCGTCTTCACCAAGCGGCCCGAGACGCTGACCAACGACTTCTTCGTCAACCTGCTCGACATGGGCACGCAATGGCAGCCGTCCGTTGGCGGCGTGTACGAGGGACGCGATCGGAAGACAAACAAGGTCAAGTGGACCGGTACACGTGTCGACCTGATCTTTGGGTCGAACTCCGAGCTGCGCGCTCTCGCGGAGGTCTATGCGTGCGCGGATTCGAAGGAGAAGTTTGTGAAAGACTTCGTGGCGGCGTGGACCAAAGTGATGAATCTCGATCGCTTCGACCTTGTCTGAACTCGTCGGAAGAAGAGAGCTATCAGCTTGGCACTAATCCCCGTTCCCGTTGTTTGGATCGGCAAAACCGAAGGGTGTGCTTTTCTTGGCTCGCGCGCGCTCACCCCGGCCGAACTGGCCGAACTCTCCCACGATTTTGCCTGATGATGAAGCGAGCAGCCCCGGTTCCGAAGCTGGATTGGCCCCCACCGCCTCCGCGGGGAACGCTTACGCTGGGAAGTGATGACCTCCACCTGTGGTGCGCCGCGCTGAGCGATTTCAGCGGCGAAACAGCGCGCTTCGAAGCGCTGCTGTCAGAGGCCGAGCGAACCAAGGCCGGAGCGTTTCACTTTCCGAGGCACCGTGACGCCTACATCCTTCGCCACGGGATAATGCGGATTCTCCTGAGCGGTTACCGGAAGCAGCATCCCCGCGACATCGAATTCAACTTTCGCCCGCTGGGGAAGCCGGAACTGAAGGACGGTCTGCCGCCGGCGCCCCTACACTTCAGCCATTCCCATTCGGGCGATCTGGCTCTCTATGCCATCGCTCGCTCATGCCCGGTGGGTGTGGATATCGAGCGTCTGAAGCCCGTCCCGGACATGGACCAGGTTGTGAAACAGTTTTTCTCCTTCCGGGAGATCCACACGCTGGCAGCCCTCCCGGAAGAAGGGCGTCTCGAGGCGTTCTATGCCTGCTGGACTCGCAAGGAGGCGTGCCTGAAGGTGGACGGGGAGGGAATCAGCCAGGGAGTGAAACACGTGGACGTTTCGGACACCCTGCTGCGGGAGACGAATGCGCTGGAGACGGTGGGGGATTCACAACGTCCGGACCGTTGGCGCCTGCAATCGCTGGCGCCGGCCGCCGGATACCTTGGTGCTGTGGCCTACGAGCCTCCCGCCTTGCGAGTGACCCAGTGGACTCTTCCTGCATCCCTGGCCCTGATTTGTGCGACCTGACCCTCCGCCGTGGTGGCCGGAGGAAAGCCTCTCTCATGCCGTGGCACTTTATTGAGCGGTCGAGCTGTTCCCGATAGAACATTCCATCGCAAGGATTCCGGGCGAAACTGCCCGGTTGTTTTACAATGGCGGCTGTGACTTATCAATCCTCCTGGATGAATGACGAACTGCGGACCTTCCGCAAAACCGTTCGCCAATTCTTGCTGAAAGAATTCGCGCCGCACCACCCACGCTGGTGCCAGCAGCATCGGCCGGATCGCGAAGCCTGGATGGCCGCCGGCCGTGTCGGCATGCTGCTCACGGACGTGCCCGAAGAGTACGGCGGAGCAGGGGGCACGTTCGGCCATGAAGCCGTCGTGATCGAGGAGTTGGCCCAGGCAGGAATCAACTTCGGTTCCAGTGTCCACAGCATCGCGTCGCACTACATCCTCGCCTACGGCAACCAGGAACAGAAACGCAGGTGGCTCCCCCGCATGGCGCGCGGGGAATTAGTCGGCGCCGTCGCCATGACCGAACCCGCTGCGGGCTCGGACTTGCAGGGCATCAAGACCACCGCGCGCCGCGATGGCGAACACTATGTGATTGACGGTTCCAAGACTTTCATCACCAACGGCTCGCTGGCGGGCATCCTCTGCCTCGCCGTAAAGACCGATCCCCGAGCGCCTGGCCTCAAGGGGATGTCGCTCCTCATCGTCGAAGCGGCCGATCTTCCCGGTTACCGCGTCGGCCGGTCGCTCGAAAAAGTGGGCCGGCACGCCCAGGACACTTGTGAGCTCTTCTTCGACACCGTGCGTGTCCCAGTTTCGAATCTGTTGGGTACCGCGGAAGGCCAGGGGTTCTCCCAGATGATGCAGCAACTGCCCTTCGAGCGGCTAGCGGTCGCCGTGGGCGCCGTCGCGACAGCCGAACAGGCCGTCGCCATCACCACCAAGTATGTGAAGGAGCGCATGGCCTTCGGGAAGCCGCTGATTGATTTCCAGAATGCGCGCTTCAAGCTGGCCGAATGCAAGACGGAAGCGCATGTCGGGCGCGTCTTCCTCGACAACTGCATCGAACGCTTCCTCGCCGGCCAGCTCGATCCCGTCACGGCCGCCATGGCCAAATACTGGCTCACGGACTGTGAGTGGCGCATCCTCGATGAATGTGTCCAGCTGCACGGCGGTTACGGCTACATGACGGAGTACCCCATCGCCCGCATGTGGGCCGATAGCCGCGTCGAGCGCATCTACGCCGGCACCAATGAAATCATGAAGGAAGTGATCGGCTGGTCGCTCTGACTAGCCATCGCCGCGAAGTACAGCGCCCGGCCGGTGGCTTAGAACGATCCGGTTCCCGCTTGCACTCCTTCGCGGTTGGGCCCGAAGGGGTGCCGGATCTCATTCCGGAAGTCGCCAGACCGGTGTGAAGTGCATGAGTAGATCGTTCGCAAGATCCACAATCTCCTTCTCTACGAGACCTGCCGCGAAAAATATCCTTCCGACACTCAACAGGCCCAGGTCGGGTAACCTGCAGCCCTCCCAGAGCCGCTGCTTTCAAGTAAACCGGTGACAATCTCAGGCTCGTAAAGCTCGGTGCCGTGCAGCTAGCGCTACCAGTTTATGGGGATGACTTCCTTCAGTGCAGCGTCATCCATAGGCTGTAGAGGCTTAAAAGTAGTCGTTACTTGGTAAGGCTCATGGGTGGCATTCTGGATGGCTAAGGTTACTTCCGTCACATGCAAACAGTAATCAAGCGGCAGTCGAGGCGGACATTGTTTGGTAATCGCTCGCGCCAGATCTGCAATTCCTCGTGCATAATCCATGCGAAACCGAGCCTGTCGCTTCTTCCAGCTAGATCTCTTCACCGGTGGATATGTTCTAGGACGGAGGTCTAACCAATGCTTTATGAATGGGTAAGCCTTGGTTATCGGGTATCTCTCGGCCCGAAACTTCAGTTGGGAATATCTATCGAGATACACTGGGGCAGAAAAGTTCCAACATTCGTCAACCGTCAGAACTCCCGTATCTCCTACGATTCTCATAACGTGGTTGTAAGGGGCCAGCCAGGCTGCAAGTCAACCGAGCGACCATTCCTGATTCAAAGGTGACGCACGCAACCGTGAAGTCAGGAGTCGTCGCGTACAGGGACTCTTCGGGCGTAATTTGTTTGTTAGGCCATAAACAAGCCGAAAAAGCCGTGATCGTCTTGGCCGGCCCAAAGAAGGCCGTAAACCAACTCAGATAATACCCCGCATGTTCCACCGTAACGCCCACCTTGAACTCTTCTTTGTATTCGTAGGGAGCACCCGACGGAGAGTGCCATAGATGCGGCTCCGCCAAATGAAAAGGACCGTCATCAAGTTCCGCATACACGACGCGAGGCATTCCTATTTCATCGTTGCGCAAAGCTCTCCACAGTGTCTGGGCCGTCTCTCCCAACAGACTACACGGGGCTGACGACAAATAGAGACCTTTAGCGGCCGCCAACGCCACTAATGCCTGGGCCTCTGGAAATGTCGTGGCCAGGGGCTTTTCGGTATACAAATGCTTCCCGGCCTCTAAACACGCCTTGGACACTTCAAAATGACTGCTCGAACTGGTCAGATTGACGATCATCTCGATGCTAGGGTCGGCCAACAACGCTTCCAAACTCGGACTGCGTGTTACCGAGTGATAAGCACAAAATTGGGAAGCACGTTGCTGATCGTGGTCAGTTGCCGCCACGAACTCCAAATGAGGGTATCGCTTCAGGTTGTCGAAATAGTTGTCGGCAGTATAGCCACATCCTACAAACCCAATTCGCATCGCCCCTCCAAAACATTAAGAGTATCTTAGTTTCTAACGTTAGGTCCAAAAATATGCCCGGTCTCAGCGAGATAAGTTAACAGCAGTGCAATCTCGCAGGAGAGAATTGGAACGGGGTGAGTGTGCAAGGGACCGAGTTGAGAGTCTAGTCCGAGAGAAACGAAAGTGTTTCATATCCTAGCCATGGACTGTGATACCAGGTACGGAGAAATTGTTCGGGTGTATCTTTAGAGCGCCGGGAAGAGTGACTTCTAGTCTCTGCACCGGTGCCTTAACCAGCCCGCAGGCCGCTTTCCTTTCAACCTATCCCAAATGACGGTAACAGAAGTCGCCGATCGATTTTTGAATTGGGGCGGGAGCGTATCGTAGGACTCGCTTCGCAGCCGCTTGAAGGGCTATGCTGACCGCTTTAGGAGATTCTTCGCCTTGTGTTGCCCGTGGAACCCGGAAGACTAACGAAGTCGGTCAAGTCCTCCTCAACGGTAGCCCACCGCCCCTTGTATTCAAGCAAACTCGCGTTATCGAGCGACGTGCGGCCGAAGCTGAAGCATGTGGCGCCACTACTCTTGGCGCGCTGGATCGTCTCCCAACAAAGAAGCTGATTGGTGCCAGCGGGCGCGTCGTCCGCATCGCCGTTATACTCCATGGTCCATAGGTCCTTGAACTTCAAGGCCAGGAGTCCCCCGACCGGCTTGCCCGCATGCACTGCGACGTACAATGCGGCGTGGTCCGGACTCAGGCTGCGATACATCGCCTGGAAGAAGGCAAACGGCATCGGCGGAAGCGAGCGCCTCCGCCGCGTTGCAACCAGGAAGGCATGAAGCACACGCAAGCTTTCCTCATCCTGCCGCTCTTCAACGATGACACCTGCACGCCTGGCCTTCTCCACCCGTCGGCGCACGCAAGACTGGTGAAAACTGCGGAACAGCACATCGGTATTCTCACCTAGCGGCAGGTAGTGGTGCTTGTATCTTGCGCTGGCCGTTAAGACGTGGGGGTATGCAGTGTGTGCCTATGTGTCTGGTACGAATCTCGATCCTCTGACTCCCGTGTTTCTTGCACGCGTCCTCAATTGCCGGCCACAGCAAGCTGAACTCTTCCTTCGTCGAGATAAGCGGATCGCACATCGTTGCAAAAGGCACGCTGACGAGTCCTGTTTCTCAATAACCAGCTGGTGACCCGTATATACGGGCACGCCCGCCTGTATCCGTCCGCTTCCATCCCTCAAGACAAGGAATTGTCCGCGGATGTGCCCAAATGCACTTTCGAGCACCTTTTGCCACGATGAGAGGTGATAGACGAGTCCCAGCGGATGGCGACTGACAAAGGCATCCCACTCACCCTGCTCGTCAGGCGATAACCAGTGCATCGTACTCATATCAGAATGTCTCCAAGGAGCAGCTCACGTCCATTTCGTCTTTCTCATAGCCTCGGCGTTAAACGGTTCCATCTGGGCACATAACCCCCACTAGGGGACGTCAGGAATATTGCTCGGCGGTACGCCGCCATAGGTCTTCAACCCGCTCCCATGGGGGGAACGGGACTGCCCCCAAAGCCCTCGCCGGCTAATCGTGTTCCAATGATAAGGTTTCTACGGGCTTTCTTCCCACCAACCATGCCGTGCCCCTCCGAATGATCGCAAGAAGAATCATCCACCACCCGGAGACCAACAGAAGCAATCCATCCCGATAGAGCCCGGCACGCATCGCTGTCTTCGTCCAATAAAAGATCAGCCCCCCAAACCAGGCTGACCTTTCAATCCAGTGTTCTCGTCCGCCGGGATATAAGCCGGCTCTCGCCTTTCCCAATAACACATAGATCCCCTCAACAAAGGGCGAGACCTTATTAACCGCATTCGTCAAATGCATCCTGTACCATACGGTATCTGGCGCAAGCACAAGAATCATCTTCCCCGATACCCCCAGCTTAGTTACCAGATCCTGTATATCCTGATAGAAAATACCTGGCGACCAGCCGCCTGCGGACCAGAATGTGGAACGATCAACGACCAGAGTACTTGTATTAAAAACACAAGGCCTGTCCTTGGCAAAGAAGTTCGTGTACTCGACGAACTGAATGTCGCGCGGAAGATCAGCCGTCTTCACCTCGGGAACCTCTCCATGAAAGATAACGGATCGGCCAAAAATAAACTTGGGGGCAGCGGGCAGTTATAAGGCGGTCATAGACCTCAAGAGCCCAGGGCATCAGGACGTCATCACCATCCAAGAAAACCAAGTAATCTCCACTTGCCAGAGATGCACCATGGTTACGTGCCGCAACCGCTCCACGATTCACAGGGAGTCTCGCCAAAATGATGGACTCACCAAAAGTGTTTAGAACGTCCGCAGTGCCGTCGCTAGAGCAATCATCCACAACGATAATTTCCTTGCTCGGATACCGTTGGCCTAAGGCAGATTCAACGGCTCTGCCTTACGAAGCCCTCTTGGTTGTAACAAGC
This sequence comes from Terriglobia bacterium, assembly GCA_963791705.1. GTDB lineage: Bacteria > Acidobacteriota > Terriglobia > Acidiferrales > UBA7541 > Palsa-295. The sequence goes on along the minus strand of CAWBTO010000003.1, from coordinate 1,076 downwards.
AACCACAATGCTAAATCGCGCGTCTGGCAATTGCCTATCTCCGCGAATCACAGTTCGCAACTGAAGCGAATCACACTACAAAACGTCGCAAGTATATTAATACATTCGGCGCTCGACAAAGAAGCCCAGGTGGGCACGGGGTTCAGCTCACAATTGCGGGCAGCTGATTAAGAATGGAGCGGGCGAAGGGAATCGAACCCTTACCTGGGGCTTGGAAAGCCTCAATTCTGCCATTGAACTACGCCCGCAATCTAATATTACGGGCAACCCCGGATTCCCTGCAATGAACCGGTCGGTTCATTTGTCGTAGTACTATGGTACCAGCTCCGCTCCCGCTAAGTTCACGTTACTCCCTCGGTGGGTCCGTCCTCGCGCCGAAGAAATGGAAGGTCCTTCAGTTTCAACCACTGCTTCTCGAAGAGATGCCAGCTCGCGAAGGCGATCGCAATTGTCGCAGCAAAAGCAATGCCGTTCACGACAACAACCGCCAGGAATCTATTCTGCAATAGTTTCGTTAGGCTATTGCTGTTAAGTCCAGCTTTTGCAATGAAAGCGATGAGTGGCACGTGGCAGACATAGAGGCAATAGCTGTATTTTCCAAAGAACCGCAGAAATGGCGAACCAAGGAATCGATGCATAACACTTTCTTGGCGCAAGCCAACTGCCATTGCCAGACATCCACCGAAGAATATTCCCAGGAGACTGACCCCGAGCGTATCCACAGGGAAGGTTGGGGAGACGCCGGGACCAGCCGCACTTCGTGGATTAAGAACTCGTAATACAACTATTGCACAGAGCGAGGCGAGCACTAGAAGCGGCGCCCACTTCACAACTGTTTTCCAATCACGGGGATTTCGTGCGCAAAGGGCCACCATGGCCCCGATGGCAAGGGAGTCCATCCGGCAAATGGTCCATGTGTAGGTGGCAACGGTAAGGTGAAAGCTATATGTTACAACCCGCAAAACCAATCCTAACGCCATCAGACCACAGCAAAGAGCCATGAGACGTCGCCGCGCCAGCGTCAGTACCAGGAACGGCCATGCAAGGTAGAATTGTTCTTCGATAGCAAGGGACCA
>CAWBTO010000002.1:0-303442 GCA_963791705.1 Terriglobia bacterium | reverse complement strand
ACAGATTCACCTTCAACACCACGGGCGGACGCAAACGCAGCAGCGCGCGATAGCGTCCCGGCAAAACTTGCCGGGCGTGGTGGTAGAGCGCGAGCGACTGCTCGAATTTCGAGCCGGTGGCGCGATAGCGGATGCGCGCGGCCACCGCGCGCAGATTCAGGCGTTTCGACGCCGCCTCGGGCGCGCGCAGCAGGCGTTCGGCGGCGCGCCGGATGTCGGCCGTCCGCGCGAGGTAAGGCTCGGCGGCGGCTGCGGTCATTTCAATCAGCACGACGCCCGGACGAGAAGGCAGCGCCGCGAAACATTCCTCGTCGCGCGCCGCGTCGAATTGCTGTCCGCTGTCGAGCAAGAGCACGCCAGAAGGATACACCGGGAGGAATCCACAGATAAACACAGGTGAACACAGATTAGAGATTGGAGATTGGAGATTACAGATCATAGATTGCAGATCACGGATTACGAATTGCGCCGGGCCTGGGTCTATCTGTGTTGATCTGTGTTCATCTGTGGATACCATCAGCCCTTCAGCGCCCACGACGCGATGATCAGGCGCTGGATTTCGCTGGTGCCTTCGTAGATTTCGGTGACGCGCGCGTCGCGGTAGGCGCGCTCGACGGGATATTCGCGGCTGTAGCCGTTGGCGCCGTGAATCTGAATGGCGTGGTGCGCCACGCGCGTGGCCATCTCGCTGGCGAAGAGTTTGGCCATGGCGGCTTCCATCGAGAAGCGCGCGCCCGAATCCTGTTTCCAGGCCGCGCGCCGCGCCAGCAGCCGCGCCGCGTCGATTTCCGTGGCCATGTCGGACAGCATGAACTGGATGGCCTGAAATTCCGCGATGGGCCGGCCAAACGCCTGGCGCGCGCGGGCGTAGGCCAGCGCCGCGTCAAACGCGCCCTGCGCGATCCCGATGGCCTGCGACGCGATGCCGATGCGGCCGCCATCGAGCGTGGCGAGCGCGACCTTGTAGCCTTCCCCTTCGTTGCCGAGGCGGTTGGCCGCGGGAACTTCGCAATCCGCGAACACGAGTTCGCAGCAGGCCGTGGCGTTGATGCCCAGCTTCTTCTCTTCTTTCCCGGCGGCGAACCCCGGCGTGCCCTTTTCGATCACCAGCGCCGTGATTCCCTTCTCGCCCTTTTCCGGCTGCGTGTTGACGAACACCACCGCCGCGTCCGCCACGCCGCCGCTCGTGATCCAGGCCTTCGTTCCGTTGACGACGTAGCGGTCGCCGCGCCGCACCGCCTTGGTCGTGAGCGCCGCGGCGTTTGATCCCGCCTGCGGCTCGGTGAGCGCGTAGGAACCGATTCTTGTCGCCGCGCGCGAACGGTACGAGGAACTTCTGCTTCTGCTCCTCGGTGCCGAAATGCTCGAGCGCGGCGCAATACAGGGAGTTCTGCACGGAGAGAATCACGGCCGTGGAGGCGCAGGCGCGGGCGATCTCCTCGATGGCGATCGCGTAGCAGATGTGGTCCATGCCCGCGCCGCCGTAGCGCTCGGAAACGGTGATCCCGGTCAATCCCAGGGCGGCGGCCTTTTGCAGGATGTCGCGCGGGTAGCGGCCCGTCTCGTCGAGTTCCTTGGCGACGGGCTTCACTTCCGCCTCGGCAAACTCCCGGACGTTGCGTTGCAGCAGCTTCTGCTCTTCGGTGAGTTCGAGATCCACGCGTGTTCTCCGCACCCGCTGGGGGCAGCCTATTGCGCCATTGTACAGGGAAACACGCCGCCCGGCCGCCCTCGAGCAACGGGCGCGGCAATCGGAGTAAACAGCAGCTCCGGGAGCGACGATCGAGGCGGCAAACCAGGTGCCGGTAGTGTCCTAATTTGGGCAATAATTTACTTGGCTCATCCATACGGAAAGGTCAGGATGAGCATGGCGGGGGTGTTGAATGACTCCCGCCAGATACTCACGCATTCTGCGTGATGCGAGATCGCGCTGGTTTGGTCGGGATCTCAAGCAGTGCCGGATTGTTATGCTGACCTGTTATTTCGATGGCAGTGGTCACATCGCAGATAGTAATGGAGTTTTTTGTGTCGCCGGATATATTTCTACAGTCGATGAATGGAGTAAGTTTGACCAGAAGTGGAACAAGCTGCTCAAGCATAATGGTGTGGATTATTTTCGCATGAGCGAATTTGTTCAAAGCTGGAAGGGGAAAGATCGAAAGCAAGCTGATTTTCTTAGGCAACTTATCCGTGTCACGCGCACCCATGTTCGGCGCAGCTTCGCGATTTCGATATCCGTCAAACTCTACAACAGAGGCAATGAGCTGTTCGTGATGAAGGAGAGAGGAATCGTTCCCCTTTTGATCTGCGGTGGCACATGTGTCGAGAAGGCATTTAGGTGGAGGAATGAACGACGACCGACCGAACCGATAAAATTCTATTTCGAAAGAGGCGAGAAGAACTGGGAAATCTTGAAGAACTGGATGGACAGGCGTGGGTATGCCTGTGAGGATGCGCCCAAGATACCTGATCCGCAAAACCCCCTAGATTTTCCAGTTACCCCGTTTCAGGCAGCCGATTTTCTCGCATGGGAACAAAGAACTCTATACATTAACGCGATTTTGCAAAGCAAGCCGGGCCTACGAGGTTCTTTGCGTGAACTAACAACCATTCCACACGAGTGGGAAACATTCCAATTCAAGGACTATCGCAGATTCGCCCGCGACAATCGCCTTGTGTTGAGAGAGAAGAGAAATTAGGCTCGCGCCATGCCGCAAACACGAAAACGTCGATTTACCTCGGGTACGTCGAGAGGGTGGCTAATACTTGGATGGTTCGTTGGCTTCGTCGTGTTCCAGATGGTGTCTCGGTGGATGCACCTGGAGCCGGGGGAGGGCCCCATATCGTGGTACGAGGCGAGATGGAGAGAAGGGGTGAGCATTGTCTGGCTTCTTGATCGCCTCTTCTTGGAGGCAGTGTCGCAGTTGTTGACTCCTATTAACATCGTGCTCTCAATGGTGGTGATATTTGGCATTCTCGGTGTTCAGAGTTTTGTAGCAGGCTTGCGCGGGAAGTAACGGCAGAGTGGGAGTGTGGCCCCAGGCATGAGGAGTGTGCGTAGCAGCTAGTGTGGTGTCCCGGAAACAGGTCGCAAATCTTGTGGCCGGGCAGGGCGCAGCAAGCAGCGCCCCTACAGCGGATTGCGAGCGGGGCGCACACTCGCCAGCGTCATCCGCAGCACGCTACTCTAGGGGTATTTGCTGGGGGGCGGCAAATCCCTTATAATCCGCAGGTAAGCGCGGGAATCGTCCGGGGGGATCCGGACGCACCGGGCCTCGCGGGCGCCTCCATCCGAACATGACCGACCTTACCGAGAAGATCAAAAAGAAGCTGAAGGACGAAATCGCGTCCCTCGAGCACGAACTCCACAGCGAACTCCCGCAGGAGTTGAAGAAGGCGCGCGCCCACGGCGACCTCACGGAAAACGCCGAGTTCAAGTACGCCAAGGAGAGACAGTCGTACGTCTCGGCGCGGCTCGGGCAGCTGCACCAGCGCATGGCCGACATCTCCATGCTCAACCTGAGCAATCTGCCGAAGGACCGCGCGGCCTACGGCTCGCGCATTGTGGTGCTGGAGGTTGCGAAGTCCACGGAAATCGAGTACAAACTGGTGACCGTGGAAGAGGCCGACGTCACCAAGGGTTTGATTTCCACCAGTTCTCCCATCGGCCGGGCGCTGCTGGGGAAAAAAGTCGGCGATGAGGTTACGGTGACGACGCCGGCGGGCATCCGGGAATACGAAGTCATCCGACTGGTGACCATTTACGACGAGGAATAGGCATCGCGGAGCAATGCTGAGTTCATGCTGACGCGAACCATTGGCCGGTACCTCTCCTGGCCTCTTGACCGTCTGGCGGCCCTTCTGGCCCCGACGGGAATCCCCCCCAATGTGATCACCTGGGCCGCGCTGGTGGCCAATCTGTGGGCCGGAGTGCTGTTTGCCGTGGGACGTTTCGCCGCCGGCGGCGGGATGATGATCCTGGCGGGCCTGTGTGATCTGCTCGACGGGCCGGTGGCGCGCCGGCAGAAGCGCGTGTCGTTGTTCGGCGGATTCCTCGACTCCATCCTCGACCGCTACGCGGACCTGATTCTGTTCCTCGGACTGCTGGTGTACTACGCGCGGGTGAACCGCTTCCTCTACGCGGTGCTGGCGGGCGCGGCCATGGCCGGCGCGGTGATGGTGAGCTACGCCAAGGCGCGCGCGGAGTCCCTGGTGCCCACGAAGGAAGTGGGATTCTGGGAGCGGCCGGAGCGCCTGGTGCTGATGATTGTCGGAGCGCTGTCGAACCGCATGCCCCTGGCGCTGTGGCTGCTGGCCATCGGCCCCAACATCACCGTGGTGCACCGCATCGTGAAAACCTGGCAACAGATGCGCGGCGGGAATTCGGCGGCAGGACATCCGCCCCGGGGATTGAACTCCACCACCGTGCAGGAAGGCCCGGGAGGCATCCGCGTGCTGACGCGCTCGGCGGGGCACGGCCGCGGCTGAGGAGCCTGCGGGGCCAATGGAATTTACGTCCCTCAGCGGCTAAAGCCGCATTAAATTTGCGCGATTGCGGCACGGTCCCGACTATTGTCCGGGACGCAGACGGCGCGCTGAAGCCGTGGCCTGACGCAAGCCTGGGCAGGTTACACGCGGTGAGCCTCTCTCAACCCTTCGAGATCACCTTCCTCCGCTAGTCCATCGGCATGAGAATATTTCCGGCAGTGCGCACCGGCGTTTCCTGCCGGTTTTTCTTTGCGTGCCAGCGCGGGCGCGGGTGGGTTAAGATGGGCAGCCGCAAACCAATCCATGGAGGTGTTTATGGCACTACGAGACCTATTGCTCCCGGAATTCGACCAGGAAATGGCCACCACGCGCAGGACGCTCGAGCGCGTCCCCGAAAACAAGACCGACTGGAAGCCCCACGTGAAGTCGATGACCATGGGCCGCCTGGCCGGACATCTGGCCGAACTCCCCAACTTCGTGGTCGCCGCGCTGAACAACGACGCGTTCGATCTCCATCCTCCGGGCGCGGCCCCGCGGCCGCCGTTCGTAATGACCTCGCGCCAGCAGCTGCTGGATGCGTTCGATAAGAGTGTGGCCGCGGCGCGCGCCGCCATCGCCGGCGCCAGCGATGAGCACCTGATGAAGACGTGGACGCTGCAGAACGGCGGGAAGACGGTCTTCGCCATGCCACGCGTCTCCGTACTGCGGCACATGACCCTGAACCATTTGATCCACCACCGCGGCCAGCTCTCCGTCTACCTGCGGGAGAATGATATTCCCGTGCCTGCGATTTACGGCCCGTCCGCCGACGAAGGCAGCATGTAGCCCAGGGGCTATTGGGGCGGGACGGGAGTTCGTGCACCCGCTAGCGCGGCAGCTTTCCGGCTTGCGGAAGAAGCCAAAACCGGCGCCTCAGGGGTCAAAACCCCTGATGAGCAGGCGATCTTTATGCGACTAAGCTCCGACCCCCTAAAAATCTGCTCTCTTCCCGCCAGCGGACTAATCGGCGGGGGAAGCGACGGTGCGGGCGAAGAAGGTTTCGACACACTCGATAATTTCCGTGCTGCTATGCGAGTGGTGGATTGCATGACGCATTTCGGCGCCGTGGCGGACGCCGTGGGTGAACAGCGTGGCAAACTGCTTCATCTTGCCGATGGCGTCGGGCATCTCGGCGTCGAGCAGGCTGCGGAAGTATCCCGAAAGCAGGCGGTAGCGATCGGCCTCGCTGGGATGCTGGTAGGCGCCGGTGGCGACGTAGTCGGCGATCTGCCGGAAGATCCAGGGATTCGAGGAGGCCGCGCGGCCGATCATCACCGCGTCGCAGCCGGTCTCCGCGATCATGCGCACGGCATCTTCCGGCGCGCGGATGTCGCCGTTGCCGATCACCGGAATTCCCACGGCCTGCTTCACCTCGCGGATAATGCGCCAGTCCGCCAATCCGGCGTAGCCCTGCATGCGGGTGCGCGGATGAACGGCGATGGCTTCGACGCCGATCTGTTCGGCCATGCGCGCCACGTCCACCGCGACAATGTTGTTTTCGTCCCAGCCCGCGCGGATCTTGATGGTCAGCGGGATGCGCACCGCCGCGCGCACCGCACGGAGAATCTTTTCGAGGTGCGGCAGATCGCGCAGAAGTCCCGAGCCGCCGCAGGCGACAACCTTCTTCACCGGGCAGCCGAGATTGATGTCCACCTGATCGAAACCCAGATCCTCGGTAAGCGCCGCGGCCCGGGCCATCACGCCAGGATCGGCGCCGAAAATCTGGGCGGCGATGGGGCGCTCGTCCTCGTCGAAGTAGAGATACCGGAGGGTGCGCGCCGCCTTGCGGGTGAGTCCTTCGGCGCTGGTGAATTCCGTCATGATGAGGCCGCAGGGGCCGAGCGAACGAATCACGCGGCGGAACACCGTGTCGGTGACGCCGGCCATGGGAGCGAGAATCGTCGCCGGGCGAATGCGCAGGTTTCGGATTGTGAGTTCGGCGGGAAACATGGGGTCAGGAGATGCGCGACAGGGCCGCGCTTGCGAGCTCCGCGCGCGATTCGCTGCCCGGGGCGGCGCCGGAGGTCGTGCCGTTTCCCAGATGCAGCAGCAAGGCTTCCTTCGAGCCGCCAAAAAAACTCTCGACCACCTGCGCCAGCGCCTGGGCGCGCGCTTCTTCGGCGGTGAGCAGCGGGCGGTAGACGTAGGCGCGGCCGGCTTTGCGGCGCTCGACCACGCCTTTGCGCGCGAGCCGGTCCATGATGGTCATGATGGTGGTGTAGGCGCGGGCGCGGCGGGCGGCCAGACCGTCGCGAATCTCGCGGACCGTGGCTTCTCCCAGAGGCCAGAGCGTGTTCATGCAATCCAGTTCGAGCGGCGCAAGATCCAGGAGCGAATGTTTCATCGGCCGGCCTTCCGTGCCGCATCCGGAGTCTTGCCGCGGCCCTTCTCCGCCGCAGGAGCCTCTTTCGCGTCTGCCAGGAAAAGATCGGCGCGGAGCAGCGAGCGCCGGAGCGACGGATTGCGGTCGGTCCAGAGTTCGTCTCCAGACCCGGCGGCGGCCTGCTCCAGGGTGGCGCGCATGGCCGCCATTTTCGAATCCAGATCGTCGATGAAATGCAGGGCCACGGCCTCGCTGCACTGCGGCAGCGCGGGCGAACCAAACTCGTGCGAGCCGTGATGGCTCAGGATCAGATGCTCGACCAGCACGGCCAGCGGCGCGGGAAATCCGGAAATGGCCTTGATCTTGTCGCGCGCCAGCGCCGCGCCCATCATGATGTGGCCGAGCAGGCGCCCCTCGGTCGAATAGTCGATTCCCCGGGTATAGCGCAGCTCGTCGATCTTCCCGATGTCGTGCAGGATGATGCCCGCCAGAAGCAGGTCGGGATCGAGTTCGGGATAATGCGCCGAGACCTTGGCCGCCAGGCCGATCAGGCTGGCGACGTGCTCGAGCAGCCCGCCGGCGTAGGCGTGGTGCATGGTCATGGCGGCGGGCGCGCGCTTCAGGCGCGGCGCGATGGCCGGATCATCCACGACGGCGGTGAGGAGCTGGCGCAGCCAGGGATTCTTCATGGCCGCCACGGCCGCGCGGACGTCGGCATACATTTTCTCGACGTCGTATTTGGTGTGCGCCAGAAAGTCGGCCAGGTCGCATTCGCTTTCCACGGCCGGGAGAATCTGCTCGACGGTCATTTCCTTCCGGCCGTTGTACAGCTTCACGCGGCCGCGCACCTGGACGATATCGTCGCGCTCGAAGGTGGCGGCGGAGGCGGCGAAGTTCTCCCACATTTTTCCGGAGATGGTTCCCGTGCGGTCGGCGAACTCGAGCTGCAGCCAGGAAGTGCCGGTGCGTGGCGAGGTCCGCACTTCCTTCTCGCGCACCAGAAACAGGGAGGCGACGGATTGGCCGTCGGCAAGACCGGAGATGTACTGGCTCTTCACGCGCCGCGGCCCTTCGGCAACGGCAGCTTCTTCTTGGTACCCTTCTTGTTGGGCGCGTCCGGGGTGGGAGCCACTTCCTGAATGGCCGTGGCGCCGGCGATCGCCGCGCTGTCGGTATAGCCCGGCTTGACCGTGACGTAACTTTCCTCGCGCAACTGGGCCAGATAATCGCGCATGGCCGGCTCCATTCTCTGCCGGTAGATTTCGTTGCTGATTTCCCCTTCGACCTTTTCCAGCGGCTGCAAGCCTGCCTGGTAATGCTCCAGAAGCTTCAGGATTTCGAAGCCCGTCTTGGTCTGGATGACGCCGGTGACCTGGCCCTTCTCGATGCCGAAGACGGCGTCTTCCAGCGGCTTAGCCAGCTGGCCGCGCTCGAAGTTGCCGAGGCCGCCGCCGTCGGCCGCCGTCGAGCCTTCGGAGTAGCGCTTGGCGATGGCGGTGAAATCCTCACCCTGGGCCACACGCTTCTGCAGGTCCTCCGCCTTGGTGCGCACGGCGTCAACTTCCTGAGGGCTCTTGCCCTCGGTGCTCAGGAAGATTTCCGCCAGTTCGACACCTTCCTTCCGGACGAACTCATCCTTGTGCGCCTCGTAGTATTTCTTCACCTCGTCCGACCCGATTTCCATGCGCCCGCCCACTTCGCGGCGGATCACTTCCTGCGTCAGCATGCTGTTGCGAATCTGGCTCTTGTAGTCCTCCCAGCCGATGCCCTGCGCTTCCACGGCCTTTTCCAGCTCCTCCAGGGAGCCCAGCTTATTTTCCTTGCGGACGTCGTCGAGCCGCTTGATGACGTCGCTCTCGACGCTGAGGCTCATATCCTTGGCGCGCTCCACCAGCAACTGGCGGTCGATCATGTCGCGCAGCAGGTTCTTCTGCCGCGTCTTCAATTCTTCCTGAATGCGGTCCTGCGAACAGTTGGGGCAGTCCTGCTGGACTTCCTGCATCAGGCTCTGCGCGGCCTTCTGATATTCGGACAGGGTGATGATTTCATTGTTGACGCGGGCGATGATCTCTTCGACCACCACGGCCTTGGACTGGGCTGCTGGCTTGGACTGGGCCGCCAGGGGCACCGGGGCCGACAGGAGCACGGCGGAGGCAGCGAGGCAGAAAAGACGGACAACAGTTTGTTTTTTCATGACGGTATCCCCATGGGAATTTTAACGCTACGCTTGTAGTTGCAGCAACACGTTTCTCACCGCCTCCATCGCCCCGCCCTGCGTCCCCTTCGCCCCCAGCCAGAGCACCCCCGCCGGGTCGAGCCGCAGATCGCGGCGCTTGCGGATCAACTTCACCACCCGCTCGGGACCCAGCGGCGTATCGTCGTAAAACTTGACCCCGATCTGATCGCCGCGGCGGTCCACCGACGCGACCAGTAGTTTTTCGGCCAGGGCCTTGAGCACCGCATAATTCAGCAGGTTCAGGACTGCGGGAGGCGGCGGCCCAAAGCGGTCTTCGAGTTCGCGGCGGACTTCATCGCGCCCTGCTTCCGAGGTCACGCCGGCGATGCGTTTATAGATACGCAAGCGCAGATTCTCGCTTTCGATGTACTCGGGCGGGATGCGAATGTCCTGCCCGAGATTCAGAGTCGCCCGGCGCTCGGCCACCACCGCCTCTCCCTTGCGCTCGGCGACGGCGCGCTCCATCATCTGGCAATACAGGTCGAACCCGACGGCTTCGATATGGCCGTGCTGCTCGCCGCCCAGCAGGTTTCCCGCGCCGCGCAGTTCCAGATCGAGCGCGGCAATGCGGAATCCGGCGCCCAGATCGCTGAACTCCTGCAGCGCGGCCAGGCGCTGGCGCGCGATGCCCGAAAGCGCGCCTTCGGGCGGGACCAGCAAGTAGGCGTAAGCGCGCTGGTTGGAACGGCCGACGCGGCCGCGCAGCTGATAGAGCTCGGAGAGGCCCATGCGGTCGGCGCGGTTGATGATGATGGAGTTGGCGCGCGGAATATCCAGGCCATTCTCGATGATGGTGGTGGCCAGCAGGACATCGGCTTCGCCGCGGACGAACTTCAGCATCACCTTTTCGAGTTCCGTCTCGCGCATCTGGCCGTGGCCCACCACCACGCGCGCCCGGGGCACCAGACGGTGCACGAGCAGCGCGAGCGAGTCGATGGATTGGACGCGGTTGTGCACCAGAAACACCTGCCCGCCGCGCGCCATCTCCTCTTCGATCACGCGCTGCACGAGGCTTTCATTGAAGGGCGCCACGCTGGTCTGAATGGCGAGGCGGTCCTTGGGCGGCGTTTCGATCAGGCTCATGTCGCGGAGTCCCACGAGGGACATGTGCAGGGTGCGCGGAATGGGCGTGGCCGACATCGTCAGCACGTGAACATTCTTGCGCATCTCCTTGATACGCTCCTTGTGCGCCACGCCGAAGCGCTGCTCCTCGTCCACCACGAGAAGCCCCAGGTCGTGAAACTTGACGTCGCGCGAAAGCAGGCGGTGCGTGCCGATCACAATGTCCAGTTTTCCGGCCTCGAGATCCTCCAGCGTTTTCTTCTGCTCCTTGTCGGTGCGGAAACGGCTGAGCAGGGCGATGCGCACGGGAAACGCGGCGAAGCGGCGGCGAAATGTTTCGTAGTGCTGGAAGGCCAGGACCGTGGTGGGCGCCAGCACGGCCACCTGGGTGGAATCCGCGACGGCCTTGAACGCGGCGCGCATGGCCACTTCGGTCTTGCCGTAGCCGACGTCGCCGCACAGCAGCCGGTCCATGGGGAGCGCGGATTCCATGTCCCGCTTGACGTCGTCAATGGCGCGCTGCTGGTCGGGCGTCTCCTCGAACTCGAAGGCATCCTCGAATTCGCGCTGCCAGTTGGTGTCGGGAGGGAAGGCGCGGCCCGGAGTGGTCTTGCGCTCGGCATACAGGGCGAGCAGATGTTCGGCCATGTCGCTGACCGATTTGCGCACGCGCGTCTTGCGCGCTTCCCAGACGGCCGTGCCCAGGCGGTCGAGCACGGGAGCCGCGCCGCCCAGCGACTGGTACTTCTGCACCAGGTCGAGCCGCGCGAGAGGAACGTAGAGCTTGGCGTCGCCGGCGTAGCGCAGGAGCATGAATTCCCCGGAGGCGCCTTCGACGGCCACCTGGCGCAAGCCCTCGAATTGGCCGATGCCATGGTCCATGTGCACGACAAAGTCGCCGGGCTTGAGGTCGGAGAAATCGCTGAAGAAACTGGCGGTCTTGGGCCGGCTGCGCTGGCGCTCCGGCGGGGGCAGCGTCTCGAAAAGATCGGCGGTGCCGAAAAGCACCAGCTGCGCTTCTGGAAACGCCGCGCCCTCGGCCAGCGGCGCCTTGACCAGCACCATCGCGGGAGCGTTTCCGCCGCTTTCTTCTTCCGCCAGGCGCGCGATGGTGGTGTTTTCCTCGAGTTCCCCGAGGCGGTAGGGCAATTCGTACTCGTGGCAGATGTCCGCGAAGCGTTCGAGCTCGCCCGTGCTGGCGGCCGAGACGATCACCTGCTCGCCCGCTCCCAGCCGCCCGCGCGCTTCGGCCATGAATGACGCCACGTCGCCGTGGTAGCGCGCCGTCGGTTGCGTGCGCAGGGCCAGGGGCGCGGCGCCCTGGTGGGCCATGGCCAGATGCTCGAGCGCCAGGCGCGGGAACAATTCCAGGGCGAGCGACCATTCCTCTTCGCTGAGAATGTAGCGGCCCGGACCCTCGGCGCGCGGCTCCTCGCACTTGTCAAAAGATTCCTCGATGCGCGCGCGATACTTGGCGACCGCCTCTTCGAGCAATCCGGGCTCGTCCAGGATCACCAGCGGCTCAGCGGCCAAGTCGAACAGGACGCCATTGCGCTCCTCGCCAAGCATGGCGTGGAATTCCCAGCCCGGATAGAAGCCTGCCGGCGCATGGGCGTCGGCCCGCTCGGGCGCCGCGCGGCGGAGAAACTCGGTGAGAGGCAGGAGCGTGGCGCGCTCGACCGGGTTGGTGGAGCGCTGGGTATTGGGATCGAAGGCGCGGATGGATTCGATGGTATCGCCCAGCAGTTCGATGCGAACGGGCTGCGCCGCCTCGGGCGAAAACACGTCGATGATTCCGCCGCGTACGGCGAACTGCCCGGGCATCTCGCAGGTGGTTTGCTTATCGTAGCCCGCACCGCGCAGAAATCCGATCAGCGCCTCGTGCTCGATGGTCTCGTCGCGCTCCACCACGCGGGCCAGCCCGCGGTAGAACGCCGGATCGTGCATCCGCCACAGCGCCGCCTGCACCGGGGCGATCAGCAGGTCGGCTTCGCCCATGGCCACGCGCCAGAGCGCGCAGGCGCGCTCTTCGGAGATTTCGGCGTGGGGCGAGCGGTTTTCGTACGGCAGGACGTCGTGCGCGGGCAAATGCACCACGCGCCGGCCGGGCTTGCCCGTCACGGCGCGGTAAAACCAGCGCAGCGGCTCGGCCATCGCTTCGGCGCGCTGGTTCGATTCCACCAGCAACATCACGGGGCGGCCCAGTGCGGCGGCGGCCAGGGGCGCCAGCAGCGCCTTGGCCGAATCGGTGAGGCCCGCCAGGCACACTTGTCCCCCGCTGCGGCGCAGCGACTCGAAAGCTTCCTCGACGGCGGGCCGGCGTCCCACCCGCCCGAGAAGCTCGGATACCAGCGGAAGAATCATGCCGGAAGTTGTTGGATGCGTTCGATCAGCAGCGCGGTCGAATAGCCGGGTTCGAGAGCGAGGCGAACCACCCGACAGCCCGCGGCTCCGAGCGCCTCGTCCTCCTGGCGGGCGGCGGCATCGCCGGCCGAACCGCCCGCCACAAAGACGTCGGGGTGCAAGTGAGCCAGTAACCCGCGCGGCGACACATCCTCGAATTCGGCGACGTAATCGACCGCAGCGAGCGCCGCAAGAATTTCCGCGCGCTCGGCGGCCGGCGTGATCGGGCGCGCTACGCCCGCCGCGGACGCTGTCCTGCCGCCAACGCTCCGGTTACTTTCGACCGCGACCACCAGCGTGTCCCCCAGCGAGCGCGCCTGCTCCAGCAGGCGGATGTGGCCCGGGTGGAGCAGATCGAAGCCGCCGCTGGCGCACACGACTTTCCGCCCCTCGCGTTTCCAATCGCGGCGGAGGCGCATCAGCTCATCCTGCGAAATCACTTTCCCCAAATGAATTGCTCCTCAATCCGCGGCGGCGGAAACGGTCCGAACCCTGATTCTAGCACGCGCGCTCGCAAGCCCCGCGCCAGGGACTCCATCCCTATCTCGGGGCTTGGCGCCGGGCCACGCGACCGCAGCCCCTCTTTTTGATGCTATACTCGCGGCTTAGCTGATGGCAGCGGCCTTTCCGCTGCGCTGATCCACAACACCCAATGGGGCCAGTCGGCGGCCCAAAGAAGGGCCATGAAAGACATTACGATTGTGGGAGGAGGACCCGCCGGGGCGCTGTGCGGCGAACGCCTGGCGAGTCATGGCTTCCGAGTCACGATTTTCGACGAGCGCCTCAGTTGGGAGAAGCCCTGCGGCGGCGGGCTCACGCACAAAGCCATCGAACGCTATCCCTTCCTGCTCGACTCGCCCCAGCCCAAACGCATTGTACGCACGGCGGAGCTGATTTCCGGCGGCGGGCACCGCGCGCGGTTTGAGATGAGCCATCCCATCGTGATCTACGCGCGCAAGGTGCTCAATGCCCTGCTGCTGGACCGCGCCGTGGCGGCGGGCTGCACGGCGGTCTGTTCAAGGGTGACCAGCGTGGATACCGACGGCCAGGACGTGCGCGTGACCGTCGGCGGCGAAGAGCACCGCTCGGATTTCGTCGTGCTGGCGGCGGGCGCGCGCAATCAATTGCTGCCGGAAACGACGGCGCTGGGCGCGCAGGACCTCGAAGTGACCCTCGGTTATTTCGTGCCCGTGGAACAAGAGATTATCAAGGTGAAATTCCTGAAGCAGTTCGAGGGGTACTTGTGGTCCTTCCCGCGCGCCGACCATCTCTCGGTCGGCATCTGCGCGAAAATGGGCCAGCGCCCCAGCCAGCAACTCCGCCGCCACCTCGATGAGTTCGTCGTCGAGGAAAGCATCCCCATGGACGGCGCGCGGTTTTACAGCCACGTGCTGCCGTCCCCGCAGGCGCGGACGATCCGTGACCGGCGCATCGCCGGAAGAAACTGGGCCATGGCCGGCGACGCCGCGGCCTGCGTCGATCCCATCACCGGCGAGGGGCTTTATTACGCGCTGCGCTCCGGCGATCTGCTCGCCCAGGCGCTGATCGAAGATCAGCCGCAGGCCTATCCCGAACGCCTGCGCGCGGCCTTTTCCGCGGACCTGGAATTTGCCGCGCACATCGCGCGGAAACTGTTTCGCGGAAACTTTCTGGGAGGCGCGATCACCACGCGCATGGTGCAGCTGCTGAACTATTCGCCGGCGTTCCGCGATCTGGTCCGCGACGTTTTCAGCGGCGAGCAGGATTACCGCAGCCTGAAGCGCCGCCTGTGGAATCAGTTCGGGATTACCGCCGTGGAAATCATGCGCAGCGTCTTTCATCCTCGCGCGGCGGCATCGCGCGCGGCCGGCAGCCGGGATCTCGCACCGTGAAGCGGCGCCGGAAACAACCCGCCCGGAAAGCACCCCAGCGCGCGGCAAACCGCGCGAAAAAGAGAGCCGCTGCGCGGCCCGCGCGCAAGCCCGTCGCTACGAAGAAACAAGCAGCCCATCACGGCCCCCATCCGCCGCTCGGGCTGGAGGCCAGCGTCGAGCGCGTGGTGCCGTTCGAATGGACGATTCAGGCCATCAATGCGATGCTCCCGCCGGTCCTGTCCACTCCCGCGATGATCGCCATGATGGAGCACGCCACCGTGCTGTCCATACTTCCGCAGATGCCCCCGGGAGTCATTACCGTGGGAACGCGGATCGAAGTGGACCACCTGAAGGCCGTGCCCCACGGCGCCACGATTCGGGCCTCGGCAAAACTGGTGAAACACCAAGGGCGTTTCCTGGTCTTCGACGTGGAGGCGCGCTCGGGCGAGCACGTGATCGGACGCGGGCGCGTGTTTCGCGCCACCGTCGAACCGAAAACACACGGCGCCAAAGCCCACGCCCGCGCGCAGCAGACCCCCGCCGCCACCCAGCCATAGGGGAGTTCGTCGCCCGGCCCTGCCTCGCCCGGAATTGCTCCGGAGGTTTCTCTGCTCCCTCTGCGGTGCAAATCTTGTCTTGCTCTCTCGCCGCCGCCTTAAACCCTCACCGCAGAGACGCAGAGGGCGCAGAGAAGACCACTTCCGCAGCGGCCGAACCCGCTTTGCCTCGCCGTACAGCTCTTGCTCTTGCAGATCTGTGTTTATCTGTGTTCATCTGTGGATCCGTCTCTGCGCCCTCTGCGTCTCTGCGGTGAGTCCTTTACTTCTTCTCGAGAATTTGCACCGAAGCCCGCGTGTTTTCCCAATCGAGACGCATCGTGCAAGCGTCACCCTCGTGGTCGAAAGCGATCCGGAAGTCCTCGACGGTGGTGGGGAGCTTCGAGACCTTCATCGGCACGCGCGCAAAGTCCTGGGACTCGCCCGGATACGGAATGCCCCATTCGCCGGTGGCCTTGCTGATGATGAGCGTCCATTCGGTTTCCTTCGGAAGGGCGAACATCGTGTAACTGCCCGCCGGCACAGTCTTGCCGCCCAGGGTCACCGCGGTGTCGATGACAAACGTGGTGGCCTGGTTGGCCCCGGCACGCCACACCTCGCCGTACGGTACCAGGCCTCCATAGATTTTGCGCCCCCGCATCCTCGGGCTCGAATAATCCACGTGAATGGTCTTGCCGTCGGAAAACGCGCACTCCGCCTTGGCCGGCGGGCTCAGGCGCTGCCTCTGCCCTCCCATGCCCATCTGCGCCGGCGTGGATGTGGCGACCGCGGCCAGGCTCAGAAGAATTACGGCTGAAAACACTACCAGACTTTTCCGCATACGCTCTCCTTACACTGAACTTGGGGTACCCGTTTTCTTAGACGCGTCTGGCCGCGAATTCGATACCAGCGCATTCTTCCGCGGGCGTTCGGCGGCGATGGCGGGAAGTCGTCGCCGGCAAGATGCTGAAATACTCCCAAAGTTTCGTGGGTCGCGGCTTTGTACCTTACGGAAAAAGTCCTGCGCATGTCATCCCGAGTAAAGCGAGGGATCTGCTTTTGATTTTCGGCGCGCCGGACGAAAAAGGAAGGTGTTCATGTAGCGCCGGGGCCTTCAGCCCGGCACGGTGGCATCACCGAGGCGCGTCCTACATGCCGCGCTAAAGACCGCGGCTCTACATCCACCCCTTTCTGCAAAACCACGCGGCTCACAATCCGCTGTAGGGGCGCTGCTTGCTGCGCCCTGCCGGGCTGCAACACCTGCGAGCTATTTCCGCGACACCGCGCTAGGGCTTCGTGACGCTGTCCACGAAGTTGGCAACGTTGCTCTTCAGCTTCGGCAGTTCCTCCTCGTTCAGGTAGATCATGTGGCCCGAGGCGTAATAGTCGAAGTGGATGCGGCTGTACAGATTGGGCGGCAAGCCCAGGTGGTCCATGGTGTACTCGGTGGCGAAGAAGGGAGTGGCCATGTCGAAGAACCCGTTTTCGACTTCCACTTGCAGGTTCGGGTTCGCAAGGAACGCTTGCACCAGGTCATCGTTCACGCTGGGAACGCCGGGGTCGCCGCCGGGGCCGGGGTTGTGTTTCCAATCCCAGTGTTGCTCCACTTCCCCACTCAGGATCTCGTAGCGCAGCTCCGAGGTGAATTTCAGGTCCTCGCGGACATACTTATTGAGGGCGGCGGTGAAGGCGCCCTGCACCGCGCTGTAGGACGGATCGTATTCAGCGTTCTCGGTCAGCAAGTCGTAGGTCGCTCCGGAGTAGCGGGAGTCGTAGCGCCCGACGGTCAGCTTGCGGCGCCTGGCCAACTCCACTTCGAATTGAGAGAGCCGCACGCGCAAGTTGGCGTTGATCAAGTATTCCTCGCTGAGCCCCGTGAACGCCGAAAGCTTCTTCGCCACTTCCGCCTTCTCCGCATCGCCGAGGTTCGACCCCTTCATCAGCGCGGCGGCGTACTCGCCGCTGGCAAACGCGCGCGCGTCCTTCACAAAGGCGCTCAAATCCTCCGGGCGATTCTTCAGCATTTTGTAATACCACGCCGAGGCCGCGTAGCTGGGGACGTAGAAAATGTACGGCCTGTCGTCGCCGGTATTGAACTCGAGCGTACTCATATCGAGTACGCTCGACACCAGCACGATCCCGTTGATGTACATCCCGTCATGCGACTGCAGGTAATTCGCCAGCGCCACGGAGCGGAACGTCCCGTAACTTTCGCCGATCAGGAACTTCGGGGAATTCCAGCGGTTGTTGCGGTTGACGTACACGCCGACGAACTTCGCCAGCGACTTGACGTCCTGATCGATGCCCCAGAAATCCTTGTTCTCCCCTTTTCCCACGGCGCGGCTGAAGCCCGTGCCCACCGGATCGATGAACACCAGGTCGGCCTTGTCGAGCAGGCAACTCGTGTTGTCCACCAGCTGATAGGGCGCGGGGCCGGTGGGCGCGGCGCTGCGCGTCACTAGCCGGCGCGGGCCAAACGCGCCCATGTGCAGCCAGACCGAAGACGAGCCCGGTCCGCCGTTGTAGATGAACGCGATGGGACGCTGCGCCGAGTCCTTCACGTCCGTGCGCACGTAGGCGATCGAAAAAATGCTCGCCACCGGCTCGCCCTTGTCGTTCTTCAGCAAGGTCGTCGAGGCGGTGGCCTTGTACGGGATCGTCTGCCCGGCGATGCGGATGGTGTGCTCGGTGACCGACGACTCCTCCTTCGGCACGTTCGCTTCCGGCGCGGGCTTGGCCTCGGCCGGCCTGGCTTCCGCCGCCGGTGCCGCCTGCTTCGCCGGCTCCTGCGCCCGCAGAATCGCCGCCGGCCCGAAGATCGCTGCTGTGGTCATGACGACGGTCAGTGCCTGAAACGCCCAGCGCGGAATCCTCTTCATCAGTAATCTCCTGAACAAACTTGCGGTGCTCTATCCCTTGATGAGCAGCTTGCGGAACAAAGACGCATTTTAGGGGGTCGGAGCTTCAGCTCCGACATAAAGCACGCCTTATCGTCAGGGGTTTTAACCCCTGAGGCACCGTTTTTGACTTCGTCCACAAACTGCTTGGTCGCTCGATTGGGATTCGATTCTAGTCAGGGTTTGGGCGGCAAGTCAAAGCCAGCCTCGGCACCCTCTGTAGGAAGGAGAGTCATCTCGCGACTTCGGGCGCCGTGACCGCTCCGCCCCACGACGCCGGTGGAGAATCCCACCGGGAAGCCTGTATAATCATCCCACGCTGGAGTGGCGGAACTGGCAGACGCGCGAGACTCAAAATCTCGTGGTGCTTAGCACCGTGTGGGTTCAATTCCCTCCTCCAGCACCAACTTTCTTTTACTCGAAGACTAAAAGCCCCACCCTCAAAAACCGAGGGTAGGGCGCCCGGAAAATCAAACGCAAGAGGCCGGGCCACCCGCCCCACGTTCCAAAAACCGTCCCCGTGACTTTCGGACAGGTAGAGCATTGGACACCCAAGCTCGCCTAATCGGGGCGGGAACGTTAGTCTGGGTCGGAGGCGACACGCCATCGACACTCCACTGGAAAAACCTAGAAAGTACCCTCGGCACAAGGCGCCGAAGGGGATGTTCGTCGGCTGGGATGCCGCGGGGCATCGGGAGGTTTCTCGCGCCGAGACCATCGCGTTGGGCGGCCTATTCCTGCACACGCCCAATCCGCTGCCGATTGGTACGATGATCCAGCTGCTGTTCGACTTGAAGGCGGGGGAAGTCCGCGCCCGCGCCAGCGTGCGCTATTCGAGCTCCGGGAAAGGCATGGGCGTGCAAATCGTGCAAATGGACCCGGGTGACCGGGCGCGGCTGTATCAATTTCTGCAGACCTACGCCACGGCGGAAGCGGCGTCGATCCCTGCCCGCTGAAATAGTCGACCCCGCCAGGGCATGCACAAACGCAGGGCCGGCCCTCCCGGTCCCGCCCCCAAGCGGGACGCACACGGTGCGGAAGCCCCGCTACAAAACCTGCCGGCTTTGGCCATCGTCAGCGATCCCATGGTGTTCCAGCTGATGCAATATGGCGTTCAATAGCTTGCACAGCCGCATTGACGCCCCCTACTCCGTCTCCTATGCTGCCCTGCAGGTGGTAAATAGCCCTGCGGAACGATCAATGGCCTGCACTGGGGCCACTTCTGCGGCTTGAAGGAGGGCATCCCGTGGACACACCTGTGGTTTATGCGACGCCGAATCCGCCGACTCCCGGGCGGCCGGTGATCTTCGACCCCGCCGTGTGCAACGGCTGCAACACCTGCGCCGCGGTCTGCCCCGAGGACGTCTTCATCCCCAATCCCGTCAAGGGCGAGTCGCCGATCATTCTCCATCCCGAGGAATGCTGGTACTGCGGTGTCTGCGTGGACGACTGCAACCACGGCGGCGGAATACGGCTCAACCATCCCCTGCAGCAGCGCGTGCGCTGGAAGCGCAAAGCCACCGGCGAACATTTCCGCATGAGGTGAGAGATGAGCGCGCCTTTCTCCTACACGTGGCCTTACCCCATCCGCTACGGCCAGCAGGAGACGCATGAAACCGACGTCCTGATCCTGGGCGGCGGCATCGCCGGCGTCTGGGCGGCCATCGCCGCGCGGCGCACCGGCGCCCGCGTCACCATCATGGAGAAGGCCGACACGCGGCGCAGCGGCGCCGGCGGCACCGGCGTGGATCACTGGAACTACGCCGCGGACAATCCCTGTTCCACGATTACTCCCGAAGAGATGACCCAGGCGCTCGTCGACAATCACTACGGCTACCGCAGCGGAATTTCCACCTACATCTTCACCTCCTCGGCCTACGAAACCCTGCTCGAAATGGAAGCCATGGGCGGCAAGGTGCGCGATACCGACGACGAATACAAAGGCGCGCCCTTCCGCGACGACCGGACCAAGCTGCTCTTCGCCTATGACTACCAGAATCGCTACACGCTCCGCGTCTGGGGCGCCAACTACAAACCGCTCCTGCGCCGGCAGTGCAAGAAGCTGGGCGTCGAAATCCTCGACCGCACCAGCGCCACCGCGCTGCTCACCGAAAACGGCGCGCACGGCGCCCGCGTCGTGGGAGCCACGGGCATTGACTGCCACACCGGCGCGTTTGTGGTGGTCCGCGCCAAGGCGGTGATCCTCGCGACCAACCGGCCACAGCGCATTTTTACCTTCTCCTCCGAGCAGCGCGGCTCCGCAGTCCACCGCGGCGGTTCCAATGTCGGCAACGGCTACGCCATGGCCTGGCGCATCGGCGCCGAGTTCACCATGATGGAAAAGACGATGCGCACGACGTTCGCCAGCCCGTATAACCTCCCGATATACGGAAGCGGGAATATGCACAACACCTGGTATCCCGCGACGATCGTGGACGCCAACAACAAGGAAGTGCCGTGGGTGGATTGCAACGGCAAGGTTCTCACCAAGGTGGAGGAACGCTGCCTCCCCGCCGAAGGTCAGAAGTTTTTCCTGATGGGCGGAGGCAATGCCTATCCCCCTCCCGGCCTGAAGCAATACGCCGGACCGAGGCTGATCCCGGACCTCGAGGCACGCATGATGAAGGGCGAGTTCACGCCGCCATTCTATGCCGACCTGACGAGCATGCCGTGGTACGAGCGCAAGGTCATCTGGGGCCTGATGGTCGGCCAGGAAGGCAAGACGCGCATCCCCATCGTGCAGACCTACGAGAAGGCCGGTTTTGACCCGGCGAAGGACATGTTGCAGGCCTACGATTTCCTCCGTGGCCAGGGCATGGCGGAAACCGGCGCGCCCCAGGAGCGCACGTTTGGCGAGATCGGCGTGGCCGGCGGCCTGCTGGTGAATTGGGATTTGATGTCGAATATTCCGGGGCTGTTCGGCGCCGGCGACCTTTTGTTCGGCAGCCAGGACCATGGCAACGCGGCCACGACCGGGCGCTACGCGGGCGCGCGCGCGGCGCTGTATGCGCGAGGCGTGCGCCATGGGGAGCTCGATGCCGTGCAAGTCGAGCGGGAAAAGAAGCGCGTCTATCTGCCTCTTGCCGAATCTCCCGACAGCATGGACTGGAAGGAACTGAACTTTGGCGTGGCGCGCATCATGCAGAACTACTGCTCCGAGCTGAAGAACGAGGAATTGCTCAAGATCGCGGAGAACTGGCTGGCGGACATCGAACAGAACGAAGTGCGGCGCGTCTCGGCGAAAAATCCCCACCAGTTGATGCGCACGCTGGACGTCATCGACATCCTGACCTGCGCGCAGATGATTGTTCAGGCATCGCAAGCGCGCAAGGCCAGCAGCCACGTGCTCAGCTTCAACCGCGTCGACTACCCCGCCGTCGATCCGCCCGAATGGCGCAAGTACCTGGTGATCGGCCGCGATGCCGGCGGCCAGACGCGCGTCACCGACCGGCCGCTGGGCTTCTGGGGCGACCTGGAATCCAACTACGGCCCGCGCCACGCCGAAAACATCGCCGCGATGCAGGCCCCCCAAACCACCACTGCTACATAGACGAGAAGCACCACGCTGCCGCAGCCTCTCCGTGCCCTCTATGCCTTCTCTGCGCTCTCTGTGTTGAATCTGTTGCCGTTGCCTTTCGCCGCTTGAACACAGAGGACACAGAGCCAGCGCAGAGTACACCGAGACAGAGGGTGCCCCGTCAAAGCATCCTGCACAGCCCAGCGAAGCGATTGCCCCTATCGTGTCGAAACTGGGTTATGCAACACTTCCCGGGATCGTTGCCTCGTAGTACTCGGTATCCTCGCGGACAGGTTTTACTATTCCTCGAAACCTGTCCTTCCGGACAGCTGCGCAACGCCGCTTCCCTTCGATAGACTCGTGCTAGGCCGAGTACGGCGCAGCCACAGGTAATCGGCGCCGCAGTCCGACTTCGGCCAACCGCATCGCAGGAGTTTCCCCGATGAAGAAGGCACGCTTTCTGCTGTTATCTGGACTCTGGCTTTCTCTGTTTTGGCTGTCCCCGAACTGCCTGGCGCAGTCCCTCAAGCCGGGCACGCAGATCAAGGTACGCCTGCTCGGAAAGCTGGACACCGGCGCCAACACGGCAGGCCAGACATTCACGGGCACCGTCGGAGAAGCGGTACGTTCCGGCGGCCGGACCGTCTTTGCCAAGAACACCCAGGTCAAAGGCCAGATCCTCGAAGTTGTGAGTTCGGGACGCCTCAACAAGCCCGCTTCCATCTCGCTGCTGTTGACCAGCGTCGGAAGGAATGCGGTTCAAACGGAGACCCTGCGGATTGACGGAAAATCTCACGCGGGACGCAACGCGGCCTGGATCGGAGGAGGCGCGGCGACGGGCGCAATCATCGGAGCCATCGCGGGCGGCGGTAAGGGCGCTGCGATCGGCACGCTGGCCGGGGCCGGCGCGGGAACGGGCACGGCCTACGCCACGGGCAAGAAGGAAATCGTCCTGCCCGCGGAGACAGAACTCGTCTTTGTCGTGGCGGGAAACAACTCCGCCGCTTCCGAAGAACCGGCACCGCGTAACGGCGCGGGGTCGTTTGCCAGCGCCCAGTCGTATCCGACCCAGGAGCCCTCCGGCCGCTCCCAGTCGTACGAGACGTCGCAGCCCTCCGGCCGGTCCGAAGTCTACGTCGAACAGGAGCCCTCGCGCCCGCCGCAAGCCCGTAGCTACCGGGACGACAACCGCGATGAGGATGAGAACTCGGAATCCTACGAACGCCCGGAATCCTCCCGCGGACGCCACGACGCGCGCGATGGCGATCGCGACGACTTCGCTTCCTTGAGTTTCTCGGACCGCGACCAGCGGATTATTCACTCCTACTTCCGCTCCAACCGCCGGAATCTGCCGCCGGGCCTGGCCAAACGCAACGGAGACCTGCCTCCCGGCCTGGAAAAGCATTTGCGCCGCGACGGCACCCTGCCGCCGGGCCTTCAGAAACGCGTCGAGCCGTTTCCCGAGGACTTGGACGAGCGCCTGCCGGCGCTGCCGCGCGGCTATTCGCGCGTGTTCCTGTCCGGTCGCGCGATCATTCTGGCGCGCGACGGCCGCATCGCGGACCTCATCGAGATTTCCTGGTAGCCCGGGAGAATCCTCCCATTCGGATGGCACGAGCGGCGCGGCGGAATCGCCGCGCCGCCCGTGCGCTCTTGCCGATTCCCCTTCGCGCAGCGTGCTGGAGAATCAGAACCCTCCCCCCGCTTGGACGGCGCCCGCCCGCAGTGTAAACTTCCCCATCTCACGCCCCGCACAGAGGAGCGCAACATGACCGACGAAATGCTGGAACGCCTCACTATCCGCGAGATGATCGAAAACTGGGTTTTGTGGCGCGACGCCTGCCTCTGGGAAAAGTTCCGCGCGCTCTGGCACGACGAGGGGCGCATGATGGCCACCTGGACCCAGGGCACCGCGGACGAGTTCATCGAAATGAGCAAGCAGGGCTTCGCGCGGGGCGTGCGCATCCTGCATTTCCTCGGCGGGAGCACGATCGACGTGCGCGGCCCGCGCGCCTTCTCGCAGACCAAGATGACCATTTCCCAACGCGCCCCGGTTCACGACGTGCTCTGCGACGTGGTTTGCACCGGCCGCTTCTGCGATTTCTGGGAGAAGCGCGCGGGCCGCTGGGGCCTGGTCCTGCGCCAGCCCGTCTACGAGAAGGATCGTCTCGATCCCGTCGATCCCGCCGCGCGGCTCCAGCTCGATGCCGCGCTGCTGGCGAAATTCCCGGAGGGCTACCGCCACCTCGCCTATCTGCAAACGCAGATCGGCTACAAGATCAAGCTCGACATGCCCGGCCTCACCGGCCCGGAAGTCGAGGCCCTCTACGCCCGCGGCGAAGCCTGGCTCGCCGGCGCGCCTCTTACGTAGCCGGGCACTTGGTGCGGCCGCTTTCCGACTTGCCGCGCGGGCTTCGTGGCTCCAATGACCCTGCTAAGAAACCGGGCCGATCTGTGATATAACTCGGCTCCTCGATCCCCCCACGAAGGAGTCTTGGATGACGCATCGCAAGAAGCTTTCCCGATCGCGCGCGCTTCTCCTGATGGCGCTGCTCGCCGTTACCGCCGTGGCGGTTTCCACGCTGGCGCAGCAGCACCGGGCGCGGCCGCCGCGCACCGTGCGGCTCTACGTCTTCGATTGCGGCGTCATCAAGGGACTCGACCCGGCGCTCTTCAATTTCAAGAAGGAGGAACTCGCCACCACCGATCTGGCGGTTCCCTGCTACCTGGTGGTGCATCCGAAGGGAACGCTTATGTGGGACGTGGGCGTCATACCCGACGCGGCCTTCAAGGCTGACGGCGCGCCGGTCACGCAGGGGGTGTCCACAGTCACGAAGCGGCTCGATAAACAACTCGCCGAAATCGGCTATGCGCCGTCCGACATCACCTATCTCGCCCACTCCCACTATCACCTGGACCACATCGCCAATTCCAACGAGTTCGCCTCGTCCACCTGGCTCGTGCGTCAGGTCGAACGCGACGCGATGTTCGCCGAAAAACCCCCGGCGCTCGTGGATCCGTCACTTTACAGCGCGCTCAAGACCAGCAAGACCGTGATTATCAACACCGATGAATACGACGTGTTTGGCGATGGCACGGTCGTCATCAAGTACGCCCCCGGACACACGCCCGGCCATCAGGTGCTGATCGTCAAGCTGGCCAAAACCGGAACGGTGATGCTCGCCGGCGACCTCTACCATTATCCCGAGGAGCGCAAGCTGAATCGCGTGCCCACCTTCGAGTTCAACAAGGAACAGTCGCTCGCCTCCCGCGCCATGATCGAGGCCTATGTGAAGAAAAACCGCATCCAACTGTGGATCGAGCACGACTTCGCCGCCAACGCCAAGCTGAAGAAATCCCCCAAGTATTACGATTAGCCGGGCGTCTTACCAGGTTTGATATTAGGCTGTCTTGGCAAAACGCCGGCGCAGCCCCGCCTGCTCCAAAAGGGGCAGAACGCCGCGGGTAAACCTCTGAAGTCCGTCGAGGTAGTCCACCCAGGTCATGATGACCCCGTCGATGCCGGCCTCGGAGATGGACTGCAGCTCCTCGGCAATCTTTTGGGCGGTGCCGACCACGGGATAGCCGGCGCCGACCGCCATCCGCGCGCGCATGAATGCGAGCCGCTCGGATTCCATGGGGATATTGTTTTCGATGCTGATCGTTCGCATCACGCTGTCCAGAGCCTCGGTGTCCACATATTCCGCGGAATACCGGTGCAGATACTCTTCCGCTTCCTTTTGGGATTCCCCCTGCACCACCGCGGTGTTGGTCCAAATCTGGATCTCACGGCCAAATTCCTCGCGGGCCATCTTCTTGTACGATTCCACTTCCGCCCGCCACTCGCCGGGACGGTTCCCGCGGGGCGAAATCAAGCCGATATCCGAGTTCTTCGCCGAAAAGCGGATGCCCACCGGCGATAGCGCGGCGTTCATCACCGGCACTCCGCCCTTCTGCACCGGGTGCGGGCGCGAAATCGCCCCTTTCATGTGGAAAAACTCGGAATGGTGATCGAACTCACCCTCCTCGGTCCACAGCTTCCGCAACACCTCGAGCCATTCGGCCAAATAGACGTAGCGGCGATCGTGCTCCATCAGCTCGATGCCGAACATCTCGAATTCGCGGCGGTTCCAGCCGCCCACGATGTTCAACGCGTGGCGGCCGCCGGAAATTGCGTCAATGGTGGCGCACTGCTTGGCGACAATCAGCGGATGCATCGTCGGAGCGTGCGAGGTGGCAAAGATCGCCGAATACGTGGTCGCCTGCGCGAGCCCCGCGGCAAAGGTGAAGACGTCCAAGATCTCGTTGCACGGATGCTCGGGCTGGTTATCCAGATAGCCCTTCCAGCGCGCGATGGGGACGATGGCCTCCAGGCCGGCGCTATCCGCCAGGCGCGCCGCCGCCAGGCAATTCGCCCACGTCGGACGCCAGCGCTCCGGCACCAGCGTCAGGTTCGCCAGCGTGTTGGTGCAGAACGTCCCCAGCTTCAATTTGTTGTCATTGAACAGCGGATTGGCAGGCATCAGCGTCGCCTCTGCGATGGAAGTCGTCCCCGGGGCAGTGGAGAGAAGCGGCTTCGGGTGGAGGGCACCTTATGCGACCTGGCCCATGGGAGTCAACGAAGATTGTAGCGGGCGTTGCGAGGAGATCTCTGCGCCTCTGCGGTGAATGCTTTCTTCTTGCCTCTTGCGGCTCCTCCGCATGGGCGGAAGCACCGCTCACTACTCACTAATCACCAACCACCACTCACGTGCCCACGCGCAACGAGCGCGTGAGATTCTTCAGCGTGGCGATGGCGGAAAACGCCGCGAGTTGGGACGTGCGGGGATTCGATTTCGACGGGACGTTCTCGACCGTCACGGTGAGCCGCCCGAATTCGCCCTGCACGCGAATTTCGTGCACGTTCTCGTTGCCTCCCGGCACGGCCACCACGCGCACACGCACCGGCACCGGCACGGTGGGATTGACGGCCAGGCGCAGCGAAGCGGCCACGTTGGAGGTGGCCGGAAAGGCGTGCGCGGCTTCTTCGGCGCGCCCGTCGAAGATCACCGTATCTTCCTTGAGATGGTCGAGCTCGATGCCGCGTTCGACGATGTACTTTGATCCCCGAAGCGCCGCCACCGGCTTCCGGCTGGTCAGCAGCGCCGAATCGATCCGCCCGATCGACGCGGACTTGATGCCGTCGAGCCCGGCGATAGCTCCCGAGGGAACGTAGATGTGGCAGCCCTTTTCGCCGGCTTGGCGAAACCATTCCTCGCGCCCCAGCAGCCCTCCCACGCTCATGATGAGCATGTCGCGCCCGCGCGCCAGCGCCTTGGGAACAAAGTCCGCCAGAGCCGCCTGGCTCGCCGCTTCCACCGCCACGTCGCATCGCTCGATCATCTGCTCGATGGAAACGACCGGCGGATGGCTGGAAAGTTCCGAGGAGAGCGCCTGCGCGCGCTCCGCGTCCTGATCGGCGAGCGCCACCAACTCCGCCTCGATCTGTTTCTGATCGAGGGCTGTGGCGATCGTCCGCCCGATGGCGCCCACGCCGAGAATTCCGATTTTCAGCATCTTTCGGCCGTCCTTACGCCAGCTCGAGCATGCGGTTGATGGCGCGGCTGGCCCGGCGCGCGATCTCTTCGGGCACGCGGATCTGGGGCGTCATCGTTTCGAGAGAGCGAATGATGCTGTCCAGCGTAATTGTCTTCATGAAGGCGCATACGGCGTTCGGATTCACGGGATAAAACGTCTTGTCGGGAAACCGCTTGTGCAATTGGTGGAGGATGCCGAGCTCGGTCCCCACGGCGAATTCGCTGGCCGGAGATTGCTCGATGTGCCGGAGCATCCCCTCGGTCGAAAGGAAGAAGGTGCGGTCCCGCGGGAGCGTGCCGTCCAGCGCCCGGGCCATGCACGAGCTGACGCACCCGCATTCGGGATGCAGGAGCAGTTCGATGTCGGGATGCGCGTCGAAGATTTCGAGAACCTGGTCGGGCTGGATCATCTTGTGCACGTGGCAATATCCCGGATAGGCGATGATGTCGCTGCGTCCGGTCTGCCGCGCGGCCACCGCGGCCAGATACTGGTCGGGCAGAAACAGAATCGGCCGGCCGGCGGGAATCGCGGCCACCACCTTCGCGGCGTTCGCCGACGTGCAGCAGTAGTCGCTTTCGGCCTTCACCGCCGCCGAGGTGTTGATGTAGGAGACCACGACCGCGTCGGGCACTTTCGCCTTCCACTCGAGCAGCT
This sequence comes from Terriglobia bacterium, assembly GCA_963791705.1. Taxonomy (GTDB): domain Bacteria; phylum Acidobacteriota; class Terriglobia; order Acidiferrales; family UBA7541; genus Palsa-295. Next base: position 275,857 of record CAWBTO010000002.1, on the reverse strand, counting down.
CCTCCACCGTGACCGAAGCAGCCAGCGAGCACTGCGCCCGCAGGTCCGGCAGGAGCACGGTCTTGTCCGGGCACAAAATCGCCGCCGTTTCCGCCATGAAGTGCACGCCGCAGAAGACGATCGCCTCCGCATCGGTCTTCGCCGCGGCCTGCGAAAGCTTCAGCGAATCCGCCACCGCGTCGGCGACATCCTGGACCTCCGGACGCTGGTACAGATGGGCCAGCAGAATGGCCTTCCGCTCGGTGCACAGCGCGCGGATGCGCTCCTGCTTCCGGCGAATCTCTGCCGCGGTGTCGTGGATCGTCTCGATCGGCGGAAGGGTGTAGCGTTCCTCGAACGTTTCCCGTTGCTGCATGACGGCGTTGCTCATGACCGTTTCCCTCTTTCTATGAAGTTATGAAATGCTCTGGCGAAGATCAAGCGCGCGCGCCGAATGCGTCAGGGCGCCGATGGAAATGGCGTCCACGCCGCACGCCGCGTAGGCCTCGATGTTCGTTTCCGCAATTCCGCCGCTCGCTTCCACGAGCACGGCGTCCCACAATCCCTCGCGGCGCAGCATCTCCAGAATCGCGCCGATCGCCATCCGGCGTCATGTTGTCGAGCAGGAGCAGGCAGGGATACGCTTCCGGCCCTTCCTCGAGCAGCCGCCGGAACGTCCGCGCCGCCGCGCGCGCCGCCGCTTCCCCTCTCACCTCGACTTCGATGAACGCCGATTCCCGGCGCAACTTCCAGGCCCTCTCGATGGCCACCGGCGCGGCTTCTTCCTCGCGGCCGGCCAGCAGCGCCAGATGGTTGTTCTTGATAAGGATGGCGTCGCCCAGCCCCAGCCGGTGCGTCCCTCCCGATCCCAAATGCAGCGCGCGCTTGTCGAGCAGCCCCCAGGGAGTCTTGCGCGTGCCCACCACCCGTGTGAGCGGAGAGCGCCGGCGCGCGCGTTCCTGCAGGCAGCGCGCCGCCGTGGCGATGCCGCACATTCTCTGCGCCAGATTCAGCCCCACGCGTTCCAGCCCCAGCAGCTTCATCCGGTCGCCCTCGGCGCGCAGCAGAATGTCTCCGGGCCGCATCGCCTCGCCGTCCTTCTTCTCCAGCGTGACCGCCACGCCGCGCTGCTCCAGCAGAAACGCCAACTCCGCAAGTCCCGCGGCCACGCCCCCTTCGTTCGCAATCACGGCGGCCGCGGCGCGCCCGCCCGCGAGCCCCAGCGCTTCCGCCGTCAAATCCTTCGGCGCCAGATCCGCCAGCAACAGCGCATCCGTGAAGGTGCGCACCGCGTGGAGGTACGCGGGATTTTCCAGCGTGAGGCCGCCCCCCCGATACAGGGCTTGCTCGATGCGTTGTTCGCGTGTCGCGTTCATCCCAAGTCTTTGCCGTGGGCGCCTATTTCAGCAGGAAGCCGCGCGCGCGGAGCTTCGCCTTGGCCCGCGCGATCATTTCCGGGCGCGAGGCCTCGATCGTGTGCAGGTGCACGCCGTCGGTCAGCGCGGAAAGCAGCATCGCGTGCGAGGTGCGCATGCGCTCGAGAAAATCCTGTACGTCGGCGCGCGACTCGATCATCAACGATCCGCGCAGCTCGCCGTACAGCGGGTGTTCCACGATCACGTCCAGTACCTTGACGCCGTGATCCACCAGAATCTGCAGTTCCTCTTCGGTCCGCTCCGGCGCGTGCCGGCAGGCCAGGATCGCGCGGTGCGCGTGGCCCGGACCCTGGGGCAGCCGGTAGCCCCTCGGCGTAGCCAGAATGTCCACGCCGCCCGCGCGCAGAATCGCCACATCCTGCACCAGGCATTGCCGGCTCACATGAAACTGCCGCGCCAGCTCCCCACCGTGAATCGGACCCTGATGGGCCTCGATCCGCTCGACAATCCGGCGGCGGCGGCGCTCGGCGGAGTCCGGCGGAGTCTTCAGGGGCGCTTTCATCTTGGGCGATCCATTCCGCATGATGCCTCTCATTATAGCGCTGTCTTGTCAGATATCTAGTCTGTTGTCATGTGGAAAACGGGGCGCCGCCGGGACCCGTGCGGACGGCCAGTCCTGTGTACTTTCACGCGGAGCGGAGCGAACTTTTGCGAAAGGCAACGGGCGGAATCGGCCATAGTGGAACCTGGAATCCGGCGGGGGAAAGGCGGGGTCATGGATCCAACCGGACACAGGCGCAGCGCGCGCGTGCTTTTCGACACGCAGGTGGTCATTCGCGGGGAATCGGTCAACCGCGTCGGTTTTGAGGAAGAAACCTTCACCGTGACCGTCAGCGCGCACGGCGCGCTCGTATTGCTGGCCGCCAAGGTGAACCTGGGGCAGCGGCTCGTGGTGCTCAATCCCAAAAACTCCGACCAACGCGAAGGCCGAGTGGCCTACACCGGCCTCGAGCATGCCGGGCTCGCCCAGGTGGCGGTCGAGTTTACCGACCCCTCCCCCGACTTCTGGGAGATCAGTTCGCCCCCTCCCGACTGGCGCGTTTCCCGTAGGTTGCTGAAAAATATGCAGGACGGAGGGCGGGGTTTCAACCACGCCGCAAATCGTGTACCTTCTTCAGGGGTTTTAACCCCTGAAGCCTGGTGCCGGCTTTTTCCGCACCCAGCGAGCGGCCGCGCCGCAACCACGCATCAACCCGGTTTTCGATAGTTCCTACACCCTTCGGAAAGGAGACTGCTTCGATGAAGATGAAACTTCCCGCACCCGCGCGCTCCCTGCAGCAATCGCACCCGGAACTATGGAAAAGTTTTCAGAAGCTGGGCGAGCAGTGCCACAAGGCCGGGCCTCTCGATGAACGCGTCCGGCGCATCGTGAAAGTGGCCATCGCCGCCGCGGCGCAATCGGAAGGCGCGGTCCATTCGGCGGTTCGCAACGCGCGCGCGGCAGGAGTGTCGCCGCAGGAAATCCGGCATGCCATTCTCTTGAGCCTGACTACGATCGGCTTCCCGCGCACCATGGCGGCGCTCAGCTGGGCCGAGGATTTGCTCGGGAAACGCCGGCGCTAAACGGTGCCGGAAAGGCGCTGCCTTTTCTTCGCCGCCACTTGCTTCTTCTTCTTGACCACTTTGGCCATGCTATCCAGGGTGGAGCTTGCCAGCGACACCATCAGGTTTTCGCGGAAGCGCGTCCACATATCGTGCAGCGGACACGGCGCTTCCTCCGAGCATCCGGCGAGCCCCGCCGCGCAGCGGTAGAAATCCTCGGTCCCGTCAATGGCCGCGACCACGTCGCGCAGGCTGATCTGCTCGGGCCGGCGGCCCAGGCGAAACCCGCCGCCGGGTCCGCGCCGGGATTTCAGCAGTCCATCGCGCGCCAGGTCCTGCAGGACTTTGCTCAGGATGGGCAGGGGAATATCTTCCGCCTCGGCAATCTCTTGTGCGCGGGCAATTCCTTCGGGGGAGTCGGCCAGATGGGTCATGGCGCGGATGGCGTACTCACACGGTCGCGAGAAGATCATAGTTGAAATATAACTCCATTATTCTTCTATTGTCCATAGGGGCCTATAACCAGCGAATGAACCAATAAATACCGGCCCGATCCATCTTCCGGCGCCGGCCATGCCTCGAAATATTGTTGACAACTCCAGAATACAGGATTAAATATTCCTGTATTCCTTGAGGGAGATGCCATGCTCTTCCAGCACGCTTCTGAAATCGCCATCCGCGCGACCCTGTTCCTCGCCCGGCAATCCCCCGGAAAACTGTCTCCGGTCCGCGAAGTGGCCGCCCGCGCCGGCGTTCCCGAAGCATACCTGGCCAAGATTTTCCAGCGGCTCAGCCGCGCCGGACTGGTGCGGTCGTTCCGCGGCCCGGGCAAAGGAGTGGAGTTGGGGCGCGCGCCACGCACCATCACGCTGGCGGCGCTGGTGCGCGCGGCGGAAGGGCCGGTGATTTCCGAGGGGTGCGTTTTTGGTACCGCCGCCTGTTCCGTCGACACTCCCTGCCCCCTGCATCGAGACTGGGCGCCGGTCCAGGCGTCCATTCGTGAGCGGATGGAAAATACCACTCTGGCCGATCTGATCGCGTCGGCCCCGGTAGGCTCAGGCAAGCCCCAAAAAGTGGCGCGCAAGAAAAACCAGTCTTCCTGAAGACAGGCGACTACGCCACGCAGGAAGCGCCTGCGATGAATTCCCTATTCTTCCTGCTGGCCTTCATGCTCCTGTGCGCGGCTCCATTCTGCACTACCGCGCAGTAAGCTGGCAACTTCTTCCAGCAAAACTGCCCCGCGTGCCACGCCCGCGACGAGGTCGGCGCCGCTTAGCAAAGTCGCACCGGCCAGGTGGCCCACCGTGAATGCGCGCCGAACGTCGCCCTGCGGTACGGTTCTTCTTCTGGAGGGCCGTGCAGCATTTCCAAGCCCATGGCAGCGCACAGTCTTCGGTGATCTACATCACGGTCGCCGGCACTCCCGTATGGCATCCTGCCAACGCGGCTCGGGGCGTCCGCCGGGCCAACGGGGGTTCGCCGCCCAAGCTCGCGCAATTGCGTTCGATCGGTTCTCCAAACGCCATGATTCTCTTCAGCTTCCCCAACTACGATCACCTGGCTGGGCCGCTCGCGGCCCTTCCACGCATCCGCTCGGGGGAATTTACCGTCACGCGATTCGACAATCAGGAGCTCTGCGCCAGGGTACAGACGCCAGTATCCGGCGAAGCCTGTTGCATTGTCGGCTCGGTGGCCCCGCCCGACACACAGATGGTCTCCCTGCTGTTGCTGGCCCACACGCTGAAAAAAGACGGGGCGAGCCGGGTGATTGGAATCCTGCCGTATCTGGCCTACAGCCGGCAGGACAAAAACAAGCCGGGAGAAAGCCTGGCCACCGCTTGGCTGGGGTCGCTGCTGAAAACTTCCGGTTTCGACGAGGTTCTCACGGTCGACGTGCACAGCCAACGCGACAAGGAATTATTCCCGGTCCCACTCGTCTCGCTTTCCACCGCCGAACTTTTCGCCGCCGCCCTCCGGAAATGGCGGCTCACCGATGCCACGGTCGTAGCTCCGGATAACGGGGCCATCCCCCGGTGCGAAGCCGTGAGGAAAGCAGCGGCGATGCCCGTGGCCGAAATCCCGTACTTCGAGAAGCGCCGCACGGCTGCGGGAATCACGCACCACGGACCCCTGGGAAAAGTGGGCCCTCGTGTGGTGCTCCTCGACGACATTCTCGATACCGGCGAGACACTCCTCTCGGCTTGCGAAAAACTGCGCGCCGCCCGGGTGGAAGAAATCTACATTCTGGTCACGCACGGTCTTTTCACCGGGACTTCGTGGAACAGATTGTGGTCGCTCGGCGTGCGCCGCATCTTTTGTACCGACACGGCGCCCCTGCCCGCCGGCGTGGAAGCCACGATCCTCCCCGTGGCGCCGCTGTTGCAAACGGCGCTCGCATCCATGACAGGCTAGAGGCACCGAACCATGGACGCCCCATCACCGATGATCTCTCACCCACCGGAGCCCAGGCTCACGATTGACGGCTCGCTCGGCGAAGGCGGCGGGCAGGTGCTGCGGAGTTCGCTGTCCCTGGCCCTGATGACCGGCCGGTCCTTCACGATGACGAATATCCGCCAACGCCGTGCGAAGCCAGGCCTCATGCCGCAGCACCTGAAGGCCGTGGAAGCGGCCGGCGCGGTCGGCATGGCGCGGGTCCAGGGCGCGCTGCTCGGCTCGCAAGATCTGGTGTTTGAGCCCACGGGCATCCGGCCCGGCGAATTTCACTTCGACATCGGCACGGCCGGTTCCAGTTCGCTCGTGCTCCAAACGCTTCTGCCACCGCTCAGCCTCGCCCGCGCATCCTCCCGGGTGACCGTAATCGGCGGAACGCATGTTCGCTGGAGCCCGTGCTTTCATTTTCTGGAGTGGCATTGGCTTCCTTACATGCGCAAAATTGGTTTCCAGATTCGCCTGGAGCTGGAGGCGGCAGGGTTCTATCCCCGGGGTGGCGGACGCGTTCGAGCTGCCGTCGAGCCGGCCGGCACGCTTGCTCCGTTGCGCCTGACTCAGCGCGGGGCGTTGAAAAGAATCCGCGGCATTTCGGGCGTCGCCGGGCTGGACATCGACGTGGCCGAGCGCCAGAAGCGGCAAGCACTCCGTAGGCTCGAACAATTGTCGAAACAGATCGAGATCGAAATGGTCCAGTTGCCTTCCCCGTCGCGGGGAACGTTTGTGCTGCTTCTAGCGGAATTCGAGGGCTCGCAGGGCTGCTTCTGCGGGCTCGGAGCGCGCGGCAAACCTGCCGAGCGCGTCGCCGACGAAGCCGTGGATGAGCTCCTGGATTTTGTTGCAACCGACGGTGCGGTCGATCCCCATCTCGCCGATCAACTGATCTTGCCCCTAGCCCTGGCCTCGGGAGCTTCCGAGTTGCGCACCTCCCGCGTGACGCAGCACCTGGTCACGAATGCCGCCATCGTCAAAATGTTTCTTCCCGTCGCGATCGAAATCGATGGACCAGTCGGCCAGCCCGGCTTCATCCGCATCGGAACTCCCGGATAAGGAGCACAACCATCGAGCACGGCGCTGAAAACGAGCGCGCAGGTTCCCAACAGGTGCCGGCCGCCTTCGCGGCAACCCACGGGCCATCCCCGACGCTGGCGCTTCTGGGCGATTGCATGCTGGGACGATTGGTCGACGAGCTCCTGCAAAGCGCTCCGCCCGCCTACCCGTGGGGCGACACCCTGCCGATTCTGCACGGCGCCGCCTGGCGGATGTGCAATCTCGAGTGCGTCATCTCGGATCGCGGGAAGCCCGCCTACGGCAAAGCGTTTCAGTTCCGCTCTTCCGCGAAGAACATCGCCGTCCTCCAGGCGGCGCGGATCAACGCCGTTTCGCTCGCGAACAATCACGTCTTGGATTATGGCGAGGACGCCTTGCTGCAGATGCTGGAACTTTTGGACCGGGAGGGGATCGCGCACAGCGGAGCGGGAGCAGATCTCGCCCAGGCATCCCGGGTGGGAACCGCGGACGTGTGCGGCCAGAAGGTGGGACTCGTGGCGTTCACCGACAACGAGCCTGCATGGGAAGCCACGGCCAGCCGGCCGGGCGTTTTCTACGCGCCCGCCAACCTCGGCGACCGCCGCGCGCAAAGAGTACTCGAAATCGTGCGCGGCCAAACCAAGCTCTGCGATCTCCTCATGGTATCCGCCCACTGGGGATCGAATTGGGGATATGTCCCGGAATCAGGGCACGTGGAATTCGCGCATGCGCTGATCGAAGCGGGCGCCGGCCTCGTCTTTGGCCACTCCAGCCACGTCTTTCGCGGAATCGAGTTTTACAAGGGCCGCCCGATCATTTATGGCGCAGGCGACTTTGTCGATGACTATGCGGTGGATCCCATCGAGCGGAACGACCAGGGGTTTATCTATCTCGTGGAGACGCCGGGAGGAATTCCCCGCGGTTTGCGGTTGTATCCCACGGGGATCCGCGCGTGCCGGGTGTGCCGCGCCGAGGGACTCCAGGAGCGCGGCATCGTCGAAAAGATGAAGGATCTCTGCGCGGCGTTCCACACGCCTGCGCGCTGGCATCCGGCCGAGCGATATCTGGAGGTGAGATGCTCGGCTCGGCAAGAAACGCGCCCGGCACAGGCCACCGCTTAGCGCTCCCAGGTTCAGGACGCGCGGCGCAGGTACTCGTGCAGGTCCTGCATGCGCGGCAACTCCCGCAGGATGCGCATGGTCTTCGCCTCGATCTGCCGGATGCGCTCGCGCGTCAGACCAAACGCCTCGCCCACTTCCGACAGCGTGTGCTCCACGCCATCCTCCATGCCAAAGCGCATGCGGATCACTCGTTCCTCGCGGGGCGTCAGCATCTTCAGCGCCGCGCGGGTTCTCTCCTGCAGATCGGACTGCAGCAGCACTTCGGACGGTGAAAGAGAACTCGGGTTGGCGATCAGGTCGCCCAGTTGCGAGCCCTCGTCTTCGCCAATCGGCGCGTCCAGCGACATCGGCTCCTGCATGATCACCATGAGCCCGCGCACTTTGTCCACGGACACGCCCAGCTTCTTCGCCACTTCGTCGGGCGAAGGTTGGCGGCCCAATTCCTTGGTCAGCTCGCGGTTGGCCCGCGCCAGCCGGTTGACCGTCTCGATCATGTGCACGGGCAGGCGCACGGTGCGCGCCTGTCCGGCAATCGCTCGCGTCACCGATTGCCAGATCCACCACGTCGCGTAGGTCGAAAACTTATAGCCCCGCCGCCATTCGAACCGGTCGACGGCCTTCATCAGCCCGAGATTCCCCTCCTGAATGAGGTCCAGAATGTCCAGTCCCCGGTTCTGATACTTCTTGGCAATGGACACGACCAGGCGCAGATTGGCCTCGGTCAGCTCTTTCTTGGCATGCGCGGTTTGGGCTTCGCCCCGGCGGATCATCTCCAGCGTGCGCTGCAATTCCTTGACGCTCGCGCCTGCGCTTGCCGCAAGCGGCTTCCGCGCGCCACGGCTCTTCCCCGCCTGGCGCTTGGCCGCGGCCTTCGCTCTTCCCAGCGCCACGGCATTCGCCAGCGCTTCCCCGACTTTCGAGGTTAGGCGCGCCTTTTCCGCCGGATGAAACTCGATGGCGCGAACCAGTCTCGAAATTCCGATCGCGGCGCGTGCCACGCGGTAGCGCGCGCGCACCACGGCCGCTTCATTCGACGCCGCTGGACGCGACAGCAGCCGCGCCTCGCGCACCACCTGCTTGTGCAGCGCCACGATCTCCGCAATCGTCTTCAAAAGCTTGCCGGTCTTGCCCTCGCTCTGCTTGGGCGCGAGCGGCTCCTCGCCGCAATCCAGAATCTGCTCGATGGAGCGTTCCCCACGGCGCAACTGTTGGGCGGCGTCCGCGAGTTCCTGCCACACGATCGGGGAACGCGACAGCGCTTTCAGCGCCCGCGCCTGCCCCCGCTCAATGCCCTGGGCCAGACGCACTTCGCCCTCCCGGGTCAACAGCCGCGTGCCCCCCATTTCCCGCAAGTACGTGCTCATCAGGTTGGCCTGCGTGGGCTCGCCCGGCGTCAGGTCGAGTTCCTCGGCATGCTCCTCCGCGTGTTCGGCGGCATGCTCGGCCCCATGGTCTTCGGAGTGCTCGTCGTGCGCGTGCGCGAGCGTCTCGTCTACATCCCCGGCCATCACCGGGAACTGCGCCCCGTCGCCGGGCTCAAATTCTCCGGCTCGGGTATGAAGCTCGCTGTTCATCATGGACGACATAAATTTCCTCATTCGGAGCGCACTCGGCCTACCTGGTGCCGGGTGGTTCCTTTGCTCGTTTCACGCCTGTCAGGGACAGTTGCGGTGGACGGCCTATCTTGCTGCAGAAGAAAGACTTAGCTATCCGGTACCGGGGTCTTCGGAGTGCCTAAAAGAAGCTCCCAAGAATTAGATGCCAGCCGGCATGAAAAGTTGCCAGCCCTGGGTTGCGCCCCAGCGGGACGGCAACCCGGGATTATGCCGGCCACATACTACCTTATTGCGCCTTCCGATACCAGAGCGGACGTACTTCCCGCAGAAATATCCGCGCGGTCACGGGACCGATATGCTTGAACTCCTGCAATTTGCGGGAAAGCGCCGACGCGGTTGCGGCCTGCGCCACCAGACGCGTCAGCGTCCCGTAGCGGCGCTTCAAATCCCCGCAAACCTCCAGCAGTTTCGTAGCCGTCGAGAAATCGTACCGGACGTAGTGCGCCTTGTCCAAAAGAAATACCAGCCGATCCCAGCCGGCATGCAGAATGGCCTCCGGCGTGGTCAATCGCGCGGCCACCAGCTGCCGGTACGCTTGCTCGGCGATCTCCGTTTGGATCGGCTTGCCAAACAGCAGGCACGCCAGAAACCACCGGAAAAGCTCTTCCTCTTTCTTCGATGCGAGGTTGATCCCCAAGCGCCGGGCGTAGGAGGCCTGCCTGACCATCGGTGCCCCTCGATGCAGCCTGTGGCGAGACGGTCCCTGCGCCAACCTTCGAGCAAGGCCCGTCTCCTGCTGCCAGGGCAGTATGAAACGCGCCGCCCCGCAATTCAACCCGGATTCGGCACAACGAGCTGAGCGGCACATTCACGGACACCGCACTGTGCACCGGGATGCTCGGAGACTCCTTTGCATCCTCCACTTCCAAACCCCTCCCGAGTCGCAGCTTCCGCCACCCCATCCCCGTCCGGTCGGCTCCGACAAGAGCCTTGACGCCCGTTGGGGGATTGGGTTCTCATACAGGGACACCGAAGCTCGGATGCCAGAGTCCATGCACGCAGCCACGAAACCCAAATTGACCACTGCCGCTGCTGAAAGCAAGACGGCAGACCTGTCTGCGTTTGTGCCCCAAGAACTCACGGATTTGGGTGATCCGCAGACGGCGATTCCGCGGCTTGCGAAGGACCAGCGCTGCGTCCGGATCATCGAACAATCGGTTCAGACCATTCCCACGACGCATCGCCTGTATGTGGGCGACGCCCGGAAAATGCTGAAGCTATCGCCAGGAAGCGTCCATTTGGTGCTGACCTCACCACCCTATTGGACGCTGAAGGAATATAGGGACTCGGACGCGCAGCTGGGCCATGTGGAGGACTATGAGCAGTTTCTCCAAGAACTAGACAAGGTCTGGAAGCATTGTTTCGAAGCCTTGGTTCCTGGGGGCCGCCTCATTTGCGTGGTGGGGGATGTATGCCTGTCCCGAAGAGAGAATGGCGGGCGGCACACAGTGGTCCCGCTGCATGCGTCGATCCAGGAACACTGCCGAAAACTCGGCTTTGACAACCTGGCGCCGATCATCTGGCACAAGATCTCGAATGCAGCCTATGAAGTGGAGAACGGCTCCGGCTTTCTCGGCAAGCCCTACGAGCCGAATGCGGTCATCAAGAACGACATCGAGTTCATCCTCATGGAACGGAAGCCGGGCGGATACCGCGCCCCCGATATTTCAACGAAAATCCTGAGCCTCATTTCGGCGGAGAATCATAAGAAGTGGTTCCAGCAGATTTGGACGGGTGTTACTGGCGCATCGACGAAAGAGCATCCCGCCCCGTATCCCACAGAACTCGCCGAGCGGCTGATCCGCATGTTCAGCTTTGTCGGCGACACGGTGCTTGATCCCTTTCTGGGCACCGGAACAACGACGGTGGCCGCCGCAAAGTGGGGCCGCAATAGCATCGGATTCGAAGTGGATCAGTCACTATTTCAAGCTTGCGGAGAAACGGATCACCAGAGAGACTTCCTCACTCTTCAGCAAGGCGGACGATCTACGGCGACGGCGGCCGAGTAACCCTCCGCATGGCTCTCACTCCCGATCTCGAAAAGAGGCTTCGTCAGGCGATCAAGCACTTCTGGACCACCCGCGAAACGCAGGCACAAAAGCAAGGCTCCAAGACCGGATCGCGCGATGCTGGCGCAAGAACTGCTGTCACAGGCGGGCGTCAGATGGATGGCTTTGTATCATTGGTGCGGGATTACCTCTGCGAGAATGGCCTTCCCAAAACACAGGTCTACTGTGAAAAGCGAATCGAACTGCCGGGCTGGTACCGTCCCGAGAAGAAGTGGGATCTCTTGGTCGTCGAGAACGGACAGTTTCTGGCTGGCATCGAATTCAAATCTCAAGTCGGTTCCTTCGGAAACAACTACAACAACCGCACAGAAGAAGCGATAGGAAGCGCGATGCGATCTCTGGGCCGCATACAGGGAAGGGGCTTTCAAGCCGTCTGCGCGTCCCTGGCTCGGTTACCTGATGCTCTCTGGAGGATGCGCCGGGCTCCTCACGGCCGGTCCGGGCGCAGGAACCACACTTCAAGGTCTTTCCGGAATTCAAGGACGCATCCTACGCAAAGCGCTATGAAATCCTGCTGACAAAGCTCGTGCGCGAACGGCTATACGACTCGGCGTGCTTTCTGCTTTCCGATTCGCAAGAATGGCCCGAAAGGAAGATACAAGGAACCAGCTGTTGAATTGAACTTCGACAAATTCATGACTTCGCTGTTGGCTCGATCTATTTCCGTGGCAAAAACATAGAAGTAGCGCGGCGAGGTGCCCAGTCTAGACATAGCACCGCGGAATAACTGCTATTTGCTTCCGATGATTTCGCCCTTTGTTTTTGCGTCAAGGTAATGGTGAAAAGCCTTTGCGAGAAACCGGTCCCTGCTCTCTATCGCATGCGGCTCAACTGAGGCTTGTGAGATGTGCTTTTGAAATTCCTCCAGAATGGTCGGATTTGTGGGCCTCTTGTACTTGCTTAAGAGCTTCAGGTCGCTCTTAATCTCGCCGAGCAATTTAATGTAGAACGTAACAAAGTTCGGAACCAAGTCCGCTCTTTCTTGTGTATACAAACCTTCGACAAACAAGTATGCCGAGACCGCAACCGCTCTGCTGGAAATACTCCGGGCTTCTTCCCCGAAGTGCTTGTCCATGATCTTAAGGACTTCTCTTATCCGGACCAGGTTTTCATCCTTATCGTCCAGCTCGCATTGTTCTTTGAACAAATCCCCCAGATCATCATACCGCGCCCTCACAAACTCTCTGGTTTCGCGTCGGCTAAATGAATTGATGCAGATTTGCGCGAGGGTAAACTGCCTCGAAAATCTCTTCTCCGACAGCTTCGTATTCCTGAGGAAAGGCGCATCCTTCCCCATCTCCTTATAGACAAAATCCCGAATGGTGCCGGTATACGTCTTCAACAACTCGCCGGCATTGAGCCTGACTCCTAGTTGTAGGCGTCTGAATATTTCTCGCAGGAATTCGTCATCATCAATTTCTGGATATATGACAAACGTCAATTCGAAATCTTCAACCTTCTTTGCAAGATTAGGATGCTCCTTCTTCAGTCGCTTATAGGTATATTTTTCTCCGACGAGCGGCACCGCCAAAGGATTCTCTCCACTCGGTTCCGGCTTGAAGAAACTCAGCAGTGTGGCCATTCTTTGCTTGCCATCGATACACTCATAGTCGAAATTCTCGTTATTCGTCACTCGTGCGAGATAGATTTTTGGTATGTCAATATTCTTGATGATCGAATCCAGAAGCTCCTCTTGGTTTTTTCGCGACCATATTTTCTCCCGCTGATAGTCTGCATCCAGGTCAATTCGATAGACATAGTCATCAATAAACTTTTTCACTGAGATCGATTCTAGTGTTCTTGTAATGTGGGAACTAGTTTTTATCGACATGGAACTCCTCGCTCACCTCTTAAGCCTCTTCAGATAGCGCGTCCGTTCTATGCTTCCTCCGAGCGCCCTATCGCTCTTTCTCGCCAGCCATGTCTTAAAGGGATTCGGTGGATCTGGGTCGGCGATTAAGTTTCCCTCGATTGTCGTGAGCGTTCTGATGCCGGGGAAAAACCCGTAGTTCTGTCGGATTCCTTCCCCCGCAGCGTCCTTGCTTACGATTTCTATGTCGAACACATCTTCTGGATCCCTCTCCAGGTGTGCCTTGAACAATAAATCGACCAGGTGAGCATCATTTTGGCTCAGAGAGCAGCCGACCACACGAAGCGTATCGCATTCTATCAAGTCCTCCAGAGCCCGGTTCCAAATGAAACTATACGGCGCATGGAGATAATTCTTGTTGGCGCCCAATGGAATGATTTCGATTGTTCGCTTCCTTCCCCGTATTTCCTGCCCTTTCCAATTGAACGAGCCATGCAATTTCAGTAAGGGGATATGGTTTGATGACCGCACATCGCTCCCTAGGGAAAAACAGTAGTTTGGCTCTCCGTAGTACTGTTCATATGCTTGATCCAGGACGTCATCGTAGTTTAAGGAAATAACGCCAATCAGTTCCTCTTTGTCTTTCGTTACCGGGTGCGTGTGAAATTCAAACAAGGCTTTGTGCAAATAGAAGCGCGACCTCCTTGATACAGTTAGGATAGTTTCGATGTCCTCCTGCACCAAGCTCTTCAGTAGTTGAGTTTTTCGCTCCCACTGATGAATCTTGCTGTTTTCGATTAGGCTAATCAAAAGCTCAATGTTCAGCGATCCGGATGTTCCCGTGACTAATTCCACGCCTTTCAGATAGCCTGGCTTGTCGCTAGCCCTCTTAATAACCCTGCGAGATACATCGCTTATCAACAACCCGAGCTCTCTTTGCACCTTTTCCTCGACAGTCAGGCTTGGCAGAAGGTTGATGAGCTCAGCGTGGGTCGCTCCCGCACCGAACAGGTACACGATTTTCTTTGGTCCAACTTGTTGCATGCCACGACCAGTGAACAAGATATATTCGCGCTATCATAGCATTCTGAACTAAGCCAGTTAATGGTTGTGTACCAATTGAGATCTCAGCTTAGCTGGAGATCAGCGGACAGTGTCCACTAACTTGCAGCAATGAGGGTCAGGGCGGACTCGGGAACTCCTTTGCTTCCTCCCGCAAATGGCTCCACTTCCAAACCCCGCAAAAATCGCAGCTTCCGCGCCCGAATCGCACCCTGCAACCCGCACTCCTGAAACGACTTGCGCCATTGTTCACACCAAGACAGATTTGACGCCCATGATAATATCGAGGTGTGTAGCAAGAACAAAACTCGGTCAGCGCACCCCGCCCCACGACGGGCCAGCCGCCTTACTCCGTCCGGCCTCCCGCCACATGCAGCCAGCTCCCAGTCCGCATCGGCCCTCCAGCCTCAAGCCTGCAACCTCCAGTCCCCCTTTCTGCCTCCCTGCTTCCCTGCCTCCAGTTCCGCTCATTTCTAACCCCTACACCCGTGGAAACAGAATTGCTCCTATCTCGTTGAATACAATGAACAGGTGCTCGTTCTATTCCCTACACATTCGCACCTCTCTCCGCTCGCCATCCGCGGTAGCTTCGGGCGCGCCGCACAGCCACCATCGTGAGAAGCGGGCGGCAAAGCGTATAATGCCGGGCATGACTTTGCGCGCTCAGGAACAGGCGTCGCACGAGAAGCGGCTGGCGGCGCTTGAGTCGGTCGGCTCCGCGGTGCTGCTGGTGTCGCTGAAAGTGTTTCTCTCGGTGGTCACCGGCAGCCTGGGAGTTCTTTCCGAGGCGCTGCACTCGATTCTGGACCTGGTGGCCGCGGTCATCACCTATCTCTCGATTCGCGTGGCGGACAAGCCCGCCGACGCGCAGCACCTGTACGGCCACGGGAAAGTGGAAAACTTTTCGGCCTTCGTCGAGACGGGCCTGCTGCTGCTCACCGCGCTCTACATCATCTGGGAAGCGATTCATCGGCTGCTGTTCCGCACCGCGGCGATTCATCCCAGCCTCATGGCCATCGGGATTCTCGCGGTGGGCATGGGCATCGATCTTTTCCGGGCGCGCACGCTGGGCCGCGTGGCGAAAAAATATCCGAGCGAAGCGCTGGAGGCCGACGCGCTGCACTTCTCCACCGACGTCTGGAGCACCTTCGTCGTCATCCTGGGCATCACCGGCGCATGGGTGGGCATCAAGCTGCGGATTCCCTGGCTCGACCGGCTGGACGCCGTGGCCGCGCTGGGCGTCGCCGCCGTGATCATCTGGACCGGCTCGCGCCTGGGCAAGCGCACGCTGGACGCGCTGCTCGACGTGGCGCCGCAGGGCCTGCACGAACAGATCTCCATCGCCGTGGACCAGACCGAAGGCGTGCTGCAGACCGACCGCGTGCGCGTCCGCCGGGCGGGCCAGCGCTACTTCGTGGACGTCACCATCAGCGTCCCGCGCACGGCCAGCCTGGAGCAGGCCCACGCCGCCAGCGACGCCGTCGAGCGCAGCATCGCGCGGATTATTCCCGCCGACGTCATGGTCCACGTCGAGCCGCGCGCGCGGAATGACGAGCATCTATTCGAAACGATTCGCGCCATCGCCCAGCGCCGCGGCCTGCCGATTCACGAGTTGTCCGCGCACCAGCTGGACGGCCATCTGTTCGTCGAGCTGCACCTGGAGGTGGACGAAGAGTCCAGCCTGCGCGAAGCGCATCTCCGCGCCACCGAACTCGAGGAGGAGATCCGCGCCGCCACCGACGCCGGGGCCATCGTCAACATTCACATCGAGCCGCTGGGCGCGCGGATTCCCGGCGCCGAGGAACTGAAGGACCTGGCCGAGGCCGTGCAGAATTTCCTGAACGCGCTTCCGCCCGAATATCCCGAGCTGGCCGATTGCCACGACGTGCGCGTCCGCAGCGTCGAGCACAAGACCCTGGTCTCCTGCCACTGCGCCATGAACGGGTGCCTGCCCATCACCGATGTGCACGACCTCACGGCGCTGCTCGAAAGCCGCGTCCGCACCGCATTTCCGCAAATCTACCGGCTGACCATTCACCCCGAACCCGTCGAGGATGCCTGACGGTGTCCGGAAAACACCTGTGCGGCCAGCGCGATGACCGCCGGAAAACATTCGAGGACGTAGCGTGGCTCCGGCGTCTCGACAAAATTCGCGAAGAACGCCGTGCGCACCACGAGGAACGCGATCAGCAGCGCCCAGCCGGGCCGCCGGCGCGCCACCCACGCCCCGGCCAGCCCCAGGGCCAGGTACGCGCCGTTCACAAGAAACAGGCCCCAGGTGACGAGAAAATCCTCGCGGTCATAATCCCATTCCTCCCGCACCGGCCAGAGATGCCCGGAATGAGGCAGCAGCTCGATGCGCGGCGTGAACCACAGCGCCAGAGAACGCAGCAGCGGGATTTCCAGATAGATCCGCAGCGGATGTCGCGCGGTGCGCTCGCGCGCGATCTCGCCGAACGCCGCGTCCTGTTCCGGCAAGAGGTTCAACGTCTGGTTGTACTCGGCCAGCAGATGGGCCACGCGGGCTCGTTCCGCGGCCGAATCGAACGCCGACCGGGAAATGTCTGCGACTCGAATCACCTCGCTGTTCAGCTTCCACTGCGTGAGGTAGACGTCGGCGAATCTCCACAGCCAGGTGTTGGTCCAGGCGTTGAATCCGCGGGGAACGAAGTCGCCGGGCAACGCGACGTAGCGCGGCGCCAGGAATTGCACTTCGTGCAGCGTGCGCCCGTTGCGCGCGGCCCACGGCAGCAGGGGCAGAAGGAGTCCGACACCCATCAGCACCCCGGCGCGGGCGAGCTTTCGCCAATCCGCTGGCCGCCACCACACCGCCACCAGCACCCATCCCGCCGCCGCCAGCAGCAGCGGGGATTCCGGCCGCACCAGGGCCGCGAATCCGGCGAGCAGTCCGGTGAGAAGCCAGACACGGCCGCTCGGCGTGGCGGGCCCTGCCGCGCTCGTCGCGCGCCGAGCCAGTCCAGCATAGCCCTCGAGAAACACGAGCATGGCCAGGGCTGTCAGGAACAGGGTCAGAGTCTCGGTCAGGACCACGGCAGTATAGTTCGCCAGGAAGGGGCACAGTGCCGCCAGCCACAGGCCCGCGAGCGCTACCCGGCGCCGCGCGGGCTCCGGTGCCAGCCGCGCGGCGATCAGGGCAATCAGAAAACACGTGGCCACGTCCAGCAGCGCCTGAACAATCATCACCGCCCGCGAGGAGTTCCCCGCGAACGCGAAGATCGCGGCCAGAAAAGCAGGATAGCCGGGCGGGCGGGCGTCCAAGGGCGTAAGACGCCCTTCGATCAGCACCCCGTAGACGCCGCGCTTCAGCCAGTTCCAGGCCAGGGCGATGTATAAGGGGCTGTCGCCCGCGTCGGTCATGGGCATTTGAAAGACCAGGAGCAGGCGAAGTGCCAGCCCCGTGAGGGCAGCGCAGGCTACGTTTACGCGCATCTGAGTTTCCGAGGTCATTGACAGCCTTCCGATGGACAGCTAGCTTGGAATGTAGTCATGCCGGAACGCAAGCCCATTTTCTACGATCGAGAACGCCAGCGCTGGCGGCGAACCCGCCTGGTCCTGGAAATCACGGGGGGCATTTTCACCCTGCTGCTCCTGGTGTTTCTGATCAACGTGGTCCAAAAGCCCGAATTGCCGGAGATCTTGCGGCCCGATACGCATGCCGGGCTGCACGCGGTGCGCGCGAAACAGAAAGCGAAGCCGCTGAGAGGACGCAAGCGCAAGGTCGCGGCACTGGGCAAGGAGCCGCAGAATTACGATCCGGTGCGCGCGGCGTTTTACGTGAGCGACGATTACACCAGCCTGGCTTCGCTCCAGCTGCATTATCAGAATCTGGATTTGCTGATCCCGGAGGCGCTGCACGCCGTGGCATCCGACGGCACTCTCAGTGCGGACGCCGACGCGAAGCTCGCGGAATTTTTGCACACGCTGCAGGCGCGGAACGTCGAGCTGCCGGTGATGTCGATGGTCAACGACTACGACGGGAAGAAGGGTTGGTGCCCCCCGGAAACGCTGCGGATGCTGGCCAATCCGGCGGCGCGCCAGAAGCTGGCCGCGCAACTGGAAGAATACGCCGACGCCGAGCGCCAGCCCGGCATTGTTGTGGACTTCGAATCGCTTCCCAAATCGAGCATGTCGGATTTTCAAAGTTTCATCCACGCGCTCGCGCAGGCGCTGCACGGCAAGAATCTCAAGCTGATGGTGGCGTTGCCGGCGGCGGACTGGAGCTACGACTACAAGTATTTCGCCTCGCAGGCCGACGCCATCATCCTGATGAACTACGATTTTCGGTGGACCACTTCGGCGGCGGGACCCATCGCGCCGCAGGACTGGTTCGTCCGCAACATCGAGAACATGGTGAAGCTGGTGCCACCGCAAAAGCTGATCATGGGCATTGCCAATTACGGCTACGACTGGCCGGCCCCGTCCAGAAAGGAGCGGCATCCGGCGGCCCAGGCGGTCACATTCCAGCAGGCGGTGGTCACCGCGGTGGAATCGGGAGCGGACATCGTGTTCGATTCCGATTCGCTCAACCTCCACTACTCGTATGAGGACGAGGACCAGCGCGTGCACAACGTCTGGATGCTCGACGGCGTGACCGCGTACAACCAATTGCGCGCGGCCGAGCGCGCCGGCGTGCGCGGCACGGCGGTCTGGCGCCTGGGCATGGAAGATCCTTCGTTGTGGCGTATCTGGGACACCACGCATGCCGACGACGCGGCGCGGCAGAAACTCGAGGACGTTCCGCCGGGTTACGACCTGATTCTGGAAGGAAGCGGCGACATCTGGCGCATCACGGCCACGCCGGAAAGTGGACGCCGGACATTTGAATACGACGCCGACAGCGATCTCCTGGACGACGAGAGTTTCCAAAGCTACCCGCTGTCGTGGCGCATTCAACAAATGGGCGACGCGCCCCACAAGGTGGCGCTGACGTTTGATGACGGCCCGGACCCGGCCTGGACGCCGAAGATTCTCGATGTGCTGAAGCAGAAGCAGGCGCCGGCAACCTTCTTCGTGATCGGCGAGTCGGCCAATCAATACGAAGACGTCGTGAAGCGCGCCTACGCGGAGGGCCACGAAATCGGCAACCACACCTTCACGCATCCGGAATTCGACATCATCTCCAAGCCGGAACTTCAGATTCAGCTGAACCTCACCGAGCTGCTCCTGGAGAGCAGCCTCGGCGTCAAGACGATGCTTTTCCGCCCGCCCTACGGCATCGACCACCAGCCGGAAACGGCAAGCGAAGTGCAGATGCTGCCGGTGGCCCAAGCGATGGGCTACATCATCATCGGCGCGCGCGTGGACCCGCACGACTGGGGCGAGCCCAACGGGGGGCCGCCGCCTCCGACGGCCACGATCGTGCAGCGCGTCCTCGCCGACGCGACCAAGAACAAAGGCAACATCATCCTGCTGCACGACGGCGGAGGCAACCGCAGCCATACGCTGGAGGCGCTGCCGCAGATCATCGACGGGCTGCGCGCGAAAGGCTACGAGTTTGTTTCCGTCCCGGAATTGCTGGGCCAGACGCGCGCGCAGCTGATGCCCCCGCTGAGCCGGCGGGAATGGCTGCAGGTGCGGGTCGACGCCTTCATTTTCGAAGTGTTCCGGTGGCTGCGGTCGGGGATCGCGTTCATTTTCATCGTGGGCATTTGCCTGGTCAGCGCCCGCGCGCTGATTATCGGCCTGCTGGCGCTGGCCGAAAAGCTGCGCCCCGCTCCGGCGGAGCATCCGGATTACCGGCCCATGGTGAGCGTGCTCATCCCGGCGTACAACGAAGAATCGGTGATCGTCGAGACGGTGCGCGCCGCGCTGTCTTCGCAGTATGCGAAGCTCGAAATCCTCGTCGTGGATGATGGGTCGCAGGACCGCACCGCCGAACTGGTGCGCGAGCAATTTGGCCGCGATCCGCGCGTCCGGCTGCTCACGCAACCGAACCACGGAAAGCCCTCGGCGCTCAATCACGGGCTTTCGGAAGCGATCGGCGAAGTGATCATCTCAATCGATGCGGACACCATCGTGGATGCGAAGGCGGTCCCGCGGCTGGTCCGGCATTTCGCCGATCCGAAAGTCGGGGCGGTAGCCGGCAACGTGAAAGTGATGAACCGCCATCGCTGGATTACGCGCTGGCAGGCGCTGGAATACATCACCAGCCAGAACCTCGAAAAGCGCGCGTTCGACTTGCTGAACTGCATTCCGGTGGTGCCGGGGGCGGTGGGCGCGTGGCGGGCGGACCTGCTGCGGCATCACGGAGGATTTTCGGGCGACACGGTGGCCGAGGATACCGATCTGACACTGCTGATCCGGCGGCACGGCTGGAAGATTGTGTATGACGAAGACGCCATCGGCCGCACCGAGGTTCCGGAAACCGTGGACGCGCTGGTACGCCAGCGATTCCGCTGGACCTTCGGCACGCTCCAGGCGGTATGGAAACACCGCGATGTCACGTGCAATCCGCGCTACGGGACGCTCGGGTGGATCACCATCCCGAACATTTTCCTATTTCAGATCATTCTTCCGCTGGTTTCGCCGGTGATCGATCTGTTGTTCCTGCTGTCGCTGGTTCTGTATGGCCTGGGGCAGCTCCGCATCGCGCGGTTGCCGCAGCTCTGGACGCTGCAGGACGTGGAGCGCTCGCTGATCTTCTTCGCGCTGTTCATGCTCATCGACCTGTTCACATGCGTCGTGGCGTTTTTGCTGGAGCGGCACGAGGACTGGACGCTGCTGGCGCCGCTGGTCATCCAACGGTTCTACTACCGCCAGATGATGTACGTGGTTCTGTTCCGCGCCCTGAAGGAAGCCGTACAGGGGCGGCCGGTGGGCTGGCGGGGAGTCGAGCCGCACACGCCCGTGCCCGTTGCGCAGGCTTGAAATTGAATGCGCGACCCTTCCGCCAGGGTGTGATGTGACGCCATCCCGGCGCCGCTGCGATAGCGCGAGCCTGAGGTCCACGCCCTCGGCGCATGCTTAAAGCGCCGCCCGGCCGATTTTCGGAACACCTATCACCGAGCCGCGAATCCTTTTGCGGAGGGAGGCGCGAGTCTGGTAGGATCGGAGTGTGGATGGGCTGCATCCCGAGGGTTGGGAGCGGCACCGGAGGGAAACATGAGCGTTGCACCTCGTGCGGGCAACGGGAAGATCACCGTGCCCGACATTCAGTCCCGCAAGATCCGTTCACTCGCTGGTTCTCCTGAAACACCCCAAAAAATAACGTGCCTGACGGCGTACGACTATCCCACGGCGCAGCTGTTGGACGACGCCGGCGTGGACGTTCTGCTGGTCGGCGATTCGCTGGCAATGGTTGTGCTGGGCTACGACAGCACGCTGCCGGTGACGCTGGAGGAAATGCTGCACCACGTCCGCGCGGTGCGCCGCGGGACGCGCCGGGCGCTGCTGGTGGCGGACATGCCCTACGGCAGCTTCCATGTCTCGATCGAAGAATCGGTGCGCAACGCCATCCGGTTGGTGAAGGAAGGCGGGGCGGAAGCGGTGAAGATCGAAGGAGGCGAGCGGCGGATCGAGCTGATCGCGCGCCTGGTGGAAGCCGAAATCCCGGTGATGGGCCACGTCGGGCTGACGCCGCAATCGCTGCATGCGCTGGGCGGGTTTCACGTGCAGGGAAAGACCGCCGACGCCGCGCGGCAGGTCGAGCGGGACGCTCGCGCCGTCGAGGCGGCGGGGGCGTTTGCGGTGGTGCTGGAATCGATGCCGCGCGAACTGGCTGCGCGGGTGACGCGCCAGGTCCGCATCCCTACGATCGGCATCGGCGCGGGGCCGGATTGCGACGGACAGGTGCTGGTCTTCCACGATTTGGTGGGGCTGACGGCCGGGCACACGCCGAAGTTCGCGCGGCAGTACGCCCATCTGTCGGCGGAGATTGCGCGCGCGGCATCGGAATATTGCGAAGACGTGCGCGCGGGGCGGTTTCCGTCGGACGCCGAGTCGTATCACGCGCCGGCGGAACTGCGCGAGCCTCTGCCGGAGCGCCAGCGTTCCTGAAGCGGGGCCGTGTTCCTCAAGCGAGCAGGAAGCGCTTGCTGGCCTCAGAGGCTAAAGGGCGCGTGTGTCAACTGGAGTTCGCGTCCCTCAGCGGGTAAAGCTGTGTCCTGACGCGAAACTGAGGTTGCCCGACAGGAGCTGAAGCTCCGACCCCCTAAAAATCATTTGTGAGACAGGGCCTGGAAGAACTATGCTTCGCGGCGGCTTTGATTCGAAAACGGAGGGACTCGCATGGACCTAAAAGATTTTCGCACCCTGTACGATTTCAACTCCTGGGCGAACCATCGCACGCTCGAGACGTGCGCGGCGCTCACGCCCGAACAATTCACGCGCGACCTGAAATCGAGCTTTGCGTCGGTGCGCGACACGCTGGTGCACATCTTTGGCGCGGAGTGGGTCTGGCTGCAACGATGGCAAGGACTTATTCCGAGCGGGCTGCCGCTGGCGGCCGACTACCCGGATTTCGCGTCGGTGAAACGCCGCTGGGCGGAGGTGGAACGCGACCTGATGAATTATATCGGGGCGCTCACGCCGGAAGCGATTGACAGCCGCATCCAATTCAAGACGCACGCCGGCGTCACGGTGGATCAGCCGCTGCGGCAGTGTCTGCAGCATCTAGCCAACCACGGGACGTACCACCGTGGGCAGATCGCCACGATGCTGCGGCAACTCGGCGCGAAAGCGGTCTCCACCGACCTGATCGGCTATTACCGCGAGCAGGCGGCCAAGGTGTCGGCGTAAAGCCCGGCGCCGCCAGCCCATGGAAACGATTCACACCGTCGCGTGGATGAAGCAGGTGGCGGCCGAGGCGCGGCGCAACGACCGCATCCTCGGCTTGGTCCCCACGATGGGGGCGCTGCACGAGGGGCATCTTTCGCTGGTGCGAGCGGCGCAGAAGCAGTGCTCGCCCGTGGCCGTCTCGATTTTTGTGAATCCGAAACAGTTCGGGCCGGCCGAGGATTTGCAGAAATATCCCCGGACGATCGAGGCGGACCGCGCGGCGCTGGAAGCGCTGGGGGTGGACTACGTGTTCGCCCCGCCGCCCGAGGAGATCTATCCGGTGGGCTTCCGGACGTCGGTGGATGTCGAAGGGCTGAGCGAGCGGCTCGAGGGACGCACGCGGCCGGGCCATTTTCGCGGCGTGACGACCGTGGTGCTCAAGCTGTTCGAGATCGTGCAGCCGCGCTTCTCGTTTTTCGGCCGCAAGGACGCGCAACAGGTTCGCATCCTCCAGCAAATGGCCGCCGACCTGAATTTGAGCACCGAAATCGTGGTGTGCCCGATCGTGCGCGAGGCCGACGGTCTGGCGATGTCGTCGCGGAACGCATACCTGAAGGAAGGCGACCGGCGCGCGGCCACGGCGCTTTCGCGTTCGCTCGAAGCGGTGCGGCGCGAGGTCTCGCGCGGGGAGCGCGACGCGGTACGGCTGCTGGCGGAGTTGCGCCGCGTGCTCGATGCCGAGCCGGGCGTCGCGCCCGATTATGCCGAGATTGTGGACGCGGAGACGTTCGAGCCGGTGCGGAGCCTGCGGAAGACGTGTTACGTCCTGCTGGCGGCGCGCGTGGGAAACACGCGGCTGATCGACAACGCGCTCATCGAGCCGGAGGGCGAGACCTTCCGCGTCACCATGTAGGACGCTTCCGGGTGCCGCTGTGGTGTCCCGAAAATAAGCTGCCAATCTCGCAACCCGGCAGGGCGCAGCAAGCAGCGCCCCTACAGCAGATCCCGAGCAGCGCACTCGTGGCCGTTTGCGGGACGCAACACTAGCCCTGCTGGATGGCGGCGAGCACTTCGGCGGCGTGGCCTTTGGCGGTGACCTTCTCCCACACCTTGCGGATCTTTCCGTCGGGGCCGATCCAGAAGGTGGTGCGCGCCACGCCGAGAAACTTCTTGCCCATGAAGGCCTTCAGTCGCCAGGTTTCGTATCCTTTGATGACTTCCTTCTCGGTATCGGCCAGCAGGGGAAAATTCAGTTTGTACTTGGCCTTAAACTTCGCCTGCGCCGCGACGGAATCCCCGCTGCAGCCGACGATGGAGGTCTTGAGCGCCTCGAATTTTTTCAGCAGGTCGCGGAATTCGACGGCTTCGTGGGTGCAGCCGGGCGTGCTGGCCCGGGGATAGAAATAGAGAATGAGATTGCGGCCCGCGTAGTCCGCCAGGGAGATGGTCTGGCCATCGTCGGCCGTGACGCGGAATGGGGGAGCCTTTTCGCCTACCTTGGGCATGAGCGTTTCTCCGTTCTCCCGCCTCGGCTATTCGGCGAGGACGCGTTTGAGGATTTCGTTGACGACTTGTGGATTAGCCTGGCCGCGCGTCTCGCGCATCACCTGACCCACGAAGAATTTGAAGACGCCTTCGTTGCCGGAGCGGTATTTCGCGACGTTGTCCGGGCTCTTGGCCACCACCTCGCGGGCAATCTTCTCAATCGCGCTGGTATCCGAGATCTGCGCCAGACCTTCGGACGCGATGATCTCCGCGGCGCGCTTTCCGGTGTCGAACATCGTGGCGAACACCTTCTTGCCGCTGGCGGCGGTGATTTCGCCTTTCTCGACTTTCGCGAGCAATTCGGCCAGCGCCGCGGGTTCCACGGGGCACTCGGCGATTTCCTTCCCGGCATCATTGAGGCGGCGCAGCAGCTCGACCGCGATCCAGCTGGAAGCGGCTTTCGCGGGGGCGCCCGCGCGCACGGCAGCTTCGAAGTAATCGGCGAGCGAGCGCGTGCCGGTGAGCACGCCGGCGTCGTAGGGCGTGAGGCCATAGTCGCGCAGGAAGCGGGCGACCTTCGCGCCGGGCAGTTCGGGCATGGACCGGCGCACCTCCTCGATCTTGGCCGGGGAAATAGAGACGGGCAGGAGATCGGGGTCGGGGAAATAGCGGTAGTCGTGCGCGAATTCCTTCGAGCGCATCGGCTCGGTGCGCCCCGCGGCGACGTTCCACAGCCGCGTCTCCTGCACGACGGTGCCGCCGGATTCGAGCAGCTCGATTTGCCGTTCGATTTCGTACTCGAGCGCGTGCGAGAGATAACGGAACGAGTTCAAGTTCTTGACTTCGGCCTTGGTCCCGAACTGCGTAGCTCCGCGCAGGCGCACGCTGACGTTGGCGTCGCAGCGCAGCGAACCTTCTTCCATGTTGCAGTCGCTCACTTCGGTGTATTCGAGGATCTGCTTGAGCGTGTTCAGGTAGGCGTAAGCCTCGGCGGGTGTGCGCAGGTCCGGCTCGGAGACGATCTCGGCCAGCGGGGTGCCGCAGCGGTTGAAGTCGATGTAGCTCCAGCGGCCGGATTCGGCGAATCCCTCGTGCAAGCTTTTTCCCGCGTCGTCTTCCATATGCAGGCGGGTGACGCCGATGCGCTTCTTGCGGCCCTCGAGTTCGATTTCGACGCAGCCGTGGATGGCCAGCGGCAGCTCGTACATCGAGATCTGATAGCCCTTGGGCAGGTCGGGATAGAAATAATTCTTGCGGGCGAAGCGCGACCGCTCCTGAATCTGGCACTCGAGGGCCATCGAGGCGCGCAAGGCGAGATCGAGGGCTTTCTTGTTGAACACCGGGAGCGCGCCGGGCAGGCCGAGGCAGACGGGGCAGGTATTCGAATTGGGCGCGGAGCCGAACTTGGTCGAGCAGCCGCAGAACGCCTTGGTCAGCGTGGCGAGCTGCGCGTGCACCTCCAGGCCGATCACGGGCTCGTAGCGGCTGAGGACCTCGGGTGCAATACGCGACATGTTTTCGCTGGCTCCAGTCACGAGAAGTTGTGGATTATAGCATTCGTTGAACGAGAGTTCGAAGGGGCGTTGATTTGCGGGGAAGAGGGTGCAGCAAGCTGCGCCACGACGGCTGTTGACCTCCCGCGTGGCTTGGCATAGATTGGCGCCACTTACTAGAGAAACCAGCGAGCGGCCGGCTGCCAGTTCGAGCGCGACCCGGCCCGCTCCGCCGAGGGCACCTTGGAATATTCGAAACGCTATGAAACCACGCTCGTCGGAGTCCTCTTCTTCACCTGGGGCACGGTGTTTCTGGACCGGATGTCGCAGCTCTACCTGGCGCCGTACTTCGCTCCCGAGTTTCATCTTTCGAACGAGCAGGTGGGCCTGCTGGCCTCGGTGACGGCGGTGTGTTGGGCGTTGTCGGCGCTGCTGTTTGGGGCGCTCTCGGACCGCTTCGGGCGGCGCGTGATTCTGATTCCCGCGGTGTTCATATTTTCGGCGCTGTCGTGGATGTCGGGGCTGGCGCATACCTTTGAGCACCTGCTGGTGATCCGCGCGGCGATGGGTTTTGCGGAAGGGCCGTGCTGGGCGGTGATCAGCGCGCTGGCCGAGGAATCGTCGCACCCGAGCCGCAGAGGGCGAAACGTGGGCCTGGTGGTGAGCGCGGCGGCGCTGGTGGGATTGTGCGCGGCGCCCATCCTGACGACGCAGGTGGCCTCGCACATGGGCTGGCGCTGGGGCTTCTTCATGACCGGTCTGCCTGGAATTCTGATGGGGCTGCTGCTGTGGAAGGTGGTGAAGGAACCGGCGGCGAAGTCGGCCGGCACAGCGCATCCTTCATGGAAGGACTCTCTTTCGATTCTGCGCTATCGCAACATGTGGCTGTGCTCGGTGGGCGCGGTGGGGTTCATGTCGTGGCTCTACGTGTACAACGCGTTCGCGCCGCTCTACATGACCGAGGTGGCGCACCAGGACCCGAGAACGGCGGGGTTCCTGCTGGGAGCCGCGGGGCTCGGCAGCTTCTTCCTCGGATTTTTGTTTCCGGCGTTCTCGGATCGGCTGGGACGCCGGCCGACGTTGCTGGCCATGGCGGCGATCTCGACGGTGCTGCCCATCGCGCTGTGCATTCCGAAATTGTACGGGCATCTCTGGGTGCTGGCGGGAATCCTGTTCCTGACGCAAGGGGGACAAGCCATTGCGGCGCTGATTCTGGTGCTGGTGCCCGCCGAAAGCGTTCCGCCGCAATTTTCGGCCACAGCCATCGGGCTGGCGACGCTGGTGGGCGAACTTTTCGGGGCCACGGGCGCTCCGGCGCTCGGCGGCGTGCTGGCCGACAAATATGGGCTGGCCATGCCGCTGCGGATGGCCGCGTGCGGAACGGTTCTGCTCTTCCTGGCGGCGCTCTTTATCAAGGAGCCTGCGCACCTGGCGGCGGGCGGCGCGGGCCACGGCGGCGGAAATCAGTAATTTCCGCGGAGGATAACGCGAGGGCGGCCCCCGGCGCGCATTTCGACTTCCAGCGGCGCCTCGAAAACTTCCTCGAGCAAGGCGCGCTCGTAGACTTCGGCGGGCGTGCCGACGCGCAGGCACTTGCCTTTGTGCAGCAGCACGATGCGGTCGGAAAATTCAGCGGCCAGATTGAGTTCGTGGGTGACGACGAGCACGGTGTAGCGGCTTTCGTCGGCCAGTCGCCGCAGACGGCGCAGCAATTCCACTTTGCCGCCGATATCGAGGTGCTGGGTGGGCTCGTCGAGCAACAGCAGCGAGGGCTGCTGGGCGAGCGAGCGCGCCAGAATCACGCGCTGCTTTTCGCCGCCGGAAAGCTGGTCCATCCAGCGGTCGCGCAGCTTGTCCGCGCCCACCTGCGCCAGCGCGTTTCCGGCAAACAGGCAATCTTCCTCGGATTCAAAGCGCAGGCGCCGCCCGTACGGGTAGCGGCCCTGCAAGACGTACTCCCAGACGCGCAGGGGAAACAACAGCTCGCTTTCCTGCTGCACCAGCGCGATGCGCTGGGCGCGCGTGCGCAAATCGAGCAGGCTGACCTCGGTGCCGTCCACTTCGATGCGGCCGGAAAGGGGCCGGTGCAATCCGGCGAGCAGGGTGAGTAGCGTGGACTTGCCGCTGGCGTTGGGACCCAGAATGGCGACGAGCTCGCGCGGATGGGCCTCGAAGCTTGCGGGGCCCAGCGTGAACTTCGGCGCGGAGCGGTCGGTGGCGGAATAGGCGTAGCTGGCCTGCTCGACGATCAAGCGTGCCCCCGCCGGCTTGCTGATTGTGGTCGCCGGCTGCACCAGCGGCGTGCCGCTTCCCGCGAGCGCGCTCATCGCACCCTCCGCCGCATGAGGTAGATGAACACCGGAGCGCCCGCCAGCGCGGTCATCGCGCCCACGGGCAATTCCGTGGGAGCCACGACCGTGCGCGCCAGCGTATCGGCGATGACGATCAAGATCGCGCCGCCGATGGCCGAGGCCGGAATCAGCAGGCGGTAATCGGAACCGAAGATCATGCGCATGACATGCGGCACCAGTAGACCGACGTAGCCGATCGCCCCGCTCACGGATACGGCCAGGCCAGTCAGCACCGAAGCCGCCACGTAGACCACCATCTTCACGCGGCTCACGTTCACGCCCAGGTGCCGGGCCTCCTGCTCGCCCGTCAAAATCAGATTCAGGTCCGACGCGGTGGTGTACATCGAGCCCACGCCGACGATCAGCAGAAAATAGAGCCAGCGGAGATCGACGGCCGGGGGCGACGCGAGATCGCCCATCAGCCAGAAGGCCATGCCGCGCAGGTCGCGCCCGCTCAGCGTGGTCATCAGGAACATGATGACGGCGGAGAGAAACGAGGCGGTCACGATGCCGGCCAGCAGCAGCGTCGCGCTGTCGATCTGGCCGCCGCGCCGCCCGAGAAAATAGACGGCGGCAATGGTCGCCAGCGCTCCGGCAAATGCGGCGGCCTGAATGGCGCCCGGCGTGTGCGGAGCCGCAACCAGACTCAGAATGGCGCCCAGCGCCGCGCCGCTGGAAACTCCCAGGACGTAGGGGTCGGCCAGCGGATTCCGCAGCAGGGCCTGAAAACCCGCACCCGCCGTCGATAGCGCCGCGCCCACCAGAATGCCGAGGGCGATGCGCGGCAAGCGCAGGCCGAACACCACCAGCCAGAACTCCGAAGGAATCCGCTCGCGACGTCCGATGGTGCCGTTCACCAGCGTCATCACGATGTCGCTCACGGCAATGGGATAGGCGCCCATGCGCAAGGCAATCACCACCGCCAGGAAGAGCAGGGCGCCGAGCGCGGCGCAAATCCAGAGGACGCGGCGGGAAGTCAGCGGACGCATGACGGCGCCTCCTGGCACGTCACCGCATCGTTTGCGGGAAAAGTCACAAGCGGCACCTCAAAGGTTAAGGAACCATGATTGCAAATGTCGCAGGGAACGTCAGCGGCTAAAGCCGCTCCCATTGCGTGAACCTGATGTCGCGGCTGAAGCCGCGACCCACAAGGAATCGCGAGTCGCCGCACAGACTCTGAAGTTCCGGCTTGGTCTTTTGCCTGCATTATCATTCGGGTGTCGATTTCTCCGCGTCGCTCTTGCCGGGAAACGCTTCCGGGTGCAAGGCGAGGGCCAGGCGCTCGACGGCATCCACCAATCCGGGCGACGGGCGCACCGCTTCTTCGCCGATATCCACGACACGGCCCGTCTGGACGGCGTGGAGGTCCTTCCAGACAGCCCGCGAACGCAGGCTGGCGAGTTCCGTTGCGGCATTCTCTCCGCCGTGTCCGGCGAACACAATGTACTCCGGCTGCAAGCGCACCACTTCCTCGAGGCTCAATTGCGGCCAATCCTTCGACAAGACCACCGATTCCGCTCCGGCCCACCGCAGCAGATCGGCAAGGAACGTGTTCTGCCCGATGGTGATCAGCGGGTCCTCCCACACGACGAAGAGGACGTGAACTACCGGCTCATCCGCCAGCCGCCCGCGCACTGCCGCGAGGCGTTCGTTCAACCGCGCAACGAGCTCCGCACCCTGCGAGTCGGCTCCCAGGAGATCGGCCATGCGCGCGGTGGAATCGAGTATGTCGCGCACCGTATGGGGATCGCTGGTGTAGACCGGGATGCCCAGGCGCTCCAGAGCGACGGCCGTCTCGGGGCGATTGATCGAAGTGGTGGCCAGCACCAGATCGGGATGCAAGGCGGCAATGGCTTCGAGACTGGGATTTTGCGGCTCACCGACGTGCGGTTTGGCTTTCGCCGCCGCCGGCCTGTCACACTCAGCGGTATCGCCGGCGAGGCGGTCGCCCAGGCCCAGCGCGTACAGCGTTTCGGTCAGATTGGGCGCCAGGGTTACCACGCGCTTGATTTCGGCAGGCAGGGCAACCCGCCTGCCCACTTCGTCGGTGACAACATGGACGGCCGGATGCGCCGCTGCGGTCTGCGTGGCCGCGCGCGTGGCCCGCGGGGCGGCGGTGAAAACGAGCGCCCCCGCCACAACCGCTATAGCCGCCCGGCAATAACCGCGTCGCATCAACTCTTCGCTCCCCCCAAAATAAAAAAAGCCCCGCGAAAAATGCGAGGCGTGTCGCCACACCCTCTCTCGCGAAGAGTGTCAGCGGGACCGGCTCGGGCAGGTGTCCTGACTCTCGGCGTTCGCGCGGTATTCCCGCGCGGGCCGATCACAGTGGCGGGACCGTGGCCGATTTGCACGGCCTTCCCCTTCACCCCGAACCAGTTCGATTGTCAATTCTCAGTGTATGCAGCGCGTGAAACAGTGTCAACCAACGCGCCCAGCAACAGGCCATCGAAAAACGAAATCCTGCCCGCCCAAAAATCGGGCGGCCGCTACAAAGGCAATCCATTTCAGGTGCCGAGCCGACGAGCTCAGCGGTTCTTCCATTTCGGGGCGCGTTTTTCGACCAGGGCGCGCAGACCTTCCTGAGAATCCTCGAGGTCGGCGAGGTCGTTCAGAAACATTTTCATGGAGGCGCGGACGCCTTCGCGCAGCGGCAAACCCAGGCTGCCGAGAATCGCCTTCTTGGCCATGGCGAGCACGGCTCCGGATTGCGCCGTCACCTTGGCCACCACTTCCGCCACTTTCTTCTCCAACTCCTGTTCGGAAACGAGCCAGTTGACCAATCCCATCTCCTGGGCGCGCTCGGCGGAGATGGCTTCGCCGGTCAGCACCAGTTCGAGCGCCTGCTTGGGCCCCAGGATATAAGGAAGAACCGCGGCCGCCAGCGGGGGGTAGACGCCGAGCTTGATTTCCGGCTGGGCGAACCGCGCCTTGGGCGTGGCGATGACCAGGTCGCCCAGGGCCGCGAGTTCCGCGCCGCCGCCAAAGGCCGGGCCGTTGATGACCAGCAGGATCGGCTTGGAGGTATCCAGCATCGCCGAATAGACCCCGTTGAAGGCCTCGAAGAGCTGAAACACGCGCCGCTGCGTGTATTCGCCGAGTTCGATGCCGCCGCAGAAGGCTTTCCGGGCGGAATCCAGAATGATCAGCTTGATCTCGTTGCGCTGGCCGAGCGTGTTGATCCCCGCGGCGATTTCGGCGAGCATGCGCTCGTTCAGCAGATTGTGCTCGGGACGATCGAGCGTGAGGCGCGCGACTTCCCCTTCGACATGCACCTTCACGAACTGGAACTCGTCGAGCTGTGGCGCCGGCGCCGCCAGTGTGCCGGCAACCTCTCCCACCCGCGCTGGCTGAACCATGGATATCGCTCCAGACCGTCGATTTTGAAAGGCTTGTACAAGCCCCTCAAAAAAGTCTAGACCGTTTCGATCTCCACCGCCACGCCCAATCCGCCGGACACACACAATGTGGCAAGACCCCGCCGGCCCGCCACGGAACTGGCCTTTTGGCCAGCGGGGCCCGACGGCTGGCGGAGTTCGTGGACCAGGGTGGTCAGAATGCGGGCGCCGGTGCAGGCGATGGGATGGCCGAGGGCGATGGCGCCGCCATTGGGATTCATGCGCTCGCGGTTGAAGTGCAGGTCGCGGTCGCAGGCGAGCACTTGCGCGGCAAACGCTTCGTTCAGCTCGACAGCGGCGTAATCCTCCACTTTCGTGCCCGTGCGCTGCGTCAGCTTGCGCACGGCGGGCACGGGACCGATGCCCATGACGCGGGGGTCCACCGCCGTGACCGTGGCGTCGACGATGCGCGCCAGCGGAGTCAGCTTCAATTCGCGGACTTTCTGCTCGCTCACGAGCACCACGGCGGAGGCGCCGTCGGTCAGCCCGCTGGAGTTGCCCGCCGTGACCGTTCCCGTCTTGCTGAACACGGTCGGCAGCTTGGCCAAGCCTTCGAGGGTCACGTCGGGGCGCACGTGTTCGTCGTGCGTGAGCCGCGTGACGACGCCCTTCTTGTCCGTCTTGTCGATGGGCACGATTTCCGCCTGGAAGCGGCCCTCGGCGCCCGCCCTCGCCGCGCGGCGGTGACTTTCGACGGCGTAGGCGTCCTGCTCCTCGCGCGCGAGCTTGTAATCGACGGCCAGCACTTCTGCGGTCTCACCCATGATGAGTTTCGAGATCGGGCACAGGAAACCGTCGCGGTACATGGCGTCAATCAGCGGCTGGTTGCCCATCTTGAATCCCCAGCGCCCGTCGACCAGATACGGCACGCGGCTCATGGATTCGGCTCCGCCCGCGACCATGATGTGCGCTTCCCCCAGCAGAATTTGCTGCCACGACAGCACCACCGAGCGCAGCCCCGAAGCGCACGCCGCGTTCACCGTGAACGCCGGGACGTCGTCGCCCAAGCCCGCGCGCCAGGCAATCTGCCGCGCCGGATTCGGCCCCACGCCCGCCGGCCGGGCGTTGCCGAAGATGAGTTCATCCACACGCCACGGCAACGACGGTGAGTTCCCTGCCAACGGCTGCCCCGGGGTCCGCTCGGCGGGCAGCGGCAATCCGAACGCGCGCTCCAGCGCCGCGCGCACGGCGATGACCGCCAGGTCGGGCTGAGTAAAATCCATCAGCATCCCGCCGAATTTTCCAATCGGTGTTCGTACTGCGCTGACGATGTAGACTGCGTTTGCCATGAGTGCCGCCTTTCTCCGTAAGCATAATTGCTACCCCGCACCCGCGCAAGGGCGACGGCAAGTATTCCATTTCGCGCGGCCCGGAGAAGCGCACGCGGCGATGGCCATCGCCTGCACAGCATGCGGAAAAAATCAAAATCGTACCTCAGGGGTTAAAACCCCTGATGAAAAGGCTCGCTTTACGTCGGAGCTGAAGCTCCGACCCCCTAAAATTCGCCTTCTTGCTACAGCCCTTACGGGCGTTTCTGTTTCCACCCGCCGGTGCTTTCGGGTATTCTGCTGAAATCATGCTGGACCTTGGATATGTGCGGGAGCACCTCGACGTCATCGAAAAGATGGCGCGGGACCGCGGCGCAACCATTGACTTGGCGGCCTTCCGCGCCATCGACGCCGAACGCCGCGAGCGGATCACCTCAGCCGAGCGCAAGAAGGCCGACCGGAACAAGACCAGCGACGAGATCGCGCGGCTGAAGAAGTCCGGCCAGGATGCATCGGCCATCCTCGCGCGGATGAAGGACGTTTCCGACGAGATCAAGCGCGACGACGAGCGCGTGGCCCAGCTCGATGAGCAGCTCAAGCAATTCATGATGACGCTGCCCAATGTCCCGCACGCCAGTGTGCCGGTGGGACACGGCGCCGAGGACAATCTCGAGGTGCGCCGCTGGGGCACACCGCCGAAATTCGATTTCGCGCCGCGCCCGCACTGGGAATTGGGCGAGGGCACGGGCATTCTCAATCTGCCCGCGGCCATCAAGATGTCCGGGGCGCGTTTCGCAGTCTACCAGGGGCTGGGGGCGAGACTCGAGCGCGCCATCGCCAATTTCTTCCTCGACGTGCACACGCGCGAGCACGGCTTCACTGAAATTCTGCCGCCGTTCATCGTCAACACGGGAGCGCTGACGGGCGTGGGCCAGCTCCCGAAATTCGCCGCGGAGATGTTTCATCTCGAGGGCACCGATCTATGGCTCACGCCGACGGCCGAGGTCGAGCTGACCAGCCTGCACCGCGAAGAAACGCTCGATGCCGAACGCCTGCCCATCAAGGTCTGCGCCTGGACGGCCTGCTTCCGCTCCGAAGCCGGCGCGGCGGGAAAAGACACGCGCGGGATCAAGCGGCAGCACCAGTTCCAGAAAGTCGAGCTGTTCAAATTCACGCGGCCCGAGCACAGCTACGACGAACTGGAATCGCTGGTGCGCAGCGCCGAAGCCGTCCTGCAGAAGCTGGGGCTGCACTATCGCGTGGTGCTGCTCTGCACCGGCGACATGGGGTTTGCTTCGTCGAAAACCTACGACATCGAAGTCTGGCTGCCTTCGGCGGGTGAGTTCATGGAGATTTCTTCGTGCTCCAACACCGAGTCGTTTCAGGCGCGCCGCTCCGGCATTCGCTTCAAGCCCAAGGGCGGCAAAAGCGAATTCGTGCACACGCTGAACGGCTCAGGCGTCGCCGTCGGGCGTACCTGGATCGCCATCGTCGAAAATTATCAGCAGGCGGACGGCTCGATCGTCATCCCCGAAGCGCTCGTTCCGTATATGGGCGTGGATCGCATTCCCGTGCAGGGGTGAGGGGCGGGGGCTGAGGGGCGAGGGACGCGCGATAAGCATCCTAAGAGGTTGCTGAAAGAGTCGTTTTCGCGTCATCCCGAGCGGAGCGAGGGATCTGCTTTTTGCGGCGAGCTCAATGAGAATCCAGATTCCCCACCCCGGTCCAACTACGGCCTGGGTTCGGAATGACACGGCGGTTGGTTTTTCAGCGCCCTGCTGAGCTTCTGAGCGCCACATTCCATTCTGTGCACCCTGATATGTCTGGTTTTAGGCCTTGGCGAACGCCGGAACCTAGACTCGCCGGCCACATCTAAGTAATTCATTCACCAGTAGTTACAAGACACGCCCGGGGAACGGAGCCTTTTATCGCCACTTGGCGCCCTTCGCAATTTAGCCTTGTGTGACTGGTTTTCATTGACATCCTGAGCCGCTTGGCTAAACTTCGACTCTTGCAGGACTTACGGGCAATTGGGTCAATTCAGAACCATCAGATTAAGATCCGGTAGAGCGAAGCTTCCTACAGCAGGAGGAAGGCACGATGGCCAGCATTCCCAAGGCGGCTCCCCAGCCGATACCCCGGATTGCGCCGCGCGAGGATTTGAATCCTCACCGCATTGCGCAGATCCAGTTCGATATCGCCGCTGAATACCTGAAGCTCGACCCGGGTATCCGCCAGATCCTGCGCACGCCGAAGCGCGTTCTGGAAGTGTCCATTCCCACGAAGATGGACAACGGCCAGATCAAGGTTTTCACGGGATATCGCGTGCAGCACAACGTGTCGCGCGGCCCGGCCAAGGGCGGCCTCCGCTACCATCCCGGCGTGACTCTCGACGAGGTCAAGGCCCTGGCCACCTGGATGACCTGGAAGACCGCCACGGTGAACATTCCCTACGGCGGTGGCAAGGGCGGAGTCATCTGCGATCCCAAGCGCATGACCAAATCCGAACTGGAGCGCATGACGCGGCGTTACACCTCGGAAATCCTGCCGCTGATCGGACCCGAACAGGACATTCCGGCGCCCGATGTCTACACGGATTCACAGACCATGGCGTGGATCATGGACACATACTCCATGACCAAGGGATATTCGGCGCTGGGCGTCGTGACCGGCAAGCCGCTGTCCATCGGCGGTTCGGAAGGGCGCACGGAAGCCACGGCGCGGGGATGCGTGGTGGCCACCGAAGAGGCGTGCAAAACGAAGAAGACGTCGCTGCGCGGCGCGACCGTGGCCATCCAGGGATTCGGCAACGTCGGGTCGCTGGCGGCGCGGCTCTTCACCGAAAAGAAAGCGCGCGTGGTGGCCATCAGCGATTCGCGCGGCGGGGTTGTCAATTCCCGCGGCATCGATCCATTGAAAGCGATGCGCTACAAGGAGCGCTCCGGGACGGTGGTGGGAATGCCCGGCACGTCAAGGATCTCGAACGACGATCTGCTGACGATGAAGTGCGACATCCTGGTGCCGGCGGCGCTGGAAAACGTCATCACCCTCAATAACGTCGAGCAGATCAAGGCCAAGATTGTCGTCGAAGCCGCCAACGGCCCGACCACGCCGCACGCCGATGAAGTCCTGGCGCGCAAGGGCATCCTGCTGCTGCCCGATATTCTGGCGAATGCCGGAGGCGTGACCGTCAGTTACTTCGAATGGGTGCAGGACTTGCAGAGCTTCTTCTGGTCCGAGGCGGAAGTGAACACGAAGCTGGAATCGGTGATGCGCCGCGCCTTTCAGCAAGTGCACGATATGGCGCGCAAGCATCGCGCCCACCTGCGCACCGGCGCCTACATTCTCGCCGTCGGCCGCGTGGCCGACGCCACGCTGGTCCGCGGGCTTTTCCCGTAATCCGGATTGCCTCCGCACATTTCCCGGCGGTCGGTCGGTCGTTCGTTCTCCGAAGAAGATTGTAGTTGCGCGCCGAGCGACAAGGCGCGTACATTTCCATATGCTGGCGCGCCACGCGAAACGGCGACGCCAGCATTTGTGCCTTACGCGGAGGGCACGCTTCGTTGAGCGTTCACACCAGCCAGTTGGGAAACGGACAGCACCCACCCATCCTGCTCACCATTGCGGGATTCGATCCCTCCTGCGGCGCGGGCGTCGCGGCCGATCTGAAAACTTTTGCCGCGCACAATTGCTACGGCGTGGCCGCGGTGACGGCGCTCACGGTGCAGTCCACGCAGGGCGTGCGCTCCGTGCACGCGACTCCGGCCGCCACGCTGCGCGGGCAGCTTGATGCGCTGGCCGACGATGTGACGTTCGCCGGCGTGAAAATCGGCATGCTCGCCAACCGCGCCAACGCCTCGGCGGTCGCCGAATTTCTCGACAGCCATAAAATCGCGCACGTCGTCCTCGATCCCGTGTCGCGGCCGACGGCGGGCGCCGCCGAACTGCTCGATGCACCGGGCCTCAAGTTTCTCCGGGACGAATTAGTGAAACGCTCGAGCGTCATCACGCCGAACCTCCACGAAGCCGAACTCCTGACCGGCCTGGAAGTGAAGGACGTCAACGGGATGAAAGCCGCGGCGCAAAAGCTGCTGGAGATGGGCGCGCGCGCCGTGATTATCACCGGCGGGCATCTGGAAAGACCGGTGGACGTGCTGCTGTGTGAAGGCAGCGAGCTGCTGACGTTTGGCGGCGAGCACGTGAAAAGCCCGAACACGCACGGCTCGGGCTGCACGTTTTCCTCCGCCATCGCGGCGCAGCTGGCATGCGGCCTGCAGCTCACAGAGGCCGTCATCCTCGCCAAGGCGTACGTCACCAAAGCCATCGAGAAATCCTACGCCATCGGCAAGGGCGCCGGACCGCTCAACCAGCTCTTCCGCTTCCACCAGGAACCGCCGCCGCGCGGCGTCCACGAAGTCCCGCAGCACGGCATGCACCCCGCCGCCGAACCCGCCGCCCACTAGTCCCCGCAGTTGGCCACAGAGACACAGAGAAAAAGAAGATAGAAAAGGGAAATTGGAAAATGGGCGCAGCGGTCGCCGCCTTCGCTGATCTTCCTATTTTCTTACTTTCCGCTTTTCTATTTTCTGTGGCTCTGTGGCTAACGTTTGAATGACGACGCGGCCGGCGACGATGGTGGCCATGGGCGCGCCGCGGAAGGCGCGGCCGTCGAACGGCGTGTTGCGGGACTTGCTGGCGGACTCCGAGGCGTGAAACGTCCACTCGCGTTCCGTCGAAAAGATAGTGAGCTCGGCCGGCTGACCAGGCAAGACTTTGCGTTCAATGCCGAGAACGCGCGCCGGGCCGGTGGTGAAGAGCTCGACGAGCCGCATCAGCGAAATCTTTCCCGAGTGCACGAGTTCGCTCAGGCCTAGCGCGAGGGCGGTTTCGAATCCCGTGACGCCAAACGGCGCGCGGTCAAATTCGACGTCCTTGCTGGCCGGATGATGCGGGGCATGGTCGGTGGCAATCGCGTCGACGGTGCCGTCCGCCAGCCCGGCGATGAGGGCGTCGCGATCTTCCCGCGAGGCCAGCGGCGGATTCATTTTGTAGTGCGTGTCGTAGCGGACGTCCTCGTCGGTGAGCGTGAAATGGTGCGGCGTAACTTCGCAGGTGACGCGCAGGCCCTGTTTCTTGGCCGCGCGCACGTATTCGAGCGCGCCGCGCGTGGACATGTGCGCGATGTGCAGCCGCGCGCCGGTCAGCCCGGCGATTTCCACGTCGCGCCCCGCGCAAATCGATTCCGACTGCGCCGGAATGCCCGCGAGCCCCAGGCGCATCGATTGCGCGCCTTCCCGCATCACGCCCCCGG
The DNA here is from genome assembly GCA_963791705.1 of Terriglobia bacterium. Lineage (GTDB taxonomy): Bacteria > Acidobacteriota > Terriglobia > Acidiferrales > UBA7541 > Palsa-295. Next base: position 237,703 of record CAWBTO010000002.1, on the reverse strand, counting down.
CGAATAGCGACGGGTCCTCGCAGTGGTCCATGACCGGAAGATCGAGCGCGTGGCAATAATCCATCACCTGGCGCATCAGCCGGGCGGTGGCTACGGGCTTGCCGTCGTCACTGACGGCCACGATTCCGGCGGCCTTCATCGCGGCGATTTCCGCGAGCGCCTCGCCTTTGCTTCCCACTGAGACCGCGCCGATGGGCCACACGCGGACGCTGCCCGCCGCCGCGGCGCGCTCGACGATCCCGCGCGTCACCGAGGCGCTGTCGTTCACCGGCTGCGTATTGGGCATGCAGCAGACGGCGGTGAATCCTCCGCGGGCGGCCGCGCGCGTGCCGGTCTCGATCGTCTCGGACATTTCCCCGCCCGGCTCGCGCAGATGGCAATGGAGATCGATGAATCCGGGCGCGACGATCAACCCTTTCGCGTCGAGCAGTTCCGCGCCGGGGGCGGAGAGATTCGGGCCCACCTTGGCGATGCGCTCGCCATCGAGCAGCACATCGAGTGCCGCGTCCGTCTTGCCGGCCGGATCGAGCAGGCGGCCATTCTTGATCAGAAGCATTCGATCATTCCTTTGTGGGATGGGGCGCGTCGGCTGCGGCGCCGCTCACCAGATGGTAGAGCAGGGCCATGCGCACGGCGAGGCCGTTGGTCACCTGCTCGAGCACGGCGGATTGCGGGCCGTCGGCGACGCTGGGATCGATTTCGAGCCCCCGAATCATCGGCCCGGGATGCAATACCAGCGCGTCGGGCCGCGCGAGCCCGAGCCGCTGGGCCGTGAGCTGGTAGCCCAGGATATATTCCTCGGCCGCCAGGGCCGGCTCATGGATCCGCTCGGTCTGCACGCGCAGGACCATCACGACATCCGCCCCCTCCAACGCTTCTTCGATGCGCGAGGTGCGGCGCAGGCCAGGAGCCAGGCTATCGAGGTCGCGGGGCAGCCACATGGCCGGACCGCACAAGGTGATGCGCGCGCCGAATTTGCTCAGCAGGAAGATATTGGAGCGCGCCACGCGGCTGTGCAGGATATCGCCCAGAATGGTGATGTTCCAGCCTTCGAGCGTTCCCTTGCGGTCCCGGATGGTCAGGGCATCGAGCAGAGCCTGGGTGGGATGCTCGTGCGTTCCATCGCCCGCGTTGACCACCGGCACTCCCAGCCGCTCGGCCACGAATGCCGGGGCGCCGGAGGAACTGTGGCGCATCACGATGCTGTCGGGCCGCATGGCTTCCAGGGTCCGTACCGTGTCGATCAGCGACTCGCCCTTCTTGAGGCTGGATGACTCGGCTTGCAGGGGCATGGTGTCGGCGCCGAGCCGCGCCGCAGCGGTCGAAAAGCTGATGCGCGTGCGCGTGGAAGGCTCGAAAAAGGCCAGCGCCACGGTCCGGCCGCGCAGGGTGGCAAGTTTTTTCAGGGGGTGGCGCTGAAATTCCTGGAAGGGCTTGGCCTGGTCGAGAAAAAAAGTGATTTGCTCGCGTGTGAGGGTCTCGATTCCGAGCAAGTGTGGCAGGCGCTGGAGCACTGTTTCCCTTTGATTCCCGCTTTCTAAAAACTCCCGGACCACCTCAGGGAACGCGGTCCACCAGGACCACGCGTTCCTCGCCATCCGTCTCCTGCAGTCGAACTTCCACGATTTCCGTGTCCGTGGTCTGCACGACGCGGCCGACGAAACTCGCCTCCACCGGCAGCTCGCGATGTCCCCGGTCGATCAGCACGCACAGCCGGACCCGCCGCGGTCGCCCCAGGTCAAACAGGCCGTTCATCGCGGCGCGGATGGTGCGCCCGGTGTACAGCACGTCGTCCACGATCACCAGTTCGCGATCGTCCACCGGAAACTCGATTTCGGTGGATTGCACCACCGGATGTGGCCCAATCGTCGATAGATCGTCGCGGTACAGCGTGATATCCAGCGTGCCCACGGGGACCTCGGCGTTCGTAAAGCCGCGAATCAATTTCGCCAGGCGCTCGGCCAGCGGCACCCCGCGCCGCCGCACACCAATCAGGGCCAGGTCACCGGCCCCGCCGCTTTTCTCGACGATCTCGTGGGCCAGCCTCTGGAGCGTGCGGTTGATTTCCTCTGCAGAGAGCAGTTGTCGCTTTTCGACGACGCGCATGGGGCGCCTCATCCTAGCACAGACCGCGGCGGGTATGCAGCGGCGGAATGGCCGAAGACCCCGCTTTTCTGATGCCCTGCTGCCTGCGGGGAGAATGCTTGACGCCCATGTTAGACTCTTGGCAGTGAGTTCGCCCGAGCCGGTACGCATCTCCGAACGGCCCTCGGGGGTTGACCTCCGAGTTGGCGTCGGGACCCTTCACCTCAAAAATCCTGTTATTGCCGCCTGTGGCACCTTTGGTTACGGCATCGAATTCGCCCACCTAGTGGACCTGAACCGGCTGGGCGGCATCGTGGTCAAGGGCCTGTCCGTCGAGCCCATGGCCGGGGCACCCTCCCCCCGGATGTGCGAAACCCCCAGCGGCATGGTCAATGCAATCGGACTCCAGAACATAGGGGTACGAGCATTCGTTGCCGAAAAGCTGCCTCAGCTCCGGCGGTACGACACCGCCATCATTGCCAACGTATTTGGCCATACCATACCCGAATATGCCGAAGTTATCCGCATTTTGGAAGATTCAGAGGGATTAGCGGCCTACGAGCTTAACATTTCCTGCCCGAACGTAGACAAAGGAGGGATCGAGTACGGTACTAATCCATCTTTGGCAGCTGAGGTAGTCGGTACTGCCAGGAAAATTTCCAAGAGACCTCTCTGGGTGAAACTATCACCAACTGTTGGAATCATAGGAGTTATGGCGAAGGCCGTGGAATCTGCTGGGGCCGATGCCGTCGTAATCGCAAACACTTATCCTGCACTGTGTCTTGACGCCCACAGTCGAAGGTCACGTCTCGGTAGTACTGCGGGGGGGTTGTCAGGTGCGGCCATCAAACCTATAACTATGAGGCTGGTTTACGAGGCAAGTCGGGCCATCAAGATCCCGATCGTGGGGCTGGGAGGTATCGAAACCCCCACCGATGCAGTGGAGTACATGATTGCAGGTGCCTCGGCAGTCGAAGTTGGGACAGCACACTTCGTGGATCCACGGGCCTCTGAAAAGCTCGTGGGCGGACTCGAAGAGTGGTGTATGGCGCAGAAAGTGCATGAAATCAGTATGTTACGAGGCTCTATACAGGCATAATTTGATTGCTTTATAGGGTCTAGAATTGTTAAAATATGCTGATTCAAAAAAGGTTAGGTGCATATGAGAGCTAAGGTTTTCGTGCTGGTAGAGTCGGTGTTTTTATGTTTGGGTCTTCTTGTCCTGGTGCCATCGGTGGACCCCAAGGCATCCAGCATGGGAAGTAACCCTCCACAGATGACATCCGGACCAGAAGCGATACCCGCAACAAGCTCGAAACCATCCAGCCAGCCCAAGCCGCTGGCGGTGTGGGAATGTACCACCAGCTGGTACGGCGAAGATTTTGACGGACTTCCCACGGCAACCGGTGAAACCTATGATATGTATGCTGCGACAGCCGCCCACCCAACCCTACCCCTGGGATCCATCGTCCGGGTCGTAAATACCAGGAACCATCGCAGCGAGGTAGTGCGGATTAACGATCGGGGTCCGTATATTGAGGGCCGCGAACTCGATGTGTCCTACGAAGTGGCTCGCAAGCTTGGATTTGACCAGCGAGGCCTGGCAAAGGTCCGGCTGGAGCTTCTCGAGGTGCCTTCACGAACCCTGGCTCATCGCAACTAATCGTCGCCCTGGATGTTGACCGCCTGGGGCCAGCTTGCGCCTTGGCGCGGCAACTCCGGAACGCTGCCGGCCTATTTAAGGTCGGCAGCCAGCTCTTTACGGCCGAAGGTCCCCGGGCCGTCGAACGTCTGGCCCGTCTAGGCTTTGGGGTCTTCCTGGACCTAAAATTTCACGATATACCCAACACCGTGGCCGGAGCCGTCGAGGCCGCCGCGAGCCTCCCCAAGGTCCGTCTGATTACGCTGCACGCCTCGGGGGGCGTGGCCATGATGCGGGCCGCGCGCGAGGCCGTCGCTGGCAAGAAAAACCGTCCGGCTCTGCTTGGCATTACCGTCCTTACAAGCCTGGATGGGCCCGCTCTTCGCCGCATCGGGATGTCGGGATCGCCTGGCACCCGCGCCCTGGCGCTGGCACGCCTAGCCAAGGAGGCGGAATTAGATGGGGTGGTCGCCTCCGCGCACGAGGCCGAAGCGATTCGGATGGCGTGCGGACCAAAATTCCTGATCGTGGTTCCCGGTGTGCGCCCGGCCAACGCCTCCCTGAACGACCAATCGCGCGTGGCCACGCCCGCCGAAGCGATCCAGGCCGGTGCGAATTTCCTGGTCGTCGGCCGACCCATCACCAAGGCCCCGAATCCCCGGCGCGCGGCGCTGGCCATTTCGGAAGAAATCGCCTCCGCCCAACCCTCGGCCCCATAACCTCTCCGTGGAAGACGTTTGACCGCCCCAGCGCGCTCGGCTAGCATCATCCTGCGAGGACTCGGCTGCGCATGGATACGGCCAGGCACATCATCGTCGGCACGGCAGGCCACATCGACCACGGCAAATCGTCGCTCGTCCAGGCCCTGACGGGGACCGATCCGGACCGATGGGAAGAAGAGAAGCGGCGCGGGATTACGATAGATCTCGGTTTTGCCTTTCTCGACCTTGGCGAGGTCCGCCTGGGCTTTGTGGATGTCCCGGGGCACGAACGGTTCGTGCGCAACATGCTGGCGGGTGCGGGGGGCATCGACGTGGTGGTGCTGGTGATCGCCGCGGATGAATCCATCATGCCGCAAACCCGCGAACACTTTGATATCTGCCGCCTGCTGGGAATTTCGCGGGGCCTGGTGGCCATCACCAAGTCCGATCTGGCCGATGCGGAGATGCTGGGGCTGGTGCGGCTGGAAATCGAGGAATTCGTGCGCGGCTCGTTTCTGGAAGGCGCTCCGATCATCCCGGTCAGCGCGCGCACCGGCGCGGGTCTCGACGTGCTGAAGCAGGAGCTGCTCCGGGCGGCGCTCGAGGCGCCGCTAAAGGACGTGACGCGCCATTTTCGGCTGCCGATTGACCGGTCGTTCGCCACCAAGGGTTTCGGCACGGTGGTGACCGGCACGCTGATGTCCGGCACGGTGAGCGTGAAGGACGAGGTCGAGCTATTTCCCTCCCGCAAACCGGTGCGCGTCCGCGGCCTGCACTCGGGAGGAAAGCCCGTGGAACGCGCCGTGGCGGGCCAGCGAACCGCCGTGAATCTCGCGGGCGTGGAACATACGGAAGTCGAGCGAGGCATGGTGCTGGCGGCGTCCGGCATTTTCGCGCCCACCCGGCGGGTGGACGCGCGCATCACGCTGCTGCCCACGGCGCGTCCTCTTCGCCACCGCGCGCGCACCCATCTGCATCAGGGCGCCGCCGAAGTGATCGCGGAAATCGTGCTGCTGGAACAGGAACAACTCGCTCCCGGCGAATCGGCGCTCGCGCAACTGCGCCTGGACAGCGAAATGCTGCTCCTGCCGGGTGACCGGTTCATCCTGCGCCAGTTTTCGCCCGTGGTGACGATTGGAGGTGGCGTGGTGATGGACGCGCGCGCGCGCCGCCACCGCCGCAGCGACGCTCCCGTGGCGCCGTTTCTGGAGACCTTCGAGCGCGGCAGCCGCGAGGAAATCCTCCTGGCCCTGGCCGAGGCCACGCCGCGCGGCCTGACCCTGGAGGACATCCTTACCCGCACGGGATGGCTGGCGGCGGAAGTGCGCGCCACGGCCGCAAAACTCACCGAACAGAAGCGCCTGCGCATTCTGGGCGAACAGCCGCTGACCGTGGCGGCGGAGCAAGCCATGCAGAAATGCGCCGCAGCGCTGAGCGAGGCCGTCGAGCAGTTTCACCGCGCCAATCCCCTGCTGCCCGGCATGCCCAAGCAGGAGTTGCGCGGCCGCGCGGGGAATCCGCGCCTCGAACTGTTCCACGCGGCGCTGGACGATCTCGCCAAGAAGGGCGCCCTGGCCGTCTCGGGCGACCTGGTGCAGCGCGCCGGGCGGCAGATCTCGCTGGCGCCCGAGGAAGCCCGCGCCAAGGAACTGATCGAGCGGGAATTCGAGCGCGCCGGCCTCGCCGTGCCCAGCGTCTCGGCGGTACTCGAGAAATTGCCGGTGGAGGCGGGCCGCGCGCAGAAGATCCTGCAAATCCTGCTGCGCGATCACGTGCTGGTCAAAATCGCGGACGACTTCGTCTTCCACCGCACGGCGGTGGCGGGGCTGCGCGATCTGATCGCCAAGTACCGCCAGGAGCGGGGCGACCGCCTGGGAATCGCGGTGTTCAAGGAGCTGACCGGGGTCAGCCGGAAATACGCGATCCCGCTGCTGGAGTACCTGGACCGCGAGCGGGTCACGCGCCGCGCGGGCGACGAGCGTGTTATACTCTGAAAGTTGAAGCTGGGTGGCCCGGATTCCAGAAGCCCGGGCGCGAAAGGTAGGTACCCTATGTGGGACAGCCCCATGCATTTGCTGATTATCGCGGTGGTGATTCTCGTTCTCTTCGGTGGCCGCAAGATTCCCGAGGTGATGCGAGGACTCGGACAGGGAGTCCGTGAGTTCAAGGAAGGCATGCGCGGCGATCAGCCTGCGCAAGCGGCACAGACCAGCGCGCCCGCCGCGACTCCGCCCGCTACCGCACCGCCCGCCACGACATCGACAGAAGAAAAGAAGTAACGCAGCCGAACGGCTCGAAACTTCGAGACCTGGATTTCACAGCGGCGGCCGCTTGGCCGCCGTTTTTGCCTCCCGAGCCGCTTCATCCGGCGGACAACTCGTCCCACCCGCATTCCCGCAGCAGCGCCCAGAGCCGTGCCAGGGGCAACCCCATCACGTTGAAGTAGCAGCCCTCGATGCGCGTCACGTAGCGCCCGCCGATGCCCTGGATGGCGTAGGCGCCGGCCTTGTCCAAGGGCTCGCCGGTCCGGATGTAGCTTTCGATTTCCCCGGTGGACAGCGGCGCGAAGGTCACGCGCGTAATTTCCTCGGCCACGCGCTCGGTCGCGCCCGGGCGGCGCAGCAGCGCCACGCCGGTGTGCACCTCGTGCACGCTCGCGCTCAGCCGCCGCAGCATGCGCCGCGCGTCCTCCTCGGACGCCGGCTTGCCCATCACTTCCTCGCCGGCCACCACGATCGTGTCCGCGCCGAGAAACAGACATTCGCCGGAATACCGGCTCTCCTCCGCGGCCGCGCGCGCTTTTTCGAGCGCCAGGCGCCGGACGTAGTCCCCGGGCAATTCGCCGGCGCGCCGCGCTTCATCCAGGAGCACCGCCTGCGTCTCGAATGCGATCCCGGCGCCGCGCAGGATTTCCGCGCGCCGCGGCGATGCCGACGCCAGGATGAGCTTCATGACCGGCCCGCGCCTTTCAACTTCAGCTCTCGTGTGTGCGCCAGATCGTACGCGGCCACAGCCTGCTCTTTCGGCCACGCAAACAGCCGCGCCAGTTGCGCCGCCGTTGCCCCGGGGCGCCATTCGAGAACCTTTGCCGCCAGGTTGGCGCGAGCCTCCGGAAGCGCGAGGCCCTGTGCCACGGCCGTCTGCTTCGGGAAGGCGCGGCAGGTCAATTCGAAGCGGGCGGAGGCCCAGGCGCCCGTCTCTTGTTCGGAGCCGAAGTGCGAGACGATGAGCGAGCGCTGCAGGTCGAGCATGGCGCGTTTGTAACGCACGTTGCCCGCCGTGGTTTCCATGTGGCAGGCGTGGCGCAGTTCCAGCGTCGCCAGCGGACCCTCCCGCGCCAGGGCTTCCCAGATCACGCGCGCGTCCGGGGAGATGCGGCCCTCGGCGTAGAGGCGTTCGTAATCGCCGGGCGCGACGGCGGTTTCGCGCACGGCCAAGAACGACGGAAGCTGCCCCAGCGAGATGAACGTGCCGCGCCCACGAAAATATTTGGCGTAAAAGGCGCGGCGGCGGCGCGGAAATTCGTCCTTCCAGCGCCAGACCATCTCGAAATACCGGTCGAAAGACACACCCGCGCGCGGGTCGCGGCGCGTCACGGCGGCGTAGAGCGACGGAAGCGGCACGTGGGTCACCGGAAAGAGCATGCAGCAGCCCGTCGCGTCGATATACTTCACCGCCTCGGCCGGCGTGGCGACGCGCCGCGGCCAGCGGACTTCCCTTTCGCGCATGAGGGCTAGCGGCATCGAGAGAACAAAAACTTAACACAGAGGCCACAGAGAAGGCACGGAGAACACGGAGAAGATCGGAAACACAACCGGCGTGAAGTGGCCTTGGTGAAACCCCATACGGGCAGCCGTGCGCGCTCCAGCTTGAGTCCGTCACCGCAGAGACGCAGAGGAGAGCGGCCTGCTAGACGACCACGGACTCGCGGTACTCGCCGAAGGCGCGGCGCAGCGCGTCGGAGATTTCACCGACCGTGGCATAGGCCTCGACCGCCGCCAGAATCGCGGGCATCAGATTCTCGCTTCCGCGCGCGCGCCGTTCGACTTCCTCAAGGGCCGCGCGCGATCGCGCCGCGTCGCGCCGGGCGCGCAGCGCCTGCAACCGCGCGACCTGCGAGCGCTCGAGTTCCGGGTCGATGCGCAACGTGGGAATGGGCGGCCCCTGTTCGGACTGGAAACGGTTCACGCCGACGACGATCTGATCGCCGCGCTCGATGGCCCGCTGATATTCATACGCGGACTTCTGAATTTCCTGCTGGACGTAGCCCGTCTCGATGGCGCGGAGCATCCCGCCCAGGGCGTCGATCCGCGCGATATACTCCTGCGCCGCCGATTCGATCTCACCGGTCAGTTTTTCGATGGCGTAGGAGCCTCCCACCGGATCGGCGGTATTGGCGACGCCCGTTTCGTGGGCGATGATCTGCTGGGTGCGCAGGGCCAGCAGCGCCGCTTCCTCGGTGGGCAGCGCAAGCGCCTCGTCGAGGGCATTGGCGTGCAGCGACTGGCAGCCGCCGAGCACGGCGGCCAGGCACTGGAGCGCGACGCGGGCGAGATTGTTTTCCGGCTGCTGCGCGGTGAGCGCCGAGCCCGCCGTCTGCGCGTGAAACCGCAGCATCATCGAGCGCGGGTCGCGCGCGCCGAACCGCTCGCGCATGGTGCGCGCCCAGAGGCGGCGGGCCGCGCGGAACTTGGCGATCTGCATCAGAAATTCGTTGTGCGCGTTGAAGAAGAACGAAAGCTGCGGCGCGAATTCATCCACCTGCAATCCGGCGGCGACCGCCGCTTCGACGTAGGCGATGCCGTTGGCCAGCGTGAAGGCCACTTCCTGCACGTCGGTCGAGCCCGCCTCCCGAATGTGGTACCCGGAAATCGAAATGGCATTCCAGTTGGGAAGCTCGCGGCGGCACCAGGCGAAAATGTCCGTGACGATGCGCAGGGCCGGCCGCAGCGGATAAATGTACGTCCCGCGCGCGATGTATTCCTTCAGCGTGTCGTTCTGCACCGTCCCGGCGAGCCGCGCGAGGTTGGCCCCCTGCTGCTTGGCCACCGCCACGTAGAGCGCCAGCAGGATGGCCGCCGTGGAATTGATGGTCATCGAGGTGGAGACGCGCTCGAGCGGAATGGAGTCGAACAGCGTCTGCATGTCCTCGAGCGAATCAATCGCCACGCCCACCTTGCCGACCTCGCCCAGCGCGAGGGGATGATCGGAATCCATGCCGATCTGCGTGGGCAGATCGAAGGCCACGGAGAGTCCGGTCTGGCCCTTTTCGAGCAGGTAGCGGTAGCGGCGGTTGGATTCGGCGGCGGAGCCGAAGCCGGCATATTGCCGCATGGTCCAGAGCCGCCCTCGGTACATCGTGGGATAGACGCCGCGGGTGAACGGGAATTGGCCCGGGTAACCGAGCTCGCGCTCCGCGTCCCAGCCGGGCAGATCCTCCGGCGTGACGACCGTCTCCATGGGCAGGCCGGTCGTCGAGGCGGCTTTGCGCTCGGCGGTTTCGGCGCGTTTCTTCGTGTCTTCCGTCATGGCAAGGGAATGAAAGTGGAAAAGGGAAAATAGAACATAGAAAGTGGCACGCCTGCGCGGGAAACGCCGCGCGCTTGGGTAGCGTCAGGATGCGCGTGGCAAGTCGCGCGCCGGTGCCGCGATTTTCCAGTTTCTCTTTTCCATTTTCCACACTCAGCGGACGCGCCGCGCGCGGCGAAACGCCCCGAAGGAAAACGCGGCCATCGTAACGGCGTAGACGATCGCGAAGCCCATGACCCACAGGACGAGCCACTGCTTCCATTGCTTCCAGGCGGCGTACGCTCCGTAGGCCGCGAACACGCCGAAGAGCGCTCCGGTGGCCTCGTGGAACAGCTGCCGCGTGACGCGCCAGAGCACGCGCAGCGTCACCCGGGACGAACGCCACAGCGCCGGAAGCAAGCTGGCCGACATGCGATGATTTTAGTGTGAATTCGCGCCGCGGCCATACTTTTTTCTGCGGGGGTACTGCCGCGCCCCGACGGAAGAGCGATGACAGTGGCATTCTTCCTCACCCCGTGGATCTTCGTGCCTCGGTGGCGGTTGTCGTGAGACGTCCCGGCGCGTGTCGACGTTTGCACCACACCCGTCTATACTCCCTCAGTGATCCCCGAAGCAGAAATCCTCGAAGCCCTGCGGCGTTACTGGGGATACAGCACGTTTCGCCCCTTGCAGCACAACATCGTGCGCAGCCTGCTCGCCAACCGCGACGCCTGCGTGGTGATGCCCACCGGCGGAGGGAAATCGCTTTGCTACCAGCTTCCCGCCGCGCTGCTCGCCGGAAAAACCGCCATCGTGATTTCGCCCTTGATCGCACTGATGCAGGATCAGGTGGCGCAACTGGCGCAGATGGGAATCGAGGCGGCCGCGCTGAACAGCGTGCTGAAGGAAAGGGAGCAGGCGGAGCTGATTCGCCAGGCCCAGGCGGGCCGCTACCGCCTGCTGTATGTCTCCCCGGAGCGGCTGGCCCGCGCCGACACGCTCGACTGGCTGGATCGCGTCCCGATCTCGTGTTTCGTCATCGACGAGGCGCACTGCATCTCCGAATGGGGGCACGAGTTCCGCCCGGATTACCGCCACCTCAGCCGCTTGCGGGAGCGTTTTCCGGAGTGCCCCATCGCGGCCTTCACCGCCAGCGCCACGCGGCGCGTGCGCCACGACATCATCGACCAGCTGCAGCTCCGCGAGCCCGACAAGTACATCGCCAGCTTTCACCGGCCGAACCTGAGCTACCTCGTGCAGGAGTGCAACGCGCAGACGCAGCCCGCCCTGCTGCTGCAGGCGCTGCGCAAGCATGCGGGCGGCAACATCATCATCTACGCGCCGACCATCGCGCGCGTCGAAGAAACCGTCGACTTTCTCGCCGAGCGCGGCATCCCCGCCGTGCCCTACCACGGGCGGATGGACGCCGCCGCGCGCAGCGCCAATCAGGAGCGGTGGATGTCCGACGAGGTGCGCGTGCTGGTGGGCACGATCGCCTTCGGGCTGGGCATCAACAAGGCGGCCGTGCGCGCCGTCATTCATCTCTCGCTGCCGAAATCGATCGAGCAGTATTACCAGGAAGCGGGCCGCGCCGGGCGCGACGGCCATCCCTCCGATTGCCTGCTGCTGTGGCAGAAGCGCGACGCCGCATTGCTCGCGCACTTCATCAAGGAGATCGCCGATCCGGCGGAACGCGAACGCGCCTGGCAGCGCTACCACGAAATCCGGCGCTTCGCCGAATCCGGCGCTTGCCGCCATCGCCAGATTTGCACTCATTTCGGCGAGACTCCCAGGTGGAAGTCGTGCGGCGCGTGCGATGCGTGCATCGGCGTGCCCGACTGGCTTGAGGCCCCTTCCGAACCCGTGCGGCGCAAGCGCGGTAGAGCCACCTCCCGCGCGGCGCGCACTTCGCATCCGGCGGCGGCCGCCGCGGGCGCCTCCCCAGGCGCGCACGCCGAATTGCAGGAGTATCTGCGCGAGTGGCGGCGCACCACCGCTCGGCAGCGCGGCGTTCCCGCCTACGTCGTCATGCACGACACCACGCTCGATGAACTCTGCCGGGAGCAGCCGAAATCGCTCTCCGCGCTGCTCCGCGTGCCGGGATTCGGCGAACGCAAACTCGATCTGTATGGCCAGCACATCCTCGAGGCCCTGGCGCGCTTTCACCTGGGAGTCCGGGCTGCCGCCGCGGCCCGGCCGGCGGCGAAACCCGCCGAGGAAACCCTGCGCCTGCTGGGCGAGGGGCGCACGCTCGCGGAAATCGCCGCGATTCGCGGCCGGCAGCTTTCCACCGTCACCGCCATGGTCGCCGACATGATCGAAGCCGGCGAACTCGAGCTGCCGCCCGGCTGGGTCGGCCGGGAACAGCGGTTGAAGATCGAGGCTGCCTGCGCGCGGCTGGGCCTGGCGCGCCTTCGGGCCCTCAAAGACGCTCTGCCGTCCGAAACCACATTGGACGAGATTCGTCTGGTGGTGGCCCATCTGCGCCGCCAGAAGCAGCAGGCACCCGCTCCGGAGGGCAGGTAACTGCCAAGGACCTTCCCCCGCGGTGTGATCTTGTTTCCTGCTTGCGCCGGCTCTAGAATTGGGGTACGAAGGGCTTTTAACAGGAGGTGACGCCCTTGCAACTCGACGACCGGATGAAGCAATTGCTGCGCGAGCTGGGACACGCCATCAACGACAGCGTGTCGGAGTCCCAGCGCATCGCCGAAGCAATCGCCAACATTCGCGCGGCCGGCTTCGATATCGTTCTGAAGCTGGACGCCACCATTGGCCTCGCGCGCCGCTCGGCGCAGGACGCCAAGATGACTTCGCAGGACCGGCGTTTCCTGGAAGCCCTGCACATTCGCGTCGACGAAGAAGTGCTTGATGAAGACCAGTTCGCCGCCCAAGTGGAAATCACCCCGCAAGACATCAAGTTTTTGAAGTCGCTGAAGATTTCCTTTGATGAAGAGCTCTAGAATCCGCGCCGGCATCCTCGCCCTGGCCATGGCCCTGCCATTCGCGGCCGTCCCGGTTCGCGCGCAGCGAAACACGCCGGCCAATAAGGAAACTTCTCCCAAGCCCGTCTGGTTGAAAGGCGAAGTCATTCGCGTGGACGACCATTCGATGACCGTGCGCGAGCGGGCGAATCCGCTGGCGCTTCACACGTTCAGCTACGCGCCGCGCGTCCAGCCGATGATCTGGAAGATTCAGGGCGGGGCCGGCTATCAATACGGCGATAAGGTTTCGATCCTGCATCAGCCGGGGCAGACGGTGGCGCTGAAGATCCACGGCAAGCCGTCCAAGCCACGCTGAATTCATGGCCCTGGCGCTCCGAACCGCCTGCTTGCGCCCGCCCCGCCGGATGCCGCACAGTTGAAATCCATGGTTCGCGCCCCTGCCGTTGCCGGAAGCTTCTACCCCGCCGACCCGCGGGAACTGGCCCGCCAGATTGACGCCTACGCCTCCGCCACGGGCAACGCACCCAAAACGACCGCGCGCGGCTGCGTCGTTCCGCACGCCGGATATATGTATTCGGGGCACGTCGCCGGGGCGGTCTACGCCGCGCTCGAAATTCCCCCGCGGTGCATCCTGCTGGGCCCGCGGCACTACCCGCGCGGCGAACCCATGGCCATCCTGACCGAGGGAAGCTTTTCCGAGCCGTTCGGCGAAGCGCGCATCGATTCCGCTCTCGCGGCGGAACTGGCCCGCGCGTGCCCGCGGTTGCGGGAAGACGCGGTGGCGCACGAGCGCGAACATTCGCTCGAAGTGCAGATTCCGTTTCTCCAGCGGCTGGCGGGGGATGTTCGCTTTGTGCCGGTGGTGCTGGCAACCGACCGGTATGCGGTGATCGAGGAACTGGGGCACGCCGTGGCGCAGGTGGTCGCGGCGCAACCCGAGCCGGTCCTGGTGATAGCCAGCAGCGACATGAATCACTACGAAAGCGACGCGGTCACGCGCGCCAAAGACCACCGCGCCATCGCGCGCATTCTGGCGCTCGATCCGCGGGGGCTCTACGACACGGTGCGCTCCGAGGAGATCTCCATGTGCGGCTACGCCGCCACCGTGGCTCTGCTCGTGGCGATGCGCGACCTGGGCGCGGCGGAAGCGCAACTGGTGCGGTACGCCACGTCGGGCGACATCAACGGCGAACGCGATCGCGTGGTGGGCTACGCGGGCATCCTTCTCCGGTAGTTCTTATTTCGACGACGAGCGGATGCGACGGGCGAGCGCGCGGGCGCGATCCCGGGCGATGTCGATGAAATGCTGGTCGGCGGCCACCTGGTCGAGCGCGGGCAGGAGCCGGTCCGGATCGGGAAGCAGATTGCGGGTGTAATCCGCGTCGATTTGCCGGACGACGTCGTTGACGCCCAGCCGGTCGTAACGCATGGCGCGCTGGAGTTCGGAAAGATCGTTCTGCTGGCGCGCCAGGCCCTCGAAAATATCCAGCAACTGCCGCGCGGAATCATCCAGCGTGAAATTGAATGTGACGCTGTGGGTTTCCGCCCCGCGTTCGTACCGGAACGTTTTCTCGCCCAGGTTCGCGATGCGGCGGTGCATCTCCAGGTCGACGCCGTTGAAGTTGTGGAGCTTCCCGGCCAGGCCGAAGATCCGCTGCACGACCGGCGCGGAGATCTCCACGGGCTGGGGACTCGGCTCTTCGTCGAGCTGGCGGATGTCGCACGTCGCGGCCCCGGATTCGCTTACCCTAATTTCCACGAACTCCGGCGAGCTCATCTTGAACACTTTGCGGAAACTGATCGTGGCGCCGCCCGTCGCGGCCCCGGCGTAGGCAGGCGGCAATACGGCAGTAGCAAGAAGAACGAAAAAAAGAAGGGCCCGGAGATTCCTCGGCGAATTCATTCCACTCCCACCCGCGTGCTGGCTAAATCCAAACCCGTTTCGCTGCAGCCGGCCACCCGAACCCCGGCGAACGCAATTCATCGCCCGCGCGGGATGGAAATATGTCCGGTGACCGCCGGCCGGCCGGCCGGAGCCGGCACTCCCGTGGCGGCCGCGATGCGCTCGCGCGCCCGCGACACCTGCGCATGGCACAGCGCCACAGCCAGCGCGTCGGCAGCATCGGCGGGCTCGGGGATCGACGGCAACCCCAGCAGGGAGCGCACCATCTGCTGCATCTGCTGCTTCGAGGCTCCGCCGAATCCGGCGATGCTGGCCTTCACTTCCCGCGGCGAATAGCTGTGCGCCGGGATCTGCGCCTGGGCGGCGGCCAGCAGCACCACGCCGCGCATCTCCGCCAGCTTCAGGGCCGTGCCCACGTTGATCGCCGCGAACACCGACTCGACGGCCACCGCATCGGGAGCGAATTGCTCGACCAGCCCGGCCACTAGAAAGTGAATTTCGCGCAAGCGCACCGCAAACGTGGCGTTGGCCGGGAGCTTCCAGGCTCCAAACCGCATGGGCCGCGCCTGCGCGCCGTCGATTTCGATGACGCCGTAGCCGGTCGCGCCCTTCACCGCCGGGTCCACGCCCAGCACGCGCAGCGTGCGGCCCTTCGGGGCGGATTGTTCGGAATTCGCAGACATGCTGGTCCGCACAAGTGTACGTGCGGGCTGGAAACACCGGGTAGTGTTTTTTCAGGGTCGCGCGGCGCGAAGGAAACTACCCGGCCACCGCGGCCTGGATTTCCTTTTCGTCGATATCGAAGTTCGCGTAGACGTGCTGGACGTCATCGTGATCCTCGAGCGCTTCCATCATCCGCAGCATCTGCTGCGCCTGCGCCCCGGTCAGCTTCACGAAATTCTGGGGCAGCCAGGCCACCTCGGCGGACGCCGGCTTGATGTTCGCCGCCGCCAGCGCCTCGCGGACCTTTTCCATGGCTTCCGGCGGGGTGGTGACTTCCCAGGTCGAGCCATCGTCGCGCAAGTCTTCGGCGCCGGCATCGAGCACGATGCCCATCAGCTTATCTTCGTCCGCCTGCTCCTTGGGGATGACGATGTCGCCCTTGCGGTGGAACATCCAGCCGACCGCACCGGCTTCCGCCAAATTGCCGCCATTCTTGGAAAAAAGATGCCGGATTTCGCTGGCCGTGCGGTTCTTGTTGCTGGTCACGATCTGCACCAGCATCCCCACGCCTCCCGGTCCGTAGCCTTCGTAGGTGATTTCGTCCAGCGTCTCGCCCTCCAGCTGGCCGGTGCCGCGCTGGATGGCCCGCTCGATATTGTCGTTGGGCATGTTTTCGTTCTTGGCCGCGGCAATCGCCGTACGCAGGCGGGGATTGGAGACCGGGTCGGCGCCGCCCACGCGCGCGGCAATCGTCAGCTCGCGGATGACTTTGGTGAAGACCTTGCCACGGCGGGCATCGGTAGCCGCCTTCTTATGCTTGATCGTGGCCCATTTTGAGTGTCCGGACATGAGTCAACCTTCTATCAGGAAGTATTGCAGGAGCAACGGATTAGCCCTTGCCGCGATAGTGTAGCAGCAGCCCAAAAAACAGGCAAGAGATTGCCAGTGCGACCGGGCCTAGGGTGCGACCGCAAGGCCATTGGCGAAAGCTTCGGCTGGCTGTCCAGTCACATGGAGAAGTAGCTCTTGCTGGAACAGAAACACAAAGCATTTTCGGTGTTGCCGAAAGCCGGGTGCGGAGGTACTTGTTAGCTATACAGCTTATTCCCGACCCGGCCGCGCAAGATAATTCCCGGCCCCCGAGGACCAATCATGAAGAAGTGGAAGTGTGTGATAGCTGTTCCCGGCGACGCCTACTACCTCAGCGAACAGATCCTCGCGGCGCAAGCAGCCGCGGAACGCCTGGACGTGGAATTGACGGTCGTGAATGCCCAGATGGACCCCGTAACACAAAGCCAGCAGTTGCTGAGTTTCGTGCAATCTCCGGCCGGATCCCGCCCGGACGCCATTCTCCTGGAGCCGGTAAACACCAGCGGATTGCCGCGCGTGGCCGAGGCCGCGGTGGCCGCGGGAATCGCGTGGGTGGTGAGCAACGCGGGCGTCGACTACCTTGGGGCTCTTCGCGAAAAGACGAAGGTACCCGTCTTCCTGGTGTCGCAGGACCACGTGGAAGTCGGACGAATACAAGGGCGGCAGATCGGCGCCCTCCTGCCGGAAGGCGGTTCCATTCTCTATCTACGCGGACCGGCGATGAGCAACGTGGCCACGGCAGCGCTTCGAGGGCTTGGACGCCGCCCGTCCCAAAAACGTGGAAATGAAAGTCTTGAAAGTCCAGGGCGCGACGGCGGAAAACGCCCAGCAGGCCGTCTCCTCTTGGCTGGCACTCTCGACCACGCGGCCCGAAGCAACGAAGCTGATCGTGTCGCAAAACACCGACTTCATTATGGGCGCGAGAAAAGCCTTTGAGGCCAACGCGCACGGGCCGGACCGCGCGAAGTGGCTTTCCCTGCCGTGCATGGGAGTCGGTATCGCCAAACAGCTCAAGCCGCTGGTAGATCAAGGCACTCTGTGCGCCTGCGTGCTGACGAGCCTGACGGCGGACCAGGCCATGGAAATGCTCGTGCAAGCGCTCAGGACCGGGAAACAGCCGCCCGAACAGACATTCGTCGAAGCACACCCCTATCCCACCATCGAGGAACTCGCCAAGCAACGAAGAACGCGGGGACTCTGAATCCGGCCAAGGCCTGAGGGCCGCCGGCGCGGCCCCCCGGGCCGCTGATCGTTCCACCCCCTCGCCACTGGCATCGAAAAGACCGATCGCAGCGACACGAATTCCGGCGCCCTGCCGCGGCATCTCGGGGTATGCTTGCTTCTTCGCTTGGCAGACGTCATCCCATCCACCGAGGAGACACCCGCTTGGTCTCGCAAGCCCCGCAGCGTCCATCTGACACAGGTCACCGAATGGAGCGACGGCAAGGTGCGCCGCAAGGAAGACTACCTGGCCGCCGAGGAGCCGCTGGAAATCCGTCTGGGTGACGAGCCGCTGATCGTCACCATGCGCACGCCGGGGCACGATCTCGAGCTGGCCGCCGGGTTCCTCTTCACCGAAGGCGTGGTACGCAGCCGCGCGCACATTGTGGCGCTGGAAGAGAATCCGGGCGACGATCCCAAGAATCGCGGCAATGTCGTGCGTGTCGCGCTCGCTCGGGAGGCCGCGCCGGATTTCGAGAAACTCCGCCGCAATTTTTTTGCGACGTCAAGCTGCGGCGTCTGCGGCAAGACGGCCATCGACGCCGTGCGCGCGCGGGCGCTCGAGCCGCCCAATCCCGATTTTCGTCTCAGCGCGGAACTGCTCGTCCGCATGCCGAAGGCCTTCGAGGAGTCACAGGCCGTCTTCGGGCGCACCGGGGGGCTGCACGCCGCCGCGCTGTTCGACGAGCACGGCACGATGCTGGTGCTGCGCGAGGATATCGGGCGGCACAATGCCGTGGACAAAGTAATCGGCTGGGCGCTGCTGGAAGAGCGGCTGCCGCTGGCGCGCACCGTTCTTCTGGTGAGCGGCCGGGGCGGCTTCGAGATCGTGCAGAAAGCAATCATGGCCGGAATCCCCGTTCTCGCGTCGGTGTCCGCGCCCTCGAGCCTGGCCGTGCAACTCGCGCGCGAACTCAGCCTTACGCTCATCGGGTTTGTGCGTGGCCGGCGCTTCGTGATGTACGCGGGAGCGGAACGGATCTTGAAGTCCTGATGATTCGCGGCCGTCCTGCCCAGGGTTATCTCGACAGCGGGCCGGGTTTCGCGGGGTTGGCAGCGGGAGGCCCGCTGCGGATCATGTCGCGCAGGGCGTCGAACAGGGCGCGATGCCACCATCCGCGCGCGGTTTCTTCCTCCATGATCTGCAACGCGGTCTCCGGCGCCAGGGCCGCCCGGTAGGGCCGGTTGGTCGTCAGCGCGTCGTAGACGTCGGCGAGTTGCAGGATGGCGGCGGTCATGGGAATTTCGCCGCCGCGCAAGCCATCGGGATAGCCCGAGCCGTCGTGGCGCTCGTGATGGTGGCGGATGATGGGCAGGACCAGGCGAAACGTCCGCAGCGGCGCGCAGATGAGCTCTCCCACCACCGGATGCTTGCGCATGATCTGCATCTCCTCGGGCGACAGAGGCCCCGGCTTCAGCAAGATCGCATCCGGCACGGCGACCTTGCCGATGTCGTGAACGATCCCCGCGCGGCGAAGGGCCCGGATGTGCTCTTCCGAAACCCCGACTGTTTGTCCGAGGCGCGCCGACATTTCCGCCAGCCGTTCGCAATGGCCCAGCGTATAGGGGTCGCGCGCCTCGATGCTCTGCGCGAGACTGAACAGGACGGCTTCGGCGTGTTCGAGTTCGTCGGTGAATTCCTTCAGGCGCAGCAGCGAACGCGTGCGGGCCAGGAGTTCGTTGAAATCGATGGGCTTGCTCAGAAAGTCGTCGGCGCCCGCATTGATGCCCTCGATGCGGTCTTCGGTGGCCGAAAGCCCCGTGATCAGGACGACTGGCGTAAGCCGGGTTTCGGGCGTCGCTTTAATTCGCCGACAGACGTCGATTCCGGTCATGCCCGGCATCACGATGTCGAGAAGGACCAGGTCCGGGAGGAACGACGCGCACTGGGCCAACGCCGCCGCGCCATCGCTGCCCTCGCTCACCTCGTATCCTTCGCGGCGCAACAACGCGGCGAGCGCGGTCCGCGCGGCCAATTCATCGTCGATGATCAGAATGCGTGCGGGCATGAGCCGAACCTCATTCGCCGTGCCATTGGGTAACGCCTCGCCGGAGGCGCGGTATACGTCGGCGCCGCCCGCTCAGATTTCGCTGAGTGCTTTTACTCCACGGGCCAACAAATGTATCCTGTCCCGGAGTCCGGAACAATCCCGAATCGCACGCCGGGACAACCCGTTGCCAACAGGATGGGCGAAATCGATGCCGCGAGGTCCCATGAAGAGAACGCTTTCCCAGGAGTCGCTGCGGGAAATCACCACGCGGCTTGAATTAGCTCACAAGGCGTTCCAGCGGCGCTATCCCGGCCCCTCCGGCGAACGCCAGCCCGTGCATGTGGTGTACGGCGGCGCGCACCTGTTCCGCTCGGGAACGACCGGGCGTCTGGGCGAACTCGCGCTCCGCTCGCTCGACGAGTTCGCGCCCGATTTCGCCGTGTTCGCCAAAGCCATCGGCCTGCCCGGAGCGGACCGCCTGCCCGGCTCCCCCGAGGCGGCCGCGTCGCTGGCCGCCGCGCTGGAGGCCGACCCGCTGGCGGCGCGCCGCGACAACCGCCCCGCATGGTTCGCGCATACCATTCATCGCCGCGTCCGGGAAAAGCTGCGCCGCGAGGCCGTCGAAGATTTCCGCATCGACTTCGAGGATGGCTACGGCAACCGCCCCGACGACGAAGAAGATGGCCACGCCGCCGCGGCGGCCGCTGAAGTGGCCACGGCGATGAACGCGGGCGCCCTGCCGCCCTTCTTCGGCATCCGCATCAAGCCGTTCAGCGAGGAGCTGCGCGAGCGCAGCGTCCGCACGCTGGATATTTTTCTGACGGAGCTGGCGGCAAAAACGCGCGGCGAATTGCCGCCCCAGTTCTACGTCACCCTGCCGAAAGTGACCTTGCCGGACGAGGTCGCAGCTCTGGCGGACATCTGCTCGCTCCTCGAACCCGTGCTTGGCCTCGCGCCGGGCGCCTTGCGCATCGAGTTGATGATTGAGACCGGGCAATCGATCCTCAACGAGCGCGGCGAAACCAATCTCCTGCCCCTGGTGAGCGCGGCGCGCGGACGCTGCGCCGCCGTGCACTTCGGGCCCTACGATTACACCGCCTCCCTGAATATCGCGGCGTTGCACGAGGCCCCGGTGCACTTCGCTTCCGATCTGGCGCGCGGCCTGATGCAAGTCTCGCTGGCGGGAACCGGCCTGCGGCTCTCCGACGGCCCGCTGAACATTTTGCCCATTCCCCCGCACCGGCCCGCGCCGGGCGGTCCGCCGCTCTCCCTGCGCCAAGCCGAGGAGAATCACGCCGCCGTGCATCACGCCTGGAAACTGCACTTCGAGCACATCCGGCGGTCCATCGAGCGCGGTTTTTACCAAGGATGGGACCTGCACCCCGCGCAGCTGCCGGCGCGGTTCGCGGCCGTCTATTCGTTTTTTCTCGAGAATCTCGACTCGGCTTCCGAACGCTTGCGCAATTTTATTGAGAAGGCCGCGCAGGCCACGCGCATCGGGCGCGTCTTCGACGACGCCGCCATGGCCCAGGGACTGCTGAATTACTTCCTGCAGGCCATCACCTGCGGCGCCGCAACCGCTGAGGAGGTGCAGTCGCTGACGACCTTGTCCCCGGCCGAGCTGCGCAGCGCGTCGTTCGTGAAGATTTTGGCGGGGCGCGGTCAGTAGCCGATTTTGTCGTGCTGCGCTTCCCAGGCCCGGAAGGCTTCCAGAGCCTGGTCGCGCATCAGGGGGACCAGGGGGATTTTGCGGTCCGCGAAGGGGCGGGCCAGTTCCCGGTAAATCAACGCATCGTCAAAACCGGCGTTCGCGGCATCCGCGGCGGTGTTGGCGAAATAGACGCGGTCCAGCCGCGCCCAGTAGACCGCGCCCAGGCACATTGGGCATGGCTCGCAGCTGGCGTACATCACGCTGCCCGCAAGATCGAATTTCCCCGCCGCCCCGCAGGCCGCCCGGATTGCCGTGATTTCCGCGTGGGCCGTCGGATCGTTCGACACGGTGACGCAATTCACCGCCTCGGCGAGCACCTTCCCATTTTCCACAATGAGCGCCGCAAACGGGCCGCCGCGGCCCGAACGCACATTCTCAATCGAAAGCGCGATGGCCCGCGCCATGAAGTTATTGTGCATGGGACGCGCTCAGTGGGCCCCGCCGCGAACCCGCGGCCCCCGCGGCCCCTTCGGCATCTTCATCAGGAAAATCAGCGGGACCACCGCCAGGCAAATCATCCCGATGAACCAGAAGCAGTCCGCGAAGGCCAGCATCGTTGCCTGTCGCTGCATTTCCCGGTAGAGCAGTCCCTGCGCCTCCATCACGGCGCGCGCGGCATCTGCGCCCCGGGCCATCATCACATGCGTCAGCGACTGCAGCGCCGTGCGGTAATCGGGATTGCCGTTCTGCAGCTTGGCGACCAGCGTGCCCTGGTGAAACTGCCCGCGCCGCGTCAGCATCGTGGCCATGAAGGAAATGCCGGTGCTCCCGCCGACGTTGCGCGCCAGATTGATCAGCCCGGTGGCCGCGCTGGTCTTCTCCCGCGGCACGAAATAAAACGCCATCACGTTGATGGGCACGAACAGGCAGGCCGTGCCCATGCGCGAAAGGATCCAGTCGTACACCATCGTCCGCATGCCCGTTTGCGTATTGAACTGGGCCAGTTGGAACAGCGCCACCGCGGCGATGAACAACCCGGTCACCACGATCCACCGCGGCTGCGTGCGGCCCAGCAGCCATCCCACAAATGGCAGCATTCCCATCAACACCATTCCGCCCGGCAACAGGGCCAGACCGCTCTTCATCGCCGTGTAACCCATCAGCGTCTGCAGCAAAATCGGCACCAGCACCTGCGTGCCATACAACACCAGACCGAGCGTGTACATCATGAACGTCGAAATCACGAAGTTGCGGTCCCGCAGCAGCCGCAGATCCACCACCGGGTCCTGGGCGTTCCACTCCCGGAACACCGCCGCCACCAGCGCCACCACGGCAATCACGCTCCCCCAGATGATGAACGGGGAGTTGAACCAATCGTCCCGTTCTCCCTTGTCCAGCACAATCTGCAGGAAACCGAGCCCCACGGCCACAAATCCCAGTCCGATGAAATCGATCTTCAGGCCCTGCTTGAACGTCTTGCGAATCAGGTGCGGCGGGTCGAAGATGAGGATGGAAGTCACCAGCACGGAAATGATTCCCACCGGCACGTTGATTAGAAAAATCCATCGCCACGAGAAGTCGTCGGTGATCCAACCGCCCAGCGTGGGCCCGACGGTGGGCGCGAAGACCACGCCCATGCCGTAGACCGCCATGGCCATGCCCCGCTTCTCCGTTCGGAAAACTGTCCATCAGGATGGCCTGCGAAACCGGCTGGAGACCTCCGCCGCCGGCCCCCTGCACGACGCGAAAGAAAACCAGCCACCCCAGCGAAGGCGCCAGCCCGCACAGCAGGGAGCTGAGCGTGAAAATCACGGCGCATCCGATATAAAACCGCTTGCGCCCGAACAGCGTGGTGAACCAGCCGCTCAGCGGCAGGACGATCGCGTTGGAAACCAGGTAGGAGGTGAGGACCCAGGTGCTCTCGTCCACGCTGGCCGAGAGATTGCCGGCGATGTGCGGAAGAGACACGTTGGCGACGCTGGTGTCCAGCACTTCCATGAACGTCGCGAGCATCACGGCGCCCGCAATAATCCACGGATTCACGGTGGGCAGAAATTGCGGGCGTTCAGCGACAGCTTCCATGAATCCTCAAGAGTGGAACTTCGTCGAACCGCACATCGAGACAGAACAACTGACTTCGCCATGCAGGAATGGAGCGAACGGAATCTCGCGTGTCCGGCACGAAGCGTCGGCGCCCTTCCGGCCGCCAGAATATCACCGGCCCTCCTGATGGCTCAAGGCACGGCTGGCGTGCCGCGCCGCCGAAGCGGCAAAGGACCGTTCCCGGCGGCGCCAGAAATAGAGCAGGGTGCTGCCCATCAGGATCAGCGCGGCGCACAGCCCGGTCCACAATCCGACCGCGCCCCAGCCCAGGCGGAAGCACAGATACGCACCCAGGGGCAGTCCCAACAGCCAGTAAAAGCCCGCCGAGCAGATCATGGGAGTGCGCGTGTCGCCCGCCCCGCGCAGCGCTCCCGTGGCCACCGCTTGCAAGCCGTCGAATAGCTGAAAGAAGGCCGCCACGAACAGTAGGCCGCTGGCCGCATCGATCACCGCCGGATCGCGCGTGTAAATACGCACGATCCATCGCGGCGCGACCCAGAAGGCAATCGCCGTGCAACTCATGAAGCTCGCGCCCAGAGCGAGCGCGGTCCAGCCCGCCCGGCTCGCGCCGTGCGGATCGCCCCGCCCCAGCGCCTGCCCCACGCGCACGGCGGCCGCGGAACTGATCCCCAACGGCACCATGTAGGTGAACGTCGCCGCGATCAGCGCGATTTGATTGCTGGCCAGGGCCACTGCTCCCAGTTTAGCAATGAGCGCAGTGGCCGCTGCAAATACGGCCACCTCGAGCCCGAGTTGCATGGCGGCGGGAAATCCCAGCCGCACCAGCTGCCGCACGCGCGGCAGATGTGGCAATCGGGAGGCACGGAGGAATCCGGTCTTGTACCGCAGATCGTAGTACACGCAGTACAGGGCCAGCACCACTGCCATGTAAATCCGCGCGATGCAGGTGGCCCAGCCCGACCCGACCGTGCCCATGGCAGAAAACCCGAGATGTCCGTAGATCAGGGCCCAGTTGCCTGCCAGGTTGATCACATTGGCCGAAATGATCGCGAACATCACCGGCTTGACCAGGTTGATGCCCTGCAGATAACGGCGAAACACGAAGAAGAACAGCAGCGGCAACGTGCTCCAGTTGATCGCGCGCAGGTACGGAATCGCCTGGCTCAAAACGGCCCCCTGGATGTGCAGGGCCCGCAAGACCGGTGCCCAAAGCCAGATGAGTCCCATCAGAATGGGCGCCATGCCCAGGCTCAGATAATTTCCGTTCACCAGCGAACGATGCGCGTCCTCCAGATCCCCGGCGCCGTAGGAATGGGAGACCAGCGTGTCGAGTCCCAGCATCAACCCCGTGCCGAAGATGGCCACCGCATAGTAGAGATTCCCGGCCAAGCCGACCGCGGCGATGGCCACGGCGCTATTCGCCTGGCGCCCCACCATGATCGTGTCCACGATCGCCATGGTCGTCCAGCCCAGCTCCGCCGTCACCAGCGGCAGGGCCAGCCGCAGCATGGGCCGCACTTCGTCGGCGATGTAGTGGGAGAACAGTCGCTTGAGCACGATCGGCAAACTCTCCGGTGGTCCGCAAAATTGTATCGCCTGCGCCCGTCCCGCCGAACACAAATCGGATTTCGCTTTGCGGGCACGGGGACAAACGAAAAGGCCGGAGCGGCCAAAGGACAGTGTGCTGCGGTTCTAGTCGCGGGTGGCCGTGCCCGTGACTTGCACGAGCGAGCCCGGGGAGGACGATGAACTGGCCTCGATCGTCTGCGGGGCGCGCCAGCCATCCACCACGGAGATCTGGTGGACGCAGGAGACCGTGCAGCGCGGCGCGCAGCCCTTCTTGGTCAGGAACTCGCGGCGGCGCCGATCGGCGGTGTAGTCGGCCAGCGGAATGCCCGGATTGCCTCGCTGCTGCGAGCAATAATGCACCAGGCCATCCTCGCAGATGTAGAGGTAGCGCGCCCCGGCGCGGCAACGCCATTGATTTTCGCGGCCCGCGGCAATGTTGTGCTGGAACCGGTTCACGCGCGTGAAGGACCGCTTGCCCAGCGACATGATCTCTTCGAATATCTGCTGCTCCCGCGGCCCCAGCGGCTCCAGTTGTCCGTTGCCGTCGTGCAGGATGCCGACCGTGGACGTAAAGCCGCAGGCGCCGGCGCGGCGCGCCACCGTCAGCGCGTCCTCGGGATTGCGCACGCCGCTGCCGAGCACGGAGTTGATGTTGACGTGAAATTCGGCGTGCTCGGCCAGCAGGGCGAGCTTCTGGTCCAGCACCTTCAGACTCTTCTTCGACACGTCGTCCGGCTGCACGTTGTCGATGCTGATCTGCAGGTATTCCAGGCCCGCGCGGTTCAGCCCCTCGATGCGCCCGGCGGTGAGCAGATACCCATTGGTGATCAGGCCGGCCATCATCCCGTTGCTCCGGATGCGCGCGATCACCGCGTCGAGGTCCGGATGCAGCAGAGGCTCCCCGCCGCTGATGGTGACCACCGACGTGCCCATGGCCCCCAGCAGGTCGATGCGCCGGAACATCTCTTCGATCGGCACCGGCTTCGAGACGTCGTCGTACTCGTTGCAATACGAGCAGGAAAGATTGCAGCGCCGCGTGGGAATGATGTGCGCCAGAAGCGGATGGCGTGTCGAGACGATCCCCTTCACGATCATGCGCAGTTCCCGCAGCTTGCGGTGCGCGGCCAGGAAACGTTTGCGAATTTGTTTTTGGCGTGTCACGAATCTCGCGAAAAGAAGCGGCCTAACCGCATGCCCCGCCTCCTCCCAGTGCCTACTATTATGCCACAGCAGGCTCGCCTTTCCCGGGCGGGATCGGATGCTGCGACTGCGCAAAGCTACGCCACGATCGCTGTAGCAGGATTGAAGATATTGCCCATGCGGGGAGGGTCACTCCAGGGCGTGCCAGGCGGCCGGCTAGGGAATCGCAGCCGCGACCTCATTGGAGTAAGCGCTTTCCGTGTTGCTGGAATTGACGGCCGTCACCACGTAGTAGTAGGTCTGGGCCGCCTGCACCGTCGAATCTGTATACTGCGTCGCCGCCACCGGCGAGGAGCTCACCATCGCGTACGGGCCGCCGGAAACCGGGCCGCGGTAGACGTTGTAACCGTTCACTCCGCTCGACGCGCTGGCTGTCCAGGAGAGCGCAACCGAATGAGTGCTCGGCGGCGGCACCGCAACTCCTGTACCGCTCAAGTTGACCAGGTAGGCCCCCGAAGTAGCATTGTTCGTAAACGCGATGCTTCCCGAGGAACTGCTGGCGGAAGATGGCTGGAACGAGGCGGTGAACGAATGGCTTTGCCCGACTCCCACAGTCAGAGGAAGCGAGAGACCTGAGATGCTGAAGCCCGCACCCGAGGTCACGACATTCGTGATCGTCAGGTCCGCCGTACCCGGATTAGAAACGCTCATCGACTGCGGGGCGCTGCTGCCCACGCTTACACTTCCGAAGCTGACCGGCGAAGGAGTTACACTGATCACCGGTGAACCTGTGCCGGGTGTGCCACCGCCGCTGGTCTTCGGACTCGGACTCCCAGTCAGCCCCGCGCAGCCCGCCAAACTCAGCAGTGCCGCCAAAGCCACGGCGGTTGCCAGCCCATGCAGGCCGGTTCCCTGCCTCGGCCGCACGGACGTCCGGCGTCCCTGTTCCGTCACTTTGCCGTCGGTGCCCACACACGTCATAGCTAGAGACGATTGTGCAGTACACCACGATGGCAGACTACTGGCCTGAGGTACAGACCTCGGACAGGCACCGAACCTGTCCGGCAGGAACGGCCAATTTCCTGTACCAAGAACCAGCCGCGCCTGTCCCAAACACGCCCTCGCCACCCGACGCGACCCGCATCGCCGGCTAGGGAATTACGGCCGACGCCTCATTGGAGTACGCGCTTTCCGCGTTGCTGGAATCGACGGCCGTGATCACGTAGTAGTACGTCTGGGCCGACTGCACCGTCGAATCTGAATACTGTGTCGCCGCCACCAGCGAGGAGTTCACCATCGCGTACGGGCCGCCGGAAACCGGGCCGCGGTAGACGTTGTACCCGGTCACCCCGGTCGACGCGCTGGCCGTCCAGGAGAGCGCCACCGAATGCGCCGTCGCCTGAACGCCCGTGCCGGCCACCGAGACCGTTGCCGGCGAACTCGCGTTGCTGTTCACCGTAACGCTGGCACTCGCGCTCCCCGCTGCCGCCGGAGCGAACACCACGTTGAGCGTCGTGGACTGATTGGGCGCGAGCGTAGTTCCCGAAGCGACGCCGTTGGCGCTGAATCCCGAGCCGGAAACCGCCACACCGGAAATCGTGATGTTCGAGTTGCCCGTGTTCTGCAGGGTCACGCTCAGAGAGCTGCTGCTCCCCACATTGACGCTGCCGAAGGTCAAGCTCGTGGGATTGGCCGTCACCACATACGTTGCGGCCACGCCTGTGCCGCTCAGCGCGATCCCCAACGGCGACCCCGGCGCGTTGCTCGCGATCGAAATGCTCCCGCTCGCGCTCCCCGTCCCCGCCGGAGCGAAGGCGGCGCTGAACGACACGCTCGCTCCCGCCGCAACCGTCTGCGCCGAAAGTCCTGTCTGGCTGAAACCAGCTCCCGTCACGCTCACCTGTGTGATCGTCAGGCTTGCCGTGCCCGTGTTCTTCAAAGTCATCGCCTGCGAATTGCTCGTTCCCACCACTACGTTGCCGAAACTCACACTGGCGGGCGTCACTGAAATCTGAGGCTGCGTCCCCGTGCCGCTCAGCGCGATCCCCAACGGCGACCCCGGCGCGTTACTCGCGATCGAAATGCTCCCGCTCGCGCTCCCCGTTGCCGTCGGCGCAAACCTCGCCGTGAACGTCGCACTCTGCCCCGCGTTGATCGTCAACGGAGTGGTGATTCCGCTGATGCTGAACCCCGTCCCCGAAACACTTGCCGCCGATACGATCACGCTGGCCGTGCCCGTGTTGTTCAACGTCACCGTCGCCGAGCCACTGCTCCCCACCGCCACATTGCCGAAGCTCACGCTCGCCGGACTCGCCCCCAGCGTCCCCTGCATGCCCGTCCCGCTCAGCGCGATCCCCAACGGCGATCCCGGCGCGTTACTCGCGATCGAAATGCTCCCGCTCGCGCTCCCCGTTGCCGTCGGCGCAAACCTCGCCGTGAACGTCGCGCTCTGCCCCGCGTTGATCGTCAACGGAGTGGTGATTCCGCTGATGCTGAATCCCGTACCCGAAACACTTGCCGCCGATACGATCACGCTGGCCGTGCCCGTGTTGTTCAACGTCACCGTCGCCGAGCCGCTGCTCCCCACCGCCACATTGCCGAAGCTCACGCTCGCCGGACTCGCCCCCAGCGTCCCCTGCATGCCCGTCCCGCTCAGCGTTATCCCCAACGGCGATCCCGGCGCGTTACTCGCGATCGAAATGCTCCCGCTCGCGCTCCCCGTTGCCGTCGGCGCAAACCTCGCCGTGAACGTCGCACTCTGCCCCGCGTTGATCGTCAACGGAGTGGTGATTCCGCTGATGCTGAATCCCGCCCCCGAGACACTTGCCGCCGATATGGTCACGCTGGCCGTGCCCGTGTTGTTCAACGTCACCGTCGCCGAGCCACTGCTCCCCACCGCCACATTGCCGAAGCTCACGCTCGCCGGACTCGCCCCCAGCGTCCCCTGCATGCCCGTGCCGCTCAGCGTTATCCCCAACGGCGATCCCGGCGCGTTACTCGCGATCGAAATGCTCCCGCTCGCGCTCCCCGTTGCCGTCGGCGCAAACCTCGCCGTGAACGTCGCACTCTGCCCCGCGTTGATCGTCAACGGAGTGGTGATTCCGCTGATGCTGAATCCCGTCCCCGAAACACTTGCCGCCGATATGGTCACGCTGGCCGTGCCCGTGTTGTTCAACGTCACCGTCGCCGAGCCGCTGCTCCCCACCGCTACATTGCCGAAGCTCACGCTCGCCGGACTCGCCCCCAGCGTCCCCTGCACGCCCGTCCCGCTCAGCGAAATCGCCAGCGGTGAATTCGAGGCGTCGCTGGTCACCGTGAGCGTACCGCTGGCGGCGCCGGTGGATTGCGGCACGAACTGAATCTGCACGGTGGCGCTCTGGCCCACAGCGATGGCCGTCGAGGAGCTTCCTCCGAGCAAGCTGAAGCCCGACCCCGCAATCGTCACCTGCGATACGTTCACCGTAGCCGTTCCCGTGTTCGTCACGCTCAGGCTCTGCGTGGCCGAGCTTGCGACGGAGACATTTCCAAAGCTGACGCTCGTGGAACTGGCGGTCAAAACTCCCGATCCCGCGCCCCCGGTCGCCGGCTGCGGATTCGCGGCACTCGTGTAGCCCGCGCAACTGGAGAGACCGATGACCATTAGGGCGGCGACACAAATTGCCAGAACACCGAGGAGCGCCTGACAAAGCCAGGCGCCGCTTTCCTTGTGTCGTTTTGAAACAAGAGATCGATGACTGCGCTTGCG
This sequence comes from Terriglobia bacterium, assembly GCA_963791705.1. Taxonomy (GTDB): domain Bacteria; phylum Acidobacteriota; class Terriglobia; order Acidiferrales; family UBA7541; genus Palsa-295. The sequence goes on along the minus strand of CAWBTO010000002.1, from coordinate 208,008 downwards.
TGCGTGCGATATCATGGCACGCGCAGTCTAGGAACTTTGCCATGCCCGCATCTACTGGACAGGAGAACCAAAGAAGAGCAGTACGCCAAACTGTTCGCGGGGCCTATCGGCCACCTGTCCTTGGCGCGACGCAAACGGGATGAAACTTTTCAGCGGGAGCAGGTCCCGAAACCACTCGGGCCTTTGCACGCGGCTTCGGCCTCGACTTTGTCCGTGCAATTCGGTCTAATTATACGGGGAGTGATAACGCCGGAAGCGCGGCGTCGGCCGCTGGCCGGCGGGAATCGCCCGAACTGCGGTCACGCCAGCCTCGCACCGGACCGGCGGGGAATCATCCACCAGACGCGATGCACAGTCAGATGACCGGTCCTACATTCCAGCCAGCCGTGCCGCAATGGTCGAGCCGAATTCTGATCGCGGCGACAATGGGAATCGTATTCCTGACCCTCTTCCCTTTCCGCTTCTCGCTTCCGACCAAGTTGGCGGCGCATGCGTCCCCTTTTCTTCTTAGCATCGGAGAAAAGAGTGCGGGAGGGTTAGACGATTTTCTGAATGTTCTTCTTTTCGTTCCGTTCGGGTTCGGACTGGCCGAAGTCGTTCGCAAACGGGGCCGGCCCCGCACAGCCGCGCTGGCTGTGTGCCTGATGGCGGGCGCGGCCGTCTCCTACACAATTGAGTTGCTTCAGCTATACGTTCCGGGTCGCGATTCCGGCTGGACGGATGTGTTCACCAATACGGCGGGTTCGGTCGCCGGGGCGGCCCTCTTTGGACTGTGCGGACCCGCGTTGCTGCGACTCATCTCCAGCGTCGAGAAGTCTCTGGCGTCGTTCCTGACGCTGCAGCGCGCCTGCTGGCTGATCGTCCTCTACTTGGGAGGCTGGTTGGCGCTCTCACTCGCGCTGCAACGACAGGCGCGCATCGAGAACTGGGGACCGGATTCCTTGCTGCTAGTTGGAAGCGGCGCATCGGGCCGGCCAGGGAACGCCTGGCAGGGTAAGGTGTTCCTCCTGCAGCTGTGGGATCGCGCGTTGCCGGAGGCGCAGGCCTCGGCCTTGACCGCCGGAAAAACGCCAGACGAGGTCTCGGCCGAACCGCGAGCGGCGTACACCTTCTCAGGCCCTCCACCGTTTCGAGATCAGAGGCAATTTCTTCCCGACCTCGCGCGAAGATCCGGCATACCCCGGCCGGCCGACTCCACGGCCCTCGTGCTGGATGCTGCATCCTGGGCGGTTTCGGAAGCGCCCGTGACTGCCTTCGCGGCGTCGGTGCAGCGGACCAACGAGTTTGCCCTGCGCATCGTCTGTGCGTCCGCCGACGGCCGCGGCGGATCAGGCCGAGTTGTTTCCATCTCCCGCCCTTCCGGGGCCGCGGACCTGATTCTCCGCCAGGAAAATGGCAATCTGGTTTTCTGGTTCCGCAGTCCGCTTTCCGTCAAGCGAACCTCCCTGGCTTGGCACATCGCCGATGTCCTGGCTACCAACCAGGTCCACGATATTCTCTATTCCTACGACGGCTCGGATCTCTCTCTGTACGTGGACGGCAAGAGAATCCCTCAGCTGTACCGGCTGGGACCCGGAGCTGCTTTGGCCGCCCTCCCCCGCAGAGTGAAGCCAGCCGAGCTTTATGCTTACAACGGCGTCTACTACGCCCTGGTATTCTTCCCCGCCGGTATTCTGCTGGGACTCACCGCCAGACGCCTCACCCGGCGCGATCGGGGCGGCTGGCTCGTGTTGGGTGCCATCTGGCTCGTGCCTCCCTGGATTCTCGAGTGCTTGCTGATCTGGGTGAGCGGGCGCCCGCGGCATCCAGAACTTGTAGCGCTCTCGCTGGCGCTCGCCGCCGGAGGCGCCCTGTGGATCAATGCCGACGGCGCGCGGAAGAGCGGACGTCTCCACGAACCACCGGCGTGAGCACGCGGAAAGATGCGCGACGCCGGTGCGTTTGCCGGTTATCGCCCCGCTTCCGCCGCCGGCCAAACCTCGGAACGCGTGAAAAAGACAGGTCCGCCGGGCAATCATTCCTGCTAGAATCTGGATTCTTGTGCGGCGCGATGTGTCCGCGCCAAGCCCGCAATCTGCCGATGGGGTGAGCCCGATGTCCGATGCAGTGGCGGAAAAAGTGATCGCGGCGCTTGCGTCCGTAAAACGCATTCCGGCCGAAACGATCCAGCTCGAGACGAATCTGCAGGAAATGGGGATCGATTCCCTCGACGTTTTTTCGCTGCTTTTCGAACTGGAAAACACTTTCAACATTTCCATTCCCGACGACGACGTCCGCTCGCTCCGCACCGTCCACGACATCGTCGAGGGCATCAAGAAGATCCAGGCCGCTGCGCCGCCCAGCACGCCCGCGGGCTCGGCCAGCTCCGCAGGCTAAGGCATGGCAGCGCGCCGCGTCGCCATCACAGGCCTGGGCATCATCTCCCCGCTGGGTTTGAATCTCGCCGAGGCGTGGGCTTGCCTGCGCCAAGGCCGCTCGGCCATTCAGCCGATTCAGTCCATCGATTGCTCCTCGCTGCGCTTCCGGAACGGCGCGGAGGTTCGCGGCTACGATCCCGGAAAGCATTTTCCCGAGGGGAAAGACGCCTACATCGACCGCTTCGCGCAGTTTTCGGTGGTGGCCGCGCGCGAAGCCTTCCGCGACTGCGGCCTCGAACTCAGCCGCGAGCAGCTCGAGCGCTCCGCGATCGTGTGCGGCTCCGCCGTCGGCGGACAATCGGCAATCGAGGCGGGTTTCGAGGATCTCCACGTGCAGGGCCGCGGGCGCGTCCATCCGCTCACCATCCCGAAGACCATGGCCAACGCCGGCGCCAGCCACATCTCGATGGACCTGGGCTTGAGCGGCCCGGTCTACACGATTTCCACGGCGTGCTCCTCGGCCAACCACGCCATCGGCCAGGCATTTCGCCTGGTGCGCGGTGGCGAGGCCGACTTCGCCATCACCGGCGGCAGCGAAGCGATGTTCACCATCGGCATGCTGAAGGCGTGGGAGGCGATGCGCGTGATCTCGCCGGACACCTGCCGCCCGTTCAGCAAAGACCGGCGGGGCATGATCCTGGGCGAGGGCGGCGCGATGCTGGCTCTCGAACCCATGGAAACCGCGCAGGCGCGCGGCGCGAAGATCTACGCCGAGATTTGCGGCTTCGGAATGACTTCGGACGCGCATCATCTGACGCAGCCGACGGTCGACGGCCCGGCGCGGGCCATGAGCGGCGCGCTGCGCGAGGCCGGCCTGACGCCGGAAGCCATCGGCTACATCAACGCCCACGGCACGGGCACGCCGGGCAACGATCCCGTCGAGACGCGCGCGATCCGGCAGGTGTTTGGCGCGCACGCGGATAAGCTGGGTGTCAGCTCGACGAAGTCGCTGCACGGACACGCGCTAGGCGCCGCGGGCGCCCTGGAAGCCGTCGCCACCGTGCTCGCGCTGCATCACGGCATCCTCCCGCCCACGGCCAATTACAGCCAGCCCGATCCCGAGTGCGACCTCGACTACATTCCCAACCAGCCGCGCGCGCTGCAGGTGGAAGCCGCGCTGTCGAACTCGTTCGCCTTCGGCGGACTCAACGCAGTCGTCGCCTTCCGCGCTGTCCCTCGATAGATTGCTCGATCCCATATTTGCCGGGTGATATTGACCGGGGCGAAGCGCGGAAAAGTGTACCGGGTAGACTGGGAGAAAGCAGTGGCGCCGGCCTGAAGGCCGCCGCTACAAAAGCAGAAGCTGGAAGCGAAAGCTAGGCAAACCAAGGGCGCAGCCAGGAGTGGCTGCGCCACGCTTTATTCGAAGCGACCGCCGAGTCAAATTGTTAGAAGAGGCGGGAAGCGAAAGGCAGGAGGGCGCTCCAGCCGGAGGGGTTGATTTCCCAGACGCGGGTGAGCTCGTCGGACAGCGTGAGCGTGACCATGATGGCGAGCCAAAAGAAGCCGCAGAGAATGACGATGCGGGTGAGGCCGGTGGCGTACTTGACGTGCATGAAGAACAGAATGACGAGGGTCATCTTCGTCACTGCGATCGCGAGTGCCACGACCGTGTTCCATGCTCCAAGGTCGATGTAGGCCACTCCGGTCGTGAGCGCGGTGCCGGCCATCAAGGCGAAAAAAACAAGGAGATAGGTACGGACGGGCACGACGTGCACAGCATGCCCGGTAGTCTCAGAATGCTCAGACATCAGCAGCCACCCCCTTAGTATCGCCCGCCAATCAGGTACAGCAGGGCGAAAAGGAAAATCCAGACAATATCGACGAAGTGCCAGTACAGCCCGCTGATCTCCAGCGGCGCGTAGTATTCCGGCGAGAACTTGTTCCGCGCCGTCATGATCACCAGCACGGTGAGAATGCCGAGCCCGACGATCATGTGCAGGGCGTGCAGCCCGGTCATGAAGAAGTAGAAACACATGAACATCTGCACGCCCGGGCCGAGCGAACCCCATTCCGGCCGGTACTGGAAACCAAAGCCGGGCACGATGTGTTCGATGTAGTCGCGGCGCCACTCAAAGTTGAACTTGAGGCCCAGGAACAGCGCGCCGAAGATCATGGTCAGAATCAGCCAGAAGATGATCTGGCTCTTCCGCTTGCCGGTCTGTGCGGACCGGATGGCCAGCGCCATGGTCAAGCTGCTGCAGATCAGCACGTAGGTGTTCGTGGCGCCGAACTTGACCTCGAGCAGATGGCTGCCGATGACGAACGAATCATAGTGCAGCAGGCGGTAGACGATGTAGGCCGTGAACATGCCGCCGAAAAATAGAATTTCGGTGACCAGGAAGACCCACATGCCGAGGTTGCCGGCCTCGCGCTGCTGCTGCATGTCCTCGAACTGATGCGCGAAGCCCGGCGGGTGCGCGCCGTGCTCGGACATGTCAGTCATGGTTCCCCTCCGTCCCGGCGTAGTTGTAGGCTCCTTCGGTCACCACAACAGGCGCGAGGAAATTACTGGTCGGCGGCGGCGAAGCAGTGGTCCATTCCAGCCCCTTGGCGCCCCACGGATTGGGGCCGGCCGGCTTGCCGTAGCGCAGCGACCAGATCAGGTAGATGAGCGGGATCACATAGCCGATGGCAAGGACCGAGGCTCCCGCCGACGACATCACGTTCAAAACCTGGAATTCCGCCGGATACACCGCGTAGCGCCGAGGCATCCCCATATAGCCGAGCACGAATTGAGGAAAGAACGTCAGGTTGAAACCGATGAAAATCACGACCGCCGCAAGGCGGGCCCAATAGTCGGGGTACAGGCGGCCGGTCATCTTCGGCCACCAGAAATGAATTCCGCCGAGATAGCCCATCAACGCTCCGCCCACCATGATGTAGTGGAAGTGCGCGACGATGAAATAGGTGCCGTTCAGATGGACGTCGGTGGCCAGCGCCGCCAGGAACAGCCCGGTCAGGCCGCCCATGGTGAACAGGCCGATGAAGCCGAGAGCGTACAGCATGGGCGCCTGATAGGAGATCGAGCCTTTGTACAGCGTTGCGGTCCAGTTGAAAACTTTGATGGCGGAAGGGATGGCCACCAGGAAGCTCAGTACGGAAAAGATCAAGCCGGCATAGATCGACTGGCCGGTGACGAACATATGGTGGCCCCACACGACGAAGCTGATCACCGCGATCCCCATGCTGGAGAAAGCCACGAAGCTGTACCCGAAGATGCGCTTGCGCGAAAACGCCGTGATGAGCTCGCTGACCACGCCCATACTGGGCAGAATCATGATGTACACGGCCGGGTGTGAGTAGAACCAGAACATGTGCTGGAAGAGCAGCGGGTCCCCTCCGACCGCCGGGTCGAAGATGCCGACGTGCAGGAGGCGCTCGAGTGCCAGCAGGAAAATCGTGATGGCGATCACCGGGGTTCCCAGGACGAAAATGATGCTGGTGGCGTACAGGGCCCAGATGAACAGCGGCAGCCGGAACCAGGTCATCCCCGGCGCGCGCATCTTGTGAATCGTGACAATGAAATTCAGGCCCGTGAGGATGGAGGAAAACCCGGCGATGAAAACTCCCAGCGCAACGGGCACGACGTGCGTTTGCGAGTACAAGCTGCTGTACGGCGGGTAGAAGGTCCAGCCGGTATCCACGCCCCCCGACACGATCCCAAAAAGAGCCAGGAGCGCGCCGGTGATGAAGACGTACCAGCTCAGGAGATTGAGTTTTGGGAAAGCGACGTCGCGCGCCCCAATCATCATCGGAATCAGGAAGTTGCCGAGCGTGGCAGGGATCGAGGGCACCAGGAAGAAGAACACCATGATGATGCCGTGGATCGAAAACAGCTTGTTGTAGGTTTCCGGCTCGACCAGAGCGCCCTGGGGCTCAATCAGATGCAGGCGCATCAGCACGGCCGCCATACCACCGATCGCAAACATGACGGTAATCGAGACCAGATACATCAGCCCGATGCGCTTGTGGTCCGTCGTCAAAAGCCAGGATTTTATGCCGTAGCTGGCGTTCAGATAGTTGCCGCCAGATTCGGAGGGGCCGTCATGGGTGCCCGCATTGGCCGTACTCATTTCCCGTTTTTCCTTTCTTGCGATCCGAGCGACTTCACGTAGGCGACCAACTGGAGCACCTGCTCCTCGTTCACCTGGCCCTGGTAGGTGGGCATAATGGGCGCGTAGTTGGGTAGTTGCACGGAGTTGGGAAGCATGATGGCCTGGCGAATCAGGCCTTCGTCCACCACGCGCGTCTCGCCGCTCTGCAGCTTTTCCGGCTTGCCATAGACCCCGGCCAGCGACGGCCCTCGGCCACTGCCTTCGGCGACGTGGCAACTGCCGCAGCCCAGGTGATCAAACAGCCGCTCGCCCTGCTGCGCCATGGAGTCGGTCTTTTCCCCGGCGGCGAGCCACGCGGCGTAGTCCGACGGGCTCATCACATACACCCAGCCGATCATGGCGGAGTGGTTTGTGCCGCAATACTGCGCGCAATAGAAATGAAACGTGCCGGTCTGGGTGGCCTGGAACCACAGCGACGTGTAGCGGCCCGGCAAGACGTCCTTCTTCACGCGAAACGCCGGTATATAGAAATCGTGGATCACGTCCTGGGAGGTCATGGTGAGCTTCACCGGGACGCCCACGGGGACGTGCAGCGCGTTGATCTCGCGTGGCCCTTCCGGATGCTGGATATGCCACATCCACTGCTTGCCGATGACGAACATCTCCATCGAAGCGGCGGGCGGGCGCGAATTCTGCACGTAGAGGCTGGCGGACCAGACGAAGATGATGACGCAGATCAGGGACGGGATGATCGTCCACGTCAGCTCGAGCGCCAGGTACGTGCGCGTCTCCGCGGGGCGGTCGTCCTCCGAGCGGCGGCGGTACTTCACCATGAAATAGAAGACGATCGAGAAGACCAGCACGGTGAAGAACAGCGTGATGCCGGTCAGGAACAAATAGAGTTTGTCGACACCCTCGGCAATGGACGACGCCGCGGGCGGGTGAAAAGGGAACGTCGCCCAGGCGACGCCCATGCAGTTGAAGCCGGATTGAATAAGACCCATCATCACCGTTCCGTTATGATCCTTTGCAGCGTTCGCGTCTGCCGCGGCGCCCGGTTCATGCCTGTTTCCCGTGCAACCGCCCATGCTCGCCGTAGAACAGGAAACCCAAAGCGATCCCGCCCAGCAGCACCGTCACCCCCGCGGCCAGCTGAATGACGCGGGAAATCAGCAGGCCGTACTTCCCGGTATGCGGATCGTAGTGATAGCAGAACAGCAGCACCTGATCCACGGGCGAGCCAATCTTCCCCTCGGAGGCTTCGACCAGCCCGAGGCGCAAGTCGCGTTCCGGGTATTGAATACCGTAGAAGTAGCGCGAAAGTTTTCCTTCGGGCGTCAGCACCATGATCCCGCTGGCGTGAGCATACTGGTGCGAGTCCGGATCGTAGGCGTAGCGGAAGCCGACGGCTTGCGCCAAGCGCTTGATCTGGTCGTCTTCGCCGGTCAGAAAATGCCAGCCCTGCGCCGCGCCCGGCCGCCCGTACATCCCGGTGTAGAGCGTCTGCTTGGCATCGGCGAGCACCGGCCTCTCCGTGGGATCGATGCTCACCGTGACCACGTTGAAATCCTGACCGATGCTCATGGGGATCTGCTTCATGCTGCGCGTCAGTCCATTGAGCACCTGGGTGCAGAGCATGGGGCAGCTGTAATAGACCAGCGAGAGAATCACGGGCTTGCTGCCGAAATATTGCGCCAGCTCGACGGGATTGCCGTGCTCGTCGCGAAACTTCAGGTTGAGCGGAATCGACTCGTTGAGCTTCTGGTCGATGCCGACATCCTTGAGCAGGTCCGGACGAACGCCGATTCCCTGCGTCGGGTCCATGAACTGCGCGGCCACCGCCTGCGGGCGCGCCAGCAGCGCGCCGGCCAGAACTACAGCCAGCAGCGATAGTCTCCCTAAGTTGGTTTTTCGCCAGAACAATGCTCTTCCCTCGCTTTCCGCTACCGCGCCGGATTCTCTCGCGGACGGCTGCTACTTGCCTTCGCCGGAGCCCTCGGTTGGCGTCTCACCGGCCGGCTGCTCGGCCAGGTAACCGCACGGGCCCTGCAAATCCATTCCGCCGGCGACGGCCGGGGTCGCCGCCACAGCCGCGGCCGTGCCGTCGGGCGCCTCACTGGCCGGGCGAGCCGCCAAGCCGCGCGCGAGAAGCAGATCCATGGCGCGGCCGACGGGAACGCGCACGACGCCGCTGGAGCGGTCCACCCAGGCGTAACTGTTCGCGTCGTGCTGCTGAGCCTCGCAGTAGTCCTTCAGCTCCAGACGCGGCTGAACCTGCAGGCGCGGGCTGGGCGGAAGTTCGCGCCCGGCGACCAGCGGGGAGGCCGGCGCGCCCAGCGGCTGCGTGCGCGCGTAGTAGTCGAGGGTCCACTTCATGCCCACCATGACCACGGCCATCACGATGGCCATCCAAAACGCGAATTGCAGCAGCGAGCGAACATGCGCGTCGGCACGCTCGTAGCCGGCCCCGCGTTCGGCCGGCGAATCCGGCTTCGGATGATTAGTCGCCATGCCCATGCTCCAGAACTCCCTCAAAACGCGGGTCATGCAGCGGCAGCAGAGGCAACTTCTTGAGCTGGCCCAGGAAAGCCGCCAGCCACACCCCGCCGATTCCCAGCACGGCAAAGAGGTCCAGCAGCCGGAACTGCGGCGCCAGCGTCTCGTAGGACGGCACCAGCAGCCAGTAGATGTCCACCAGCGTGAGAACCAGCAGCAACACCGCCACCCGCGACAGCACGTGCAGGCGGCGCTTGACGCCCCGCTGCAGCAACAACAAGAACGGCACGAAGAAGTGCAGCACCAGCAAGGTCACCGCAATGGGCGCCCATTTGCCAAAAACGCGCTGCTGATACCAGGGAATCTCATTTCGGAGGTTGCCGGACCAGATAATCAGGAATTGCGAGAACGACAGGTAGGTCCAGAGCATCACGAAGGCCAGCATCAAATTGCCGATGTCGAGGAAACGCTTCGGCTGGACGCAATCCATCAAAGGCTCGCTATCGGACAGCCTGCTCAGAACCACCACGGAAAACGACATGGCCGCCAGACACCCGATGACCATGAAAATCATTCCGTAGATGGTCGAATACCAGTGCGGGTCGAGCGACATCACCCAGTCAATCGACGCGCCCGTCACCGTCAGCCCCCAGAGAACCAGTCCGGGCCCGGCCAGAGCCTCCATGCGGTCCTTGAAGCGGCGCTCGCCGGTGCGATCCTGCTCGGCCGACCAGCGGTTCAAGAAGGAGGCAAGGATGACCCAGATGGCGAAGTAGATCACGGCGCGCAGGGTGAAGAACTTCGTGGTCAGATACCATAGCTTGTGCTGGAGCAAAACGTCGTCCTTCACAACGTCCGGCTGCGCCCAGGAATACAGCCGCGACAGCGCCAGGAGAATGGGGATGAACAGCACGCCCATCAGCAGCAGCGTGCGCGAGCCGGCCTCGAGAATTCGCCGGATCGGAAGTCCCCACCAGCCGCCGGTGAGATGATGCAGCATCAGAATCGCCAGGCACCCGAGAGGGATCGCGACCCAGAATACGTAGGCAAGAATGTAGGACTGCACGAACGCCTGCCAGGCTACCGCGCCCGCTTTCTGCGACGCGGTCCAGCCCAAAATCAGGGCGACCAGCAAACCAACGACGCCCAACGCCAGCGCCCGCTTCTGCGCGCGGCCGATCCGCTCCTGGGCTGTGTCCACCGAACTCATCTGGATTCCCCCGCTGGTTGCTTCGAGCCCTCGGGCGACGATTCGTGCGCCGGGGCCTGCGTCAATTTCGCGCGCTCGGCTTCCGGCACATCCTGAAGCGAGGCGTTCTGGCTCAGCTGCAGAGCCCGGATGTACGCGGCGATCCTCCAGCGATCGGCGGGCTCGACGCGCGCCGCGTAGCTGTACATGGCCCCGAAACCGTTGGTCATCACCTGGACGAAATGGCCGACGGAGGCCTGGCGCAGGCGCGGGATGTGATAGGACGGCGGCTGTGGAAAACCGCGCTGCACGATCATGCCGCGGCCGCTGCCCGAATAGTCGTGGCACGGCGCGCAATAAATGTTGTAGCGCTGCTGGCCGCGCTCCAGATCGGCGCGGGTGATGGGGAAGGGGAAGCGGTCGGATTCGACGCCGTTTTCCCGTCCGGTGTACAGGAGTTCGTCAAGGCGCAAATGGCCGCGCGCGACGGTTCCGGGAACCGGCTGCCGCTCCGAACGCCCGTCGGCAAAAAAGTCGCTCGGCTCGTAGGGCAGATACTTCGGCTGGAGATGCATGTCGAGCCGGCAGCCGGAGACCAGCATCATCACGGCGCCCAGGCACGCCAGGCCGAGGCCACGCGCCCGCAAACGGACGCCTCTCGCGCCCGGCCGCGCCGCGGGCTTGCCCGGATCGATTTCAGTTCTCAATTTCAAACACTCCATGCGGTTTCAAACTTTCCAGAAACGCCTTGGTCTGCGTCAGATCGAATTGCTCGTCCTTCGACTTGACGCAGAGGAAGAAGCGATCGGTCGAAGCCAGTTCGAAGCGCTCCACGTTGAACGTCGGATGATACGGCGTGGGCAGGCCGTTGAGCGCCAGCATGCCGAACACCGCGGTCAGCGCCGCCCCCAGAATGGTCAACTCAAACGTAATCGGAATCCACGACGGCCAGCTATTGTAGGGCTTGCCGCCGATGTTCATGGGGAAGCTGATCACGTTGGCGTACCAGCACATCCCAAAGCCGCTCAGGCCCCCCAGCAAGCCGCCCACGAATACCAGCGCCGGCAAGGCCGTCCAATCAAACCCCACGGCCTCGGCCAAGCCTTCGACCGGGATGGGCGTAAACGCATCAATGCGGCGATAGCCGGCCGCGTGCGTGCGGCGCGCCGCTTCGAGCACCTGCTCGGGTGTCTCGAATTCAGCCATCAATCCGTAAATGGACTCGCGCTTCATCGTTGCCTGTTCCGCTCCATCCGGCGACCGATTCAAACGCCCCGATGCCGCCGGTTGTTTTCCGCTTATTGCTTACCAAAACCCGCGCCTGCCGCTCGACCCGACGGCAGCGCTAGTCCCGAATCTCCGGATTCGGATTGCGCACGCGCGCCAGATAGCTGGTGCGCGGCCGCACGTTCAATTCATCCAGCAAGGTGTAATTGCGCGACTGCGCCTTGAGCTTGGAGACGCGGCTGGCCGGATCGTTGATGTTGCCGAACACGATCGCGCCGGCCGGGCACGCGGCCTCGCAGGCCGTCACGATTTCCCCGTCGCGCACGCTGCGGTTCTCTTCGGTGGACTGAATCTTCGCCGCGTTGATGCGCTGCACGCAATAGGTGCACTTTTCCATCACGCCGCGGCTGCGCACGGTGACGTTGGGATTGCGCATGGCGTACAGGCTCGGCGTCGTGTAGTCGGAGTAGAGATAATAATTGAAGCGCCGCACCTTGTACGGGCAGTTGTTGGAGCAATACCGCGTGCCCACGCAACGATTGTAGGTCATGTCGTTCAGACCCTCGGGCGTGTGGGCGGTCGCGCCGACCGGGCAGACATACTCGCACGGCGCGTTTTCGCACTGCATGCAGGGCATCGGCTCGTGGTACATCTCCGGATTTTCCAGGCCGCCGCGGAAATAGGTGTCGATGCGGATCCAGTGCATGGCCCTGCCGCGCGCCACCTGATCCTTGCCGACCACGGCGATATTATTTTCCGACTGGCAGGCCACCACGCAGGCGTTGCAGCCGGTGCAGCGGTTCAGGTCGATCGCCATGCCCCAGGCGTACCCTTCGTACTTGAAACCCGGGTAGAGCGACAGGTCCTTCCGGGCCTCTTCCTCGGGATTCTTGGCGAAGCGGGGGTTCTTGCGGAATTCGTCGAGCGTGGCGATCTGCACCAGGTCGCGGCGGAAGGCGGTGACGCTTTCCTCGTCCTTCGACTCGCCCTCGGCGTCAATGGTGTATTGCTGCTGCGTGGACGCGAAGGAATATTGCTTGCCGGTCTTTTCAATCTGCAGCCCGCGGGCCACCCACGGGGCGGAAGACAAGCGCAGCAGGCCGGCGTTGAAGCCGGGGCCCGTGCCGACGCTTCCAGCGCGGCTCCGGCCGTAGCCGAGGTGCAGGGTCACGGCGCGATCCGCATGGCCCGGCACGATGAAGACGCCGGCGTGCATTTCGCGGCCCGCCAGGCGCAATGTCACATAATCGCCCGTCGATAGACTCATCTGCTGCGCCGTTCCCGGGCTGACCATCGCGGCGTTGTCCCAAGTGAGCTTGGTGATCGGTTTCGGGAGTTCTTGCAGCCAGGAATTGTTCGCGAACGAACCGTCGCCAATCGAAGGGTCCGGGCGAAAGACGATTTCGAGCGCGCTCGCATCCCCGGCGGCCTGCGCATGCGCCTGCGTGGCGAAATCCGGACGCACGGGCACGGAGATCGCCGGCAAGGCCGTGCCGGCCATCAGCCCGTCGTGCAGGGAAATCTCCCAGAATTTTTCGAACGCCTTGTCCTTCTCCGGGCGCTGGCCTTGCCAGTAGCCGCGGACCAGGTCGTAGCCGGATTTTTCGGCGTCGCCGGTAAACAGGGCGATGATCTCGTGGGCCGAGCGGCCTCCGTAGAGAGGCGCGATCAGCGGCTGGATGATGCTGATGGTGCCGTCGAACGCGCGGGCGTCGCTCCACGACTCGAGATAATGCGCGGCGGGCGCGTGCCAGTGGCACAGCTCGGCCGTCTCGTCCTGGTAGAGGCCGCTGTGGACCCGCAGTTTGGCCTTGCCCAGCGCGGTGGCAAAATCAAAATCAGCGGGCGCGTCATAGACGGGGTTGCCGCCCAAAATCACCAGGAAATCGACCTGGCCGGCATTCAGATCGTTGACGAGTTCCCGCAGCGATTCGAGATGGTCGACCGGGTTCACTTCGATGGGTTCGGTGTAGAGCACCGTCTTGCCGGCGTTGCCCAGCGCCGCGTTCATGGCATGCGCCAGGGCATGCACCACCGGCGGCTGCTGCTCGCCCGCGACGATGAGGCTCGACCCGCGATGCGCGCTCAGATCCCGTCCGATGGCGGCAACCCAGCCGGCCGGAATCTTCCCGCCCGCGTTCCCGCTCCCGGGCGCAGCGACGCCCACCGCCGCCGCCAGCTGGCGCGCAAAATCCTCCACTTCCGACGAGCGCAGCGGCAGGCGATGATCGGCCATCGCGCCGGTGCCGGTCGGCATGCTTTCCACGGCGTAGAGGCGGTTCAATTTCGAGGCCGGTCCGGCGGCCAGATCCCGGCGGGAAGAAAAGTCGCGTGCGTAGCGCACGTGCCCCGCGCCCGAGGCCAGGAAATCGGCGTCGAGCGAGACAATGACGTCCGCCTGCTCGAGGCGATAGACGGTGTTGACCGGCTTGCTGAACGCCAAGCGCGCGCCTTCGCGGCCCGCGTCCGGACTGCACGGTTCATACTGGTGCCACTTCGCCTCGGGAAATTGCGTGAGCAGCGAGCGGAGTTGCGCGCCCAGGGTCGGAGACGTCACCGTCGTGGTCAAAATGCGCATGCCGCCGCCCCGGGGATCAGGCCGCGCCCGGCTGTTCCCCATCGCGGCAACGAAATCACCCCAGGTGCTGACGCGCCCCTCAAACATCACCGCTTGCGAGCGGTCCGGATCGTACAACGTCAGAATCGAGGCCTGGGCGAAAACGTCCGTGCGTCCGAGGCTGCCGGGATGCTCCGGATTGCCTTCGATCTTGGTGGGGCGGCCCATGTGGCTTTCCACCAGCACGCCGGTCGCAACGCCGCCCTGCGGCATCGAAGTGGCGTAGAACAGCGGGCGTCCGGGAATAATTTCTTCCGGGGCGCGCACATAGGGAACGATCTTCTGCGCGGGAAGCCGGGTGCAGGCGCTCAGCCCGGTCAGCGCCGCCGAGGCGGCCATCAGCTTCAAAACATCGCGGCGGTTCACGCCGTCGCCGGCGTTTTTCTGCGCGGCCAGGGAAAACTCATGCTCGTGAAAATCGCGGAACTCCGGCGTCCCCGACAATTCCCCGATGCTTTGCCAGAGGCGCTTGCCGTCTTCCTGGGCGAGCTTCGCGCGCACGGCGGCCAGGTCGATTGAATTCTTCACGCTGGAGTCTTCGCTCATCGTTTCGCTTTCATCGGTGACACACCGAGCAATATTGCAGGCTCTGAATGTCGTATTCCTTCACGAGTTTCCGGCCAAGCTCGATCTGGTTCGACGGCGGCTCGTAAAACGCATTGAACACTTCCGATTTCGGCCGGACGTATTTCTCGGGCTGGCGGTGGCACTCCAGGCACCAGGACATATAGAGCGTCCCGGCGCGGTAGGTCAGCGCCATGTCCGCAATCTTTCCGTGGCAGGTGGTGCAGCCGATGCCCTTGGACACGTGGATGCTGTGATCGAAATAGACGAAATCGGGCAGGGCGTTCACGCGCGTCCAGGCCAGCGAGATGTCGTCGCGGTAGCTGGCGCGCACCGGCTCGAGCATCGCGGCATTGGTCCAGATCTGCGAATGGCAGGTCATGCAGGTCTGCGTGGGCGGAAGCCCCGCAAAGGACGACTTCTCGACCGAGGAATGGCAGTAGCGGCAGTCGATGCCCAGCTCGCCGGCGTGGTGGCGGTGGCTGAACGGCACCGGTTGCGGCCGCACCAGGGTCTGCTCGGTAAACCACGGGGAGAGCGCCAGCGCGTACAGCGCGTAGCCCAGGGCGCCGACGGCCAGAATCGCGCCGTAGATGCTGACCCGCGAGAGCAGGTTCATGCTGCGATGAAAGATCTGTGCCATCGAATTCCCTGAAGCCTCTCCCTATGAATGCGATTTTTCTTCGTTCGTTTCGTGCACCAGCGAGCGCACTTCGACGATCGAGATCATCGGCAGGAACCGGATAAAGAGAAAGAACATGGTAATGAACAGCCCGAACGTGCCCGCGTAGGTGGCCCAATCCCACTTCGTCGGGTAGTACATCCCCCACGAGGAAGGAACGAAGTCGCGGGACAGGCTGACCACCACGATCACGAAGCGTTCCAGCCACATGCCCACGTTGACCACCAGCGAAATGATGAACAGAAACGGAATGCTCCGCCTGACGCTCCGTATCCAGAGAAGCTGGGGGATCGCGATGTTGCAGGCGATCAGCATCCAGTACAATCCCGCGTACGGCCCGGACAGACGGTTCATCATCATGAAGCGCTCGGTCTCGCTGCCGCTGTAGAACGCCATGAACGTTTCCGTGGCGTAGCCGTAGGCCACGATGACGCCGGTCGCCAGCATGACCTTGGCCATGATGTCGAGGTGGCGCGCGGTGACCAGATCCTCCAGGTGATAAAACTTTCGGATCGGAATGGCCAGCGTCAGCACCATGGCGAAGCCCGAATAGATCGCCCCGGCCACGAAGTACGGCGGGAAGATCGTGCTGTGCCAGCCGGGAATGATCCCGCTGGCGAAGTCGAGACTCACGACGGTGTGGACCGAAACCACCAGCGGCGTGGCCAGGCCCGCCAGCAGCAGCGAAGCCATTTCGTAACGCGACCAGTGCACCGCCGACCCGCGCCAGCCCAATGAAAAGATGCCGTAGATCGTTTTCACCACCGGGTGCTTGGCGCGATCGCGCAGCGTCGCCAGGTCCGGAATCAGCCCCACGAACCAGAACAGCAGCGACACCGTGAAGTAGGTGGAAACCGCGAAGACGTCCCACACCAGCGGGCTGCGGAACTGCGGCCACAGCCACATGGGATTGGGATACGGCATCAGGTAAAAAAACATCCAGGGGCGGCCCATGTGCAGCAGCGGAAACATTCCCGCGCACATCACGGCAAAAATGGTCATGGCCTCGGCAAACCGGTTGATCGAGGTGCGCCACTTCTGGTGCAGCAGGAGAAGGATGGCGGAGATCAGCGTGCCGGCATGGCCGATTCCGATCCACCAGACGAAATTGACGATGGCGAAGCCCCAGGCCGTGGGCACACGGATGCCCCAGATCCCCACGCCCTTTACCATCAGGAGGGTGACGACGAGGTTCAACAGCATCAACAGGGAAAAGCCGATCAGGAGTCCGAAGGCCCAGCCCGGCGTCGTGCCGCGAGTGAGCACGATGGCGCTGATCTTGTCGGTGACCGTCTCAAACGTATGGCCCGGCCGAATAATCGGCTCGGGCTCTGGAGATGCAACTATATTTTTAGAGCCCTGAGGATCCACGCACCATCCCCGATTTTAAAATACCAGTATGTATGCCCGTCACAATCTGTTGGGGCACCGCAGGTTTCGAGTCGGCAGCCACCACGCGTGGGCCGCGCGACTCTTGATCCAGAAGCGTCCGGCTTTCCGCAGGCGCAACGCCCTTCCGCGCCTCACGGCTGAATCAAGATTTCTCCTGATTCCACCGGCTCGCTTAAGCCGAAATAGAATAAGGCCGAAGTCCCGATTACGCAAGAGCGCAAATCAAAATTATTTTCAGGACCTTCGGACGGCCTCGGCACGCGGCGGCCGACCACCGCCATCACCACGCGTCTGCACCTGCAACCAGCGCGCGTTGGACCGCAACCGTGGCTGTGCTGGTTAGGACATCGCGGCGCAAGCGAACGCGGCGGCGCGCCGGGCCGATTGGTAAGATGACATCGTGCGCCTGGCAACGTCCGCGACCGCCGCGTTTCTACTTGCCGTGTCGTCGTGCGCCGCGGCGGACACCATTGTCCTGAAAAACGGCCGGAGCATCGAAGCCACCGACGTCACCGAAGACGCCGCGCACGTCACCTATCAGACATCGGCGGGCGAGCTATCGATCCCGCGATCGATTGTCGCGCGCATCGACCGCGGCAATTTTGGGTCTTCTTCCGCATCGCCTGGCGCCGCGGACGCGCTGGTGTCGGCGCCGCCGGTCGAGCCGGTCCCCGGCTACGAGGATGTCGAGCGCCTCGCGGTCCACGACGAGGCGGTCGATGCGGCTTATCTGGCGCGCCTGGACTCCGACGCGCTCTCGGGCACCGCGGTCAGCATCGCGCGGGTCGCCGCCGCGCATCACGCCGCCGCGCAATTCCTGCTGGGCCGGGGCGACATGGATGCCGCCATCGTCCACTATCGCCGCGCATTGAACTTCGCGCCGGATAATCTCGGCCTGCTGCTCAACCTCGCCGTCCTGGACATGCGAGAAAATCAGTTCACGGCGGCGCTCGACCCGCTCGAACACGCCCGCCGCGTCGCTCCCGATTCCGCCGACACCGCCAAGCTCATGGGCTGGGCCTATTACGGCGCGAACAAAATCGATCAGGCGATTGACGAGTGGAAGCGCGCCGAACGCCTGCGCCCCGATCCAGAAGTCGAGCGCGCCCTGGAAAGATCCGAGCGGGACAAGGCCGAGGAAGAAAGCTACCGCGAAGGCGAAACCGCCCACTTCGCCTTGAAATATTATGGCGGCGCGGCGCCGGGCCTGGCGCGCGGCGTGCTGCGCGCGCTCGAGGAGGATTTCCGCAACCTCGAAGCGCAGCTCGATTACACCCCGCCCGAGCCCATCCCGGTAATCCTCTATACCCAGCAGGCCTTTGCCGACATCACGCGCGCGCCGGGATGGGTGGGCGCGCTCAACGACGGACGCTTGCGCATCCCCGTGCAGGGATTGAACGACGTGACGCCGGACCTGGCGCGCGTGCTCATGCACGAACTCACGCACAGCTTCGTGGGGCAGAAATCGCACGGCCGCGCTCCCGTGTGGCTCCAGGAAGGCATCGCGCAGTGGATGGAAGGCCGCCGCAGCAATGCCGCTGCCGCCGCGCTAATCACGGCCGCCGACCAGGGCGTGGCGCCGCCGTTGTCTTTGCTGGAAGGTTCCTGGATGAGTCTTCCGGATACGGACGCCGCGATTGCCTACGCGTGGTCGCTGGCGGCGGTGGAATCCATCATCGACGCCGGCGGCGTCAGCGACGTCAGCCGCCTGCTCGACCGCATTGCCACGGCACCGTCGACCGCCGCGGCCCTGGGCGACGCGCTGCACACCAATTACGACGAACTCCTGCAGCAGACCATCGCCTATCTCAGGCGCCAATACGCGCACTAAGCCGCTGCGCCGTCCAGTGGTAGCCACGACGAACGCCTTGCTCGCCGCGGGAGTTTGAATTCGATGCCGCCACTCGATGTCTACAACGAAGCGAGCAACCCCGCCAGCAGAGCGGCGCGTTCGGACATCGAAGCGATGAGGATGTGCTCGCGCGGGGTGTGCGCGCCGTCGCCCACGGCGCCGAGGCCGTCGAGCGTGGGGACGCCGAGGGCCGCCGTGAAATTTCCGTCCGAGCCGCCGCCGGTGGAAGCCTCGCCCAATTCCCTGCCCATCGCCCGCATCAGGGACCGCGCGCGATGGAACAACTCCCCGACGGCGGCGGTGCGTTCGAAGGGCGGGCGATCCGCTCCCCGGCGCACCTCGATCCGCGCGCCCTTCACCACCGGCCGCAGGCCGCGCAGGCGGCGCGCGACGAGCGCGGCGTCGGCCAGCCGCGTGTAGCGAATATCCACCGCCACTTGCGCGAAATCGGGCACGACGTTCACCGCGCTGCCTCCGGCGATCACCGTGGCCTGCACGGTGAGTCCGCGCCGCGGGTCGTTCATCTTCATGAGGCGCGCGATTTGCAGCGCCAGTTCGTGCACGGCGTTGACGCCTTCTTCAGGATTGATGCCCGCGTGGGCCGCGCGGCCGGTGACGACGATTTCGGCGTCGCCCACGCCCTTGCGCGCCGTCTTGAGCCGCCCATCGCGCCCGAGCGGCGGTTCCAGCACCAGGACGGCGTCGCTGCGGCGCGCCTCGCGCTCGATGGCGCGCCGCGAAGTTTCGCTGCCGATTTCCTCATCCGAGTTCCAGAAAAAGACCAGCCGCTTGGCGGGCCGCAGTCCCGCGGCTCGCAGCGCGTCCACGGCAAACAGCGCGAGGACAAGACCGCTCTTCATGTCGAACGTGCCCGGCCCCCAGGCGCGCCCGCGCGACACGCGGAACGGCATCTTCCCGAGCGTCCCCAGCGGATGCACGGTATCGAGGTGGCCGAGAATCAGGATCTGCCCCGCCGGGCGCCGATCGCCGAGACAAATTTCCGCGCGCAATTGATCGCCGCGCTTGGCCTGGCGCAGGACCTGCACGGCCGCGCCGCGCCGGCGCCACTCGGCTGCCACGATCCGCCCGAAGCGGTCCACCGCCGCTTTGTCGTGGCTGGGCGATTCCGAGCGCACGAATTTTTCAAGCAGCCGGAGCATCTCCGTCTGGCGGCCTTGTAGGTCGCGGAGCAAGGCGCTCATGGCGATGCGGGCTTCCATGCCGTCGAGCCTATGCAGGGCGTGCGCGTTTTGCAAGCCCGGTCTGCCCCCGACCCCGCCCCAGGCTTCCGGCTCGGGCGGAAAGCGCGGCGCTAATTCCCACTCGGCGGGGATTCGTATAGAATTGATCGGCTCGGCAGCACTCAAACCAACGGCTGTAGTGAGGTCTACGATGCTCCTCGACATCAACGCGATCCAGAAAATCCTTCCGCACCGCTACCCGTTCCTTTTAGTCGACGGCATAGAAGAAATGGAACGATTGAAGCGCATCGTCGGAATCAAGAACGTGACGATCAACGAAGGCTTCTTCCAGGGGCACTTCCCGGGCAAGCCGATCATGCCGGGGGTGTTGATCATCGAAGCCATGGCCCAGACGGGAGGACTGCTCCTGCTCCAGGAGGTCCCGGACCGCGACAAAAAGCTCATCTATTTCGTGGCCATCGACAACGCGCGCTTTCGCAGGCCCGTCGTACCCGGAGACCAGTTGCGGCTCGAAGTCCATGTGCTGGCCTGGCGCGGGACGTTCTGCAAGCTGGAGGGACGCGCAACGGTCCAGGGAGAGCTGGCCGCCGAAGCCACGCTGATGTGCAAGACGGTGGATTGGGACGCCGCGCCGGCGCCCGCCGCCGAACCCGCGGTGAAGACGCCATGAGCGAGATCGACCCGCGAGCCATCGTTTCGCCGGCGGCAAGACTGGGCCGCGGTGTGCGCGTGGCGGCCTACGCCGTGGTCGGAGACGACGTCGAACTCGGCGAGGGCTGCGTCGTCGAACACCACGCCGTGGTGCAGGGCCCGGCGCGGCTCGGCCGCGACAATCGCGTCTACTCCTTCTCGGTGATCGGCGGCGACCCGCAGGATCTGACCTACCGGGGAGAGCGCGTGTCGGTCGAGATTGGGGACGCCAACGAATTTCGCGAGTTCTCGACGGTCAATCGAGGCACGGTCAAGGGCGGGGGCGTCACGCGTGTTGGCAGCCACAATCTGATCATGTCCTACGCGCACATCGCGCACGATTGCGTCATCGGCGATCACACAATTTTTGTGAATGGCGCGACGCTGGCCGGCCACGTGACCGTGGAGGACTTCGCCACGGTCGGAGCGTTTTGCCCCGTGCACCAGTTCTGCCGCATCGGCCGCCACGCCTACATCGCCGCGCAGACGGTGATCACGCAGGACGTTCCTCCGTTCTCGAAGATCGTGGCGCCGCGCGACACGCGCTGCTACGGCGTCAATAGCGTGGGTCTGGAGCGGCACGGCTTTTCGCCCGAGCGGATTCAATCCATCGAGCAGGCCTACCGCCTGCTGCTGCGCTCCAAGCTGAATACGTCGCAGGCGGTCGAGAAGATGCGCGAGGCTCTGGCGCAATCCGAAGACGTCCGGACGCTGATCCAGTTCATCGAATCAACCGCTGAGCGCGGCTTGACCAAGTAAGGACACGCATGGCCGCGACCGCAGACCACACGCCGGGGGAATGGGGCCTGATCGCCGGAAACGGCGACTTCCCTTTTCTCGTGCTCGAGGGAGCGCGTAGCCGCGGCATCGAGATGGCGGTGATCGCCATTCGCGAGGAGGCGTCTCCCGAGCTGGAGCGCGTGGCGCGGCGGCTGCACTGGGTGAGCCTGGGAGAACTGAGCCGCACGATTGAATTGCTGCACCAGGAGGGCGTGAAGCACGCGGTGATGGCCGGACAGGTAAAGCACAACAAGATTTTCAGTTCGATCCGGCCGGACTGGCGCCTGGCGAAGCT
This sequence comes from Terriglobia bacterium, assembly GCA_963791705.1. Classification (GTDB taxonomy): domain Bacteria; phylum Acidobacteriota; class Terriglobia; order Acidiferrales; family UBA7541; genus Palsa-295. The sequence continues at coordinate 186,547 of CAWBTO010000002.1, read as the reverse complement.
GCTGTTTTCGCTCCCCGCCAAGAATACCGACGCGCTGATCGGCGCGGTGGCCCGCGTGCTCCAGGACGAGGGCATCGACCTGGTCGATTCCACGAAATTTCTGGGGCCGCTGCTGCCCGCGGCGGGCGTGCTCACGCGGCGCCCGCCGGACGCCGCCGAAGCGACGGACATCGAGTACGGCAGGCAAATCGCGCGCGCGATTGCGGGCCTCGACCTGGGGCAGACCGTGGTGGTGCGCGACCGCGCCTGCGTGGCCATCGAAGCCATGGAAGGCACCGACGAAACCATCGAACGCGCCGCGCGCATCGCCGGCGGGCAACGCCTGGTGGTCGTCAAAGTCAGCAAGCCCCGGCAGGACATGCGCTTCGACGTGCCGGTGGCGGGATTGAAAACCATCGAAGTGATGCGCCGCGCGAACGCCACGGCGCTGGCCATCGACGCCGGGCGAACGCTGCTGTTCGACCGCGACGCCTTGATTCACGCGGCCGACGAAGCCGGCATCGCCATCCAGGCGTTCGCGCCGGAACCCGCTCCGGCCAGGGGAAAATCGTGACCGGAAAACCCATGCGCGTGGCTGTGGTCGGTGTAGGCGCGTTCGGCCGCAATCACGTCCGCGTGTGGGGCGAAATCGAAGGCGCCGAACTGGCCGGAATTGTGGACGCCAACGCCGAGCGCGCCCGCCAGGTGGCCGCTGAATTCAACACGCGGGTGATCCCCGGCCTGGACGCGCTGGCCGCCGAAGGCGTCTCGGCCGTCAGCCTGGCCGTGCCGACGAAAGAGCACGCCCGACTGGGCTGCCGCCTGCTCGAAGCTGGTTTCGACGTGCTGGTGGAAAAGCCGATCGCCAGCTCGATGGCCGAGGCCGATCAGCTGATCGCTTCGGCGCAGCGCGCGGGCCGCATTCTGCAGGTGGGACACGTCGAGCGATTCAATCCCGCCGTCGTGGCCGCGCAGAAGATCATCGCGCGGCCGTTGTTCTTCGAGGTCCACCGCCTGGGCATTTTCACGCCGCGCAGCCTCGATATCGACGTGGTGTACGACGTGATGATCCACGACCTGGACATTCTGCTGTCGTTCGTCCACGCTCCAGTCGTGGACCTGAAGGCCGTCGGGATTCCCGTGATCACCGACAAAGTGGACATCGCGCACGCGCGCATCGAATTTTCCACCGGAACGGTGGCCAACGTCACCGCCAGCCGCGTCTCCACCGAACGCGTGCGCAAGATGCGCTTCTTCCAGGAGCACGAATACATCTCGCTCGATTTCGCGCGCCAGGATGCGCTGCGCGTCCGCGTCCAGCCGGGCAGCCCGCAACCGGAGATCGGCTTCGAGAAACTGCCGGCCACGCCGGATGAGCCGCTGCGCGCCGAATTGCGCGCCTTCCTCGCGTCCGCGCGCACACGCCAGCCCGCGGTGGTGGACGGCGCGGCCGGCCGCCGCGCCCTGGAACTGGCTGAGCGCGTGATGGCAGGCATCCTCGAGCACGCCCGGCGCGTCCAATTGGGGACGGCTATTCCCAAATCCATTTCATGATTCCCCGCATACTTGTTCCGGTGAACGTGCGCCCCGTCCGCGAGGACGAGGTGAATAAGCCCGCGCGCCGCCTCACCACCTACATGGACGAGCGGACCGTGGTGCCCGCGGAGATGTCCGAGGACGCGGAGCCGCTCGACGGCCGCACCTCGATTCCAGCGCACCTGCCCCTAGGCGTTCTGGTGGATCGCACGCTGGTGCCCCGTGGCATGCCCGTCAAGCCGATCGAGAAGCTCGAACAAGCCCCCGCTCTGCCCCTCGAAATTCTGGATTCGCGCGTGGTGGTGCCCGCCCACGTCGAGACGCCCACTCCCGGGGAGATGCTGGGATTTGAACGCCCGCCGGAGATGACGCCGGAGTTGCGCGAAGTCATCGAACCCGACCTGTTCATCACCGGCGACGCCAACCTCCTGATGGAACCGGAGGAGCGGCGCGATCCGAAGGAGGACGTGGCCACACGGGTGCTTTCCGTCCTGGTGCATGCGGGACTGATCGCCTTCCTGGTCTTCTTGCCCAAAATGTTCCCGGCGCACGTTCCGACGCAGGACGAGCTCGAACTCGCCCGCAAGCAGTTGCAGTGGATCTATACGCCGCCGGAAATCCCCGCGACCCCCTCGCCCAGCCCAAAGGTTCGCATCACTCCCAAGATCTTGAAATCCGTTGCTCCCCCGGTCGAGCAGCCGCAACTGCCTGCCCCGGTGAGTCCCGAAAAGCCGCCGACCGATCTGCCCGACGCGCCGAGGCCGCACAGCGCTGTGATCCCGGCACCCACGCAGCCCGCTCCTTCGCGGCTCGAGCCGGTCGAGCCGCCGGTGGCCCCCAATCCGAACCGGCTCAACCTGCAACTGCCGCAGGTCTCCCCGGGGCGGGCGATTCAGAGTCAAATTGATGATGCCATTCGCCGGGGAGCCAGCCACGGCGGCATCTCCCCCGGTGGCCCCGCAGGCCCGGGAGTAGGCGGCCCGGGACTCAATCAGGGCTGGCAGATTCTTTCCGACACGCAGGGGGTCAACTTTGACAGCTACATCCAGCGGCTGCTCGCCACGCTGAAGCGGAATTGGTACGCGATCATGCCGGAATCGGCCTTGATGGGCGACCGGGGCATGGTCTTCACCACTTTCCAGATCAATCCCGACGGAAGCGTTCCCGCGCCGGACCCGCAGCTGGAGCGAACGTCCGGCAAGGAACCGCTGGACAACGCGGCGATGAGCGCCATTCATGCCTCGAATCCCTTCGAGCCGCTGCCCAAGCAGTTTCACGGCCCCTACCTGCGACTGCGCATCGTCTTCCTTTACAATATTCCCCCGGAACAGGTGAACCTGCAGTGAAGCTGAGCAGTACGCAAGTCGCGGGAGCCCTGATTCTGGCCGTGCTAGCGCTGCTCGCTCTGCTGGTGCGCTACTGGAAATTTTCGGGATGAGCAGTTCTTCCGCAGACGCGGGGGCGCGGCTCGTCGTGATTCTCGGGCCGACCGCCTCCGGCAAATCCGCGCTGGGAATCGAACTGGCTGGGCGGCTGGGCGGCGAAATCCTGGTCTGCGACTCGACGCAGGTCTACCGCCATTTCGACATCGGCACGGGCAAGGTTCCCCCCGCCGAACAGCGCGGCATTCCGCATCACCTGGCCGATCTGGTTGAGCCGCAGGAAATCTTCACGGCGGGAGAATATCGCCGGCGAGCGCTCACGGTTCTCGAAGATCTGCGCCGCCGCGGCAAACTTCCCATTCTCACGGCCGGCACCGGCCTCTATCTGCGCGCCCTGCTCGAAGGGTTGGCCGACGCGCCCTTGCGCTCCGAGGAACTGCGCGAGCGGCTTCGCCGCAAAGCCCAACTGCGCGGCCCCGAATACCTGCACCGCATTCTCGCGCGCACCGACGCCGAGGCCGCCCGCCGCATCGCGCCGCGTGACGCGCAGAAGATCATCCGCGCCATTGAAATCCGCATGCTGGCTGGAAAACCCGTGGACGAAATCCATCGCAGCGGCCGGCTGGGCCTCCAAGGCTACGCTATCACCAAGATCGGGCTTCTCCCGCCGCGCCCCGCGCTCTACGCCCGTATCAACGCGCGCGTCGAAGCGATGATCGCGGCCGGCTGGGCCGAAGAGGTGCGCCAGCTGATCGCGCGCGGCGTGCCGCCGGACGCCAAAGCGTTTCAGTTCATCGGCTATGCGGAACTGCGGCGCCACCTGGAAGGAGACCTCGAGCGCGGTGCCGCCATCGCCGCCATCCAGCAGGCCACGCGGCGCTTCGCCAAACGTCAGCTCACGTGGTTCCGCAAGGAGCCGGGCGTCACCTGGCTCACAGGCTTCGGTGACGACCCGGAAATCGCCGCGGCGGCCCTGCGGATCGTGCAGGGAGCTCAATTCTGAGAAACCGTCGAAAACCGGCTATCTGCGACAACCCCCATCGAGAGGCAAATCCCCGACCAATCAGCCTGCCGAAAAAAGTTTGGGAACCTTTTTGCTTTCCGGAGGGAATGCTTCTAAGCGCTCTGTTCCCATGCCGGGGGTGCCTGCTTGTGGATTGGGCCGTGGCAACCCCAGCGGCGTAAGCGTACTCAAAGGAAGGCGGCGGTGAGGTCGGTGGTCCTCCGCGGCAGCGTTTAATTCGCACCTCATTATTCTGGAAAGGAACACAGTTACATGGATAAGCGGATTCCGGGGCTTGCTCTGCTGGCGCTGGCCATCACGGTGGGGTTAGGCATCACAGCATGCGGCAGCAAGAGCGGAACGGGCAATAATGTGGTGACGTCCGTGAAGATCACGCCGGCGGCTGCCAGTGTGCCGATCAATACCACCGTGCAATTCACGGCCACCGTAAAACTGCAAAACACCACGACCACATCCACCAGCACGGCCGTCACCTGGCAGGTCAATGGAGCGGCCGGTGGCAATGCGACCGTGGGCACGATCGTCTCTTCGCCCTCGGATGTGCAGGTTGGAATCTACACCGCTCCAGGCATCGTGCCGGCCACGAACAACGGACAGGTGAATATCACCGCCGTCGCGCCGCAAGATCCCGGTTCGACGACCTCCACCGCCACGGTGACCTCCAACACCGCCATTGTCACCATCTCGGTGGGCCTGGGTCTGGCGATCACGCATACCAATGTGACGGTCCCGGCCGGAGGCAGCTATCAATTTGCGGCGACGCTGAATGACATCGCCGACCCCAACGCCACCTGGGCCGTGAGCTCGGCCAATGGCGGCATCCTCGGCACGATCGACTCAACCGGACTCTATACCGCGCCCAGCTTTCCGCCGCCCGGCGCCTCCGTCACCATCACGGCGACGGACGGAGCGGCCACCGCCACCGCCACGGCCTTGATCGTCTATTCCGACCAGTCCCTCAAGGGCCCCTTTGCCTTCTCGTATACCGGCAATGATGCTTCGGGATTCCTGGCGGCGGCCGGGAGCTTTGTCTCCGACGGCAACGGGCACATCACCAGCGGCGTCGAAGATGTCTCCAGCTACCTCACGGGGGTCTCGACCCAAGTCCCCATCAGCGGCACCTACCTGGTCAAACCTGACGGCCGAGCCACCGCCTCCATCACCGCGGGGGCTGGCACCGCGACCTGGCAATTTGTGATAATTACGGACCAACACGCCCTGATGACCCGGTTTGACCCGAGCGCCACCGGCGGCGGAACCATCGACCAGCAAAATTTGAATGCCTTGGTGGTTTCCGACTCCGTCCTCACCGGGCCTTATGTGTTCGGCGTTTCCGGCAGTGACTCGCTGTTCGCGCCCGCCGCCGTGGCCGGCGAATTCTCCGCCGACGGCGCTGGAACCATCCCCGCGACGGCGACCATCCTCGACCTCAACGATGGCGGCACCACGTCCACCGGCGACACTACGCTGAACGGCACGTACGCCTTCGACGCGTCGTTTCCCGGCTCCGGACGCGGAACCATCACGCTGACCAGTGCCAGCACGGGCGCGCTGCAATACGCCTTCTACGTCGTGGACAGCACGCATGCGCACCTGATTGAAAGCGACAGCAACGCCTTTCTGGCCGGCGACATGTTCAGCGGGCCCGGCGGCACCTTCTCCAACGCCAGCCTCATCCCCGGCAACTACGTCTTTACCAATGGCGGAACCAAGGCGGCCGGCGCCTATGCCGCGGGCGGCGACTTTGTTTCGGACGGGGCCGGCAACGTCACCACCGGCACGCTCGACACCAACACGGGCGGCACAGCCACCACCAATACCACCATCAACGCGTGCGCCTACTCCGTGGACCCGGCCACCGGACGCTTTGACCTGAAGCTCTATACCGGCAGCGGGGCGTGTCCGGCCGCGCCCGCCTCCAACCTCAGGGAATTCGCGGTCTACCAGACGGCGCAGGGATCGGCGGTAATGCTCGAACTCGATGGCGCCGCCGTCGCGACCGGCATGGCCTATCAGCAGCAGGTGACGCCCACCTCCATCACCGGAGACTTTGCCCTGGGCGTGTTCGGGCAAGGCGTGTTCCATAATAGCCCGGCGTCCTACCAGACGGACACGGCCGGCCAGGTGAAAATCACGGCGTCGAGCGTGACGTCGGGAAACCTCGACATCAACAATTTCAATGCCGTCTTCACGGGCGATCCGATCGCCTCGACCGGCAGTTCCGTGGGCGCGCCGGGCACGCGGGGCCGCGGCACGCTCGTGCTCCACGCCACCAGTCCGGGCGTGACGTACAACCTGATCTACTACCTGATCGACGCCAACACCGCGCTGCTGTTCGACCAGGACACCACGCGCATCGCCACCGGCTTCTTCAACAATCAGTATTAGCGGAGCGAGCAGCGGCGGCGCGCTGGCCGCGTGCCGCAAACTGTGGCACACTACATCGGAAGGGACGCGCCCGGCGCGTGCCGGGCGCAACCTGCCGTTGCCGGACCGCTCTCCGCACGAGAATCCATGGATCCCCAGTTCATCCGGAATTTCTGTATCATCGCGCACATCGACCACGGGAAATCCACCCTGGCCGACCGCCTGCTCGAACTCACCGGCGCGCTCACCCAGCGCGAGATGACCGCGCAGGTGCTCGACTCGATGGACCTGGAGCGCGAGCGCGGCATCACCATCAAGGCCAAAAGCATCCGCCTGCACTACCAGGCGCGCGACGGCCATGAGTACCGCCTCAACCTGATCGATACGCCCGGCCACGTCGACTTTTCCTACGAAGTCTCGCGCGCGCTTTCCGCCTGCGAGGGCGCGCTGCTGGTGGTGGACGCCAGCCAGGGCGTCGAGGCGCAGACCGTGGCCAACGCATTCCTCGCGTCGCGCCACAATCTCGCCATCATTCCGGTGATCAACAAAATTGACCTCCCCGCCGCGCGGCCCGACCACGTGAAGGAGCAGATCGAAGCCGTTCTCGCCATTCCCGCTGACGACGCGCTGCTGATCAGCGCCAAAAGCGGCCTGGGCGTCGAGGACGTCCTCGAAGCCATCGTGCAGCACGTGCCCCCGCCCAAAGGCTCGGCGGACGCGCCGCTGCGCGCGCTGATTTTCGATTCGTGGTTCGACGCCTATCGCGGCGCCGTCGTGCTGGTGCGCGTGATGGAAGGGCGCATCGCGCCGCGGATGAAGATCCGCCTCTGCGCCAACAACGAAGTCTACGAAGTCGAGGCCCTGGGCGTGCTGACGCCCAAGCCCATCGTGCTCCAGGAACTGGCGGCCGGCGACGTCGGCTTCATCGTCGCCAACATCAAGCGCGTGGCCGACGCGCGCGTCGGCGACACCGTCGTGGAAGCCGACCGCCCCGCTCCGGCCCTTCCGGACTTCGAGGCCATCAAGCCCATGGTCTTCGCCGGGCTGTTCCCCGTGAACGCCACCGATTACGAGTTGCTGCGTGACGCCCTCGGCAAGCTGCAGCTCAACGACGCCGCCTTTTTCTACGAGCCGGAAACCTCCGTCGCTCTGGGCTTCGGATTCCGCTGCGGCTTCCTCGGCCTGCTGCACATGGAAATCGTGCAGGAGCGCCTGGAACGCGAATTCAACATCGACCTGATCACCAGCGCGCCCAGCGTGCGCTACCGCATCACCACCACGGCCGGCGAAGTCTCCGAAATCGACAACCCCACGAAATTCCCGCCGCCCTCGTCCATTCAGAAGATCGAGGAGCCCATCCTGACGGCCATGATCATCACGTCGGAGGAATCCGTCGGCGGCGTGCTGCAGCTGTGCGAGGAAAAGCGCGGCGTGCAGCAGAAATTCGAATACCTCTCGCCCACGCGCATCATGCTCACCTACGAGATGCCGCTCAACGAGATCGTGCTCGATTTCTACGATCGGCTGAAAAGCGTGTCGCGCGGCTACGCCTCGCTCGATTACCACCTCTCGGGCTACCGCGAATCCGACCTCGTGAAGCTCGACGTGCTGGTGGGCGGCGAGCCGGTGGACGCGCTGACCATCATCTGCCACCGCGATCAATCCTACGACCGCGGCCGCGACCTCGTCAGCCGCCTGCGCAAACTGATCCCGCGCCAGATGTTCGAGGTCGCCATCCAGGCCGCCATCGGCAGCCGCGTCATCGCCCGCGAAACCATCAGCGCCATCCGCAAAAACGTCATCGCCAAATGCTACGGCGGCGACATCTCCCGCAAGCGCAAGCTCCTCGAAAAACAGAAGGAAGGCAAGAAGCGCATGAAGCGCGTCGGCAAGGTCGACATCCCCCAGGAAGCCTTCCTCGCCGTCCTCAAGGTCGCCAGCAGTACTGAAGAGGAATAGCGCGGGCGAATCCGAAAGAGTGTTACGACTTTCTCTTGCCGCGGACGGTGGCGTCGAGCTGGCCGCGGGCCAGGCGCACGGTGATGTCGTCGCCCAAGGCCACCTGATCGGGCGAGCGCAGGACTTTCCCCGCGGCATCGTAGGCGATGGCGTAGCCGCGCTCGAGCAATTTCAGCGGGCCGCGCTCTTCCACCTGCAACGCGGCCTCGGCCAGCTCGCGGCGCTTCTCCACGAGCAACCGCCGAATGCGCGCGCCCAAATCCGAGGCGCGCTGCTCGAAGGCGCGGCGCTTTTTGCCGACGCGGGCGCGCAGATCGAGTGCCGCGAATCGCACGCGCGCCGAGGCGAATCTCCGCTGCTTCCGTGTCACCACGCGTTCCAGAACCGCCTGCAGCGCCGCGCGCTGCTGCTCGATCCTTCGCCGCAGCACGTCCGCGCGGCCTCGCAGGTCAAACGATGCAACTTGCGTGCCCGCCCGCGTCACCCGCTGCCGCGCCATGGCCAGCCGCAGGCGCGCCACCACCGCCAGATGCGACGAAAGATCGTCCACCTGCTGGTGCCGCCGCCGCACGAGCAGTTCGAGCTGGCGGAAGCCGCGATGCGTCTCCAGATCGCGCACGCGATGCCGCCGCTCCGACAGCAAATAGCGCATCCGCTGCGCGAGATGCCGGTAATGATCGGCGATGTGCCGCTCGAATTCCTGCCGCGAGCGCACCACGATTTCCGCCGCGGCCGAGGGCGTGGGCGCGCGCAGGTCGGCCACAAAATCGGCGATGGTGAAATCGGTCTCGTGGCCGATGCCGGTGATGACGGGAATATCGGACGCGGCGATGGCCCGCGCCACCACTTCCTCGTTGAAGGCCCACAGGTCCTCGAGCGACCCGCCGCCCCGCGCCACGATCAGCACGTCGGCCAATTTCGCGCGGTTGAAATACTTGATGGCCGCCGCGATTTCGCCCGCCGCACCCTCGCCCTGCACCTTCACGGGATAGAGCTGGACGCGCACGTTGGCGAAGCGCCGCTTCAGCACGCGCAAAATGTCGCGAATCGCGGCGCCCGTCGGCGACGTGACCACGCCGATGCAGCGCGGCAGCACGGGCAGCGGCTTCTTGCGCTCCTCCTCGAAAAGCCCCTCGTCCTGCAGTTTCTTCTTGAGCTGCTCGAAGGCGAGTTGCAGCGCGCCCGCGCCCACCGGCTCGATGTGGCTGACGTAGATCTGATATTCGCCGCGCGGCTCGTAGACGCCCAGCGCGCCGCGCACCGTGACCTGCAGGCCGTCTCCGGGCCGGAACTTCAGCGCGCGCACCTGATCGCGGAAGCAGACGCAGCGGATTTGCGAGCGCGCGTCCTTCAGCGTGAAGTAGATATGCCCGGACTGCGCCGCGTGGCAATTCGACACCTCGCCCTCGATCCACACGTCCGGGAACTCGCCTTCGAGCAGGCCGCTGATGCGCGCGGTCAGCTCGCTGACTTTCCAGACGTGCCGCTCGGGCATCAGATCGAAGAAGGATGTTTGGTTCATGGCTCTAGCGGCGCAGGAAATTCACAACCCAGAACACCAGCGTGAGCGCCGCGCTCACCACCAGGCACGTCACAATCGGGAAATAGAACGAGCCGTGGCGCCCCGAATAAGCGATGTCGCCCGGCAGGCGCCCCAGGCGGAACGGCAGCCGGACGCCGAACACCAGCAGCGCTCCGGCGCCGACCAGAACGACGCCGGCAACAAGCAGCAGTTTGCCGATTTCGCGCAGCGGGTCCATAGGCGCCATCCGGGGGCCATTCTAGCCTGATTCGCGCCGCGACGTGACCGGCGAAGCGGCTAAACCAGATCGAGCCCCGCGAAGAAGTATCCGATCTCGAAGGCCGCGGTGGCGGGAGCGTCCGAGCCGTGCGTGCAGTTGTACTGGATGCTGGTGCCGAGGTCGCGGCGAATCGTGCCGGGCGCGGCCTTGGCGGGATCGGTGGCGCCCATGGTTTCGCGCCAGCGGGCGATCGCGCCTTCCGCTTCGAGAACGATCACCACGGCTTTCCCGGAGATCATGAAATCCGTGAGTTCGCCGAAAAACGGCCGCTCGCGGTGCACGGCGTAAAATCCTTCGGCTTCCGGCTTGGTCAGGCGCAGCGACTTGATCGCCACAATCTGAAATTTCGCCGCGTGGATTCGGCTCAGGATTTCGCCCGTGAGTCCGCGTCCCACGGCGTCAGGCTTGATGATTGCAAGTGTTCGTTCCACGGCCATTCGAGAAGTCTCCTATTTTGTTTTTGGCATTTCCGCGTGCCGATGGGCTCGCGTTATTTCTTGCGCTTCGCTCGCTTCTTCTTGGTGCCTGCCGCTTTTCTCTTCGCCGCCGGCTTCGCCTTCGCTCGGGCATGCGTTTTCGATTTGCCCAGCGCCGCCGCCAGCGTATGTCCGATCTCGGCGGGGCTTTCGACGGTGCGAATCCCCGCGGCGCGCATGGCCGCGTACTTTTCCTTGGCCGTGCCGTGCCCGCCGCTGATGATGGCGCCGGCATGCCCCATGCGGCGTCCCGGCGGCGCGGTCTGTCCGGCGATGAAGCCGACGACGGGCTTCTTCACGTGCCGGCGGATGAACTCGGCGGCCTGCTCCTCGGCGTTGCCGCCGATTTCGCCGATCATCACGATGGCGTGCGTATCCGGATCATCGTTGAACAGGCGGATGGCGTCGAGGAAGCTCGTCCCGATGATCGGGTCGCCGCCGATGCCGATGCACGTCGATTGCCCGATGCCCAGCCGCGTGAGCTGGCCCACGGCTTCGTAGGTCAGCGTGCCGCTGCGGCTCACCACGCCGACGTGGCCCGGCTTGTGGATCGCAGCCGGCATGATCCCGATCTTGCACTTCCCCGGAGAGATGATCCCCGGACAATTCGGGCCGATCAGGCGCGTCTTCGACCTTCCCAGCGCCTCCCACACCCGCACCATGTCCAGCGTCGGAACGCCTTCGGTGATGCAGATGACCAGCGGCAGCTCCGCGTCAATCGCTTCGAGAATCGCGTCGGCCGCAAACGGCGGCGGCACGAAAATCACCGACGTATTGGCGCCGGTTTCCCGCACGGCCTGCGCCACGGTGTCGAAAACCGGCACGCCGGCGCACTTGGTCCCGCCCTTGCCTGGCGTCACGCCTGCAACCACCTTCGTACCGTAGTCGCGCATCTGCTGCGTGTGAAAACTGCCCTCGCGCCCGGTGATGCCCTGCACAAGCAGGCGCGTGCCTTTATCGACGAGGATGCTCACAGAATTGAGGCAGAGGAAGCAGATGATGCAAAGGAGGCATAGGAGATCGCCGCCATCAGAGTTTCCTCCATTCCTTCCAAAGATTACGAATCATCATTCCCAGCTTCGCGTATTCGACCGCCAAGGGTTCCGATTGCGCTTGAGGCGCGCACCCTTCATCGGCCGCCAGATCCAGCCAAAATCTGGTTTCTTCACATTCGCCCACTGCAATCTGCAGGTGGCGCCGAAACTCGGCAGCGGATTCCCGCTTCGCCCATCCCTCCACAATGTTTGCTGCCACAGAGCGCGATGAGGATCGGATCTGCCTGCCAAGCTCGAACTGCTCATGCTTTGGAAAACCCTTGGATAACCGCGAAACCTCCAGCGTCAACCGGTAGGCTTGCTGATAAACCAGCAAATCGCGATACCGGCGTATGGGCCCAGCGCGATTCGGTTTTTCCTCCACTTCCTTTGCTTCCTATGCGTCCTTTGCTTCCATGCTTTAGCCTCTGCGTGCCAATGCCACGGCCTTCTCCGCTCCGTCTTTCATTCCGTCCGCCACGGTGAAATTGAGCCCCGAAGTGCGCAGAATTTCCTGGCCCTGCTCGACGTTGGTGCCCGCCATCCGCACCACGACCGGCACCTTCAGCTTCAGCTCCTTCGCGGCGTTCACGATGCCGCTCGCGACCACGTCGCACCGCAAAATGCCGGCGAAGATGTTGACGTACACCGCCTTGACATTCGGATCGCTCACCAGGATGCGGAACGCGTTCTTCACTTGCTCCTCCGACGCGCCGCCGCCCACGTCGAGGAAATTCGCCGGGTTCCCGCCGCTCAGCTTGATGATGTCCATCGTGCCCATGGCCAGGCCCGCGCCGTTCACCATGCAGCCGACCGTGCCGTCGAGCTGGATGTAGTTCAGCTTGAATTTCGAGGCCTCCACTTCCAGCGGGGCCTCTTCGTCGAGGTCGCGCAGTTCCCGCAGATCCGGGTGGCGGAACAGCGCGTTGTCGTCGAAATTCACCTTGGCGTCGAGCGCCACCAGCCGGCCGTCGCCGGTCACGATCCACGGATTAATTTCGACCAGCGAAGCATCCGTTTCCAAAAACGCGCGGTACAGCGACGCCAGGAACGGCGCGGCTTTGTTTGCCTGCTCCGCCGAAAGCCCCAGGCCGAAAGCGATCTTCCGCGCGTGATAGGGCTGCAGCCCCGTTGCCGGATGAATCGTCTCGCGCAAAATCGCATCCGGATTGTTGTGCGCGACTTCCTCGATCTCCATGCCTCCCGACGCGCTGGCCATCAGCACCGGCGCGCCGCACGCGCGGTCCACCAGCACGCTGAGGTACAACTCGCGCCGGATGTCGAGTCCTTCTTCGACCAGAAGCCGCCGGACCACGCGCCCTTCCGGGCCGGTCTGCGGCGTCACCAGCGTCATCCCCAGCATGTCTTCCGCCAGCGCGGCCGCTTCCGCGGGCGACTTCGCCAGTTTCACGCCGCCCGCTTTGCCGCGCCCGCCGGCGTGGATCTGCGCCTTCACCACAACGACGGGAGTCCCGAGGCGCTCGGCGGCGGCGCGCGCTTCCTCTGCATTGAACGCCACCTGGCCGCGCGGCACGGGCACGCCGAACTTCGCCAGGATGGTTTTGGCCTGATATTCGTGGATTTTCATTCGGGTTTCATCGCCGGGTCCGCGCCCGGCCGGAGTAGTGCTAAAATCAGCCTGTTAGCAAAAGCAATGTAGTGTACTTGGAACGCGCGGGCCGGGCAAGACGGAGATGCAACACGAAAAACAGTCCGCGCGCGAAGGGCGCGACGCAACGACCATGATCCACGAAGCCCTGGAAAAGATTGTCTCCGAAGAAGACCTCTCCCGCGTGGAAGCCGAAGCCGCCATGGAGGAGATTCTCTCCGGCCGCGCCAGCGACGCCCAGATCGCCGCCCTGCTCACCGGCTTGCGCATGAAGGGCGAGACGGTGGACGAGCTCGTCGGCTTCGCCACCGCCATGCGCCGCCATGCGCCCGCGATCTTCTCCGGCCACTCCCACGTGGCCGAGGAAGCCCTGGTGGACACCTGCGGAACCGGCGGCGACGCTTCCGGCACGTTCAACGTCTCGACTGCGGCGGCCTTTGTGGTGGCGGGCGCGGGCGTGCGTGTGGCCAAACACGGCAACCGCTCGATCAGCTCGCGCTGCGGCTCGGCCGACGTGCTCGAACAACTCGGCGTGCGCATTGATCTGCCGCCCGAGCGCGTGGCGCAAGCCATCGAGGAAATCGGCATCGGATTTCTCTTCGCGCCCTCCCTGCACACCGCCACGCGCCACGCCATGCCCGCGCGGCGCGCCCTGCGCATGCGCACCGTCTTCAATCTTCTCGGCCCGCTCACCAATCCCGCGGGAGCCTCCGCGCAGGTCGTGGGCGTCTACAGCGCGAGCCTGACGGAGTTGGTGGCGCGGGCGCTGGGCGAACTGGGCGTGCGCCGAGCCTTCGTGGTCCACGGCGCCGACGGCCTGGACGAAATATCCATCTCCGGCGAGACCTACATCGCCGAACTCCGCGACACCGTCGTCCGCAGCTTCACGGTCACGCCCGAGGATTTCGGCTTGCACCGCGCGCCACTCGAGGCGATCCACGGCGGCGATACCAAGCGCAACGCCGAAATCATCGAGAAGATTCTGGCGCGCTCGGCCTCCCACCGCGATCACGGCCCGCGCCGCGAAATCGTGCTCGCCAACGCCGCGGCCGCGCTGGTCGCCGCCGGGCATGCCGCGGACTTCCTCGCCGGCGTGCGCCTGGCCGCCCACTCCATCGATTCCGGCGCCGCCCGCGACAAGCTCGATGCCCTGGTCGCCTTCACCCAATCCGAAAAGGGCCACGGCCACGCCGCGTCGTAGCCGGCTCGCCTGCGGGCTCTCGCCGCTCGGCTAGTTTCCCCGCACGGGCGCTGATTGCTGCGCCCTCACTTCTGCCCACGTCGCTTCTCACGCTCCGCGTTCCCTATGCCCCGCGTGTAGATGGCGCTTGACGCGGCGACCATGGCGGCAAACAATCTTCCTGCAGTCAGCCGAGTCGGGAGTTCCTGCGTGGCTCAATTTTCGCACACGAAGATTTCATGCTACGTGCAATGCCCCAGGAAATATCAGTTTCGCTACGTCGAGCGTATCGAACCGCCCAGCCGCTCGATCGAGCTGCACCTCGGAAACGTAGTTCACCTAGCCCTCCAGAAGCTGTACGCCGATTTGCAGAACGCGGCCCAAATTTCGGAGAGGGAACTCCTGCAATTCTATGACGAGCAGTGGCATGCCACCTTCACTTCCGCCATTCGCATCGTCAGGGCGCGCACGACCGCGCGGGATTATTTCGACGAGCGGCCGGCAAATGATATCGGCCTACTACCGGCGCTTCTACCCCTTCCATCAATCCACCACAGTCGGATTGGAGATGAAGCTCTTGTTTCCGCTGACGGAATCGGACACTTTTGAAGCCAAGGTCGACCGAATTTCCCATTCCGGCGAAAATGAATACGAAATTCACGACTACAAGACTTCGCGCCGCATTCCTTCGCCGGGTCAAATCCAGAGCGACACGCAGCTGGCACTCTATGAAGTCGCGCTTCGCCATCGGTGGCCTGATGCCAAGCAGGTTTCTTTGGTATGGCACTATCTGGCCCATGGAAAGGAGGTTCGGGACAAACGGACCAGCCGGCAACTCGAGACGATGCTGGAACGTACACGCCAGCTAAGCCGAAACATCGAAGAGGCTCGGTCGTTTCCCGCTCGGATATCTCCACTCTGCGACTGGTGTGAGTACAACAGCATCTGCCCCGCTGTCCGCGGCAAGCTCGCCCCGTGACAAATGTTGGACACGGCTCAGTAGCCGGCGGACCCGCATGGAAACCAGCGAGCCATAAGATACCCAGCAGGAAAACGGGCGGACCTATACACAACTGAGGTGCGGAAGTGTCGCAGCCGGCTATACCGTCAGAAAATTTTCGAGGAGTTGGAAGCCGACTTCGGTGAGCACCGACTCGGGATGGAACTGCACGCCTTCGACCTTCATCTCGCGGTGGCGCAGGCCCATGATGATGCCGTCGGCGGTCTCGGCGGAAATTTCCAGCACGGGCGGCAGCGACTTCCGCTCGACGATCAGCGAATGATAGCGCGTGGCCCGGAAATTCTGCGGCAGCCCGCGAAAAATCGTCCGGCCGTCATGGTGGATCTCGCTGGTCTTCCCGTGCATGATCACCGGAGCGCGAATCACGCGCCCGCCAAACGCCGCGCCGATCGACTGATGTCCCAGGCAAACCCCCAGGATGGGAATCTCGCCCGCGAAGCGCTGGATCAGCGGGACGCTGATGCCCGCCTCCTTGGGCGTGCACGGCCCCGGCGAAATCACGATGCGCTCGGGCCGCATCCGCTCGATCTCCTCCAGCGTGATCTGATCGTTGCGGCGCACCTCGAGCTTCTGCCCCATCTGGCCGAGATACTGCGCCAGGTTGTAGGTGAACGAATCGTAGTTGTCGATCAGCAGAATCATGATCCGCTTTCAGAATAGCGCAGATTCTTACTCCTCGCGACTCCCGCCGCGGTGCGCGATTTCCAGCGCCTTCACCAGCGCGCGCGCCTTGTTCACCGTTTCCTGATACTCGCGCGCCGGCACCGAATCGGCCACGATGCCGCCGCCGGCCTGAATGTAGGCGCGGCCGCCCTTGGCCACCAGCGTGCGCAGCCCGATGCAGGAATCGAGATTGCCGGAGAAGTCCAGATACAGGATGGCCCCCGCGTAGATCCCGCGCCGCGTGGGCTCGAGCTCGTCGATGATCTCCATGGCGCGGACCTTCGGCGCGCCCGAAAGCGTCCCCGCCGGAAAGCAGGACATCAGCGCCCCGAAGCAGTCGACTCCCTCGCGCAGGCGCCCGCTCAGCGTGGACACGATGTGCATCACGTGCGAAAAGCGCTCGATGAACATCAGCCGCTCCACCTTCACCGAGCCGTATTCGCACACACGGCCCAGATCGTTGCGCCCCAGGTCCACCAGCATGATGTGCTCGGCCCGCTCCTTGGGATCGGCCAGCAGCCGGGCCTCGAACTTGCGGTCTTCTTCCTCGTTGCGGCCGCGCGGCAGCGTCCCGGCAATGGGACGGTATGACACCTCGCGCCCCTGCACCTTCACCAGCATTTCGGGCGAGCTGCCCACCACCGACAAATCGTCGAGCTTCAGATAATAGAGATAGGGCGAGGGGTTCACGACGCGCAGCGCGCGATAGATCTCGAACGGCTCGGCGTGCGTCTCGGCGGAAAACCGCTGGCTGGGGACCACCTGAAAAATATCGCCCGCGCGAATGTAGGCCTTGGCCTTGCGCACCGCCGCCATGTACTGCGGCTTGGTCATGTTCGAGCGGACGCGCAGCGGGGCCGCGCGCCGCGCCGGGCGCTGCGGGGGCAGGGGTTGTTCCAGCGCCCGCCGGGTGCGCCGGATTTCCCGGACCGCCGCGTCGTATTTCTCGCGCAGGCTACCCGGCCCCTCGGTGAAAACGTTGCGGATGATCGAGACGCTGTGCCGCACATGGTCGAACGCCACAAGACCCAGATAGAACATCATCACGGAATCGTCCAGGCCCAGGTCGTCGCGGCCCGTGGCCGGAATGCGCTCGATCAGCCGCACCATGTCGTAGGCGAAATAGCCGATCGCGCCGGCGATCAGCGGAGGAAGCCCCGGAACGCGCACCGGGCGATAGCGCTTCGTCAGCCGCCGCAGGCATTCGACCGGATCGTCCTCGAACTCGACGCGTTTGCCGCCGCCCTCCAGCGTGCACTTCCGCCCGCGCGAGCGGAAAACCTCCACGGGATTGGCGCCCGTGAAGGTGTACCGACCGATCGTTTCCCCGCCCTCGACGCTCTCGAGCAGAAATGAATATTTGGCGTTGTGCCCGATGCGGAGATACGCCCCCACTGGCGTCAGCAGATCGGCCGTGTAGGTGTCGTAGACCGGCACGAGGTTTCCCTGTCGCGCCAGGCGGCAGAACGTTTTGAAATCAGGTTGAATCATCGCTTGCCCCGCACCTTCTTCCCCGCCTTCTGCTCGCCGCGCGCCAGCGCGCTTAGAAAGGCGCGCCGCATGGCCGCCACCGGCGCGCGCCGCCCCGTCCAGATTTCCCACTGCGCGGTTCCCTGGGCCACGAACATTTCCACTCCCGATACCGTCTCGATGCCGCGCCGCGCCGCCAGTTGCATCAGGCGGGTCACGCGCGGGCGATAAATGGTGTCAAATACCAGCCGGCAATTCAATTCTCCCGCCGCCAGCGGCGACTCCCCCGCCCGCGGATGCATCCCCACCGGCGTGGCGTTCACGATGGCGTCGAAAAACTCCCGCCGCAAATCCCGTGCGATCCATGGCCTGGCCGCCCACCGCGCGCGCCAGCGCTTTCGCCCGCGCCGGCCGGCGCGCCCATACGCACACCGAGGCGCCGCCCTGGGCCAGCGCAAAAGCGACCGCGCGCGCCGCGCCCCCGGCGCCTACGATCAGCACGCGGCTGCCTGCCAGCGGCATCCGCCGTTCCAGCGTGCGCAGCACGCCGACGTAATCCGTATTGTAGCCGTAAAGCTTCCCCTTTCCGTCCACAACCACGGTATTGACCGCCCCAATCTTCTCGGCCAGCGGGTCGCAGCCGTCCAGATACTTCAGGATGCGCTCCTTGTGCGGCAGCGTGACGCTGAAGCCACGGATGCCCAGCGGCTCGATCGAATCCACAAAATCCTTCAGATCGCGCACCAGAAACGGCACGTAGACCGCGCGGATTCCCCGCGTGGCGAATCCGGCGTTCTGCATCGCGGGCGAAAGCGAATGGCCCACCGGATCGCCGATCACGCCGTAGACGCGCGTGCGCGAATCGAGCCGGTCCGCGCGGTAGAGATGTTTCATCTCGTCGAGAGAAACCTGTCCCGGTGCGGTCTGGTTCTCCACCGGCGCGTAGGCAAACGCTTTCTTCTCGCGCAGCGCCAGAAGCCGGGCCGGCAGGGCTACCTCGCCCATGGGGATGGCCACGATCTTCCGCGGATTCCGGGCCAGGCGCAGCAATTTGCGGCTGTCCGCCAGCGAATCGCACTGCGCGGCAATCTTGATGGCATCGGGCCGGCCACGCCACAGCGCGGCGGCAACTTGCGCCAGATTCCCGGGCATGTGCCGGAAGAAGTGCGCCGAGGTGAGCCGGCGCGCGTCCCCCAGCAGGACATCCAGCAGTTCCGGAGGACACCGGCGGGCGGTTTCAATTTCCAGGTCGTACCACGTGCAACCTGCCCGGATGGCCTCGGCCAAATGAACCAGTTGCCCCGCGATCGTCCCGCGGTAGCGGCCGCCTGCTTCGCGCCGCCGGCACGTGGCGATCAGCGTGGCGCGTATCTTGCGCGCCGCCAGATGAGCGAGGAAGCGGCCGATTTCGCGGTCATCGGAAAGCCAATCCAGCCGCAGTTCCACGGTGCCGGTCTGGCCAAGGGCCCGAGCCAGCTGTCGATCCATGGAACGCGCGTCCGGCGCCGCCGCCACGGCACAGATTTTGTCTGCTCCTAACATCGTGTGTTTCCAATCTATTCGGGGATGGATCCCGCCGCACCGGGACCTTCCGCACAAAAACGGGGAATCTTGCTTCTACCATGCGGTGCACAATGTGTAAAGCTCGGTGGTGGGGGTCGGGCGAGGGTGCTGCCCTATATGTGGGGGGAGTCTATGCCTGGGATGCCGTGCTGTCCAGCGAATTGTGGACAGCAGCGGCGGCGTGGTGTCCGGGGTCGTGCTGGGCCAGCCAACGGGCGGCCTCGTCCTTGATTGGCCACTGCTCGACCTGGCGGCGGCCGTTTCCGGGCGAGTAATGAGGTAGCGAGGGTGCTGGAGCTGGTGCGAGGGTGAGCGTGCGGAGGTGCTGGTAGGCGGCGAATCCCCAGCGCGAAGCGCGCAGGTGGGCGGTCCAGTGGCGGCGGCTGACACGCTCGGAGTCCCGCGCGCGCGCTTCGGGGTTGGCGCGGCGGCGCTGGCGGCGCTGGTGGGCGGCGGCGCGGAGCGCGGCGCTGGCCGCGTAGCGGGCGCGGCGGCGCGCGTTGCGTTCGGCGCTGTGACGTCGTGCGGAGTCGCGCGCCCAGCGCTGGCGGCGCGCGCGTTTCTGTTCCGGGGTCAAGGGGCTGGGGCTACTTCATCCAGTTGACGACGAGGTTTTTGTCGCCGAGGATTTTGCTCACGACGGCCAGCAGGCGCGGGCGGCCCTTCCTGGCGAGTCCTGTGGCCACGGGCACGAGGTCGCGGCACAGGTCATGATCTGGCGCCGGGCGCTGGCCTTGGCCATTTCCGCCTGGCCTTCGAGGATGCGGATGTCGAGCGCCAGCTTCCGGCCGATCTTGATGGCCTCGCGCTCGCTGCGGCTGATGCGTTGGTGGGGTTTTTGGCATGGTGTCCTTCCGGTGGGGTTTTTGCCGGGCGGCGTGGGGGCCGCCCGGCGGGGTCACACGGAGCGGCGCGCCGGGCGGCGCGCCGTGGGGCCACGATATGTGGCCGTGCTCGCTTGGTCAACCGCTAGGGGTTGCGCTTTTCGGCACCTGGCGCCGGCTGTGTACACGGCCTAGTGGATCCCGAGCAGGATCTCGCGGAGCAGGCGGGGCGCGTGCCTGCGCGGGTCGCAGGCGCAGCTGCGGTGCTTCGTGATCGGCAGCCGTTCGAGGCTTTAGCATCAGGCGGGCCTGGCGCGCCTGGCGCGCGAGCGGATCGAGCGCCGCTGGCGCAGTCGCCGGAGTGCCTGATTGAATCGCGCGCTAGGCGTGCGTTGGGCTTGAGCATTGGTGTTGCTCCTTTCGGGTGTCGGGCGTGAGCGCCCTGCGACACTGGGAGAGTGGCCGAGCCGGGGTTCCGCGCGCGGGGGTGCGCAGCGGCGCGCGCGGCGGGTTCGCGGCCGCCTGCACGCGAGGGCCGCGCGTTGGCCCTCGCGTGCGGCTCGGCCCGTGCGCCCGCGCGGCGGGCGCGTGCTGCGGGGCGGCGGCAGCCGCCCGTCTTTGACCTGGCCGCCCTGGCGCGGCCCGGCCCTCTTGCTTCTCCACACCAGCGGGCGCTCGCGCCGTGGCCACGCCACGCACGCGCAGCGCCCGCACAGCGAGGGCGTGCCGCGCCGGGCGATGCGGCCGCGAGGCCGCGCCCAGCCCGCCGCGGCGCAGCCCGAGACGAGGGCGGCGCGCGCAGCGCGGGACCCGCCCGAGCGCGCGCCCCGTGTGGATGAGCCGACGATGGCCAGCCAGCGCGCCAGAACCGACGCCCGGCGCCTGCGCACCCGGAGACGCGGGCTTTTTCTTTTCCGCGGCGAGGATGCGCGCTGCGCCGGGCTTACCGCTTTTGCTGTGGCGGCCCGCGCCTCGCGCCCGCTTTCCGAGGGCGCGGCGGGCCGTGCTGCTGATTCGGTGCACGCGGCCAGCGTGCGCGCCTTCCGGCCCCGCTCGGAGCCGAGCGCCCACGGGCGAGGGGTTCTGCGCGAGCGGCAGACAGCGAAAGAACGGAGCCCCGGAGTGTCCCGGCGAGCGGCGCGTGCCGACGACCGAAGGGAGGCGGCACGCGCTCATGGAGAGGACACCGCCCCACATAGCTGCGCTGGAGGCACGGCGCTGCGGCCTGGTGTTTGCCGCGGCGTCACCGTGGGTGATGCACCGGACGCGCTCGCCGCTGAATTTGCGGCGACGCGACACCGGGAGGATGGTTTGCGGCGTGGCGCGGCGGCGTCGGGAGAGGCGCGCCGGCGTCGTGTGTACACCTGTGGCGATCGTCGATTGTGTACACCTGCGCTCGATCTCGCGGCGCGGCGCTCAGTCGTCGGCGGCTTCGGCATTGGCGTGGTCGTTGAATTGGCGGCGAGCTGCGATGATGGCTTTCTTTCTGGCGGCGTTGCTCCACTGCTGGTGCTCGGGCACTGGTACGAGGATGGCGCGGAGGTGGTATTCATCGCCGATGGACACCACGCCGCCGCCGCGCAGAAACGCTCGCAGGTTCTTCCGCAGGTCGCGGACGTGGATGCGCTTGGGTCTGCTCATCGTTGGGACCTTTCGTTTTTCCGACGTGCTGCACGTCGAGGCGCTTTCACTGCGTTGCGCTGTGGGCTTCCCTGCGCGAGATTTCCGGGCGTTTCAGCGCCCGCCTGTGATTCGCCGCTGCAATTCTCGCAGCACGTCGGCGGCTTGGACGTGATGCGCTCCGGCGACGATGTAGACGTTGTTGGTCAGGTGGTCGAGGTCGATGCCGAGGACTTGCGCGCTGGACGTGACGCTGATTGCTTCGTCCTTGGACACCAGCGGGTTGTTTCGCTCGCGGTCGCGGCGAGCTTCGATAGTTCCGCTGACTGGTTCGCTCGGAGGCGTTCTTTGTTGCGTATGCTGCTGACCTTTCTTCGGCACTGGACACCGTCCCTTTCGTGATTTTCTCGAGTGTGTGGGTGTCGAAACGCGCGTTTCGGGGGTTTCTCCTTGGGGGCCCCACTTTCAGGGTGGTGGGCGCTCTTGCTCCGGGCCGCCGCCCTCGCCGGTGTTCGAGGGCGGGTCGAAGCCGTTGCGCCGTCTGCGGCTCATGATGATCTGCCGCGCCTCGATGCGGATGGCTTCGAGGATGTTTTCGGCGGTGAAGCCGGATTTGCTGGCGATGCCCTGCACCACCTGGGCGGTCAGCCGGGCGTGCTGCTGAATCGCTTTCGACATCTCCTCGCGGGTCATGGGGTGAACATCCTCCTTTCGAGCTCGCGGGCGGCGAGGATGCCGACCACGTAGCTGCGGAAGGTTTCCGGGTTGGCTTCGACGCACGGCGGCGACGCGCTCGCACTCGGCGTCGAACATCTCCACGAGGGCGAGCGCCCGGTTGCGCGTGCGTTCGGTGCGCGGGTCGCGCTTGATGGGCGTGGGCTCAGGCACGGCGGCTTCCTTTGAGGCCACCGGGTTTCGGCTCTGGCGGGGCGTTGAGTATTTGCGCGGCGATCAGGTCGGCCTCGGTGAAGCCGTGGCGCGTCGCCGACCTGGATCAGCGCGCCGCGCAGATAGAAGTGGGTGTCCTCGTAGGCGTAGCGGCAGACGCGATAGATTTCCTCCCACATTTGGGGTGGCACTGGTTTTGGGGTCATTGGACTCTTTCTCCTTTTGGTGTCCAGATCGCTGCGTAGGTCGGTTCGAGCGTTGCTTCGTGCGCTTTCAGATAGTGGGCCGTCGTGCCGAGGGCTTCGTGGCCGAGTAGGGCTTTGGCCGCGAAGATGTCCTTGGTCTCGCGGTATTTGTTGACGGCTGCTGTCCTGCGCAGATCGTGGGGGATGAGCGGCGGCGTGATCGCCGCCGCCTTGATGAGTTTTTCCCAGTCGGCGCGGATGGTGATGGACGAGCACTTTTTTCCGCGCAGGGATTCGATGAATCCGAGGCCGTCGAAGCGAGGCGCGACGGCGAGGATGGCGGCGATGGGTGGGGGCACCGGGAAGGTTTTGTCTTTCCCTCCCTTGGTGCGGACGGTGAGCGTGTTTTTTTCGGGGTCGTAGCCGCTGGGCGATGCGTCGAGGCATTCGGCGAAGCGCAGGCCCATGAGGACACCGAACAGCACGAGCAGGCGCATGTGGAGCTTGGCGTGCTGCAGGAGGCGTTCGAGTTCGCCCGGCTGCAACATGCGCAGCCGGGCGCGGATGGGGCCGGGGCGGGGCACGAGCGCCGCCAGTGACGTGCCCTGCTGCGCGTCGATGCTGCGCAGGATTTTTTTCAGGACGCGCACGCGCTTGTTGATCGTGTTCGGGGCGTACCTCTTGCGCCACCCGGCGATCATGCCGACGACGACGGCGGCGGGGATCGGCCCGTGCAGGCCGCGCAGGTTGTCCGCTAACTCGCGGGCGACGCTGTGTGTTTCCTCGCCTCGGCGGGACGCTTCCTGCCAGCTACGGGCGAGGCCTTCGGCCGTGTCCGGCGCTGCTCTTTTTTTGAGTTGGACACCTTGAGGATCATCCGGCGCTGGTAGATCGCCGCGCCTCGGGCGGTGGGGAATGCTTTTCTGTGGCGCTTGCCCTGGGCGTCTCTCCAGTCGGCCATCCACTTGCCGCATCGTTTCAGCATGGACACCTTCTGGACAGCACTCTTGATTTCGCCCGTGTTTTCGGCCCCTTTCCGGCTCGTGCAACAGGTTGCACAATGTGTAAAGCCCACCCGACCATTGTATTGACGCTCCCGAAGGGGTCTGTTACGTTCGGCTCATCGGGGGAACTGCCGACCCTGGGGCTAATGTCGCCAAAAGGAGTGCATGTCATGCGTGGGAAAATTGTGCTTGCTGGTCTGATTCTGAGCCTGTCCGGGACGGTCGCGTCCGCGCAGCAGAAGGCCTTCGCGCCGGGCCCCAACGAGCTCTATTGCTCCGGGATCGTCACGAGCGAGCCGGTCCCGCACGACACCTATGTCATCACCGGCGAAGAATCCAACCACCGGATCACCTTCGACGACGGCGACCATGTCTTCGTCAACTCGGGCTCCAGCCAGGGCGTGAAAGTCGGCGATCAATTTTCGGTGGTCCGGCCCGTCCAGGATACGACCGACGTGGAATGGACCAAGTGGCAGAAAGACATTCTCGGCAAAATGGGCACGGTGTGGGAGGATGAGGGCCGCCTGAAGGTGATTGACGTCCGGCCCGACGTCTCCATCGCGCAGGTGCAACACGCCTGCAGCTTCCTGCAGCGCGGCGATATTGTTCTGCCCTTTGTCGAGCGGCCCTCGCCCCCGCTCAAGCCCGTGGAAAAGTGGGACCAATTCGCTCCCGCCAATGGGAAAACTCTCGCCATGATCATTACCGGCAAGAATTTTCAGCAGCAGGTCGGCCGCAATGACATCGTCTATGTCAATCTGGGCAGCACGCAGGGCGTCAAGGTCGGTGATTACTTCCGCATCTTTCATTACCAGGACAACCAGCACGAGAAGTCCTACCAGGAACCCCGCTTCGCTTTTGACGTCGCGGGAAATCTCGGGCCTACCGTAGGTTTCGGCCGCGTCCCCACGAAGTACACCTGGAAGAACGTTCCGCGGGAAGATGTGGGGGAAGCGATCGTCCTGCGCACCGCGCCCAACTCATCGACCGTGCTCATCACCCTGAGCCTGCGCGAAATCTACCCCGGCGATTACGTCGAGCTGGAATAATCGGGCGGGCCCGGCTCGGCCTCCACGTGCGCGGATTCGCCGAGATCGGTTTCCGCGAAGACTTCCGCGGTAAACGCCTCGATACGCGTTCCGGAATCCTTCCAGGCATCCCGCTCCAACCCTGCCTTGACGCACGTTTCTTCCAGAAAACGCGCCGCCGCCCAGCGAAACTGCGTCGCCACTTGCGGCAGCAGAACGCCCCGCTGCCGGCCCCGGCTGACCATCAGGCCGTGCCGGCCCGCTTCGATTCGCTCCGGCGCAATTTCCTCCAGCCGCGACAGAATCGAAAGCTCAATTTCGATCTCGGCTAATTCGTCCCGCCGAACCGGATCGAACCGCGGATCTTCCAAGGCAGCTGCCTTCGCGCAATAGGCCACCACGTGCACCAGCGGCTGCTCCGAACGCATCTGGCCCACGCATCCCCGCAGCCGCGCCCGGCGGTGCAGGGACACGAAGGCCCCGCCCGGTTCCATCAGATTGGCTTCGGAAGGCAAAACGTCGAGCATTTTCCCGTACTCGACCGCCGCGATCAGGGCGCGGCGCGCCACTTCGATCAGCAGCTTCTTCTCGCGGTTAGCGAGTGGGGACATCCTGCGGCTTTTCTTTCTGCCCTGCGATCACCGCCCGTTCGCGATACCGCTGCTGCACCCGAAAATTGATCTGGGTCCAGAACATCTGAAAGTAGTGAATCGCCGAAAGAACGGCGCTCAACACCACCAGCCACAGCAACGTCTTCCCCAGCGTCTTCAGCGCCGGGTGCTTGGCCGTCAAAATCACCGCGCATCCGGCCAGCACCTGCAGCACCATTTTGGTCTTGCCCAGCGCATTGGCGGGAATCACCAGGCCTTCCACCGAAGCGATGTCCCGCAGACCCACCACGATGAATTCTCGCCCGATGATGATCACCACCATCCAGGCCTCGACCAGGCCCATCGATACCAGGGAAATGAACGCCGCCGAAATCAGCAGCTTGTCCGCAATCGGATCGAGGAGAATTCCCAGCGTGGTGATTTCCCGGCGCTTGCGGGCGTAATACCCATCCATGACGTCCGTGGCGGCCGCCACCAGCAGAATCAGCACGCCCCAAACTTCGAAGTGAATCGGCAGCCCCCAGAAATTCCAATTTGGCTGGCGCGTCAGCAACACCACCACAAGCAGGGGAACAAAAAAGATTCGCAGGACTGTCAGGCTGTTCGGCAGGTTCATTGCGCTCTCGGACAGAAACTCAGCGAAGCCCGCCACCAGGCTCCACAAGGCTCTAGCTGAATATAGTCTCCTCTTGCCTGCCGCGTCAACCATGCCCGGAAACAATTCCAGCCCGGCCATCCATCGCGCTCCCGCCACCCCCGTGTCAAGAAGCGCAAATGCCTATGATAGTAACGCTTAGCGCAAAATGGGCTGGCCCATCTGTGTAAATTCTGGTGACAGGTCGCCATAGTTCCAACCACGCCTTGGAGAAGGCCTTGTCACGGATGCGAGCCTTGTAACATGCTGATAATACAGTTGGCTTATTTACAATAGGACTTAGCAGCGTCTTTTCCCGGAAGAAACCGCTTCCCGGCTTTGCTCGCCTGCTCCGCGGCTATTTTCCACAGCTTTTTCCACCGCAGCGAACCAGAAATCCCTTTCTTCTCAACAGATAAACGACTCCGAGCCGCAATAATCTCTGGCCCAGCAGCCCGATACACCCAGTCGTTCAATCGCCGGCACGAGTCGTGGCCCGCGGAACGGCGCTCGACTCCACCACGAATTCCCGCAGTGCCCGCGCGGCAGATTCGGGAATTTCAGCCTCCAGTAGAAGGTCACCCGCGACCACTTCGGAGTGAAGCACGCGTCCGGATGCCTGCACCCGCGCCAGATGCCGCCCGTCGGCCAAGGGCATGCGCAAGAGCACCCGCACCAGCGGATCCACCGGCATCTCGGCGTCGATCTTCGCCAGCAGTTCCTCCAGCCCGGCTCCCGTCGCGGCCGAAGTGAAGACCACGTTGCGGCCGCGGCCACGGGAGTCGGCCAGAAGCTGCATCTCCTCCGCGCTCAAACTGTCGATCTTGTTGAGGACGTGAATTCTCGGCCGGTCCTCCACGCCCAGCTCGCGCAGCACCTTGAGCACCTCGGCGTCCTGCTCGGCGTGGTGCGGATTGGAGATGTCGGTCACCTGCAGAATCAGCGCGGCCTCCTGCACCTCTTCCAGCGTCGCCCGGAAGGCGGCGATCAATCCCGACGGAAGATCGCGGAGGAATCCCACGGTATCTGAAAGCAGGACGCGGCGGCGCGAGGGCAGGCGCACCGCCCGAATCGTCGGGTCCAGCGTGGCAAACATCTTGGCCGAGGTCAGGACACCGGCCTTCGTCAAGGCATTGAACAGGGTGGATTTGCCCGCGTTCGTATAGCCGACTAAAGCCACCATCCCCAGCGGCACGGCTTGTCGCGCGCGCCGCCGCGTGGTGCGCTGGCGCCGAACCGTCTCAATCATGCGTTGCATCTTCCCCACGCGGTCGCGGATTCGGCGGCGGTCGGTCTCCAGTTTCTGCTCGCCCGGACCCCGCGTCCCGATGCCCCCTCCCAGCCGGGAGAGTTCTTCGCCCCGCCCGGTCAACCGCGGCAGCAGATAATTCAGCTGGGCGAGTTCGACTTGCAGTTGCCCTTCGCGGGTCCGCGCGTGGGTGGCAAAAATATCGAGGATCAACTGGGTGCGGTCGATCACCCGGCATCCCGTGCCCTTCTCCATGTTGCGCAGCTGCACCGGCGTCAGGTCGTGGTCCACGATCACCAGCCGTACGCGCCGGACTTCCGCTTCGGCCCGGATTTCTTCCAGCTTGCCCTTCCCCACCAGTGTCGCCGGATCGAGCGCGTCCCGCACTTGCAGCAAGCTTCCCACGATGTTGGCCCCCGCACTCTGCGCCAGTTCTTCCAGTTCGTTCAGGGAGTCGCGGCTCGCCACGGCGTCTCCCGGCGCGCCCGAAGATGCGGACGCGCGAGGGGCTCTTCTCAAGCTGACACCCACCAGCAGGACGCGTTCGCGGCGATCTACACTTTGTGCGCTTCTCATGCAGGCAGGCGGCAGGCACGATGGGACGGCTGAAGGCTTACGTTCATCACGAACGGCATTATACGCCCTTGGCCTGCTTCCAGCGACTCAGCCAACTTCCCTCGGGCGTCACGGAAGCCAGTCCCGGATTGCGTGGCGGAGCCTGATGTCGTAGGCTGTACCAGGTTTTCGGGGATGGGCCGCGCTCTGGCTCCCATGGCGCCCTGAGAGCCCGGCCTCAACAACTCACCCGGGGGAGTCCCAATGCACTGGTGGCTGCCGGAGATATCCACGGGCGAAAAGATTCTCCGCTCGCTCATCGTTTACTTTTTTCTGCTCTTCATGCTCCGCCTCCTCGGCAAGCGCGAGGTGGCGCAAATGACCGTCTTCGATCTGGTGGTGCTCCTGATGTTGAGCAACGTCCTGCAAAACGCCATGATCGGCCCGGACAATTCCGTCACCGGCGGACTGATCGGCGCCACCGCCATTCTGGTGGCGAACTGGCTCATGGGCCGGCTGGTATTCAAGAGCAAGCGGATCGGCCGCGCCGTCGAGGGTGTCCCCGTCCTGCTGATTCACCACGGCCAGTTTATCGAGCCCAACCTGCGCCGGGAAAGCATCAGCAAGGAAGACGTGCTTTCCACCCTGCGCACCCAGGGCTTCTTCCATCTGCACGAAGTCCGTGCGGCGGTCCTCGAGCCGTCGGGTAAACTCAGCGTCATGAAGGAAGAAAATCTTTCGGTGCCGGAACCTTCCCGGTGAGCACGCTGCCGCAAAGCGGAAATTCCGACCGGACGAGAATCCCTCGCCTTCTCGGTTATGGCCTGGCGCTCACATGCCTCGTCTGGGTTCTTCACGATTTCCACATCGTCCGGGCGCTGCACCAACTGGCGAATGTGAGCTGGAAATGGGTTCTGCTGGGGATCGTCTTCGACGTTCTCAGTTATGGGGTCCAGGCGTTGCGCTGGAAGCTCCTGCTCACACCGTTTGGCAAGGTGCGGCTGAAGCGTTCGATCCGCGCCGTCTATGCCGGACTGTTCGCGAATCTGGTCTTCCCCTTGCGGCCAGGCGAGGTCCTGCGCAGCTACCTGCTGTCGAATTCCGAAGAGATCAAGCTGGGGCGCGTGCTCGGGTCGGTCGGCGTCGAGCGCCTGGTGGACCTGGTGATCGCCACCGCATCCCTGGGCGTCGTTTCCCTCTTCGTGGAACTTCCTCCGCGGTTCGAGCGCGCCGCCTACACGCTCGGCATCATTACGCTGGTGTTGCTGACAATCATCGTGCTCCTGATTTTATATCTGGAAATCAAACTCGGCTCCAATCCCGAGCCGCTGGAGGAGCCGCGCGGGCCGCGCAGCAAACTGCTGGCCGCGCTGACGGGCCTGCACGCGATGGGCACGGCGCCCAGCTTCTACACCGCCGTGTTGACCTCGCTTCTGATGCCGTTCTGCCAAGTGATGGGGCTCTGGGCCATGATGCGTTCTTACAGCCTGCATTTGCCCTTCCTGGCGGCCGTCGTGGTGCTGCTGGTGATCAACCTCGGCGTGTCGCTCCCCAACGCTCCCGCCAACGTGGGCTCCTATCAATTCTTTTGCGTTCTGGGATTGAGCGTATTCGACATCGAGAAAACGACGGCGACCGGCTTTTCCATCTTCGCGTTTCTGGCGCTGACGATTCCCTTCGCTCTGCTCGGCTTTGCCGCCATGTTGCGCAGCGGACTCTCGGTGCGATCGCTGCGGTCCATGGGCGCAACCGACGCCAACCGCACCGAGCCAGCCGCCCCGTCGAAGCTGCCTGGATGACTCCCCCTCCGAACGGCGTCCTGCCACCCTCATCGGCACATCGTCCTGATTTCGTTGTAAGGACCCCAAGCCCTCCGTTATATAGTTAGAGTTTCAGCCTGCGGGCCGGATTCGTCCGCGGATTCCTCCGCCGCTTCGGGCCGCAGTTCAAGGACACACGAATTCGCATGGCTCTGGACATCAACAAACATCTGGAACGCGGGCGGCGCCACTTGGAAAAGAGCAGGCTCCGCGAGGCCGCCGAGGAATATCAGGCGGTGATCGCCGAGGTGCCCACCCATCAGGAGGCCCTGCAGGCGCTGGCCGATCTCTACACCCGCCTGAACGAGCCCGCGCGAGCCGCCCAGTATTACACCGCACAGTTTGATCGGCTCCTGGAAGCCGGAGACGCGGCCAAGGCCGTGGCCATCTTCACCCGTTTTCTCCGCTCCTTCTCCCAGCCCCCGGAACGCCTGATGCGCTACGGCGCGTTGCTCCAA
The DNA here is from genome assembly GCA_963791705.1 of Terriglobia bacterium. Taxonomy (GTDB): domain Bacteria; phylum Acidobacteriota; class Terriglobia; order Acidiferrales; family UBA7541; genus Palsa-295. The sequence goes on along the minus strand of CAWBTO010000002.1, from coordinate 156,606 downwards.
AAGCACAACCGCGCCCCGGAAGCCATCGAACAGTTCACCGCGGCCGGCGAACTGTTCCTGCAACAGCAAAAAGAGAATGAGGCCCTGGCCTGCTGCGAAGCTCTGGCCCGCCTCGACCCGGAAAACTCCGCGCGCCACGTGACCCTGGGCGAGATGGCCGAGCGGCTGGGCCGTACCGACCTCGCGGCCCAAAGCTACTTACGGGCCGGACAACTCCTGCAAGCAGCGGCTGCAACCGATCAGGCTCTGGACTACCTCGGAAGGGCCCATCGGCTTCTCCCGGCAGACCGCACCAGCGCCCTGCTTTTGGCCGAGGCCAAGGTCCGCAAGGGCGATCCCCAGGGAGCCGTGGACACCCTGGAGCCTCTGGCCTCCACCGAGAAGGACCCGGCATTCCTGGCGTTGTTCGGACAGACCCTGATGCAGACCGGGCGTCTGGACCAGGCGCGGGACGTCTTCGAAACCCATTACAAAGAAAAACCGGGCACCTTTCCGAAGCTCTTCGAGATTGCCGGAGCCTATATCGGCGCCGCCGAGGACGCCAAAGCCTCCGCGCTGCTCACGCATCTCACCGAACGGTTGCGCGCCGCCCGGAAAGATGCCGAACTCATGGCCGAGATCGACCGCTTGGCGGCCGCCCATCCGGCGTCGCTGCCGCTGGCCGAAGCCTCCGCGCGGATCTACGAGCAGATGAATCGCGAATCGAAGTACTTCGACGTGCTCGTGCGGCTCTTCGATCTGTACTTCGCCGCCGGCCGCGTGAAGGAATGCTGCGAGACACTCGACCGGCTGGTCGACATCGATGCCTACGACTTCCGCAACCAGGAGCGCATCGCCAAGCTCCAAGGAAAAGCCGATCCCTCTTTCCTGCAGAACATTCTTTCGCGCGCCGCCAAGGCCGCGACCGTTTCATCCCGCGCCGAGAGCTTCGCCAGGGTCGGAGCGGCGGGGGACAGCGATTCCCCACCCGCTTCCGAAGAAACGCGCATGCAGCAGGCGCTCGATGACTTGCTCGTGCAAGTGGAAATCTTTCTCCAGTACTCGCTCCAGGCCAAGGCCGTCGAGCGGTTGGAGCGTATCGCCGAACTGTTTCCCGGCGCCGAAACCACCAACGAACGCCTCCAATCTCTGTATCAGCGAGCCAACTGGTGGCCCAAGGGAGCACCTCCCAAGCCGGCCCCGTGCGCCGCCTCCGGCCGCCGAGGCAGCGCCACCTCCAGTGCCCGCGGCATCCTCGGCCGAAACGCATCGCGATCTCGCCGCCATCGCGGAGATCAACCGGATGATGTACCGCCAGCCCACGCCGCGGGAGATTCTCGCCACGACGGCCGCAGAAATTGGCAAGCATCTTCGCCTCACGCGATGCCTGCTCACGGTCGGGGCGGCGGGCGATGCCAGCCAGCTCACGGCGGAATATTTCACGCCGGACGTTGCGGCGGTCGGAGCCGCCATTCCCTCGATGATGGCGCTGGTGTCCGGCGCCGGGGCCGACGCCCTCGGGGGCATCGACATGCAAGCCTCCCGAATTCCGGGCCTGCGCGAATTCGGCCTCGAGTCGGCGCTGGCCGTCGCTCTCACCGACAAAGAGACGCAGGCTGCCGCGGGGATCCTGCTGGTGGGAGACGCCGCCGCGCGAAAGTGGAAACCCAACGAAAGCTTTTTTCTCCAGGCCGTCGGCGATCAGCTCGTGCTCTCGGTGAACCACGCGCGGCTGCGCTCGCTGGTGCGCTCCATGGCCGTGGCGGATGAAAAGACCGGCTTGCTGGGTCGCGGCAGCTATATCGATTGCCTGCTGGCCGAATCGAACCGGGCGCGGGCGCAGAACACGCCGCTTTCCCTGATCGTCCTGCAGATCGACCGCGGCGGAGAACTTCTGCGGCAGCATGGCGACGCGGCCGTCGATCAATACGTCGAGCAGTTGGCGCGCGTGATCTCCACCTCGGTGCGCCAGACCGACATCGCCGTGAAATACACGGCGTGGTCGCTGGTCTTCGTCCTGCCGGATACGCCGCTGGCCAAAGCGAACACGCGGGCGGAACAGCTCCGCCAGCTGGCGGCCACCATCGCGCCGCCCTGGGGAGCGCAAGACACCACCGTGAGCGCGGTGGTGGCCCAGGCCTCCACGCGCCCCGGGGATGAAACCGAAGACCGCGTCACGGAATGGATTAACCGCGCCGAATCCGGCATGGATGAGGCGCGCCAGCGCGGCGGCAATCTTCTCGTGCCGCTGGCGACTCCCTAGCTTCCCAGGTGCTGACGAATGGCGGGCAAAAGTAAATCGAGCGCAACACGAGGCGAGCTGAATGCAACCGGACTGCGCTTCGGCGTGGTGGTGAGCCAGTTCAACAACTTCATTACCGACCGTTTGCTGGCCGGCGCTCTCGACGCGCTCCGGCGCTCCGGCGCCGCCGACCGCCAGATCGAGATCGTCCGCGTTCCCGGCGCGTTTGAACTTCCGCTGGCGGCCAAGAAACTTGCGGCCACCGCCCGCTTCGATTCGCTGATCTGCATCGGCTGCATCCTGCGCGGCGAGACATCGCATTACGATTACGTCGCCTCGGAAACCGCGCGCGGCATCCAGCTCGCGCAGCTCGATACGGGCGTGCCCATGGTGTTCTGCGTTCTCACCTGCGACACCCTGGAACAAGCCATCGACCGCGCCGGCCTCAAGAGCGGCAACAAAGGCTACGACGCCGGGCTGGGCGCGATCGAAATGGCCCGGCTCTCGCAGAAACTTGCCAAGAAATCCCCCGGCGCCCGCGCGCGCCGCCGCCGATGACCCTCCGCCACAAATCGCGCGAGTTCGCCCTGCAGATGCTGTTCGAGTGGGATATGGCGCGCCAGGCACCCGCGCGCGTCGAGCAGTTCTTCTGGAAATCGGCGCGCGCCACCGACGAGACGCGCCGGTTTGCCAATCAGCTGTTCGAGGGCGCGGTCGCGCAAGCGGAAACGATCGACGCGCTGATCGGAAAGCTTGCGGAAAACTGGCGAATCGAACGGCTGGCCACGGTGGACCGCAACATCCTGCGCCTGGCCATCCACGAACTGCGCGCCGGAACCGTGCCGCCGAAGGCGGTCATCGACGAGGCGCTCGAACTCGCCAAGACCTTCTCTTCCGCCGAAGCCCCGAGCTTCCTGAACGGCATTCTCGACGCTGCCCGAAAACACCTCGAAGCCGAAAAATCCGCCTAGAGTTTCCGGACGAGCGCGGTGACTTCCGCGAGGACGCTCCGCGTGGTTTCCGGCCGCGTGGTTTCGGCGTAGACGCGCAGCATGCGCTCGGTGCCCGACGCGCGCACCATCACCCAGCCGATGTCGCCGAGGTAAACTTTCACGCCGTCGAGATCCTCGCGGCGCACAATGGGCCACTCGAGAAGCCGGTTGAACCGCGCGCCGGCGAAATAGGCGATGGCCCGCTCCTTCTGGCCGTCGCGCAGCGTGAGATCCACGCGGCCGTAGTGATGCTCGCCGAATTCGCGGTGGAGCATGGCGACGAGTTCGCCCAGACGCTTGCCGTGCCAGGCCATCACTTCGGCCAGCAGCAGCGCGTTGACCGTGGCATCGCGCTCCGGGAGATGCAGCTTCGTCCCGATGCCGCCGCTTTCCTCGCCGCCCAGCAGGATGTCGCACTCCAGCATGCGGTCGCAGATGTACTTGAATCCGACCGGCGTCTCCCAGACCTTGCGGCCGAAATGCGCGGCAATCTTGTCGATCATTTTGGTGGTCGAGAAGGTCTTGGCCACGTCGCCGGTCAGGTGGCGCGTGCCCGCCAGGTGCCACAGGAGAATGGAAAAAATCTGGTGGGGCGTGACGAACGTGCCGTCGCGGTCCATGGCCCCGATGCGGTCGGCGTCCCCGTCAAACGCAAAGCCCGCGTCGTAGCCACCCTGGCGCACGGCGCTGCCGCAGGGCCTCGACGTGCGGCTCGATGGGCTCCGGGTTGACGCCGCCAAACAGAGGATCGCGCGTGCCGCGGATTTCACCCGCTTCGATCCCGTGGCGGCCGAACAGCTCGCGCAAAAAGCCGCGACCCGCCCCGTGCATCGGATCGATGACGAATCGGAACTTTCGAGGCGCGCAGGCGATCCCAGTCCACCAGGGCGTCGAGCGTTTCCAGATACGGCGTGCGGACGTCGAGCGAATGGATCAGGTCGCCGCGCGGCGGAAGCGGCGGGACGCCATCGCGCAGCACCTTTTCGAGTTCCGCCTCGATCTGCGCGACGATGGCGGGCGAAGCCGAACTGCCGTAACTCGCCTTGAACTTCACGCCGTTCCAGCGATAGGGATTGTGGCTCGCGGTGATCTGAATTCCGCCGGCGGCGCCGCGCTGGCGCACCAGCAGGGAAATCGCGGGCGTGGGACAGGCTTCGTCCGCCAGCCACACGGGCGTTCCGGTGGCGGCCACGGCTTCGGCGGCCACGCGCGCGAAGCGCTCGGAGCCGAACCGCGTGTCGTAGCCCACCAGGATGCCGGCTCCGGGTTTCTCGGCGCGCACGACGTACCGCGCAATCGCATGCACCACCTTGCGCAGATTCTCGTTGGTGAAATCCTCGGCGATAACGCCGCGCCAGCCGTCGGTGCCGAATGCAATGCGGTGCGGGGCCGGTTTGGCAGCCTGCGAAGTGTTGCGATTAGACAAGGGGGCTCACCTTTATTTTCAATGACTTACAGGCATTTCTGTTTCCGGGTGTGTTGCGATTAGAAACGGGCGCAAACGTCCCCGTGCCGGCTGCCTGAATTTACATGGCGCGGTCTGGACACCGGAACCTCCTGCATCGAGGCTGCCATGTTTCGGGCCGGTTTTCAAACGGTAGTTGGTGTAAACACTTAGGGGGAAGCCCTTCCCAACGTTTGGCATGGAGCCAGGGACGAGGGCCCTGAAATCGGCCGCTTGTATTCTTGGAGACTTTCCGCGGGATGAGTGTCGCGTCCTTCCTGACATTAGACATTGTCCCAATCTCGTCCCCGTGCTTTAATCCGGTCAATTCGACGTGGGCTGTGAATCAGAGACCGTCAAACAGATAGGAGGAACTCCCATGGGTAACGACAGGAACCTCGTACCACTTCGCGTGGCGCTGGTGGCAATCGGGATTATCTTCATCGCCGGCGTATATCCTCTCACCATCGTCTGGCGGTCGGGATGGGTGTGGCACGCCAGCGGCCCCTCGACATATTTGCAGATGATTATGGGGATTTACGCGACGCTCGGCGTGTTTCTCCTCCTCGCGGCGCGCAACCCACTTCAGCATTTGAGTCTGATCTGGTTCACCGTCTGGTCCAGCGTTGTGCATGGTGGGATCATGCTGGCGCAGGCACTGGTCTATCCCGAGCATCGTGGACATTTGGTTGGCGACGTGCCGGCCTTGTTGCTGATCGCTCTCGTACTTGCGGTTCTGACGCCTCGGGCAGCCACCACGAAATCGTAGGCACAATTCGAACCGTTCCCTGGGAGGCTGCTGCTCTGCTACAGCAGCTTCGAGCGCTTCTGCTGCTCGAGCCATTTGACGATTTTGGCGACGTCCTGCGAGCGGTCGCGGGCGCAGAGCAGCAGGGCGTCGTCGGTTTCGACCAGCACGAGATCGCGCACGCCGATGGCGGCGACCAATTTCTTCGGGCTCCAGAAGTAGTTTCCCTCGGCGTCGAGCGTGAAGGAAGGCCCGGCGGAGACATTGGCGCCGGGCTTCGCCGCCAGCAATTCGTAGACGGCGGCCCAGGAGCCGATGTCGCTCCAGCCGACGTCCGCGGGAATGACGGAAACGCGCGGCGGAGGGGTTGCGCCCCCGCGAAGACGCGTGGCGGGTTCCATGATGGCGTAGTCGACCGAAATATTTTCCAGGCGCGGATAGATGCGGCGGAGCGCGGAGGGATAGCGGCGCGTGCCGATGGTCTGGCCGAGTTCCTCGAGGGCATCGCAGGTGGATGGAAGAAATCGCCGCAGGCTAGCGAGAAATGTCGAGACGCGCCAGAAAAACATTCCCGCATTCCAAAAGTATTTTCCGGAGGCGACATATTTGCGGGCGAGCGGCAGGGCGGGCTTCTCGGTGAAGCGCCGCACGGCATAGGCCGCCACGCCGCGCGGGCGCGCGGCAATAGTCTCCTCGTTCGATGTAACCGTAGCCGGTTTCCGGGCGCGTGGGCGGGATGCCGAGGACCACGAGGTTGCCGGGCGTGCGCGCCAGATCGAGTGCGGCGCGGACGAGACTTCGGTACCGCGCCGCGTCGGCGACGTAGCTATCCGAGGGCAGCACGGCCATCAGCGCGTCGCCGTGCTTGCGCGCGAGATGGATGGCTGCCAGGCCAATGGCCGCAGCCGTATTGCGGCCGGCCGGCTCGGCGAGGATGTGCGCCGCGGGAAGGCGCGGCAGCTCGCGGCGGACGGCGGCGGCCTGTTCGACGTTCGTCACCACCCACAGATGGCGCGGCGGGAACAGCGGCTGGAGGCGCGCGGCGGTTTCGCGCAGCATGGTGTCCGGCCCCGCGATGCTCAGCAGTTGCTTCGGCGTGCGCATGCGGCTGCGGGGCCAGAAACGCGTGCCGCGTCCGCCGGCCAGAAGGATCGCGCAGGCCGGGAGGCGTTCGGAGTTTGCGTCGTTCTTTGTGCGTCGGCTCATCGGCGATTCAAGATCAAAGGCATGCCTCCCCGGCCCCTACCAGGCGCTGAAAGGGACGCATTAGGGAACTTCAGGGGCTAAAGCCCCATTGATTTTACCGCGCTTATGTCGCGGCTAAAGCCGCGACCCACAAAGCTCTCAACATTTTCAGCACCGTATTCATCGGTACACCAGGCGCGACGCTTCGGCTTCGGAGACGCCTTGAGCAGCTAGGCGGCGGGCGAACTCGGCTGCATCGCCGGGAACGTAGGTGCGCAATAGCGACGTGGGCGCCTCGGGCGCCAGCAAATACCGGTCGAGCGCCGCGGGCAGCATCCAGACCTGCGCCGGGGCGTAAGCGGCGCGTTCGCTGCCCCACAGAATGGTTCCCTTCCCTTCGAGAAAAATCAGGAGTTCGAAATGCTCGGGCGAGGTGGAGGCGCCGACGCGTCCCGCGAATTCCCATCGCTCGGCGGCGAAATAGGGGCAGGAGACAAAATAGGTTTCCGTGACGGGGCCGCGCTCGATGCGCAGCGGCGCGATCTTCCCGCCGGTCTGCGGGCCGAAGCGGATGACCTCGAGCGCCTTTTCGACGTGCAGCGGGCGCGTGCGGCCCTGGGCGTCGCGGCGGTTGTAATCGTAGACGCGGTAGGTGAGATCGGAGTGCTGCTGGATTTCGCAGAGCACCAGGCCCGGCCCGATCGTGTGCGCCGTGCCGGAGGGGATGAAGACGGCCTCGCCCTCGCAGAGCGGGACGTGTTCGAGGCAATCTTCGGCGGTGCCTTCGGCGATGGCGCGCTGAAAAGAGTCGCGCGTGACCTCCGGCTTCAGCCCGGCCATCACTTCCGCCCCGGGGCGGGCGCGGAGCGCGTACCACATTTCGGTCTTGCCGAGGCCGCCGGCGGCCTGCTCGTGGCGCGCGGCGTAGTCGTCGTCCGGATGGACCTGCACGGACAGTTTTGCCTCCGCAAAGATGAATTTCACCAGCAGAGGAAAAGGCCCGCCGCGCGGGGTCCGCGTCCCGGTCCATTCCGGCGGCATTGCGGGCCACGCCTCGCCCAGCGTCTTCCCGGCGAAGGGGCCACCGGCGAAGCGGCAGTCGCTGCCGGTCATCCATGCCTCGCCGACGGGCTCGGGGAGTTTGCCCATATCAGGAAACAGGGGCGCAAGCGAAAGCGCACCCCAGGGACGCGGGTGGAAGACGGGCTCAAGCCGCGCTGGGCATGGTTTCACGGAGTTTCGCGGGTGTTCCTTGGTTTCGCCGCGACGTCAGGCGGCCGCACATGGACCGCTCTCGCGGATTCAGGATGCAAAGAACCGGTTCAACCGCCGGAGTCCCTCTTCGATGCGCTCCAGCGACGTGGCGTACGATATGCGGATATAGCCGGGCGCGCCGAAGGCCTCGCCGGGAACGACGGCGACGCTCTCGCGTTCCAGGAGCTGCTTGGCCACGGCCGTATCCGTGGGCATCTGCGCGTTCAGGTGCGCGGAGATATTTGGGAAGACGTAAAAGGCGCCTTGCGGGGCCGTGCAGGTCACCTTGGGAATGGCGCGCACGCCGGCGAGGATGCGCTCGCGGCGCCGGGTGTATTCGCCGAGCATGGCGGCGACCGAATCCATGGGGCCGCGCAGGGCTTCCAGCGCGGCGTACTGCGCGATCGAGGTCACGTTGGAGGTGGACTGGCTCTGCAGCTTGGTCATGGCGGCGACCAGCGGCTGCGGAGCGAGCGCGTAGCCGACGCGCCATCCGGTCATCGCGTAGGTCTTGGAGCACGAACCCACGATGATGACGCCGCTCTTGCTTCCGGCCACGCTGGCGATGGAGAAGGGCTTGGCGTCGCCGTAGACGAAGTGCGAATAGCACTCGTCGGAAAGCAGCCACACGCCCTTGCGCTGGCACAGCGCCAGAATTTTGGCAAACTCGTCGGGCGGAATCACCGCGCCCGAGGGATTGCTGGGCGAATCGGCGATGACCATGCGCGTCCGCGGCGTCAGGACCTTTTCCACGTCCGCCGCGCGCATGACGAAATTATCCTCCGCGCGCGTCTCGACGATCACGGGCTTGCCCCCGGCGTACTTCACGATATCCGGATAGCTCACCCAGTACGGCGCGGCGATCACCACTTCGTCGCCGGAATTCACCAGCGAGCAGACGGCGTTGAAGATCACCTGCTTGCCGCCGGAGCTGACGATGCACTCGGCCGGCTGGTAGGACGAACCCAGCTGCGCGGCGTGCCAGTCGCAGACGGCCTGGCGCAGCGGGGCGATGCCCGGCGCGGGCGTGTATTTCGTGCGGTTTTCCTCGAGCGCCTTGATGGCGGCGCGCTTGATATGGTCGGGCGTCGGGAAATCGGGTTCGCCGGGACCGAAGTCGGCGACGTCCACGCCTTTGGATTTCAGCTGCTCGGCCGCCTGAAGCACGGCCATGGTGGGCGACACGCTGATGCGGTTCACGCGGTCGGCGAGCTGAAACGTCTGTTCTGCTTTTGCTCCTGCAGCGGGTTCCATAGGCCTTCCCCTTGAGCGACTTCGTTTCCATTCTAACTGAATTTCGTCTTCAGGCGCTCCTCGACCAGCGCCGGCACGAGGCCCTTGACCGGGCCGCCGAAGCGCGCCAGCTCCTTGACCAGGCGGGAGCTCAGGTAGCTGTAGGCCTCGCCGGGCAGCATGAACACCGTCTCGATCAGCGGCTCGACCTTGCGGTTCATCATGGCCATCTGGAGCTCGTATTCGTAATCCGAGACGGCGCGGATGCCGCGCAGAATGACGCCCGCGCCGCGGGCCCGGGCGTAATCCACCAGCAGGCCCTCGAACATGTCCACCTCGACGTTCTTCAAGTCGAAGGTGACCGCCTCGAGCATCTCGATGCCGCTCTTTGACGGCAAACAGCGGGTCCTTGTCGAGGTTGCGGGCCACGGCCACGACGAGCGTGTCGAAAATCCGGGCGCCGCGGGCGATCAAATCCAGATGGCCGTTGGTCACCGGATCAAACGAGCCGGGATAGATGGCCGTGACCGTCTTGTTCTTTTCGGAGGTCATAAGGTGCGCAATCTTACCCCAGAATCGGCGGTCTGGCCCGGCAAAATCGCGGGGCCGCGGGCAACCACGCCGGTGCAACGCAAAGCAGCAGGCGCACGTCCATTTAGACGCGGATCGGGTGTACAATCCGCCGCGAACGCGAATTGGAACGGGAAGAGTCTCATCGCAGAATGATCCGGAGGCCGCGCATGATCAGAACTTGTTGCCTGGTTGTCCTCACCTTGCTGGCCGCAGCGATTGCACCGGTGTCGCAGGGGCAGATGCCCCCGCCGATTCCGCTGGCGCAAGGACAAGTGAAGGATTACAAACCTGTCACGCAAGAGATGCTGTTGAACCCGAGTCCGGACGACTGGCTGATGTACAGCCGCACCTACGACGCGCAGCGGTACAGCCCGCTCAAGCAGATCAACAAGAAGAGCGTGAGCCAGCTGCGCATGGCCTGGGTGCGCGGTCTGCCCTCGGGCACCACGGAAACGATCCCGCTGGTGCACGACGGCGTGATGTACTTGATCGCCCCGGGCGGCAACGTGCAGGCCGTGGACGCCACCAACGGAGACATTATTTGGGAATACAAGCGCGCGTTCAAAGATCCCAAGATCGGCGCGGTAACCCGCACCAAAGCCCTGGCGATCTATAAGGACATGCTCTACTACACGGCGGCGGACGGCTACGTGGTGGCCATCGACGCGGCCACCGGCAAGCAGCGCTGGGAGACGTACAAGACCGACACGCAAAACACCTCGGGCGCGATCGTCGTCGAAGGCAAGGTCATTTCCGGCGGCACCTGCGGGAAAGGCCGGGAAAGCTGCTTCATCGAGGCGGATGACGCGGACACCGGCAAGATGGTCTGGAGATTTTTCAATGTCGCGGCTCCCGGCGACCCCGGCTACGACTCCTGGAACGGCGCCGACGTGACGAACTTCACGGCCTCGACGTGGGGCATGCCCGGAAACTACGATCCGGTTCGCAAGGTGATCTACTGGGGCATCGCTAATCCGTCGCCCTACGAACGCCTGGCGCGGCACGGCGGCAACCCCGATGGGACGTCGCGCACGACTCCGGCGGATCTGTACAGCAACTGCACGATTGCGCTCGATCCCGCGACCGGCAAGCTCATCTGGTACTACCAGCATCTGCCGGCCGACGACTGGGACACCGATCACACGCACGAGCGCACGCTGGTGAACGTCGCCTACGATCCCGATCCGAAGTCCGTGAAATGGTTCAATCCCGATGTTCCCCGCGGATCGAAGCACGACGTGGCCGCGATGGTCGGGGAAAGCGGCCTGATGTACGTGCTGGACCGCAACAACGGCCAATTCCTCTGGGCGGAGCCGATCCCGTTTGACGCGCCGAATTTGGATGTCTCGAACATCGACGGAAAAACGGGAAAGGTCACCATCAATTGGGACGTGGTCATGAAGCAGCCCGGCGACCACCACGTCATCTGCTACTGGAACGGGCGGAGTTACTGGCCCACGGCCTACGACCCGGAAACGAACTCGCTGTATACCTCCTACGTGGACAATTGCCTGGACATGACCGCCAACGCCAGTAGCGGAATCAGACACGGCATTTTGCGCGAAGGCCACGACCCGAACGGGATCGGCGGCCTTGCCAAGATCAACCTGTCCACCGGGGCGATGTTGCGCTTTGACGTGCAAAAGGCGCCCGGCACCGGAGCCATGCTGGCCACCGCCGGAGGGCTGATCTTCCACGGGGACATCAATCGCAGGTTCCGCGCGTTTGATGCCGCGACGGGCCAGAAGCTGTGGGAATCGATTCTGGGAGGGCCCGTTTCGGTGAGCACGATCACGTACGCGGTGAAGGGGAAACAGTACGTCGCCGTCATCACCGGCGATAACCTCGCCAATGGCGTGCTGACGCGGCAGAGCGGCGTTGAAACCACCACGGGACACAACGCCATCTACGCGTTCGCGTTGCCCTAGGCCGGAGGGCGGTACCGTTGCCGCCGCTACGCGGATTTCAGCGTGTCCTGGGGATGTTCCCAGGCGTTGCTGAGGCGGCGGACGGTCTCGCGCAGGCGGACGGAGAGATCGACGACGGTCTGGAGCCTCTGCGTGTCGACGGCGGTGAGGCGTTCGCGGTGCGCCAGAACCAGTTCGGCGTTGCCGAGGATTCCGGTGAGCGGGTTATTGATCTCGTGGCGGAAGATCGCGCCGAGATCGTCGGGCTCATGGACCCAGGGCGGGCGGAACATGGATTGTGACTTCTCTGCCCACCGCAAGCGGCGCTCGATCAGCGCCGCCACCATAGGGACAAAGTCTCCCGCGCGGGCCACGAATTCGACATCGCCGGCAGCCGGCAGCTTGGCCACTTCCGCTTGCCGCTCGAGCGGCGCCAGCAAGATGACCCCCGCAATGGCGGCGAAATAGCGCAGCGCCTCGGCGAGCGGCTGTCCCTTCAGGAGTTCGTCGTCGAGCAGAATGGCTTCCGGCGCGATGCGGCCGGCCATCTCGCGCACCCGCGCGAGGCTGGACACCAGCGTGACCGGCGAGGCTGCCACCCGGCGCTCGACCTCGCGGGCAATGCGCTGTGCCAGCGCGGTGTCGGCGACCCCCAGCAGCGCGCCCCCCCCGGCGCAGATCACCACTTTCTTTGCGGCAGCGTCCATGGTCGTTTAGCTCCTCGCTTCGGCATCCGCTTGGGGCGCTTGGTTGCCGGCGCGATCCAGCTGATGGTTCACCGAAAGTTTCAGTTCCTCGACCAGAAAGGGCTTGGCGAGATACGGCAGGCGCCGGGAGTCGAGGAATTCGACCGTGCGCGCGCCGAGCGTATCGCCGGTGGTGAACAAGATGCGGTGGCGCATGGGGCTGCCCGCGACCGTCAGCGCCTCGTAGAACGCCATCCCGTCCAGCCGCGGCATGCGCAGATCGCAGATCACCAGGTCGTACCGGTCGCGGGACAGCTTGGTCAAACCTGCCTGGCTGTCGAGAACCGCTTCAACCTGATGTCCTTCCTCCCGGAGTACGTCCACCATCAACTGCGCGACGGTGGGCTCGTCCTCCACCACCAGAATGCGTCCTGGATGCGAGGTTCGGGCCCGGCGGGCTGGCGAAGGCGCAGCGGCGGACTCCTTCGCCGCGGGGAGAGCCACCACCGGCAGTTCCACCAGGAATTTCGTGCCCTTGCCGGGCTGGCTTTCGAACGTCACTTCCCCGCCGTGCGCGTGCACGATCCCGTAGACGATGGAGAGGCCGAGCCCTGTGCCCACGCCCGGGGGCTTGGTCGTGAAGAACGGGTCGAAGATTCGGGACGTGATGCCGAATGGAATGCCGGGGCCGTCGTCGGAAACCTCGATCAGCAGGCGGTCGCCGGGCCCATAGGGCGCGCCCAGGACGCGGTGGCTGGTGCGGATCCAGACGTGTCCCTGGCCGCGCCCCTCCAGCAGGGCCTGCTCGGCGTTGACCACCAGGTTCAGGATCACCTGCTGCAGTTGATAGGGATCGGCCAGGGTCTGGGGCAGGGCCTTCGCCAGGTCGCATTCGACAACGATGTTTTCGAGTTTGAGTTCGTAGCTGCGCAGGGCCAGGGTGCGCTCGACGACTTCGTTCACGTCCACGCAGGTGCGTTCGGGTTTATTCTTGCGCGCGAAATAGAGCAGATTTTTCACGATGCGGCGCGCCCGCTCGGCCTCCTGATATACCTTGCGGGCCTTGGCGAGCTGGGCCGGGGCCAGGCCGTGGCCGAGCAGGAGTTGCGCATAACCCATGATGGAGGTGAGCGGATTATTCAGTTCGTGCGCAATGCCGGAGACCAGCTGTCCCAGCGCGGCCATCTTTTCGGTGTGCAGCATCTTCGACTGGAGGCGCCGCTCGCCGGTGACATCGGAATAGAGTTCGAGCCATCCTACCGAACGTTTCCGGGAGTCCACCACCGGCCGCGTGAACCGCTCGATCACGCGGCGCGCCGGCCGCAGAATTTCCAGTTCGTCGTGTCCGGGCTCTCCGCCGCCCTGCGCGAACGATTTCCAGGGCGCGGCAAAGGCTTCGGGGTCGTGGAAGCGCTTGGCTACCAGTTCGCGGAACTCCTCGTACTGGGTGATTTTGGCCAACTGCCGCGCCTCGAGCCCAAAGAGCTGCCCAATCCGAACGCTGGAAAATCGCACCCGGCCCGACGGGTCGAACACAATGATGGCGGCATGCACGGAATCGAGCACGGCGCGGAGTTCGGCTTCGACCTGGCGCCACATGGCCTCCGCGCGCTGCACGACCGAGCCGTCTTCCAGACACAGCAGAAGGTGCTGCGTGCCGGGCAGGACGGCGCGCAAGGTGACGCGAATCGGGAAACCGCTCGCCAGCGATACCTCTACGCTCTGCGGAACAACCGCGGGCCGGCCGGGCCATCGCGCCAGTTGCGCAGCGGCGGAACCGGGTAGGACCTCTTCCAGACCGGCGCGCCGCGCATCCGCCTGCCGGAGGCGCAGCAATTCGCGCGCTCGCTGGTTGGCCCGCTGGATGCCGCCGGCGGAGTCGATGACCAGCAGGGCCTCCGCGCTGGAGTCGAAGACGGCCTGGAACGCAGCCTCACCGGGAAATGGAGCCAGGGCCGGGGCGCGCGCCGCCGCATGCCCGGGCGAACCCCGCGACCCGCGAATCGGATTCGCCACCGGCGGTGCGGCAACGCTATCCAGATGTTTCATTGCCCCTACCAATGCCCCTGCACGATCCAGTAGGCGGACAGCAGCGCGATTCCCAGAGCGACCGCATATTCGAGGGCCCGGCGCATCCCTTTCGGGACGTGCGGCATTCCTGCGAGGCTGCGTGAATCACGCATGCAAATCACATTGCATAAGCTTGGCCAAGCAGGGCGGATGCAGTTACGTGCCTGTATTTCAGTGACTTGGGAATTAGTCCGGAGCGGGGGACGAAGCCGGGCTTCCCGTTTCGATACGCAGGGAGGCTCGGCCTTCCCTGTCTAGGAATGGTTCGAGGACGGTCGTAGGTGGTAGGTGGTAGGTGGTAGGTCGTAGGTGGTAGGTGGTAGGTCGTAGGTCGCAAACGGTGCCGCGAAAATCCTTTGGTCGCAGGAAGAGAAGAAGTCGAAACCCCGACCCTTCCGAAAACCGGAAGGATCGGCCACCCGAAAAACCTAATCCCGTCACTCAGAGTTGACATACAGCAGTGGTACCATTCGGCCGTGAGCGTTCGTCAACAGCACAATTGCAAACGGGCTGGCCACCCGTCTGAGGGAGATAAGGAGAATCGGAGATGAAGTGCGTACTCGCATTCGTACTGGCTCTAGGGGCAACGCTTGTGTCGGCGGAAGCTCAGGCACCAACCAGGCCACCGAAGTCTCCCAAGGATGTGGTCGAGGACTACTTCCAGTTCGAGGTGAGTGGGGGGCGATTGACCACCGAGGGTTGGTACAAAGCTGCCAATTTTTTCGTACGCCCTATTCCTCCACCGCAGAACAAGAAGATTTTTGTCATCGACAAAGACTTTTCGGTCTGGGATCGCCCAATGGAAATCAAAGGCACCACGGCCCGGGTTACAGTGGGAATTGAACCCGAGGGGCGGCTCGACTCGACACTGCATCTTGTTCCGTCCGGGTTGACCCCCAAGGCGGGCATTTGGTACGACCTTGTTCTTACCGACAAGCATTGGGAGTTGGGTCATAACGGGCAAACAAGAGAGGTTACGGGGCCGCTAGAGTGGAGGATCAAACAATGCGAACCTGCGATCTGGATCACTGTGGATACGGCGATCCGCTACGTGACCGAGATGCGCGACAAAACGACGGCCCCCGTAATCAAGAAGAATGCGGATGCGACCTTGGCGAAGTTGAAGGCGCTTGAATAAGCGAACCTGAACAATCAACCTAGAACGCCCGTTAACCCCTGACCTGCTCCTCACAATCCGCACGCAGATGGCGCGAAACATTCAGCAGTCTTGCTATACTGCCGGCGCAACGCCCGGAGGCCGCCGATGGGAAACCTCAAACGAGCGCACACACGGAAACTGTTCACACGCCTTAGGTCGCACGGAATGAAAATGCTGCTGCTGAGCCTGCTGGCCTCGCCTGGGGCGCTGGCGCAGAAGGTCACCGTCGAATTCGACCGCGCCGCCGACTTCAGCAAGTACAAGACGTTCGCCATCCGCAGCGGCCAGTTGAACAGCAAGAATCCCGCCCTGAACAGCGAACTGGTGAAGAAACGCATCGAGGCCGACATCGAACGCGATCTCGCGGCCAGGGGCCTGGTGATGGTTTCCGGCCCGTCCGACCTCAACGTGGTCTACCGGCTCGGGTCGGCGCGCAAAATGGAAACCGAGACGTACCCGGCCGGATGGTGGGGCCGCGGCACACGCGTGGTGCGCGTGCCGTACGCCGAGGGAACTCTGGTGATCGACCTGCGGGACCCCAGCACCCGCTCGCTCGTCTGGCGCACCATCACCAGCCAGGAAAAAAGCGACGCCACCAAGATCGAAGGCAAGCTCGGCGACATGGTCAAGAAAGCCTGCGAGAAGTATCCGCCCAAACAGAAGTAGCGCGCCCCGCCGGCCGCTTCAGGCCCGGCGGGAAAACGCCTTCCCAATTGCGGCGGATTGCCGCTCGAGGATCTCAGGCGCCGCCGAGTTTCGCTTGCAGGTCGTCAAACAGGTTCTGCAGCATCACCTGGTCGTAGCCGAGAAAGTCCGCGCCCACCGCGCCCCGGCGGTCCAGCCAGATCGCTTCGCCGTTTACCTGCAACCGGACCTTCTGGACGAAGGCCGGCACGGGTGGATCGGCCTTGGGGTCGGCGGGAGTGGACACCAGCTTGATGCTGATCTGAATCTTGTACGTCCAGCTGCCCTGGAGGTTGACGATCTTGGAGTTGGGAAGAGTTCGGAAATAGCCGGATTCCTTATCCATCGTGGCGATGTCGAAGTTATGTTCGAGGATGGTGTTGACGGCCGTCTGCCACACCTTGTCGTAGTTTTTCTGGAAGTCCGCCCGAACCGGGAGTTCGCGCCAGGCAGGCTCGCCGTTCACGAACCGGACTTCCAATACCTTGGGAACCTTCCGAGGGACGCCCCACTGAGCGGAGAGCGGGGCTGAGAGCAGTGCGAAAACAGCCAAAGCGGCCAGCAGTTGCCGGGATTTCATCGAGATCCTCCTGTAGTGAACGCCTGCCATTTGCGGGGCGAGACGGCAATCTTAATTGTAGCGGCAGGCCTTCGGCGTTCCATCCGGCAAACGAGGAGAAGCTCTCGTAGCAGCTATTGTTGAATAGGGCACAGAATGGCGGTGGGTACTATTCCGGATGCGAAATGGGAGAGATCGGATTTTGGGTGATGGTGATGGGCGCACGACCCGGCCAGCCGGCGAGCCGGAAATTCACCCGCCGGCGTCAGCCGGAATGGGACTGCGATTCGGCCTCGTACTGCTTGAGCTTGCGGTAGAGGGTGGTTTTGCCGATGCCGAGCAGGCGGGCGGCGGCGAGCTTGTCTCCACCGGCGTCGCGCAGGGCGCGGAAGATGGCGCGGCGCTCGAGTTCTTCCAGGGGAAGCAGCTCGTCGGTCTGCGGCATGCGGTCTCCGGTGCCGTACTGGAGGTTCGAGGGCAGATCGCCGGCGTGCAGGATGGGCCCGGAGCCCAGCGCCACGGCTCGCTCCATGGCGTTTTCCAGCTCCCGGACGTTGCCCGGCCAATCGTAGGCCAGCAGGCGCGCCATGGCCTCCTCGGAGATCGTGCGCACCTTGCCGTGCGAATCGGAGAACTTTTCCAGAAAGGAGTTCACCAGCAGGGGAATGTCGCTTTTGCGCTCGCGCAGCGGAGGCAGCTTGAGCTGCACGACGTTGAGGCGGAAGTAGAGGTCCTGCCGGAATTGTCCCTGGCGCACGCTGCTCTCCAGGTCGCGATTGGTGGCGGCGATGATGCGCGTCGAGATGGGGATGCGGTCGGTGGAACCCACGGGCTTGACTTCCTTTTCCTGCAACACGCGCAGGAGCTTGGCCTGCAAGTCCACCGGCAGGTCGCCGATTTCGTCCAGGAACAGCGTGCCGCTGCCGGCCGCTTCCATCAGGCCCGTCTTCGACTGCACCGCTCCGGTAAACGCGCCCTTCACGTAGCCGAACAGCTCGGACTCGATCAGCGTGGGGACCAGGGTGGAGCAATCCACCGGCACGAACGGCTTGGTGCGCCGCGGCCCCATAAAATGAATCGAGCGCGCCACCAGTTCCTTCCCCGTCCCGCTCTCGCCCAGAATGAGCACGGGATAATTGTGCTGGCTCACCTTCTCGATGAGGCGGTAGACGCGCTGCATCTTGGCGGAAGTTCCGATCAGGCCGCCGAAACCGGGGCGGGTGCGGAGCTGTTCGCGCAGCACGCGGTTTTCCTGATCGATCTCGAGCGAACGCACGGCGCGTTCCAGCTTGGTGCGCAGCTCGGGGACGTGGAACGGTTTGGTGACGTAATCGGCGGCGCCCATGCGCGTGGCCTCCACGGCGCTCTCGATGGTGCCGTACTGCGTCAGCACGATCACCGCGGTCTGCGGATAGGTTTCCCGGATGCGCTTGAGCAGCTCCAGGCCCCCGAGCTGCGGCACGCGCAAGTCGGTCAGGACAATGTCGACCGGATACTGCTCGAGGATTCCCAGGGCCTGTTCCGTAGTAGCCGCCACGCGCGGGCGCAGGCCCGCTTCGGCCACCACCTCGCGGCACAAGTTGCGCGTGGCATCTTCGTCGTCGACAATCAGGACGGTGACGGCCGTCGGCCGTCCACCGCCAAGGCCGTACTCGCTCCGCTGGCAGCCATGGCTCCTCCTCATTTCCCTTTTCAGAAATCAGCGTGCAAGACAGGCACCAAATGGGGACAGGTCAACGGTTGAAACAAAACAGCTTACTGTACGGGAATCGAGCCTCACAGGAGGCAATCTAGTGCCGAAATGGAACTCATGGCAAGATCGTAAAACTACGTAGGCGCTTAACTATATGTGAATTCAACGCAGTACAACAT
The DNA here is from genome assembly GCA_963791705.1 of Terriglobia bacterium. Lineage (GTDB taxonomy): Bacteria > Acidobacteriota > Terriglobia > Acidiferrales > UBA7541 > Palsa-295. The sequence goes on along the minus strand of CAWBTO010000002.1, from coordinate 138,019 downwards.
CGGGAAGAGATTCTGGAGTCAAATCGGGAATGGGATTGCAACCAACTATCCTTAGTCAGGACCGCATGAGATGCGCCTGCGTCTGTCTGGGCTTGGGCGGCGCGACGCGCGGGGCCGGGGCAATCGCTTGGCATTCCCGCAGACTGCTGGTAGATTGAGTTTTCGATGGCCCCTGACGCTCCATTTCTGCAACGCATCCTGATCGTCGAAGACGAGGAAAATGCCCGCAAGGGCTACGAAGCCCTGCTCCAGAAGTGGAGCTACCAGGTGCTCGGCGTGGGCACGGCGGAAGAGGCGCTGGCCAAGTTTCCCGAATTTCACCCGCATGTGATACTGGCCGACGTGGAACTGCCGGGGATGAACGGGCTCGACCTGTTGCGCCATCTGGGCGAAGAAATCCAGCGCATTCCGGTGATCATCATCACCGGGCGGGGCAGCGACGAGCGCGTGGTGCAAGCCATCGACGCGGGCGCTTACTGGTACATCGAAAAGCCGCTCAAGCCGCCGGTCCTGCGGGCCTTGCTCGACCGGGCGTTCGGGCGCGTGCGGGACCAGCAGGAAGTGGCCGCGCTGACGCGGCAGTTGCGCCAGGCGGGCAAGCTGGGGACGCTGGTCGGCTCGTCGAGCGCGATGCAGGAGGTGATGCGGCAGGTGGAAATGGCGGCTCCGTCCACCGCGTCGGTTCTCATCACCGGGGAAACCGGTTCGGGCAAAGAGATGGTGGCGCGCTCGATCCACATGCTGTCGCCGCGCGCGGCCCGGCCGTTCATCGCCATCAACTGCTCGGCCATTCCGGAATCGCTGATGGAAAGCGAGATTTTCGGGCACGAGCGGGGCGCGTTCACGGGCGCGGCCGAGCGGCGCATCGGCTGCTTTGAGCTGGCCCACGGCGGCACGCTGCTGCTGGACGAAATTGGCGAGATGCCCGCTCCCACGCAGGCCAAACTGCTGCGCGTGCTCGAGGATCGCACGGTCCGCCGGTTGGGCAGCAAAGTCGAGACGCCCGTGGACGTGCGCCTGCTGGCGGCGACCAACAAGAATCCCGAGCAGGCCGTGGCCGCCGGCCAGCTCCGCCAGGATCTCTACTTCCGGCTGAATGTGTTTCACATTCACCTGCCGCCCTTGCGGGAGCACAAGGACGATTTGCCTTTGCTGGTGGAGCATCTGCTGGGCGAGATTTCGGAAAAACATGGCACGAAGGTTTCCGGAGCCGCCGCGGACGTCCTGGAGATGTTCCGCTCCTACCCCTGGCCCGGCAACATCCGCGAGCTGCGCAACGTGCTGGAGCGCGCGGCAATCGCCGCCGAACGCGGCACGATCGGGCGCCAACATCTTCCCGCGGAATTCGGGCGCGCGCCGGCCGTGGCCACGGCGGGACTCGCCGGCCTGCGCTTTCCGGTCGGCACCACGGTGGACGACGCCGAACGCGAGCTGATTCTGCAGACGCTTGCGAGCACGGGCCAGAACAAGACGCGCGCGGCCGAACTGCTGGGCATCAGCTTGAAGACCCTTCACAACAAGCTGAAAGAATACGAGGCGGGGCGGAGCCATGCGTCTCAGCCTGAAAACTAAATTCACGCTGGCCACCTCGCTGCTGGTCCTTGCGGTGGTCGCGGTGGTCTCGACATTGTATCTGGCGCGGCTGACGCGGCAGACCCTGCGGCAATCGAGCGACAACGCGGATTTCATCGCCCACCAGGTGTACGATGCGTGCGGGAATGCGCTGAAAGAAGCCGCCCAGCGAGGAGAAGCCCCCGCCTCGACGGACCCGGCCGACATGCGCGAGTACGTCCGGCATGTGTTCGACAACAGCAGCACGTTGAATTCCCTGATCGAATCGGACATGGGAATCTCTCCCACCATCTATGAAATCACGATCAGCGATACGCAGGGTGTGGTGCTGATGTCGAGCGACGCGTCGCTGCGAGACCGGAAGATGGCCCCACGGCTGCCGGTCAACTCCCTGGCGCGCGCGGGATTTTTCCAGCAATTGCGCGAGCTGTATGGCCCGTCGCAGATCTATGAATTCTCGCTGCCCTTCGAGCTGCAGGAGGCGCCCTTCGGAGACATTCGCGTGGGACTGTCCTCCACATTCATCCGCGCGCAGATCACGCCGGGGCTGCAGTCGGCCGGCTATTGGGCGCTGGGATCGGTGCTGCTGTCGACGGTGCTGGCGTTTGCCGTCAGCAGCGCATCGCTGGCGCCCGTCAGCCGCATCTCCGACCAGCTGGACCGGATTTCCGCGGGCCAGTTCGATGCCGAACCGGCGGTCGCGCGGGGCGACGAACTCGGGGCGGTCAGCACCAAGATCGCGGGCATCGGCAAACGCATGCGCGACGTGCAGGAAATCCTGCGCCTGGGGCTGCTGGGACACCAAATGGCCGGCGTCGCGCACGAGGTGAAGAATCCGCTCAACTCGATGCGCCTGTGGCTGGAAGTCCTCAAAGGCAACATGCCCGCGGCTCCCGAGCCCCAGCAGGCGGTCAAGATGCTCGATAGCGAAATCGAGCGGCTGGACCGCGCCGTAAAGACATTTCTCAACTTCACGCGGCCGGTGGAACTCAAGCTGGAGGAGACGCGGTTGCAGGAACTGTTGCGCGACGTTCTGGAGACCGCGCGCCCGGCGGTCACCAAAGCGGGCCTGAAGCTGCGGGCCGATTTGTCCGCCGATTGTCCGCCGGTGCGCGCGGACGGCCAGCTCATTCATCAGGCGGTCCTGAATCTGGTGCTGAACGCCAGCGAGTTCACCGATCCGGGCGGGAGCATCACCGTCCGCCTGCGGCGCAGCGGCGAACAGGCGGTCATCGCCGTCGAAGATTCCGGACGAGGAATTCCGCCCGAGGATCAGAAGAAGATTTTTCAGCTGTTCTTCACCACCCGGCCGGGAGGAACGGGCATCGGACTGGCCAATACATCCCGGTTTGTACAATTGAACAGCGGCCGGATAGAATTTGAGTCGCAGCCCGGGCGCGGCACCACGTTCCGCGTCAAACTTCCCCTGGCGCCGGTGTCAAAGGCACGGACCACCAGGGTGCGTGACCTCGGCCAGCCGCCGGCGGCGAAAGAAGGATAAATGCGCAGCTACCCTCTCATCCACGCGCGCACCGTTGTTGTCCTGTTGGCCTGCGGAGTTTCGCTCGCCGCGCCAGGATGCACGAACAAGAATGTGCACGCAGCGGTGCCGGCCGCGGCGCCTGTGGCGGCGGACACAGCGGCCCGGCCCATGACGACGGCACCGGACACCGACGCCACGCCGCCTGTTGAAACCGCCGCGGCGCCGCCGGTTCTCGCGGAAACCCCAACGCCCGCGCAGGTGCCCCTTCCGGCCGCGAAGCCTCCTGCGCTTCACAAGCCCGCGTCCGGACAAGCTCCCGTGGATACGGCGTTGGAGCCCGCGCACCCGGCCGCGCCGCTGATTTCCCCACAACTGTCGCCCAGCGATCAGGCCGCTTACCAGCGCAAGACCGACGAAGACATCTATGTCGCCAAGAAGAACCTGCAGGAGGCCAGCGGCAGGCAGTTCAGCGCCGCCCAGCAGGACCTCGTCGAAAAGATTAACAGTTTTATGGCGCAGTCGGAGAGTGCGGGCAAGGACGGCGACTGGGCCCGCGCGCGGAATCTGGCGCAGAAGGCGCGGCTGCTCTCCGCGGAGTTGATCGCTTCTTTCTAGCGTCTGTTCGATATTTCTCCGGAGTGGCGAATCATGAAGAAGGTGGCGTGCGGGTTGCTGCTGGCTCTGCTGTCTGGGGCCGTCGCGTCGGCCGGGCCGCCCTTTCAAACCGATGATCCTCAACCGATCGACTTCAATCACTACGAGTTCTATGCGTTTGGAGCCGCGGACGGCACGGCCCTCGGGACGGGCACGACCGGACCAGCCATTGAATTCAACTGGGGCGCCCTCCCCAATGTTCACCTGCATATCGTGATCCCGGCGGCCGGAGTTTTGCCTGCCAATAATCCAAGTCTCCTTCCTCTGGGAGCCGGCCCGAATGCGTTTGGCCTGGGCGACGTGGAGCTGGGCGTCAAGTACCGCTTCGTCCAGGAAACCAAGCATCGCCCGATGATCGGCGTGTTTCCGATGTTCGAGGCGCCCACCGGCAATCCCAACAATGGCCTGGGGGTCGGAAAGGGATGGGCGAAGCTGCCCGTTTGGCTCCAGAAAAGCTTCGGTCCCTGGACGACCTACGGCGGAGTCGGCGAAAACGTAAACGACGCGCCGGGCTTCCGGAACTTCACCTACGGAGGCTGGCTCGTCCAGCGGAACATTGGCAAAAAACTGACGCTGGGAACGGAGATTTTCTCGCACGGCGGGGAAGGCCTGGCCACCGCGCAAACGAAATCCGCCACCATGGTCGATGTGGGCGGCTACTACTATTTCCGCAATCCCGGCTTTCAATTGCTGTTCAGCTACGGCCACACGGCCTTTGGCCAAGCCGAGAATTACGCCTACCTGGGTTTCTACTGGACTTGGGGAAGAAAATCCGGCAAGGCGGCGGCCGCCGGCTTCGCCGAGATGGCGCCGCACCTGTGACGGGGGAAGCATGGCAAAAATGGCACGCCGGCCTATTGGCTCCGGGAGCGGATTGTGGTAATTGTTACAGCCATGTGAACGCCCGCTCCAACCAGGAGAGAACGGATGCCGAATTCAAACGAGGATGTGCGGCAGTCGCTGTTGGCACACGATCCGGAATTTCGCAGTCTGGCAGAAGAGCACTCCCGCTGTGAGTCCCAACTCGAACAGATTCTGGAGTCGGCTTACCGCAGCTTGGACGATCTGGTTCAGGAAGCCACCCTCAAGAAACGCAAGCTGCAGCTGAAAGACCGCATGGAGTGGATGGTCGCTCACCATCATCAGATGGCAAGCCACTGAGGTCCCGCCGGAGCTTTCTAGCTATCGTACAATAGCGGTGTCTTCGAGCAGGTGCGTCCGCGAACATCCCGTAGCGGATGCAGTGCGGCTTCAGGGTCTATGTGGCACGCCGCGGTAGGGAACTTCAGCGGCTAAAGCCGTTCTCAGTTTGTGCGCTAGATGTCGCGGCTGAAGCCGCGACCTACAAAGAATCTCGATTTGCCGCACACGTTCTTTGGGAGCACGGCTCACATTAAAATGAGAGAGCCACGCGATCTGGAGACCGTGCCGGAGACAGTTTTTGCCCGAGGGAGAGCGGGCGTGCGCCCTTATGGTCAAGGAAGCCTACAAGTTTGGAATCCCTCCGCTGGCGGCCGGGGCGGTGTGCCTGGCGCTGGGCTGGAAATGGCCGGCGGGCATCCTGATTTTTCTCGGTCTTTTCGTATTCTACTTTTTCCGCGACCCGGAGCGCGCCATCCCTTCGGCAGCAGGGGCGGTGGTCTCGCCGGCCGACGGCCACATCATCGAGATCGTGGACGAGCCGTTGGACGCGAAGATGGGCCACCGCGTCACCATCTTCCTGTCGATCTGGGATGTCCACGTGCAGCGGGCGCCCGTCGCGGGCCGCATCGCGGGGGTGGTCTATCACCCCGGGCGGTTCTACGCCGCGTGGCGCTCGGCGGCCTCGCGTGAAAACGAACAGAACATCATCTCGCTGGAAACGCCGCAGGGCGCGTTGGTCTTCAAACAAATCGCCGGAGCGATTGCGCGGCGCGTGCTATGCTGGAAGCGTGCGGGCGACGTGGTGGCCCGCGGCGAGCGCGTGGGGATGATTCGCTTCGGCTCCCGCGTGGACATCTGGCTGCCCCAGGAAGCGCACGTGACCGTCCGGCGCGGACAAAAGGTGAAGGGCGGCGAGAGCATTCTGGCGACATGGACTTCGACAGCCTAGATCCGATCGGCTCAGAGGAAGAACCCCGGGGATTGTTCGGCGCCCACCGCCTGCGCCGCGGCGTCTATCTTCTTCCCAGCGCCCTCACCGTGGCGAATCTTCTGTGCGGCTATTACGCGGTGCTGGCCACTTTCGATGGACGTACCGCCGATTTCGACAACGCCGCCATCGCCATCGGCTTCGCCTACGTTTTCGATTCGCTCGACGGGCGGGTGGCCCGCGCCATGCGCACCGAAAGCTCCTTCGGAAGAGAATTCGACTCGCTCGCCGACGTCATCAGCTTTGGAATGGCCCCCGCCTTCCTGGCGTACGCCTGGGGTGTCCGCGCGCTGGCGGCGGGCGGCGCGCCCGAAGCGCTCCACCTGACGCAACTCGCCTGGCTGATCGGCTTCTTCTTCGTGGGCTGCTGCGCCTGGCGGCTGGCGCGTTTCAACATCCAGGGAATGGCGCCCGGCAGCAGCCGCTACTTCGTGGGCATGCCCACGCCGGCCGCCGCGGGCCTGGTGGCCGCCACGGTGCACTTTTTTAAGACCCCCATTTCCGACGCGCGGCTCTCCGTCCTGTGGCTGCTGTTGCTGATCGCCCTGGGCGTCCTGATGTCGAGCACGGTGCGCTACTTCAGCTTCAAGGATATTCAATGGACGCGGCGCCGCCCGTCGCTGGTCGTCATTTTGTTTGCCCTGCTGATCGGCGCGATCGTCAAGTTTTCCGGCCCCACGCTGCTGCTGCTCTCCGGCACCTACGCCCTGCACGGCATCGGACTGCACACGGTGCGCGTGGTGCGCCGCCGCGTCGCTTCCCGCCCCGCCTAAGCTATGCCCACCGGGCCCAGGACTTCCCATCGTGTCGCGATTGCCGGCGCTTCCGCGCTCCTCGGCAAAGAGCTGAAGCAGGTGCTCGAGGACCGTCATTTCCCCGCCACGGATATTCTTCTGCTGGATGAGAGCGTGGTGGCCGGCACGCTGGCGGAAGCCGGCGGCGAGCCCACGTTCATCCGCCCGCTCGAGCAGGACAGCTTCGAGAAGGCGCGGTTCGCATTCTTTACCGGCGCCGCTTCCCTGGCTGGACCGAGTTTCCTTGCGGCGCACCATGCCGGGGCGACGATTATCGATCTTACAGGCGCCCTGGCCGTTGCCGGGCGCGCGGCCACTCCCGCCGTGGGGCCGGTGCTGGCCTGGATCCCCTCGCTGGCCCCGGTTCTGCCGTTGCTCCCCGCGCCGGGCGGCAATGGATCGCCGAAGAGCGTCGCCTATTCCTCGCCGGGCACGCCGGTGATCATTGCCTGCACGCTTGCCGCGGGCCTCGCTCCATTTGCGCCGCAGCGAATCGTTGTCACGCTTTTCCCTCCTGTTTCCGAACGCGATCAGGCCGGTGTCGAAGAACTCGAAAGCCAGGCGGCCAGTCTGTTGTCGTTCCGCGAGATCGCCCGGCCGGTCTTCGACGAGCAGGTGGCGTTTAACCTGCTGGCGAGCTACGGTCCGGAGAGCCGTCCCCGCCTGGACGAGGTTCGCAGCGGAGTCGCACGGGATGTGGCCGACTGCCTGGCAGGCCGCGCTCCTCTGCCGGCAATTCATTTGGTGCAAGCGCCCGTATTTTACGGGTATGCTTTCACGGCGTACGCGGAATTCGAGGCCGGCGTGCCGCCCGGGCAGTTGGAAGCGGCGTTCGGCAAGCTCGGCGTGAAGATCGCCGGGCCGGGTGAGGCCGCGCCGACCAACGTCAGCGTGGCGGGTGAAAGTGAGATCCATCTGGCGCGCATCGAGCCGGACCCGAACATCGCGCGGGGCGTGTGGATCTGGGGCGCCGCCGATAATTTGCGCCTGGCGGCCACCAACGCCGTCCGCATTGCGGAGGAACTGGTTGCACAAGCGGCGAACTAAGACCGGGGGAAGGCGGGCGGCGCGCCTGGCGCTCGGGTGCGGAGTTCTGATGGCGGCACTCGGGGCCGCAGGCTGCGGCTACCACGTGGCCGGCCACGCCGCGCATTTGCCGTCGGAATGGAAGACCATCGCCGTCCCCGCCTTCCAGAACGACACGACGCGCTATCGAATCGAGCAGCGGTTCACCGAGGCAGTGGTCCGCGAATTCATCACCCGGACAAAATATCGCATCGTGCCGGAGGCGACCTCGGCCGACGGCGTGCTGCACGGCGAAGTGCTCTCCATCGACACCACGCCCGTACTGTTCAACGCGACCACGGGGCAAGTGGCGACCATGCTGGTCACCGTGCACGCCAAGGTCACGCTCGTCGACAACCAGACGCAGAAGCCGGTCTATCAGAACCCGGACATGATCTTCCGGCAGGAGTACCAGATCACGTCCGACGTGAACAGCTTCTTCGAGCAGCAGGACCCGGCGCTCGAGCGGATGTCGCGCGACCTGGCCTCGCACATTGTTTCCAACGTGCTGGAGAATTTCTGATGGCGGACGCCTCTCCGGAAACACTTCTGGACCGCCTGGCGCGCGGGCAATCGGTCCCGGCGATCACGCTGGTCGGCACGGACTCCTACCTGCGCCAGATGTGCCGCAGCAAAGTGATCGAAGCCTGCGTGCCGGAGGGCGCGCGCGCATGGGGCGTGTCGCAGCTATCGGCGCGCGGCGACGGCTGGGACGAAATTCTGGGGCGCGCGCAAACCCTGCCGATGCTGGCCCCGCGCCAGGTGATCGTGGTGGAAGACGCCGAGTCGATCGAAAAACTGGGCGATGAATCGCGCGAGGGGATTCTCAAAGCGCTCGAGAAATACCTGGCCGCTCCGGCGCCGCTGACCGTGCTGCTGCTGGAAGCCTCCGCGCTGGACCGCCGCCAGAAGTTCTACAAGCTGCTGCAGGACAAGGCCCTGGTCGTGGAGCTGACCATCGGCGCAGCCTCCGCCCCGGCGCTCGCGCAGCAGATGGCCAAGGATCTGGGCGCGGAAATCGGCCGCGAGGCCGCCGCGCTGCTCGCGGACATCGTGGATCGCGAGCCCGCGCGGATTCACATCGAACTGGACAAACTGGCCGCCTATGCGCTCGGCCGCCCCATCACCGCCGCCGACGTCGAGGCCCTGGTCGTGGCGGCCCGCAAGAATACCGTGTGGCAACTCGCGGACATGCTGGCGGGGCGCAAACGCGACGCCGCCTTCGCCTTCCTCGACAATCTCCTGCGCGAAGGCGAGCAGCCCGCCGGAATCGTCGGGGCGCTGGGATGGATGTACCGCAAGCTGATCGAAGCGCGCGAACTGCCCGCGCACACCAGCGGTTTTCAGGCAGCCCGGCAGCTAGGCATGCGGCCGGAAAGCGCCGAGGCGGCCGTCCGCCACGCGCATCGCATCCCGAAGAAGGAGTTGCTGGCCGGTTTGGTGGCGCTGGCCGAAGCCGACAGCCAGTTGAAGTGGTCGCAACCGAATCCGCGCGCGCTGATCGAATTCCTGATTGCGCGCCTCACCTCTCCCGCACCGTCGCCGGAGGCGCGCTTCCGGTAGCGATCTAGCCGCCGGAATTCCCGGGTTTCTGGGGCGTTCGGCCAAGCAGTGAGGAATTTGCTGTTTCTTCAGCCGCATCTCGACACCGCAATAAAAAAGGCGCCCCGAAATCCTCGGGGCGCCCGGTCAAACCATTGATGATTGATGCGGCGCGTTACTTCTTCGTTTTGAGCGCGTTCAACGCCAGCGTCAGCCGCGACTTGTAGCGGTTGGCCGTGTTCTCGGTGAGCGTGCGCCGGCGGATCGCCCGGTCGAGTTCGGAGAATGTCGGCGAGGCCAGCTTTTCGGCGCCGGCGGCATCTCCGGCGGCGAGCGCCGCGCGCATGCGGCGCACCGCAGTGCGGACGCGGGTCCGGTTCATGCGATTGACCGCCGCGCGCCGCTCCGTCTGGCGAATGTTCTTCAACACCGACTTCGATTTCTTCTTGTGCTTTACCGCCGTACCCTGAGCCATTCAACGCTCCTTCGCGATTGACTTGGAATTGAATAGATTATCCGACCCAGGCACCGCTGTCAATTTGGCTCTGGGCCCGGCCTCGCCGCGCCCGCAGCTGCGTCTTGCAAGAAGGCGCGGCAGGGCATACGCTCAGTGGCGGACTTTCTACCGCCGGACACCATGGCCACGAAGACGAAGACAAAAGCAGCGACCAGCGAGGCGGGGCAAGGCTGCCTCTACGTGGTGGCGACGCCCATCGGCAACCTCGAGGACATTTCCCTGCGCGCCCTGCGCATTCTGAAGGAAGTGGACTTGATCGCCTGCGAGGACACGCGCGAGACCTCGAAGCTGCTGTCGCACTACGACATCTCCAAGCGCCTGGTGAGCTACCACGAGCACAACGAAATGACGCGCGCGCCCGAGATCATGATTGAGCTCGAGCAGGGCGCGCAGGTCGCGCTGGTGAGCGACGCGGGAACCCCGACCATTTCCGATCCCGGCTACCGCCTGGTGCACCTGTGCGTGCGGCACGGGATTCGCGTGGTGCCGGTGCCGGGCGCGTCGGCGTTTCTGGCGGCGCTGGCGGCCTCGGGCATGCCCGTGGACGAATTCGTGTTCCTGGGATTCCTGGCGTCGCGGCCCACCGCGCGGCGCAAGGCGCTGCGGGCGCTGGCCGCCGAAACCCGCACCCTGGCCATCTACGAGGCGCCGCATCGCCTGCTCGACACTCTGGAAGATGCGCTGGAAATTCTCGGCAACCGTCCGGCGGTGGTCGCGCGCGAAATCACCAAACTGTACGAGGAATTCCTGCGCGGACACCTCGAGACGCTGCTCGATGCCGTGCGGAAGAAACCGCCGCGCGGCGAGATTGTCGTGCTGATCGGCCCGCCCGATGGCGAAGCCTTGCACGCGGGGAGCGCCGCGGGCGCGGTGCCGCTGGCGCGGCGCGTCGAGGAAATCATGGGCGAACGCGGGATCGACCGCAAAGCCGCGCTGAAGCTGGCCGCGCGCGAACGCGGCCTCACCCGCCGGGAAGCCTACCGCCAGCTCCTGATCACGCGCGAAGAGTAGCCGGCGCGGTCATACAGCGCCGGGCCGCTCCGCCAGAATTGGCAATTGGCGAGAGCGCCGGACGCACGGGTGCGAACACCATCGGGAGGTTGAAGCGCGCTGCTTCCGTGTGCTAGCATCCCGGTTTTCCGCAGGGCGATCGCACGCAGCCGCCGGGAGGCGGGGTCGTGATCCTGGTCCCATCGCACAGCGCGAAATCGTACGCCGCGGTATCCCCTCACGAAATGCCTGTCCCGGACGTTGCCGCAACCCCACCCGCGCGGCGACCCTTCGGCCGCGTCTCCCATGTTCCATTTTCTGTTTTCGCATTTCCAACTTCCATCCTTCATCGAGGTGAACCATGAAATCCTATGGCACGGAATGGATACGCAACGTGGGCATTGCAGGCCACGGCGACACGGGGAAGACCCAGCTCGTGTCGTCGTTGCTGTTCACGGCGGGGATGACTCCTCGGCTGGGAAAGGTCGCCGAGGGCACGGCCACGACCGACTGGGACGAAGAAGAGATCGCGCGCAAAATCACCATCCAGACCGGGCTGGCCTACGCGGAATGGCAGGCGCCGGGCCAAGCCGAAAAGACCAAAATCAATTTCCTCGACACGCCCGGCTACTCCACGTTCGTCAACGAGACCAAGACTTCGCTGATCGCCGCCGACGCGACGCTGATCGTGGTGGACCCGGTGGCAGGCGTGCAGGTGGTGACCGAAAAGGTGTGGGATTACGCCACCGAATACGACCAGCCGCGCGCCTTCCTGCTGAACTGGATGGACCGCGAGCTGGCGAGCTTCGAGCGCGGGTTGGCCTCGATCGAGCAGGTGTTCGGGCGCGGCGTCGTGCCGGTCCAGCTGCCCCTGGGCGCCGAAAAGAGTTTCCGCGGCGTGATCGACCTGGTGGCCATGAAGGCGCTGCTCTACACGCCCGATGGCGACGGCAAGGCCAAGGTCGAGGAGATTCCGGCCGAGCTTGCCGAGGAGGCTCGCACCGCGCACGAAAAGCTGGTCGAGATGGTGGCCGAGGGCGACGACGCCCTGATGCAGGAATTTTTTGACGAGGGCACGCTCCCGGTGCCGGACCTGATCAAGGGCCTGCGGGAAGCGGTCCTCGGCAAGCGGATCTTTCCCGTCCTCCTGAGCTCCGCCCTGCACAATATCGGCAGCGACGCCATCCTGAATTTTCTGGTCGATATATTCCCCTCCCCCGCGATCCGCGGAAAAGCCACGGGCCACGCGACGCCCGATCACAAGGGCGAAACGATGGAGCGCAAAATCGCCGACGCCGAGCCTGTCTCGCTTCTGGTCTTCAAGACCGTCGCCGACCCGTTCGCCGGCCGAGTGAGCTATTTCAAGGTGATGTCCGGCGTATTGAAAAACGACGCCACTCTGCAGAACTTCAATCGCGGCACGCAGGAGCGGCTGCAGCACGTCCAGGTGATGCAGGGGAAGGTGGCCGCGGCCGTCCCGGAACTTCATGCCGGCGACATCGGCACGGTCAGCAAATTAAAGGACACCACCACGGGCGAAACGCTGGGCGACAAGAACGCGCCGATCTTTTATCCCCCGGCGCGCGTCCCCGAACCCTCGATCACCTTCGCCATCGAGCCGAAGACCCGCGCGGATGAAGACCGCATCGGCCAGGCCATTCACAAAATTCTCGAAGAGGATCTGGCGCTGCGGTTCGGGCGCGATCCGCAGACCAAGGAGTTTCTGCTTTCGGGCGCCGGGCAGCAGCACATCGAAGTCGTCGTGGCCAAGCTGCGCAAGCGGTATCACGTCGAGCTGACGCTGAAGCCTCCCAAGGTTCCCTACCGCGAAACGATTCGCGGCAAGGCTGACGCCGAGGGCAAGCACAAGAAGCAGACCGGCGGCCACGGGCAGTTCGGCGTCTGCCGGATTCGCATGGAGCCGCTGCCCCGCGGCAAGGGCGTGGAGTTCGTCGACGATATTTTCGGCGGCGCCATCCCGCACAATTGGATTCCCTCGGTGGAAAAGGGCATCCGCGACGCGGCCGAGCGCGGCTATCTGGCGGGATTCCCGGTGGTGGATATCCGCGTGAGCCTGTACGACGGCAAGTATCACGATGTGGACTCGTCGGATATGGCCTTCAAGATCGCGGGCTCGCTGGCCTTCCGCGAGGCGATGAAGCAGGCGCGGCCGGCGCTGCTCGAGCCCATCATGCACGTGGAGGTCTACGCGCCCGAACAATACTCGGGCGACCTGATGGGCCATCTGAGCAGCCGGCGCGGAAAGATCAGCGGCAGCGAAACCCGCGGCGGATCGGTGGTGGTGAAGGCGCAGGTCCCGCTGGCGGAAATGCTGAGCTACGCCAACGAACTCATCTCCATGACCCAGGGGCGCGGGAGCTACTCGATGGAGTTCTCGCACTACGACTTCGTCCCCAATGAACTGGCCGAAAAAGTGATCGCCGCGCACAAGCCGCACCGCGCCGAGGAGGAGGGCGAGGCGGTTTCGGCGTGAGAGAAAGGTCGTAGGTCGTAGGGATTAGTGTGTAGGTACGAATTGGCTGCAGTTTGTAGTTCTGCTGCGGGGTCTCTGGGGCACGGCACGCCCCGAACTCATGTCCAAAGCCATAATTGTAGCCGTCCGTCTGGATCACTTCTACTTCGTGGCGGCTTCACCCCTTTCCCCTAAACCCTACCCCCTACGACCTACCACCTTTCCGGGCTCCCGCCCCCCCTTCCAAATTGGCGCTTGCGGTGGCGCGGAAATTGCGTAAACCTGCTGAGGCCATGAAGAAAACTTCGAAAACAAAACGCCTGGGCGATGCGACACTCGCCATCCACGCGGGAGAAGAACGCTCTCACGTAGGCGCGCCGGTGGGCGTCTCGATTGCGCGCACCTCGACCTTCACCTTCGCCAGCACGGAGGAGATGAAGCGCTGGGCCGAGGGAAAGAGTTCGGCGTACATCTACACGCGCTACGGCAATCCGACGCTGGCCGTGGCGGAGAAAAAACTTGCGGCGCTGGAAGGGGCCGAAGCCGCCGTGGTCACGGCCTCGGGTTCGGCCGCGATTTCGGCGGCGCTGTTTTCGCTGCTGCGCGCCGGCGACGAACTGATCGCCACGCGGCAGCTCTACGGCGGCAGCTACCGCCTGATGCGCGACATCCTTCCCCGCTACGGCATCGGCGTGCGCCACGTCGAAGCCGACCTGGCGGGGATCGAACAGCTGGTGAGCCCGCGGACCAAGGCGCTGTACGTCGAGACGCCCACCAATCCAGCGCTGCGCCTGGTGGATTTGAAGAAGGCCGCGGCGTTCGCGCAGGAATGGGGCTTGGTCTCGGTGGTGGACAACACGTTTGCCACGCCGGTGCTGCAGAAGCCGCTGCAGATGGGCTTCAACATCGTCGTGCACAGCGCGTCGAAGTATCTATCCGGGCATTCCGACGTGGTGGCGGGCGCGGCGGCCGGAAGCGCCGAGCTGATCCGCAAGGTGCGGCAATACGTCGTGCAACTGGGCGGGTCGATGGACCCTGAGGCGGCCTTCCTGATGATCCGGGGGATGAAGACTCTGGAGGTCCGTGTGGCGCGCCACTGCTCCTCGGCGCTGGCGGTGGCGAAGTTTTTGGAAAAACATCCGAAGGTCGCGCGCGTTCACTACCCGGGCCTGGCATCCCATCCCGATCACCGCCTGGCGCGGCGCCAGATGACCGGTTTCGGCGGGATGCTGGCCTTCGACCACAAGGGCGGCCTGGCGGGCGCGCGGCGTTTCTGCGACCGCGTGCGCGTCTTTCTCCTGGCAGCCAGCCTGGGAGGAACCGAGTCACTGGTGGTATTGCCGATCTACACGTCACATCACCGCATGTCGGCTGCGGAACTCCGCGAGGTCGGCATCGAGCCCGGCACAGTGCGCGTCTCGGTGGGCCTCGAGGATCCCCAGGACCTCATCGAAGACCTCCGGCAGGCCCTCCGCTAGGTCTCCAGTCCAAGCCGCTTTTCGGGGACTTGGCGGGACCGTTTGCGCAGTGCTATAAGGCTGTACACGCCGCGTGCCCCGCAAGGGCACGAGACTGCTCACCGTGGTCGAAAACTGAATAGTACTGGATGTCCTGATATCGTTAACGGCAGGTTCGGCACGGGCATTGACGCTGCCCGTAAGTACCTCGTAAGATTTCCGTTATCCTGCAAGCAGACGCGGGGGCACCAGGCGGGCACCAGAAACTGCCCTCCGGCCTCCAACGTACAGGATTCCCTGTGGGGGCGTGAGGCCATTGATGAAGCGTAGGGGTACCAGTTCGGTCCTGCTGGCAGCCGGGATTTTTCTGTTGGTGGGCTGCCAGGAAACCGGTTCAAAGCAGGTACGCGTGCAGCCGCCTGCAGCCGCGCCGACGCCGGCTGCGGCACAACCACCGGCCGCGGCGAGGCCACCTCTTCCCCTGCCCGAGCGCCATGTCTCGAATGCGTCCCCGTCGCGGGGTCCCCGGCCGGCCATCGACATCCTGGTGGAGAAGGTGCAGGCCAGCTTCGACGCCGGGCAACAGGAAGAACAGGCCGGCAACCCGGCCAAGGCCGCCGCCGATTTCGATCACGCCCTCGATTTGATCCTGAAGAGCGGCTTTCAGGCCGACTCCGACCCGCGGCTTTCGAAATTATTCGATCAGCTGGGCGAGGAGCTGCATTCCGACGAGCTGAGCGTGGCGGCGGAGAGCGAGGACGAATTGGCGCCGCCGGCCGAACCCGCGGTGATTGATGAAATCGCCGACATCGATCTGCCGGAGGGCGATCCGGTGCTGGCGCGCAAGGCCCAAAAGGAACTGATCAGCGTCCGCCACGATCTGCCGCTGACGGTGAATCAATCGGTCCTGCAGTATTTGAGTTTTTTCAGCACCCCGCGCGGCCGGGCCATTGTCGAACACGGACTGGAACGCGCCGGCCGCTACAGCGAGATGATCCGGCGCGTGCTCCAGGAAGAAGGCGTGCCGCAGGACCTGATCTATCTGGCACAGGCCGAGAGCGCGTTTCAGCCGCGGGCGGTTTCCCACTCCGGGGCGCGCGGCATCTGGCAGTTCATGCCGTTCCGCGGCGAGCAGTACGATCTGGAGCGGAGCTACTGGGTGGACGAGCGCAGCGATCCGGAAAAAGCGACGCGCGCCGCGGCCCGCCATATGCGCGACCTCTACGCCATGTTCGGCGACTGGTATCTGGTGATGGCGGCCTACAATTCGGGGCCCGGAACGGTGGTGAAGGCGGTGCAGCGCACCGGCTACGCCGATTTCTGGGAGCTGCAGAAACGCAAGGCCCTGCCGAAGCAAACCCAGAACTACGTGCCCATTATTCTGGCGCTGGCCCTGGTGGCCAAGGACCCGGCGCTGTACGGAGTCCAGATCGATCCGGAGAAGCCGCCGGCGGCCGAGACCATCCAGCTGTTGCATCCGGTCAGCCTGCGTCTGGCCGCCGATGCCTCGGGCGCCGACGTCGACGACCTGCAACTTCTGAACCCGCAATTGCTGCACGGCCTCACGCCCAAGGAATCGGGCTTTGAATTGCGGCTGCCGGCGGGCGCGGCCAAGACGTTCCAGCAGAACATCGCGCAGGTTCCCGAGGAGAAATGGACGAGCTGGCGGCTCCATGCCGTCGCCTCGGGGGAGACGCTGGGGGAGATTGCGCGGCAGTATCGCGTGACCGTCGCGGCCTTGGCGGCGGCCAATCATCTGGACGCGCACGCCACGGTGGCGGCCGGTTCCCTGCTGAATGTGCCGACCCCGCCTCCGGCGGCGCGGCTGGTGCGCTACCGCGTGCAGCGGGACGACAGCCTGGAAGGAATTGCGGACCGCTTCGACGTCACCGTGGAGGAACTGAAGCGCTGGAATCATATCCGCGGCGGCCACGTGGCGCGTGGCTCGCGGCTACGCATCTACGCCGGGGGTGTTCCCCCGGGCGCTTCCCGCGGCGAGGCGAAGCCGGCCTCTCGCGGGCACTTGGCGATGAAAAGCGTGGCCGAGCGCGGATCGGAAGAATCCTCCACGCTGGAATATCGCGTCAAGCCGGGCGAGACGCTGTATTCGATCGCGCGTCAGTACCAGACGACGGTCTCGGCCCTGCGGCAGTGGAACGCCTTTCTGGCCGATCGCGACCTGCAGGCCGGCGACGTGCTGACGATCCGGCGCTGAACGGGGGTTTTTCGCTCGGATTACGGGTTTAACCGACGTAGCCTATACAAGATACGGGGTGCCGGGGCCGTCCTGCCGACTGCTCCCGATGCCCTGCCCAACAGGTAACCATCTGAATTTTCGGCTCTTTGTACCTTGACAAGCTTCCAACACTCCGTTTATAAGCGCGAGGAGTGCAACCCTTTCCCGAGAGCCCTTACGGAGGATCGAAATGTTTTACGCCAAGATGCACGATGAGGAAGACGACGAATTGCCCCGCTACGAAGAGGAAGAAGAAGGGCTGGAACAGGGGCAGGATTTGGTAGAAGAAGAAGTCGAAGAGGTGATCGTCGAGGAAGAGCCCGCCGAGGAGGAAGCCCCTGCTCCGGCGGCGCCAGCTCGCCGCAAATCCGCGCCCGCACGGAAGGCCAAAAAAGCCAAGAAGGCCAAGAAGCCCAAGAAGGCAGCTCCCCGGAAGAAAAAAGCCAAGGCCAGGCCGAAACGCAAGGCCAAGAAGGCGCGCGCGAAAAAGGGCGGCCGTCGAAAGAGGCGCTGAGGCACCCCGGCATGCGGAGTGACGGGCGCGCGGCTGGCTTGGCGGCGGCTTGGCGCCCGGGTGGGGCGGCGCGCTTTCCTGCTTGGATCTCCGGGCCGGCGTTGTTTTTCGGTCGTTTTTCGGGCGGTGGGCCATCGCCTGGGGCCCTCGCGCCACGCGGGGCGGCCCGGCGGCCATTTCCCGATTTGAAATGTTCCCCTTGCAGTAATCCCCTTTCGATAGCTAGCATACGGCCCAATGCCGCGGGCCATCGAGCAGATCCGGAGAATGCGCGGAGGAGCCCAGTCGCAACTGATGCGTTGCGAGGACGAGGGCTACTACGTGGTCAAATTCCAGAACAACCCGCAGGGCCCGCGCATTCTGGTGAATGAATTGCTGGGAACACGCCTGGCGGCCCGCCTCGGACTGCCCACGCCGGCCGCCGCCGTCGTGGAGGTGCAGGCCAGCTTGATCGAGCACACCGAAGACCTGGTGATGCAGCTCGGGCGGCACACGGCGCGCTGCCGGCCGGGACAGCAGTTCGGCTCGCGCTATCCGGGCTCGCCGGCGCAGACCGTGGCCTACGATTTTCTTCCCGACGAGCAGCTGCGGGAGGTGGTGAACCTCGCCGATTTCTGCGGCGCGCTGGTCTTCGACAAATGGACCTGCAACACCAACGGCCGCCAGGCGATCTTCTTTCGCGCCCGGGGCGAGCCACGCTACCAGGCCCAGCTGATCGACCATGGCTTCTGCTTCAACGCCGGGGAATGGAATTTTCCCGACGCGCCCCTGCGCGGGCTCTACGCGCGCCACCGCGTCTACGAATCGGTGCGCGGGATCGAGTCGTTTGAGCCCTGGCTCGTGCGCCTGGAGGAACGAATGACCGCAAGCGTGCTCGAACAGGCCGCCAGCGAGATTCCCCCCGAGTGGTACGATTTCCAGATGGACGCGCTGGAACAGTTGCTCGAACAACTCCTGCGGCGGCGCAAGCTGGTCCGCGAACTGATCCGCGCGGCCTGGAAGTCGTCGGCCCAACCCTTTCCCCACTGGACGTGAACCATGCCGGAACCATACACGACGCTCCGCTACCGGGTCCTGCGTTACACCCCCAACCTCGTCCGCGACGAGTGGGTCAACATCGGCGTGCTGCTGGAGGAAATCCCCGGCTCCGGAAATCCGGCCCGGCCGCGCCGCGCCCTGCGCCTGGTCGAAGAGCCCGGCGAAATCGCCCGCGTGCGGCGGCTTCACCCCGGCGCCGATGAGGAACTGCTGCGCGCCTTGCCGGCCGAATTCGACGCGCGGCTGCGCGCCCCCGAGAACGAAGTGGCCGCCTATCTGGAAAAGCTGGGCCAGACGCTGTCCAACGTCCTGCAATTCAGCCCGCAGAGGGCCCTGCTGGCCGGGGATTTCGACGCCGAAATGGACCGCCTGTTCCGCGACCACGTCGCGCCGCCGGCGTGGGCCCGCGGCGGGATCGTCGAAAACACGCGGGCCTGGATCCGCGCCCGCCTCAACGACGTGTTCCGGCGGCATCGCATTCTCCGCCATCTCGAACGCAGCATCCGCGTCGACGAGTTCACCCACCCGGGCGATCCCCTGCGCCTGGACTACGCCTGCCGCTACAACGGCACGCGCGGCTACCTGCACGCCGTCGCCCTGGGCCGCGATCCCGCCCAGGCCAAAGTGCTCGCCTACACCGCCGAGCGCATCCGCCTGCGCACCGCGCACGCCGAGTTCACCGCCATCACCGAGGTGGAGCCGTCGCGCGACAACCCCCGCCACCAGTTCGTCGCGCGGCTGTTCGAGGACCAGGGCATTGCCATCGTCCCGCTTAGCCGCATCGAGACGTTCGCCGAAGGACTGCGGCCGCGGCTGCACTAGACCCGCCCCCGAAGGCGCGGGGGCCCTCCGGCCCGCCGGGGGCGCAAAAAAGGGAAAGGGAAGCGGGCCAGAAATTTCGGCCGCGCTTCCCGGGGTGTGTCCTGGATGTGCTTGCTTACTTACTTAGACGCTGGAAGACCGAAAAGGGTGTTTCGCTATTTTCCGGCCGGCCGCCGCGGTCAGTAGAACAGGTACTTGCGCCACTTCTCGTCGCGATGCCCGATCAGGCGCATCAGCTGCCGCGAGGTGTGCAGGGTGAACGGACGCGGCCGGCGCTGCAGCTTGAGTCCGGCCTCTTCCGGGGTGCGGTCGCCCTTGCGGTTGTTGCAGGCGTAGCAGCACGCCACCAGATTCTCCCACGACGACCGGCCGCCCCGCGAACGCGGCATCACGTGGTCCAGCGTCAGCTCCGACGCGGGAAAAATCCGGCCGCAGAACTGGCACATGTTGCGGTCGCGCAGCAGGATGTTCTTGCGCGAAAGCGCCCGGCTCTGCTGGGGAATGTGGCGGTAGCTCAACAGGCGGATCACCGACGGCACCAGGACCGACTTCGAAGCCGAGTGCACCTCGGCGTGGTTGGTTTCCTCGGCCTGGGCCACACCCTTCAGCATCAGGATCAGGGCGCGGCGCACCGCCGTGACGTTGATGGGCTCGAACGTGGCGTTCAGGACCAGCACCGGTTCCTGCATCACGGAAATCCGCTTGGGCGCGGAAACCGGGAGCCGGACCGCCGGCGGAGCGAGCACAACCCCGCTCAGGCCGATGTCCGGCCGGGGCCGCAGACCGCTCTTGTGCCGGTTCTCCATGGGGCCACCTGGGCTCGCCCAGGCAACTCTCCTTCCCTGCTATGGATGCTTGTGACGCCCGTCCGGTTTGCTTCGGGGTTCTCGGCCTGCGAGGGGGCCCGGGGCAACCTGCCAGGAGCGGACCCGCGCGACGGTCAACCCGGCTACCGCGGCGGCCCCCGCATCCTTCAGGGCGCGCGCGCAGGAATCAAGCGTCGCACCGGTCGTCATTACATCATCTACCAGCAGCACCCGCAGGTTGTCAACTTCCCGCCCGGGGCGTGTGGCGTAGGCGCCACGCACCGATTCCCAGCGCTCGCGGCGCGACAGCAGCAGGCGGGGCGGGCGCGGCTTGGTGCGCACCAACAGATGCGGGTCGAACCGCAGCCCCAGACGCCGCGCCAGAGGCCGCGCGATCAGCTCGGCCTGGTTGTAGCCGCGCTCGCGCTGCCGCTCCGGATGCAACGGGACGGGCACCACCACGTCGGCGCGCCATTCCAGGCCTTCGCGCGCCACGGTCTCCGCCAGCCGCGCCGCAAACCACTGCCCCAGGCGCGTCACCTCTTCGTACTTCAACAGGGAGATCGCTTCGGACAGCGCGTCATCGTAGGCGGCGAAGCTGCGCGCCCGCTCGAAGGCGTAGAAGCCCGCGCGGCACAGCCGGCACAGCGGATGGCCCGCCTCCGCCGCCACCGGCGAAGTGATCGGCCGGCCGCACCCCAGGCACACCGGTCCGGTGATGCGGTGGAACCCCTCCAAGCAGTCCGTGCAGATGGGAATGCGGCTGGCATTGCGCAGCGCCCCGCCGCAGACGCGGCAGGGCGCCGCGAACATCACCGAGGCCAGTGCGTTGAGCGTGCTCTTGAGGATCACGGAGGCGCCGTTTACCGAACGGGTACCGTGACACCTTACTTTAAATTCAGCGGCGAGAAAAGGGGCATGGCCGGGCGCGGGCTCACAGGGCTCCGCGCTCCTGCTTTTCCTGGCAGGCCAGGCAATAGCGGGTCCAGGGCACGGCCTCCAGGCGCTTCTGCTGGAGCTCCTCGTGGCAGGAAATGCATTCTCCGAACGAGTTGGTCCGGATGCGGGACAGCGCGTCGTTCACCAGTTGCAGCAGCGACCGGTCGACGTGCGTCTGGCCGAACAGGAATTCCTTGGTGTAGGAATTGGCCGCCTTGTCGGCCAGGTCCACGGTGGGATCTTCGTCGGCTTCGCGGCCTTCCCGCTGCGTGCGTGCGATATCGCGCAGCAGTTCCTCCCGCCGCGTGACCAGTTTCTTTTTGTAATATTCCAGCCGCTTCTTATCCATTCGTCGGTTCCTATGGCGAGGCCCGCAGCCCCACTCAAATCCCGCGATTCTACTGGCAACACCGGCGCGTGTCAAACCGGCGCCGGGCCCGGCGTTCGGCTTCGTCACCCCGGCGCGTTCAAGACCACCGCAGTGTCGAATAGATGCGGCGACCTGGCAAAAGGATTCGGCCATGCGAACTTCAGAGCGCGGCGCGCTTGGCCGGAAACAGGAAGTGCAGGATCGCAGCCCACAGCGCCAGCACCGCGAACACCAGCACGCTGCCCTCCGGCCCCACGCTTCCTCCCGTCAGCCACGCCGGGCCGTGAAACGACGAATTCATCAGATGCCCAGTGGCCAGCAGGCCGCTGTCCGGCACGGAGTAAAAATAGGTCTGTCCCCAATCCCAGGCGGCGTGCATGCCAATCGCGAACCACAGGCTCCCTGTGCGCCGCAGGGAAAAGGCGGCCACCAGACCGAACCCCCCGGCCATCAGCGCGCCGAACTTTGCTTCGCCCGGGTTTCCCAGATGCAGGGCGCCAAACAGAAGCGCCAGGGCACCGGCTGCGGGCCAAAATCCGATCCCCTGCGACAGCGTCGCCTGCAAATACCCTCGGAACGAAAACTCCTCCGAGACGCCCACCAGCACAAATCCCAGAGCGTAGAGCAAGGCGTAGCGCACGGCCTCGCCTCGGCTCACCGCCCAGCCGCTGATCTGGAAGCCGTGCAGCGCGCCAATCAACCCCATCAGCAGGCTCACCATGAGGAAGCCCAGGGCAGTGCCCTGCCAGAAACGCTTCCCGAAAGCGCCCGCGGCCGGCAGGCCGTATTCCGCAAACGACCGCTGCTCGATCAAGGTCATCCCCGCCGCGCTCAGCAGCAGCACGGCCACGGTCAGTCCCTCGGTGAACAGCAAGCCCCCGGGCGTGATCACGCCCGCGCCCAGCCGATGGGCCATCGACCAGGCGTGAATGGCGGGGATATGCCTGATCGCCGCCGAAAGAGCTGCGCCCAACGCCGCGTAAATCCCGAGGAAAATCAGCAGCCGCCAGCCCGAACGGATTCCCTGAGGCCCCAGAAAGACCCAGTGCATCCGTCGATGAAACGCCCCCAGCCCACCGGCATCTCCCGCCGGTGGTAGCCCGCCGTCCGACAACCCATCCGATGTCATAGCCACGCTCCTTGGCGCCGCCTAATGCCGCGCGAGTGTCCCCGCGAACCCCATGAACCATACGCCGGGTGCGCTAGCGCGCCAAGCCTTTTCCGCTCTTCCCCGCAACGGACGCAACCTGGCTTCGCGCACAAGGGCTGGTTTCACCCCCTGCGCGATGGCGGGCGCGACGCGCCCGTGCTAAACTACTAGTGCGTTTGTTGCTCCACCGCGTTTCCAGAAGAGACCGGGGTTGCCGGACCGCAACGGTAACCCTTTCTGATTGGGCCGCAGTTCAACGCACACAACCAAAATGACCGCACCGATTCGCAATATCGCCATTATCGCCCACGTGGACCACGGCAAGACCACGCTGGTCGACGCCATGCTCCGCCAGAGCGGCATCTTCCGCGCCAACCAGGAAGTGGTCGAGCGCGTGATGGATTCCAACGACCTCGAACGCGAGCGCGGCATCACCATCCTGGCCAAGAACACGGCGCTCACCTATCGCGACACCAAGATCAACATCGTCGACACGCCCGGCCACAGCGATTTCGGCGGCGAAGTCGAACGCGCCCTGCGCATGGTCGACGGCGTGCTCGTGCTGGTCGACGCCAGCGAAGGCCCGCTGCCCCAGACGCGCTACGTCCTGCAGAAGGCCCTGGCCGCCAAGCTGCCGCCCATCATGGTGCTGAACAAGATCGACCGCCCCGACGCGCGGCCCGCCGCGGTTCTCGACGAAATCTACGACCTCTTCATCGATCTCGACGCCACCGAAGACCAGCTCGATTTCCCGGTGATCTACACCAACGCCAAAACCGGAGTGGCGCACCGCACAATCGGCGATGATTCCACCACCCTCCAGCCGCTGTTCGACCAGATCGTGGCTTCGATTCCTCCGCCGGCGGGCGACCCCGCGGGCGTGCTGCAAATCCAGGTGACCAACCTCGATTACAGCGATTTTCTGGGACGCCTGGCCATTGCCCGCGTCTTCAACGGCACGCTCCAGCGCGGAACCGAAGTGGCCATCTCCAAGCTCGACGGCACGTTGCAGCCCACCAAGATCACGAAGCTGTTCACCTTCCGAGGTCTCGACCGCGACGAAGCCGAGGAGGTGGCGGCGGGCGACATCGTGGCCATCGCCGGCGTGGAAGGAATCCAGATCGGCGAGAGCATCACCAGCCTGGAAACTCCCGCCCCGCTCGAGCCCCTGATCATCGACGAGCCCACGCTGACCATGGTGTTCACCATCAACACGTCGCCCTTCGCCGGACGCGAAGGCCAGTACGTCACCTCGCGCGACTTGCGCGACCGCCTGGAAAAGGAACTGCTCACCAACGTCTCGCTGCGCGTCGAGGACATGGGCTCCACCGACTCCTTCCGCGTGCTCGGCCGCGGCGAACTCCAGCTCGCCATCCTGATCGAGACCATGCGCCGCGAAGGATACGAGTTGATGGTGGGCAAGCCGGAAATCGTCGTGCGCACCGAAAACGGCCGCCGCATCGAGCCGCTCGAGTTGCTGATCGTGGATTGCCCGGAATCGTTCATCGGCATCGTCATGGAATCGCTCGGCAACCCGCCGCGGCGAAATGAAGAAGATGGTCAACCATCATTCCGGCCGCGTGCGCATGGAGTTCAGCATCCCCTCGCGCGGGTTTGATCGGGCTGCGCAGCCAGCTGCTCACCGACACGCGCGGCACCTCGCTGATCCATTCCCTGCTCGAAGGCTGGACCGAATACGCCGGCGACATGGCCATGCGCCTCACGGGCGCGCTGGTGGCCGACCGCCCCGGCGTCTCGGTGGCCTACGCCATCTGGGGCATCCAGGAGCGCGGCGAAATGTTCGTCGGACCGGGCGTCGAAGTGTACGAGGGCATGATCGTCGGCGAGAATGCGCGCGAAGACGACATGAACGTGAACATCACCAAGGAAAAGAAGCAGACCAACATGCGTTCGTCCTCCGCCGACGAGGCCATCCGGCTGATCCCCCCGCGCGACATGACCCTGGAAAAAGCCATCGAGTTCATCGCCGACGACGAGTACGTCGAGGTCACGCCGAAATCCATCCGCCTGCGCAAGAAAGTTCTCGACGCTAAAAGGCGCCCCAAGCGCTGGCAGGAAATCCGCGCCAGCACCGAATCCTGACGATCCAACGAGGTTCGTCCTCCCTCACCCGGTGACCCGGGTGAGGGATTTTTCTTCCGGCTCCAGCCGCCCAGCGCGAACCGTTGCCGCAGGTTTTGCTCTTTTCATCCCTCATCCCTCGCCCCTCGTCCCCAACGCCCCAACCTGCTATGATTTCCCCCGGCGCTCAATTCCCGGACGGAGACGCACATATGGCCGAACCCACCAAAGAAGAACTGCTCGCGCGCATTGCCGAACTCGAAAAGCAAGCCGGCGGAAGGCCCAAGGGCAGCCTGGAATTCCGCGTCGGCGAAAAGGGAGGGGTCAGCGTCTACGGCCTCGGCCGCTTCCCCGTGACGCTGTATTACGAGCAGTGGGTGCGCCTGCTGGACACCGCCGACACTCTGCGCGCCTTCCTGGAAGAGAACAAGAGCCGCCTCAAATTGAAGCAGAAGGACTAGGCAGCCGGAGGATGGAAATGGCGAACATCGCGACCGAGAAGATCACCCTGCAGGTGGCGGACGGCACGTCCCTGGCGGCCTACGTGGCGCGGCCGGCCGGAGACGGAAAATTCCCGGGGATGCTGGTGTTTCAGGAGGCGTTCGGAGTCAACGCCCACATCCGCGACATCACCGAACGCTTCGCGCGCGAGGGATACGTGGCGATTGCCCCGGAACTGTTTCACCGCACTGCGCCCGGCTTCGAGGGACGCTACGACGATTTTCCCTCGGCCATGCAGCATCTCCAGGCGCTGACCGAAGCAGGCCAGGCCGCGGACCTTCGCGCGGCCTACGACTGGCTGTGCGGCCAGCCGCAGGTCTCGCCCGACCGCATCGCCAGCATCGGATTCTGCATGGGCGGGCGCACGTCGTTTTTGGCGTCGGCCACCGTGCCGCTGCAGGCCTGTATTTCCTTTTACGGAGGCGGAATCGCGCAGACGATGCTGCCGCGAGCGGGCGATCTGCGCGCGCCCATCCTGTTCTTCTGGGGCGGCCTGGACAAGCACATCACGCTCGAGCACGCGCGCGCCGTCGAGGATGCATTGATCAAGGCGCAAAAGCCCTACGTCAACGTGAACTTTTCGAATGCGGACCACGGATTTTTCTGCGATGCGCGCCCGAGCTATCACCCGGCGGCGGCCCGCCTGGCGTGGAATTTGTCGTTGCAGTTCCTGGACGTCCACCTGCAGGGCGCGCGCGCTCAGTCGCGGTAAACGAATTCCAGTTCGACGCCGGCGACGGTAATGATGTCGCCCGGGGAAAGTTTTTTCGGCTGCGTGATGGGCCAGCTGTTGACGCTGGGCACCTTGTCTCCCGCGCTGATGTAGTAGGTCTGGTCGTCCCGGCGGCTGACCTGAGCCGCCACCTTCGGCGCAAACCATCCCGTCAGCTTCACCGAGGCCATCGCCGATTTTCCGATCACCGTGAGCTTGTCGCTCAGGGTGTACTCGCGCCGGCTGGCTTTGCCCTTGCGCACCACCAGCGAAGGCACCTTCAGCCGCGCGGGAGCCACCTGCGCGCTTTCGCCCACGGCCGCCACCTTCTGCAAAAAATCGCGGCGCGCCTTGGTGTCGAGCATTACCGTCTCGTTGATTTTCGGCGCCGCCGGTTTGGCTTCTCCATGACTGGTGGCCAGCACGTCCTGGCCGGAATCCGACACCTCGATCGTGTGTTTCCCGATCGCCACGGCGTCGCCCGGTTGCAGCGTCACCATTTTCACACGCTGCCCGTTGACGAACGTCCCGTTCAGGCTGCCGAAATCCTCCAGCATCAGCCGGTCTTCCTCGTGGAACACGCGCGCGTGATAGTGCGACACCGCCGGATTGTCGATCACCAGCCCGTTGTCCGGCGAGCGCCCGATGCTCACCTCCCGCGATCCCACAGCCACTTCCTGGAGCACCGAGTTTCCGAATTTCAGAACCAGCGTCGGCATGTCAGCCCTCCTCCACGAAATCCAATTCGCCCCTTACCAAAAGCCCCGCTCTACGCAAACTCCCGAAACCATTTCCCGATCCGCGCCAGCGCCCCGGCCGGCCGGAGCGCCGAACGCACCACGATGGCGGTGACGTTGTCTCCGCCACCCGCCTGCTTGGCCAGCTCCACCAGGCGGCCGGCGGCCTCTTCGGCCTCCTCGATTTCTCCCAGCACGGCGGCGATTTGCGCGTCCGAAAGCTCGCGCGTGAGCCCGTCGGAGCACAGCAACACGGTGTCGCTCTCCGTCACCATGTCTTCCCGCACATCCACATCCACCTCGGCATCCACGCCCAGGGCGCGGATCAGCACGTTGTGCAACGCGCTGTCGTCGGCTTCCTGCTGGGTCATGCGTCCCCGGCGAACCTGCTCGGCCACAAAGGAATGGTCCTGCGTCAACTGCTCGAACTGGCCGTCCCGCAGCCGGTAGGCGCGGCTGTCTCCCACGTGCACCAAGCTCATGCGCCCGTCCCAAAAACGAACCGCCACGATCGTCGCACCCATGCCGCCCGACGCGCCGGCCGCGCTTTGTTGCGCGGTGCGGTGCACCACTTCGTTCGCTAGGCGAACTCCGCTGGCCAGCCGGTTCGCCGTGCCCGACACCCCGGCCAGGAATCCCCCGGTGAGCGGCAACAAAGGGTTTGCTTCCGACTCGCGGCAATGCGCCAGCACCGTGTCCACCGCCAGGCGGCTCGCCACTTCCCCGGCCGCCAGACCGCCCATACCGTCCGAGAGAACGAAAAGGCTCATCTCCGGCGCCACGCCGTAGGAGTCCTCATTGTTCCCGCGCACGCAACCGGTGTCGCTGTGGGCTCCGAATTCCATCTCCATGCTTTTACCTCGAACCGCCGCTGACTGCCCCGATCCGCGCCCCATCACGGATTCGGCGTAGCACCCGGATTCTAATTGACCGTGGGAAGCTTCATTTGCTGGACGTCCTCGAAACCTTGCGTCTGCAGCCACTCCTTCGTGCTCTGCACCCGGTCGGGGTCCAGCGGTCCTGTCAAGATCACCCAGAAGCGTCCGCCTTTCAGATTGCGCCGGGGCACCACGACGGCCGGCAAACCCAGCCCCTTGATTTTCTCCGCCGCTGTATCCGCGCGCTCCTCGAACTCGAACCGTCCCACGCGCAGATAGCTCGGAGCGTCGTCCACGGCCAGCGATGGAACGGCCAAAGCCGTCTCGCTCGACGGTCGCGCCGCGCGCGGCCGCGTCACTACTGGCAATGCCGGTTTCAACGCTGCCGCGGGTTGTTTCTTCACCGGCGCCGTTTCCTGCCGGCTCCCCGCACCGGCGGGCGCCGGCGAACTCTTTTCCGCAGGCTCCGCGGCCGCATTCGCGGCGGGCGCCGGCGAATCCTCGGCGGGGGCTGCGTCGGTGGCCGGTGGCGGGGCGGGAACCTCGAAGGCAAATTCCGGCGGCTTCGGCGCGGACACGCGGTCCGGCGGAGCTACCCCGTCAAACAATTTCGCGCGCTGCGCCCAATGCCATCCCGCCAGCGACCCCATCACCAGACAGGCCCCCAGCAAAATCCACACCACTGGTGCGACACGCTTCTTCTGCTCTTCCGGCTCGGCTGGCGGCAACTCCAAGTGCGGGCGCGGCCGGACCACGACCGACGGGTCCGCCGGGACGCTCATGACCGTGGTTCGAATCGCCGGCACCGCCGGAGAAGCGTGCAGCGCGCTTTCCAGTTGTCCGATGGATTGGAAACGCTTGGGCGGCTCCTTCTCCAGACACTTCAAAATCACCCGCTCGACCGGCACGGGAATGCTCGGTTCGAGTTCGTGCGGCGGCGGCGGCGATTCGCGCAGCTGCTTCAAGGCCACCGCCACGGCGTTGTCCGCTGCAAACGCCTGTTTCCCCGTGAAGACTTCGTACATGATCAATCCCAAAGAGTAGATATCGGTGCGGTAGTCCACGGGCTTGCCCGCGACTTGCTCCGGAGCCATATACGCCGGCGTGCCGGCCATCGAGCCGGTCATCCGCGTGAGCGCCTCCATCGACCGCGCGATGCCGAAATCCATGATCTTCACGTTGCCCTGTGCGTCAATCATCACGTTCTCGGGCTTCAGGTCCCGGTGAACGATTCCCTGGACATGCGCTTCCTTCAGCCCCGAACACACCTGCAGCACCAGATCGATCCCCTTGCGCAAGGGCAGGCCCCCGAAACGGTTCAGCACCGAGCGCAGGCTCTCGCCCTCGACAAACTCCATGGATGTGTAGGAGATCCCGCCTAGGCGGTTGAACTCGTAGACCCGGCAGACGTTCTTGTGCGTGATCTTGCGCGCAAACAACAGTTCGTTCTTGAACCGGTCCATCATCGCCTGGTCGGAAGCGATTTCCGGCTTTAACAGCTTCAAGGCTACCGTTTCGCCAGTCTCGCGATCCCGGGCCTTGTACACATTGCCCATGCTCCCGCTGCCCGCTTCGCCCAGGATGTCGTAACGCTGGGCCAGGGCCTCCAGCGCCGCCGAGCTAAGCTGCGCGCTGACGACCGGCGGCACAACTCCCTCCTGCATCAGAGCCGTAGCCTCCGGAACATCGCTCAGCAATAGCGTGTCCTGGCGCTCGGTGGGGCCGCGCCCACCCTTCGGGGGCGGCGGAGACAGTTCCGGATTGGGGCGTTGAGACATGGGCCGACTCACTTAGAATAGGGGAGAACGGCCCCATGCAGGAAAGATCGCCGAGGCGATGTTAGGAAAGAGTATCCGGTACGAACGTTCCGACGAACCTGCCATCCTGCAGTACGGCCGGAGAATCGGCTTGGCGGGTGCATCCGCCTATATCAGAATGAAGGGGCGCGCGGGCGGGACTGGGCACGCTCGGCGGACAGGGGAATTCCATTGAAGATTGCAGTGATCGGCACGGGGTATGTGGGTCTGGTCACCGGCGCATGTCTGGCGGAGATCGGTCACGACGTCATCTGTACGGACAACGACGGCGAGAAGATCCGCATCCTGGAATCCGGCGGGCTTCCCATCTACGAACCCGGGCTAGAGAAGCTGATCTCCAAGGCGCGCCAGGAAGGCCGGCTGCGCTTCTGCTCCAATCCTGCCGACGCCGTGGCCGCCGGCGATGCCATCTTCATCTGCGTGGGCACGCCGCCGTTGCCCGACGGCGACGCCGACCTGAGCGCCATCGACCATGTCGCCCGCCTGATCGCCACCGAAGCCCGCTCTCCCAAGCTCGTGGTCGAGAAGAGCACCGTCCCGGCGCGCACAGGCCAGGAATTGAAACGCGCCCTTTCGGTCTACGCCCGCAATAGCCAGGTGGCGTTTCACGTGGCCTCCAATCCCGAATTCCTCCGCGAGGGAACCGCCGTCGCGGATTTCCTGCATCCCGACCGCATCGTCGTGGGCGTGGATGACGAAATCGCCGAGCGCCAACTCCGGGAGATCTACCTCCCGGTTCTCGACCGCGCCTTCCAGTGCCCTGTCCACGCGCCCGCTTGCCCGGAGCGTCCCGCACCCGCATGGCTCGTCACCACCATCAACAGCGCCGAACTCATCAAGCACGCCTCCAATTCGTTTCTCGCGCTGAAAATTTCCTACGCCAACATGGTCGCCGACCTCGCCGAGCGCCTGGGCGCCGATATTCAGGAAGTCGTGCGCGCGATGGGCCTGGACCCGCGCATCGGGCCCAGCTTCCTCTCCGCGGGCCTGGGCTTCGGAGGCTTCTGCCTGCCGAAAGACCTGCAGGCCTTCGCGCATCTGGCGGAGCGCTCGGGCGTGGATTTCTCCATGCTCCGCGAGGCGGAAAAAATCAATCGCCGGCGCATCGACCATTTCTGCGGAAAGCTGCGCGAGTCGCTCTGGGTGGTCCGCGGCAAGCAGATTGGAGTGCTGGGCCTGGCCTTCAAACCTAATACCGACGATATCCGCTTCGCGCCGGCCATCGATCTCATTCATCGCCTGATCGAAGAAGGTGCCCGCGTCCGCGCCTACGATCCCGAAGCCATGGACAAGGCGCGCGCCGTGCTGCCCAACATCGAATATGCCAAATCGGAGTACGAAGCCGCCGAGGGTTCCGAAGCGCTGCTGATCGCCACCGAATGGGATCAGTTCCGCAGCCTCGACTGGCCCCGCGTCCACCAGGCCATGGCCCGGCCGCTCATTCTCGACGGCCGCAACCTCCTGTCCCCCGCCGAAATGAAACGCCACGGCTTCGAGTACCGCTCCCTGGGCCGGCCCGACTGAAGACGCGGCCGGGCCTCTAACAGGGTGCTGAAGAATCCGGACAGCTTTGTGGGTCGCGGCTTCAGCCGCGACATAGGTGCTGCACATGTGATGGGGCTTTAGCCCCTGAAGTTCCCTGAGGCGTCTTTTGCAGCACCCTGCTACTCCGCGTGCAGAGGATTTCGGGTTTCTTCCTGCGGGGCCACGGCCGGATGGATTTCCGGGGATGTCGTCTCGTCTGGATTCTCTCTGCGTTCTCTGCGCCTCTGCGGTGTCCTGGCTTGGTTCCGTTTACTCCGGCTTCGCCCCTGTCGTGCCCATCTGCTTCCTGAAGAACTCGTAGGTACGCCGCAAGCCGTCCTCCAGATCCACCTTCGGCTCCCAATTCAGAATCCGGCGCGCCTTGGTGATGTCCGGGCAGCGCTGCTTGGGATCGTCCTGCGGCAGCGGCCGGAAGACGATGGGCACGTCGGCCCCCGCCAGCGCCCGCACGCGCTCGGCAAACTCCAGAATCGTAATTTCCCGGGGATTGCCGATGTTCACCGGCTCGTGCTCGCCCGATTCCAGCAGTTTGAAAATGCCTTCGATCAAATCCGAGACGTAGCAGAAACTCCGCGTCTGTTTGCCGTCGCCATAGACCGTGATCGGCTCTCCCGCCAGCGCCTGATAAAGAAAATTGGGCAGCGCGCGGCCGTCGTTCAAACGCATGCGCGGCCCATAGGTATTGAAGATGCGCACGATGCGCGTGTCCACGCCGTGGTAGCGGTGATACGCCATGGTGATGGCTTCGGCGAATCGCTTGGCCTCATCGTAGACGCCCCGCGGCCCGATCGGGTTCACATGGCCCCAGTAGCTCTCCGGCTGCGGGTTGACCTCCGGATCGCCGTAACATTCCGACGTCGACGCCAGCAGGAACTTCGCCTTCTTCGCCATCGCCAGCCCCAGCGCGTTATGCGTTCCGAGCGCTCCCACCTTCAGCGTCTGAATCGGAAATTTCAGGTAGTCGGGCGGGCTGGCGGGCGAGGCAAAATGCAGCACCGCATCCACGGCCCCCGCCACCTCGATATGCTGGGAAACATCCTGCGGTTGCACCCGGAAGCTCGGATGCTGCCGCAGGTGCGCGATATTGGACTCCGCGCCGGTGATGAGATTATCCAGGCACAGCACGTCCCAGCCCTTCCCGATCAGCAAATCGCACAAATGGGAACCCAGAAACCCGGCACCGCCCGTGATGACTACGCGCAAATTCGTCGCTCCTGTTTCGAGGATTTCGCTCCTGGCCGACCATTATCCCTGAAATTGTCCGCTGAAAGCACAATTCCGCGAACCCAACTGGCGGCCGCGCCCTTGTCATTTCACGCCGCGCGCGGCACAATGCCCGCGAGTTCAAGGAGGCCGCGCCCGTGCAGCAACCCGCCAATACTATCGAGGGCACTCTTCGGAATCTGCACGTCTTGCACTCTGCCATCCTGCTTTCAATGGTTCTCTACATCGGTGTCGCGGAGAAGGTCGTCCCGCATCCGCCCCGGGTTCTCAACCCAGTATTCCCCCTCGCCTTCGGGTTCTTCAGCTTGTCGGCCATCGGATTCGCTCTGTTCGTGAGGACGAAAAAGATTCGGCCGGCGCTCGACGCGCTTCAGGCCAAACCCGATGATCGCGACGCACTGGGAAGCTGGAAAAGCGGGACGGTTCTGACCGATGTCATGGTGGAATGCGTGGTGTTGTTCGGATTTGCGCAACGATTCCTGGGGGCTACGCCCGCGCAAGCCGCGCCGTTCTACATCACCGGCATTGCTCTCATGCTGCTCTGGTGGCCCCGGCGGCCGTAGCGCGCCATCTGGAGCGGCTCCGGCATCCCGCCGAGCCGCCCTCTGCTTCGGAATTCTCAGTAGGCCCAGCGCATGAGGATGGCGCCTGCGGTATATCCCGCGCCCACCGAAATCAGCAGGATCAGGTCGCCCTTGCGCACGCGCTTCTGCTCGATGGCATCGACCAGCCCCAGCGGAATCGTTGCCGCGGTCGTATTGCCGTAATGATCGATGTTGATCAGAATCTTCGAATCGTCCACGCCCAGCCGCTCCTGCATCGCGCGGATGATGCGCAGATTCGCCTGATGCGGCACTACCAGCGCCAGATCGCTGCTGGTATACCCGTTGCGCTCCAAAATCGAGCACGCCATGTCGGCCATGCGCCGCACCGCGTATTTGAAGACCTGCGCCCCTTCCTGATGGACGTAGTGCATGCGCTGGTCCACGGTCTCGTGCGATGCCGGATGGAGCGAACCCCCGGCGGGCATGTACAGATTCGTCCCGCCCGACCCGTCCACATCGTGCGCGAAATCCAGAATGCCTTCGGCCGGCGACGTGGCGGGCTCCAGCAGCACCGCGCCAGCTCCGTCGCCGAACAGCACACAGGTGGCGCGGTCCTTGAAATCCAGAATCGACGTCATCACGTCGCTGCCCACCACCAGAACCTTCTTGTGCGTCCCCGCGCCGACGAATTGCGCGCCGACCGTCAGGGCGTACGCAAATCCCGAGCAGGCCGCCGAAAGATCGAATCCCCAGGCCTTGGTCGCCCCGATGCGGTCCTGAATCAGGCAGGCCGTGGCGGGAAACATCATGTCCGGCGTGACCGTGGCCACCACGATCATCTCGATTTCCTCGGGCCGCGTGCCCGTGGCGGCCAACACTTTCTTCGCAGCCTCCGTCCCCAGCTGCGACGTTCCCATGCCCGGATCGGCGTAGTGACGCTGGCGAATCCCCGTGCGGCTGCGAATCCACTCGTCCGTCGTGTCCACCCTCTTTTCCAGCTCGGCGTTGGTGACCACGTGCGGCGGCACGTACCCGGCCACACCCGTGATTTTTGCGGCGATCCGTCGACTCATCTACTTCTCCTCTGTTATGAGAGCAGCCCGTGATTGTATGCAATCCCACGCTGCGGTGACAAGCAAAACACAGGTGGCCCCGCCCGAGTGCAAATCATCGTCGATCGAATCGCTAACCAACTGGCTCCGTAGGGGCACGGCACGCCGTGCCCACCTGTGGCACCGCACCAGAATTGTAGCGATCGGGTAAAAGTCCAGGCGGAACCGTTTTTCTACCGGGGCCCGCTGAGGCATCATGGAGGCATGACGCCGGCCGAGCGCACGCTCTGGATCACCAAGCAGGCCCGCGCCGCCGGGTTCGAACTGTGCGGCGTCGTGGCCGTGCCGGAAGAACTCAACCCCTCGACACTACCACCGGCTAGCGCTCTGGCGGCTTTCGACGAACTCCGCCACCTGCCGGAATGGCTGGCGCGAGGCTACGCCGGGGAGATGAAGTACCTTCACGACCCGCGCCGCGCGCACCCGCGGCTCGTGCTCAAAGGCGCGCGGAACCTCATCGTCGTGGCGCTCAATTACAACGCGCCGCACTCCCGCTCGACGGAATTGCCCCCGGCCACCGCGGATGCGCCGCCGCGCGGCTGGATTTCCCGCTACGCCTGGGGGGACGATTACCACGAGGTGATCCAGGAAAAGTTGCAGGCCCTGCTCGCCGAAATGCGCGCGCAATTCGCCGAAAGCTTCGACGCCCGCGCCTACACCGACACCGGACCCATCCTCGAACGCGTGGCCGCGAAATACGCCGGCCTCGGCTGGCTGGCGAAGAATACATGCCTGATCCACCCGCGCCTCGGCTCGTGGCTTTTCCTGGGCGTCATCGTCACGACGCTCGAGCTCGAGCCCTCCCTCGGCCCCGCCCAATCCCCTCCGCCCGACCTCTGCGGCACGTGCACGCGCTGCCTCGACGCCTGCCCCACGCAGGCCTTCCCGGCACCCTACGTGCTCGACGCCCGCCGCTGCATCTCCTACCTCACGATCGAGCTGCGGGGCGCGATTCCCGAAGAGCTGCGCCCCCAGATGGGCCGCGCGGTCATCGGCTGCGATATCTGCCAGGACGTCTGCCCCTGGAATCGCAAGGCCCCCGTCACAACCCTCGCCGCGTTGCAGCCCAGGGAACTGGCCGCGCTCGCCCAGTCGCAATCCGACATGGGAAACGCTGAGACGCCCGCGGATGCGCCGCGGTCTTCTCTCTTCGCCCCGGAGCTGGAATGGCTCGCCTCGCTTTCGTCGCAGCAATTCAGCGCCACCTTCCGCCGCAGCGCCGTCAAACGGGCCAAGTGGCGCGGCGTGGTCCGCAATGCCTGCGTGGCGCTGGGCAATTCCGGCGTCCCGCGCGGGCATGCCGGCTATCCGCGCATCGCCCGCCTCCTCGAAGGCCTCGCCGCATCCGACGATGCCTTGATCGCGGAGCACGCCCGCTGGGCCCTGGCGCGCCTTTCGCACTGATGAAATAGGGCCTTCCAAGCACGGTCGTTTCTTCTCGATTCTCTCTGCGTTCTCTGCGCCTCCGCAGTGCGATCCCCTTCCCCCGCTTACTCCAACCGCGCACAGGGGCCGAAAAACATCATGGACAGCGAAACGCCCTTTTTGCGATACTTCGGCGTTCGAGCGGTGGCCCGCCGTTGTTCCGGCGGAGCGCCGCATCCCATGCAACCCAGGATCGAAACTTTATGAACGCACGTTTTCGATGGATGTTCGGTCTGCTCATTTTGGTCGCCTTCGCCGCGGGGGCCGCGCGCCTGTCTTCGCGCGAACGTTCCGCCCCGCCCGCTCAGAAAACTTCCAGCGCCCCGGCTCAGCAAAGCCAGATCGAGCGCGGACGTTACCTGGTCGAAAACGTGGCCATGTGCCAGGAATGCCACACCCCGCGCGACGCCAGCGGCGAAATCGACAAGTCCCGCTGGCTGCAAGGCGCCTCCATCTGGATCATGCCCGTGCACCCCACCACCAAGTGGGCCATGCGCGCTCCGGGCCTGGCCGGCTTTCAGGGATACACCGAGGAACAGGGTGAGGAAATTCTCGAACGCGGCATCGGGCCCAACGGCCTGTCCATCCAGCCGCCCATGCACATCTATCACATGAATCACGCGGACGCCCAGGCCATCATCGCCTATCTCCGCTCCCTGCCGGGCTCGTACCCGCAACAGTAGCCCACGGCGGCAGCCGGCATCGCAAGCCCGGGTCGCAAATCCGAAGGCATTCGCGCGGCGCTCTCTGTATAATCGCGGCCGATGGAACAATGGCTGGAAACCGCCGTTCGATGGCTGCTGGGGCCTGAGCCCACCGGCACCCAGCGGCCCGCTCATCTCTGGCCGCGCTGGATTTTCCTCCGCGCCCTCGGGCTCATCTACTTTTCCGCGTTCTATTCCCTGGTGTTTCAAATCAAGGGCCTGATCGGGCCCGGCGGAATTCTTCCCGCCGATGATTACCTCCAGGCCGTCTCGGCGGCCATGCACTCCCTGCGATTCTGGTACGCGCCCACGCTCCTGTGGCTGGGCGCGAGTGACCACGCCATGGCCTTGCTCTGCTGG
This sequence comes from Terriglobia bacterium, assembly GCA_963791705.1. Classification (GTDB taxonomy): domain Bacteria; phylum Acidobacteriota; class Terriglobia; order Acidiferrales; family UBA7541; genus Palsa-295. The sequence continues at coordinate 101,824 of CAWBTO010000002.1, read as the reverse complement.
GCCGGCATGGTGGCGTCCCTGCTGCTGGTGCTCAACGTCTGGCCGCGCGCGGCGCTGGTGGTTTCTTTCGTCTGTTTTCTTTCCTTCGTCAGCGTCGGCCAGGATTTTTCCAACTACCAATCCGACGGCATGCTGTTGGAAGCCGGCTTCCTCGCGCTTTTCTTCGCCCCTCCGGGATGGCGGCCCGCGCTGGGGCGCGCCAACCCGCCCTCGCGCGCCAGCCGCTTCCTGCTGCAATGGGAATGGTTTCGAATCTATTTCGCATCCGGCGTGGTAAAACTCGCCAGCCACGATTTTTCCTGGCGCCACTTCACGGCCATGGACGACTACTACCAGAACGGCCCGCTACCTACCTGGATCGGCTGGTACGTGCAGCACTTCCCGCACTGGTTCCATGCCTCCACCGTGTTCCTCACCCTCGCCGTCGAACTCGTGCTGGCCTGGATGTTTTTGCTTCCGCGGCGATTCCGCATCGCCTGCTTCTGTATCCTGACGCCGTTTCAAATCGCCATCATTCTCAGCGCCAACTACACCTTTCTGAACTATCTGGTCCTCTCCCTCGGCTTCCTGTTGCTCGACGATCGCCTGCTCGAATGGATCTTGCCGCGCTCGATCCAGAGCTTGATCGCCGGGCGGCCGGACGAGGCCGCGGAAGCGCCCGCCGGGCCGCGCGCGCTGTGGCGCCGGCAGTGGGCGCCGGTGCGCATGGCCGTCGCCGGCCTCTGCTTCGCCACGATCTTTTACGCCAGCACCGTGCAACTCGCTTGGGAAATATTCCCGCAACTCGAGTCACCGTGGATGGAAAAGCCGGTGCGCCTGCTCGCGCCCTTCCGCATCGCCAACACCTACGGCCTATTCGCCGTCATGACCCACGCGCGCTACGAAATCGAATTCCAAGGCTCCCTCGACGGACACACATGGACCGCCTACCCCTTCCGTTACAAGCCGCAGGACCCCTACAAGGCTCCCGGCATCTACGCTCCCTACCAGCCGCGCTTCGAATGGAACCTCTGGTTCGCCTCCCTGGAGTCGTGGCCCCACCATCGCTTCGTGATCTGGACCGAGGAGCGCCTCCTGGAGAACGAGCCCGACGTGCTCGCGCTGTTTGCCGGCAACCCGTTTGCCCAGACGCCGCCGCTCCGCGTCCGCACCGTCCTCTATCGCTACTGGTTTACCGATGCCGGCACCAAGCGCTATGAAGGCGCCTGGTGGCGGCGGGAACTCCTGGGCGAATACGCGCCCGCCCTGGAAATCCAGCCCGACGGCAAAATCGCCATCCTCGGTCTTCCCGCCCCTTCCACGCCTCCGCGCTAGAAGTGATTCCACAGAGCAGGCACAGAGCCCGCGGAAGAGACCGATTTTGTAGCGGCCGGTCCCGCGAATCGGGACCGGCCAGACTCTCCGCCGGCCATTCACCGAACGCTCACCCGCAATACAAACTTTGCCTCGACACGAAAATTCCAGTAGCCTGTGGGTCGTGGACCAGCCCCGTGAAGCGTAAATTCACACACCCGAAGAAAGTACCCAGCCCGAGCGACATCGGCGCCGATCAGGTGCTGGCTCATCTGGCCACGCTTTCCCGCCCCGCCAGCATCCGCGAGATCGCCCACGGCATGGAACTCCAGCACACGGGCCGGCGTTTCCTGCCCAGAGTCATCCATCAACTTCGCCAGCGCGGGGAGATCGAGGAGGTGCGCGGCGGACGTTATCGTCTGGCGGGCCAGAAGACGGCCGCGCGCGAAACTGCGCCCGCAGCAGCGGCGGAAAGACCCGCGGCGCGCACCGCTGCGCCGGCCCATTCTCGCGACCCCAATCTCATCTCCGGACGCCTGGTGGCCCATCGCGACGGCTACGGTTTCGTCGTCCCGGACAAACCCATCCCCCGGGTCGAAGGCGATCTCTTCATCGGCCGCGACAATATCGAAGACGCCATGCACGGCGACCGCGTGCTCGCCCGCGTCGTGCGGCGCCGCCCCGACGGCCGCGCAGAAGGCCGCGTCGTCGAAGTTGTCCAGCGCGAACATCCCACCGTGGTTGGCCTGTTCCGCTATGGCCCGCACGCCAACCACGTCCTGCCCTACGACCCGCGCATCTTGCACGAGGTTCTGATTTCCCCGGGCGACGAACTCACCGCCGAACTCCAGGAGACCCTCCGCGCGCGGCACGCCGCCGCTCCCGCGCCCGGCCGCTCCCTGCGCCTTCCCGAACTGGACGGCGCGGTCGTCAACGCCGAAATCCTGCGCTTCCCCAAGGGCGGCCTGGCGCCCCGCGGGCGCGTCATTGAAATTCTCGGGCGCCCCGGCGATATCGGCGTCGACGTCGCCATCATCATCCGCAAACATCATCTGCCCCACATTTTTCCCGACGAAGCACTGTCCGAGGCCCGCGGCACGCTCCAGGACGTCCCCGCCTGGCACCTCACCGGACGCCGCGATTTCCGCGACCTGCCCATCGTGACCATCGACGGGGAAACCGCGCGCGATTTTGACGACGCCGTGTGCGTCCGCCCGCTGCCCGGCGGTCATTACGAACTCCAGGTGCACATCGCCGATGTGGCCCACTACGTCCGGCCCGCTTCGCCCCTGGACCGTGAAGCGCGCCTCCGCGGCAATTCCGTCTATTTCCCCAACCGCGCCGTGCCCATGCTCCCCGAGGAGCTTTCCAACGGCATCTGCTCGCTCAATCCCCACGTCGACCGCCTGGTGATGAGCGCGCTCATGGAGATGGACGCACAGGGAAAAATGCTGCGCGCCGAATTCACTCCCGGCGTCATCCGTTCGGCCGAGCGCATGACCTACACCAACGTCAACAAAGTTCTCGAGGGCGATCCCGAGATGAGCCGCCGCTACGCCTCGCTCGCCGGCGAATTCCGCCGCATGAAAGAACTGGCCCTGCTGCTCAGCGCCCGCCGCCACGCCCGCGGCTCGATTGACTTCGATCTCCCCGAGCCGGTGATCGAATTCGACGAAGTCGGCCGCATGACCGCCATCCTCCGCAGCGAACGCAATATCGCCCACCGCCTCATCGAGGAATTCATGCTCGCGGCCAACGAAGCCGTGGCCCAATATCTCGAAGGCCGTGGCATCGCTTCGCTGCACCGCGTCCACGAAAAACCCGACCCGAAGAAAGTCCTCGAGTTCGAGGAACTCGCCCAGGCCTTCGGCTACTCGCTCGGCGTCGAGGACCTCAGCGAGCGCCGCGTGCCCGTCCGCCACGGCCGCGTCCCTCCTCCCGCCCGCGGCGGCCACTCCGGCCGAGGACGCCAGCGGCCCATGGCCGTCCTCCTGCCCGGCGCCGCCGACATCGACATCCATCCCCAGCATTATCAGCACCTCACCAAGATCATCGCCGGCAAGCCGGAGGAGCGCATCCTTTCCTACCTGATGCTGCGCTCGCTCAAGCAAGCGCGCTACGCCGCCGACGTTCTCGGGCACTTCGCGCTCGCCACCGAGGAATACACCCACTTCACTTCGCCCATTCGCCGCTATCCCGACCTCATCGTCCACCGCGCCCTCAAATGGGCGCTCGAAAACCCGGAAGCCAAACCCCCGCACGCCCCGCCCTCCCACGCGCGCGCCGGCGCCGAGCGGCCGGCCGCCACTCTCGGGCCGTATCGCCGGATCGAACTCGAGGAGGTCGCCGCCGAAAGCTCGGAAGCCGAGCGCCGCGCCGACACCGCCGAACGCGAGTTGATGGACTGGAAGACCGCGCAGTTCATGGAGCAGCATCTCGGCGAGGAATACGACGCCCTGATCATTTCCGTGCAGAAATTCGGTTTCTTCGTCGAGCTGCTCGAGATTTTCGTCGAAGGCCTGGTGAGCATCGACCGGCTCGAGGAATCCACCGGACAGCGATGCCTGTACCGCGACCGCGACCACTCCATCGCGACCGAGCCGCACCGCGGCGGCCGTGGCGCGCGCGCTGCCACCGAGAAGCAACTGTTCCGCCTCGGCGACCGCGTCCGCGTCCGCGCCGAACGCATCGATCCCCTCCGCCATCGCGTCGAGTTTTCCCTCGTCTAGCCTCGCGCGCCACGGGATCTTCTGACCGTTATCTCATAAGTACTTTTTGCAGTTAATTATGCCGCCCGCCACCGCTGATGATACGATGGCCCTGCGTTCGAAAAGCAACACCGGGGCGATATGGCGCGGTATTCCTCCTTGCTCGGACAACACGTTGAGGCACGCTATCGCACCGGCGATATTTATCTGACCGTTTCCGGCACCCTGGTCTCCGACAGCGGCCACGCCATTTCCATCGAAGAAACCTTTTCCCAGGACGGCCGGGACAAGGCCATGCGCGTCGAAATCCCCTACGACTACGTCATCCGCGTCCTGAAGGTCGGCGCAAAACCGCTGGCCCCCGCCCCATCCACCAAGCCCACCCTGAAGTAGTTCCAACCTGCATCTCTCATGAACGTTCTTGAAACGGATTCGTATCCGGTGCCGTGATCGGCACAATCTCGTCCCCTGACTCCGGCAACACCCTGCCACGGTCCCATCCATCCGTAGGGGCACGCCTTATGCCTTCAACGTGTTCTTCTCTGCGTCCTCTGCGCCTCTGCGGTGAGTCTGTCTTTCTCCGTGCTCTCTGCGCCTTCTCTGTTTCCTCTGTGTTTCAGCCCCGTGCCTGCCCAGCAAAAGTTCGCCGCGCAATCCCCCGCGCCCCGCAGGTATAGTAAGAATAGTTGTGCCGCGGGAGGCGCGCATGAAGCCGAGTGTCGGTTTGATCGGATTGGGGCTGATGGGCCGGCCCATGGGACACAATCTGCTCCGCGCGGGCTTTCCCCTCGTGGTGTGGAACCGCTCACAGAAGAAAGCCGCGGAACTCGTCCGCGCCGGCGCCACGCTCGCCGGCAGCCCGCGCGAGGCAGCCACCCAAGCCGACGTCCTCATCACCATCGTCAGCGATCCCCCCGCCCTCGAACAGGTCCTGTGGGGCCCCCAAGGCGCCGCGGAAAAAACCGGCGCGCTCGACGGCCTTCGTCCGGGCAGCGTGCTCGTCGATTCGAGCACCGTCTCGCCGGATCTCGCCCGCCGCGTCGCCGGCGCCTGCGCCGAACGCGGCGTCGACTTTCTCGACGCGCCTGTGACCGGCGGCACCTGGGGCGCGGAAAAAGGCGAACTCGTCTTTATGGTCGGCGGCAGGGCCGAAGTGCTCGAACGCGTCCGGCCGGTGCTCGCCGCCATGGGCCAGAGATTCTTCCTCCTCGGGCCCAACGGCGCGGGCCAGACCGTCAAGCTCGGCATGAATCTGCTGCTGGCGCTCGAAGTGGATGCGCTGGTCGAAGCCCTGGCGCTCGTCACCGCCGCCGGAGTCCCTGCCGAGCGCCTGATCGAAGTGATGCAGTCGAGCATGGGGCGCTCGCCGCTGCTCGACGTGAAAGCCCCGCTCATCCTTAAAAACGACTTCCCGGCCAGCTTCCCGCTGCGACTGATGCACAAGGACCTGCGCCTCGCCCTCGAATTGGCCCGGCAGCTCGGGACGCCGCTCCCCGCCGCCGCAGCCGCCTATACGACCTTCACCGCCGTCAAGGACGCCTCTACCGACGACCCCGACTTCGCCGCCATCGCCCGCTTCTGGCGCAAGCCCCGCCCCGCATAGCCCACTGTCCTGTAGGGGACGCCTTCAGGCGGGCGCAGTCGTTGCTCCATCGGAACGTGCCGACAAAACGAGAGATGTCATCCCGAACCCAGCCGCGTTGTTTGCGGATGGGGGTGAGGGATCTGCTGTTGGCTGTTGGCTGTTGGCTGTTGGCTGTTGGCTATCGGCAGCTGGCCGTCCACCATTTTCCCTTTTCTATTTTCTACTTTCCCGGCCCTCAGGCGAGCGGGCCGGGCGGGAACAGCGCCAGCGGGAGATCGCGCACCGTGCGCAGGCCGGCGGGGGCAGCGAGGATGGACGGAATGGCGTTGACGGCGATGGCGGCGGTGGCGATGTCTCCGTGCGTGCCTCCGGGGATGGTGAGCGTCGAGATTGGGCTCGCCGCGCAACTCGACCGTGTCGGCGGGATTCTTCGCGCCGACGTACATCTGCAGCTCCATGAAAATCTTCTCTTCTCCGGCGGCGGTGCCGCGCGCGATCTGATGCACGCCGGCGACGCGCCCCGGCGCGACCTCGAGGAACGGCGTCTTGATCTTCTCCTCGGCGATCACCGGCTCGATGGTCTCGGAAATGTCGTCGACCGCCGAAGCCGAGGCTATCGGCAACCATCGCCACCGATTCCGGCAAGCCGTGATGCTTGATGATGCCGGCGGCGACCTGCTCGCGGAATTCCTCGGGCGTCATGCCCGCGCCGATCTTCTTCTGCAACGGCAGGCGGCGCTTCGAAGCGTCCACGATGCGCACCGCCCGGACCGAGTCGACGCGCTGCGTCGCGGCCGAGAGCACCAGCACCAGCTTGTCCATGACGAATCCCGGATTGACGCCCGTGCCCACCAGCGCCACGCCTTCCTCCTTGGCGGCGGCGTCGAGCTGCGCGGAAAGCTCGGGATACTTGCGGAACGGGTAGGCCAGCTCCTCGCAGGTCGAAACCACGCAGCAACCCGCCGCGAGGCACGCGAGCAGCTCGTCCATGACATGCGGGAGATGCGAGGAAGTCGTGTGGATGACGACGTCCACCTGCTTGTCCAGCACGGCGGGCGCCCGCGCCGAAAGCGCGATGCCCCACGGGGCGTCCGGCGCGCCCACGACTTCGCCCAGGTCCCGCCCGGCCTTGCCCGGATCGCGGTCAATGGCCCCCGCAATCTCCACCGAGGACTTCTGCCGCAGCAAGCGGACAATCGAGGCGCCGATCGGCCCCACTCCAAATTGCACCACGCGAATCTTTTTCTTCACGCTGCCTTCCTTGCGCTGGAGAGAAACCCTAAATTAAAGCCTTCTCTCGCGGAGTGCAACCGGTTTTGGGAGGCCCCACGAAAAGGGGCCGGCCATCGGAGGGAATTCGGCGAAAGGCCGGTTCGGCGCAAAAGCGCCGCGGAGCGCGGCGCGACAAAAACCAACCTAGAAGCGCGAGCGCGTGGCGCGGATGTATTGCCGCAACGCGGAAACGTTCGGGCCGTAGGCTCCCACGCGTCCGGCGTCCACGGGCAAGCCGAGGTTTTCGGCTTGTTCGATGGTCAGGCCGGCATCATCGAGCTCAGCAAGGCTGTAGCCTTCGGCGGGTTCCAGGCGATTGCGCCACGAACGGTCCACCGGGCGCAGCGGACGCGGCATGTGCCGCTTCCTCACCACATCGAAAAAACTGTGCCAGTCTCGCCGGCTCCACATCGTGTCCTCCCCTGCGCCCTGAGCCCATTGGATGCGCCCAAAGCGATTCGGGTAGCAAGAAATCCGCTTGCCGGGGGCCCCACTGCGCTCCGTACAGGAACGGTGCCGATTGTAACCCCGGAGGCAAGCAAAAGTCGCTGTCGTACCGCGCGTGTATCCAGTCAGTACCGGTCCTGTCCTTCCTGCCACCGCGCGCCGCGCCTCGCCGCCGGGCCCTTACCAACTCGAACGCGCTACGCGCCCCGGCGCGCGGCTGCTATACTTTCTGAAAGCCGATCCAGATCGTAGGGACCGCATGTTACGAGGCTATGTGAACCGCGAGAAATCCGCATGAGCAATCCGGTCATCGTCGTCCACTACCACGAGCTGTGGCTCAAGGGCGGCAACCGCAGATTTTTTCTCGGCAAGCTGTTCACCGCGCTGCGCCAGAGCCTCGGCGGAGTTCCCGTCGAGCGCATCGAGCAGCCCGGCGACCGCTTCGTGGTGCGCCTGGGCGAGGGCGCCTCAGTCGAAGAGGCCGTCCGGCGCGTCCAGCGCGTGCTCGGCGTGGCCTACTACGCCGTGGCCCATCCCGTCGCGCGCGATATGGAATCGCTCTGCCGCGCCGCCTGGGACGAAGTCTCCCCGCTGCGCTTCGCCAACTTCGCCGTGCGCGCCAAGCGCAGCGACAAATCCTTCCCCCACCCGGTCACCGAAATCGAATCCACCGTGGGGCGCCACCTGCTGGAACAGCTCCGCGCGCAGGGCCGCGACGTCCGCGTGCAATTGAAAGACCCCGAGCTGACCTGCCGCATCGAAGTCACCCCCGGGCCGCTGCTGGTCTACGCGCGGAAAATCCCGGGGCCGGGAGGTTTGCCGGCCAACACCGCCGGGCGTCTGGCCTGCCTGCTCTCAGGCGGGTACGATTCCGCCGTGGCGGCCTATCACATGATGAAGCGCGGCGCGCATCTGAGCTTCATCCACTTTTACGGTACGGGCGCCGAGCCGGGAGAATCCTCGCTGCACGTGGCCAGCGGCCTGGTGCGCGCGCTAGTGCCCTATCAATTCCGCGCCAAGCTCTACCGCGTGCCCTTCGAGGCCATTCAGCGCAATATCGTCCAGTTCGCGCCGGAAGGCGTGCGTATTTTGCTCTACCGCAGGATGATGCTGCGTATCGCCGAAGTCCTGGCGGGGCGCGATCACGCCCTGGCGCTGGTCACCGGAGACAGCCTGGGGCAGGTAGCTTCGCAGACCCTGCGCAATCTGGTGGCCGTGGATGCCGCCGCGCGCATGCCCGTGTTTCGCCCGCTGATCGGCGCCGATAAAATGGACATTATCGAAACGGCGCGCAAAATCGGGACGTACGATATTTCCTCGGAGCCCTTCCACGATTGCTGTCCCGTGTTTATGCCGCGCACGCCCGAACTTTCAGCGCGCCCGGCCGAACTCGCGGAAGCCGAAGCCCAGCTCGACGTCGCCTCGCTGATCCAGCTGGGTCTTCGCGGAACCACCATCGAGAGGTTTTCTTACGCGGAAGGGCGAGTGGAAGCCACCGAGCCGAAGCCGCTGGTGCGGGCCGATCGGCAGCACACCGCCATAGCGTGAACGCGCAGCCCACACACGCCCACGCGCCTGCGGCTCTTTGCAGCCGTGCGCATGACCCCGCATAGCCCCGCCAAACAAGGCTCTGCGCCGTTACAATACGGTGAGAAGTAGGAAGGAGAGCTTACCGATCGCGCCCGCCGCCGTAATCGCCGCGCCCGCCGCGCCCGCCACCGCCACCATGGCCGCCGCGTCCGCCGCCTCCACCGCCCCCGCCCCGGCCTCCGCGTCCGCCACCACCGCCCGCTCCACCGCCTTCACGCTGCGGCCGCGCTTCGTTGACCACCAGGGCGCGGCCGAGAAAGTCCTTGCCGTTGAGAGCGGCAATCGCCTTTTCCGCTTCCGCATCGTCGTGGAACTCCGCGAATCCGAAGCCGCGCGGTTGCCCGGTAAAGCGATCGCGCAGCAGAGTGAGAGAATCCGGCTGTGACCCGATTTCCGTAAACAAAGCCTGCACCTGCTCTTCCGTAGCCTTGAACGAAAGATTACCGACGTACAGTTTCTTCACGGTCATGCTCCTTGCGCCCCCATTTGCATGAGGGCGCGTCTGCGAGGCTGAAGAGGCAGGATCCCGGCCGCGGGCAGTCAGCAATGCGCCGGCCACTCGAGGCTGAAGCGCGCGCTCCAGCAGCTCACGAGCATCTTGCTGCAACTGGCCCCCGCAGTCAACCTTGCCGTTCGTACCGTGTCGTTCCCGCAAGAACGCGCGCCCGTCCGGAGATTTGCTCAGACACATCTTCACGGAAGGGTAATTGTCCTTCGAGCGGAACTCGATCCGCCGCGCTAGGTCCGGTAGCTGGCGTTGATGTGGATGTATTCCTGCGTGAAGTCGCAGGTCCAGACGCGGGCCGAGCCGCGGCCGGAATGCAGATCGAGGCGGACGGTCACGTATTTCTCGAGCATCTTTTCGTGCGTGGCGGCTTCGTCGAAGGTGTGCTCGCGGCCGCCACGGCATACGGGAATCCCCGCGATGGAGATGTTGGTGCGCGCCGGATCGAAGTGTACTCCGGAACGCCCCGCGGCCGCCAGGATGCGTCCCCAGTTGGGGTCCGCGCCGGCAAACGCGGTCTTCACCAGCGGCGAATTCGCCACCGTGCGGGCCAGCTGGCTGGCGGCGCGGTCCGAAGGCGCCCCGTGGACTTCGATCTCAATCACGCGCTGCGCGCCTTCGCCATCCTCGACAATCGCCAGCGCCAGCGAGCGGCAGACCTCTTGCAGCGCGGCGCAAAAACTTTTGTAGCCGGCGCTTTTCACGCCCTCGATGGCCGGCGCGCCGGATTGGCCGTTGGCCAGCACCGTCACGGTGTCGTTGGTCGAGGTGTCGCCATCGACGGTGATGGAATTGAACGTCGGCCCCACCGCCGCGCGCAGCGCGCGCGAAAGCAGCGCGGGCGAGATGGCGGCATCGGTGGCCAGAAACGCCAGCATCGTGGCCATGTTCGGATGAATCATCCCCGAGCCTTTGGCGCATCCAAGCACCCGCACCGGTTTTCCGCCGATGCGGCACTGCGCCTTGGCCCACTTCGGGCGCGTATCCGTGGTCATGATGGCGCGGGCGAATTCCTCGAACGCGCCCGAATCCGCGCTGCGCGCGCCCACCAAATCCGGAACGGCCTCGCAGAATCTTCTCGACGCGCAGCGGCGCGCCGATCACCCCGGTCGAACAGACCAGAAACTGCGTGCGGTCCAGGCCTCCCATCTCCGCGGCCAGCTTGCTGGCGGTGGCCACCGAAGCGGGATAGCCGTCCTCGCGGGTGCAGCAGTTCGCGTTGCCGGAGTTGACGATCACGCCGCGCATCTTGTGCCGCGCCTTCCGCAAATGTTCGCGCGAGGCGATCACCGGCGCCGCCACCACGCGGTTCGTCGTGAAGACCGCGGCGGCCGCCGCGGGCGTCTCGCTGATCAGAATGCCCAGATCGAGCCGCGACCTCTTCAAGCCGCAGTGCGTGGCGGCAAAAGTGAATCCCCGGGGGACATCCGAAGCGGAAAGGTGCGAGTTCATACGGCCACCGCATGTCTTGCCGGAGCGCCCACCGCCGACGCCGCGACGCACTCGGGAATAACCGTGGCGATGACGGCCACGAGTTTGCACGCCCGCCGCTTGGGGCACGCGCGGCAATCGCGCTCGGTCTTTTGCGTGAGCGACTGGCGCCGCACGGTCTCAAACCCGTGGCGCTGGAAAAACTCCGGAGCGTGCGTGAGGGCGAAGAGCTGAGCAATGCCCCGGCGGCGCGCCTCGGCAAACGCAAATTCGATCAGTTGCGAGCCGGCGCCGCGCCCGTGATTCCCGGGCTCCACGGCCAGCGAGCGAACTTCGGCGAGCGTGGGGCCATAGCTTTCCAGCGCCACGCAACTGGTCACCTGGCCCTTTTCCTCGACGACCAGAAAATGGCCGATGTCCCGGCGAATCTCCTCTTCCCCGCGCGGCAACAGCAGCCCTTGCGCCGCATAGTGCGTGATCAGCCGGTGAATCGCGCCGGCGTCCGCCCTTCTGGCTTTGCGCGCCCTCATGGGTTCTCCTCGAGCTTCGCCAACCGGGACTGAAACTCCTTGAGCGCGGCACGCACCGCCCCGGGAGCCGTTCCGCCGGCAATGCCGCGCCGGGCCAGCGCCGATTCCAGCGTCAGCACGGTTTCGACTTCCCGGCCGAACACGGGCGAAAACTCCCGCAACCGCTCCAGCGGCAGCTCGCGAAGGGATTTTCCATCCTGCTCGGCCGCGCGCAGCAGCTTCCCGACGATCTCATGCGCCTCGCGGAAAGGAATATCCTGCGCCACCAGATAATCGGCGACTTCGGTAGCCACCAGTGCGGGATCTTGCGCCGCCTCGCGAAGCCGTTCCACGCGGAAGCCGGTGGCCGCCAGCGTCGCCGCGGCAATCTGCGTCATCGCCAGGGCCTGATCGTAGGCCGCGAAAAACGGTTCCTTGTCTTCCTGCAGGTCGCGCTGGTAACTGGTCGGCAGTCCCTTGCAGGTGGTGAACACCGAAACCAGCGCGCCGTACATCCGGCCCGTCTTGCCGCGAATCAATTCCCAGGCATCGGGATTCTTTTTCTGCGGCATCAGGCTGCTGCCCGTGGAATATTCGTCGGGCAGATCGATAAATCCGAATTCGGGCGTGGCGAACAGAACCATGTCCTCGGCCAGCCGCGACAAGTGCGTGGCGAGCGTCGCCAGGGCGAACAGCGCCTCGAGGGCGAAGTCGCGGTCGCTGACGGCATCAACGCTATTGGCCGAGATCCGCGAAAAGCCGAGGTCGCGCGCCAGCGCCTTCCGGTCGATGGGAAACGCGCAGCCCGTCAGCGCGCCCGAGCCCAGCGGGCAGACATCGGCACGCGCCGCCGCGGCCGCCAGGCGTTCTGCATCGCGTTCAAAGGCGTGGCCATGCGCGAGAATCCAGTGGGACAGCAGCAGCGGCTGGGCATGCTGCATATGGGTGGTGCCGGGCATGGGCACGCCGAGATGGCGCTCGGCTTGCGAGGCGACGGCGCGCATCAGCGTGGCGACGGCGCGGCGCATCTCGCCCGCCGCTTCCTTGACGTACATCCGGAATTCGGTGGCCACCATTTCGTTGCGGCTGCGCCCCGTGTGCAGCTTCGCGCCGAGCGGGCCGAGCTTCTCGATCAGCGCGGTTTCGGCGAAATGATGAACGTCTTCCGCGTCCGAGGCGTCAAGCCAGGCGGCGTCCGACTGCGCACGGGTCTCGATCTCGTCGAGCGCGGCCACAATGCGCCGGCACTCCTCCTGCGTCAGAATTCCCGCGGCGGCAATGGCGCGCGCCCAGGCGCGGTCCAGCGCCAGCTCCTGCGGCAGAAGCCGGCGATCGTATTGCCACGAACGCTCGAACTCGTAGAACGAAGCGTCGGGGGGGCGTTCGAAACGGCCGCCCCACATTTTTGCGCCGCCTGTGGTCATCGCGGGGTTGCCTCGATGGGCACGGTGATGGGAAGCGCGAAGAGATTGATGAAGCCTTCGGCGTCCTTGGGGTTGTAGCCGGCCATGCTGAAGCTGGCCAGGTTGGTGCGGTAGAGCGAGTAGGGCGACTGGCGCGACGCCACATTGACGTTGCCCTTGAACAGCGAAAGCGTGACCGAGCCGGTGACGCGGCGCTGCGAATGGGTGAAGAACGCGTCGAGCGATTCGCGCAGCGGCGTGAACCACATGCCGTAGTACACCATCTCCGCGTAGCGCAGCGAAAGCATCTGCTGGTAATGCGCCGTCTCGCGGTCCAGGCACAGCGATTCCAGCTCGCGGTGCGCGGCGACGAGCAGCGTTCCGCCGGGCGTCTCGTAGGCGCCGCGCGATTTGATCCCCACGAGGCGGTTCTCGACAATGTCCATGCGCCCCACGCCGTTGGCCGCCGCGACGTCGTTCAACTGCTCCAGCAGCGCCAGCGGAGCCAGCTTCTTGCCGTTCACCGATATGGGAGTTCCCGCTTCGAAGCCGATCTCGACCGTCGCGGGCTGATCGGGCGCCTTGGCGGGCGAAGTGACCCATTGCCACATGGCCTCATCCGGGGCGTTCGCGGGATCTTCCAGAACGCCGCCTTCATGGCTCAAGTGCCACACGTTGCGGTCGCGGCTGTAAATATTCTTCTTGGTCTGCTCGACCGGGATGTGGTGCGACTGGGCGTAGGCGATGGCCTCTTCCCGCGAGGAAATTTTCCATTCGCGCCACGGCGCGATGATGGTCAGTTCGGGCCCCAGGGCCTTGGCGGCCAGCTCGAACCGCACCTGGTCGTTGCCTTTCCCCGTGCAGCCGTGGGCCAGCGCATCGGCCCCGACTTTTTTCGCCAGCTCGACCTGCCGCTTGGCCAGCAGCGGGCGCGCAAAGGAAGTGCCGAGCAGATATTTGTGCTCGTAGACGGCGCCGGCGCGCAGCGTCGGCCAGATATACCCCGTGACGAATTCCTCGCGCAGATCCTCGATGTAAGAGGCGCTGGCGCCGGTGGCCAGGGCTTTCCTGTTCGCGGCCTCGAGGTCCTCGCGCTGGCCGAGATCGCCGATCATGGCGATCACTTCGCAGCCGCCGTAGTTTTCCTTGAGCCACGGAATGATGATGGAGGTGTCCAGCCCTCCCGAATATGCCAAAACCACTTTCTTGGGCAACGGCTTCTCCTTAAGTGAGCAGGGTGTGCAGGATCGCCTTCTGCACGTGCAGGCGATTCTCCGCTTGGTCGTAAATAATCGAGTGGGGCGAGTCGATGACGCCCGCCGTGACTTCCAGTCCCCGGTGCGCGGGCAGGCAGTGCAGGAAGACCGCATCCCGGGCGGCCTGCGCGAACAGCGCTTTATTCACCTGATAGGCGGCGAAGGTAACCTCGCGCTTGGCGGTTTCGCTCTCCTGTCCCATGCTCGCCCAGACGTCGGTATAGACCGCTTGCGCCCCGGCCACGGCCTCTTCCGGCGCGCGCAGAATTTCGATCTTGCCGCGGGTTTCGCGCGCGACGCGCTTGGCCTCGGCCACAATCGCGGCGTCCGGCTCGTAGCCTTCGGGCGTGGCCACGCGCACGTGCGCTCCGCAGCGCGCGCCCGTGACCAGAAGCGAGTGGCACATATTGTTGCCGTCGCCCACGTAGGCCAGTTTGAGCCCGCGGAGCCCGCCGAAGCGCTCCTCGAGCGTGAAGAAATCCGCCAGCGCCTGGCAGGGATGAAACTTGTCCGACAGCGCATTGATCACCGGAACGTTGGCGTTGCGCGCCAGCTCGTCGAGCGCTTCCTGGGCAAACACGCGCGCGATGATGCCCTGCACCCAGCGTTCCATATTCTTGGCGATGTCGCGAATGGGTTCGCGCTCGCCCAGCCGCGAGGCCGTGTGGTCGAGAAAGATGGACGTGCCGCCCAGATTGGCGATGCCGGTCTCGAACGTCACGCGCGTGCGCAGCGAGGGCTTTTCGAAGATCATGGTCAGCACGCGGCCGGCCAGCGCGCTGCGGTACCGGTCCGGATGCGTCTTGATCTGCGCCGCCAGTTGGAAAAAGCCGCGCAATTGCGCGGGAGTCCACTCCGCGCCGGTGAGCAGATCGTGTTTCAAGGCCGTGGGTGTCGCTACGGCGTTCATAATCACCTCGCCGCAGCCCGAGCGATGGGCTGCGCCTGCGCCGCGGACTGGGCGCCCCGCGAAGAGGCGGCGGCCGCGGACTTGGCCGCGCGCTTCAGCACGGCCTCGAATTTCTTCAGGAACTCGGCCACGTCCCGCGAACGGATGATAAACGGCGGGAGCAGCCGCAAAATATGGTCGTGCGTGCAGTTGATCAGCAGGCTGCGGCGCAGCGCTTCCTTGACGAACGGCGCGCCTTCGATGGACAGGTCGATGCCCAGGATCAGTCCCTCGCCGCGCACCTCGCGGATGAACTCATGCCGCGCCGCGAGCTTCTCGAGCCCGGCGCGAAGCTCCGCGCCGCGGGCGCGCACGTTTGCCAGCAAACCCTCTTCCTCGACCACAGTCAGGAATTCGAGCGCCACCGCGCAGACCAGCGGCCCGCCGCCGAACGTTGAGCCGTGCAGCCCCGGCGTCAGCGCGGAGGCGAACCGCTCGCTCGCGAGGAACGCGCCGAGCGGAAGGCCCGCCGCCAGCGGCTTCGCAATGGTGACCACATCCGGAAGCGAGCCGAATTTCTGATAGGCGAACTTCCGGCCCGTGCGCCCCAGGCCGCTCTGGATTTCGTCCGCAATCAGCGCGGCATCGTGTTGGGTGGCCAGGGCGCGCGCGCGCTGCCAGAATGCCTCGCTCAGCGGAACAACGCCGCCCTCTCCTTGAATCACTTCGACCACCACGGCGCAGACCGTGTCGTCAAACTTCGCTTCGAGATCGGCCACGTCGTTGAAACGGACAAATTCCACGCCGGGGATGAGCGGGGCGAACGGCTCGCGGTATTTCTGCGTGTGCGTGATGGAAAGCGCTCCCATGGTGCGCCCGTGAAAGGAATTTTCCAGCGCCAGGATGCGCGTCTTCGGCGCGCCGCTTGCGGAAACCTTCCCGTGCGCGTGCGCACGCGCCAGTTTCAGCGCGCCCTCGACGGCCTCCGAGCCGCTATTGGCGAAGAACACGCGGTCCAGTCCCGACCACTCCGCCAGCTTGCGCGCCAGCGGCGCCTGGTAGGGGTTGTGAAACAGGTTGGAGACGTGCGTGGCGCGTCCCGCCTCGCGGCGGATGGCGCGCACGATCCGCGGATGCACGTGGCCCAGCGCGTTGACCGCGATGCCCGCCAGGAAATCGAGATATTCCCGCCCCTGCGAATCGTACAGGCGGCAGCCGCGGCCGTGCGTGAAAACCACGGGCGGGCGGCGGTAGGTATTCATCAAGTAGCGCGCTTCGTCGGCGCGGATTCGGGCGGGCGACAGGCGTGTGGTCGTGGCTCTCTTTTTCTTGGCCATGGCTAGTGCGTCGCTCCATGCGCGGCCTTGGCTGCGGCGCGCATGACGGGTAGCACGCGCGTTCCCGGGCAGCGTCCGCTGCTCGCGGCGGCCAACAAGGCGCGCGGCTTGGTCCCTCCGACGATCCGGACTTCGGAGACGCCGCCGGCGAGCGCGCGCTTGGCGGCTTCCAGCTTCAGAATCATTCCTCCGGACACCTTGTTGCGGCGAATCAGGTCCTCGATCTCCGTTCCCCGGAGCGCGCGCAGCACCTTTTCGCCGTCCAGCACTCCGGCCACGTCGGTGAGAAAGATCAGGCGGTCGGCGTGGATGAACTCCGCGGCGGCCGCGGCCATGTGGTCGGCGTTGATGTTGTACAACTCGCCGTCGGCGCCCAGCCCCATGCAGGAAGCCACCGGAACGATGCCTTCCCGCCAGAGCGAGCGCAGAAAATCCACGTTGACCTCGGTCAGATAGCCGACGAACCCGAGGCCGCCCTCGCAATCGTCGGCCTGCATCGGCTCGGCCAGAAAGCAGGCCGCATCGGCCGCGCTGATGCCCACGGCGGGCTGGCCCGCGAGCGAAATCGCTCCGGCCAGCTTCTTGTTCAGCAGTCCCGCGAAAACCATCACTGCGGCGTCGCGCGTCTCGCGGTCGGTGATGCGCAAGCCGCTGAAAAAGCGGCTGGTGATGCCCATGCGCGCCAGCGTGGCGGTGAATATCTTCCCGCCGCCGTGCACGACCAGAATCTCGTGGCCCCCGCGGGCGAGTTCGGCGATCTGCCGCGCGATTCCCTGCACGTCTTCCTCGCGCTCCAGCAGCGCCCCTGCAATCTTGATGACCATTCTCATAGCAATCCCGCCGTTTCCGGATACCCGCGCATCCCATTCAGATTTTGCACCGCTTGACCCGCCGCGCCCTTGCCCAGATTGTCCAGACACGACACCACCACCAGCCGCTCGCCCGCTGCGTCGAGCGCGAAACCGATATCACAGAAATTCGTGCGCGCCACGTGCTGCAGCTCCGGCAGCGTGCCCGCGGGCAGAATCCGCACCATCGGCCGCCCGTTGTAAAACTTGCGGTAGAGCGCTTCGATTTCCTCGGTCTTCCGCGCCGGCTTCAGCCAGGCGTACAGCGTCGACAAAATCCCGCGTTCCACCGGCAGCAGGTGCGTGGTGAAAACGAAATCCCCGGCCGCCAGGCCGAGATGCTCGGACACCTCGGGCGTGTGGCGGTGCGTGAACAAATTGTAGGCCCGGAAATTTTCGTTCACCTCGACGAAGTGCGTGTCGCGCCTCGGCTCCTTGCCCGCTCCGGTCACGCCCGACTTGCAGTCGCACACGATTCCCCGCGCCGCGTCCATCCACCCGGCGGCGACCAGCGGCCGCAGGCCCAGAATCACCGAGGTCGGATAACACCCCGGATTGCCGACCAGCCGCGCCTTCGGAAGCGCGTCCGCATACAGCTCCGGCAATCCGTAGACGGCCTCAGCCAGCGTCTTCGCGTCGGGCGCCGGAAGTTTATACCACCGCGCGAACGTCTCGGCGCGCTGAAAACGAAACGCCCCGCTCAAATCCACGATCCGCAAGCGCGGATTGGCCGCCAGCAGCGCCGGCACCATCTCGAGCGAAGCCTCGTGCGGCGTCGAAAGGAACACGACCTCCGCGCCGCTCCCGGCCACGGCTTCGACCGACAGCGGGCGGCAGGGCGCGTCGCCCCAGCCGCGCAGCTGCGGAAACAGCTCCGTCAGGCAACGCACGTGCGCGTGCGCCTCGCGGAGATAGAACGTCGGATTCTCGATGTGGGGATGCCGCAGAAGGAGGCGGGCCAGCTCGTATCCCGTGTAGCCCGTAACTCCGACGACGGCGACCCGTACAGGGTCGTTCATCGGAGCATTTCCTCCACGCGCTTCTGAATGGCCGTGCACGCCCGGCGCGAAGACGCGATGATCAGCACGGTGTCGTCGCCCGCCAGCGTCCCGGCGACTTCCTTCCAGTGCTCGGCGTCCACCGCGGCCGCCAGGGGCTGCGCGCCGCCGGGCGGCGTCTTCAGCACCAGCATGTTCTGCGCCGGGCGGATGTCGAGCAGGAATTCCCTGAAGGCATGGGCCAGCGTCGGCAGCGCAGACACTTCGTCGGCCGCCGCATCGGCCAGCGGGCGGTAGCCCGCGGTCGTTTTCACCAGCCGCAGCTCGCGCAGATCGCGCGACAGCGTGGCCTGGGTCACGCGCACACCCAGATGGACGAGCTGGCGGCGCAGCTCGTCCTGGCTGGCCACAGCCTGCCCCGTGAGGAGCTTCAAAATCTGTCCTTGCCGGAATCGCTTCTGTACGCCCATGTTCCCCTGATGCGTGATTATTCACCGCTTTGCATAATCATACAACAGCCGAAGCACGTGTCAAGAACTTCTCGCAAGAATTATGCTTGTCCGCGCACGGCGTGGCGTGCGGACGCCCCGAACCCACCGCGGCGTGCCGGAATGAAACAGGTGCCGCACAGCGGCACACGCGCCAATCGCTTCTTCTCCACTCAGCGCGCGCCCCGCCGCTGCAACACGCACAGCGGACGCGTCTTGCCGCATGGAACATTCCTCCGGCACCGACGCGCATTGGCGCGCCTCTTGCAGGAATCTCCGCGGGCATGCAGCACAACACCACCACCGGGTGTGCCAACACGCGGGCCGCGAGGCGGCGATGCCGCCGGAGCGCGGGCGCGCTGCTGGCAACTTTTCTGACCGCCGCCGGGCTCGCTGTGCCCTGCCGGGGACAACAGACCGCCCGCGACTGGCAAGCCGAAGTGCGCAATGCCGCCGCCGCGCACGACTGGGCCGGCGCGTTGCGCATCGTCGACGCCGAAATCGCGCGCGCGCCAAAAGACTTGGACATCCGTGGCTGGCGCGGGCGTGTTCTGCTGGGGGCCGGCCGGCTGACGGAAGCCGAGCAGGAATTCGCCGCACTGGTGAAGGCTTCCCCGAACGATCCGGACGATTGGCTGGGCCTGGGGACCGTGTACCTGCGGCAGCGCCGCCTGCCCGACGCGCTGCGAGCAGTGGACCGCGCCGTGGCCCTCGACCCGAAGCGCTCCGACCTGCGCGCGGCCCGTGCGCGCGTCCTGGTGGCAATGGGCGAGCCGCGCCAGGCGCGCATGGAGTTGCGGCAAGTGTTGCGACTGGAACCCGCGAATGTGGCGGCGCGCGATGAATTCGCGTCGCTCGGCGGCGAAACACAGCACGAGCTGCGCATCGGTGGCGAGAACGACCTGTTCAACTTCACCGGCGCGAACCACCACCAGTGGCTGAGCCTCAGCTCCCGATGGTCCTCGCGCTGGACGACGTCCGCCGCGGGAGACTTCTATCAGATCGCGGGCATCGGCGCGGGGAAATTTACGGGCGGCGTCACGGCGACGGCGGCGCGCTGGGGCTCTCTCACCATCGGCGGCGCGGTGGCGCGCGACAACGCCGTGGTGCCCCGCGCCGAGGCCTTCTTCGCTGCCGACCGCGCCTGGGCCTTCAGCCGGCACAATGTCCTGCGGGGCGTCGAGCTGATGTATGGCCAGCACTGGTATTGGTACGCCACGGCCCGCATCCTGACGTTCGACGAGACCGCCCTGGTCTATTTTCCGCGCGAATGGACCTGGTCGATTCGGCTCACACAAGCCCGCAGCCAGTTCTCCGCCATGCCCGCGGACTGGAAACCTTCGGGGATGACCCGGCTGGGCTTTCCCCTCGCGCACGCGGGCGCACGGCGCCTCTTGGGAAACATCTATTTCGCCGCCGGCACCGAGGACTTTGCCCAGATCAGCCAGATCGGAAGTGTTGCCTCGCAAACCTATGGCGGCGGATTCCGGTTCCAGCTCAACGCGCGCCAGGACATCACCGGGTACGCCAGCTATCAGAGGCGCACACAGAATCGTACCGACACCAACTTTGGAGTCAGCTATGGGATCCGCTTTTGAAAAATTGTTGACGCTCGGCCCGGCGGCCATCGTCCTCGAGGTCATCCTCGTCGCGGTCGTCGCCGACGGCCTATTGCTGGCTTTCATCCTGCTCCGGAGAACCTACCGGAAGCGCTACTTCGCCAGCGCGATCGCCGCGTGTTCGACTTCCGGCAACAGTGGGACGCCCTGATTTCCGGAGAGATTCCGTACGACACCTGGCGGAAACGCGCGTTTGACCGCCGCATCGTGGAAGAAATTGCGCTGGACGCGCTGGAAGCCGCCACACCGGCCGACTCAGCCCGCCTGCTCGCCTTCCTGCGCGCCACCGGACTGATCGAGAAACGCATCTTCGAGGCACGGAAGCATCACGGGTGGCGGCGCCAGCGCGCGCTGGTGGCCCTGGGCTGCACGCGCGCTCCCGAGGCAGTTCCCGCGCTGGCGGAGGCGCTGCGCGATTCCAATGTGGAAACGCGGAACGCCGCGCTGCGCGGCCTGGGACGCATGGCATCCCCCGAGGCCGGAGACGAAATTCTCCTCTGGCTCGGCGAGGCCGGCCTGCAAGTGTCTCCCCTGCCGCTGCAGAACGCGTTGATCAACTGCTGCCGGGAGCGCCCCAAAATGCTACTGCCCTATCTGCGGTATGCCGGCCGGCCGGTGCGCGAGGTGCTCGCCCGCGTGTTCGGAGAAATTGCGACGGGAGCTCTAGAGCGGGAATTGATGGCGCTCGCCACCGATGATCTGCCGGAATTGCGAGCCGCGGCAGCCCGCGCCCTGGCCCATACGGAAGGGCGCGGCCCGGCGATGGAGACGCTGTCCGAACTCGCGCGCGACGCGGTTTGGTTTGTCCGCCTGCGGGCCGTCGTAGCGCTCGGAAGAATCCCCGGTCCGGAAGCCACTCTTCCCCTTCTGTACGCGCTCCAGGACTCGAACCGCCTGGTGCGCATGCGCGCGGCCGAGGAACTGGCGGATAAACGAGGGGAAATGGTTTCGATTTTCGCGGAGGTCGTGGCTGCGCAGGATCGATATGCGCTCTACGCCTATCTGGCGGCGATCGATAATGCCGGCCTGCGCCAAACGCTTGCAGCGGAGTTGCAGCGGCGTGAATCCCTGGGAGCCTTCAATGCCCGGCGTTTGCTGGACGTGCTCCGCGCCGGCAAGCTGGACGCCGAGCAGTCCACCACGCATCCGCCCAGTGCCCCGGCCACGATGAGCAGTCCATGATCCCCCTTCTGGATTGGGCGAATCACGGATTCTTTGTCTACTACCTCGCCAGCAATCTGATCTATCTGCTGCTGCTCGTGATCGCCCTCAAAACCACTGCCCTGCATCAACTCAGGCTCCGGTCGCTGCGCCTGGCGTGGTTCCGGGAATCGCCGCTGGTGCCTCCCATCACCCTGCTGATGCCCGCGCACAACGAGGAAAAATCCATCTGCATGGCGGTCCGAAATGTCCTGGACCTGGATTACCCCGAGCTGGAAGTGATCGTCATCAACGATGGGTCGCAGGACCGCACGCTGAAGGCGTTGGAAGACGAGTTCCGGCTGCGCCGCGTGCATGCCGTGTATATCGCGCAGGTGGCCAGCGCCCCCGTGCGGGGGCTGTATCGAAGCGACGCCGAACCGCGGCTGGTGGTGATCGATAAGGAAGCCGGCGGAAGCAAGGCCGACGCGGTTAACGCCGGGTTGAACGCAGCCACGTCTCCCTACATCTGCGTGCTGGATGCCGACTCGATCCTCGAGCGCGACGCGTTGTTGCGGATCATGCTCCCGGTGCTCGCCGATCCCGAGCATGTCGTCGCTGTCGGCGGCATTGTCCGCGTGGTGAACGGATCCGATGTCGCCGGCGGGCACCTGCAACGCGTGCGCCTGCCGCGAAAAAGCCTGGAAGTGATTCAGGTGGTTGAATACCTCCGCGCCTTTCTCATGGGGCGGGAGGCCTGGGCGCAACTCAACATGCTGCTGATTATTTCCGGGGCGTTTGGTCTGTTCCGCACGAATCTGGTCCGGGAGGTGGGCGGGTACCGGCCGGAGGCGATTGGCGAGGACTTCGATCTGGTCGTGCGCCTCCACCGTCACCTGCTGGATCAGGGCGCGCGGTACCGGATTTCGTTTGTGCCCGATCCCGTGTGCTGGACCGAAGTGCCCTCGGACCTGCGCTCGCTCGGGCGGCAGCGCGCGCGGTGGCACAAGGGCTTGCTGGACGTGCTGCGGCAGAGTGACGA
The DNA here is from genome assembly GCA_963791705.1 of Terriglobia bacterium. GTDB lineage: Bacteria > Acidobacteriota > Terriglobia > Acidiferrales > UBA7541 > Palsa-295. Next base: position 79,464 of record CAWBTO010000002.1, on the reverse strand, counting down.
CATGCTGTTCCGCGCCGCGCTACGGGCGCATCGGATGGATCGCGCTTCCCTACACGTGGATGTTCGAGTTCTTCGCCCCGGTTATCGAACTGGGCGGCGTCGCGACGATCATTCTCGCGGCGTGCCTCGGCGATCTCAGCCGTCAGTTCTTCCTTGAGTTCCTGATCTTCGGCTACATCTTCGCCACGGTCATTTCCATCGGCTGCGTCCTGCAGGAAGAGATCACCTATCGCCGGTACAACGACTGGAAGGACGTATTGCGTCTGGTGACCTACTGCTTCCTCGAGCATTTCCCCTACCGGCAGCTCCACATGTTCTGGCGGCTCCAAGGGACCTGGCAGTACCTGCGCGGCGACGTGGCGTGGCGGCCCTTGAAACGCCAGGGCCTGGAATCCGCCCCCACGCGCTGACCGCTGCGCGCGGTCTCCTCGCTGTTCAGCCCCTTCCGAGACATGCTAGAATCACTTTGCGTGTTTCCTGCGCATGCTCACCGAACTCAGCTGCAATACGCTGCCAGGGCGCCGGTGGGTGTTGTAGGCCCGTAGCTCAGTTGGCTAGAGCGCCACCTTGACACGGTGGAGGTCTGCGGTTCGAGCCCGCACGGGCCTACCATTCTTTTCAATGACTTAGACCACAGTCTGATTTCCGTGCGTGATTTCCTACCTGTGATTCGCTACCTGTGATTGCTGATTTGCAAGGCGAGATGCGTCTCGGGTGACGACGTGCGTGTGCTGTCGCTCGCGCTTCTTCCTCCGGAGAGGGACTGGCCGTGGCTTCTGGTGCTAAGGGGCTGGCCGCAGACTTTCTTTGCCTTAGGCGCTCTCTAGTTGCTCCTCGCGGCCATTTTCGCGGCGGGTACTGCTAAGCAAAGGCACCGGCGACACACATGACGCTGGCAGTTTCGTCTGCCAAGTTCCCGTTAGGGATGCCACGAAGTAGCGCAACCGCGTACCCGTTAGGGCGCCGCTTTCGTTGGAGAGATGCAGTTGTCATTCCCTCTATGAGTTCTCTGCCTCAGCGGGGAGGGCATGAGAAGACGCTACACATGCGTTGGTCTCAGCAAAACACAAGCCTTGAAACCCGGACAGAAGTTCCTCTCACAACCCTTGGGGGCCAGCGTCGCAGGCGCGATTGCTGGCCCCCAAAATCCCGCGACTCACAAGACATCGCTTACTTTTGTGCAACTTCGACCGGAATGGCTTCCGTGTTGCGGGCTTCTTCGGCAGTCTTCCCACGCGTCCCGAACGGATTGGCCCGATTGTAGATCTCGCCCCACCGAGCCACCTGCACCGAGTAGACCGCGCGCTGCCTGCCCTGGACGCGGATGAGCAACTTGCTGTCATCCTTGACGTTTCTATAGTCGATTTGGGCAAACTCCCGAGCGACGATCCTGCCGGTGTGCGCCTCACGAATGATGATGGTGTGGGTCGCCTGATCGAGCGTGAACGAATAATCCCCCGGGGGAAGCACGGCCTGACCCCAGTGGACGTTGTTCGTCAGCGTGAACGTGCCTGTGAACATCGCGCCGGCATGAGCTGCCGCTGCGAGGACGCCAGCCACCAGCAAAATACCCAAGAACAATTTCCAGCTGGCGAAATATGGTCTATGGTTCGCTTTCATCGTAGTTCTCCTTTGCGCCTTGGCCGAGTGCGTCTCCGCTGGCCTGCCGAAGTCCGCATCGTGCCTTCACCCAATAGAGCGAGAACCAACGGCAAACCGGCTCATCCGAATCGAATATCTTTTAGGTCGCGGCGCACCCGCGCCCAAGGTGTTTCGTTTTCAATCGCAGGGCAGGTTGACTTTATCTGTCCATAGCGCTACCTTCTGGTTAACTCGCAATAGTTCGGGCGGCGGGAGAAGAAACATGCACCCGACTCCGTCCACGCAGATTAATCGGCTGCTGGCCGATTGGGGCCGCGGCAATCAGGATGCGCGGGAAGCGCTGATTCCCCTGGTTTACGAAGAGTTGCGCCGATTGGCCCGCCACCGCCTGTGGCACGAACGTCCCGATCACACCCTCCAGAGTGCTGCCTTGGTCAACGAAGCGTATCTGCGCCTGGTTCACCAGGAAGCGCCGCAGTGGCAGAACCGCGCCCACTTTTTCGGCGTGGCCGCGCAACTGATGCGGCACATTCTGGTGGATCATGCGCGCAAGCACCTCGCCGCCAAGCGCGGGGCGGGCGCTCCCCGGCTGAGCTTCGATCCCGACATCGCCTTGCCACAAAAGCCGGAGGTTGACCTTGTGGCACTCGATACCGCCCTGAACAAACTCGCCGCTTTGGACCCGCAGCAGAGCCGACTCATCGAGCTGAGATTCTTTGGTGGGCTCTCCATCGAGGAAACCGCTGTCGTGCTGGGCGATTTCGCCGGCCACGGTGAAACGCGAATGGGCGACCGCTCGCGCGTGGCTTCGGCGCGAATTGAAGAAGGACGCACGCGAATGACGCCGCAACGCTGGCAAGAGGTCAAGAAGGTGCTCGCCGCGGTTCTCGAACGACCGCCCGAGGAGAGGAGCGTCTATCTCGATCAGGCCTGCACGGAACCGGCCCTGCGCCGGGAGGTGGAGTCGCTGATCGTTGCGCACGAACAGGGGGACAGCAATTTTATGGAGCAACCTACTCTCAACACCGCCCCGTTGAAAAGCGGCGCCAAGCTGGGGCCATACGAAATCCTCGCACGCATCGGCGCGGGCGGCATGGGCGAAGTCTATGAAGCACGCGACACCAAGCTCGGCCGCAAAGTTGCGATCAAGGTTCTTCCTCCGGCATTCGTGGACGATCCCGAACGGCTCGCCCGCTTCCAGCGCGAAGCGAGGATGCTGGCTTCACTGAACCATCCCAACATCGCCACCATCCACGGGCAGGAGGAATCCGGCGGCGTGCACTTTCTGGTGATGGAGTTGATCCCGGGCCAGACGCTCGCCGAGCGGCTTAGCACCGGCCCACTGGATACTGCTGAGGCGCTTGCAATCAGCCCACAGATCGTCGCAGCACTGGAAACGGCACACGAACAAGGCGTGGTCCATCGAGACTTGAAGCCGGCCAACGTGAAGGTGACACCCGATGGCCGCGTGAAGGTGCTGGATTTTGGTCTGGCGAAGGCCTTTGCCGGCGATGGTGGGCTGGATTTTTCCCACGCACCGACGCTTACGGCCATGGGCACCGAGGAGGGCAGAATTCTGGGCACCCCGGCGTACATGAGCCCCGAGCAAGCGCGCGGCAAGCCCGTGGACAGGCGTACCGACATCTGGGCGTTCGGCTGTGTGCTCTACGAGCTGCTCACCGGGCGGCGTGCGTTTTCCGGGGAGACGACCTCCGATACCATCGCAGCGATCTTGGAGCGCGAACCCGACTGGTCCGCATTGCCCGAATCAACGCCAGCGAGCATTCGCCGGCTCCTACAGCGCTGCGTCGAGAAAGACGCAAAGCGCCGGTTGCGCGACATCGGCGACGCGCGAGTTGAACTTGAGGAGGCATCGGCAGCGAAGCAAGAGACTTCGAAAGCGCCTCCGGCAATCGAAGATACGACTGCAGCGACGAGCGCCAAAAGGCCGCGATCCCGGACGTGGGTGGCAGTGGCGGCGGTGCTGGTTGTCCTGGCGGGAACCCCAGTCCTGTGGCGCGCAAAACACCCGGGCGCGGGATTGCCGCTCATTCACTCCATTGCCGTGCTGCCGCTCCAGAACTTCTCCAGCGATCCGCAGCAGGACTATTTCTCCGACGGAACCACGGAAGCGCTGATCTCCAACCTGGCGCAAATCCATGCGCTCAAGGTGATCTCACGCACTTCGGTGATGCACTACAAGCGAACCACAGAACGGCTTCCGGAAATCGGCCGCGAGCTCGGCGTGGACGCCATCGTCGAAGGGTCGGTGCAACGCGTGGGAGGGCGGGTGCGCATCAGCGTGCAACTGCTTCGGGCCGCGACGGATACCCATCTCTGGGCCAGCGAATACGACCGCGACATGGCAGACGAACTGAAGCTCGAGGCAGAGGTTGCGCGGGACATCGCGCAGCAAATTCGGGCGCAGATCACGCCGGAGGAAAAGCAGCGCCTGGCCGGCGCCCGCACAGTTCAGCCTGCAGCCCACGATGAGTATCTAATGGGCAATTATCGGCTGAATGAAGGCGACCCGGCGGGCTTAAAGGAAAGCATTGAACACTTCCAGCGGGCGATCCAGATCCAGCCGGATTATGCTGCCGCCTACGCGGGGCTATCGGCGGCATGGCAGAATCTGGGGAACTTGAGCGAGGGCCGGCTCGCCGCCCAAAAGGCGCTGGAGCTTGATCCCCATGATCCCGAGGTTTACGTTGCCTTGACTGGCGTGAATATGCTGGACTGGGATTGGACCGAGGCTCAGAAGAACATTCAAAAAGCGCTGGCGTTGGACCCCAACAGTCTGGATGCCTGCAATTGCAATGCGCAAATCTTGACATCTATGGGCCGCCTTCCTGAAGCTCTATCGGTTGTCGAACGAACCGCGCAAACCGACCCGCTATCCCCTGGCACCCAGCTAACATATGCTCTCGTTCTTTATGATCTGCGCCGTTACGAGGATGCAATCCTGCGTGACAAGAAGGTGCTTGAACTCGCTCCCCGGGCCTACTTTGCACACGCTTCCATGGGGTTTGCATATGCACAGTTGGGCAGATACCAGGAGGCCGTGGCGGAGGTGGATCGCCCGGAGTTTCGTTCCAGCCCTTATTTGGCCCGCGTTTATGCTATGGCGGGGCGACGCGAGGATGCGCTGAAGCTGGTTCCACGCCTTACCCGACTAGCATCCCGATTTGACGAACCAGGTATGGCCATGATGTTTTTTGATCTGGGAGACCGGGATCGCGGTTTCCAGTGGCTCACCCGGGCCTTTGACCACCACGGGCCAACGGTGCCCTTTGTAAGGGCCGACCCGGATTTTGACAATGTGCGCTCGGATCCCCGCTTCCAAGCCCTGGTTGCCCGCCTGAAACTTCCTGATTGAAAGGCGCGAGATGACACCGCAACGTTGGCAAGAAGTGAAGAAGGTGCTCGCGGCGGTTCTCGAACGACCGCCCGAGGAGCGCAGCGTTTATCTCGCGGTGGAAATCGTCGAAGTTGATCGCGTCGCTGATTTCAGAACGCCTTGGCTAGAGCGGGCCGACCCGGTCGGCCAGGTCTGCGGTTCGAGCCCGCACGGGCCTACCATTCTTTTCAATAAGTTAGGCCACACGCGCATTTCTCCGCGCGATTTCCTACCTGTGATTCCCTACCTGTGATTGCTGATTTGCAAGGCGAGATGCGTCTCGGGTGACGACGTGCGTGTGCTGTCGCTCGCGCTTCTTCCTCCGGAGAGGGACTGACCGTGGCTTCTGGTGCTAAGGGGCTGGCCGCAGACTTTCTTTGCCTTAGGCGCTCTCTAGTTGCTCCTCGCGGCCATTTTCGGGGCGAGTGCTTTTCGACTAGAAGAAAGAACGGGCCGGATAGTCATAAGCTTCCAGGCCCGTCCTCTCGCGCATAGGACCGAATTGTTGGACCATAGGTTGCTTAGTTTGACACCTCGCTTTCGGGCTAGACCGGACGCACCGCAATACCATGAATACCATAGGGATCAAGATCAACCTGAGGCTCGCCAGTACGCCCGGCTTCCGAGATCGCCGCGCCGGCGCAAGTTTTGTCGCCGAAGCTGCTCATCTGTTCCCCTCCTCGTCGCAATCCGGGAAACTCAGTGCGCCCCGGATTGCGACTCATTCCCGCGATGCTTCGACTTCTACTGCTGGTAATGCTTGGTCTCTCTCCCCTGATCCCGTGAGCGATCATTCTCGTTTCGCTCGTCGTCTGAGTCGTGCGCCCTAAGCTTGGTGCGCGTTGTCACCCAGAGGTCCTCGTTGTCACCCGCAACCTCTCGCGTGGGGCTTGAGTTGAAGTAGAGGGTCGTGCCATCGAAAGAGAGTTCTGGCCCTGAGTCGATAAACATGGAATTGACGGTCGACCCCAGGTTCACCGGCGTTGACCAGGGATCAGAGGTTTTCGCCCGCGTCGAAACCCATAGGTCCTCGTACCCTTGGATCGATCCCGGACGGTTTGAGGGGAAGATGATTTCCAGCCCGTCGCGCCGGATGGTAGGTCCTCGGTCGATGAACGAGCTGTTGAGCTCCACAACCGGTGCAGTTGCACCGAACGTTTCGTCCGGCTGGAGCGTGCTGGCGTAGATATCCAGGTCACCCATCCCGCCAGGTCGGTTGGATATGAAATAAAGAGTGACCACGCCTGTCTCTTCGTCCTCGAAGACGCAAGGCTGTTGTTCTTGGGAGGCCGTGTTCACCCCGCTGCCGAGATTCTCCGGCGGTTGCCATCCGAGATCGTCCCGCTTGTTGGCTCGGCGAGAAACGTATATGTCTGCGCCACCGAACCCGCCGGGACGGTTACTATGAAAATAGAGTTTGTGCCCATCGGTGGAAAGATTCGGCGCGAGTTCATTGGATGCAGTGTTGATGTTCGGACCAAGGTTTTGCGGAGGCCCCCAGGGATCATGCACGCTGGCCCGTTGGGAAACGTAAATGTCGGCTTGTCCATATCCTCCGGGCATATCCGACTGAAAATACAGGCTCAGCCCGTCTTTCGAAATGGCCGGGTTTTGCTCGAAGAAGCCCGTGTTCACCACTGGTCCGAGATTGACTGGCGCAGACCAGGGCCCGAATTGCGGTGGATCGTCCGCTGCGAGAACCGAAGCCACAGCCAACACAAACAGACACAGCAATCCTCCGAACATTGCCTTCTTACTGAAATGGTCTTTCATGGTCGTCTCCTTTCCTGATTTCTGTCCTCCACGCTGCGTTTGCAGGTCGTGGCGATGCGTGTGGTGTACAAGCCCGAACACTCCACGGGCGAGTTTGAGAATGATGGGGGCCAGAATCGAGCGAGTGAGCGATCGACTGGCCCCCGATTACGGGAACTATCCAGATGCTCATTGGGGCCGCTACTTCTTGGCCACTAGTACCGGGACGTTCTCGGTTTGCAGCGCTTCCTCGGTCGTGCGTCCGCGCGCCAGCGGAGGATCGGAAATGAGGACCTCACGGAGTTCGGCTATCCGGAACGAGTGAACAACCCGTTGCTTGCCCCGAGTGCCGATGAGCAGGGCGCTGTTGCCTTTGCGGCTTGGCTCTCTCACGGTAGGAAACACCATCGCAACCGTCTTGCCGCTCTTGGCATCCTCGACGAACACTGTTATGGGGTTCTGTGTGCTCTCGATCCTGAGCCGGTATTCGCCCGCGGGAAGCACCGCCAGACCCCAGCGGGTTTCATGCAGCAGCGTGAAGCCCCCCTGAAAAACCGGCTCGTTATTGAGCACAACTACCGGCTGATTGCTGACATTGGTCTGAGCGTTTGCGGAGCTGCCGAACAAGCAGGTTGCCAGCACCGCGGCCGCTACCAACGTCACTCGGATCGTGTCGCGTTTCATGTTCGTTTTCATGGTCGTCTTCCTTCCTTCTTCCTTGGGTGGGCCGAAATGTTTCCCAATGCTGATTGCATTTCTGATCGGCCTTCACTCCAAAACCGCTCCATCTGTGTCTTGCGCTGGCGGTTCGCGCCAGCGGGCCAAGGTTTGCTCCGGACCGAGCGAGACATCAATGGCGGCGGTCTGATTTCCGCGTGATTTCCCTCTGATGGGCCAAGCGATACACAGATCGACACTTACGCCCGAATGTAATTTGGCTTTACACAGTTGCGGAGCGGTGATAGAGAGTAGAGAGGGAGGCCAGCCTTATGTCTGAGCCTGCCCAAGTACTGCCGATCATTCGTTTCGGCTCTTATACGCTGGATGTACCCGCCGGGGAGCTGCACAAAAATGGCACGAAGATTCGTCTGCCCGAGCAGCCCTTTCAAATCCTCTTACTCTTGCTCCAGCGGCGCGGTGAGGTTGTCACCCGCGAAGAACTGCGCCAGCGACTCTGGTCGTCCGACACCTTCGTCGATTTCGAAACCGGACTGAACAGCGCGGTCAAGAGACTCCGCGATGTCCTCAGCGACTCCGCGGAAAAGCCCCGCTATATCGAGACTATTCCTCGACGCGGCTACCGCTTTATCTATCCGGTGAATGGAGTGCAGGCATCAGCGGAAGCGCAGGCGCTTCCCCCGATGGCGTGGTGGCGCCGGCGATGGGTCGCCGCCTTCGTAGGGGTAATAGGGATAGCCACGCTAGCCAGCTTGCTGGGATTCAACGTCGGCGGATGGCGTCACCGAATCTTCAAGGGGGAGCCCATCCAGCGTGTGGTGGTCTTGCCGTTCAAGAACTTTACCGGAGACGCAGGGCAAGAAGTTTTGGTGGATGGTATGACCGACTTGGTGACCACCGAGTTGGCCCAGATCAACAACCTGAGCGTCATTTCGGTGACGTCTGGCATGCATTACAAAGATACTCGCGAAACCCTGCCCCAGATTGCCCGCGAGCTGCATATCGATGCGGCGATCGAAGGCAGCGTTCAGCAAGCCGGGAACCGAGTGATCATCACCGTTCAACTCGTCTCCGCTACGGACCGGCATTTGTGGGCCGAAAAGTTTGAGAACGATCCGAGGGATGTTTGGGCACTGCGGAGTCGAATCGCTCGAAACATCGTGCATCAAATCGACGTGAAGCTCACGCCGGAAGACGAAGAGCGATTGCGGCGCGTGCATACAGTAGACCCCGAGGCTCAGCTCGCCTACATGAAAGGCCGAAATGTCTGGTGGCGCAAGTTCACGGAACAGGGTTTCTGGAAAAGCATCGAGTTCTACCAGAAGGCAATCGAGAAGGACCCCAACTTTGCGGAAGCCTATTCCGGGATGGCCTTGTCATACGACGCGCTTGATCAGCTTCATCAAACCCAGGAATTACACGACAAGGAGCGTGAGGCGCGGGCGAGAGCCCTGGAGCTCGATCCGGCACTTGCGGAACCCCATGCAATTAGGTGCTACAAGGAGGAAATTGAAGCCGAGTGCCGCCGCGCGCTGGAGCTCAATCCCAATGACGCCCTTTCTCATCTCTATTACGCTGCGTTTCTCACCGAAGCGAGCCGAAAGGCAGAGTCATTGGTTGAGGTGCGCCGGGCGGAAGAATTGGATCCGCTTTCGGCCTACATCAGCGCCAACGTGATCATGCGGCTGAATATGTTGCAGCGGTGGGAAGAGGCCGTCGCCCAGGGTAAGAAAGCCCTGGAGTTGGATCCCGATTTATGGCTGACGTACGAGCAGATGGGCGGGGCCCTTTGGCACTTGAAGAGGTATGACGAGGCGATTCAGGTTTGGGAGAAAGTGGTTGCCCTTCGAACGGGCTACGACACCTGGTCCCTCCCGAGGCTGGTCGCCGCGTATATGAAGGTCGGGAGGAAGGATGATGCCAGAAAGGCGTTCGCTCTGGTCCGAGAGATCGCAGAAAAGAAATACATGTTTCCACGCCGCCTCGCACTGGCGTATGCGGCGATGGGTCGAAAGGAAGAAGCGATTGGCATTCTCCAGAGAGCGCGGCAACAGGGCAAAGATGTTGGTCAGGACATGGGCGAGCTAAGAGACTTGCTTGGCGATGACCCCCGATACCAAGAGATTTTCTCCAGCCAGCTCGCGGGGCTCCCAAGCCTTAGCCGAACTGAATGACGTGCCAATGTGGCGGGTGAGAGAAAGACGAGAAGTCCGATATACGGTGCTGCTCCTCATGTTTGTGCTTTCTGGGGTCGCGCCTTCCGAAGCTCAAACCGGCAATGAGGGCTTCATCGAAGGCACGGTCACTCCCCTGAGCGGCGCGGTGGTATCAGGCGTGGCTGTTGCGGGTTAGCGTGCAAGGAACCCGGAAGCACTGGACGCGCCAAGAGGAAGGCCAGAACTGGAAGCAAAACTCTTTCCGCGGATTTCATGGCGACCTCCTAATCAACCGCAGTGACGCACAGTGAAACCCGCTCGTCTGCGATTCAACGGGTGATGCGGTTGCACTTGGGGCATGGCCAGACGGTGACAAAGAGCGTTGGCTCCCCGGGCTGACGAATTTCCGCCAGTCGGGGAGCGACCGAACTGCCGCAACAGACCCGCAGAGCCCTGGGATCGAGATTGGCTTGCGGCTCGACGCCGAGGCTGTTTTCCAGCGGCACCGTTCCTACGTTCGACTGCTCGTGTAAGCTGTTCATCGTCCCCCTCCGCCGCAATCCGGAGACTTAGCGGGTCCCCGGATTGCGATTCAATTTGGCGAGCATTTAGCCGCTAATCTCGGTCGTGTCCGTCCCACCCGGAATCCTCCCGTGAACGAACGTCGCCGTAACGGTCATCGTCGTTGTCGTGCCCGTGGAGCTTGGCGCGCGTGGTCATCCAGATGTCGAAGTAGCACGTCGCGGCGTCAGGGCAGCCCACGCCTAAGTTGCCGGCACGTTGTGCTGCATGGAAATACAATGCCGTGCCGTCGAACGAGAGCGATGGGCCTCCGTCGTGCCGCCCGGTGTTAATTCCGAGCAGCCCCAAGGGATCGAGATTCGCCGGGGGAGACCACGGGTCAGACGTGGTCGCTCGGGTGGATACCCACAAGTCGTAGCTCGGTGCACCCTGTTTGTTCAGGATCGACCCGGGCCGGTTGGACACGAAGATGATCTCCAGTCCGTCCTGTCGAACGGTGGCCCCTTGCTCCGAGGCCGGGCTATTCAGCTCCGCGACATTGACGGCCGGCCCGAAGATTTCATCGGGCTGGAGGGTGCTCGCGTAAATGTCGTTGCCTCCTGACCCGCCCGGTCGGTCCGACGCGAAGTAGAGCGTGATAATCCCGCTCGCGTCATCTTCAATAACGTAAGGTTGGATATCGCTTGAGCTGGAATTGACTCCACCTCCGAGATTCTCTGGGGTCTGCCATCCGAAATCGTCCCGCCTGTTGTGCCGTCGTGAGACATAGATGTCATACCCGCCGAACCCTCCGGGGCGATTGCTCACGAAGTACAACCGGTGCCCGTCCACGGAAAGAGCTGGTTGCGATTCTTCGCCCGATGTATTCACAGTGGGCCCCAGGTTTTGCGGAGGTCCCCAGGGATCGTGGACGCTCCCCCGCTGGGAGACATAGAGGTCATAACTGCCAAATCCTCCTGGACACCCTAGACAGGCGAAGTAGAGGCTGAGGCCGTCCTTAGAAATGAACGGGTCCACCTCCGTGCCGATTGAATTCACAGGGGCACCGAGATTTACCGGTGCGGTCCAAGGGCCAAACTGGGGCGGATCATCGGCTGCGAGAACTGAAGCTAAAGCCAGTACGAACAGGCATGACAATCCTGCCCCAATGAGCTTCTTACTGAATTGGTGTTTCATATTCTTCTCCTTCCCGTGACTCTTGTTTTGCAAGATGTGTTGCCAGTTCGTGAGATAGGCTCAGTGCGACTCGTCCGCACGTCGCCAGTGCTCGTTTTCAGGGCACGTTGACTGTTAGGTTGATCGTGTGCGGGACGCCGGATGACGACGCCGTGACGGTCACTTGATATGTCCGCGCAGGCGGCGGTGTGCTTCCGCCTCCGCATCCGCTCCACAGTTGTGCGCACAACACGAAACCCGCCAGCGCCGCAGAAGTTCGCAGGCGGCGAGTGCAGCCGGCCCGGGCGATGCGCAGGTGCCAGGTCACAGCCACGAGCAACAACAGCAGCCACGCGACAGTGATAGGCTTCACACTGTGTGCGGTCGCCGTCGGCACTCGCGGCTGCCCGCGGAACGGCGCGAGCGCTTGCATGGTTGCGGACACGGTGAGGGTCACGTTCGTAGCCGCAGCGCCGGTCACGTTCACCGATGGTGGCACGGCGCAACTCACTGCCGCCAGGGAGGATGAGGAGCAACTCAGTGTCACGATTCCCGAGAAACCATCCACTCCCGCGAAGCTCAGCGTGTACGTTGCGGATCCTCCCTTGTTCACGGTGATAGTCGTGCTCTGGCCGGGCGGGACACCCACAGTGAAGTCGGATCCTTCTCCGGAGAGCGTCACCTGCGGGCTGTTGCTCGCGTTTGAGTTGATGCTCAGCGAGGCGGTGCGCGTTCCGGTCGCGCTTGGCCTGAACGTCAGCGAAATTGCGCAGCTTGCTCCCGGCGCGAGCGTACTGCCGCAGTTATTGGTCTGGTCGAACTCCGTGGAGTTCGTGCCGATGCTCGTGATGGTCAGCGTAGTGCCGCCCGTGTTGGTCAGCGTCGCATCTTGCGGGGGGCTCGTGGTGTTCAACAGTTGCGGGTTGAAGGTTACCGAGGGTGGCACAAGCGACGCCCCGGGCGGCGGCGCGATGCCGGTTCCCGTGAGCCATACCAACTGCGGGCTCTCTGCCGCGTCATCGGTGATGACCAGAGACGCGCTCTTATTTCCAGCGGACACAGGCGAAAAAGCCACATTGATCGTGCAATTGCTTTCCGAAGGGACTGTGTTGCCCGAGCAGGTATCGGCTGTAATGCTGAACTGTCCAGCGTCCGTGCCATCGGGCGCCACGCTGGTGATGATTGCGGGGAAAGACCCCGTGCTATCAAGTGTCACGGTTTGCGCAACGCTGCTTGTCCCGGTTTGTTGTGTTCCAAAACTGACTGAGGCGGGGCTCGGCGTCACGGCGGCGCTTTGCAGCAGAACGCCGATAGCGGTGTCGTAGACTCCCCACGAGTCATGGTAGGCGGTCAGTACGTCAATTCGACCGTCACCGTTGAAGTCGCCCGTTGCCACTCCGGCTGGCCATGCGTCCCGCCGCAGGGAGAAATCAAAGCGCCCCCTAAAGGTTCCGTCACCATTCCCGAGCAGAAGAGAAACAGTGGGCGAGTAAGATTCGGAATAGTTTATGTCGAAAAAACCTCCATTCACTGTCAAGAAATCGGACTTCCCGTCGGCGTCGAAGTCAGCTACCGTCACCGCCAGCGGTGAATCATCAGTGTCCAGGTTGGCCTTGGGATCAAACGTGCCGTCCCCTTTCCCCAATAGAATGCATGCTGTGAAACCGCTATAGTTCGCTGCCACCAGATCGAGTTTTCCGTCACCGTTGAAGTCACCCTTCGCCAGCGACCGCGGCCCGGTGCCGGTGGAAAAGTCCATCCTGGGGCCAAGCGTGCCATCGCCATTGCCCAGGAGGACGGACACAGCGTCCGATCCTGCGCGCCAGTGCCGCGACATCCTCCTTGGTGTCTCCGCTGAAGTCGCCCACTACAACTCGGACTGGCCCCTGGCGGTTGGATAGTTCACATTTGGCCCAAACACACCGCCGCCTAATCCCAGCAGGACGAGACGTCATCTCCCCCGGTGTTTGCTGTCACCAGGTCGGCCGTCCGTCGCCGTTGAAGTCGCCGACGGCAATGCCTGCCGGCTCGGTCCCTGTTGCAAAGTCGATGTTCAACCCAAACGTTCCATCCCCGTCGCCGAGAAGAATCGAGACCTTGTTATCCGCTATTGTTCGCTGTCGCGAGATCAAGTTTTCCGTCGCCATCAAGGTCCGCCGCGACGATTCCCACCGGCCCGGCTCCGGTCGGGAAATCTGTCTTCGCGCCGAAGGTGCCGTCGCCAACACCCAGCAAGATCGAAATGGTGTTGTCCGCGCTGTTGGCCGCAGCCACGTCGAGCTTGCCGTCACCGTCGAAATCGGCGACGACCACTGCCTGCGGCCCTGAGCCAACCGTGTATTCGCTGTGCCGGAATCCCACGCCCTGCGCCGCTGCGATGTCCGCCCACAGACTCAAAAGAGCAATCGCTACGAAAGACGATCGGATGAATTTCATGGTGACCTCCCCGGCCTCTAGGTGCCTGTTGTTGCACCCCGTCAAGCTGTGCCGGCGCACCAACCTTTACGCCTGAGCAAGGAACGCATCAATGGCTGCGCGATTATTTCCAGGTGATTTCAGTGTGATGGGCCAAGCGATACACAGATCGGTACTTACGCTCGAATGTAACTTCGGCTTTACACGATTCCGGAATAGTGATAGAGAAGAGCTTGGGGGGGCGTCATGTCCGAGCCTGCCCAAGCACTGCCGATCATTCGTTTCGGCTCTTATACGCTGGATGTACCCGCCGGGGAGCTGCACAAGAACGGCACCAAGATCCGTCTGCCCGATCAGCCCTTCCAAATCCTCTTACTCTTGCTTCAGCGGCCCGGTGAGGTTGTCACCCGCGATGAACTGCGCCACCACCTCTGGTCGTCCGACACATTTGTCGATTTCGAACGGGGCCTGAACAGCGCTGTCAAGAAACTCCGCGATGTTCTTGGCGACTCGGCCGAAACACCCCGCTTCGTGGAGACCCTCCCCCGCCGCGGCTACCGCTTCATCTATCCCGTTGGCGAAGCTGCGCCCAAAGGACGTGTGTTGCCGGAGCCGCCACGCCCCCGCCCGGTTGCCTGGTTGCTCGCCGGTCTGAGCGTCCTCCTAGCCGGGGCGTTCGTGTTTGTCGTGGCGGCACGCAGGAATTGGCTGGCCCCCAAGAATACCGGCGGCTCGATCCGGTCGATCGCGGTGCTGCCCCTGGAGAACCACACCGGCGACCCCCAGCAGGAATATCTTGTGGACGGCATTCACGACGAGCTGATCACGGAAGTGGCGCAGATGGGCGGTTTGAAGAAAGTGATCTCGCGCACTTCCGTGATGCAATACAAAGGATCCCGGAAGCCGCTGCCGCAAATCGCCCGCGACCTCAATGTGGATGGCGTCCTGGAGGGCGGCGTCCAGCGCGCCGGCGACCGCATTCGCGTGACCGTGCAGCTGATTGCCGCATCAGAGGACCGGCATGTGTGGGCGCAGACCTTCGAACGGGATTCGCGTGACGCTTCTCTGTTGCCCGCTGAGATCGCCAGCGCCATCGCGGGGAAGCTGGGGATGCAATTGGCACCGGAGGCCCGGGTCCGACTGGGCGAAATGAAGCCCGTGAACCCCGAAGTCTATCGGGCCTACCTCCAGGGCAGATACTATGCAGGGAAGTGGACTAACCAGGATCTTTGGCAGGCGATTCGTCACTTTCAGGCGGCCCTCGACCTCGATCCCACTTACGCCCCGGCTTGGGCGGGCATAGGCGGTTGTTACGAATATCTGGGTACTTTCGCCAGCGGAGCAGACCTTTCCAGCGCTGACGCTCGCATCCGCGCGAAGGCGGCGCTAACACGAGCGGTGGAGCTGGGCCCCACCCTCCGGGAACCTCACCAAGCCCTGGGCGGCATGAAGCTAGACGAATGGGACTGGGAGGGTGCGACGCGCGAGTTCCAACGTGCCCGAGAACTCGACCCAGGTTTCGCTCCGTCGCGGTACCTTGTCCACACCGGTCGTTTCGACGACGCCGTTGCAGCCGCGCGCCGGGGCGCCGAGCTCGATCCTCTCGGCTACGACACCCAACTCAACCTGGGATGGACCTATTTCATGGCCGGGCGCTTCGACGAATCCACGGCGCAATTGAAGAAGGTCATCCTGCTGGACCCCGGCATCCACCACGCACACTACGAACTGGCCTGGAACAATGCCAAGACAGGAAAGTACCGGGAAGCGATTGCCGAGTGCGAAACTGCCTTAGCGATCGTCCGCAAACGACAGCCGGAGGCCGTCACGGCACAAGGCTGTGGCTGGGTGTATGCCATTGCCGGACGCCAGCGCGAAGCCCTGGAGATCGCGCACCATCTGGAGAAGAAACAGGCCGGCGATGATGGGTCTATCCAACTTGCTCACATCTACGACGCGCTCGGAGACCGCACACATGCACTGGCTGTTCTATCCAAGGCCTACGACGAACACGCCAAGGCGTTGCCGAATCAATGGCGTTCGCCGATGGTATCGGATGAACTCAAGGCCGACCCTCGCTTCCAAGCACTGATCCGCCGCACCGGCATTCCCTGGGCCACGTTCCCGTCCACGCAACCCGTGCAGGCCGTGGTTAACAAACCAGCGGCGGACCAAACCAGGCGATAATGTGGCGCGCTCTGACACTCGTGCTGGTCCTCTCCTGTGCTGCAGCCGCACAGACGAATGAGGGGTCTATCGAAGGAATCGTCACGGATCAGTCTCACGCCGTCGTTGTCGGAACCACGGTCCAAGCCCGCAACGTGGACACCTCAGCGATGTTTGCCACAACTACCGATGAGCAAGGGTACTTTCGCTTTCTCACACTTCCTGTAGGGACGTACGAAATCACGGCCGGACATCCCGGCTTCGCCAGTCTGATCCAGAAGGATCTAGCTGTCACCGTCGGGGCCAGAATCAACTTGCCACTGACTCTATTGCTCGCTTCGCAAACCCAGCACGTTGTCGTAAGCGGTCAAACGCCTTTGGTAGAGACCACCCGCAGCCAAGTGAGTTCTACCGTTGATGAACGCATGATCGGCAGCCTGCCCGTGAATGGTCGCAACTACCAGGACTTTGTCTTGCTAGTGCCTGGCACGATTCCGACAGGTGGCGTTGGCCCGAGTTTTGGCGGCCAGGTCTCTCTCAATCTGATGCAACTCGACGGAATGAACGACAACAACGCGCTCGGCGGCCAGCCTTTCCTGAACGTCCCATATCAGTTCAGTCTGGAAGCAGTGCGCGAGTTCCAAGTGAACATCAATTCCTACTCAGCCGAGCTTGGGCGCGCGGCCGACGGGGTCGTCAGCACGGTCACCAAGTCGGGCACGAACGATTTTCACGGCACGCTCTTCTGGTATTACCGTGACAAAAGCCTCAATGCCACCGACCTGATTCGCAAGATTAACGGCCAGCCCAAAGACCCTCTTCACGTCAATCAATTCGGCGCCGCTGCGGGCGGTCCGATCCTCAAAGACAAGCTGTTCTTTTTCGTCGCCTATGATGGTCAGCGCCGAAAATTGGAGAACCTCGTGCTTCTAAGTCCGCCTCCCGGATTTCAACTCTCCTCCATCCCGAGCGTCGCGGCATTACAACAGCGCGCCCTCGATTACCTCACGCCGCGAGCGGTTTCTTACCTCCAGACATTCAATGAGGACGTGTATTTCGCCAGAGGCGATTGGGAATTGGCACCCCGCCAGAGACTGACTGCCCGCTGGAACAGCGTCCGGTACCGCAGCGACAACGGGCGAACCTCCGGCCTGCAGAATTCCATGGAGCACACCGGGAATGGTCCCGTCAACAATGACGCGCTGGCCGTATCCCTTACCTCTACGTTCTCAGATCGTGTGGTGAACGTGGCGCGGTTCAATTATCTCCAAAACGACACCGAAGCGAGGTCGAACAGCAGCAACCCGCAGGCCAAGGTGTACGAAGGGGGACAGTTGGTGCTCACCATCGGACGCTTTGTGAGCGACCCGGTCAGCAATTTCTTCCACCAATTCGAGTGGGGTGACACTGTCTCTTACAGCCGGCAGAGTCACGTCTTCAAGTTGGGAGCGGGTTTGATCTGGTCGCTTAACACGCTTTCAAATGCCCAGAACTTTTCCGGCAATTACGTTTTCAATTCGCTGCAGAGTTTCGGGAGCAGCCTCGCTGGGAATGCGCTGCTTCAGCCCGGCGAAAGTTACATCCAGGCGTTTTCCGGGAAAGGAACTCACGGCGCAACGGTGCATCCGAACGCGACCGAGTTTGCCGTGTTTGGTCAGGATGAGTGGCGCGCCACACCGAGTCTAACCTTCAACTTCGGCCTCCGGTACGACGTCCAGTGGATTGCCCAGCCGGGTGTGAGGAACTCCGCGCTGGCGGCCGTCGGCCTCGACACCAGTTTTATTCCCCAGGATCGGAATAATTTCGCCCCGCGCCTCGGTTTCGCCTGGAGCCCGCTTCACAGCCAGCGCCTCGTGCTTCGTGGCGGCTACGGCCTCTTTTACGGATGGCTGCGGGGGCAGGTAACTGGCCGAAGCTTCTTCCAGAACGGAATCACCGTGCAACTTCGCAAGTTCAAGCCGGGTTCTCCTTTCATTCCCAGCTATCCGAATAATATCTGTGGTCCCCCCGACCCGTCGGGTTTGCCGCCCAGTTGCGCGGCACCCATTGGCGGGACAGACGTAATCCAACTGATATCGCCGGATTACGTGCAGCCCTATGATCCGCAGGCCAGCTTTGGAGTCGAGTATCAGTTGCAGAAGGATTTGGCGATTTCCGCCAGCTACCTGATGGTGAGGGGGAAGCACCTGCAGCGTTGGCGCGACATCAATCTCCCGGAACCCGATTCGACCAGCATCGGCATAGCAAATACATCCACGTTTCTAACCTACGACATCTACGGCAAACCTCGGCCGATCATCGGATTTGACCGCATCCTCGCAATGGAGGGCAATGCTAACTCGAACTATCATTCCCTGGCCGTGCAGGTGAACAAGCGGTTCTCGCGGAACTTCCAGTTCTTGGGTGCGTACACACTGAGCAAGGTGATTGACGACCATCCATATCCGTTTGACTTGACTCCCGGAAACGCTGGCCTGGAGTCCGACCAACTCTATGAACCGACAAACCCGCGTGCCGATCGCGCCTTGGGAAATGTTGACGCGCGACATCGTTTCGTCCTGAGCGGCATCTGGGATTTGCATTATGCGGATGATCTGCGCCAACCAGCGAAAGCCATCTTGAGTGGTTGGGAATTCAGCGGGATTTTGGCCGCACAGTCCGGTCTACCTTATTCCGGGCTGGTGAATTACGACCTGAACAACGACGGCAACGCCTTCAACGAACACACGCCGGGCCAGCCGCGCAACACATTTCGCTTCCCGACGACAGTCTCTCTTGATCCGCGCCTGACTCGCACTGTGCCTTTCAACGAGCGCGTCCGGATGCAATTCATCGTCGAAGCATTCAACGTATTCAATCGCGCCAACATAACCGGCGTATACACCACGCAGTACGCGCGTTCCACATTAACTGCCGACTGCGGAATTGCCGGCACGCCCTGCCTCGTCCCGCAGAATACCGGCACAACCGCTTTCGGCTCCCCCGCCGCAACGCTCGACCCGCGCATCCTGCAACTCGCCGTCAAACTCCTTTTCTAGCTGTGCCCCATTTAGCGCTCATCCTCGATCAACAACCACTGCAAATCGCGGTAAGAAGGAGAGTGCGCAAATCGCCCGTACTTGCGCGGACCGTCAATGCCATCGCGAACCATCGCACTCAGTCTCGGTTGTTCTTGAACGGTCTGTTAATCAGCGGGTTCCAGGTCTGCGCCCTCGACGGCTCACCATCTCCCCTGATTTGATATCTCCGCACCTTTCGTCACCGGTGCCCGGTCGGATGGCCCGCCATCGCACTCCGGGACGCCCAGAGCAACGTATCCCGAGCACCTGTCTTTGTACTACTCGCGATTGTGACGTAGATTGTGACGTTTCCTGCCTGTGCCGGCGAGGGATTGCCCCAATATGCAGTAGTGGCGCAAAGCCCGGTAAAATGGGACTAAATCAGCGCCTGCGCGGCGTTGCAGTCTACTGCTGCCGATCACCGCTGTTATCACTTTCTAAATTGACACGGTGGAGGGCTGCGGTTCGAGCCCGCACGGGCCTACCATTTGCCGTCACCCACATGGCCGTCGTCTATATCTTGCGAAGCAAGACAACCCAGCAATTCTACGTCGGCTCAACCAATGACCTCGCGCGCCGCATGGCCGAGCACCTGCGGGCCCACCGTCTTGCGACACGCGGGTGGGGTCCGTGGGAATTGGTGTATAAGGAATCGTTCGCGACGCTGCCCGAAGCACGGCGGCGCGAAATGCAGATCAAAGCGTGGAAATCAGCCAAGGAGATTTCCGCCTTGATCGAGGCTGCGAAGGATTAGAGCGGGCCGATTGGGATCGCCACATTCCATGTTAAGAGCTATTCGGCCGATAAAATTAATTTTCGGTTTCGAAACACGATCGCTTGACCACAATCGCTACTACATGAGCGCCGCGTCAAAAGCCGAGCACGTGCCATCGATGCGCCCGGCTATTGGTCGCGGCTCGTGCACGCGGTCTCGAACTCCGAGTAACCACTCCAGTGCAGGGTCACCGACGCATGTTGAATCTTCAGGCCGGAGCGGAACGTGTTTCCGGACTCACCGCGATCCTCCATGACGAGGTCCGGCCCGTGCCACCGGCCGTAAAGGTTGAAATAACCCTGCCTTTGGCCTACGTCGAAGATCTTCGGTTCGAGCAGGCGAAATGCCATGACGCTGCCCTCCGTGCTGCTCCAACCGCCATAAATCGTGCCGCTCAGCTTCACGCGTTGTATCACGCCTCGGGAAGTACACACCGAGCCCCAGCCCTGCACACCTCCAGTGGGACGGAGTCCGTCCAGGTGAAGGCGGGAAAAATGAGAAGACGGGAAAAAATAAAGGTACAAGGGATAAGTTCCGCTCTTCGTCACTAACTGCCCGGATCCCGACCAGTACAACAGCGGTGTCCATCGCCCGCCAATATGAAATGCCCAGGGCGACGTTACCCCAGCCACCCCGTAGACGATCGCTATGCAAAGCAGAGGGAGCCCGAAAAGCGCCCCCAAACATCCATGCCGCTGCCGGATCGACATGGGTCGAGTATATCCCGCGCAGGTATTCTCCACAAAAGCTGCAATCGATGATCGTATCGTTGCCGTACCGACAGGCACCTTTGACAGATCGAAGTGGCCTAGGGTGCGCTCCTATCGTAAGGCCTCGTCGAGGCTTCCGCTCTGGCGACGATGCGTTTGCGGGACTGGAGAACGAGAAGGCGTTTGCATTCAGTGGAACGTACTTGTAGAGACGGATCGGCAGCAATGCTCATGCGATGGCGCATCCCTGGCGCTTCCCCGGTGGGTCGTAACCGTCGCCAAAACCGGCCTAGACTTTCACCTGCACGTTTTGTCGGTCAACATCCTGTGCAGTGAACATGGCCGCCGGAGAGAAACCAAGCAGTCCCGCGAAGAGGTTGCGAGGAAATGTGGTTTGCATGGTGTTGTATTTCATCACTTCGTCGTTGTAGAACTGGCGCGCGAAGGCAATGCGATTCTCGGTGGAAGTGAGTTGTTCCTGT
Organism: Terriglobia bacterium; assembly: GCA_963791705.1. Taxonomy (GTDB): domain Bacteria; phylum Acidobacteriota; class Terriglobia; order Acidiferrales; family UBA7541; genus Palsa-295. The sequence goes on along the minus strand of CAWBTO010000002.1, from coordinate 58,595 downwards.
AACAATTGGATGCTTTCCACGGCACGCAACTGAGGATAGTTCTCGACCAAGGCGAAGAGCTTTGCCAGCGCCGCTGTAAGTGTGGATTCGGCGGCTGACCGCTCCTGAATGTTGGCCCCGGCCGCCATTGCTTGTGCGCGGGCCTGCGTGACGGCCTCTAATACGGAACGCTCGTGCTGCATGTACCCGCGCACGCTTTCGACGAGATTTGGAATCAGCTCGTGGCGCCGCTTCAGTTGCACGTCGATTTCCGCCCAGGCATTTCGCACTCGATTGCGTAGTGCGATGAGGCCGTTGAATGCGGCGATGAACCATACCAGGGCAACAGCCGCAACGACGATGGCGATCAGCTCGGGTGAACTTTGCATGAGTTCCCTTGAAGCCTGATCCTTCCTCTAACGGTGGGCCAATACCACAAAAATGTGATGAATCACCGCCAGCCAGACTGCAAGAAAGGCGAAGCTTGCCATGGTCATGACCGCAATGAGAAGCAAAAACAACGCGACCAGCAACAAGAACAGGGGAGCAAAGATCACCGAAAGTACAAAGCCGATGATCCATGCTTTAGGTTTCGGTGCGGCAAGCTCCACGTCCGCGCCCATGCGTGCAAGTCGCTTTAGTCGACGCTTCACGGAGGGATGAAACCCGAGAAGGCTAAGGGACGAAATGCTGGAGGCCGGGTCGTCATGCTTCACTGGCGAATCGATTTGCAGGCCTCGCCGGCGGGCTCGCAGGCGAGTTAGCGAGGCGGCATCTCCTTGACCACTGCCAAGAAAGTCCTCGGGATTGGGAATCTGACTTGCAAGCGCAGGATCAGTCGCAGCTACGGCCTGGTAAGCTGCCCGGATGCGCGTCATCGCTTGCGCATCTCCGGCCAGCGCCGCACGGAACGTCGTGGAGAATTGGGTCTGCAGCGTGCGGAAATCGGCTGGGACGGATTCCCCGGGCGCTTGACCTGCCTGCTGCCCCGATGCCGCCCAAGACTGAGCGAGAAGCAGCCGCTGTCGGCTGTCCGGAACCGATGAAACCGTGTGGTCACTGCGCCTCGGGCTTACAACAAATAGATGCGATGCCCAGTCGCCACCGGGAATGTCGCCTGGCTCCTCATTCAGTTTTTGCAAAGCGGTGGCAAGGCCGTTCGGATTTCGCGTGAGCTGCACGGCCGAAGCGTCGGCTAGATATTGACGTGTATGCCATAGCAGCGCCACAGATGGCCCAAGCACCGCAGACGAGAAGAACCAGAGCGATAGTTTCATGGCGGCGTTGGTGAAGAAGATCGGGAACAATAGAAAGTTGCGAATGGCACGTAGGCGCGATTTCTTCGCCGTGGGATCAAAAAAGCCGTCGATATCGTCGGTATCAAGGGCGACGTTTCGTGCAAGGAGATCTGCCACTGCGGCCGCCTCTTTGGCTTCACCGTCGCCGCCTCTGATGAACGCACAGCGAATGATGCGCCAGAGCACACGCCGCGAACGTGGTCCGAATGGCGAGTTGATGATGGCGACTAGAAGTCCGCAGGTTTCGAAAACCGAGGTAATCCTCAGAGCGATCCGCAGGTCACCGTTTCCGATTGAAGCAATCAGATGGGCAAGGATACCTTCAAGCTCATCGCGGGTGAGGTCATCCAGGAGACGGCGGGAGACGACGACACGCGCATCGGCGGGGGAACCGCCGATAGCCGCAGCGTTTGCGCCGGGTGAGTCGATCAGCATCACGGCCGGCGGTGGCACGCCAGCTGCGATTGCCATTTCCTGGACGACGTCGGCCAGCTGCAGTTCTTTCAAGTCATTTCGATTTGGCTCACGAGCATTCAGGGCTAAGAGCGCGCCGCCAACACCGCTGCGTCGGAACAGCAGGCCAATGCCCAGCCAGAGCGATAGTGATAGCGAGACGCCGGGCAGAAGCATCACCGTGGCACCGAGTATCAGCGTTTGTGGATCGGCCGGCTTGTGCTCGACCAACCAATCCAGAGCAACCAACCCAAAGCGCGCAAACTCGGATGCAAGCTGCCAAAAAGCCTGAGGCAGCGGCCAAACATAGTTGAGAATGTCTGCGCCGATCACCGCGACGCCATAAAGCAATGGCGTGACGATCAGCGCGAGCGGGATCCCCATGACCACAGCGGCAAGCACGCATAAGACGGAAATGCGCCACGTAGCACGACGGTTGCGCTGCTGCGCATCGAGAAAGCTCTCTCGGTCACGCGGAAGATAGCGCTGACCCACACCCGGGATCTTTGCGGATTCGCTCACCGGTTCAAAAGGCATAGGCGCCGAAGTTGCCCGGCGCGGGCTAGAAGTTTAGCACAAGCGCTCTGAATCCATTTTGTCGCAGAAGAGGCAGCGTTTTCGCCGACATGCCACCGGTTTCAATCTAAGCGGCTGCCGTTGGCTCGTGGCGCCGCCTGTTGCAGCCGACGCAACTGGTCGTACTGGCGTAATTGACTAGATCCACTAACTAAATTAATTTCGACCAAGTTTAATTCAATCAACGGAGTGTGTTCATGCGATTGGTGTTGAAAATCGTGTCCGTGTTCGTGTGCGTCCTGTTCGTTGCCCGAATCCCACTGAAGGCTCAGACCATCACCCAGATCAATCCGGCTACGGTCGCCGTAGGCAGCTCGGGATTCTCTCTCACCGTTCTGGGTAGTGGTTTTGCAGCGAACTCGATCGTTCAAGTGAATGCTGCCAATCTCACTACCGTCTTTGTCAGCAGCGGGCAGCTTACGGCCACGATTCCGGCGAGTTACGTCGCCACGGCCGGCTCTCTCACGATCACGGTCTTCAATCCGGTTATAGGTGTTCCGGGCGGCGGCCTGACATCAAACCCCGTAACGCTGACAGTGAGCACCCAGCCGACGCTCACGAGTGTGGCTCCCGGACTCGTGACGCCCGGAGCGATCCAAGTCCGCATGACACTCATCGGCGCGAATTTCCGTCCCGGGGCCATGGTCGTGATCTCGCCTCCAGTGGCGACCACTGTAGGCTCCCCGGCCAACATTCAGGCGACGGACATTTCGGTCGATAGCCTCCAGTTCGTGAGCGCCAGCGTTCTGGTCGCACTTGTCAGCTTCAGCCCTGACGCGGCTTCCGGCCTGCGCGCCGTGGACGTGGTGAATTCCGACGGGACGAACACGGGAGGGGCCGTCGGCGGAGCTGTAACGGGATCCGGCACCACCCAACCGATGCGCCTTTCGTTGGGATCGTCGCTTGGGGCGCCGCTCGCTGTGGTCACCGTCGCGGTCACGCACCCGCGCGACGGGACGCTCGCGATGCAGGGCGACGAACTGTATGGCGAGGCGATTCTGGGTGGAAGCGGCTCGGGTACGGTGGTCGGTGAATGGCTTTGGGACGGCAACGTGACTGAACAATTCGCCCTCCCGTTTGCCGGTGGACAGCGCGTCACGTTTCGGTCTCAGCGCTCGTTCCCTACATCATTTCTGGGCACCCATACCGTTGAGTTGCGCATTACGCAGCCGAATCAAATCCTGTCACGTCCCATCACCGTGGTCGTGAACCCCGGAGACTGGCGGCTTCAGAAGCTTCTCGGTCCTCCCTACGCGGCGGGTTTTGCCTCCGACGCGCCGCCCCTGCTTCGCTGGGCGCCGGTGCCGGGCGCCGCGAGATATCAAGTTGGTTTCTCCCGGCGACCGTACTTCGGCTCCATCGAAACCTGGCACGACGTGGACGACGACCAATGGCAAGTGCCGCAAGACCTGTGGAAAGCCCAGCCCGAAGGCGAGTTGTATTGGACGGTGCGCGCCATCGAATCCTCAGGTGAGCCTCGCAAGCCCGCGCCACTGCGCCGGATTCTGCACTTCCCCAGCGGGGCACTGGGCCCTCTTTCAGCTGCTCCGGGACGCACGGCGCAGGGGAATCCGCTCCTCTCCTGGCAGGGACTCGACATGCACGTCTTCTATCGCATCACCGTGTCCGAGGATGCCGAGGGCACGCGGGTTCTCAGGCGCTATCTCACGCGCGATCCGCGTCTCGATTTGCGCGCTCTACGAGGCAAGCTGGTGCCCGGCCAAACCTATTTCTGGCGGGTGGACGCCGTAGCGCCGGACGGTGCCGTGATCCTGACCGGTCCCGCCGCTAGTTTCATGGAGTCAACCGAGCCGCAGACAAGGAATGTGCAGGGCGGTCATTTCGTCTTGGCTTCTCTGCGGACGTCGCAGCCGGAAGAAGCTGATGTTCCCCCGACGCCGGACCTCGAGTCGCAGATCGTCAGCCGCTCGCCTTCTCCGGACAGCAGTGTGAGTGACGCGAAGACGGTGATTAACATTCAGCTCAAGTCCGCGGTAAACCCCATGGACATCACTCTCATGGTGGACGAAACGGACGTGACTTCTCTGGCACAGGTTACCGACAATCAGATTTCCTACACTCCCGTGCTCGCCCTCGCGAACGGCGCACACTCGGTAAAGTTGACGATCGGGAACGATGCCGCCAGTTGGAAGTTCACCGTTCAGGGGTCGCAGGTCTCGCCGGCCGAGGCTGGGAAAGGACAAACGGGCGGCGCGCAAGCCGAAACCGACGCCGAAGCGTCACCGGCAGCCGCGGCAGGCGGCGCGTCCCAGAAGGCGCCTCCGACGGAGGCAGCGAAGACGATCATCCGCCCACAGATGCAAACACAGGTTGGCTCGAACACGCAATGGGTTTCCGGCTCCGCCCCGGATACCAACGCGATCAACTTCGGGCAGCAGATGACATTTCAGGATGGCAATTGGCGCGTGGAGATGAATGGCAGCGGACTTCTCAATTCCGTCGTGAATCCGGAGACGGGGCGCCTAAGCCACGGCCTCGTGAACGACTACGTCTTTCGAACCGCATACACTGCGAAACCGTGGGGCGTGAATCTTCGTTTCGGGATTCTCTCCCCGGCACTTTACCTCGACTCACAGTTCGTTACGTCGGCCACGCCGCGACAGGGGCTCGAAGTTACGCTGAACACGCCGGGAGGCGCGTTCGCCTACTACGCGAACACCAACGACATCGCTCTCGGCAGCGGTTCCGGCATCAATTTCCACCAGCACTTGACGGGCGCGAGTTGGCAGGCGCCCTTGCCAAAAAAGTACGCCGAGTTCCGCTTGATGTGGCTGAACGCCAAGGACATCGGCACACCGACGACGGTTACGTTCGATTCCCAGGGCAACCCCATCGTCTCGACCACCACGTTTATCACACCCAGCGCGGGCGACGCCTATGGCGGCCTACTCACGATCCATCTGAATCCACAGTGGCGGTGGGCTTCCGAGTACGCGTGGAGTTACGACAATCCGAACCTGCAGGCACCGGCGTCGCAGCGGCTTTTCGGACGTGCCTGGCGCACGGGTGTGACCGGCACGATCCGCAAGGCAACGGTGAACATCATCTATCGCGACGTCGGGCCGAAGTTCGCGTCGCCTGCCAATTCGAGCCTCACCATGCTCTCAAATCCCGATCGTCGTGGCGTGGATTCCTCGCTTTCTGATCCGACGCGCATCGGCACGTTCACGTTGGGCTACAGCTTTCTCGAAAGCAACATCAACGATATGAATCTGCCGGAGCAATTGCTCCATAATCTCACGCAGGTATGGTCGAAGCCGTTGAATAAGACAACCGCGATCTCGCTGAACACGCACGAGACTCTCGTGCTGACCGGAACGATTCCTGCAGCGGTCCTCCTGCTACCACCCGATCAACAGAAGTCGCTCGAGCCCGACCAGCGCGACGTTGGCGCAAATCTTTCCGTCACGCACCAAGTGGGAAAGGTTTCGCTGAGCTTGGGCGGCAGCCGCGACTGGTTCCGCAACAATAGCCTGACCGGGCAGAACGTGATCGCGTCGTCGGTCCTCGTAGGAGCGAACTGGCGCGGGCCGGCCTACTTTCAACTGAACTCGAATTTCAGCATGAACTGGGTCGCCGCTGACAAAACGACGGTTGGCGGAACGCGCTCAATCTCCGGCTATCTGCAGCCCACCTTCATCTGGAAGCGCGCGAATTTCCAGGCGGCGCCCCTGATCTCCGTCAATACCATTCGGACCGAGCTCATCATGGGAGTGCTTACAAACGATACGCTCACTGGTCAGTACGGCGGGCGCCTGTCCTGGACGATGCCACGCGAACTCAAATTCAGCACGCTCTCCATGGAAGGCGATCTAACGCGCAACCGCAATAACCTGACTGGCACCGAGATTCGCAACGTCCAGGTACTGGGGTTGTGGACCTTGGTATGGGGCAGAAAGACCGGTATGTAATCGAAGGCTTGCAGTGAAAATTGCGTCGCGGATCATGCGGGTGCTTCTCGTCGCGATGGTGTGTCTTGCGCCGGGACCCGCGTCGGCACAAAACGACTCGGGCGACCACGACTCCAAGTAAGCCTCCGGCCAATAACCCACGGAACGACGCGAAGTGCTGCGCGCGCCGGAAGGCCCGCAACGAACCAAAGCAGAGTCCCCCACGGGACCTCCCGGCGCTACGTACATCGGCGCCGTCGGCGGGCACGCCCGGCCTAACTGCCGAAGAATTAGCCGATTGTCAGGTTCCGCTGGCCGCGCCGCGAGTCTTGAGGCCTCATTTTGACCATGGATCCACACCCCTGGGCCCGACTACCGCAATAGTGAGCGCATATTCCGAGTCGCTGTAGTCGTCCTCAAGTTGCATCAATGACTGCGACCTGTGGCAATGTAACTCCGCGAAATTCACCACGATGCGATTGCCATTCTGTGGGTCCCAGTACGCGTTCCACTTGCCATCGTTGTAAATGGTTTCCTCCGCGGGAAGTATGCCAACAAGACAGCCGTCGAACGTCCAGTAACCAATTTGGAATTGAAGCGGCACGAAGCCCGGCGCCAGCCCGCTCAAATCCCAATAATCCGTGCCCGGGCTGAATCGGTTCGTATAACCTCGGTAAACCCCGCCCGTAAAGGTCCCGGTGGGCTGGCCATTGACTGTGCTGCTGAAGGGCGAGGAGTACTTGGCCTGCACGGGCTTTCCATCGCTGGCCGTGATCGAAGCCAGCGTGACGCCATTCTGCGGCACGGTGTGCAATGTCACCGTTTCCCTCATGGCGTAGAAGCTGAAACCAGGTAAGCGGGTCAGGCCCGGGCTGCCAACGGGCACAATGACGAGCGATACGTTGCTCTGGTCCGGTTCACCCGACAACGCGGGGTTCATCCTCGCTTTGATGAGCGTGTCGGACCAGGACTCGATCAGCAGCGGGATTGTGCCGGATCGGAATCCTCCTTCCAGGTGGAGATCCCCTTTCGAATTGCCAAAACGGCATCCCACAATTGTGTACTCGTTTCCATTGGGATCTGGCGTGAAGATCACCCCATGCAGTTTGCCGTTGATGTTAAACACTCCTGGCCCAGGACCCGGGGGGCACACGTTCTGGAGGGGAGCCGGGGCCTTTGCTCCCAGCTTGGATGTCGAGCCTGATGAAGGCGGTGGCGTAATTGCGACCGGGGCCGGAGCCGCCGCAACCCGCGCCGTTATGCGCGAAGGCGGTGGGCCAACGGATGAAGGCGCGGGAGTAGCCGGACGCGATAGGTTCGAGGAGCGTCCGGTAGAATTGCTTCCAGAGGATCCGGGCGTGCCGGCAGCGCCCGGCGGGTTCGAACCGCCTGCTGGAGGCTTCGAAGCTCCCCCGGGCGGAGTGGACGACGCTCCCGTGGGATTCTGAGAGTTTCCAGTGTCCCCGGTTGCGTCCATCGTATGAGTAGGCCCAACACTCGCACCCATCTTCTGCACCCTTAACTCCTGGAGGATGGTAGGGTTCAGGGCTGTCTGGGCGTGCGGGCTCGCGATTTTGGGAGTCACCTTGAGATGTGCCGACGGCGAATCCCGGAAAGCGCTACGGATCTCTTCGATTGTGCGCCTTGTTGGTTTGATCGGCGGAGTCTGCTGCGAGGCCGATTGGTTCGTTTGCTGTGCGATAGCTCCGCCTCCGAACCCCAGAACCGTCGCGCTCAACACCGCAACGAACAGCGCCGGCCTCCGAAGGCTCGGATGTTTGCTCGGGCTTTCTGCTCGAATTGTCACGTGCAGGACCTCCCCGTTTTGTATTGAGAAGCGCCCATGGGCGCGAGTGAGTTCGTTAGCAATGCCCCACTCAAAGACTTCGAATGTGCGGAAATCATAGCATAGCGGCCTGGAAGCTCGAGTCCCGAGATGTATCCGGCGTGTCGAATTCAACAGGCCGCTATTCGAGCTGGTCGAAGCCAGCCGACGCAGGCTTCCGCACGCGGCGCAACCGAGACGAAACTGCCTTGCGGGCGGCCTCACGACCGGCCACCCTAACTCCTAGCTACTTGGCGGTGGCCGCCCACGGAAGGCCCCGCAGCCTTGCACTTTGTGACGTAGATTGTGACGTTAGCAGCTCGCGTAGGCCGGGGATTGCAGCAATATGCGCTAGTGGCGCAAGACCCCGTAAAATTGGGCTGAATCGCCGCCTGCGCGGCGTTGCAGCCTACTGCTGCCGATCACCGCTGTTATCACTTTCTAAATTGACACGGTGGAGGTTTGCGGTTCGAGCCCGCACGGGCCTACCACTTGTTTCAATGATTTAGACCACCGTCTCCATTCTCCGCTCCATTTCCTACCTGTGATTCGCTACCTGTGTTTGCGTCTTCTTCACTAGCTTCCGGGGGGACGATGACGTGGGAATGCATTCTGTCTTAGCAGCTTTCGCGAAACGGGGCGCAGCTGTTCACGATGCTCCCGGAGGTAATCCGTCAAACGCTGCTTCTTCTCCCTGTCGCGCGAGGACCGAATGCGGACCGAGCGCGCTGGGCGAATCCTATTTTGAGGCGTAGCTCGCAGACTCGCTTTTCTGCGGGGACGGTGGCGCGAGCGCAAAGGGATGATCGGGCCGCGAGCTGGGAGTCGTGGGACCAGGCAAGCCGATCTCTTTCAGCAAGCCCTGAAACTGAGCCGACGAGCGCAAGGGATCAAAAGCTGGCTCGATGCCCAGGTAGATCATCCAGCTATTCCGGTCGGCCTCGGCCTTGCGCAACGCCTGCAAGGCTTTTTCGTTCTGGCCGGATACCGAGAGCAGTCGGGCTTTCTCGTAGACGCTCATGTAACCCGAATCTAAATAAGCCTGAAAAATACCCCGGAATTCAACACGCGGATTGCGCCGCTCGTCCTGTTCGAGCAGACCCGAGTGGCCGTAGAGTTGAAAAACAGTTTCGAGTTCACGCGCGGCCTGCTCGTTGTTTCCCTGCAGGGCATAGGCGATCCAAAGCTTCGCATGCGCGGGAAGGAATCCCGGGTCAGTCCGCAGTACGTCCTGATAATCCGCAATGGCTTTCGGGAAGTCGTGCTGGTAGTAACTGAGCCAGCCAATATTCGTGCGAATGATTAAGGAGAGGGGATCGAGTTCCTCCGCGTGTTTTAACTGCTGCTCGGACGACGCGAAATCTCCCTCTGTCGCCAGGAAGAGCCCATACAGATGGTGCGTGTCAGCGTCGTTTGGATTGATGGCCAGGGCCCTTTGGAACTGAGAGTTAGCGCCCTTCCAGTCCCATTCGTAGCGCCAGAGCGCAGACGCAAGCGCCGCGTGTGCCGTGCTGAGCGAATCGTCCAGCGCGAGCGCTCGCTGCGCGGACATTTCCGCCTGCGGCCACACGACGCTGTCCGGCAGGACGCTGTAGTCTCCGAGCAAGCAGTACGTTTGCGCCAGTTCCGCATAGCCGCTCGCAAACGAGGGATCCACCGTTACCGCGCGCTTGAAATAGTCCAAACTCTTGAGTAAGTCGGCGTCGGAGTGATGCTGTAGACCGGAGATGCCGTGAAGATACGCCTCGTAGGCCTCCGGGTTGACCGGCTGTGCTTTCGCAAGCCTCGCGCGCACGGAAGGCCCGATGGCCACCGCAATTCGTTCCGCCACTGCCTGAGCCACGTCGTCCTGCAAGGCGATGATATTTTGTTCGTCCTCGGAGAAGCTTTGCGCCCAAAGATGGCGGTCGTCCGACGTTTCGATCAGCTGCGCGTCCACGCGAATGCTGTTCCCGGAACGCACGACCGATCCCTCGACAACCGCGTCCACGTGAAGTTCCTGCCGGATCTGCCCCATCGGCTCGCGCGCACCCTTGTACCGCATCACGGAGGTCCGCGACGTCACGCGCAAGGAGCCAATCTGCGCCAGATCGGTGATCAATTCATCGGTCATGCCATCCGCCAGATAATCCTGGCCGGGATCTCCGGAAAAATTGTCGAAAGGCAGCACGGCAAGTGAACGGATGGGCGCCTCGGCCGCTCGGGTCACGTGTTCTTGAAAGCGCCACCAGCCATAGGCGGCCGCCGCGCAGATGAGCAAAGCTGCGACAGGCAGACCGACGGCCAATCGCCGGGCGCTGGAGAGTCTGGCGAGCGCGGAGACCAAAGTGGGCTCAGATGCTGCCGGCACGGAGTTAGGAGAATCGCCGCCCGCTTCGGGCCCAGGGTGCGGCGCCAGCGCGGGTGAGGCGATCTCGCTGTCGCGAGCGGCGCGCCGCTCGACCGTGGCGAGAAAACGGTAGCCATGGCGGGGGACGGTTTCGATGTAGCGCGGTTTTTCCGCGTCGTCGCAAAGAGCATCCCGCAGCTTGCGGACAGCGGTGTTCAGCCCATCTTCGAAATCGACGAACGTGCCGCTGGGCCAAAGCTGCTTGTGCAGTTCCTCGCGGGTGACCAGTTTCCCCTGCCGCTCCGCAAGCAGGCCGAGCAGTCGCAACGGTAAGTCCTGGATTTTGATGCGGAGGCCGCCCTTGCGCAACTCTCCGCTGCGCAAATCAGCTTCGAACGGCCCGAAGGCGAAGGGAGGCTGGGGCTCCTTCGATAAACCCATAAGGTACACCTATAGCCGAGCGTGCAAACCAAGAGGCTATCACGGGTCCCTTGCGGCCACAATCCGTAAGTAAAGTCAACGTAACTCCAGCCGGGACATGGAATTACCTGTACAGATCGAGTTCATAGCTAAATCGGCTTCCCTACATTGACGACGCTACTGCTCCCGTAGCAAGTTATCGCCTATTCGCTATGCGGAAGCGAGGCGTCGGATGGCTTGGCGGCACATGCCGTCGTGCCACGCGGAATTCCTGCAGTGGCTCGCCGCCTCTTTGGAAAGCGCACGAGCCCATTTGGTCGAGGCAGCCTGGAGACCAGGCTGGAACGGACATCAGTCATCGATGTTACGCAACGCCACAAGGAGAGAGGGCATGAATTCCAAACAGAAGAGAGAGCCAGTGGAAGGAATCGCGCGGTGCGGCGTGGTGGTCGCCTGCGTCCTCGCGCTGGCGCTCGCGATGACCTGCTCGATCCTAGCGCGTTCGCAGAGCACTCCGTCCAAATCCGCCACCGCGGGCGCCACCGCATCCGCTATAGGTGCCGTTCCATCTTGGGCGCAAGCAACGCCTGACAAAGCAGCCGAAAGACAGCAGCGGGCGGCCGCACATTCTTCGGCGAAAACACTTGCGGACCTTCCTCCTGCCGTCCTTCCTGCGATTTCCTCGGCGCTGGGGCGTGATGACGCGCGATACCGAGTGCGGAAGACGGCGGATGGCTACTCAGCGCAGAACGCTGCGAACCATCTTGTCTCCCACTATGCCGCCAAGGGTGTGGAAGTCCGGTCTCAGAATGCCAATTTGGGTTTCGAGTTCCAAGGCTGGGGCTACGCCGAGCATCCTGCGAATAAAAACAAGTCCGCCGTTGCGCCCCGTGTGAACGCCAATCGAGTCGAATACAGGCGTGGCGCTTTGACCGAGTGGTACGTCAACGGGCCGCTGGGGATTGAGCAGGGCTTCACGATTTCGCAGCCGCCCCTCACGCTCCCGGATTCGCAACATGACGCGTTGGACATCGTGCTGCGCCTCCGCGGAAATTTGAGTGCCTCTATCGAGTCTGGACGACATGCGCTCACCCTGTGGGATCAGAGGGGTGTGGAGATACTGCGTTATGGTCCTTTGCAGGTCTACGATGCTTCCGGCCGCGAGTTGGAGTCGTGGATGGAGGTGCAGGACGGTAGTGTACGGCTGCGGGTGAACACCACCGGCGCACGCTACCCCGTCATCGTAGACCCGTGGGTACAAGCGGTCCAACTGACCAACCCCTCGGGAGTGGCGGGGGAGCAGCTTGGCCGCTCGGTGGCCGTCAGCGGGACCACCATCGTAGTCGGCGATACTCAGCTCAACGCGGCCCAGGGCGCGGTCTTTGTGTTCGTCGAGCCCGCGAGCGGCTGGGCAGCGACCACGACATTCGCCGCCAAATTGACCGCCTCTGACGGAGCGGCGGGGGACTTTTTTGGCCTATCGGTGGGCATCAACGAGAGCGGGAACACGGTCGTAGTCGGCGCTCCTCAAACCGGTACGTCGTCGGGCGCGGGCGCGGCCTATGTGTTCGTCGAGCCTATTACCGCGGGCGGCTGGGCGGACGCGCCTTCAGCGAACGAGACCGCCAAATTAGTCGCCGACGACGTATCGTCGTTCGGCGAATTTGGCTGGTCGGTGGGCATCGACGCGAGCGGGGACACAGTCGTGGTCGGCGCCCCTTTTACTCCTTTCATCGGCTACGGCTCTACTAATCCCAACAATCAGAAGGGAGAGGCCTATGTGTTCGTCGAGCCCACCGTGGCCGGCGTTCCCACCTGGACTCCGGGGCCGCTGATCGAGACCGCCAAATTGATCGCGTCCGATGGAAAAGCGGGGGACGCCCTGGGCTCGTCGGTGGGTATTAACGAGAGCGGGGACACGGTTGTAGCCGGCGCCATTGATGCCACAATTAACGCCCAATACCAGGGCGCGGCCTATGTGTTCGTCGATCCCGGGCCCACCCCGGCCGACTGGGTAACGCCAACGACGACGCCGAACTTTAACGCCAAGCTTTTCGCCTCTGACGCAACGGCTGATAGCTATTTAGGCTGGTCGGTGGGCATCAGCGGGAACACGGTCGTAGCCGGCGCTGTTCAAGCCACAATCGGGTCCAACAGTGCCCAGGGCGCGGCCTATGTGTTCGTCGATCCCGGGCCCACCCCGGCCGACTGGGCAACGCCAACGACGACGCCGACGTATAATGCCCAGCTAACCGCCGCTGACGGAGCGGCGAAGGACGAGTTTGGCACCTCGGTGGGCATCAGCGGGAGCACGGTCGTAGTCAGCGCAGCTTCCGATGTCGGGGGCGTGGGCACGGGCGCGGCCGCGGCCTATGTGTTCGCCAAGCCCACCACGGGAGGTTGGACAAATACCTCGACCTCTGCCGAGTTGACCGGTGGAACGGCGGGGAACTTTTTTGGCTATTCAGTGAGCATCAGCGGGAATACGATCGTAGCCAGCGCTCCTGACGCTAAAGTTGGGTCCAACGCGAACCAGGGTGCCGTCTACGTCTTTTCGCAGGAAGTACTCGCAGCCTACTCGCCAGCGCTGCTGGATTTTGGCACTGTCGTCGAGAACGTTCCCACCACCCAGACCGTAACCGTGACCGATGACGGCACCGGGCCGCTGGTCATCCAGCAGGTGCTCCCGTCAGGAACCGGTTTTTCCATCTCGCAATACACGTGTAATCAAGGCGGCTCAGTCTCGTCGCCCGCATATCCGATCACTTTGAACTTAGGAAACCCTGGCGACTCCTGCACGTACACCGTGCAATTCGATCCCACTGCACCTGGACTTTCTTCGGGAGCACTCCAATTCGAGGATAACGCCGGGATGGGGCAAAGCAATCTGACAAGCACCGCGAATGGGTCGTACTTCCTGCAAAGCGTGCCCCTTTCCGGCACCGGCGGTCAGGGCATTGCTACGACTACGACCATTAATTCGACCAGTAGCAGCTTCGAGGGCAAGACGCTAAACGGAAACGTTGCGTTAGTGTCGACCTCCACGATCAAGGCCCCGGTCACGGTGCAATTCACAGTAGCGGGCAGCCCCACCCCAACGGGCGGCAGCGTCCAGGTCACCGACGATCTCACCCCCCCTGACACATGTACAGGAACGCTGACCGCTGGCGCGGGGCAGTGCGATTTGTACATTACGAGCTACCCAACATCGGGGACCACAACAAACCTGACGGCAACGTACAATTCGCCCGCGAGTGGGTATCTCGCGAGCCCCCCTTCGGCTAAGTTCCCGGAGGAGGTTGTGGAAGTGATCCCATGCGGAGCCGACGTTTCTCCCATGACGGTCAGAAAGGGCGCGTCGAATGTCGATTCGTTCACAGTCTGTCTTGCCGGCAACATAAACGTACTACCGAGCGCCGCTTACTTCGGTGACTGTGTGCCGTATGGCCAATGTAGTCTCACGGTCACCCTTCTTGCGGGCACGACGAACGTCTACGTGGTGTCGGTCAAAATCACCACATCATTCCCTGGCTGCGTTTCCCCAACCGGCTGCGAATCGTCGTCGGGAACGTCGTCGGGCGTCTTACTCCCGCCGCCCAGCGGGCGTTGGCCGCGTAGCGGCCCTTGGTGGCCGCTGGCGCTTTTCGCCCTCGCCACATTGCTAGCGATGCGCATGGCGTTCGTGCTGGTCCGGCGCCGCGGACGGCCTCTGCGGCTTGTCTACACGGCCGGGCTGATCCTCGCTCTCGTGCTCACCGGCATATCTGGCTGCGGATCGAGCGCCCATGTAACTCCGGTCGGTACTTACACGGTCAACGTCAAGGTCCAGGCAGGCACCTTCTCCGTGGTAGTGCCGGTGACCGTGCAGGTCACACCATAGCCGTCTCACCAAGCGGGAAGTCGAGCCGCCGGAATCGTAACTCTCGCCGCCTCGCCCTCGATCTCTATCTCTGTCCCAAAGGGTTTTGAGGCGTCCGCCATCCGCTGCAGGATATCGCGCGCCTTTTGACCTCTCGCCGGCGCCGGCAACCCGCGCGTGTCGATGAACCGGTTATTCGCATAAATGTGGTAAGGATCGGGCGATCCCTCGCCCACGTAATTCATAGAGATCGGCTGCAACGTGATGGATTTGAGGTTGCTCCCCTGAAATTCGACGTAGGCCACCACGCTCTCCCAGGTGATGGGTTCTTCGATCCGCCAGAGCCCGGGAGACACGTTGAAAATAAAATTGCCCAGATCGTAGAAGATCGGCTTCCCGTGATAGATCTCCAGGCCGTGCAGCAGCGGCGCCCCGTGCATCACGACGATGTCCGCGCCCGCATCTACCTCCCGGTGCGTCCATTTTTTCAGCCATTCGCTCGGGGCCAGCCGCTCCGGCAACTCCTCCTCAAACATCGCCAGGAACGCCCGGTTCGAGAAGACGTGATTGTGCTGGTACACGATGACGACATCCGCGTGTTTCCGGGCCTCTCGTATGCTCTGAAGAATCCGTTCGGCGTCCTCCTGGTTCGGCTCATTTTGCACTCCCGGCGGAAGGTCATCATACGCCTCGTTCTTCTTGTCCCCCATTTGAATGCGCAACTCATTCACGCCGGGCCGCTCCGCCGTCGCACTGCCTCCCTCCTGGATCGCTCCCGACGCACTCGCCACAAGGGCCACCGTGCCCTTCGGCGTATGCAAGTAGCCCGGCGCCACCGCTTCATCTATATTCCGTCCGATCCCCGCATGAACGATCTTCCGCTCCTCCACCTCGCGAAGCGTGTTTTCGATGCCCGTCCGCTGAAAATCGAAAGAATGATTGTTGGAAAGAGACAGCAGATTGAATCCAAACGCCGCGAGCGCATCGAGCGTTTCGGGCGGTGAGAGAAATCCCTCGTCCTCCGGGGCCTTGTCTCCTCTTTCGGCGATGGTGGCCTCGAAGTTCGTGAACCTCACGTCTCCTTTCATCAGCGATTGGATCGCCGGCAGGCCCGCCGGCGCGGTCGCGCGGATATCGGAACGGATCATCGACTGCCCGGCCAAAGTGATCAGCATCGGCCGAGACTGCGGCCATAGAGTCGCTCCAGCGGCAAGCGCCATCGCGAGACACAGTATCGCAAGCGCGTAGCGATTCGATTTCGAGGTTGCTGCCATGTGCATCCCCCTGTTTCTGGTGACTCCCTCAGACTTCTTATCTCATCATCTCAGGGCTCGACGCGGTCTGCTGCTTGCGCGGCGATGCGTGCCGTAGCTTCGAAGTGCGCCGCCAATCCTAACACGCCTGCGTATTCCACAAACTCTCCGCTTGCGCCCGACCGCGTGCGTCACAGCGAAGCTCGGCGTCTTTGGTCGGACAGCTCATTTCGGCTCGGCCATGGGCGCACTTGCGTTGACGCGGTGGAGGTCTGCGTTTCGAGGCGCTTTCGCCAGGACGAAGTCGAGAATCTTGACGCTATCGTCGCCGGCCACCTTGATATTCGTGGGCTTCAGGTCGCGATGGATGATGCCCTTTTCATGCGCGTATTCGAGCGCTCCGCGATTTGGCGCGCGATGCGCAGGGCTTCGTCAATCGGAATCGCCCCTTGCGCGATGCGTTCGGCGAGCGTGGTGCCTTCGGCCAACTGCATCACCAGCGCGCGCGATACACCTCACCCATCCCGCCCGCGCCAAGCGGAGCGAGGATCTCGTAGCCGCCCAGCCGCGAACCCATCGATAGCGTCATACTGTGGCCAGGATTCTACGTCAGAAGCGATTCGTGCCGGGCCCCGCATTTCTGGCAGGAGGGGCTAAGCGCAACTTCTGGTGGTAAGGGCTGGTCGCAGCTCTGCCGTTGCCGCAGACTGCTCTCGTGCGGCTCGAAGTCATTTCACGGTCAGCTCTGCCCAGCATGAGAAGAATTGCAGCTGATTCTAGCGCCATCGCTTCGGTTCTTGCAGCGTCCGGCTATCTGGATTTCGCGGTTTTTGCAGCGCGCCTTTCCGGCAGCGCGAACACCCAAACAGCGGCGCCATGGTCCGGCGGGTTCTCGATTTCTGGAACGAGTATGGGAAACGTCAGGGTGCCAGGCCCACCGCTTCCCACGACGACCGCGAGGTACTCCTTCCCCTCCACGCTAAACGCGATTGGACATGAATCCGGCACATCGTTCAGGCGGATTTGCCACAAGAGCGCGCCGGTCGCCGCATCGTAGGCCTTCAATCGGCGATCGAGCGCACCCGCAAACACGACGCCGCCCGCCGTTGCGAGCACGCATGTGGATTCCGGTGCGCGCTGACGGTCGATCCAAACCACCTTCTTCGTTTGCAGATTGAACGCTTCCAGGCGGCCATAGTTGCCGTCGCCATCTGGCCGCGGCCGGATAAAGAAGTTGACGCCCGACGACAGGTTGCCGCGCTCGCCCGGAGGCGCGGGAATCAAGTCCATGCACGTCTCCACCATGGCAACATACAGGATCGAGGTATCCGCGTTGTAGGAAGTGGCGTTCCAATTGCGGCCGCCGCCCGCGTGCGGACAGACCGTGTGCGGTTTGCCGTCACCTACGACCACGGCGGGATTAATGGATTTCTCGCCGGTTCTGGGATCGACTCCCGTCACGACGTTTTGAATACCCAAATCCTTCGAAAAAACGAACTGCCCGGTGGCGGCGTCGAGCGCATCGTAGAGGGCGATCTTCCCCGATGTAACAACGAGCTTCCGCGGCGCTCCATTCACCTGCAAGTGGATCAATTGGCGCTCGAACGCCCAGTCGAGGTCCCACTGATCGTTGCGGACATGCTGAAAATGCCAGACGAGTTTGCCCGTGTCCGGGTTGATCGCAAGCGTCGTATCCGTATAGAGGCTGTCGTTGGTAATGCCTGGTTGATGGACTGGGTGAAGCAGCGGACCGGTGTCGTAAGTCTGCCCCGTGCCGAAGAATGCGAGATTGAGCTCGGGATCATAGCTGCCGGCGGTCCAGACCGAAGCGCCGCTTCGCTTTTCAAGCGGCAGGCCATTCCAACTTTCGCCGCCGAACTCGCCGGGCCGCGCAATCGTATAGAAACGCCAGATTTCCTTGCCTGTCTCGAAATCGAGGCCGACGATAGCGCAGCCTCCCGGTGCTTGGCCCGTAATTCCCTGCATCACTTTGCCCCGGGCGATCAGCGGCCCGCCAGTGAGCTGCCATCCTTTTGTGTAATCGGTGATCGCCTGATCCCAAACAACCTTGCCCGTCTTCACATCGAGCGCGGCCACGTGGCCGTCCGACGTCGGGACGATCAGGCGGTCACGGTAAATAGCGATGCCGCGCTTCACCCAAGGCGACACGTCTTTGGGCAGCTTGCGCGAGTATTGCCAGAGCAGGTCTCCCGTGACAGCGTTCAAAGCCTGCACGCGATCGCCAAAACTGTGCACGAAGAGAACACCGTCATGAAGCAACGGCGTGGCCTCGTTCGGCCCATTTGGCAAAGACCACGCCCAGACGGCACGGAGATCGGCGACGTTGCTCTTGTTGATTTCCGTGAGCGGGCTGAAGCCGTGGTCATCGTACGTTCGCCGCCACAGAAGCCATTCTCCGGCAGGCGGACTTTGAAGCATTTCATCGCTGACGGGGGTTACGCGGTCGAGTGGATTGCGAATCGTCACAGCCGGAGGTGGCGGCGCAAGAGGAGAATACGGCATGAACCATCCGGCTCGAACGGTTGCGCCGAGCGGAATGACCATGGTGGCCAACGCCTTCGTGTCCGTTGGCAGTTCGACGTCGGCGGGTTGAATGCCGTTGACCTGCAGGATATGGGAGACGATCTGCGCGTAAACCGCGTCGCCCAGCGAGCCGGGACTGGCCGGGGGCATTTTGGTGCTGATGTACGTGAAGAGCGCCTCCGCTGATTTTCCGCCCCATTTCTGGCTGAAAGTTATCCCGCGCAGCGAGCCCGCAAATTCACCGCCGCTCAGATCCGCGCCATGACATGCGGCACAACTCTTCGCGTAGGCAGCTTCACCCTGCGCGGCTTGCCCCGCCGTAAACGTCGCGATGTTCGTGGGTGTGAGTTGTGCGCCAAGAGGCGCTGGCGCTGCCAGAGCCATCAAAATTGCTCCGATCGCGCCGCAACATCCGAGCCCAATGATGCGGGTATGAGCCAGCGTGATGTGAAGATTCATAGTGCCCCTCGCCAGATTGCGCAATCCGTCGTCTCGGTACAGAATCGGCGGTGCGGTGAATTCCCGCCTCGCCATCCGTGCGCATTCCACCACCGATGCGGAAGAATCGCCAAGCACAATCTTTCGGGGACACGGGTTCGCAGCGGGCTTTGTCGGCCACAGACACTGCTTTCCGGCGAAGTGCTCGTGCTGCGAATCCTTTACTCCGTTATCCTGGACAGAGACTCGCGGTTGCGATTCTTACCCGTATTGACTGCCAACAAGCTGAAAGACGTCCCTCTATACGGCGCAGGTTGTTCTCTTTGCTATCGGTGGTAGGTTGCCACGGTGGAGGTCTGCGGTTCGAGCCCGCACGGGCCTGCCATTTGTCTCAATCACTTAGCCCGCCGCTTCGATTCTCCGCTCCATTTCCTACCTGTGATTCGCTACCTGTGATTGGCCTTCTTTCACTGCAATTTCGCGTATTCGGCTTTGGCTTGCTTGAGTATCGGAATGTCCGGGTCGGCATCTTTCCAGCGACAGTCTTGGCTGACATCAAAGGCAAAGTAACGGCAACACGCATCACGGCTGATTAGCGGTTCAAAGTCCAGAAACTGCGGGATGGTCGCAGGACACCTGAGACCATCCCGCAGTGATCCTGAAAAGTGGCTCCCGCTAATAATGATACCTGCGGGCAGAATTCCCAGCGCGTTACGATATGCGTTGAGCGTACCTGTGATTCCTACCTGTCAGAGCCGAGTACGGACGCCGCGACGCCATAGAGCTGCTATTTCCTTTCGAGTTCTATCCTGCAGATGCCTCGTCCGCCAGTGTCGTCCGCATTGGTAGCGAATGTTCCCCCGTGGACCATATCGACATGGTCAAAGTGGCAAACGATGCCGAAGGTCCCCATATAATTTTTGGTTTGCTCGACACATTTGTTGGCCCCCTCGCCGACCAACTGAGCTTCCACCACGGGAACGTTGCCGCTTACATGCAGCTCGATCACTCCGCCGTACGGCGTGCCGCCGCCTTGTGCTGTAATCTTCAGCTCACCCTTGGCCTTGACCGAGTCTGCGATGCCCTTACAGCTCGGAACGCTACTAGTAGACATAGACGTGATTTCCTGCGTGAATTTGGCGGTACCTTCCCCCGCCAAGCCACCACTTACCTTGTTCAGCGGGAACTTGCCTTCCGCCGTTTGAGTGTTCGATTGGTCGGCGGTCTTCAGAATATAGGTGTATGTGAGAGCACCCTCCATCGGCCTGAGATCTCCCGGCATCATGGGTACGTTGTCGCAAGGCACGAGGTACTTTTCCGCGTCTTCAATCCTGTTCTGTGCGTATTCGGAGACCGCATCGTCCTGTGTGCTCAAAATCAGCGAGGCCACCGCTCCGCCGCCGAAGGGCAGGAAGTGACCCAGATAGCCAGCGACGTCACTCGCCAGGGTCGGAACGGCTGTCGATTCCACATTGCCTTTGAATTCACTCATTTGGTCGAGGACGTCGTGCTGATAGTTCGAATCGTGGGTAGCCTTCTGTGATAACGGATTAGTGGGATTCTTGGCGCAATCCTCCAGCTTGCCCATTTCATCCATCCAGCGCTTGAACGTAACGCCGTCCGCGGCCAGATCCACCAAGGCCAGCGGAAGATCCGCGCCGAGGCTTCTCGCAGTCTCGGAATCTTCCAATATTCCCTCTTCCCACTGCCACGCCTTGTAGGATTCTGCGAAGTAGTTCGAGACGACAGAAAGCGCTTCGAAACCGGCAACTTCTCCCTCGCTTGCATAGACCGGTGGCACCAGGTCAAAGAGATGAGCCGCGCCGGAATTGCTGCTGGATGCTGGCCGAACCTTCTGTTGAAGGGCAGGGGGCAGTGCCTGGTACGGGATGTGGTACTGCAACGTGTATGTCCATGCCTGCGGCCCGGTCTTCTTGTGCGTCAGTTTCGCGCCATATACCTTGGAACCCCGTTTCGTCGCTTGTTCAAGCTCAGCCGGTGTGGGTGTGTAGGCTGGATCGGCGGCAATCGTGGCGGTCTCATCGAGTGTTGTCTGGTCGGGAAAAGTGATCGCAAAATGAACAGAAGTGTCGGTCTGATCCAGAATCTGCATCTTGGATTGGGCGATGTAACTTGCCAATCGGGGTTTCAAATTGTATTTGGTCATGAGTTCGGAAACCATCCCTGGATCCCCGACGATCTTGCTCATGTCGGTCGTGTCCGGGATGCCCGAAACCGGTGGTGGAAACGATCCGAACGGGTTCATGGCTTGCGGAGGGGGCGCCGGTGCCGGCCGGCGGAAAGACGAGATGAAGTGCGCACCCGTCAGCAATACGAACAAAACAACGGCAATCACGATGATTGTCTTGGTGTCCAGTTTCATGGCTAGCCCCTTCTGCGCGGTAGGTGTTCACCCTGTAGAAGCACCCCTCCACTCCCGGCACCCGTTGTGGTGAAAGCGGAGCGGATGGCGGGAGCGTTGTCTCAAGCCGCTCCCGCCCGTGAGTGCGTTCCCCTTACTTCTTGGTGACTTCGGTCAGGACGTTTGTAGCTGTTTGCTGAAGCAGTGGTGTCAGCACGTCCTCGCCATCGGATTTCGCCTTGCCTTTTAGCGTGCTCTGTAGCCGGGGCGAAGTCTGCCCGGTGGGGACGAGTTGGTACTGAACGGTTACATCGTCCTTCGATTTGATCTGGCCGTTGAATCCAGCTAACTGGTTCATGGCCTGCTGCTGCGCCGACATGGCCGCCGCCGACGCCGCGGCCCCGGCCGCCTGCGCGGCCATGGCACCGCCCATGCCGCCGCCCATGCCGGCCATCGGAGAGATCATGGGGGCCATCTTCATGAATTTGCCGAAGCCGCCCCCAGAGTTGTGTTTTACGGACACGCCGGAATAGAGAACGAAGTCGCACTGTTTCTGCTGCGCTTCGGCCTGGAGTTGCACCGGCACGTGGGAGTCCAGGGCTGCGATTTCGACGGCTGGCCCGCTCATCAGCGCGACGACCGCGTTGCGGATGGGCGTGCTGTAATCCGCACCCGCATTATTTCCTTGGCCGACCTGCGCCTCCGGCGGCGCCACCCCGATGCGAATCTTCCCCGCCGCCTTCGGGCCGAGCGCCTGAGGAGCGGCCACGGGCGCACCGCCTTGCGGCGCCCCCATGCCCGGTGCTCCACCCATTGGCGTCATCCCAGGGGATGTGATGCCCATCTGTTGCGCCTGGGCCATCGCCTGTCGCTGGAAGGCCGCCTGTGCTGCTGGACCCGCAATGGGGTTCGTCATGAGAGCCGGGTTCAGCAAGTTCGGCGACGGACTCGTTGTAGGCTGCGCCTGGGCATACGCGCTGGGCGGAGGGGTGAACCCTGTCTGCGCAGTTTGCGGCGCCATGGACGGCGCGCCGTAAAGTTCCGCGGTCGTCTTCACTTCCCGATAGTCCGCAGGCAGATCAAACTGCTCCTTCGCGATCGGACCCTTCTTCAGTTCGGTGACTTCCGTGGAGACGACCACCGGTTGCTCGTCGCCAGTGGTGACCGTGATCGTTTCCTGGACGGCCATGCCGGGCCGGGCGTTGCCTGTCTGCTTCAGCACTACGCGATCGTGGCAGCCTTGCGCATCACTGCTCGTGTAGGGGCTGAAACGCTGGCAACTCGCCGCCTCCTTGATGTCCACATACCAGCCGTCAATCTCGTACTTCTGTTTTGTCTTGTTGCATGCGTTTTCCGAGGGTTGCGCGACCACGCTGGTCTTCAAATGTTTTGCCGTAAGGCCGTGAATCTGTTTCCTCTCGCCGGTGTCTTTGACGTTCATGCTGTACGTGACCGTGCCGCCCTGCTCCGGCGCGGGGGCTGCGCCGAGAAGCGCCGCCGCGGCGGCCTTTGAGTTATCGCCTTCTTCCATGTCCGGCTTCACCAGATAGGTCTTCTGCGAGTCATTCACGCTCAGCGAACGCCTGAGATCGCACTGGTGAATGGTTACCATCGGCGCGCCCATCCCCACATCCATCGTCGTGCGCTCGCGCGCACCTTGAATCATTGTCTGCGCCGAGATGTTGGTTCCGTTGGCGGTGATCTTCTTGGTCACCGTCAAGTCATCCCCAGCGCGACACAACGCGGTGAACCCCAGCGTCATCCCCAAAATGACGGCAAGAAGTCTCAACTGTCGCATTCTCATGGCCCATTCCCCCTTTTCGCGCTCTTTAGCTTGTCTTGACTGGATTTCTAGGGAGACGTCGCGCTCCCTTGTGCGTTCTCCAGAACAGCAAGGTGGCATCGAAAGACCCGGGTTTCTGCGCTCTCCGAATAGCGTTGGTAACGTACCGATCGCCTCTCTTAGCTGCGGAAACGAACGGCAAATTACTCACGGATACCCTAGATGCCGGGAAATTACCAGATTGTCGGACCCAAGTCACGCTGTTTCAGCTATCCAAACAACACCGTGAGCAAGCAGTCGTTCTTCACCCTGAATGTGCCTTTCCGCACGTGGGCGGCTTGCCAATGAGCGACGGGCTCTCCCAATCAGGTCACGAACCTCCCGGCACGCTGGCGGCCTGGAGACGCGAAGCGCTGGATGCGCTGATGCGCTTGACCTATGGAGAACTGCGCAAACGCGCTCGCCACGACCTTCATCTAGAGCTCCACCCTGCAACAATCCAATTGGCCCGTTTTGCATCCTCCGTCAACTTTCCGACCCTGTTCCCGGCTAGACATCCAACGAAGATGATCCTACGAGTTAACCAAGCTGGACGCGCGGGAACCGGCCGGCGCCTTCCGCCGTCAGAAGCGGAACAGGTGGCTGTATTTTACGAAGATGGTGCGGCCGTCGTTCAGGAAGGAGTTGCGGGTGCGCGCCAGGCCGTCGGGTGTGAGCGCCAGCGATGGATCCAGATTCTCCAGGTTCGAGTTGTAGCCGATGTAGAGCGCGTTCCCCGGCGTGGTCAGCCAGGTGAGCAACATGTCGAAATTGAGATTCTTGGTCGTCTGCAGCGTGGTGAACGCCGGGTTCGCGATCGTGGTGTCGTACTCGGCAATGAAGCGCAGCGACCACTCGCGGTTGAACTGATAGTTCCATTTGGACCGCAGAATATGCACGTTGATCGCGCTGGAACCCGACGGTCGCTCCAGGAAGCGGCTCATCAGATACGTGTTGTCGATGGTGAGCCTTCCGGCCGGACGCACCGTCACAAAGACCTGCGCATAACTGGCGTCGGCAATCACCGGAGGCCCGCTGCGCGTAACGTAGATGAAATCCCGGCCCACGCCGCCCTCTCCGTTGAAAGTCAGACGCTTGGAGAGCGCCGTTGCGGCGAAGAGCCCCTGATACGCCGTGGGGTAGTAGCGGTTGGTGCTGAGCGTGCTGAAGTCCACCGGGCGCAGGCGGTCGCCGCCACGATTGATAAACGCGCCGATGCCGGTCTGACCCGTGAAGTTGAACTGATAGGAGGCATGCGTCTGCCAGCGCGTCATCAGCCCGCTATGGTCCCACTGGTTGTAGCTCGCCACTTGGGGACCGTGCCACAGGAAGTGCTTGCCAGTCTTGTGGAAGCGGTAGAGCACTGAATTCGTGGCGCGCCGGATATCTGGTTGCTGGAAGAACCCGGGAGCCGTCTGGAACGTCGCCGCATTGTCGTTGTAGGTCGAATCGAAACCCAGCTTGTCGGAGCTGCGCCCGAGGTGAACCAGGTAAGCGTTCCCCTGGAGCCGCGACCCGTTGTTGAGGCGCGTGTAGCCGGTTACGCCCTGCCATTGCAGCGCCCAGTTCTTGCCGAACTTGAAGCTGCCATCAAATCCGCCCACGCGGCTGGCGGCAATGGTGCAGGCATCGGTGGTGCATTCCGGGCTCACGCCGCCGGTGTGGAGTTCGCGGTCGGTGTAGAGCAGGCCCACGGTGTTCTGCTTTCCGAATTCCCGATTGATGCGCACGAACCCCACGTAGGCTCGCTGGCCATACAGCGGATCGCCCGGCGTCACGCTTTCGCCCGGAGACTTGTCGTCGGCCACCATCGCCCCGACGGCCCAGCGCTCCAATTTACCGGTCAGCCGCACGCCCGCGCTCGGGTCCGCGATGCGGCGCGTGAACACCAGATTGATGGGCGTATTGAAGAAGCCGGCATTCTCCAGGAAGAACGGCCGCTTCTCCGGAAAATAGACCTCGAATCGCTGGTTGACCGTCATCTGGGGCTGGTCCGACTCGACCTGCGAGAAATCGGGGTTGATCGTGGCATCCAGAACCAGGCTGTCGTGCAGAACGATCTTCGCGTCCACGCCCGCGGTCGCGTCGGCGGCCCGATTGTCGTAGGTGGCGTGATTGGGATCCCGCGTATCGAGCGCGTGCAAGGCCTTAAAGCGAAGCGTAGGGGATCAGCTGGATATTCCGGCCCGGCTCGATCTTTTGGATTCCGTCGAGCTGGGCTTCCTGACCGAGCAACGTCTGCCGGTTGGTGGAGATCCAGGGATAGAAATCGGCCTCGCCGGTGCGCGGGATGTCGCGTTCCACGGCGAAACCCCAGCGCTGCACCTCTTCGCGGCGGAAACGCAGCGACTTGAAGGGAATCGCCATCCACACCATGTAGCCGTTGGCCGTCACGCGGCCCTTGGAGCGCCAGACGGTATCCCACGTCGTATCGGGGGCGCCTTGGTCCTCGGTGAAGATGGCATCCTGCTGCACGCCGAGCGGGTTGCAATAGAACATGTAGGCGTGGTGCTTGTCGTCAAAGGTGTCCAGCCAGAAGCCGACATCGTCGTCGTCGCCGATCAGCTCGCGCCGCACCATGCGCGCGCGCACCTTCCGGGGATCGGAATCGAAGGCCAGAAAGACCACGAAGAAACTGTCGTCCGTGTAGCCGAGATAGACATCCGTCTTCTGCGAGGGCAAGCTGCCATTGTTGGGATACCGCTGGGTCAAGTCCGACAGATGCAACATTCCCGCGGCGTTCGCGCCGGGGCGCATGCCAGCAAATTCGTCGAATGCCGGCGGCTTGCTCAGGTGCGGAATGACCGCGGAAGAAGTCGTCACCGGAGGCGCGGGCGCCCGGAAGCCCCCCGCCAACACCGGCCCGCCCACCAGGCCCGCCAGGCACTGCACGCACAGCGCCGCGATCGCGGACCTCCATATGGCCGCGCGCATCGCCCCGCCGCCCACGGCTGTCCGCCTGCGCCGCGCGGCGAGTGTCGAAAAAATGACCCGTCTTATCAATCTCGCTCTCACCGATTGGGCCGCCCTATGGCCACGCCGGAGCAGCCCAAGCCTGCGCCACAGCGTCGCACCGGGCCGCCGCGCCACGCCGCGTATCCGCGACTCCGGAAAACGCCCGTGCCTCTGGGATTGCACGCTTTCTGTGCTCCCATCATGACCTATCTCCACCGGCCGAAGCAATCCTTGGTGTGACGTGCACAGTCCGACAACACCCACGCCACCATCTCCCCAAAAGGGCGATCGCGCACGTCCGGCTCGCTCTTCGGGTCAAGCAATTGGTGAGATGGCCTTCGATAGTGCTTGAGTGGTTCGCATTCCTATCGGTGGCAGATTGACACGGAAGGAGGTCTGCGGTTCGAGCCCGCACGGACCTGCCATTCGTTTCCACCGGAAAAGCGCGGCTAGGCGTGCGCGGCGATTCCCTGCTTCTGAAGCTGCCGCGCCAGCCGCGGATAGACGTGCAACGCGTTGGACTCGAAAATCTTCTTCTTGTCCGCGGCGCTGAGGATGGAAGAGTTGTCAATATATCGTCGCGTGTCGTCGAAATAGTTCCCTGTTTCCGGATCAATGCCCTTCACCGCGCCGACCATTTCCGAAGCGAAGAGGATATTCTCTGCGGGAATCACGCGTGTCATGCAGTCGATGCCCGGCTGGTGGTAGACGCACGTATCGAAGTAGACGTTGCGGAGCAGGAGTTCCTGGAGCGGCGGGCGCTTCAGGTCCTGCGCGATGCCGCGGTAACGGCCCCAGTGAAACGGCACCGCGCCTCCGCCGTGCGGCACGACGAATTTCAGCGTCGGAAAATCCTTGAATAGATCGCCCAGCAAAAACTGCATGAACGCGGTCGTATCGCCGTTGATGTAGTGCGAGCCGGTCGTGTGAAAGGCCGGATTGCACGTCGCCGTGACGTGAACCATCGCCGGGACTTCCAGCTCCACCATTTTTTCGTACAGCGGATACCACCACTTGTCGGTCAGCGGCGGCTCTTTCCAGTACCCGCCCGACGGGTCCGGATTCAGATTGCACCCGACGAATCCAAGCTCCTTCACGCAGCGCTCCAGCTCCGGAATCGAATTCGCCGGAGACACGCCGGGCGACTGCGGCAACTGGCACACGCCGATAAAATTCTTCGGATACAGCCCGATGACGCGGTGAATCATGTCGTTGCAGATGCGCGTCCAGGCCAGGCTCAGGGCCTCGCTGCCGACGTGATGCCCCATGGCCGAGGCGCGCGGCGAAAAAATCGTGACGTCGGTGCCGCGTTCGCGCTGGAATTTCAATTGCGCGGGTTCGAGCTTCTCGCGAATCTCATCGTCGCTGATCTTCGGAAACGCCGGCGCCTTCGCCGGATCCCCCGCCGCGATTTGCGCCTTGCGGAAATCGGTAAACGCCGCCGGCTCGCTCGTATAGTGCCCGTGACAATCGATAATCATTCCCGTCTCCCTGATCGGCCAAAACTATTTCGCGGCCCCATAATGTAGCACAGTCGGAGGCGCGGTTTCAGCCGGCCCGGCTTCCGCCGGCCCGCTCTTGCTCCCTTGCCGGCGAACTACAGTGACGTGCCTTTGGCAGCTTGGCCCTTCAGGAGGAACGTCTTGGGGGAACTTGCCCTCACCGCAAAGTTTGAAGGAACCGAAGTCCTTGTACCGAAGCCCGTCGGGCGCGTCGGGCTCCGATTCGCGCCACAGTTTGAGCCGATAGAGATCTTCGGCCGTGATCTGGCGATCGGCCAATCGGTCGAAGAGGTGCTGCCGGAGGGCCGGCGGAAGATGAGCCCACTGGATCTTCGGCACTATTCACCGAAGGTCATCCGCGCGAGTTCCGCTTTCAGTCTCTGCCGTTCCGCCGGATCACCCGACTGGGTCAGCCGGTTCGCCAGCGCGAAGAATCGTTCCTTCTCGGCTTCCTTGGATTGGAGCCCTGCCTCGACTAAATCCACGAAAACGCGATTGGCGCTGGTCTTCTTGCTCCGGGCGATGGCGCGCACGCGCTTGGCAAGGCGCGCTGGCAGCGACACGCTTTGACGTACGGACTCTTTTGCTCTGGCCATGAGCCTCATCTTACACCATTCCGCACCATCCTTCACCACCATCGTGGATAATCGAACTGGAAGAGCCTATCCCCCGCCCGCATCAGGCCACGAAGCGGTAGCCGACCCCGCGCACGGTCAGCAAGTGGCGGGGGTGCGAGGGGTCGTCCTCGAGGTAGCGGCGCAGGCGCACCACGAAATTATCAATGGCGCGCGTGTCGGTGTCCTCGCGCAGGTCCCAGACATCCTCGAGGATCGACTTTCGCGAGACGGTGCGGCCGTTGTTGCGGATCAGGTGGCGCAGGAGCTTGGCCTCCATCAGCGTCAACTGGATGGTATGGCCGCCGCTGCGCAGCTCGAGCGTGCCGAAATCGATGGTCTTCCCGTCGAACGAGAACACTTCCGCATCAGCCTCGGCGCCGGTGGGACCCGGAGGCTCGCCGGCCTTGGCTCCCCGGCCCGCGGGTCGCACGGGAACTGCCAGCCACGCGCTGCGCCGCAGCAAACCCTGGAGCCGCGCCAGAAAGATGCGCAGCTCGAAAGGCTTGGGAAGATAGTCGTCGGCGCCCGCCGCAAATCCCTCGAGCACATCTTCGGGCCGGCCGCGGGCCGTGAGGATGAGCACGGGCACGTAGTTTCTGGCTTTGCGGAGCTTGGTCACCACGGCGAAGCCGTCCATGCCCGGCAGCATCACGTCGAGCACCACGGCGTCGAATTTCTCCCGCGCCCCCAGCAGCCGCTCGATGCCTGTCTCGCCGTCTCCCACGACCTCGACCGAATGTCCTTCGGCCTTCAGATTGAAGCGCAAGCCCTCGGCCAAATGGGTTTCATCCTCGACCACCAGGATGCGACTCACGCCCCGCTCCTCGGCAATTCAAACGTGATGGTCGTGCCGCGCGCCTCGCCTCCGCTTTCCGCAAACACGCGGCCGCCATGCGCCCGCGCGATCGAGCGCACGATGAACAGCCCCAGGCCCGTGCCCTTCACCTGGGCAAACGACCTCCCCGCCACCCGATAGAACCGCTTGAACACGCGCTTCAAATCCCCCGGCGGGATGCCGATCCCGCGGTCGCGTACGCGCACAGCCACGTGCTTTTCGTCGGGCGTGCCCATGTCCACCGAGACGTCCACTTTCGCGCCGGAGTATTTGATGGCGTTATCCAGAATGTTCGAAATGGCCGTGCGCAACTCCTCCGGATCGCCGTGCACCTTGAATTCCCGGCCGTTCACCGGACCTTGCCAGTGCAGCGCCTCGGGCGGCAGGCGATGCCGCGTGCGCGCCAGGTCCATGCACTCGCCCACCAGCCGGCCGAAATCGACCTCCACCGCGCGCCGCGTGGCGCGCTTGTAGCCGGCCTGCCCCGCCTTCAGCACCTGCTCGACCGTGGCCAGCAAGCGCTCGGTATCGTCCAGCATGGATTTGTAAAACTGCTGGCGCTGCGTTTCGTCCACATCCCGGCGCTGCAGCGTTTCCAAATAGAGGCGAATGGAGGTGATCGGTGTCTTCAATTCGTGGGTCACGGCGTTGATGAAGCTGTCGTGCTGCTCGTTGCGCCGGATCTCGCGCACCAGGAAGATGGTATTCAGAATCAGCCCCGTGATGATGGCGAGAAAAAACACCAGGCCGAAGAACAGCAGGCACGCGTTCGCGCCAGTTGAGAATGATCCAACTGCCCGTGAGCGCCACCGTGAGGGCCACCAGGGAAATGCCCAGGACCAGGAAGAAGGCCATCGTCTTGCGGCGGCTCGTGATGCGCATGGCGGCTCACTGGGATTGTAACGCGGCGGGGGAAAAGTTTCTCGCGCAGATGCTTTCCAGCGGGGGTGTGCCCTGGAAAGGGTCAGGTTTTGTAGCGGCCGCCTTTAGGCGGGCACTGCTTTCAAACGGAGGTTCCGCCGTGGAGCGGGTTCGGTTTTGTAGCGGCCGGTCCCGCTTCGCGGGACCGGGCAGATGCCGCGCCGGCCCATTCACCGGCGCCTCCACAAATTCTTTCCGTACAGGCGCTGCTTGCTGCGCCCTACTGCAATGCAAGACTTGCGGGCTATTCCCGGGACGCCCGGCTAGACGGAGACCAGTTCCTCGGCCACTTCGGCGGAAGCCATCTCACTGGCGGGCGGACGCGTGGCCAGGTCCACGGCGTAAACCTTCCGCGCCAGCCCCAGCTTCCGGAGCGCGCTGATGGCGTACCAGTTGAAGTCAACCTCATACCACGCCAGGCCGTGCCGCGCCGACACCGGATGCGCGTGATGGTTGTTGTGCCAGCCCTCGCCGAACGACAGCAGCGCCACCCACCAGTTGTTGGTGGACCCATCGCGCGTCTGGAACCGGCGCGATCCCCACGTGTGCGTCGCCGAATTGACCAGCCACGTCGAATGCAGCCCCACCACGGTCCGCAGGAACACGCCCCAGAGCAGGAACGGAAGCCCGCCAATCCCGAGCAGCACCACGCCGAGAACGATCATCGGCACGTAGTGGTACTTCGTAATCCAGATGTGAAACTTGTCCTTGGCCAGGTCGGGGACGTATCGCGCCAGCGTCGAGGTGTCGTGGTGCATCGACTTGCCCACCAGCACCCAGCCCATGTGCGCCCACCACTTGCCGTCGCGCGGCGAATGCGGATCGCCTTCCTTGTCCGAATACTTGTGGTGGATGCGGTGCGTGGCCACCCAGAAAATCGGCCCGCCCTGCAACGACAACGTGCCGCACGTCGTCAGGAAATACTCCAGCCACTTGGGAGTTCGATAGCCGCGGTGCGTCAGCAGCCGGTGGTACCCTATCCCGATGCCCACGCTGCCGGAAACCCAGTTGAGGAACACCAGCAGGAGCACAACCTTCCACGAAAAAAAGAACAGTGCCGCCACCGCCCCCACGTGAAACAGGACCATGAACGTCGCGGTGACCCAGTTGATCCCGCTGTTGGCCGTAGCCCTCTTCCCTAGTTGTTCGATTCCTGCGGTCATGGTTCCCCTATTGTTTGTCGTTCGCGGATGCTGATTTTGAAGCCACGCGTGATGCTATGAGAATAGCAGGACGGCTAAAACCATTTTGTAATAGTTGTGTAATACCCAGCCGGGTGTACTGTACCAACGAGCAGTACGTTCCCATGGATTCCACGCGACGGCGCGGCCACGAACGGGGAATCCACCTCGAGCAGAGTGCTGAAAAACCTGAGAGCTTTGTGGGTCGCGGCTTCAGCCGCGACATAAAGCCCAGAAAGTGGGAGCGGCTTTAGCCGCTGAAGTTCCCTCAGCCGCATTTTTCAGCACGCTGTTAGAATCTGTGTGGCAACCTCTGTTTTGCGTCAGGGCACGGCTTCAGCCTCTGAGGGACGTAAATCCCAGTTGCCACTCAGACTGGATTCAGCGCGACGGCGCGGACACGAGCGGAAGATCCACCGGCAGACCCACAGCCCGCTTGTCAATCCCGCAGCTTTCCCGGATAATAAAATCTCTTCGCATCGCGGGTTTCTTCCACGGCGCTATGGTGCAACGGTTAGCACGCGGCCCTTTCAAGGACACCCCCACGTTAGGTGACTTTAGGTGACGTTGGACATTCAGCCACTTATCCTCGAATTGTTAGGTTACTTTAGGCGACTTCAGCGGACTTTCAGCTAATCTGATGACAATTCTGATGACAATTTGCACCACAACAGGGCAGTGGATTTTTTGAGGGTTTGCCCTGGTTCGGTTCCTCAACGCGGGAGAACAATATCACCGTTTTCGTCGAGAAACATTTTAGCAGAAGCCTCTCTTCGCCCTGAAATGATGTTCGAGTCAGATACCCACAGGTGCTTCGTCTGTGCTAGATTTTGAAGAAGTGGAAGCAATGCTGCGGAAATACGGCGGACATCATCCTCGTCTTCGGGACGCATTCCGATTCCGCTGACATCACTGCATTGCCCAATGCGCATCTCGCCCAAAATGGTCAGAACTCCATCCTCGAACTTCCTTACGCTGTCGTCGAACATATTCTTTTCCCTCTACACTTAGCTGCCGACTGGTTGAGATTGTAAGTCAGCGGGATTTGCTCGGGCGTCGTTGCGAAGTTTGCATGCGCAATCGCGGTGTCAAGCGCAGGGGAAGGCTTCCCTTCACGTTGAGCGTACTCCCTCGTTTTGAATCTCTCCTTCAAGTCCAACAGGCTTGCTATTGAACCGAGAAGTCGTAAATGTACGGTGCCAACCCTTCGCCCCGAGCCAAGTACAGGCCGTACTCACCTCGCCTCAGTTCGACGGCGGGCGCGACCTGGTAGACGCCCGGCTTCACCTCAGAGCGCTTGAGTTGAATTTGGTGCGTGAGAGAAATGCCTTTGCTGGCACGCCCTGCGCCCTCAGCGCCCACCTCGAATTGCCTGCGCTGACTCTTTTCTTCCAGACGAATCAGGATCAAGTCTCCGGCATTGACCCCGGCGTCTGCTTCCTGTTTGGGCGGGATGAAATAGAACTGTGGGCTGGCTCCGGTGACGGTTTGGGCGTGCGGCCCCAACAACTGTGCATTCCCCTTCGCCGACTTGACGCCGAAAGTCGCCTTCGATACTAGGAGACTTCCAGTCCGCTCAAACTCAACGATCTGGCCGAGAATCTTCGTAAATCGGTCGGAAGATTCCAGGTACATTCCAGCTTCAGTCGGCACCCTGTCGGGCGCGTTTCCGACGACGGTCGCGGCGGCGGGTGCAGAGGGCACAGGCGCGGCGCTCGGGTCGCTCGATACAGGTTGTGGAGCGGGTGAGGCTATGACAGGAGCCGGGCGGGGCTGTGCGGTGTTTCGTGGCGGCGCGGCTACCGCGACGATCTTGCAAACTTGATGCCCGACGACTTGTTCATCAGCATAGATAAATGTGTCCCCCGAGGGGTCCATTGGACGGCAACTGAGAGTCGGCGTCTGAGCGACCAGCCCTGACTGGGAAAGACCGCAAAGGAGGAGCAACGTACCGATCCTGAGCTTCATAATTACCTCACAACGCAGATGGAGATTGCTGCTGGTAGATTCGCGTGATTGCCTCGCCTCGGCAATAGTACTTCCGCTTTATGAATATTGTAGTTAACGACACGGCAGCGCAAACACAGCTTACGATTTCGTGCGCAAGGCCAAACGACTATCGTGTTATGTGTGGGATAGAAGCAATGCCGCGCCGTCTCAGCGGCGAAAGGGGTTTCGCATCAGGTAGCCGAGCCTGCCACTTCCTCGGGGAGACTAGGACTTCCGCGAACCGAACCGAAGCCTTCACCGGAACCCCACCTTTCGATGTAGACTTCTCGCATCAACGCGACCGAAGAAGGTCGCCATGAGGGAGGTTCAACCAATGCCCTCTCGACTATGCTGTTCGGACAATCACCCAACAAAAGGGATTTCGATTCATGATGCCGCCGTCGCCCTCTCAGAGGGACGAGCAATCGGCGTCTGCAAGAAATGCGGGGCAGAACTTCAGTACATGATTGACCACAGCTACGCCAACGACCCAAGCGGAAGACTCCACACGTACACTGTGACCCGCGCCGTCCGGCTCGGAACCCGGCTCAGCGACGGCGAGAATTACGACCCCTTCCTCCTGTTGCTCAGGGAAATCGAAACTGGCAACGAGCAGATTCTTCCGACGTTTTGGGCACGTGGTAAAAGCAATACAGAGCGGGGCGGTCAGTTCCCTCCACTGCTCAGTCTTGAGGAATGGAAGGCACTGTTCCGCAGGCTCGATGTCAGCTTTGACGGATTGGAGGGAAGAATTCGCCTGCGTGCGTATCAATTGTACGAACAGCGTGGGAGGCGCGACGGCCACGCATTGGATGATTGGTTGGAGGCGGAAGCGGAGCTGTCGGGGAGTGAGATTCTTCGCGCCGCCGCGTAAGCCCCTTTGACAGCTACAAGTGAATCGTCCACGAAGTGAGTTCGAAAGCCGGAGGAAGTAGCTCAAGATGACCCCGACCGAGACGCTGCTTGCGACGCTTGCTGTGACGATTGTTGGCTCCGGCTTGGGCACCACGATAATCGGCGCTTGGTTCAAGCGAAGGTTCGACTCGCAACTGGAAACTCATAAAGCCTTGCTCCAGCGAAGCGGGAGGATTCACGAACGCCAAGTTGACACCCTGCTCGCAATTCATTCGAAGCTCGAAGAAGCACTCTTCTACTTGCAGCGAGCGGCATCTGCCGGGAAGTTCGCGGGCGAAGCATCCGAAAAAGAATTGCTGGAGAGGATGGCTCGTTCGCTTCGAACCGCATCCGAGGAGTCCTCCAAAAACAGATTGCTCCTCAGCGAGAGTTTGGCACAGAAGCTCGACGACTTTTTTAACAAAATGCTCTCGGGAGGAATAATCCTCAATCTGGCGCTAGACTCAATGGTTCCGAGCGGCGACCCCCGAGCCAAGCTGTTGGATGAGGCTAGAAAAACGGCGTACAAAGACCTGCCGTTGGTGCTGAGCGCGATTAGGGAGGAAGCCCGAGCCGTAATCCATGGATAGGAATGTGGACATTTCCCACCGAAACTAGACTCGGCGTGGAACGATTCCCGCTCGGATGTGCTCCTCCAGTTCCGCCATCGGATACATGACCATCCGCCCGACACGAGTGAACGGTGGCCCAGTCGTCGAACGAGGCATTCACCCCGGTGGCTGAGACGCCCGCCGAGCAAGGCAAGCGTCACGGTTGTTCTCAGCGCATCTCCCGTGGCTTCACCTTGTTTCCTTCGATGAACTTCTCCAAGTCACCGATGTCGAACCGCACCGACCTGCCTAATTTGACGAATGGAATCCGCCTTTGCCAAACCCATCCGTAAAGAGTCGAGACAGACACCGAAAGGAATTTCGAGGCTTCTTGGATGGTGACGAGTCGCCGTTGTGGTTCGCCTGCCATGTGTCGCGATTGTCGCACGCATTATACTAGCGCCTTCTATCGCTGCTCGAACTCCAAATCGAAGAGCGTAGGGAACGCTCAAGGGATGAGCGCAGGACGGCCTCCCGGCGTGCCATGGGCTTGTGCGGGGCGCAGGCGGGTGGTTCGGGGCTTCCTGAGCCTTTTTGACCAACCTGCGGTGCCATCTGGCGAGCGGGCGGAACCAATGACGGCACGAATCCCTGGGGTAAATCACAGGCCACTTGAAGTACAATCGCGGAAAATGAAGCCAATCTTTTCAGTTCACGCAGGCGAATACCTAACCGGGTCGCATATCGAAAAGAACTTCCGGCACGTCAACTTGTGGGTGCCAGCGAAGGATAGAGGAATCGACTTACTTGTTTCGGACAGTGCCAACCACGACACAGTTTCGCTGCAAGTGAAGTTCTCGAAGGATTTCCTAGTTGCCCATATGCAAAGGCAAGCGCCGGAATTCCAGCGCAGGCTGCGAGCTTGTGGATGGTGGACACTTAACAGCGAAAAGGTCCGCCGG
Organism: Terriglobia bacterium; assembly: GCA_963791705.1. Taxonomy (GTDB): domain Bacteria; phylum Acidobacteriota; class Terriglobia; order Acidiferrales; family UBA7541; genus Palsa-295. The sequence goes on along the minus strand of CAWBTO010000002.1, from coordinate 23,119 downwards.
TCGCCCGCTGACTATTGGGTGTTCGTGCTACAGGGATTCGCCAACAAGAGCGTGGACTATGTCGTCATTCCACCGCGAGAACTGTTGCGCCGTTTGCACGGTATTCATCACGGGCGACAAAAGCTCTGGCAGGTATACCTGTGGGTCACCAAGACAGACCGATGTTGGGAAACGCGTGATTTGAGTAAGGGTGATAAGCTTCTGATTGCAGACGATAAGTTCTCCAACCCGCGCCGGGATTTCAGCAAGTACCTCGATGCGTGGAAGCCAGTCGAGCGTTTGAATAAGGCCTAGCGCAACTTCTGTTCCTTTCGATGTAAATCTCCGAGTCTGCCGTGTCACTTGGCAAGCGGGGACAATCAGCCGTGGCGCACGACTCCTCTTTTTCCGGTAGTGGGCTACTTTGAGTCGGTCACCTGTGTTATAGTATCGCCAACTTGCCGGAATTGGATACCATTCTGGCGGCCCTCTCTGGCGGCATAGCGCTCGCCGGATTACTCCTAATCTTCTCTGGTTTCCTAATTACAAAAGCTGCCTCGTTTGAGACCAAGCGCGGGGACAAGTTTGTTTGGTTCGCCAGAGCCACCCTGATTCCCGTCTTGTCCGCGCTCGCCCTAAGCTGGATAAGCGTTGATGCTCTACAAGGAAACCCGTGGGCGCTAGCGCATCTGATTGCCGCGCTCAAATTAGTGCTCGGAATCACTGCTGCATTCGCAGTGGTTGGGGTCCTAGCTTCTTCCTGAGAGGTGATTAAGTGGGCCTCACGGAATCCAAAATCAAAGACCTAGAAGACAAGAAGTTCGATAAGCTGTACGAGAAGTACGCCGATGATTGGCTAAAGATGGTCGATAACGCATATAACTTTGCGAAGGAACACATTGCCGCTGGAAAAACTCCGCGACCAGATGATATTCTAAAAGCGCTCTTGCCCATGCTTGAAGTAGATGAAGACCTTCGCGCACACCAAGAAGAGCATCGCGCTCGGTTCAAACATTTCCGTGAATACTTCGGTGATCTCATGGTTGATAAATATCTGGAACAAAATGAGGAGAATGAATGAGTGAAGAAAAGCGTTTGCAAGTCGCTAGGAAGTATGTAGACAAGCAACTCAAAACAATGAAGAAACGATCTGCCAAGAAAATCTCGCAGCATGAATATAACTCGTTAGTGCGGCAAGTAGCGCAAACAGTGCAACGCTACTAAGCAGCACGTTTCGCTTCTTCTGACTCCCATAGAGAAATCAAATCATCTACGCTCCATAGACGATCAGTTACCCCCACTCGCTCTGTTTCCCTTTTCGCAGAATGCGAAGCGGTTTAACGAGTAACTTTTGCACCAGCACTGAGACCCTTCACTCGGTACGGCGGAATCTCAGAGTTTCAAATCCCGTTGAATGATCTCATGCAACTTTTCGTCAAGTTCGTTGCGAAGAATGACGATCCCGTTGATCGTGTACCCCCACTGCCCGCCCTTGATGGGCAACTTTTCTTCGGTGGGTTCCCACAGCGCCAGTCTGACTATCGTATCCCAATCTCCCGGTACCCCTCCACCTCGAATCGCGCCTGCTACAAAGATTCGGCCCCGAACTAGTCGCTTTCCCTTCCAGACGGCGTCCATCAGTTCTTGGCTCACCCCGGCGCTGACATTTGGCCGAGCTTTGATGATTTCCTCGGATGCTTGAAACAGCCCATCAAGCAGTTCGCGATATTCTTGCTTCTTATTGTCCAATGACCATTGCCTATGCTGCCAGCGCCAGGCAATCCAAGGCGTTAGAAGAGCACCGATTACGACACCGACCAACGGTCCAATTGAGTTCCACATTGGCTAACAGACCTCTAGTTCGCTTTGTTCCCTTTCTCAGCGAAGGAGAAGCGCCGCAAACTGTAATCAGCACCGCAACATTTCATCAAAAACGTGTTAAATCGCTTCTTGCCAAAACCGTCGCGGTATCGAATTTCCCCGTAAATGAAAACGGCAAAGCTCCCTGCCATCACTTGGCTGTGTTGGGTGTTCCCGAATACTCCAAGGGGAAGATTCTTGACAATTGTGAACTGGCCGTCGGGAGGCAACACCATCTTCGGCTCCTGTCCCGTGATACGAGGAGCAGGAAACGAGCTTTCATCCGGGGGGTTGGTTCTCAAAACCATCTCGATAGCACAGGTACATCCATAAGCAGGGGTCTTGCCAAAGTTCTTGATTGTGATCTCCGTATCAAATGAACCGGAAGCTGCCGGTCCTAGACGTGTGGCACTCGCGACAAAAACTCGCGCCCGCAATTCTTTGCGGGAAGCCTCTTTCATTGCTTTGACAGTTGCAGTTGCCGCTTCCGCATTAGCCTTGGCCGCTTCTGCGCCATCTTTCGCTGCCACTGCGTTGTCCCGAGTGGCCGTAACAGCATCTTCGGTGGCTTGAGCTTGTCGTTTCATCAGGTCTGCTTGTTCCTTGATTGCTCCGAGCGTGCTCCGCAAGAGCCAAACTTGCAACGCGCCAACGAGAACCAATAATCCGCTGAAGACCCAATAGCCCCAGTCAACCCAGTCTCTCTTTGCTGGAACCATCGTCACTGGTGGAAGCCTGTCGACGCTTATTGAACGTGATTCGTTGTCAGTAGGCTGCTCATTTCTGGCGGAACCGCTGCCTAAAGTAGGACTCGCTTTGACCGAGGGCGGAGGCACGGGTGATGCATTGTTGAGCTTGAGTTGGATTGGGGCCGGATTCTTCGAATCGGAACTCTTTGCCGCCTGCGGTGGGGCTGGGGGCGATGCTTGCAGGATGACGAACAACACAGCGGACAAGAGCCAGTTCATGGCGGCATTCTACGCCCGTTTTGCAGTAGAATTCCCCACCTATGTCCGAGCTGCGGATAGGCACTTCTGCATTCACAGCCGCTGGTTGGGAGGGCTCATTCTACCCGGCAGGGACGAAGCCCGCCGACTACCTCACCTTCTATGCCACGAAAATCAATACCGTCGAAGTTGACTCAACGTTTTACCGCACGCCCTCGCTTGTGCCCGGCGGATCGTAGTTCGCCAAGAATGGAAAAGTCGCCGACATCGTTGCTGGTGCGTTCTGTCCCCTAGTGCCTATTTGATCAGATGAGGCACGGCAAGGCTAATAAACTCCCGTGGCGTTATGACTTTGGTTTTTCTTAGCGAGCCAAGCTAGCGGTCAAAAGCCGAGTTCCTCTGCCGAGAAGCACTCCTGGCATGCGCGCTCATATAAAGTGTCGAGAGTCGAATGCAATCGTAGGATCGCTGCGAGCCGATGCACCATGCCCCGCAGATGGGCTGTTTCTTGTACCGTGAGCACGATGCCGGGTCGCCGCCCACGGTCTCGATATCCTAGCCATTTCTTAATGACCGGGTAACCGCCCAACTCGTACCGCCAGACTCGCTCAGGAACGTGGCGAAAGAATACTGCATCGTTGATGTACAGGTCCCCGGTAACATCGCCCCATGCATCATGCGTTGGCTCACCGTTGGAGCTGGAACGACCACGCCATCCGCCCTGCGCCCCCCCGAAGAACGAGTACTCAACCAAGAGGTCACTTTCGGTGACATTGTCTCCACCAATTTTGCTGGGTACAGCCAGTTGTTTCACCTCGTCTCCGAGTACGCTCCTTAGTACTTTCGATGGACTGGCGACAGGATTCAGCAAAACCGCGAGCATCTCTCCGGCGGCAGCTAATTCATTGAAAAGCTCCCGAGATTTCGGAATCGGCACATGCGCCCAATCCTGGGCTAAGGATTCCTTGTGTTCGGACTGATATTGGGGAGCATGGCAAATAGCCAGCGAGACGCGAGCGAGACCCCGCGCAAGAGATCGGGCGTCTTTTCCAGACAGATCACCCTGTAGGGCGAATGCCTGCTTCAGACATGCCCACACGGTCGGTGCAAGGTTTGAGTGTCGGCGCGGAGCGCTGCCATGTGAAGCGAACAGAGTCCCTGCCATTGATCCAGCGGAGACGGTTTCGACTGGAAAGCTGACTGATCCTCGGTCATGCAGATGGAGATCGAAAGCAGTCGTCAACAGAATCGGCCTAGTCTCAGACTCCTTGCGCGGTTCAGGGACGGTCACTAAGAACTCGTTGTCTTTCAGGTTGTCAAAAAGATCAGCGCGCGCTTCGTTTAGAAACTTGCTATCCGTTTCGTAGTACAGCCATCGCTGGTCCAGCGGAAAAACCACGTATGGCACTGCCTTGTCCTCATCAAAACCACGTTCTGCTTTAAGCTTCTTACGAACATCGGTCGCGTCATAGCGAGCACGGTTTTGCATTAGAACAGGGTGCCGCTCTCTCAGGCGCTCAAGGGTCATAGTTGAGAAGTAGTCGCGCATCCTATTCACAAGGAGAGTGCGGTCGAATTCCACGACGCTGCCATCGAGCCCACGATTGGGGTTCACACCCTGAAGTTTGGTGACGAACAGTTGGTCAAGCGCTGGCCAGTCGTCGAAACCGCCTTGCGCCGAGAACGGAACCAATTTCCACCGCGACTGCTCGGAAGGCTCGAACTTCTCGAACGACTGTGGACCCTCTGGGTTGCGGGTAGCAGCAGCTTTCTTACTGGAAGACCATTCGGCCATGTGAAGGGAGGCAAGCAACGCTTCGCGTTTGCCCTGCGAACGGCCCCAATAATTCCGGTAATGGACGATTGGGGCTCGATTTGCACGCCTCTGGCCCCCTCTTTTCAACAGCGTGGTTATTCCGGTTCCGACCTGAATCCCGCGCGGATCGTGCTCTGTCGTGAAGATGCTCTGGTCCGTGGTGCCTTCCCCCGGCAACCCCCTTGGAATCACTTTGCCTGTTTTGTATTTGTCACCATTAAGGCAATCAACCCAGATGTCATCGAACGACCTGACGAGGGAAGCGCGCATGAGCGGGTGAGAGCGACCCGTGTAAAAACTGTAGTTGGAGATAAAACTTACGATTCCGTATTCAGCGCGTTCCCCGATGCATCGTTCGGCGAGCCGGAAAAACCGTATATAGAGATCGTCGAGGAGTTGCTTGCGTATCCCCCAGCGCGTGTATAACTCACTTGGCCCGACCTGCCGCCCTTTGTCATCTCGCCGGATGCCCTTGTAGTGGTCAACGAGGTCCGACTCTTCCGCAAGCGGGACGCCAGCAAATCGGTTGTAGGGTGGGTTGCCTATTACCACAATGATCTTGCTGCTGCGCTTCACTGCATGGGCGGCATCATATTCCGCCTGAAGCTCGGGGAAATGCAGCTTCATTTGTTCCGGCCCATCCCAGCCTGTCAGCGCGTTGGTGAGGAAAACTGCTGGCCGGTGGGAAGCGGTCGGCCTTGCACCAAGCTCGGACAAAATCAGGAAGATCTGGAGTTGAGCGATTACGAATGGAGCGGTCAATATTTCGAATCCGAGAAAGCGCCGGGTTGCGGCATCAAGCAGTGCCTGGCCCATGAGCGCAGTGGCACCTTCCGACTCCAGTTGCTCGGCCATGCACTTCATGACTTCAATGAGGTAAGCTCCCGTCCCGCAACACGGGTCGAGAACAATCACTTTGTCATCTGCGAAGCCACGTTCACATCCGAGTTCTTCGCGTAGGAGACGATCAACCGTTCGGACCTGATACCGGACGACCTCGCTCGGCGTGTACCATACACCCAGACTCTTCCTTAAATCGGGGTCGAACGCCTCCAGAAACGGTTCGTAGAAGTAGATAATCGCGGCGGTCGCTTTTCCGCCTGAATCAGAATCATCACGCCGCTTGACGCTCGGCAGTTCAAAGCGGCGGAAGAATGCATCGGTATCTACGCGGTGAAGGGTTTCGGTCGCGAGATTAAGATGAGGGCGGAGGCCGAGTTCCTGGATGCGCCGAGGGTGTTGGAACTCATAGTAAAGTTCTGCCAGGAACGGAATCTTGAGATGGTCAGCGAGACTCTCCCATCGGAATGGATCTTTCGAGCCTGAACGAAGCCAGAGCGTCCAACCGGCGAACAATCCATAGAAAACGGTCTGAATGAGTGAGGACCGAAAAAACTCTTCCCCTTCCTCCCCTTCAAAGGTCACACCGAGCGCCTTGCCAAAGTCGTCGGCTAACCCTCTAACCGCCTGGGTGAACTCCGCTGGGAGCTGGGCTTTCGCCCGTTTTGCTTGCCGGGCAAGAATTTTGGCCAATGATTCCGGCTCCGCGATAGGCGCGTAACGGGTGACCGCTGTTTCAACGAGCAGGTAGAGTTCTTCGATGGCCTCCTGCGGGATGGCCCGACGGTGCTCCATGGAAGACTTCGACGGCCATAGCTCCACGACATGTTCAAGTGCGCGATGCTCAGGCGCTACTCGCCCGGCCGTCCGCGGAGCGTCACGCTGAGTAGTAAGGAGGCCGAATCCGCGAACGTTTGAGACGAGGACGACCCCAGTTTGGGCAAGATAGCGCCCGATCTGATCGTTTCTTTCCTCGGAAAACGCAATTTCTTTGATATCGTCGGAAGGCAGTTTCACTTCGCCAGAGACGACGAGGTAATCACCGTGGCCGTCATACAGCGCGAAGTCGGGTTGATCACGGCCGCCGCCTACCCTGGATTCGCTAGTAGATGCACGCACCTCAAACGGGAGACTCTCCCGCGTGAGCATCTTCGACAACAGTGCCTTTATAGCTGGATAGTAGCTCAGCTCCGTCGTCGACCGGGATGCGGCCAACTCGGCAACCTCATCCCCATACGCTTTGAAGAGTTCGTCCATGAAAAGTTCATTCTACTGGGATTCCAAGTTCTAGCACTACTCGAAATACGAAACTTAGAAAATACTTATCGAGTTAATATTACTTTTGGTGCAGTTTGTCTTCCTTGACCGCAAGTCCATTACTAGCATCGTAGACGAGTAAATTGATTAGGCAACTGAAGTCGTGGCACAAGAATTGCTGCCATTTGCTATGCTACGGTCCGCCGGACCGGAAGCAACAAATGAAAAAGGCGCAAGTAGTTTGACTTAAGATCATGTTCAGTCTCTCCCAAACGGGTGCCTTTCATTGCACTGTCAACAGCTGTTGAGAGACTCGACTTCACGAGCTTGGAGCTTTTGATAAGTTTGAGCTGCTTCCGTCGAAGATCAATGCGTTTCTCTAGTCCGTTCCATGCCTTATCCGAATCGCCGTCCATGATGTAGCCGAGCATCCCAGCTGCCGGGAGTCCTTTGCAGTACTGTCCCTCGATAAATGCCATCATCCCATCGGGACCCGCGTAGGTGGAATACTCTGTCGAGAAACCGCCTCCAGGATAACGAATATGTATCCTCTTTGATTCGAACGCGAAGTAGTCACGCTGGGAATATCGATGTTTAAATCGAAGGTCCAAGCGCCCGAGCCGTTGCCCTTTCAAGCCTAGTAGCCAGTATTGAGGAACGATGTCGTACGGGATCGCTGAAAAATACTGATCATTTGCCAGCCGCCCCGCCAAACGGAATGTAATTCGGTCTTCTATTTCGCTTCGGCTCGGCTGCTTCATCCGTGCCCAAGCAATGGCTGCGGCCTCCAGAATCTCAGCGAGGTAGTCCTCATCGAATGGATTGAACTTTGACTCAAGCGTTCCATTGAATTGCCGTCCAGTCATGCATTCTGCCTTACCAGGTGCTCGAAGATGGCATCGGCATCGTTTAGCGCTGCCGAACGGCACCAGTTGCGCATAGTGGCAGGTTTAAGAATGTGGAGACGGTCGGGCTCGAAGTAGCTGAAGCCGCGCAGATAACTGAACGATCCGCTATTGTGTTGCGCTGCTTCGCCCACTCGGTCAAGCGCTTTCCAAAGTTCCTCTTCGGCCTCGGTTTCGTTGTAGGGCTTGCGCTCGTCAGTGAAAATCACTGTCATGAAGATTAGATTCAGCGCTTTCGAGACCATGCCATCTGCGCGGATCTTGATGGATTGTTTGCGAGCACGGCGGTTGAGTACATCGCACAGAGTCTCGGCGTAGCGTGTTCGCGCATTAACGTCCGGAAACGCAAGGGATGGGATGTCTGCGTCGAGATTCGGCCGATGGATACTCGGCTGGTAGATCGCGAGGGTGTCCTCGATGAGCATTCTCTCGGCGTCTGTTACTGAAAAATACGATTCGACAAGTGTCTCAAGTTCGGCCGTCACGTCCTTGGCGAGATCCTCTCGTTTTGCCCCTTTGGCGTTCTTTCCGGTGCGTTCGACCTCTTTAGAGATGCTCGCAACTTCGCGCACAATTTCCTCGGCGTTCGACGCCACAAGTTCGTGGCCGGGAAGCGGAAATGGCAAAGCCCGGCTTTCGTAAACGTGAACCTGGTCACGGCCAATTCCCAAATTTGAACCCGAATGGAACGTAATGTATTTGAACAACTGAGAGCCAATTACTGCGGACAGGAAACGGAGAAGATCCGCATCGTTCTTCGGGCCTGTGATAGAACGCAATCCGTCAAGGAACCGTACATTCTCGCCGTAGTTGCAGAAAGCGCATTTCGTGAAACCTTTGCTGAAAATTACCATCGGTGGCGTAAATACGGCATTTGCTGGCTTGCGCCGCAAGCCGTCTAACAAGGCAGGAATTCTCTTCTGTTGATGCACCGAACTCTCAAGACCTTCCTTCAGCGTCACAAAATCTCCTTCCCGCAAAACGAGTTGCGGGAAGTTGTCGTCATTCGGGAGGTAATTGTCTGAGAGCTTCCAAGGCTTTAGAGGCTTACGCTTGCCGGGAGATATTCCAGGATAGAACGGCTGGAAACCCACGCCGCCACCCCATTTCTTTTCATTTACTGAATCCGACAATCGAGGAAAGAAGTCCAAACGTCTCAAGAATGCTTCATCACGTGGCGTTCCCCATAACTTCCGGCTCCATAGCGATTGCAGTCGCTTCTGTAGCGCCGCCTCCAGGACATCACGCTGCGGCACGAATTTCAGGTCCTCCGGTTCGACGACGATCACGCCCTGGCGACGGTCAAATCGATTCAGTTTAGGAGTTTCATAGGTGACAGTGTGCTCCAACGTGGGCGTTGCTTTGACGTAGCGGAGAATGAAGCAGGGATGAGAAGCCTTGAAGAGAACGAAACGGAAGTCTGCAAGCTGTACGATCTTTTCAACCCTCACCGCGCGGAACCACTCGCCATCTAGCGTCCCATAGCGGTTGACAAGGATCGCTGAGGGTAAGAGTAGACAGCCGATGCCGCCGTCGCGGAGAAATTTCGCGGACCGGTTTGCGAAATGTAGTGCGATTTGCTTATCGCCACGGCTGTCCCAAGGTGGGTTGCCAATGACAAGGCTAAAGTCATTTTCCAGAGGTAGGTTGTCCTTAAGGAAGTCCCCATGGATGACAACATGCGTCTCGGAGTTTGGCTGCGCCAAGTCCTTGTCCCATAGCAATGGCGGCAGAAAATGTTCATGGCGGACCTTTTCCTTAAATTCGTCCACGTCCATGGGGCGAAGTTTCTCGAAGAGTGCGAGGTAAAGGCTGAAAGCCGCGATACGGCAAGCGTCCAGATTCACATCGATGCCACGGATTTGATGCAAGAGAATATCGAGCAAAGCCTGCACTTTGGTTTTTTTGCGGCTAGTAGCATTTTGTCGCCACCATTGCTCGGCAAGTAAATTGAACATCGCTACCAGGAAAATACCGGAGCCGCATGCGGGGTCAAGCACGCGCCACCGCTCGGCCTCAGTGTAGCGGCCTTCTATCGCGACATGGAGAGTCGTTTCTGCTAGATGTCGTGGAGTGTAGTACGCGCCTTCGTGTCGCTTCTTTTTGAGGTCGGCATCCTTCATAAACTCCTCATAAATGGCGCTGATGGTCTCCACGGGAATAAAACGAAAGTCATACGCCCAGAAACCCAGTGTCATCTGGCCAGATTGCATATCCTGGCCACTAAGAAAGTCGCGCAGAATGCCGAAATGCACATCACCGATGTTTCGCTCTTCGTCAGCCAGCGCCGTGTCGAACATCGTTCCGTTGAATTCGCGTTGGAGCCGAGGAAAGAACTCTCGGTAGAGGAGACGCTTAATCTCCCCGGCACCCGAGTGTTCCAGTATGTCGAGCAGAGACGTTGTCCTCTCGGGGTAATAGCTCGGTTTGATGAATTTTCGCTCATGGAGAAAGGATACAAATAGGGCACGACCCAGCAACGCGTGGGCGCGCGGCAGACTCCAGCCAGCACCTCTCAACCTGAGTGCTGTGTGGACGAGATTCTCGACAAGACAGCGGTCGACCGTCTCATTGGCCGGGAAGAATTCAGCGTGATCTTGGAAAAATTGGCCAGTTTCGATGGAACGCACTAACCGGGCGGACTCCAGCGTCTCTGCCACGTTACCGAGATTAAGAATGAAACTGGACAAATCGGCATCGAAGAGTTTGTTGCCTACTGGGTCTTTTTCCGGCTTCTTGACGGTGCTGTGGACCTCTACTTGGTTGGGTGTGAGGAAGACAAGGAGCGGGACCAAGCCTTGGTTCCATACAAAGCGATGGCGCTCCCGCTTTTGCTGTGGGGTGAAGCGAGCGCCTCCGCAAAGGTAAACGGCCGGGCGACCGTCGACACACAACACGCCGCTTAAACTCAGTTCACTCCACGCCTGTCGCAAATAGTGAGAATACGGAAGCAGTGCAGGATGCCCCTCAATATCCCGCTCCTTCGCGAGAAACCAAGAGCCAGGCGAGGCCTGTCTGCCGAACTCGGCGACCCGTGTCTCAATTGTTTCAGGCATTGTCGACCATCTCAGGCAAGTTACATCTCCGGTTTTCCATTGATCGATTGGGAGCCAGAACTTCCCAGGCTGCATTGTAATCCAGAGCGAACACAAAGCGAAACATATGTACCCCCGGTACGGTCACGAAGCGTGAGGGAGAAGGTATCGCCCTACCCTGTGGCCGCAAAGCAGTCAGCCCCTCATTACCGCGCGCCGCGGCGACGGCGGCGTTATGTGCGGTGATGAGCGCATAGCCTTCATCTCTGGGTCGCACTCGCTCCTGGCTGTCCATACTGCCACACGCGTGTGGTTGAGATATAATCTGTTTTTCGGAACGAGCGTAGACGGGAGGCCAGAACGATGGCTAAGAAAATGTCAAAGTTGAATGCGTTCAAAGGTAGGAGTAAGGGCCAACGGAAGCGCCGGAAGCATGAGGCTGTAGCAAAAGCTCTGGGCAAGGCAATGGATGGCGTCACCGAGGTTGTACGCCACGGCGTTCGGCGCTTCCCGCGCCTGAAAGCGGTATAGGCCCGTCCGCCCTACCCGAACAAACATCAACATATCGCGGCGATTGCAGTAACCCCAAGAACGGCGTCCCTCGTTGGGTTTCCATTATGGCCAGTAATGGGACGCCAAACGAAGTCCTGACAGTTATCGAATACCGACCAGGCCGAATCACGTTCAATCTCTGCATACGCGACACGCAGCCATTCATTTGCGTGTTGATCTGTCTCGGGAATCCGGATCACCTGATAGGGGAATGTGGCCCTCATCGATTCCCTCCGGCCAAGTAACCACCGCCCGGCCCCGCTGCTTCGATTTATGAAGGACCGCCTGCTGCCCGTCACCTGTGTAGTCTATGAATCCGGCGCGTTGAGGAAAGGGCAGCAAGGCAGTCGCTGTTCCGCGCGGCCACAGTGTGCCGGATTCGTCGCAAAGGCATCGATACTGGTAGATGTACATCTGAAAACCTCCAGTTCCGTGTTCACATTTTACTCTGATTCATCCACCGCCAGATCGTTCTAGCGGTCCTGTCGCTGGTCGGATTTTCACATTACGGAAAGACTGAGGATCGTGTTGTAGTAAAGCGTCGAGCGTCGAGTGACTGCACGACACGAAACATCACCAGTACCAACGGTACTTTCGTACCATTGGCGAAATGGAGGTTCATGGTGTAGCCTGCGAAGACGTATCACGAGTCTTGCTCGACCTGAGCAAGCGGCAACCGAGTTCCGAAACGGAATCGCGGTGCCAGTCGCTCCAAGCGACGATACGCTCCGAAGGACGGAGAAAAATGGCAACGACCAAAGCAGTCGCTTCCCCTGTTGATTTCGCTTTTGAGAACCACGGTTCACTCTGCCTGCTCCGGCCGTTGACCCCATCCGCGGTCGAGTGGGTCAACGAGCACATCGGGCAGGAATGGCTACCAGCCTCAGTGGCCTACCGTGTTGGTCGAGCCGCGATATTGCGAAGCCATTCTTGAGGGAATTCAGAACGACGGCCTGACGGTGCGAGCGTGAGTGCGCGCGTCGGTTATCTGCGTCCTTGGGGTGACGGATATGTCGTCATCGGCACCTGCTGCGCCACTGACAGCCAGCAGGAGAACACTGACTCCAATTTTCGAGGTCAACATCCTGCCCTATCGTCAGCCATGCTGTGAATGCGGTCGTGAATTGGTAATGGCGAATGCCAACTGGCCCGTGCTGTTCGATGGAAGCGGACTTGGGGGCCGATGGGATGCCTGCTATACGGGAGCCAACCACCATATCCGACAAACGGAGTTCCACAAGCTGGCGATTGCCGACAAACCCGCGGGCTGGAGCACGGAGTTTCTTCCGCTCATTTGTGGCCCGCAGTCCGCTATCGTTACCGGCGATTTGATTCTCGCTCGGGCACAACTCTATGTCTGCGGGCTGTCGGACGAGGACATCACGACTTCCGATTTTCTCTCGGCGTTCAACACACTAGCGGAGTGCCGGGCGGAACTCGGCGGCTGATGATTTTCGAATTCGAGGAGAACACCACGATGACCAACGACAGCAGTAAGAACGGAAGTCGCCTTCGGACACCTAGCCTTGTTCGTCAATACCCCGAACAGATGATTTTGCCACTATCGATTCAGAAAGATTTCGCAGATCGGCTTGTGCGACTGAAAGCTGAAGGTCGGCTCCCATCGCTGGAACAGGTTCAGAAAGTTATAGCAAGAACACTCGCAGAGAGTTGAAAGAAAACGGGACGCGCCGGTGCTGAAACACCGACACGCCCCTAACCAAATCGACCTAATCGGGGACCGACATGGCTGGCAAGCATCGTATCGCAGTTGTGATCTATCTATTGTTCTTCGCAGTCGCACTGAAGTTCTTTCTCAGCGGGCATCACGTCCTCGCTCTTGTGATCGTTGTAATCACTTGGGCCGCCCTCAGCGCCTGGCTGTACTTCAGCGATTCGAGATAGCACCAAAAACTAATTTCAAACACGGAGCACACAAAATGAGCACGAGATCAGTGATCGCAAGAGTCGGCCAACACGAGGGTGAATTTGTAGGCCGGTATATTCATTGGGACGGAGCGCCTTCGACCCGAGGCCCGTTGCTTTGGAAGATCGTCCACGAAGAATTCAAGGGCGATCTGAAGACGGCGCTGGAATTCCTGATCGACAAACACCCGGCAGGCTGGTCTTCAATCGAAAACAGAAATTGCTACTGCCATCCTTCTAAGTCGAAGGACCGCGAACTTCAAAGGACGGAAGCCGGAACCGGCGAACGAAATCACGCACAAACATGCCGTCAAGGGCGACACCGATCTTGAGTGGGCATACATCTTCGACGAAGAGCACAACCGATTGTTTGTTCGTGACCTGCGCCACGACGCGGAGAGACTGATCGAATTGGCCGAAGCGGAGCCGGATTGGGCCGTAGTCGAGTGCGGAGACACACTTCGAACGCTGCTCCCACTATGCGTGGTTCCACGACCTGCTGCCCAAGACTTCCAATCTTTCCACTCAGGCATGGCTGGGCAATCGTCCACTGGAATTCCGTGACGCTGTCGCATTTATTATCAACGGCAAGCGTTACGCCTCCACGGGATCAGGCGGCAATTCCGACTACTACAATCAGTCTGGTATACGGGCCGGTGTGAGGTGGCCGAGCAACTGCTGGATAGCCTCAATCAAAGCGCGAAATGGAAAGCGTACCGAAGCCGCCGTCGCACAAATCACAGACGGCGAGTACACACCGCTGCCTGGAGTCACCTGGATATATCCGCCCACGAAAATCAATCCTACTGAGACGCTGGTCGGTGCCGAGGCATTGCGAAGGGCGCTCGATTATCGCCCAGGCGGTGAACTGTGAGCGTCTTAGACCTTCGTATCCCAGCCGAGGCCGAGAAAATGGCGCTTCGAATTCAGGCGAGGGCTCTGCGTGCTCGATTATTGGCCCGAAATCAGGGCGAGCGTTTTCGTTTGGTGCTTGCGCAACTTTCGGACAAGGAACTATTGGCGATGGATGCCGAGCATCACACTCGCCAGGTGGCGCAGCGCGTCGAGGTTCGGACGGAATTGATTGTTACACCGGCTATGCGAGAAGCCGCGTTCAAGAAAAACGCGCGTCGGGGGAGATTCAGTGCAAATCACTAGAGAAAACTATCGAAGATGGGCGATGCGATTCTGGCTTGCTGAACCCCATATAGACCCATGCCCTGACGGCTACGTCTGTCTTAGCCCGCACCGTCCGTCGTTCCCCGACCTAGCTACGTTGACGCCGAGCGAACGGCGGTTGCTGATTCCGGTTATCGCGCGTCATCCCGAGTACCTCCATGAGATTCGGGTGTCGGGGCGGATGATTCAATGAAGACCTGCCCAACATGCGGGGCCTCGGTGGCCGTTCTAATCACCAAGCTCGCCACGAATGAGTGGATTTGCCACAACTGCATCGAAGACAAAACGCACCCGGCCGCGGTTGTCTCCCGAAAAATCCACGAGCATACCGTCGCGGGAACTCTCGACAAGTACCCCGAGTCGGAACGGCTCAAAGATTTACAAGGGGACTGGGTTCAATAGATGGCGGCCGACGACGCTGACGACGCCTGCGAATGCGACGCGATGCCGCTCGCGACGAACCTGGGTGACTATTTCAGAAAGAAACGCCTTCACGAAAAGTGTGTCAAACGCCGCGAAGCGACTAGACCGCAGACCAAAGGACCTTGCCGAAACTGCCACCGGACCACGAATTGGCATCTGATAGATACTTCACAGCCGCACAACTCACCAGAGCGCGCCCAACGCTTTTGCTTTGGCTGCCGACCCGAGGCGGTCGAAAATGCCGTGTGGGTAATTGACCGAACCGGAGAATTTCCACTGGACGAGCGAATTCGCAATTTGAAAGGGAATCATGGCCGACAATAACCGCAAAATCGATTTCGAAACGCTCTTGGGAGAGATGATGAATGTGATGAGTCCGCCGGTCCCTCCGGGTGAGCCCGCTCCGATAGAGTCCATCCGAACTTGTCCCCGGTGCGGACAAAAATCCAGGGTTTGGGTCTCAGGCTTCGATGGTTGCGCTGGGTGCTATATCGCAGCCCGCCACGAGAAAGAACCGTGGCACTGAGGAGCGAGGTCGAGAATGCTTGAAGCAAACTGTGGCATCCCCGCCGTGCCGCCAGGCTACGTTCGCGTCATCGCCAGCGATAACGGCATCCATGATGTCCCTGCCGCCAATTTACATCTGGCGCTGGAAATCGATTGCGGCCTTCGCACGATACCCGGTCCCGATGCGGACGTGCTGCACCTCAGCACCGAAGACGTTTTGTTTCTCTGGAGTTGCGGAATTGATGTGGAACATGTCTGAACCGCACTGCACAGAGCGTGACGTTGGCGGATATTGTGGAGAGAAAGTACCGATAGAGTTAACCGCAAGGCGGGATTACCTTAACTGCACAGAATGCGATGAACGGCTCCCCATCGAAGATGTCAGTCGTGGTACCGTGCGGATGGAGGTAGCATTCATGGGCAAGATGGACTGTAAAGAGCATGACGACCTATCAAGAGCGATAAGGAACAATGGAGAAGTCGCAGACATTTTACGAGAGATACTGAAAGACAAAAACACGACAAGGGAACAGAAGGTCATAATCCACGACGCTCTAATCGCAGAGCAAAGCGCAATCGTCGAACTCGTTCGCAAGCGCAGCCTGCACAACAAGGGGTGCGAAGAATGCAAGAAGGGGGAATAGCAAATCGCGGCGGGCGGCCTCTGCTGATATTTCCTGACGAAACTACTTCTTGCCCTGCTCGTCACTCGGCTCTTTGTACTCCAAAAGAATTCTGACTCCATACGGATGAGTGCCAGTAATTGTGCGTATCCTTTCTACTGTCTGAAGGAAAATCCCAAGTGGAGACTCAGTGGAACTGAACGGAACAGCCACCTCGCCTGGAATCCACACATGACCGCAACTACACGCACGGGGGATTGATGTTCGCTCATCGGGGCTGAATGTGATCCTTCGTTTGCACTTGACGCATTCCAATGAAATCGACGCTATGTCTTCCAGTCCTACAACGATTTTTCTTTCAAAAGTCATACGCACCCCCAAGATACTTTGATGCTCATCGGAATTCCGAAGCATATCGCAAAAACGTCACGTCCTGATTGAGAAAGTCTCGGTAAAAGCTACTCGCGGGACTCGTGTTTCTCCTCGCGGATTGATTCCTCGGACTCTTCGGGCGCATCGGGATTCGCGTTGAACGCTGTCCGACGCAGGTACACGCTGGCACTAGCACTCCACTATGATTCAACTCACGCCTCTGACTTTTTACGCTGTTACACCCGGCCAATGTTCGGCGGCGCGCTCACGCCTCTTGCAGCCACAACTCGTCGCGTTAGGGGTGCCGGGGTCACCTTTTCTTGGCGTCCTGAAGTCATGGGCGCGAACCACCTTGACCGTGCCACATTCACACGCTACCTCCCACAAAGCGTGTCCCCATTTCTCATCGAAACCGACATGGCGCAAAAACCGGACTCTCCCGATAACTTGGTTCGTCATGTCTCGAAGTGGTCGTCCGTGTCCGTGGCCCTGTCCCATGATTTCGTTCCGTCACGCGGCTAGAAACCTCAGAGCCGGACGCCCCGGCAGTCTTCCGCTAAACCCGCCCAAAACGATTGCATGGCTGCCTCGATGACGACCGATAGGCCCGCAGTCTCATACTTCGGCGGGAGGCCCACGCGCAAAGCCAGCAGCGCGCTCTTCGTGGCGTCTGGAATGTCCTGGTGCGAATGAAGGCGTTTCGCGAGTTCTAGGGGATTTTCGATATTGAACGAAGTGAACAACTCTTCATGCTCGGCAGGCGTGAGTTCCGCCGCTGCCAAAATAGCGTTCAATTTATCGGTCGTTTTCGTGCTCATTGTGTCCTCCACGCTTTTTCAAACCTTGATCCCGTATCGAGCAGCAACACCGTGCGCAAACGCATAGAACGGCACCAAAAGGGCGTTGATTCGACCCCAGGTCTTTTGGGTCTTCATGTCATCCTCTACCGCGCTCGCTCGCGCGTTAAGATCGGCGTGAAAGCCAGCCACCGTGGTGGACAACGCGCCTATCGCTTTGGTCGATTCGTTTCGTGCATCGGAAATCGCACGTAGGATAACCACTGATTGATCTTCGGTCATTGTGCTCCTCCGACTTGGCTGGTGTGAGTTTGCAAATACTGCTGTTGCGTGGCTACCCTGACCGCCGCACGCATGCGGTCAATCAGACGCTTTTTTCCGATTTCGGACATATCAGCCCACGATGAGTCGAGGATGTGTTCGGAAATCAGTTTGTAGAAAAGTTGCTGCTCGGTTTGTGCAAGCGCCTTCCCGTCGTCAGGCGAAATGGGCACCGATGTTTTCTTGCCATCCACGTACGTGTTAATGGATGTCGGCGCTGTGATGCTGGGAACTCCCAGTCGAGCCAATTCGTCTACAACGGCGTTCGGCTTGGCGGTCGAGACTGGAAAGGGATTCGCACCGCCCACCGCCCCGGCTGGGCGTGTCGCGGGTTGGCCTGTGACATCGACTTCGGCTGGCACGTTCTTCGTCAGACCTGGAACACGCGATTCAATCGTCTGCTCCAGACCGGGGATGGGACTGGTCAGCCCCTCGTGTCCCGGCGTCCGTACGGTTGGGTCCACACCCTGCGCGATGTCCTTCACACCGGCGGGAACAGCCGCCGATGCAAGCATGTTATCGACAATGCGCTCGGCGGTGTGTCCGGTCCCTAAATGAGTCAGAGCGTCAATCATGCCGGAGACTTGCGTGAGAAACGGAAAGTCTTCGACGTTTCGAGAAAGGTGGTTAACGATGTTTGCCCCAGAGAGTTGAGACGCCGCGGGGTCTTCGTTGTGCATTGCCCCGTGAACGAAATCAGCCACGGAAGATAAAACAATCCCGAGCGGTTCGAGGCGATGGTACGAGAAGTATTTGTTTCCAACCTTCACGCTGTATGGCTGCCAGCCGGTCGCTTCCTTGGTCGCCCGCGCGCCGAAGCTGACCGGCCCACCGCCAGTGATCGTGCCGTTGGCCGCCAGATACGCGATGGCCGTCGCAATACCCGAGCCAATCAACCCTTTGGCCTGCAGATTCAAATCACCTGTGGCCGTCCCCTTGAACAAACCATACGGGGAAAAATCTCCAGAAGCCTTGATGAGATTCACAGGCGTCTTAAAAAATGGGAACAGGAACTTGGAAACGGGATTCGACTGCAGCGCCGAACTCATCGCTTGCCCAGTCTTACCCAGTTTGCCTTGGAAGGTTCCGTACATGCCTTGCTGGTTGGCCCCGGCAATCATTTCCTTGGTCGGGTTCTGTGCCAAGTATTCCTGGCGAGCGTCCAACTGTTTACCAGACAATCCCTCACTGATGGCTTGACGTGCTGCCAACGAATTGAGTTCGCCGTAGTAGTTCATAGTGAAAACGAGATTGGTCATGCGGCCAAGCAAATCAGACGGCGCGTTGACTATTTTGCCCATCCGACCTTTGATTGGGGTCTCGCGGCTATGTTCGAAATCAGGAGCGTCGGCCAAGTTGAACGTCCCCGACAGCACATCCTTGGTGTGGGTGAGCGCCTGGGCTGCGCCCTTTGCATACCACCACGCTTCTGATGGAAACGCTTCGGGCTCGGAAATCCCCGCCGCACCCTTTGCGGCTTCTGCCGCACCAACAACACATTTCTTCGTCGCTTCCAACGCCATCATGGTCGCTTCGCTGGCCGTTTTCTTAATCACGGTCTGCGGCCCGCTCAACAAAATGTTCCGATAGACTTCGAAGAGTTTCGCGCCCGTCGTGGATGGCGTAATCTCTTGGATGAACTGATTCGCCTTGCGAACGTAATCCGGGTCGGACGGGTCCAGTTTCGCCAACAACTTCGCAGCTTCGCCCAACGCTTCCGGCTCCAACTGAGACATCGCGTTGGCGATTTTGACGCTCGGAAGGTCGCTGTCGCTGATTCGGAAACTCCCCAACGCACGGCCCGCTTCGCTGGTGATTCCCGCGACCTGATTCGTGATTTCTTGG
Organism: Terriglobia bacterium; assembly: GCA_963791705.1. Taxonomy (GTDB): domain Bacteria; phylum Acidobacteriota; class Terriglobia; order Acidiferrales; family UBA7541; genus Palsa-295. The sequence continues at coordinate 3,935 of CAWBTO010000002.1, read as the reverse complement.
TGCCGGGCAACCGACAAAGCGAGTTGACTTTTGGCGGTCTCATCCCCTGATGCTGCCATGCGAGCCAAATCAAGCACGTCGTTCGTTGACGACTGAAGCAGGGCACGGGCAGCAATGGCTTGCTCCGCCGAGAAAGCCTGACCCGATTTGCGGTTCGCCAGTTCATCCAGCGTCATGCCGAGGTCGGAAGCCAACTGCTTCTGCGCATCCAAACCAATGCGAGTGCCAACCCGTGGGTCTAAGTTCTGTTCAATAACCCCCGAGGCTTGGTCCAGCGCGGATGTGATGTCAGCCGCCGAGTTGATTTTCGACGGGTCTAGGATGCCGCTCAGTTGTTCGGAATTTCGGAGAATGCGCTGCGTTGCTTCGGACAGAATTTCGTCCTTAGTGACCACCGGCACATGGTCGTCAGGCACAACCTTCGCTACCGGGACGCGCTCGCCGGTGCTCGTTGCGGCCGTGGGATTTTCCTTCGGCTGGAACGGGTTGGTGTACGGCGCTTCGGTTTGATTCTTGCCCGCGGCGTTCTCCACAATTTTAGCTGCGGGGGCTTTGCTGATTTCGGGATTGACTTCTCCCAGAGCGTGGACCCCGGCCATCCCAGCCATTCCGAGGTTAGCGGCGTTCGCTGTCATTAACCGCGCGGCTTCTTCTGTGTTGCCTTCTTGCAAAGCTGTTTTGATTTCGGGATAACTTTTGTAGGCTTGATATACCCCTTGAGCCGAAAAGCCGAGGTTGACCAATCGGGCCACAGCGGGGCCAGCGACACCTTCCATTGCGCCCAGCCCGCCAGTTGCGGCCACAGTGCCCAGCATCGCGGGGCTCGTCATTCCCGACGCCATTGTGGCCTCGGCCTCCTCAACTCCGGCGTAGGCCGCTGGTATTTTCGCTGCGGTAGGATGACCTGTCTCTTCCAAATATGTTTTGGCTTTCTCGGCCCCTCCGATAATAAACGGCATACCCGGAATCAATTCCGCCATCGCGAGAGGGGAGACTAGAGGATGGGTTGCAAAATCCTTGACGTGCTGCCATGTGGATTCGGGCGCAGGTGTTGGTTGCGCTGGCGTCGCATTAGGTCCGGCAGGAACACCAAGCGTGGCGAGCGGGTCAACGCCCGTCGATGGCGCGGCAGTAGTCGCGGGAGTTCCGAGCGACGCCAGAGGGTCAGCGCCGATAGTCGGGGTCGCTGAAGCTGGAATCGCTGGCGTGCCGAGTTGAGCGAGCGGGTCTTGAGCCATTTACTTTACCTCGACTGCTCCAGCAGCGCGGGCTGCTGGGACATTTGCAGGTTCAATCCAATGCGGCTGACCGCCCGGAGCCGCCATAAGAACCGCCTGAGCCGAAACATTTTTCGGGCGCGCAGCAGAAGCCGCCGGAGTACTTGAAGGCGCGACAGCAAGCAGCACATTTAACCGCGCCTGCAACTTTTCATTGTTGGCCTGAGCGGTGGCTTTGTCGGCTTTGTTGGTCATCGGGTTGTTGACGATGCTGGTGTTTCGGTCAATGGCCCCCTGAATAGAACTGATTTGCGAGGTCAAGCGGGACGCCGCGGAGGCATCACGAGACGCGCCACTGCGAAGTGCCACGTCAGATTGTTGAAGCGCGCGAGCCGCAATCCCCTGCTGGGCTTCCAGCGTCGGAGCATTTTTGAGCATGGTGATGAAACCCGCCTTCACGCTAGGGTCTAGGTCTCTGAGCCCATTTATCGTTGCAATTTCACTATCCGTCTGGTCTTTGGTCGGACGCGCCAACGAAGCGGCACGCCCCTGTTCAACCGTGGTCTGCGTCTCCTGGGCGTGGAGCCCGGCTTGACGGCTAACGTCTGTCCACGCTTTTTGGATTTGCGATGGCGTCGAAGTCTTATCGTCAAGAACCTTCTGCGCGTTCCCAACATAATCGACGGCGCTCGTATCGTTCGGGTCAACCGGCGGCAACTGTTTGGCTATCGAGGTGACTTTCTGCTGGATGAAGTCGTGATATTTTTGAGCATCCTGCGGATTCGGCGTTCCGGTGCCGCTGAACATCGAATCGTACGCCGCTGGACTGACCCCATACTTATCCGCGAACTCAGCCTTGAAAGCCGTTGCCTCCCGCTGCCCCTTCTCCAACCCCGCCTGCGCTTCCTGAACTTTCATGTGGCGAAGCGCCGTTTCATCGGGCATGGATTCCAAAAGGGCATAGTTCTGCGCCATCTTCATAGCCGTGTCCCCGAGCACCAAGTGCTGTTGAACTTGGCTGTTCTGCTCCGCGACTCGGGCCTCATGCGCCTGAAGTTTCTGCCGCTGCTGTTCGCCCTCCAACTCTCGGTCACCATTTTCGCGCCGCCTTCACGGCCACCCGTGGCCGCCGGCAGCACCGAACGCTGAGAGCCCTTCGCCTATCGATGTCAAAATTTGTACCAAACGTGCATGCGGGCACCTTCGGGTCAACCACCGGCTTTTTTGCGAGGTCAGCGGCAGCCTGGTATTCCGCGTTCGCTGTGCCCATTGCCGCTGTTGACCTATTCGGTTGCGCGGCAGCTCCCGCGTTCACAAGATTGCTCAAATCAGGTGCCTGCGCGGGCGCGTTGATAACTGGCGGCGTCGGCGGCGCTGGCGCTGAAACGGCGGCGTCGTACTGCAGCGGCTGCGTCGGGTGTGCTGGGTGCGGTGTTGTTGACGGGGTCCATTTTCTTAACTCTCCTGTCCGTTCTGCGGTGCTGCCTGAGAATCCACTGGCGGATCGAACGGCCCGCTCAGTAGTGGATGTCCAGGCCCGGTGGGCTTCGTGTCGTTATGCTGGCGCGCGGCACTTTGGATAACTGGAGCGACGATCTGGTGTAGCGCAATCATCAAACTTTCGACGGTCATTCCTTCCCCATCACTTTTTCCGACAATCGCCAACTGGCTCTTGGCAACCTTCACGGTGGGGTCTTCGCCAATCAGAAATGAAACTTTGTTGACGAGACTTTTTGCCGCCCGGATAGCCGCCTTCGCGTTCTCGTCGTCCTTCGGGATCAGCGTTGTGCGAGCCTGCTCTGCGGCGTGGGCGACGGTTTCACCGCTGCCGTGTTGCGTGTGCCCGACGTTGAGCAAGTTCTTCGTGACGCCGCCAACGGGACGGAGTGCATCACCGACAGCCGCGATGTGGTCTCCCATATTTTCGGCGTCTAGGTGGGGAACCGTCGCAGTGCGCGGCACTCCCAAACCATCCGCGAGTTTGATTAAGGACTCGTTCATCCGCGAATAGGCCGCCTTCAAATTCACGCTGGGCTTCCCTTCGTCCGACAAAGCGGGCTCGGTCGGCTGCTCCACGGGTGTTGCTGGAGCCTGCTGGGTCGGCGCTGCCTGCGCGGGCGGTGCTGCTCCGGGTTGGTTCAACGCGTCGAGATTCGGTGCTGGTGTCATGTCATTTGTCCTTTACCGCTGTCCGAACATCGAAGATGCCCGGCCATAGCCGATGGTGGCGCGGAGTTCATCCGGCGTAGCGTTCTTCAGCTTCTCGTTGATTTGGGTCTCGTAGTCCTGCTGCTGCATATAAAGCCACGCGGCTTTGAGTGCTTCGGTTTTATCCTCCGCGTCCACCCAGCCCTGCTCTCGAATGATGCGGTCGGCTCTGGCGAGGGCTTCCTGCCCCCCGGGCCAGGTCTGTCCCTCTGCGGACTGGAGAAATTCCGCCGTGGCGGTTTCCCAGCTCGTTTTGAAGGTGTTGGCGGCACGCTGGTCCACGACCCGCTCGATAATTCCAGAGCGCGCCACGAACTCTTCGGGAGTGATTTCACCGCGCACCATCTGCATTCGAAGTTCGGTGACATCCACCGCGTCTTCAGCAGACACGAACCGTCCATCAGTACCGCGGGTTGGTTCGGGCGTCGCTGCGGGCGTCGCTGCGGCAGGGGCGTCCATCAACGATTTGAACAGCGCCGTTTCAGCCTGCGCTAACTCAAGTTCCGTCGC
>CAWBTO010000001.1:0-1329837 GCA_963791705.1 Terriglobia bacterium | reverse complement strand
TGACGCAAACGTTGTCCCACGTCCCGATGCCGAAGACGAAATTGGTGCGGTATTCCGTGTTGTACTGCACGATGGAAAAAAATGCCTTCACGCGCGCGCCCGCCCCGTCCCGTGTCATCAGGAAATGATTGGCGAGATGCTACGGCCCGGCCCACCAGCTGTGGCGGTCGTACCCAGAGTTCCTGCACGGCGCGGCGGATCGCCGCATGGCCCTGCATTTGTCCCTGCCACAGATGGTTGAAAACGCCATCTTCGGTGAAGCAGTTCACGAAGGCGTCGGCGTCGCCAGGTCGAGGGCCCAGCAATATTTGGCGAACAGCTACCTGGATGTCGAGCCGGTCTTCACCAGAGTTTCGATCCTGCATCGGACATGGCGGCACCTGCCTTCTGATTGGAAATGCCGGGCGCCGGCGCGACGCCGCGCGCAGGTTCCAGGACAACCGGAGGATTGTACGTGCCTCGTGGAGCAAGCGCAATGCGATCGGCGGGCGCGGGCTATGACGACGCGGCGGCGGGCCGCATCTTGCCGGCGGGCAGGAACGCCAGGGCTCCCCAAACCAGCAGACCACCACCAACGCGACAAAGTACAGCCAGCTCCCACTGGCCAGCGTATGGTAATAGATCACCGGCGTGACAAAGTTCGTGACGGCCATGACCTGGCCGACGGGGCTCTTCCGACGCCGCGCCGCCACGCGAAGGATCTTCACCACCCGCGGCAGCAGCGCCATCAGCGCGGCCGAGGCCACGCCCGTGGTGAGGGCCCGCCGGACCATCATCGTCACGGCCACCGAAAAAGCACCCACGGCGCATAGAGCAGAATGCCCACGACTACACCTATCGCCGCGACCGCGCTGTTGCAGCAAGATCGTGCGCATGCCCCGGCTCAAGGCGAACCCCGCCACGATTGCGCCGACGATCATCGCCAGATTCGTGAATGCGGAAATCCCGGAGGAACTTGCCATCGAGACGTGATGAGTCTGCGCGAAATACCCTCGGGATGGCACCGTGCTCGTGCCCAGGCCACGCTCCACCAGCAGGGCGTTCAGATGGATAGCCCGCACCGGGCCAATCTCGCCGTAAACCGACAGCAGTTCCTTGATGCGCGACCTCGGGGACACTGGCTTCGCCGCGATCACCTCCCTCGGAATCTTCGGCAACAGGCCCGCCAAGGACACCGCGGCCGCGAAGAGACCCTCGTGGACAGGAAGGTCCATCGCCACTGCGGCGTTCCCACAAAGGACCCGCCAGCGGCGACCCCAGGCCGAGCCCGTCGGAACGTACGTGGACCAAAGCGACATCGCCTGCACCCGGCGCCTGCCCGTGGTGGTCGCCATGATCAGCGCCGAGCCGCGACCATGATCCCGATAAACTCGAAGCCTTCCAGGACCCGCGCCATGTCGAGCACGAACATCGTCTTGGCAAAGAAGCTGATCAGGTCGGCTAGGATAACAACCAGACTCGCGATGATGATGGAAAGTCGCGCGCCAACCAGATCAATGATTCCTCCGCCAACCGTCGCGCCAATGGCCGAAAAGATGGAAACCAGGGAAATCGCAATGCCGACACCCTCGGGCGTGGTGCCGAAGGCGCGTTCGATGTCCCCGTTCAATGGGAATCAGCTTGCTGATGAACGCGGCAGCACAATAGCGAATAGAGGTACACCAGCCAGATCGAGCCCCAGCTTCCAGCCTTCATCCCGCCTCCCGGCGTTGCCCGATGAGTCCCATGTGTGCCGCACCGCGCGCATCCGCACCGGAAACTCGGCCGCCGCCGCACTGTATTGGCCCGCTTGCTCGGGTGTCAACCGCAAAGTTCCTTGCGCAAAATTCTTTGCCGCGCGCATGCACTACGCCAACCCGGCTAGTGTCCTGAGTCAGAAGTTCACCGCAAAACTCACCTGATCTGTCATCTCCGGTTTCGGGAGTCCGATGGACTCCACCGGAGTCCTGAAATCGGACCCGAACCCGGCCGAGCTGCTAGCGGAAGGTGTGAGGATCTGCTTATCCTTCCTCCACCTAACCAACGACCATCCATCTTCCTCGCTCGCGCGCGGAATGACGGTTCTTGCGGCGACTTACGTCCGGAATCTCTAACAGGGTGCTGAAAAAGTCGAAACCGTGGCTTCAGGGGTTAAAACCCCTAAGCAAGTACGCCACTTGCGGCGGGGTTGCAACCCCGCCGTCCTGCAGCATTTATCAGCATCCTGCTAACTCAGGACACTCGAATTGCGTCTCGCCGGCAGCCAGTCACCGTCGGTCACGCGTAATCCGATGTAGGGCGCTGCTTGCCGCGCCCTGCCCGGCTGCCAGATTTGCGAGAAGTTGGATCTGTTCCCTGGGCGTCGCGGAGCGGAGGAAGCTCTCTTCTTCGGATTTCAGGATAAGCAAGCGGACCGAAGGTCAGGCGGAGCGGCCTGAGCGGCGGCGCGGTAGCGGACCAGCAGCGGCGTAATTCGTCGGCCTAGACTGGCGCCTCGTGCTGGCCCGACAGAACTAGTTCAGCCATTTGCGACTATTGTCTGATTTGGCTATTTCGGTAGGCGCCGTCGATATCCCGCATCGTCGACAAGTGTTTCGGCGCTTCCGCCAAGTGGCGCGCGGCACTTCGAGCAGTTCGCCGCCGCCCGCACGCGGATTGCGCGTTTGGCAGTGAGGGCAATCCCTGATTGGGACCAACCACGCTTCCCTGAATCCGTTCGGCCTATGAGTTTCCTGTCGGGGAAATCAAGTGTCGCGGCCGGCTGTCCAAGCCGCAAATCTTCGTCGCGGGAATGCATCGAGGCGCGGGAAGTTCAGCGCGCTTGAGTGGTTCGGCGCGCGCATGGCTCCGAGCGAAAGTACTTCGGCGGATATCTGCCGTCGCGCCGACCTTATCGGCAGCCTTATGCTGCGTAATGGAAAGCGGCGAAAGTCTGCCGTAGCGCGTTTTTCGCGCGAAGGCAGATGGAGGCGGGGAGAGTCGGAGTCTTGCTCGGTATTGTAAACCCGTAACTTATTCAAAAACCTCACACACAGAATGTCTAAAATAGCTGAATTGGGCGAATGTGTGTGCGTGGCATGTACGTCGCTGCCTGAAGTACTCCCTCCATCATCTATTCAGAAGTAGGAACATCACCGACCGGGGGTGCCGCTGAAACAAAGGGTACATCGGCGGGGAACAACCAAAGCTTGGCGATCATGTAAAAAACGAGTGGGCAGACTGGGGAAAATCGCACATGTGCAGCTCGACTCCCGACTACACCGAGCACGACACGGTCAGCGTTGAATGGCTGTCACGTGGACGTAGTTTGCCTTTTGTTCGCCTTGCGCTATGTGGCCTTCAGGAGAGATGGATGATGCCCTTAGAGATTAAACAAACGTTCGCAGGAAGTTTCTACTATGCTTGCCCGCGTTGTCCGTACAAATGGCCCCAACACCCGGCAGAAAGAGGACCTTCCGCCCGCAGCACCTCACTGGTGCTCGAACCGGAAGATGCCCGCGGGGACAAACGTACGCAGTCCGTTGGCCCTCGTGAACGTTCCTCTTCTCTTGCCGCATCCTGCGCCGGTCTCTGCCCCAGACCGCCGGCGACAACAGCCCCACTTCAATTACGAAGTTCACGACATTGAACCGGCTGTGAGTGTATGAACTTTTCCATGCCGCCAAAACGTGGGTGCCCCGATGAAGAGCCCTATGACACCCGGGTACAGCGCCTGGTGCGATTTGCACCCAACAGTACGCGAACCATTTTAGTGTCTTGTCCATTTCCCGCTAACGTGGCTAATCCTATCGGGACGAAACCCAACGAGCAAGAAAAAAGCCCCGGCATCGTCCGGCGCCTTCCGCGAGCATCTAGTAACGTGTGTCCGATTTAATGGAACACTCCGAACTATATCGATCGAGCTCCCTAAAAGTGGTAGCCTTTTCGTTCTCGCGGCTTCTTCATCTATTCGCTTGAGCTCTCTCTCTGAATATCTGCACGGCGCGACGTGAGCCGAGCCGGTGCCGAATCGCATTTGCGAGGTCTCGCTTAAACTTTTCTTCGGCTGCCTGCTGTAGTGTTGGAGACGTCGGTTGGAATTCGCAGTTTCGACCTTTCCTTAAACCAAACCACCGCATAAGTTGCAAGGGGATGGGTGTAAATGAAGAAAAGCGGGCGATCCTGTATTACCTACACCATGACGCACCGGGCGGCTAACCCTATCCTATTTATTATAAAGTAGTTAAGTATGGTGAAGGCGGGGGGAGTCCAACCCCGTCCGAAAAGCCTTGCCACCCGAAGACTACATGCGTAGCCCGTTCCGGTTGCGAACGGCCCTTGCGGACCGCTCACGCTTTCGCCAACGACGCTTAGAGCGGGCAAGACGCGCCGCCGGCTAGTCCGATGATCTCGCCGGCGCCTTACGGACCGAAAGGCGCCAGCCAGCCTACTGTGTGACGCCTCATCTCCAGCGCGCAGGCGACGCTGGAGGAGACGCGCTACCTCAGGTTTCATTAGGCGGCGAGAGCCAACTGTGAGTTGCCAGTTGTGTTGTTCCACCCGATAGCGGGCAGGTGGCGCCCGGCATGCCTTCGGGCCGCGACAGCTTCCGTCGAAACCGTGTCGCCCCCGTTGGTACACATCTATAATACCACCCCGCGCACTACAGAGGCGAACGCCGCGGCCCTGGTTTCGTCGCCCCGGGGAGGTTAGCGCCCGGCCCCGTCGCCCGCCCGCGAGCAGCCTAACCCGCGGCGCCGGCCGCTCGCGCGCCTTCGACCTCGATCAGCTTCCCCGAGGCCACGTCGTAGATAAAGCCGTGGACCGGAATCCCCTGGGGCACGAGCGGATGGGAGCGAATGCGGGCGATATCGTCCATCACGGATTGTTTCTGGTCCTGGATGGTCAGCCACTCGATGTATTCTCCCGCCCGCGAGCCCGGCCCCTTGCCCACGTCGCGAAATCCCTGGGGTGTCAACTCGGCCGTCTCCAGGCTGGACGCGAGCAATTCCCGCATGGATTCGTTGGAGAAGAATTCCATCCCGCAGTTGGTGTGGTGAATCACGAAGAATTCCCGCGTGGCGAGCAATTTGTAGCTGATGACGAGCGACCGAATGGCATCGTCGCTCGCGCGGCCGCCCGCATTGCGGATGACGTGCGCGTCGCCCTCGGCCAGCCCCGCGAATTTCGCCGGATCGAGCCGCGCATCCATGCACGTCAGAATGGTGAAGCGCCGCGCCGGCGGCATCGCCAGCTGGCCCTTGTCGCCGAAGCCGGTGCTGTACTTAGCGTTGGCCTGGAGAACTTCCGAAAGAATCTGGCTCATGGGACCCCCTCCTTGTTGTGGAACCCGGACTTGTACGCAGGAGTCTACATGCGAGCGATTTGCAGTTCAAGAACGCCGTTCGAGCGCCCGTCGGAGTTACTTCGGGGCGCCTAGAGGAAGCGTCGGTAGCTGCCGAGTCAGCAGCGCGATCCGCGAAGCACAGTGTGGATATTGCGCGCTCAACTCATCCCGGCGGCCCGATTCGTAGTCCCGGGCATCGAATCCGGGCGCCATGGTCGTGCCCAGCAGCGCGTATTGCCCGCCGGAAACCAGGCGCGAGCCCTGCCACATCCCGCCCGGCACGGTGTGCTGCAATTGCATCCCCCCTGCAAGATCCGGGCCCAGCAGAATCGTCTGGCCGGTGCCATCCGGCGCGAGCTGCAGCATCTCGACCGGATCGCCCAGGTAGAAGTGGAAGATTTCATCGCCCCGCAGGCGGTGCAGCGCCGAGAACGTATCCGGCGTGAGCAAATAATAAATCGCCGTGCTGACCGCTCGCTCTCCCTGCTGCGTCGCGGGCAGCAAACCTTCGGGGAACCTCTGCGCGGACCGGTAGGTCTCGACAAAATAGCCGCCTTCGATCGGATGCGGCTTCATCTGCAACAGTTCCCGAATCTGCTCGGCGGTCAGCATAATCGGTCAGCATGAGGCGCAGCATCCACCACCCAGGTCGAGACTTTCATTCGGATCTGCTCGTACTCCGGCAATCCTTTGGGCACGACCACGACGCCGCCGAGGAACTGCACCCCTACAGGCCCGTGCTCGGAAAAAACCAATCGGGGCCCTTCCCACAAATTCCCGTCGAGTTCACGCAAGTAGCAAACGTGGCCCTTTCGAACCACCCGCCCCCGCACGCGGACACTATCTTCATCGATCTCCAGGGAATAGTTATGGGAGTAGGACCACTCGAACGCGAACACGGCCTCCCCAATTACACATCCAAAAACCTCTCGCTCTTCCCAATGCCATGGATCTGAGGCCCACTTCGCGCCAGGCCAAAGCAGGTTGATGATCCAGACAAGAAACACCGGCCCTAGCGTCAGACACGCCAGAAAGAAAACTGCCAAAAACAACTGCCTCCACTTGCTGAAGCCAAAGTGTTCTGGAGTGATCTCGTAAGTCATATCTTCTGTCTATTGCCCTTATTCAAGTTCAGCACGAGTAAACCAGCAGGCGGCCCATTGTACCGTGAGTTCACAGCCTGGAAAACTTATAGGAATGGCCGACGCCCCGAAGTCTCAGGAACTTGCTCCGCACGATAGCTGACCCACTTCCGAAACCCTCGGCCACCCGGATGCCCCTCCAAACCGGGGAACTGGCCTGGCCCTGCACGTTGAGGAACGCCCCTGCCGAATGCCAGTTGACACAACCTTGCTACGGTTTCCATAATCCTGAAGGAGTAATAAACCCCGTGAGCGAACGTGCGCCGTCTCCCGAGCAGCCTCTGGAAGAGGCGGTTTCTCGCGCCTTGCGCGAGAATCTGGGCCCCGCTTCAGGGCACCATAGACGATCTGGACACGGCGTTCGCCGATCTGGTAGCGGCCTGCTCTTCCAGCCGTCCCAGCAACTCCCTTCCGGCGATGGTCCGCGCGCAGACCGCCGCCGCGGCGCTGGCCGCGGGCCTTTCCTCCCTTTCTAACTTTGTGGCCTTCGCGCTGAGACCGCGATCCCACGGCGTGCCCCAGGCAGTCGCGGCCGCCGCCGCGCCCGCCGTGGAGGAAGCGGAGGACGTCGAAGAACCCGCCGCGGAGGAAGAATCCGCTTGGGCGGAAGAGCCTGTGGCCCCGGCGCCCGTGGCGCCGCGCGCGCCCATGCCGGTCGACGCTCGCCCGCCGCTGGCCAAACCCGCGCGCCCCGCCCCGTTCAACGTCGCCACGCTCTCGACGGAACTCCAGGATCTGCACCGCCGGGCCAACCGCGTCGCCAAAGTCGCCATGCAAGACATCAAACTATTGCGGCCCGACGATGTACAATTGGGCCAGGAGCACAAAGACATTTGTCATCGGTTGCGCAGTGATCTCGATAAAGCTCGCAAAGAATATGACCGCCGCTTTCAAGCGATTCAGGAACATCCAGTGGACTACTTCCGCACCTGGATGGTGGAAATCCTTGCCGGGGGGGACGTCGACGCCCTCGGAGAATATCCTTATCCCTCGCCTGTCCTGCGGTAACCAAACGCTCGCGACGAAATTCGTGTCCCGGCTGGTGTGCGCCGCCGGCGCCGCGTTGCTGGTGTGCGCGCTTCGTTCGCCGGGGAACGTGCCAAGCCGGCGGCCGCGCCCGCGCCCAGACGCGCGCCCGCCGCCAAGCCCGTGCCGATGGATCAGCGCCTGGAAAAGCTGGCGCGCGTGCTCAAGCAGCAGAATTCGACCTGGGCCTATAGCCAGCTCAGCGCGCTGGCTTCGCGGAAAGATTCCGGCGTTTCCGGGAAGCGCGCCGCGCTCGTGCTCGGCTATTTCGACTACAACCGGGCGCATTACGCGCAGGCCGCCTCCTGGCTCGCGCGCGCCAAGGGCGATCCACTGCTCGCCGACTACGCGCTGTTCTGGAGCGCGGAAAACGATTTAGCCCTGGGCCACAATGCCGACGCGCTCCGCCAGTTCGCGCAGTTTCGCCGTCAGTATCCCGATTCCGTGATTGCCGAACAGGCCCTGGAATCGCTCGCCAATGCCGCCCTGGCCGCCAATCGTCCCGCCGACGCCGTCGCGGCCCTCCAGTCCTACGCCGCCACCTCCGACCGGCCTCCGCTGCTCTACCTGCGCGGCGCCGCTCGCGAAATGGCCGGAGATCTGTCCGGAGCGGCAGCCGATTTCCAGTCGCTCTACCTGCGCTTCGCCACCACCGAGCAGGGACGCCAAGCCCGCACCCGGCTCAGCTTCCTGCGTGGCAATCCCGCCGCGAAAATTCCGCCCCTCACGATCGATCTGCGGCTCGCTCATGCCGATCTGTTGTTCGGCGCGAAAATGTGGGACGACGCGCGCAGCGAGTACGCCGAAATTTTGCCGGAGCTTGCCGGCGCCGCCCGCGAGCGCGCCCAACTCCGCATTCTGGAATGCGGCATGTCGCTCGGAGCGGGCCCCTCGGAAATGGCCGCGCTGCAAATCAGCGATCCCGAAGTGGATGCGGAGCGCTTCGTCGCGCTGGCCGACTTCTATCGCAGCCAGCAGCAGGAGCCGGAGCTGGCCGCCGCGGTGGAGTCCGCCGTGTCGCGCGCCCCGGCCAGCCGCTGGACCGAGCGCGCCCTGTTTCTGGCCGGAAACTATTACTGGACGCATCTGGATCGCGACCGCGCCGTCAGCTATTACCACCGGCTGGAAGAATCCTTCCCGGCAGCCCCCGAAGCGGGCGCGGCGCAGTGGCGCGTGGCGTGGACCGCCGTCCTGAAGCGCCAGGCCGACGCCGCCGCGCTCGTGCAAGATCACCTGCGGCGCTATCCCGGCTCGCCCTTCACCGCCGACGCACTCTATTGGCTCGGCCGCCTCGCCGAGGAAGCGGGGAACTCGCCGCTGGCGCGCAGCTACTACGGAAAACTGGCGGAGCGCTATCCGCAGAATTATTTCACCAGCCAGGCCGCGGCGCGCCTCGGTGATCTGGGTTCCGGGCCGAAGGAAATCGCCGCCGTCCTCGCGGTGATTCCACCGGCGCCCGATCCGCCCCCGCTGAACGACGCGATTCCTCCCGCCGCCGCGCGCCGTTATGCGCGCGCCGCCGCCTTGCGCTCCATCGCTTTCGACGCCTCCGCTTCGCTGGAACTCCGCGCCGCCTATGCCGCCACGGGCGAGCCCCGGCTGCTGCTCGAAGCCGCGCAGACATCCATTGCCGCCGGCAATTGCAGCGCGGCCTTCGCCATGGTGCGGCAGATTTTTCCGCAGCTGGAAGCGCAGCCCTTTGCCGACGTGCCTCGCGAGGCATGGCTGGCCGCCTACGCCATGCCCTTCGAGTCCTCCATCCGCCGCTGGTCGGCCAAAGCGGGACTCGACCCCATGCTCGTCGCCGGCCTGATCCGCCAGGAGTCCGCCTTCGAACCCGATGCGCGCTCCACCGCCAACGCCATCGGCATGATGCAGCTTCTCCCGCAGACGGCCCGCCTGCTGGCGAAGAGTGCCAAGATCCGCTATTCGCGCGCGCAACTCACCAATCCGGATTACAATATCCGCCTCGGAACGGTGTATCTCGCGGCGCTGCAAAAGCAGTTCGGCACCGTGGAAGCGGCCCTGGCCGCCTACAATGCCGGGGAAGACCGCGTCGTTTCCTGGACCGCCGGCCAGAACTATCGCGAGGAGGCCGAATTCGTGGATTCCATCCCCTTTACCGAGACGCGCCAGTACGTCCAGATCGTGACGCGCAACGCGGACATCTATCGCCGCCTCTACGGAGTCCACAATGAATCCGCCACAGCCTCCCCGCGCCATGGCCACTAGACCCTGTGATGTAACCGCGGTCTTTCGTCAGGGCACGGCTTCAGCCGTGCCGCAACCGCGGAAAAATACACGCGGCTTTAGCCGCTGAGGGACGTACATTCCAATTGCCGAACAAACTCCCTAGACCGAAGCTTTCCTCCAAGGCCGAGCGCTTCACCGAATCCGTCATTCGCGAAATGACGCGCCTGGCCATCCGCCACGGCGCCGTCAATCTCGCCCAGGGCTTCCCGGATTTTCCCGCGCCCGCCGAAATCAAGCGCGCCGCCCAGGAAGCCATCGCCGCCGACATCAATCAGTACGCCATCACCTGGGGCGCGAAATCGTTTCGCAACGCCATCGCCGAAAAATTCCAGCGCACCCAGGGCTCGGCGCCCGATCCCGAAACGCGAAATCACCGTCTGCTGCGGCTCCACCGAAGCCATGATCGCCTCCATGATGGCCATCATCAATCCCGGCGACGAAGTGGTGGTCTTCGAGCCCTTCTACGAAAATTACGGCCCCGACGCCATCCTCTGCGGCGCGACGCCCCGCTTCGTGAAGCTGCGGCCGCCCGACTGGACGTTCGACCCCGAGGAACTCGCCGCGGCATTCGGCCCGGCGACCAAGGCCATCATCCTCAACACGCCCAACAACCCCACCGGGCACGTCTTCGAGCGCGCCGAACTCGAGTTCATCCGCGACCTCTGCCAGCGCTGGAACGCCTTCGCCATCACCGACGAAATCTACGAGCACATCGTCTACGACGGCGCGCGGCACATCTCCCTCGCCACCCTCGACGGCATGCGCGATCGCACCATCACCATCAACGCGCTTTCGAAAACCTATAGCGTCACCGGCTGGCGCGTCGGCTGGGCCATTGCCCCGCCCGACGTCACCGCGGCCATCCGCAAGGTCCACGACTTCCTCACCGTCGGCGCGGCCGCGCCGCTTGCAGGAAGCCGGCACGGTGGCGATGCAGTTTCCGCCCAGCTACTACGAAACGCTCGCGCGCGAATACGCCGCCCGCCGCGACCGCATGATCGGAATCCTCACCGGCGCGGGCTTCCGCTGCTTCAAGCCCCGCGGCGCCTACTACATCATGACCGACATCTCCGCGCTTCGGTTTTCCCGACGACGTGGCCTTCGCCCACTATCTCGTCAAGGAAATCGGCGTGGCCTGCGTGCCCGGCTCCAGCTTCTATCGCCATCCCGCCGACGGCCGCGCGCACGTCCGCTTCACCTTCTGCAAAACCGAAAAGACCTTCCAGGCCGCCGCCGAGCGCCTCGCCAAGCTCCCGCCTCCGAAGTCCACCTGACCGCAAAAGTTGAATTTCTTGCGCTGCGGCACACTCGTAGGGGAAGCGGCAGCCCTTTGGAGTGCGGCGGCTCGCCGCCGCTTTTCCGGCTGCTCCTTCTTGCAGTTTTCCGTAGGGGCACGCACACCGTGCCCGATTTCAACGCAGCGTCGCGATTCTGGCGCACCAGTACGCGTCATTCCGTTCTTCGCCGGGCGCGCTTGTGGGAAGGTGATTCCCGACTACGGATTCAAATCGAAGGACTGCTGGTAGGCGGGAATCGTCACCGGCCAGTGGAATTGGCTGGTGACGGCATCGCGCAGGGCGTTGAGCGCCACGGGTTCTCCGTGGATCAGAAACGTTTGTCGCGGCGGCGCCTGGAATCCCGAAAGCCAGCGCAGCAGCTCGCTCTTTCCCGCGTGGGCCGATAGTTGCGTGATCTCGACGACCTGCGCGCGCACGGGCACTTCCTGCCCGTGAATGCGGAGAAACTTCGCGCCTTCCTGCAGCGCGCGTCCGCCCGAGCCTTCCGCCTGATAGCCCACCAGCATGACGGTGCTCCGCGAATCGGGCAGCCGCCTCGCCAGATGGTGCAGCACGCGCCCGCCGGTGATCATGCCGCTGGCCGAAATGATGATGCACGGCGAAACCACGTCGTTGATCTGCTTCGATTCCTCCACCGTGCGCGTCATGTGCACTTCGTGGACGTTCAGCGGATCGCCCTGTCCGCCCTGTTCGCCCTGCGTGAATTCCAGGTCGTGATCTTCGTGGTGCCGCTCGTACAGCCCGGTCACGCTGATCGCCATGGGGCTGTCCACGTACACGGGCAGGCGGGGAATTCGCTGCTGCTGCTCCAGTTCCCGCAGGTAATACATCAGCGTCTGCGTCCGGCCGACGGCAAACGACGGAATCACCACCGCCCCGCCGCGTTTCGCGGTTTGGTTGATGACATTGGCGAGCTCATCCTGCACCGACCCCGCCGGATGATCGCGGTCGCCGTACGTGGATTCGCACAGCAGATAATCGGCGCGGCTGGGCGGCTCGGGATCTTTCAGGATGGGCTGGTCGTAGCGCCCCAGATCGCCGGAGAAAACCACCCGAATCTGTTTTCCGTTTTCCGTGATGGTCAGCTCGAGCCACGACGAACCCAGGATGTGCCCGGCGTCGTGCGGCCGCACGGAAAATTGCGGGCTGATCGTGAACGCATCGGCGCGGGGAATCTCGCGAAACCGCGTAAGCGTCGTCTCCGCTTCGGCGACGGTGTACAGAGGCAGCGGAGGCTTGTGCGAGCTGTAACCTTTTTTCGACGCGTACCGCGCGTCTTCTTCCTGCAGGTGGGCCGAATCGGGCAGCAGCAGCGCGCACAATTCGTGCGTCGCGGGCGTCGCGTAGATCGGCCCGGCAAAACCCGCGGCCACCAGCCGCGGCAGGTAGCCCGTGTGATCGATGTGCGCGTGCGTCAGCAGCACCCAGTCGATCGACGACGGCGCAATCGGCAGCGCTTCCCAGTTCCGCTGCTTCAACACCTTCGAGCCTTCAAACAGCCCGCAGTCCACCAGCAAACGCTTGCCGCCGGCCTCGATCAAATACTTCGAGCCCGTGACCGTCCCCGCCGCGCCCAGAAAAGTGATCTTAGCCATAAGGCCGCCATTGTACGGCGAATTCCGCCCCAGGCTCGCTAACTTTTATTTATTCTGTGTTCGGCCGATGTAGTAACGATTGGTGGTTTGACTCTGGAGGATGCAGACATAAAAAGGCATGGAATTGATTTGGTGGAGCCGATGGGGTTCGAACCCACGACCTCCTCGATGCCATCGAGGCGCGCTCCCAACTGCGCTACGGCCCCACGCCGTGAAAACGACTGTAACTTTTATAGCACCCCATCGTCCCGACGGTCAAATCCCCGGTGTTCTTGGTAGTGTCTCAGTTTGTTTTCGGTTAATGATGATGCTCGGCTCGTTGCAGGTCGAGCCACCTCAACGCTTTGGTTTCCGTAGCCCGAATCCATGCGGCTTTCTCATCTGTGTAAGCATGGGAATCGTCTGGATAGAGGTCGCGCGCCCTCTGCTTTTCCTTTTCGTAGGCCTTCATCTCCTCGGGATGGGCGCGCAAGTAGTCTCTGAAAGCAAGACGCCGCGTTACTTGCGGCGAAGTCGCTGCAAAGAAATGCAGCTGAACGATGCGGTTGCCTAATTCGTCCGAAAGCGTGCAATAACGACGTCCCAGTATCCCCAATTCCCCATGCCAACGGTACCCGAGTGTCTCTATACGCGACCGCTCTCGATCCAGATCACTCAAACTGGTTACTAATGGCATCAAGTCTATGATCGGTTTGGCGGCCAAGCCCGGCACCGCAGTCGAGCCTATATGATGAACGATCACAAGGACCCCACCGAGCACAGACAACCGTGTTGAATGCATTTTTGCCAGATTCGGCCATTCGGGATCGTAAGGAACCAAGAGCACCGGGATCGGCGGGGGCACCATTTGCTGGAGCTTACGCCGCGGACTTCATAAATTCAAACTGAGACACTAACGTGTTCTCGATGGTTATCCCTTCGCACCGTAGGGCACAGCATACCGCGCCGAGGCCTCGCGCGGGCCCGCGTTTATCGTAAGCAGATGTAAATAGGCTGCTTAGAAATGAACCGCCCCCGCAATTTCCCTGGTACTTCAGTGCCACGCCGGCAGTCCGTTTTTCTGCTATGCTGGCAACATTATTGGCAGGGCGGTGTCTAATATTGGTAGGACGACACCCCCGGGAGCACGCCCGAGACATGTCTGAACTGGCACACAGTCTTTCGTGGGGACGGGACGAAGCCGAGCTGGTCACGGGGCTTCAAGCGGGCTCCGAGTCGGCCTTCGATTACCTGGTCACCTACTATCACGCCAGTGTTTACAACCTGGTTTACGGCATCCTGTCGGATTCGGCCGACGCCGCCGACGTCACTCAGGAAATTTTTCTCCGCGTCTTTCGCGGCATCCGCGGATTCCGCCGCGGCAGTTCGCTGAAGACGTGGCTGTATCGCGTCTCGGTGCGCCAGGCGCTCAACCACCGGCGCTGGTGCTGGCGCCACCATCGCAACCAGATTTCGATTGACGCGGAAAACGAAGAGGGGCGCAGTTCGACGTTCGAACTAAGGGACACGGACGCCACCCCCTTCGAGCAACTGGCGGCGCACGAAGTGCAAGCCACGGTCCGCCGGGCCCTGGCGCAAGTCCCGGCGCTGTTTCGCAGCGCTATTATCCTCCGCGATCTCGAAGGGCTTTCGTACGAGGAAGTCGCCGAAGTTTTGGAAGTTTCCGCCGGGACGGTGAAGTCCCGCATTCTGCGCGGCCGGCGCGTGCTGAAGGAAATTCTCGATCCGCTTCTGAGCGCGCCGTTGCACGAAGTGTCGCCCGCTCCGGGCCGCCCGGCAGGGGTTGCGCCACCAGGCCGCGCGGCAATCCGTGTGGCGGCGGCCGATTCGGAAACACACGGTATGCCCGGCGGCGCCGCGCCGCCAGGGATCCACGGCACACAGGGAGTAGCGCCATGAACTGCAGCCAGGCACGACAACAACTTCCCGGCTATCTCGATGGGGCCATCCGCGCCACCGAGCACTTCCGTCTGCGCGAGCATCTGGCCTCTTGCGAAGCCTGCCGCCGCCAGCTCGATGGCTATCGCCGCATGGCCTCCCATTTGGCCAAGGTCGAACCCGTGCCCGCGCCAGCCGACCTGGCTCTGCGGATTCGCCTGCGCGCTTCCCGGGAAGAATCCTTCTGGGCTGGCACGATCCGGTGGTGGTCCGGGGCCATGATTGGTTCCCGCAATCTCCTCCAGCCCCTGGCCGTTCCGGCCACCGGCGGCGTCCTGACCGCCCTGGCGGTATTCGCCCTGCTGGTGCACGGCATGCTCACCGGCGTGCCCATGGGCGGGACGGTTCCCAACGATCTGCCCCTCAATCTTGTTCAACCGGCGCAACTCGAGAGCCTTGCTCCGTTTCCGCTTCCCAGTTTGGTCGGAGCCGACGGGCAATCCAGCTCGAGCCCCCTGCTGGTGGAAGCGATGCTCAACGCCGAGGGGGAGGTGGTGTACTACCGAATTCTCTCCGGGCCGAACAGTCGCGCCGTGCAGCATCAGATCGACGAGCTGCTGTTGTTCTCCCGTTTCCGTCCCCAGTTGAACTTTGGGCGCCCCATGGACGGCGGGCGCGTCCTGCTCAGTTTCAGCGGCGTCAACGTCCGCGGCTAGTCTTCAGTGCCGGGTTCACTGCAATTCTTGACTCCGCTCGGTCCGCCCGTTAGAGTTTAGTGGAGCGGTGGGCTGCGCACGTGCGTTCCGCCCGCCGGGGGGAAGCTTCCAGCACAGCTTGGGAAAGCCCGGGGGGTTCGAAGAATTGAAGGGTCCAGCCATCCGAAGATTTTTCCGGTTCTATCCCGTCCTGTCACTCCTTGCCCTGTTACTGCCAGCGAGCGCCGCCCTGCGGACGGCCGCCGCGCCGCAGGCCGGGCCGGGCAACTACTCCGGCATCAGCGTCGAAGCCAGCCCGCAGATTTTCGCCACCATGTGTGCGCTCGACGCGGCCGGCTTTGAAGCCGACGAATCCACGCTGGCCGATATGCCCGGACGTCTGGCCCTGCGCGCCGATTTGCTCAAGGCCCAGGGTCCCACCGCCGAGGCCCTGCGCCAGTTCTACCGCGACCATGCCTTGTCCAGCCCCGCCGAAACCCTTTCCCACTACATCACCCTGGCGTTGGTCGTAGGCCCGCCTCCCCACTTCCAGTTTCAGAGCGACCGCCAGACGCTCCCACCCGACGTGGCCACCCTGGATGGATTTCAGGAACTCCTGGCCAGTTTTTACCGCGAAGCTCATCTCGACCTTCGCTGGGCCAAGGTTGAGCCCGAATATGAGCCTGCCGTGCAGCGCTATCAAGCCGCGCTGGGCCGCATCGTGACCTCCTCCAACGGCTATTTGCGCGAGATCATCAAACCATCGGAGGGGCGCACCTTCACCGTCTATGTCGAGCCGCTGGTCGGCGCCCGCACCAATTTCCGCAATTACGGCGACCATTACTCCATTGTCGTCGGGACTTCCAGCGAGCCCCTGGACACCATCCAGCACGCCTATTTGCACTTCATGCTCGATCCCTTGGTGCTGCGCCAGCGCCGGGCCATCGCCGCCAAAAGCGCCCTGCTGGAGATCGCCGCCCGCGCGCCCCAGTTGCCCGAGGAATACCGCCAGGATTTCGTCGCCCTGGTGGACGAGTGCCTGATCAAAGCCGTCGAGTTGCGCCTGCGGCGTCTGGCCCCGGGCCAGCTCGAAGGGGCTCTGCGCGTTGCCGATGAATCCGGATTCGTCCTGGTCCGGCCGTTCGCTAACGAATTGCGGCAGTTCGAAAAATCCGAACCCGCGATGTCCTACTACTTTCCCGATTTGATCGTGGGCCTGGACGTTGCCGCCGAGCGCAAGCGCTTGCAGCGCGTCACCTTCGCAGCGGCGGCCCCCGCGTCCTCCGAACAGACCCTCACCGAAAGCGTCCAGCCCTCCGAGCGCGATCGCTTGCAGGCCCAGGGGGATCGCCAACTCGCCCTCCAGGACATTCCCGCAGCTACCGCTGCCTTCGAGCAGGTTCTGGCCGAGCATCCCGACGATGCCCGCGCCCTATACGGCCTCGCCATCGCCTCCGTGCTTTCCGGTAAAGCCGAGCGCGCCCGGGAACTGTTCGAGAAATTTGTCGCGGCTCCCGGCTCGGCCGATTCCGCCCCGCATACGGCGTGGGCCCACGTCTATCTCGGCCGCATCCACGATCTCAAACGCGAGCGCGAGCTCGCCGTCAATGAGTACCGCGCGGCTCTGGCCGTTGAGGGAGCACCCGAGGCGGCCCGCGCCGCCGCGCAGCACGGCGCCGACGCGGCCTACCAGCCGCCCGATAGCGCCCGAGGAGATAAGTGACTCCAGCCCCCGCGGGCCACTGGGTTCCACGGCTCGCGGCGGCAACCCTAACGGAAGGAACAAAGAAACGATGAAGATTTCGTCAACAGGTATCCGAGTGCAGTCCTGGCTGTGGTGTGCGCCGCGAGTCTGGGCCTGGCCACGCCCGCCCGCGCGCGCCAGGGCACCGACCCCAATAAGATCCCGGACGTGGAGCAACAACGGGAGATGGACCAGCAGCTCAAGCAGCGCCAGTTGAATAAAGATATCGCCGAGCAGGCCGCACTGAAACTCGACCCCAAGGAAGAAGCTGGCTACAAAGCCTTCTTCGAGACCCCCGAGCAGGACCCCGCCAAGAGGATTGAGCTCGGCCAGGACTTCCTGCAAAAGTATTCCGGCAGCCGCTACGCCGAAGCGGTCTACAGCGGCTTGGTGCGCGCCTATTACGCCAAGCAGGATTGGCCGAATTTCTTCGCCAGCGGAGACAAAGCCCTGGCTCTCAAAGCCGACGATGTGGACATCCTGGCCATGGTGGGCTGGGTGATTCCGCACCTCCTCGACCCTCATGACCCCGACGCAGGCCAAAAGCTCGATAAAGCCGAAACCTTCGAGAAGCGCGCCCTGGTTGCTCTGGCCTCCATGCCCAAGTCGCCGGACATGACCGACGAGCAATTCGCCCGATACAAAACCGAAAAATCCGCGGAAGCGCACTCGGGCCTCGGCTTGGTCTATTTCCGCCGCGCCGACTTCGAGGCTGCCGCCAAGGAACTCACGCTGGCGACCCAGGCCGTGGCCAATCCCGATCCCACCGATCTCTACGCCTTGGGCGCGAGCCTTTACAATTTGAAGCGCTTCAGCGAAGCGGCCGGCGCCTTCACGAAGTGCGCCGAATCTCCCACCGGTTTGCAGGCGGTGTGTAAGCAGCAGGCCGAAGACGCCAAGAAGCACGCCGCTCCATTGAAGTAAGCAACTCCGGAGCGGCGCGACCTGTGTGCCGCCACGCCATGGGGCTTAGAACGGAGAAGGAGGAACGATGAAACTCTCAATGTTGTCCTCGTGTACACGGGCCCTCGTAGTTGTGCTTCTGGTCGTGTGTGGTATCGCTCTTTCCGGACCTGCCCTCGCGCAGACAGGCCCGCTCAGTGCGGTGGGTTCCTCAAGTAACTCCCAGGCGAATCTGTCCTCCCAGCAGTGGCTCATGCGCATGGCCGATACGACCGTGGATAGCAAGCGGCTCGATTCCAAGGAGCTGTCTGCCTACAAGGCCTTTTACGCGGCTCAAGATCTTGACAAGCGAATCGATCTTGGACAAAAGTTTATCCAGAAATTTCCTTCCAGTCTCCTGGTGGGCGCCGTGTATGCGGAGCTCGTTCAGACCTACTACACCAAACAGGATTGGCCCAACTTCTACGCCAGCGCCGACAAGGCGTTGGACATTAGTCCCGACAATGTGGATGTTCTCACCACCGTCGGCTGGGTCATCCCGCACGTGGCCGATCCCAACGGCCCCGGTGCGGACAAGGACCTCGACCGCGCAGAATCCTACGAGAAGCACGCCATCGAGCTCATCGGGAAGATGGCCAAGCCCAAGGGCATCACCGACGCCCAATTCGGCGCCTTCAAAGACGCGGAGTTGTCCCAGGCGCATAGTGCCTTGGGCCTGGTTTATTTCCGGCGTCAGGACTTCGATCGGTCCGTGAACGAGCTGCAGCAATCCACCCGGGCCGCGGCCACTCCCGACCCGACCGATCTATTTGCCTTGGGGGTCGGCCTGCAGAATCTTCACCGCAATAGCGAGGCGGCGGACGCGTTCAATCGCTGCGCGCAAATTCCGGGGAGCTTGCAGGGTCAGTGCAAGCAGAGTGCGGACGCCCTCAAGAAGCTGGCGGGGCCGTCAAAGTAGCCGGCGAGGCGATGCGGCCATGACCGAGGAAGAACGCGAAGAAATTGAGGCCATTCTCGGTCATCGCTTCCAGCATTCCGAACGCCTGGATCGCGCCCTCACCCACCGCTCCCATCGCCAGAACGCGGATGCCCTGGATAACGAACGCCTCGAATTCCTGGGCGACCGCGTTCTCGGCCTCGTCGCCAGCCAGCAGCTTTTCTCTCTGTTTCCCCACTGGGAAGCGGGAAAGCTTTCCAAGGGGCTGGCGCGGCTGGTGAGCGCCCCTTCGATTCACGCCGCGGCGCAGCGATTGCATCTCGGACGCTACCTCCGACTGGGTCCCGGCGAGGAGAAGACCGGCGGACGCGAGAAAAAGAGGCTGCTCGCCGACGCCTACGAAGCTGTGGTCGGCGCGATTTATCTCGACGCGGGTCTTCCGGTTGCGGAGGCCTTCTTGCGCCGCACCTTGCTTGATCCCGCTCTGGCCGGCGGCGTCGAAGGCATCGAACACCCCGACCACAAGTCCGCGTTACAGGAATGGCTGCAGCAGCGCGGACGTGGCACGGTCGAGTATCGCGTGCGGAAGGAATCCGGGCCCGAGCATCAAAAGACCTTTGAGGTGGAAGTCTGGCACCAGGGCCGCCACCTTTCCTCTTCCGAGGGCCGCACCAAAAAAGAAGCCGAGCAGTCGGCCGCGCGTCTGGCCCTCGAAACGCTCGCCCAGAACAGCGAGATCGCCTGAATGAAGCTCACCGAGTCACCCTCCGCCATGCTCGACCCGGCCGATGCCGCATCCGTCCCCGAATCTGTCTTGCACACCCCTGGCGCGCCCAAGGGCGTGTTCGCCGACGTCCTCGAATCGCTGCTTGTCACCATCCTTCTGGCGCTGTTCGGCACCACCTTCATCGTCCAGGCCTTCAAGATTCCTTCGCAGTCCATGGAGCCCGCGCTGCTGGTCGGCGATCATCTCCTGGTGAATAAGTTTCTGTTCCAGGGCTCCGGTGCCTGGTATGAAGAGCTCCTGCCGTATCGCCCCATTCGTCACGGCGACATTGTGGTCTTCAAGTTTCCCCATGACGATCATCCGCACTACGTCAAGCGCGTAATCGGACTGCCGGGTGACCGCATTCGCATCACCGCCGGGCAGGTCTATGTCAACGAAAACCGCCTGGCCGAGCCCTACGCCGTCCACGATCCCTCGGCCCGCGATCCGTTCGGCGACAACTTTCCACCGGCCGATCCCGAATTCCTGGGAGCCGCGTTGGATCCGGAATGGACCAAACAGATCATGAACTATGTGCGCGGCGGCGAGCTCCTGGTTCCCCCCGATCGCTATTTCGTCCTGGGCGACAACCGCGACCGCAGTTGGGACAGCCGCTACTGGGGCTTTGTCGACCGCCAGGCCATTATCGGCCGGCCCGTTCTGATCTACTGGTCCGTCGCGGCCACCTCCGCCGACTACGCCGACCGGAGTCTTCTCGGCACGGTGCGCGGCATCGAGGCGGCCCTGCTCCATCTTCCCGCCAGCACGCGTTGGCATCGAATGCTCCGCGAGGTGCACTAGATGCCGCGCCCGCGCCGCCATTTGTGAGATATCCTAGGAGCGCATTCAGTTAACTCGATCAGAGGCAGCAGAATTTCTTTCGAGCCCAACGTGTCCGCCACCCCCTCGCACAACATCGCGCGCGCCGAACCGCAGGACCCCGCCGCTTCGCCGCTCCGCTCCTGGCGCCGCTGGCCTGTGCGCCTGCTCCTGTTTCTGCTCCTGCTGTGGATGGCCGCCGAGGGCATCTCCCTCTTCATTCAGCACAGCCGCTTGCCCAGAAAATTTACCGGGCGTCTGGAGGCCGCCTTCGGACGCCCCGTCGAAGTCGGCAGCTACGACTTCAGTTTCTGGGGCGGTCCCGTGCTCGAGGCCCAGTCGGTCACCGTCGGAGAGGATCCCCGCTTCGGCCACGAATACTTCCTCCGCGCCGACGCCATGGCTATCCGGCTCCGCTGGCAAGGCCTTCTCCGCGGCCGCTTCGAACTCGGCACTTTGTCGCTCACGCGCCCCAGCCTCAACCTCGTCCGCAACTCCACCGGTGACTGGAACCTCGCCCAGTGGCTTCCGACGCCCTCCCCGATTCCTTCCGGCGGCGCGCTCGCGGGTCCGGCGGCTTCGCCGTCCATGGCGTTCCGCAGGATCGAGGTGGATGGCGGACGTATCAACTTCAAGCGCGGCGATGAAAAACTTCCCTTCGCTCTGGTCGGCGTCACCGGAGCGGTGGAGACCGAAAGCCCCGGGCGGTGGCGCATCAACCTCGCCGTCACTCCTTGGCGCGCCGCCATCGCCGTTCAGGACGCGGGCACCGTCCAGATCTCCGGCCACGTCGGCGGAACCTCCTCGCGGCTGCGCCCCGCGGCCCTTGACGTCTCCTGGACCGACGCCTCGCTGTCCGACGTTCTCCGCCTGGCTCGCGGCGATGATTACGGCGTCCGCGGCCAGCTGGCCCTGACCCTCACCGCGCGCGCTCTGGACCCAATCAACGGCTGGTCCGTTCAGACCCGCGCCCAGTTGCGCCAAGTTCATCGCTGGGACCTCGCCCTCCGTCCTGACAACCCCGCCCTGAATTTGATCGCCAGCCTGGAATGGCGCCCGGCTTCGCCCTACGTGGACTTGACCGATGCTCTTCTCGAAGCGCCCCACTCCCACGCGCGCTTTTCCGGGCGCGTGGCTTGGAACAACGCCGAAACCTTTCCCTCTTCCGAGCCTGGAGCCGTTCAGCTCGCCCTTTCTCCCTCGCAGCTCGACATGAGCGATCTGCTTTCCTGGGTCCGGGCCTTTCGGCCGGGCATCGCCGACGATCTTGCGGTGCGTGGCTGGGCGGATGCGCGTGCCACGCTCTCCGGCTGGCCACTGCGCTGGGTGGACGCGCAAGTCTCCAGCGAGTCGGTCGATTTTTCCGCCGCCCGCCTCCGCGCCCAGGCTCATCTGGGACCCGTGCGCTTTCGTTACTCCCGTGGAATCGTTTCCCTTCTTCCCCTCGTGCTTTCCTGGCGCCTTCCCGACGCCCCGCCCGGCGCCCCGCCGCTGGGTTCGTTCCGCATTGACATGGCCGCGCAGAAACCCTTCAATGCCACTCCCTCCTGGCACACTGCGGGAAGCGCCGGCGAAATGCGCGATGGAATCGCCCTGGCCGGCGCGCTCGGCTGGAACATTTCAAGCGACGTGGACTTGGCGGGGCCGTTCTCCTGCGATCTGCAATGGCAGGGCCTGCTGCTTCCCTGGCAAGCGCGCCCCGTGGGCTGGTTGCAACTCGGTTCTCCCGCCGCCGGATCCGATGCCGCCTCCCTGCGCATGCCCTTCCTGAATCAACCCATCGACCAGCTCCGGCTTCGCGCGGAGCTGAAAGAAACCGCCCGCCACGTCACCCTGTCCTCCGCGCAAGCTTTCGGCGCGCACTGGACCGGCACGTTGGACCGCCGCGCGCCCGGCGACCCATGGCAGTTTGCTCTCTCCGCCGACCGCCTCGCCGCCGCCGACCTCGACCGCTGGCTCAATCCCCGCTGGCGTGAAACCTTTCTTGGCCGCATGCTGCCGTTTCTCAACGCCCGGCCGCCGGCCGACACGGTTCCGGAAAATCTCCGTGCCACCGGACGCCTTACCTTCGCCCAGTTCGCCCTGGCGCCTCTCGAAATTCGCCGCTTGCAGGGAAACTTGAGCATCGCCGGCCGTCATGTCGCGTTGACCGATGCCACCGGCCAATTCTATGGCGGCGCGCTCAGCGGTTCGCTCGATGCCCATCTGAACGCCGCGCCCTCCTATGACATGAGTCTGGAGTTTTCTAAAGTGGACCTGTCCGCGCTTTCCGCCAACTGGCCCGGCCTCGCGGATCTGTTTGCCGGTTCCGCTTCCGGCGCGGCTTCGTTCCAGACGCAGGGCGCCACCCGTGAAGCCCTGGCCAACTCGCTCGCCTGCCGTGGTACCGCGCGCGTAAACGCCCCTCAACTCCGCAACATCGATCTTGCGAAATCGCTCCGGGAAGCCGCCCGCCGGCCGGGCGTCAGCGTGTTCCGCGAAGCCTCCGCTACATTTAGCTGCGCCGCAGGCAAGCTGCAGTTTCGAAATCTCCTGCTGTCGGCTCCGGCGGAATCCATCGACGCCTCCGGCATCATCGACTTCCGCCGTAACCTCGATCTGCGCCTCCAGCTGCTTCCCCCCGACGCAGGCCCATCCCCAGCCACCGCCGCCACCCCGATCTCTCAGCTGACCGGATCGCTCGACGCGCCCCAAATCAAGCGCCTGCTACCCTCCGCTCCTAACCGCCGCTCTCGCTAGCGTTTTCTCCCGCCAGTTCGGGTCATGATCGGACCGAGTTTCTCCGCCGAGCTGCTCTCTCCCTGCGCATGCCTCTCTGCGTTCTCTGTGATCTCTGTGTTGATCTGCTTCAGCCATCCTTCATTCGCCCGTGCGATTTCTCGCCCCTCGCCCCTCATCCCTCTCACCGAGCTCGTTTGCCTCACTCCGGGCCCTATGTTAGCGTCTGTTCAATGCGCTGGAATCCAGCTTCCGCCATGCCTGCAAACGCATTGCGCCCCGGACTGTTCGCAGCCTTGTTGCTGATGGCCCTCGCGCTCGTGGCCGGGGCCGGCTCGCGCGTGCGCCTCGAACAGAAGTTTTTCCCCGGTGAAACGCTGCGCTACCGCATCGAAGAGCACACCACGACCACAGGAACGACTACGACTCCCATCGTCAATCCGGAAGGCGGCTCGCAATCCAAGCAAGCCATCGACATGCTCGTGCGTCTCGACGTGCTCGCTGCTCCGCCCCCAGCCGGAGCAGGCACGGGACCGGTCCACGTTCGCGCCACCTTCGAAAAATCAACCGCGGAGTCCGAGAGCGATGCCTTGGACCTTGAGCAACCCTCCCTGGAAGACACGTACCAGCGCCTCGAAGGCCATTCCGTCGAATTCACAATTACCCCGGACGGCCAACTGTCGCAATTCAAAGGCCTCGAAGATGTTCTCCCCAGCCGCTCCGCCGCCGAGCCCGCGCTTTCCTGGCTCACCGGCCTTCTTGCCAGCCGCGGACTTCCTCGCGGCGGCGTGGCCATCGGCCAAAAATGGAACAGCGAGCGAGCTTTTTCCGGCGTGCCTCTCACCGGACTCACCTGGCGCAAGCAATCCACCTATTTGCGCGATGAGCCCTGCCATCGCTCCGACGCTGCCAGCGCCCCCGGGCGTCCCACCCGCGGTCCCAGTGACGCCTGCGCGATCATTCTCACCCGTCTGGAAATTCTTCGTCGTGGCTCAGCCCATGGCGACGCCACCCCCGAAGACTATCGGCGCAACGGCCTGCGCACCTCCGGCGCATGGACCGGCTCTGGCGAGAGCCTCGATTCAATTTCCCTCGACACCGGGCTGCTCGTCTCCTCGACACAGACCAGTTCCCAGGACATGGACTACGCCATCACGAGCGCCGCCACCGGCTCGGCCATCCACCACCGCGGCCACGTTCAAACCCAATCCCAAATCACCCTCGTTCCGGATTCACGCTAGCCTATGTGGTCAACGGATTTTAGGGCGTCGGAGCTTCAGCTCCGACGAAACCACGCCTTCTCATCAGGGGTTTTAACCCCTGAGGCTCGCATTGCGTGGCACAGCCACTCCTGGCCGTGCCTCTTGCCGTTCCATCCGGAGGGGCGCTGCTTGCTGCGCCCGCCTTTCGCTTTGTAGCGGCCGCCTTCAGGGGGGCGCATGGCCTTGCGCTGTCATCCCGAGCAAGGCGAGGGATCTGCTGTGCCTGGATGCGGCACGGGTGCGCGTCGGTCGCGCAGCCGCCTTTGCCGCCGGCGACTGCGTTATACTTAGCTTTTTATCTAGCTGAGATTGCTGTCGTCTTTGTAGCGGCCGCCTTTAGGCGGGCGCATTGCTTGGCGTTTTACACAGCGCCCCTTGCGGCGCACCATGGCTCCCGGACTATGAACTTCAAGCTTGCCAGCGATTACCAGCCCCGGGGCGACCAGCCCGAAGCCATCACCCAACTCGTCCGCGGCGTAAACGCCGGGGACCGCCACCAGGTCCTGCTCGGCGTCACCGGCTCGGGAAAAACCTTCACCATGGCCAAGGTGATCGAGCAGATCAACCGTCCCACCATCGTGATGGCGCACAATAAAACGCTCGCCGCGCAGCTCTTCCAGGAATTCAAGTCCTTCTTCCCCCAAAACGCCGTCGAGTATTTCGTCAGCTACTACGATTACTACCAGCCCGAGGCCTATCTCCCCTCGAGCGATACCTTTATCGAGAAGGAATCGACCATCAACGACGAGCTCGACAAGCTCCGCATGAGCGCCACGCGCTCGCTATTCGAGCGCCGCGACGTCGTCATCGTCGCATCCGTCTCTTGCATCTACGGCCTCGGCTCGCCCGAAGCCTATTACGGCATGGTGCTCATGCTCGACAAGGGCCAGTCCATTGCCCGCGAAGCCATCCTGCGCAAGCTCGTCGAAATCCAGTACGACCGCGCCGAGGACCTCCGCCGCGGCACCTTCCGCGTTCGTGGCGACATGATCGAGATCTATCCGCCCTACGACGATCTCGCCATCCGCGTTGAACTCTGGGGCAGCCAGATCGAGGCCATCCGCAAAATCGATCCGCTCACCGGCCAAATCCGCTCGCGCGAGGGCGAGGTCCCCCGCCTGGCCATCTATCCCAAGTCGCACTACATCCTCCCCGCCGAGCAGAAGGAGCGCGCCATTCAGAGCATCTACAAGGAGCTCGAGTGGTGGAAGGGCGAGGTCGCGCGGCAGGGAAAAATCGTCGAGGCGCAGCGCATCGTGCAGCGCACGCACTTCGACATCGAAATGATGCGCACCATCGGCTTTTGCCACGGCATCGAAAACTATTCCCGGCATCTCTCCGGGCGGCTTCCCGGCGAGGCTCCGCCCACGCTGCTCGACTACGTCCCTGCGGATTTTCTGCTCTTCGTCGACGAGTCGCACCAGACCATCCCGCAGATTCGCGGCATGTACCACGGCGACCGCTCGCGCAAGCAGACCCTGGTCGACTACGGCTTCCGCATGCCCTCGGCCCTCGATAATCGCCCGCTCACCTTCGAGGAATTCGAGCACCGCGTCCATCAGGCCATCTACGTTTCCGCCACGCCCGGCCCCTACGAGCTGGGCAAGACCGGCGGGATCATCGTCGAGCAGGTGATTCGCCCCACTGGCCTGGTGGATCCGCAGGTTGAAGTGCGGCCCGTGAAGGGCCAGGTGGACGATCTACTGGAAGAGATTCGCGTGCGCGCCGCGCGCAACCAGCGCGTCCTGGTCACCACGCTCACCAAGCGCATGTCCGAGGACCTCGCCGAATACTTCGCCGAGGTCGGCGTGCGCTGCCGCTACCTCCACTCCGAAATCGAGACGCTTGAGCGCGTGCGTATTCTCCGCGCCCTGCGCCGCGGCGAATTCGACGTGCTCATCGGCATCAATCTTCTGCGCGAGGGGCTTGATCTCCCCGAAGTTTCGCTCGTCGCCATTCTCGACGCGGATAAGGAAGGCTACCTGCGCAGCGCCACGTCGCTGATTCAGACCATCGGCCGTTGCGCCCGCCACCTGGAGGCCCGCGCCATTCTCTACGCCGACAGGATGACCGACTCGATGCGCCAGGCCATCGGCGAAACCGACCGCCGCCGCGCGAAGCAGGAGAGTTACAACCTCGAGCACCACATCACGCCGCAGTCCATCGTCAAGGCCGTCGACATGCAGATGGCCGCCATCGTCGATGCCGACTACGTCACCGTCCCCGCCGAAGACGCCGTCATCGGAGAAATTGCCACCGAGGCGCAGTTGTTGCAGGCCATCGCCCAACTCGAAGCCCAGATGCGCGAAGCCGCCAAGAATTTCGAGTTCGAGCGCGCCGCCGCCCTCCGCGACCGCATCCGCGCCCTGAAGCAGCGCGACCTCGGCGTCATCGCCTCCACCGAAGCCCCCTGATGCGTATTCTTCCGCACGCTGTCCGCCAAAAATCAGCCGTAGGGGCGCTGCTTGCTGCGCCCTCTTACCTAAACCAACCCGCGCCTCAACTCCTCCAGCGGATAAAACGTCCCGCGCCACACAATCCCGCCCCGCCACAGCGTGACAATCGCCGAACGCGTCAGCATCCACGCGAAAATCACCGCCCCAATCGGATAGGTCACCGCCCACGCGGGCGACGTCTTGAACTCCCGCGCCACCGCCCCCGCCACAATCAGCGGCACTCCCACGGCGATGCACGCAAACAGCCCGCGCCCACCCGTGTACCAGCGGAAGCGCCACCGCCGGAAACACGCACATCAGCAGCAGCCCGAACGCCTGCACCGCCGTCATCCACAGCTTGAATCCCGACGCCGCAAAAAAATTCTTCGTCGTGCCGCGCACCATGTTGCGGATCCCCGCGTGCCAGTGGACGCTCACCGCGAATCCCGCCTTCGCGGCGCCCGACCGCAATCCCGCTTCCTTCACCAGTTTCCCCAGCTTCATGTCGTCAATCACTTCCATGGCCAGCCGCCGGTGTGTCCCCATGGTTTCGTACGCGCTGCGGCGGATCATCTGGAAAGCCCCGACGCCCACGTAGCCCCGCGAGCGCGGGTCCATCGCGCTCCACGGCCGCGTCCCCACCACCATCGCCAGCCCGAAAAACGTCATGGCGATCTTTTCCCCGAACGTATACATCTTGGGCGCGCCCAGCAGCGTCATGTGATCCCAAGCCCGTTGCTCGGCCAGCGCCAGCGCCCGCCGCAGGAGTCCGGGCGCGAAATGGACGTCCGCATCCGTGAAGATCAGCCATTCGCCGCTCGATTGTTCGTAGGCCTGCTGCAACGCGTGCGGTTTTCCCAGCCACCCGGGGGGCAGGGAATCGACGCGCGCGTGTTTCAGCCGCGCATCCTTCCGCGCGGCGCCGGCCAGGATCGCTCCCGTGGCGTCTTCGGAGCGGTCATCCACGGCCACCACTTCGTAACGAGGGTAATCGAGCGCCAGAAAGGTTTCCAGTGCGCCCGGTAATTTGTCCGCTTCATCGCGCGCCGCGAAAAGAATCGAAACGCGCGGGCACTTCTCATCCGCCAGTGGAGCCGCATCCTCGAGCGACGGCAGCGACATCACCCCCGGCGTCAGATCGATGGCCTCGGCAATCCATAGCGCGGCGACGATACCCAGCAGCACGGTCCAGAAGATGTGCAACGCGCAATTTCCTCCACCGCGAAGAGTTCGAACACGCTATGCTATCACGCGACATGCCACGCACGATTTCCATCATCGGCGCAGGGCGCGTGGGCGGCACGCTCGGCCGGCGTCTGCACCAGTTGGGCTGGCGGATCGGCGCGGTCGTCACCGGGTCGGGGGCAACGGCCCGCCGGGCCGTGCGAGCCATGGGCGCGGGCCAGCCGCTGGCGCGCCTCTCGCGCGAGGCGCTGGCCGCCGATGTCGTTCTGCTGGCGACACCCGACGCGGCCCTCGCCTCCGTCGCGCGCTCGCTCGCGCAATTGGGCGGTCCGAAATGCCGCGGCAAGATCTTCCTGCACACCAGCGGCGCGCTCGACCGCAGCGTGCTCGCTCCTCTGGCCCGCCGTGGCGCGGCGACGGGTTCGCTCCATCCCATGCAGACGTTCAGCGGCCGCGTCCTCGCCGACAGCTCCAAGGGCGTCATCTTCGCCGTCGAAGGCGATCCGCAAAGCGCAGCGCGCCGCGCAGGCCATCGCGCGCGCCCTCGGCGGCGTGCCCGTGCCCATCGCCGGCTCCAGCAAGCCCGCCTACCACGCCGCCGGAGTTCTCGTCGCGGGCCACGCCCTCGCGCTGGTCGAAGCGGCGGTGCAGACGTTGCTGCGCATCGGTTTTTCGCGCCGCCGCGCCCTGCAAACCCTGCTACCCTTGATCCGCCAGATGCTCGATAATTTCGAGCGCATCGGGCCGCGCGCCGCGTGGACCGGCCCGGTCGCGCGCGGCGATTACGCGACTGTGGCGCGGCATGTCCGCGCGTTGCGCCGCTACCCGCCCGAATTTCAGCGGGCCTACACCGCGCTGGCGCTGCTCGGTGGCCGCGTCCTTTCGAAAACGCCGGCCGCGACGATTGCCCATCTCGATCGCGCGCTCAAAAATCCCAGGGGAGGTTCCGTTTGAACGCAGAACCCAAAAAGCTGCACATTCCCGTCGAGCACACCACCCTCGCCAACGGCCTGCGCGTGGTGGCCTCGCCCGACCGCTCCGCGCCCTTCGTCACCGTCGGCGTCTATTATCAAATCGGCTTTCGCCTCGAGCCCCGCGGCCGCAGCGGTTTCGCCCACCTGTTCGAGCACATGATGTTTCAGGGTTCGGAGAACGCCGGAAAGATGGAGCACATCCGCCTGATCAACTCCTCCGGCGGCCTGCTCAACGGCACCACCAACTACGACATCACCAATTATTTCGAGGCCGTGCCTTCCAACGCGCTCGAGCGCGTCCTGTGGCTCGAGGCCGACCGCATGCGCTCGCTCAAGGTGGACGACGAAAACCTGCGCAACCAGCGCGACGTCGTCAAGGAAGAAGTCCGCGTCAACGTCATGAACCAGCCCTACGGCGGATTTCCGTGGCTCGATCTGCCGCCGGTCGCTTTCCGCAACTGGCCCAACGCCCACAATTTCTACGGCGATTTCGCCGATCTCGACGCCGCCACGCTCGCCGATGTGCGCGACTTCTTCCGCACCTACTACGCCCCGAACAACGCCGTGCTCCTGATGCTCGGCGATCTCGATCCCGCCGAGGCCTTCGCGCTCGCCCGGCGCCATTTCACAAATATTCCGGCCTATGCCCTCCCGCCCCGCGCCGATGTCACCGAGCCCGCGCAAACCGAGGAGCGCCGCGGCGAAGTCGAGGAAAAACTCGGCCCTCTTCCGGCCATTGCCATCGGCTACACGCTGCCGCCGCGCGGCACTCCCGATTGGTACACCGTCGCGATTCTCGAACGCATCCTGCATGGCGGCCGCGCCGGGCGCGTCTATCGCCGCCTGGTGCTCGAAAAGCAGATCGCCGTGGACGCCGACGGCAGCGCCGATATCTTCGACGCCAACGGCCCCACGCAGATGGTCACGCGCATCTTCCACAAGCCCGAATACACCGCGGGCGCCACCATCGACGCTTATGACGAAATTATCCGCGAAGTGCAGGAGAAGGGAATCGCCGAGGATGAAATCGAGGCCGTGAAGGTGAAATTCCGCTCCGACTATTACTCCATGCTTGAAGGCGGCATGGGTTCCTACATGCCCCGCTTTGGACTGATGCACTACCTGGCCTGCTTCACCCTGTTCGACGGCGATCCGGACCGCGTCAATACCGTCCTCGACGGCTTTCTCGCGACCTCGGCCGCGCAGGCCCAGGCCGTCGCGCGCAGATACCTGGTCCCGCAAAATCGCGCCGTGCTCGTGCGGCGTCCCGTGAATTTGGGAGGCGCCCGATGACATCGTCCAGCGCATCGTCCGGAGCAAGCGCTCCTATCAAGTCACCCCCGGCCCTGACCCCCGAGCGCGCCGTCGCCTGGCCCAAGCGCACGATGCGCACGCTGCCCAACGGGATGCAGGTCGTCCTGGCCGAGTCCCGCGGCTTTCCGAAAATTTCCGCCCAGCTATATTTCCGCAGCGGCAACGCCGTCGTCGCCCATCGCTTGCCCGGCCTCGCGGACATGGCCGCCTCCGTCGTGCGCACTGGCACCGCTTCGCGCTCTAGCCGGCAGATCGAGGAAGAGTTGCGCCGCATGGGCGCGGGTCTCGGCACCTACGCCGGCGCCGACTCCAGCTCCATTTCCATTTCTGGCCTGGCCGAATTCTCCAGCCGCATGCTGGAACTCGTCGCGGATCTGGCGCGCCACGCCTCGTTTCCCCAGGACGAATTCGAGCGCGAGCGCCGCCAGCGCATCGAGGAGCTGCGCGTCGAGCGGACCACTCCGGGTTTCCTGGCCAACGAGTGCTTCCGCCGCGTTCTGTTCGGCGGGCATCCCTACTCCATCGTCGCCCCCACCGAAGAGCAGGTCGCCTCCTACCGCATCGACCAGCTCGAACAGTTCTACCGCCACCACTACGTTCCCGGCGACGCGCTGCTGATTGCCGTGGGCGATTTTTCCGCCGACGCTATGCTCGCCGAAATCGAGCGCGCGTTCGGCGACTGGAAAGCGCCGCAGCCCGAGCCTCCCAAGTCGCCCGCGCCCCCGCGCCCTTCCGGCCGCCGTGTCCATCTGGTGCATGTGCCGGGCACCGTGCAGACCCAGCTGGTGCTCGGCAATCTCGGCATCACGCGCCGCGACCCCGATTGGTATCGCCTCGTGCTCGCCAACTCGATCTACGGCGGCGCGTTTCATTCCCGCCTGGTCGCCAACATCCGCGAGCAGAAGGGCTACACCTACAGCCCGCGCAGCGGCGTCAACCCCCTGCGCCAGCTTGGCTACTTCACCGTCCACGCCGCCGTGCGCAACGAAGTGGCCGCCGCTACGCTCACGGAAATGTTCTACGAAATGGACCGCATGCGCTCGCTTCCCGTGACCCCCGAGGAACTCGATAGCGCGCGCAATTATCTCGCCGGCGTTTTTTCATTGGGCGTGGCCACGCAGGACGGCCTGCTCAACCAGCTTTCCACCGTCTATCTCGATCAGTTGCCGGAAAACTATCTCGACACCTACCGCGAGCGCATCCGCGCGCTCACCGCCGACGATGTCCTCGCCGCCGCGCGCCGCCATTTCGATTCCGCCAACGCCCAGATCGTCCTCGTCGGCGACCAGGACCAAATTGCCGCCCAGGCCGCCCTGTTCGGCCCCGTCACCTCCTACGACGCCCATGGTAACGTGCTGGCGTCCGCGCCGTAGTGGCGTGCCCCGCGAATCACCGCCAATTGTTCCCCGCGCTGATTCTGCTGTAGGGGCCGAAAAAGCTCGCAGGGTTTTTCAGCATCCTGCTAGCGCTGGGGTTTGCGGCGTTGGCTGCGTGGCGCCGCGGGGCCGGATGATCTGCACCGAGCACGCCGCATGGCGAGCGACGGCTTCCGATACGCTGCCCATCAGGAATCGATTCAGTCCCTTCCATCCGTGGGAACCGACCACGATCAAATCGGCGCGCCATTCGGCCGCCTGATCGACAATCCGGGCCTTCGGATCTCCCGTCTCCACGGCTTCGCTCACCTGAAAGCCTGCCTTGCGGAGCTCTTGCCCCGCGTCATGTACGAGCGCCTTCCCCTGTTTTTGCCGCTCCGCCTCGATCTCGGCGACGTGCACCACCAGGTGCGGGACCATCTCCGCGGAAAGATAGGCGTGCATCTCTTCGATCACGTGCAGCACGCGAATCTCGGTTCCTTGCGTTCGCACCTGTGCGACCAGTGTGCGGATGGCTTCCGCTGCAAATCGGGAATCATCCACCGCCAGAAGTATCTTCATGGTTGTTTCACCTCTCCTTCCAAAGAGCCCGTGAGCGCATCGTGCATCTGCACCACGACGCTGCGCAGATCCCCGGCAAACGCGGCGTAGCGCGCCTCCATCTGAGCGGCGGAGGTGCCCGCGGGCGGGGCCGAGGGCGGCGGGAGGGCCGGCCCAAAGCGCAGCCGGAGCTGCGTACGCTTCCAGGGAAGAAAGGCGCTCCAGCGCAGCGGGCGATTGCGCGCCCACACCTCGAACACTCCGTCGAGCGCCGCGGGAACCACCGGAACCTGGAGGTGCAAGGCCAGAATCGCCGCGCCCTTCTTGAACTTCTTCACCTGGCCGTCAATCGAGCGTTCGCCTTCGGGGAAGAGCAGGAGAGCCTTTTCCTGCTGCAGGCCGAAGGCGGCGGCTTGCAGGGCGCGGGTCAGGCTGGTATCCGGATCCACCGGGGCGAGGTGGATCAGGTGAGCGAAGGCCAGCCGCAGCGGCGTGGCGAAATATTCGCTGGCGCCGATAAAGAACAGCTTGCGGAATATGCGAAACGGCAGCGCGCTCACCACCAGGAAGGAATCGAGAAAACTTTCGTGGTTGGGACAGATCAGGAAGGCGCCCTCCTTGGGCAGGTGCTCGGCGCCGTCCACGCGAAATCCGAGAAGCAGCCGCGCGCAGCCGCGCGCGAGCCGGGCGGCCAGAAAGAATATGAGGCCGACGACGGGATGCGGCTTGCTCAGATCGCGGAACAGGGGTTCGTCCGCCGGGATTTTGGCGAACAGCGCGCTCCACGCCTCGGGGGGCGGAGCGGCTGCGGTTGCGCCGGGCTGGCGGCGCACGGCATCGACAAGCTCGCGAACCGTGTAGGCCGCAACGGCTGCTTCCGGAGCGACGCTGGTTCCAAAAAGGTGTTCGATCTGCGTCAGGACTTCCACGCGTTCGATCGAGTCGAGGCCCAGATCGAGTTCCAAGTTGGCGTCCGGATGCACTGCGGCTTTGTCGTGGGCGAATTCGCGGATCAGCGCCAGCGCGCGCGCGGCTTCGGGATCGGCGGCCCACGCCGCGGCTTCCTCGCTCAGGGGTTTTTCGGAAGCCGCCGGCTCGTCGGCGGCGCGGACGCGGAGTTTTATCTGGCGCTCGATTTCATGCCTCTTGAGCTTGTTGGTCGTCGTGCGGGGCAACGGTTCCATCCGGATTTCGTAGCTCAGGATGCGCTTGTGCGCGGGCAGCTGGATGGACAGGTTCTCGATTTCAAACCGCAGCACTTCCTTCAGGTTCACGATCTTCCGCTCGCGCATCACGTCGAGGTTCGGGACGATGATGCCGTGCAGGCGCTCGGCCAGGGGTTCGTGGGGCAGCGTGGTGCCCAGCACGCAGAGTTCCCGGATGCAGGGCGACTTCGCGTAGTGCGTTTCGATCTCCTCGGGATAGATGTTTTTCCCCGAACTCAGGACGATGATTTCCTTCTTGCGGCCCGTGATGCGCAGGTTCCCCTGCGCGTCGAAAACGCCGAGATCGCCGGTCAGAAACCAGCCGTCGCGCACCGACTCGGCGGTGGCGTCGGGCCGGTGAAAATATTCCTTCATGACGATGGGCCCGCGGATGGCGATTTCGCCGGCTGCGAGGTCTTCGCCGGCGCCCGCTTCGGGAGGCAATATCTTCACGGCCACGCCTGGCAGCGGCGTGCCGGCCGTTCCCAAGCCCCCCTGGCCCAGCGCGGTGAGCGTAGCGGCGCCGGAGGTCTCGGTCAGCCCGTAGACTTCGATGAGGTTGAACCCCAGGCCGTAAAAGTCCCGCCCGACCGAGGAGTCGAACCGCGCGCCGCCGGTGACCAGCAGGCGCATGTGGCGGCCGAACAACTGGTGAACCGGGCGGAACAGGTAACGCCCCAGATTCAGCCCGGTCAGACGCCGCAACGCCGCATGCCCGCGTAGCAGCGCGCGGAAGGCCGCGGCCTTCGCCACTCCGCCCTCGGCCACCTTGCCGAGCAGGCGCTGGTGGATCAGGTAGAAAAATTGCGGCACGCAGCAAAAGGCCGAGGGTTCGCGCTCGCCCAGCGCCCGCAGGAGTTCGGAGGCGCTGATCTCCTCCAGGAAAATCACGCGCGCCCCGTAGAGAAACGGAAGCAAGAGATTGGCCATCAGCGCCAGCGCATGGAACAGCGGCATCACCCCTAGGATGGAGTCGCGCTCGTCGATCTTCAGCCTTTGAATGACGGCGCTGGCTTCGGCCAGCAGGTTGCCGTGCGTGAGGACCACGCCTTTGGGATCGCCCGTGGTTCCCGACGTGTACAAGATTACCGCCGGATCGTCGCGGGTGGCCGGGCAGGGAGGCAGGGCGCCGGTGGCGTCGGACGGCAGTGCCGTCAGGGTGGTTCGGCCCGGAGCGGCCCCGCGCAGAAGCAGCAGCGCCGCTGCGGACGCCCGCGTGCCCAGCGCGTGTTCGGCGGTTTCCAGATAGCGCGGGGCCGTCAGCAGGATCTTCGCGCCGCTGTCGTGGAGAAGTCCCTCGATTTGCGACGCGCTGTAATGCGTATCGAGCGGGACCGGCACGGCGCCCAGACGAAGGATGGCGAGAAACGAGGCGCACCACTCGACGCAATTGTCGTCGAGGATGGCGCAGCGGTCTCCCCGGGCCAAGCCCTGCGAACCCAAGAGCACGGCGGCCGCCTCCGCGCGAGCCAGCAATTCCCCGTAGGTCACGCGCTCGACATGGTCGCGGTGGGGCAGTTCGATCGCGACCATCGAGGCAATCCGCTGCGCCGTGCGCGCAAACGCTTCCGGGAAGTTGGCGGGCCCGTCGAGTTCTTGGG
The DNA here is from genome assembly GCA_963791705.1 of Terriglobia bacterium. GTDB lineage: Bacteria > Acidobacteriota > Terriglobia > Acidiferrales > UBA7541 > Palsa-295. The sequence continues at coordinate 1,294,866 of CAWBTO010000001.1, read as the reverse complement.
TCGGGTGGATATAAGCTCCTTGTGCCGAAAGCTGTTCGTGCACGTGCTCGCGTTCAGGAGCAGGGGTCGCCATCGGCATCAGCTCAGAATCAGCACCGTCTCAGGGCCCGCGGAAACATCTCCGATACTACTCCGTTTCGCATCCGTGCCGCCCGCCGGAAGCGCCGTGTGATGGCGGTCACAAAGAGTTGTGATTCCAGACACGGCGGCCGGCCACTCCGCGCGGTACAAGTGCTGTGAATGTGACAGCCTCAATGTCCACCAATCGCACACACAAATTCAAGTGTCATCCGGACGCGGGGAGACTTGCGGGTCTGCATCCGCCAGGAGAGCCGCCGCGGGAGGTGATCCCATGAGCATTTCCGTTCGCCTGAAGTCCGTTTTGGAAACCAACCATATTCCGTACTCGCAGATTTCTCATGCGCCGACCTACAGCGCGCAGTATGCCGCCGCGGTGATGCACGAACCAGGCAAAGACGTGGCCAAGACGGTGGTGCTGCGGTCCGGGAAGAGCAACTTGATTGCCCTGCTGCCCGCGCCCTGCCATATCAATCTGCAGAAGCTGGCCGCGGCCGCCGGGGGGGCCGTGTCCATCATCGAGGAGCAGGAGTGCAACAACTTGTTTCCGGATTGCGAGCCGGGCGCGGTCCCGCCCTTCGGGGAGCTGTATGGCCTGCCCGTGTACATGGACGCCACACTCGCCGCCGACCCGGAGATCATCTTGAGCGCGGGAACGCACTCCGATGCCCTGCGCATCCTCAGCGCGGACTTTATCCGGCTGGTCAAGCCGAAGATCTGTGCGTTTGCGGAAAGGTCCTGAAACCGAGCAGCCGGCGCCCCGAGCAGATGTATTGGCGAGTACGGAGGGTGCTATCCTGACCGCGATCTGGAACTGCGGGCGAAGGGAGGGCGCATGAGGATTCTCGTGGCAGTGGATGACTCGAAGTTCTCGGAGGCGGCGGTACAGGCGGCCGTCTCGCAATATCGTCCGGCGGAGGCCGACGTGCGCGTGGTCCACGTCCTGCAGCCCATCGCGGTTTCCGCGCCTCCGCAGATGTCGCCCGGATATGCGCCTGAACTCGCCGCCCAGGCCAAGGCTGCCGAGAAACTGGTCGAGCGAATCGTGCAAAAGCTGCGTGAAGCCGGTTTTCGCGCCGAAGGTCAGGTGGCCCGAGGGGAGATCCGGGAACGCATCGTCGATATGGCCAAGGAGTGGCAGGCCGACCTCATCGTGCTGGGATCGCACGGGCGCACCGGCGTCAGCCGCTTGCTGCTGGGCAGCGTGGCGGAATTTGTGGCCCGCCATGCGCCGTGTTCGGTCGAGATTGTGCGCGAACCGGCCAGCCGCTAGTCGGGCACGGAAGGGCCCGGAGGGCTTTGTACGTCGGCTTCAGCGCGCCGTTCGCGTCCCGGGCGGCAGTCGGGACCGCAACGTACGCGCCGTAACATCAATGGGGCTTTAGAGTGTGTGGCAACCTCAGTTTTGCGTCAGGGCACGGCTTCAGCCGTGCCGCAACTGCCGCAAGATGAACGCGGCTTTAGCCGCTGAGGGATGTAAGTTCCAGTTGCCACATAGGCTCTTTAGCCCCTGAAGCTCCCTAAGGCGTATTTTTCAGCACCCTGTGAAGTCTTCTGGGGAAGGGAACCGAGGTGCCGCCATGAAAGTGTTGCTGGCAGTGGATGATTCGAAATATTCCGAAGCGGCGATTGAGGCGGTGACGCGCCAAATGCGCCCGGAGCAGACCGAAGTGTGCGTGCTGCACGTGGTCGAGCCGCTGCTCCTGATTCCCTACTACTACATGGGCCAAGTGGCGAGCCTGGAGACCGCGCAGGAGAAGCGGCTGGCCGAGGGCAAGGAACTCGTGTCCCGCGCCGCCCAGCGGTTGACCCAGGCGGGCTACCACGTGCAGACGGATGTGAAGGAAGGCGATCCGCGCGCCATGATCCTCGATTACGCCGAAGCCTGGAGTCCGGATCTGATTGTGGTCGGCTCGCACGGCCGCAAGGGCCTGGACCGCTTCCTGATCGGGAGCGTGGCCGAATCGGTGGCGCGTCATGCGGCCTGCTCGGTTCTGGTCGTGCGCCTGCGCTGATTCGGCGCGCCGGGCGCGCGAGGGAGTCCTTTGGCGCGGAACCGCCGGCGCGGTGACGCGTGGCTCGCACGCGCACGCGGGGCACTTACGGGGCGGCCTGGAAAACCTCCTTCGCCAGGATCATCGCCGACATCGCCGTCGGCCATCCCGAGTAGAAGGCCAGATGCGTTATCACTTCGACGATTTCGTCCCGGGTCACGCCATTCTCCAGCGCAAACTCCAGATGAAAACGCAGCTGCTCGGTGCGATTGAGCGCCACCAGGGATGCCACGGTGATCAGACTCCGGTCGCGCTTGGCCAGGTTGGGCCGTTCCCAAACGTCTCCGAAGAGAACCTGCTCGGTGAGTTCCACCAGCTTGGGTGCTACGTCGCCGATCAACCCCCGCGCGATCGGCTTGTGCGGCTGCGATGCCATGTATCCTCCTTGGTGTGCCGTGCTGTGACTTGCTGATGTCCGTGCGATCCCTCCGCGACTCACAGCGCGTGAAGACGCCGAGATGATACATCGTTTTCCGCGCACGATTTGGCCTAGGGCTCCTTGACGGCACCATCTCCATCGGGTGGAACGTCCGGGGGTGCCAGTAGTCCTATTTTTCTCGGTAAGCGTGGAAACCGTCATTACAGCAAGAAACCACCGTCGACGGGAATCGCCGCGCCGGTAATAAACGAAGCTTCTTGGGAGCAGAGCCAGAGCACCAGGTCGGAAACTTCCTGCGGCTCGCCGATTCTGCCAAGGGGGTGCATTGACAAGACGCGAGCTTTTCCTTCTTCGCTGCCCATCAAATGCTCGGCCAAGGGCGTCCGGATCACAGCGGGGCACACGACGTTGACCCGAATCCCCTGGCTCGCAAACTCAACCGCGCCGGTCCGAGTCAATCCAATGATGGCGTGTTTGCTGGTGATATAGGCGGCGCCCAGCACGGCGTTGGCCTTCAGCGACGCCACAGCTCCCATGTTGACGATCGCCCCACCGCCGCGCTTCAGCATCTCGGCAATTTCATGCTTCATGCACAGAAACATGGCTGTCAGATTCACAGCCATGACCTCGTTCCACACCTCCAAACTGTATTCTGTGATTCGCGTGCGGATGGTCCCGTCAATCCCGGCGTTATTGAAGGCGTAGTCCAAGCCGCCATAGGTGTTCACACAGGCATGAACCATTTTTTCAATGTCCGTTGGCTTCGATAGATCGGCTGGAACGAAAATGGCCTCGCCGCCGGCCTTTCTCGCCAACTCGACCGTTTCCCGACCCTCCGCGATCCGCCGGCCGGCGGCGACGACTTTGGCTCCCTCGCGCGCGAAGGCGATGGCCGCGTCACGCCCCAGGCCGCTCGTGGCGCCGGTCACCAGGGCGACTTTGGATTCGAAACGTTTGCCCATTCCTGAGCCTCCGTCAGATCCTTCCCGGCGCATCCCCGCCAAACGAATGAAACCCGCACTCGGGCGGAAGAAAGAGCCGCCGCCTCCTGGAATGCGCGTTGGCGCCGCTCACATGTTCAGCGCAGTTCGTTCTTCCGGGGACAGGCTTTTCTTAAATGCCTGCAATCTTGCTTGGCCGCTCGGGGTGACCAGCGCCTTTCCATCTTTGATCTCGAGGTAGCCCATGAGTTCGAGCTCCTCGTTCAGCGCTTCCACCAATACGTCGTTCAGCGCGGGGTAGGGAATCTCGATCTCGTCCTTGGAAAACTCGCCGAGAATCTTCGCGGCCGGGATGCCCTGTTTCGCCAAGACCTTGTCCAGGATGGACATTTGCCGTCTGAAGTAAGGAATGGAGTCTCCCTTGTCGCTCAAATCAAACACATCGAGCTTCAGCATCAGGGAGGTCCGCGTGTCTCCGCATACGACAATGTCGTCTCTCGCTACCGTTCTCTCCGTCAGAGGCGGCCAGCTAAAGGCGCCCTTGGGTTGCAACGAGGCCACGTGCTGAGGCGGCTCCGAAACTGTTTCCAGCACGTTGCGGAACCCCAGGCCGTCGAACTTCTTCAGGCTCGGATCCTTCCTGCTGACGGGCGCGTACCAAAAAGGCGAGTACCATAGAGGCGAAGGAAACCTCGGGCCCATCCTGGCCAGGGTCAAAATCCTTGTGATTGCGTTGCCCGCCACATAGGGACATATCCGGCCGACAAATCTTTCTCCGTCCCAGATGAACTCGTCGCCAACTTTGTGCTGGAAGTGGCAGGGATATTTCTCTTCATCACCGCCGAAACCGATAACCGTCGCCTTGACTTGGAATGCCATGGGACCTCCATTCCGTCATTCTGACATTGCAAACTCACCGCGTTTCTACTTCTTCCGGGTGTTCGATCGCCACGCTCTCGCGGACATCGTTGAAAGCGGGGACTGTTGTTCGACGGCACGTTACGCCACCTCCTTCTGTTCAGTCAACGCCGAATTCAGGACCCGGCATGCCGGGCGGATCTGTCGTTGGCGAAACTTGTGGCAACAGTTGGCGGGTTCTTAGCGATTTACCGGGGCTTTTGTTAGTTTGGCTGGGAGGCCTGGACTCGAACCAGGATAATCAGATCCAGAATCTGATGTACTGCCAATTGTACGACCTCCCAGCCGAGGGGGAGACAACAAAAAAGGCCGCAGGCGCGACCTGCATCTACTTTACTGGCCGACAGCGATTTCGTCAACCGCGCAGAAGGCCTGCCAAAATTGTCCGCGCCATTCCTGCGCCAAACATGACCTGCCTGGTTCGCGGATGATGAGCCCCGCATTCGGCGGTTTTTGCGGCGCGCGATCCTAGGAATGCCGCGGCGGGGCCGGCACGAGGCGTTTGGCGCGGACGTAAAATTCGCGGTCGCGCCAGTGGATGCGCTGCGGGAAAAAGCTCGCGCACCACACCGCAAACGCAAACGCGTCGCGCAAAGGCAGCATCCACATCCTCGACCGCGCGAGATTGTCCTGCATCCCCCTCACGCCGGCCACAGCCGCCACCGCGCCGCGCAGCAGCGCGTAGCTCGCCAGGTAGCCCGCGGCCACTGCCCACGACGGCGCGAGGGCCGCAGCGAGCAGCGCCCACGCCAGGCCCTGGGTGAAAATCAATCCGAAATGGCCCCAGGGACGCGAATAGCGGATGCTCAAATTCCAGCGCAGTTGGTGGCGAAAGGCGTCGCGCAGCGTTTCGCGCGGGTAGACGATGTCCACGGGGAAGCGGCTCAGTTCGACGCGATAGCCGCGTGCGGCGATGCGGTTGCCCAACTCGTAGTCGTCGCAGAAGTAGTCGGCGAGCGCTTCGAAGCCGCCGATTTCGGCCAGATGCTTCTTGGTGGTGGCCATCACCGCGCCGAGCATGAAATTCGAGGCTGCCGCCCAGCCCGGCCACCAGCACGCCGGGCGCAAAATCGGTGCTGTTCCCCAGCGCCTCGAGATCGGCGGCGAACGATCCGTCGGTGAGCCCGCGATACAGGCACGTCACCCCGCCGGCCGGCGGATCACGGAACGGCGCGACCACCGCGCGCAAGAACCCCGGTCCGACGCGCACGTCGCTATCGCTCACCAGCACGATCTCGTGCCGCGCCTCGCGCACCATCCGGCACAGCTTGTTGACCTTGTCGCTGGCGCCCACGGGCTCCGAGCCGGTCAGCAGGCGAATCGAGCGACGAGGCGCCTCGCCTCCGGAAAAATCGTGAATGACTTGCTGGATCACCGGAATGGCGGGATCGCTCGCGTCGGTCACGCAGAACAGGATTTCGAACTCGGGATAGTCCTGCCGGCAGAAGCTGGCGTAGTTTTCGTAGGTCTCGCGGTCCAGCCCGCGGATGGGTTTCAGAATGCTGACGGGCGGAGTGAAAGTAGAGGTAGCGCCGGAGGGAAGGCCCTCGGAAGCGGAACCGTTGCCGCGAAAGAACCGCGCGGCGGCGATGATGGCGATGCAGTAGTACGCCAGCGGCGCGAGCGCCAGAGCCAGCACTGCGTCGCGAACTGCGGTCCAGGCGGTCATCCCGCTATCCTCTGTCCCGCTTATCCCTTGCCCAGAAACACGAGTGTAACACCGATGCAGACCAGCAGAACGCCGATCCAGCGCTGCGGCGTCACGCGCTCGCCCAGAAAAAGCCTGCCACCCAGAGCGCCCGCGGCGTAGCTCAGCGCCGTGGCCGGAAACACGAAGCTGACCTTGGCCAGCGACAGCATGCCCAGCAGCGCAAAGAACGCCACGGCCATCATCGAGACGCCCATCCACATTCGGGGAAGCAGCAGCGCGCGTCCCACCACGCGGGCGATGGCATGCGGACGAAAGTCCGTCACCTCTCCCACCATCTTCATCGCGCGCGAGACGCACAGCTCGCCGCCCGTGCCCATAAAGACGATCAGGACGTACAGCACGAATCCGGTCATGGCGCGGGCTGCTCCGTGGTGCGGGGATGCGTGTGGCCCACCACAAACACGCCCGTGCAGATCACCAGCACGCCGGCCCAGCGCGTCGGCGAAATCGTCTCATGCAGCACGAAATGAGCCATCAGCGCGATCAGGCCATACGACGCCGCCGAAGCGGGCTGCACGTAGCTGTAGTCCGCCCAGGAAAGCACCACCAGGTAGGCGACAAAAAAGGTGAGCAGCAGGCTGATGCCGATCCACACCGAGCCCGTCGTGAAGGCGCGGAAAAAGAAATGAAACAGCGCGGCCGGCGCCCAACCCGCCATCGCGCCCACTTGCTTCATCCCCTTGCCCAGGAAAACGTCGCCCAGCGGGGCCACCGAGATCATGATCAGAATCAGGACGATGGTTTTGAAATGCAGGTTTTTCGCCGGCGTCATGCGCCTTGCGACTCGCCGGCCACTTCCGCCGGGGAACCCGCGCCCATGGCCGGCACGACGACTTCCGGTCCGGAAGCGGTGTGGATCGCCGGGACGGCGACGACGGTCTTCTTCCCCACGCCCTTGCGCGCCACTTTCCGGCGGTCCGCGCGCAGCTTCAGGAAATCCACCGCCTCGTGGATACAGGCGCTTGCGTTCATGGCCGTCCCAGAGCGATTCGCGGACGATGCGCCAGGCCACGCGCGGCCGGAAATAGTAGCTGTCGTAAAAGCGGTTGACCGCCTCGACCATGTATTCCTTCGAGAGCCCGGGATACTGGAGGTGCGGCAACTGGTGGCCGCCGTCATCGGTGATGGCTTCGCCGGCCAGGAATCCTTCGCGCGTGCCCCGGTCGTAGAGTTCCGTGCCGGGATAGGCGTGCGCCATGGAGACCTGAATCGTCTCGCAGTCCAGATCCTTGGCGAAATTGATGGTCGTCTCGATCGTTTCCTTGGTTTCGCCGGGCAGCCCGATGATGAAATCGCCGTGGACGTGAATGCCCACCTTCTTGCAATTCTTCACGAACGTCCGGCCCATCTCGACGGTCTGGCCCTTCTTGATGTTCTTCAGGATTTGCGGATCGCCCGATTCAAAGCCCACGATCAGCAGCCGGCAACCGGCGTCCGCCATGGCCTTCAGCGTCTCGTAGTCGCCGTGCACGCGCGACGTGCAGGACCACTGGAATCCCACCGGCTTGAATTCCTTGCACAGGGCCACCACGCGCTCCTTGCGGATGTTGAACGTGTCGTCATCGAAGAAGAATTCCTTCGCTTGGGGGAACATCTTGTGCGCCTGCCGGAACTCCCGCGCCACGTTTTCCACCGAGCGCGTCCGCCACGCGTGGCCGGAAAGCGTCTGCGGCCATAGGCAGAAAGTGCACAGCGCCGGGCATCCGCGCGTGGTGTAAAACGAAACGAACGGGTGCAGCAGGAACGGCACGTTGTATTTCTCGATAGTCAGGTCGCGGTGGTAGACCTCGGTGGCAAACGGCAGCGCGTCCAGTTCCTCGGTCTGCAGTTGCGGCCGAGACGGGTTGTGCACCACTTTCCCGTCCTTCAGGTAGCTGGCGTTGCCGATCTCCGCCAGGGGCTTGCCCTGCGCGTATTCCACCACGGCGTGGTCGAATTCCCCGCGCACGATGAAATCGATGTCCGAGCTGGCCAGCAGAGTCTCCGCAGGCTTGATCTGCACGTGCGGTCCCACAAAGGCGATCTTCAAGTCCGGCTTGGCTTCCTTCATCCCCCGCGCCATGCGCAGGTCGCTGACAAAGCCTACCGTCGAGGTGAACAGCACGACGAATTCATAATCCCGCGCGATGCGCACCACTTCGGCCGGGGAAATGTGGTGCGGCGGGCCGTCCAGCAGCCGGCTGCCCGGCAGCATCCCCGCGGGATAGGCCAGCCAGACCGGATACCAATAGGATTCAATCTCCCGAGTCGCGGGCCAGCGAGAGCCCGCTCCGCCGTCGAACTTCTCGAAGCTTGGAGGATTCAGCAGCAAGGTTTTCATCACGGACGGCATGGATGTGGCTCTCCCTCAGGCACGATTCCAAAACGGCACCACGCGGTGCAATCAGATCATTTTACTTGATTTTCCCGCAACGCCCAAGTTTTCTCGGCGCGGGTTGCTTACGGAAAAAGCTTCGCCAATTGCCCGGTGGCCTGCAGCAGCGTGAGATGCGCCTGCTCGCGGGCGAAGTCGGCTTCCAGAAAGCTCACCCACTTGTCGCTTTCGTCCAGGCGCGCCTGCTCGATTTCCTGCAGGGTGGCGCGTCCCTGGTCGAATCTCGCCTGCGTCAGTTGCAGCGTTTCCTGGGCCAGACGCAGGTCCAGGCGCGCCACCTCGCGCACCGCCTCCCGCTCGCGCACGCTGCGCGCCTTCTGCTGCACGTCCAGGCGGACTTCCTGGCGCTTGTTGCCGAGCAGCAGTTCGGCGGCGTTCAATTGGCTCTTGGCCAGGGCCACGTTGGCCGAGGTCTTCGCGGCGAAGATCGGAATCGTGATCTGCAAGCCGACGTTGACGTTGTTGCGCTCGAAGCGCTTGTAGAACTCATCGTAATTGTTGAACTTGCTCAGAATGCTGTACTTGCCGACCAGATCGACGGTGGGAAAGTAGCTCCAGCGCGCACCCTGCGCCAGATGCTCGCGCGCCGCCCGCTCGTTTTCCGCTTCGGCCACGCCGCGGTCGTTTTGCAGGGCCAGGCTCACGATCTCGCTGTCGGGCTGATTGGTGGCCAGCGCGGCGTCGAACGACGTGGCATCGGTTTCCACCTCGATCGCCTGGTCCTCGGGAATCTCGGTCAGGTCGCGCAGCTGCGCCACGAGCGTTTCCTCGCGGTCTTCCAGCCGGATGATCCGCTCCTGGACGCGCGCCACCAGCAGCTCGCTGCGCGTCACTTCGATCGGCAACTCCTGGTTGGCGGCCAGCCGCGCGCGCACCAATTCGAGGATCTTGGCTCCGCTGGATTGTTCGCTGCGCAGCAGTTCCAGCGAGTGCCGCACCTTGCTCAGCTCCAGATAGACGCTCGCCGCGCGGACGATGACGCCGTCCCGCGTGCGGTCCATCTCCAGTTTTTGGTTCTTGGACCGCTCCTCGGCCGCGCGCTGCTCGCCCTTCAGCAGGGGATTGAACAGCGTCTGCGAATAGTCCAGCTCGAAAACGGAGGGAGCTTCGCCGCCGGGCAGCGACGGGAATCCGTGCGTGTAGGCCGCGCCCGCGCCGGTGTAGAGATTGGGCCGGAAGGCGGCGCGATCCACGCGCGCTTCGCCCAGCGCCACGTTGTACTGCACCCGGGCCAGCTTGAGGTCGCGGCTGTTCTGCAGCGCCAGCGTCACCGCCTGCTGCAGCGTCAATGTTCCCGCCGCGTCCTGGCCGCGCGCGGGCGCCGCCAGCAGCAGCGCCAGCATCCCGGCGGCCGCCGTCAAGCGGCGGCTCCTTCGTGGCGTTCGAGGCTCGGAATTATTCATGGCGAAGCGCTTCCGTCGGTTGCAGTTGGGCCGCCCGGCTCGCCGGGAGATAGCCGAACACCAGCCCTGTCGAGCAGGATACTACAAACGCCAGCACCACCGAGACCCACGATACGGGCACGCGGAGATCTCCAGCCTCGGGAAACATCCCGATCAGGAAATTCAGGAATCCGGGGATGGAAATGGCGATCAGGATTCCCGCCAGCGCTCCGGTTCCGCTGATCAGCAGCGACTCCATCAGGAACTGATAGCGGATGGCGTCGTGCGACGCGCCGATCGCCTTGCGGATCCCGATCTCGCGCGTCCGCTCGGTCACCGTGACCAGCATGATGTTCATGATCCCGATGCCGCTGATGGCCAGCGCGATCAGCGCCACCAGAACCAGAAAAACCGTCAGCGCCGTGGCAATGCTCCGCGCCGTCTCCAGAATCCCGCTGAGATTTTCCACCCGGTACTTGGCTCCCGCGCGATGGCGCCCCTGCAGGATCTCCGCCACCTGGCGCGTCACCGCGGGGACGTCCTCGGAGCGATCGGCCCGGGCGTACAACGTCGTCAGCGAGTCTGTCCCGGTGTAGTAGTGGAGCAGCGAGAAGGGAATCAGCGCGGATTCCCGCGTGATTTCCGTCTCGCCGAACGTCGCCACGCGCTCCCGGAAAACGCCAATCACCGTGAAGTGCAGCTCGCCCAGCCGAACCGTCTTGCCCGTCGGATTGCCCGATGGGAACACGCGTCGCGCCAGTTCCTGGGTGATCAGGCAAACCTTGCTGCGCGCACGCAAGTCGTCCTGGTCGAAGTAACGCCCCCGCAGGATCTCGAGGTTGCGAACCCCTTGGAAGTCTTCCGTGGCGCCCACCAAATTGATGGGGCGCTCGTGGCTCTCCACAACCGCCGTCATGGGGACGGTGCCCGTCCCGGCCGCCGCCGTCACCAGTTCCGGGAGCCCTTCGCGAATGGCGGCGAGGTCGGCGGGCGTGATTTCATCCGCCAGCGTCGAGCTCCCCGGTTCGTCGGAATGGACCAGGTGGGCATACACCAGGTTGGACCCCACGCCCTCGATCTGCGCCAGGACGTACTGCTTGCCCGCCAGCGCGACCGTCACCACCAGGACAATCGAGCCGCTCCCGATGATGACGCCCACCATCGTTAGCAGGGCCCGTAGCTTATTGGCGCGCAACGCCTGAATCGCCAGCCACCAGATTTCGCCCCACAATGCCGAACTTTTCCGCGCCTCTTTCCGGTGCGTGGACCCTAACGGACCCAGGCCGCCCGGCGAGATCGAGTTGCGAGCCGAGTCCATGCGTCCCTACGGAGATGTCTTCTGAGACAGACGTTCGAGCCCCGCCCGGGCTTCCCGCCGCTTGGGATCCAGTTGCAGGGCGGCGCGGTATTGCTCGGCCGCCTCGCCGCGCTTTCCCTGGATTTCGTACAACCGCCCCAGCCATTCGCGCCCGGCCGCGTGCGGGGGCCAGTCGCTGCGCTCCGGCGTGCTGGCCAGATAGGATTTCAAGTCTTGCTCCGCGTTGGCTAGGTCGGCGTGCGCCAGTACCCCGGCGACCCCGCGGTAAAACGGAAGGCGTGCATCGCCCGGGCTCACCTGCGCGGCGGCCTGAACGGCCGCGGAAACCTCGGCGGCTTTGCCCTGGCCCCGGTAAAAATCGGCGGCTTCCAGATACGGCTCGATACGGCCCGGCTTCGCCGCCAGAACCTCGCGGTATTCGTTCTCGGCCTGATCCGGCCGCTTCAGCCCTTCCTGATAATAGAGGGCGCGGGCCAGATGGCCTTCCACGGGATCGATCGCCGCGATCGCGTTGACCTGCTGGAGGGCTTCGTCCTTGCTGCCGCCCACAACCCACGGTGCATCCACGCAGAACTCCGCCAGGTCTCGCCGGGCCGCCAGATTCGAGGGGTTCAGGCTGACCGCCTGCTGAAATTCCTTTTTCACTTTGCGGGCCATAAAAAAACTCCGCTCGCGGTCGGCCTTGCCGCCGTAGGCTCGGCCCAGCCACTGATGGTAAACGGATTTGCGGGCATCCAGCGCCACGGCTCTCCCCAATTGCGCGATGGCCGTGTCGTAATCGCGGAGTTCGTAGTAGCTGCGCCCCAGCCAGTAATACGCTTCGGCGTTCGACGAGTCTCGCGAGGCAGCCCCCTGCAGCGTGGCGATGGCTTCGGTGTAGTTCCCCGCGTGGAACTGGTGTTGCGCCGCCTCGATCGGCTTGGAAACGTCTGCGCGAGCCGCCCGCGCGGCGGGTAGCGAAAGCATCCCCGCGCACAAAACCGCGAGTACGATCCTGGGCAGCGCGTGTTTCAATCGGCCTCCATGGGTCGCACGGCCATGCCGTCCTTCAGTTCCTTTTCCGCGGGCAGCGCCACGCGGTCGTGGACCGCCAGCCCGGAGAGCACCTCGTACTTGGACGCGCTCGCCGCCCCGACGGTGATGTCGCGGCGGCGCACTTTGTCGTCCACCAGCAGAAAGACGTAATGGCGCCCACGGTCGTCGCGGACCGCCTCGCGCGGCACCACCAGCGCTCCGCGCCGCTCGCGCACCAGAATCCGCACCTGCACGTTGATGTTCGGCAGCAATTCCAGCCGGTCGTTGTCAATCGTGCACAGCACTTCGCCCACGCTGCGCATGCCGCGCGCCACGGCTTGCTTGGGTACCTGGCCGGTGTGGCCCGTCCACAGGTGGTCGGGCCGCGCATCCCAGGTCACCTCGACGTCCTGGCCCGCTTCCAGCGCGCCGAGGTCCGGTTCATCCACGAAGGCGCGCACCTGCACGTGCTTCAGATCCGCCATTTCGGCCAGCGTGTCCCCGACCTTCACGTAATCGCCCGCCTTCACCGGCAGGGAATACAACGTTCCGTCGGTGGGCGCCACGACCGTCGCCGACCGCACCTTCTCTTCCAGCGACCGCACCAGTTCCTGCGCCTGGCTGACGTGCAGGCTGGCGCTTTCCACGGTCACTCCCGACTGCTGCGTGCGGAGCTGCTTCTTCGCCTCCAGCGCCTTCAGGTTTCCACGCGCCTTGGCCAGCCGGGCCTGCTGTTGCGCCAACTCGTCCTGGGTGGCGGCCTGCTTGGCCACCAGACTTTCGAGCTCCTGCTCGGTGCGCTCCAGACTCGTCACTTCCAGCCGCGCCGCCTGCAAATCGCCTTCCAGCTGCGCCACTTCGTCCGGGGGCCCGCCCGCGCGCGCATGTTGCAGATCGGTTTCCGCGCCCAGCAGGTCGGCGCGCGCCTGCGCCAGTTGCGACCGGATGTCCGCCGCGTCCAGCGTCACGATCAACTGTCCGCGCCGCACGGCCTGCCCCTCATGCGCCGCCACTCGGCTCACAAATGCCGGGAACCCGGCGCGAGCCACCGTCGCGGCCACCGGTTCGACCTTGCCGTTACTGGTGATGGTGGCGCTCAGGTCCTCCCGCACCACCTCCTCGAACGGCACCAGGGGCGCCTTCTTGCGCAAAGCAAGCACCGCGACGATCAGCACGATGATCACCGCCGCCAGAATCAGGATGTTCTTCTTCCGTGTGCCGTTTTCCGCCATGTTTGCCCGCGCTTCCGCACTCCGCCTGCCCCGCAAAACATCAAATTGTAACAGACCCTTTCCGCGCTTGCCTATGGTAACCCCGCCTGCGTACCTCAAAGGGCATGGTCTGGACGATGCTATACTTCCGCGGTGGGATGCCCGTCGTTTTCGTGATCGCGCGTGATTGGACGCTGCGCACCGCCGTCCGCGCCGAGCTCCGCGAACTGGGCATCGACGCGCTGGGCATGGAGTCGCCGGACGATGCGGGCCGCGCCCTGGCCGCCGGCCAGATGCCCTCGGCCCTGGTGATCGAAGTCGTAGCGGAAATCGCAGGCGATCCGGCCATCCAAAAACTGATGAACCGCGTCCCGGCCGTTTTGGTGGCCTCCCGCACCGAACGGGTTCCCCTGCCTCCCGCGCACTCCGTCTTCTACCGGCCGGTGCGCATCGCAGATATCACGGCGCGTGTTCGCGAAATTCTCCAGCGCGGTCATGCCGCGTAGCAGCATCCCCCTTGGCTTCGCGCCGCCCCTTGCGCGGCTGCCGCACATCGACCGATCTCCCCAGCAGTTCTTAGGGGGTCGGAGCTTCAGCTTCCACATAGGACGCTCCTTGTCCTCAGGGGTTTTAACCCCTGAGGTGCCGATGTAGCGGCCTCGGATGATGTTAGAATTCGTTCTTCCATGTCCTCGGACTCGCTGATCCACGTCGCCCATCTCTCCAAACATTTCCAGACCTTCCGCCGCCGCGAAGGCATCTGGGGCTCGATTCAGAATCTGTTCGTGCGCGATTACGTCACGCTGACGGCGGTGGACCGCGTGAGCTTCTCCATCGAGCGCGGCGAAATGGTCGGCTACATCGGCCCCAACGGCGCCGGAAAATCCACCACCATCAAGATGCTCACGGGCATTCTGGTGCCGACCAGCGGCGAGATCCGCATCAACGGCTTTGTGCCGCATCGCCAGCGGCGCCACTACGTGAAGACCATCGGCGTGGTCTTCGGCCAGCGCACCCAGCTCTGGTGGGACATTGCCGTCATCGAGTCGTTCAAGCTGCTGCGCCGCATCTACGATGTCTCCCAGCGCGATTTCGATGCCCGCATGGAGCGCTTCAACGAAATTCTCGGCCTCCGCGATTACCTGCACACGCCGGTGCGCAAGCTCTCGCTGGGCGAACGCATGCGCTGCGACCTGGCCGCCGCGCTGCTGCACAATCCGCCGCTCCTGTTCCTCGACGAGCCCACCATCGGCCTCGACGTGGTCGCCAAGGACCACATCCGCCAGTTCCTGCGCGCCATCAACCGCGAGTTTCACACCACCGTCCTGCTCACCACCCACGACCTGGACGACATCGAGGAGTTGTGCCGCCGCATCATGATCATCGACCACGGCCGCGTCCTGTTCGACGGACTGCTCGCCGGCCTCAAGGAGCGCCTCCTGCGCACCAAGCAGGTCAAATTCATCCTCAAGGATCGCGCGCAGGTGCCCCTCATCGACGCCTTTCCTCGCCACGGCCTCCATCTGGAACGCGTCGACGATCTCACCTATCGCATCCGCTTCGACCGCATCGAAGGTCGCCACCGCCGACCTGATCCGCCAGATCCTCGCCGCCGTCGAAGTCCGCGACCTGCTCATCGAGGACGAGCCCATCGAGGAAATCGTCAAGCGCATCTACGCCGGCGAAGCCTCCCTGGAAACGCCCGCCTGACCCGCGCGGCCCGTTCCTCCGGCGACATCGGGAACAATCTCCGGTACCATAGCTGCTTCGCACCGCAGGTCCCGGCGAGGTGAAGGCAAACCGACCATGACATCCGTCTCCAGTGAGCTTCTTCCCAGCGCGTCGAAAGTCACCGCGGCCGTCCAAACCCTCGAGCTGACACGGAAGTTTGAGGAACTCGTCGCCGTCGACCATCTTTCCTTTTCCACCGCGAGCGGCTCGATCTTCGGCCTGCTCGGCCCGAACGGCGCGGGCAAAAGCACGCTGATCAAGATGCTGACGACGCTCCTGCCTCCCAGCGGAGGCACCGCTCTGGTGGCCGGCTTCGACGTCGTGCGCCAGCCCCGCGAGGTGCGCCGAAGAATCGGATACGTCTCGCAGATGTTGTCGGCGGACGGCGACCTGACCGGCTACGAAAATCTGCTCATCTCCGCGAAGCTCTACGGAATCCGCCGGCTGGAGCGAACCCAGCGCATTGCCCAGGCCCTCGAGTTCATGGAGCTCACTCAGGCCGCCGGAAAGGTCGTCCGCCACTACTCCGGCGGAATGATTCGCCGCCTCGAGATCGCCCAGTCGATGCTTCATCGCCCGGCCATCCTGTTCCTCGACGAACCCACCGTGGGACTCGACCCGGTCGCCAAGCAGGCCGTCTGGCACCGCATCCAGGCCCTCCGCGGCGAATTCCAAACGACCATATTCATGACTACGCACGACATGGAAGAGGCCGATCAGCTTTGCGACGTCGTTGCCTTCATGCACTCCGGCCGTCTGCTCGCCCAGGGCCCTCCGTCCGATTTGAAAACACGCCTCGGCCCGGACGCGAGCCTGGGCGACGTCTTCATTCACTACGCGGGCGCCTCCATCGCGGAAGAAGGAGAATGGACCAATGTCGCACGCACACGAAGCACCGCTCGCCGCCTGGAGTGATGCCGGACCCCGGGGGTTTTTGCGCCAGACCTCCGCGGTGGCCGAAGCGGATATCCGCAAGCTGATCCACGACCCGATGGAACTCTTCACCCGCATGGTGCAGCCGGTCTTGTGGCTCGCGATCTTCGGCCAGGTGTTTTCGCGCGTCCGCGCCATTCCCACCGGAGGGCTCCGCTACCTCGATTTCATGACCCCCGGAGTCTTGGCGCAAAGTGTGCTCTTCGGCGCCATCTTCTACGGCATCTCCCTGATCTGGGAGCGCGACCTCGGCATCGTCCACAAGTTCCTGGTCAGTCCCACGCCGCGGGCGGCCCTCGTGCTGGGCCGGGCGGCGTCTTCGATGGCGAGAAGCCTCTGCCAGATGATCTTGGTTTACCTCCTCGCGTTCCTGCTCGGCGTTCAGCTCCGTTTTGGAATCGGGGCGCTCGCGGGCGTCGCGGTTGCCGTCATGCTGGGCTCCGCGATCTTCTCGACCTTCTCGCTGATCGCCGCCTGCATCGTGAAGTCGCGCGAGCGCTTCATGGGCATCGGCCAGGTCCTGACCATGCCGCTGTTCTTCGCCAGCAACGCCATCTACCCGCTGAGCATGATGCCCGGCTGGCTGCGGTCGATCGCCGTCGTCAATCCGCTTACCTATCAGGTCGATGCCTTGCGCGCCCTGATGATCCGGGCCGGGACCAGTATGTTTGGCTTGCGGATTGATTTCGCCGCGCTACTCTTTGCCTTTGCCGTCCTGGTGGCCATCGCCACAAAACTCTACCCCAAGATCATCACGTGAGATCTGGCCGGTCCTCCTGCGGCATGCCCCCGCGCGGCCCCGTGTGACGCCAGTCACCCGCACCTGTGACCGGCTTCCTATCCCCACGGCGCGTGCCTCTGCGATCCTTGCCTCGTTGATCTAGGCCAATTCCTTTCGAGATGTTCCCGGAGAACCATATGCGAGTTGAAATGGAACCAGAACGAGCGCGGCATCCTCATCGCGCGCGGGGCGTCCTGCTGGGAGTTCTTCTCCTGGCATTCGCGGCGCTCCCGGCGCGGGCCCAGCAACTGGGTCTCGGCTGGCCGCGCACCATTCAATCGGATAGCGAGCAGATCCAGATCTACCAGCCGCAGGTGGACAAGTGGGAAGGCGGAAAGCTCGAGGCCCGCGCCGCCATCGTCATCACCCGCCAAGGGCTGGAGCAGCCCATCTATGGAGTGGTCTGGCTGTCGGCGCACACCACGCTGAATCAGGAGCAGCGCCTCGTCACTTCCTACGACATCGATGTCACCAAGGCGGAATTTCCCGCCGCCAGCGGCCAGCAATCGCGTTACGTCGCCAGCGCCACCGCCGCCCTGGCGCAGTGGAGCTTCACCATCGCGCTCGATCGCCTGCTCGCCGATCTCGCCATCACGCAAAGCGAGGCCAAGACCCGAGGCGTGCCGCTGGGCACGGCCCCTCCGAAAATCTTTGTCCGCCAGGATCCGGCTGTCCTGATTCTGATCGATGGCGAGCCGGTGCTGCGAAAAGTGGAAGGCACGAATCTCATGCGCGTGATCAATTCTCCGGCGCTGATCGTGCTCGATCCCGCTACGGCCCAATACTTCCTGCGGGGCGAGGGCTACTGGATGACCGCTCCCAGCCTGACCGCCTCCTGGACCAAAGCCCTTCACCCTCCCGCGGCGCTCGCCTCCGTCCTCCAAGATGAAGAAGCAGCTGCCGCCATGCCCGCCGCGAAACCCGGCGAGGCTCCTCCCGAAATCATCGTCAGCACGGAGCCCGCCGAGCTGATTCAGCTCCGCGGCGAAGCGCAGTTCTCGCCCATCAGCGGAACGAACCTGCTCTACGTGACCAACACGGACAGCGATCTCTTCATGAGTGTGCCCGATCAGCTCCATTACGTTCTGCTCTCCGGCCGGTGGTTCCGCAGTCAGACCCTCGACGGCCCGTGGGAATTCGTGCCGGGGTCGGCGCTCCCGCCGGATTTTGCCCGCATTCCTCCGGACCACGCCAAAGCCTCGGTGTTAGCCAGTGTTCCCGGCACGCCCCAGGCGCAGGATGCTGTCGTCGCGGCCCAGGTCCCCCAGACGGCGACTGTCAACCGCAAGCAGGTCCAGTTCACCGCCGCCTACGATGGCGATCCGCAGTTCAAGCCCATCGAAGGCACCGACATGTCCTACGCCATCAACTCGCCGGACGACGTCATTCTGACCGGCGGCAAATACTACGCCATCAGCGATGGGGTCTGGTTCGTGTCCGATAATCCGCTGGGCCCTTGGAGGGTCTGCGACTTCGTCCCGCCCGACATTTACTCGATTCCGCCCAGTTCGCCCCTCTACCACGTGAGATTCGTCTACGTCTATGACGCGACCCCGGATTTCGTTTACGTCGGCTATCTGCCCGGATATTTTGGCGCGTTCATTTGGGATGGTGTCGTCGTGTACGGCACCGGTTTCTGGCATTCGTGCTGGGCGTACGACATCTGGTATCCATGCCCGTGGACATGGGGCTTCGGCTGGCACTACACCTACTGGGGATGGGGTTTCCACTGGCGCCCCTGGTACCCGTCCCGCTGGTATTGGCACCGCTGGCGGGGGATGGACAATCGCTTCCCGCGCTGGAACCGCCGTGTGATGTACAACCGCTCCGTCGAGCGAACCCGAACCACCGTCCGTCTGCAGAACAGAAGCGTGTACGACCGCTGGAGGGCGCCCGGCGTCATCAGCCATCATCCGGTTCCTCTCCGCGCGCCCGCGAGAGTAACGCCACCTCCGCGGTCAATTGCCAGGCCACCTGGAGTTCCCAGGCGCGACATCTACGCCGGACCTGATGGGCGTGTCTACGAACATCAGAAGGACGGCTGGTATCGCCGCGATGGTCAGAAATGGGAACGGATCGAGCCGGCGCAACGGCAGCCGGAAGCGAGGC
The DNA here is from genome assembly GCA_963791705.1 of Terriglobia bacterium. Lineage (GTDB taxonomy): Bacteria > Acidobacteriota > Terriglobia > Acidiferrales > UBA7541 > Palsa-295. The sequence continues at coordinate 1,275,932 of CAWBTO010000001.1, read as the reverse complement.
CCTCTGCGCCTGGCCGGCCTCCGGCGCAGCCCGGCGCCAAGCCACAGCAACCGGCGCCACCGCGAGCCGCTCCGCCCAGCGGCGTCACACAGCAGCTCGAACGCCAGCGCCAGGCCCGCATCCAGGGAGCCAGCCGCGAGACCCAATTTAATCGCACCGCGCCTCCCCCAGCGGCCAGGCCTCCGGCACAAGCCAGACCACCGGCACAGGCCAGGCCACCCGCGCCCGCCAGACCTCCGGCAGGTGGTGGAGGCAGGGGTGGAGGCGGCGGCCGCCCTCCCCGGCTTGTTTAGGTTTGCATCTCAGCCGTCAACAGAGTGCTGGAAGATGCCTCCAGACGGAAGCGCGGGGTTTTAACCCCGCCGCAAGTTGTGTGCTTTCTTTAGGGGTTTCAACCCCTGGGGCCCGGTGTCGATTTCTTCGGCACTGTGCCAGACTTCCCGCGGTTCGTGCCTGACGTGCGTGTGGCCCATGGCGCTGCGTGCCGCATAGGAACTCGCGACACAGAAGGTTTTGACGCCCACCCTGGAATCTATTACCTTTGCCTCCAGAATTGCGGCCCATCCGGAAGGCGAGATTGGCATCATCGTTTCTGTCGATCGCGTGAGCGCCGGCCATGCGTGCGGTTTCATGGGATCGGCTGCGTGTCGTCCAGGCCCCAGTTGAGAATCCAAAAGGGAGGAAATCGGATGAGCGTCAATAGAACGCTTCTATCCCGGCTCGTTTGGCTCGCGGCTTTGCTCCTGGTTCCCGCAACGGCGCTTCTAGCTCAAAGTGAGTATCCCGGGCCCGCTGCCGGTTTGGCGGGCGGCGCTTTGATGGTCCTGATTTTCGTCTGCCTGGCCGCGTACATCTACTCGTCCCTGGCCCTGCAGACCATCGCCAACAAGACCAATACGGAGAATGCGTGGCTGGCGTGGATTCCCATCGCCAACATTTTTCTCATGCTCCAGGTCGCCAAGAAACCCATCTGGTGGATCATCCTGTGCTTCATTCCCCTGGTCAACATCATCATCCTCATCATGGTGTGGATGGGAGTCGCGGAAGCGCGCGGAAAACCAAGCTGGTGGGGCATTCTCATCATCGTCCCCTTGGTCAATCTGATTGTCCCCGGCTATCTGGCCTGGGCCGACTGAAAGCTCGCTGAAAAATTCTCCCAGCGGCCATCCCTCGCCGCCCGCCCAGACGGGCGGCGAGGCCCCGCTGTCCCCAAATTGAAAGAACGCAGACTCCACCGCGGTCATCGCCCCTCCGTGAACTGTCAACTGTCGACTGTCGACTGTCGACTGTCGACTGTCCGCCCCCCGCCCCTTCCGCCTGTTCACACACTCTCACGCTTGCATTTTGCGCGGCGTCTCCTAAGATCATAGTGTGACGCTCGGTGCAAAATTCGGACCTCGCGGTGGGAACCCCAATCTCGCCGCGCCCTGTGTCCCTCGCCCCTCGCCCTCACCCCTCACGCCTGCCCCTCTAATCCCCACACATGCGGAAACAGAACCCCTTCTAACTCATTGGAAACAAAGGGTGAGTGCCATTTCTAATCCCTACACTCTGCGGGTACCTGAAACAGCGCAAAATCGCGAGGTGGCGGAGTCATGAGCGCCCTGGCCGAGTCGCTCGGGCCCTATGTGGAATTTGCCCGCGTCGGCTTCGTGAACATTTTGGCGTTCCGCCTGCGCTATTTCACCGGCATCATCACCTATTTTCTGAACGTGACCGTTTACTACTTCATCTGGACCGCCGTCTACCGCTCGGGAAATTCGATTGCCGGCTACAACCTGGCGCAGATGATCACCTACGTCAGCGTTGGCTGGATCATCCGCTCGTTCTACTGGAACACGATTGACCAGGAAATGGCCTACGAGGTGATCGAAGGGAAGATTTCCATGGACCTGATCAAGCCGGTGTCCATCGAGTGGATGTGGATCTTCCGCGCCATGGGCGAATCGGCGTTTCGCCTGGGCTTGCTCACACTGCCGACCGCTCTCGTGGTGGCGTTCGTGTTTCCCGTGCAGGCGCCCGCCTCGCGCGCGAATTTCGCGATCTTTCTCGCCGCCGTCCTGGGCAGTTTTTTCCTGATGGGCGCGATCAACTTCATGATCGGGACCTGCGCGATCCCGCTGAAATCGATTCTGGCGCTGATCCGCGCGAAATACTGGCTAATCGAGATGCTTTCCGGCCTATTGATTCCGATGGCCTTTTTCCCCGAGCGCGCGCAAAAGGTGCTGGCGTGGCTGCCCTTCGAGCACATCGCCAACACGCCCCTGCAAATCTATCTCGGCAAGCTTGCGGGCGCGCAGGCGCTGCGCATGTTGGGGATCCAGTGGTTCTGGGTGGTGGCTCTGCTCTGGGCTGCGCGGCTGTGGTGGAACCGCTCGCTGCGCAATATCACCATCCACGGTGGATGAGAATGCAAACAGCCAAGGAAGAATCCGGCCTCTCCGCGGCGATCACGTCCGCCGGACGGCACGCCATGCTCCTGGCCGAGTATTTCACCCAGTACGCCAAGGTGCGCGTGAGCTATCGCGGAGATTTTTTCATCAGCCTCGCCACCAGCTTTGCCGCCACGCTATTCGCGCTCGCTTTCGTCGTCGTGCTGTTTCAGAAAGTGCCGCAGCTGGCCGGGTGGCGCTTCGAGGAAGTGCTGTTCCTCTACGGCTTTTCCCTGGTTCCCTATGGCCTGTTCAACGTGCTCAGCCTGAACCTCTACGATTTCGGCAACGACTACATCATCGAGGGAAAATTCGACCGTGTCCTGCTCCGCCCGGTCTCGTCGCTGTTTCAAGTGCTGTTCCAGAGTTTTCGCATCGAAGCGCTGCAGGAAGTGGCCACGGGCTTGTATTGCATGGGATGGGCGGCGCACCGCCTGCATCTGGCGTGGACGCCCGGGAAGAGTGGCGCTGCTCCTCTTTTTTGCGATCTGCGCGGCCGTGATCTACCTGTCGGTGTTCCTGATCCTGACCACGGTTTCGTTCTGGTTCGAGGACCGCATCGGAATCCATCCCCCGGTGTGGAATGCCATCGCCTTCGGCCGCTATCCGCTGTCGATCTACAGCGGCGCCGTGCAGTTCTTTCTTTGCTGGGTCATTCCGTTCGGGCTGGCTTCGTTCTACCCGAGCGCGCGTCTGCTCGGGCGCGCCGTGGCGCCGGAATATACGGCGTTCGTGCCCGTGGTGGCGGCCGCGTTTCTGACGCTCGCCATTGCCCTGTGGAATTTCGGCTCGCGGCACTACGCCTCGACCGGTTCATGACATGCGTATGGGAGAGACATCCATGAGGAAACAGACAAGCCCCAACCGCCGGACATTCGCGCCGGCGCTCGCAGGTGCCGTTGTCCTGCTCACCGGTGCGCTGCTGTTCGGTTTTGCCGCCGCGCGCCCGCGCGGTTTCCGCCGCGCAGCAAGCTGGGCGGCCGGTGGAAAGGACGCCCGACCTCAAGCTGTTCACGGGCACCTGGAAGGCCAGTTTTCAAGGTGAGGTGTTCGCCATCCTCATCCTGAAGGAGCAGGGCGGCGCCATCACCGGCACGTTGAATAATTTCGATGTCAGTCTCGATAAGGAAGGAAATCTCGCGCCCGGCACGCACAAGGATGAGGGCGACGCACCGCTCCTGAATGTCCGCTTCAGGTCAGGCGCCTTGTATTTCGTAGCCATCCAGAAGGATCAGTACAATCCCTCGACCGAATGGAAATTCGTGCCCACCAGCGCCCAGGAGGCCGAGCTGACCCAGATGCTCGATAACCAGCCGTACACCACCAACGGCGTGCCCGCCAAGCCCATCCGCATGCTCCGCGAGCACACCAAGCCGTAACCCCGGCGGACATCTTTCCGGGCAGGGAAGTGCGGCGGCTAGGAAGAACTTCCGTGCGCGTGGGCGCGGGCGATTTCGTCGGCGAGCAGAATCGCTTCGGCGACGTCCTTCATCGACTTGTGGCGCTTGCGGCTTTCGGTTTGCAGGATGTGCGCGGCCTCGACGTCGTCGATGCGCAGGGTGTCGCGCAGAATTCCCTTGGCGGCCTCGACCACCAGACGCGCCTCGGACAGTTCGAAGGAGGTGGATCTCCGGGCTTCGATGCGCGCCAGTTCGATCTCGGGGCCGACCAGAAAGCCGATGGTCGAGATCAGGCGGATTTCGTGGCGGCTGTGGGCGTGCCGCTCGCGGTGCTGCACGTTGATGACCCCGACCAGATTGTCGCGGCACAGGACGGGCACGGAAAGGAAGGCTTCGAAGCGGTCCTCGGGCAGCTCCTGAAACGACTGGAAGCGCGGGTCCAGCGCGGCGCCGTGGGCGATGGCCACGGGTTTCTTGTGCTCGGCCACCCAGCCGGTGATGCCCTGGCCCATCCGCAGCTTCAGGCGGTCCACGACTTCGTCGTGGGGATTTTTCGAGGCCCGCAAAATCAGGTCGTTTCCCTCCATCACGTAGACAAAACAGGAATCACATTTCACGACCGTGGAAACGAAATCCACGACGAGTTTCAGAATCGTCTGCAGGGGATCGGCGGCCGCGATGCGTTCGCCGATCTCATGCAAGACGTCAATCTCGTGATGTTCACCCATCTCGAAATAGGTTCGTTTGTCCATACCCCCTACTGTAGAGAGACCTTGGCAGAATGCGCCAATCCAAAATCGGGTTCGATGCCATCAGGATTTGCAATCCACGGGCGGGAAGCGCCCGTGACAGGGGTCACCCGTAAGCGTGACCACGCTCACCGCGCTGCGCCGGAGCCGGCGCGGAAAATGGGACTGGGAAAGAGTCGGACTACAACTGACAGAGGAAGGCGTGCGAGGTCGGATGTCATGCGCACAGCCGAGCATTCCAGTCCGACACAGGAGGAAACGGCGATGAAGATTTTCAAGGTAGCGCTGGTTGTTCTCGCGATCTTTGTGCTCGCCGGCATGGTTGCCGTGCCGGCCCAAGCGCAGAGATTCGACAAAGACACAAAGGTCACGTTCAGCCATCCCGTGGAAGTCCCCGGCAAGATTCTCGCTGCGGGAAGTTACCGGTTCCGGGTGCACCCCTTGGGCACGGCGCGGAATGTCGTCCAGATCTGGAATGAAGACGGCACCCAGCTGATCACAACTGTAATGTGCATCTACGACTATCACCTGGAACCCGCGGGCGAGACGGTGATGGAGTTCCACGAGAGACCTGCGGGGCAGCCCGTGGCGCTCCGCGCGTGGTTCTATCCGGGCCACAACTATGGGCACGAGTTTGTGTATCCCAAGACCCGAGCGGTGGAACTGGCCAGGGAAACGCATGAAATCGTGCCGGCAGAAACCGTGGAACCCACGGAACAGACGTATGCAACTGTTCCGCTGGTCGCCGTGACGCCGGAATCGAAGGAAGTTCCGGTGGAGCAGGCGATCGAAACGACGCCCACCCGCGAGGTGGCGCAGACGGAATTGCCGAAGACCGCCAGCCCGGTGCCTTTGATCGCGTTGTGCGGCTTGGTGGCGATGGGTCTGGCCGTGGGCCTGAGGCTGCTTGCCAGACGGTTTTCTTGACCTTTCGCCAGATGGGCGCCGGGGAAAATAGTAGCGGGAAGGCGGCTGGTGGCGGCGCCAAGGAAGCAGCCGTGATTGTCATGCAGCAATCACGCAACACGGGGCGGTGGGGACGCGCTGGGGTCCTCGCCGCCCTTTTTGCAGGATGCGTGCTGGGAGCGTGGCCGCAACAATATTTGCATTCGTCCAGCAGCAGTTTCGAGGCGGCGGCGCAAGCCAAAATCTCCGTTACGACCGAAGCGGTGGTGCTCCCGGTGCGGGTGACCGATGCGAGCGGGAACTGCGTGCGGGGCCTGACGCAGGATGATTTCCGGATCTACGAAGACGGAAAGCCGCAAAGGATCGCTTTCTTTCAGCACGCTGATACTCCCATTACGGCGGGCCTGATCGTGGATCACAGCGGGAGCATGAGGTCCAGGCTGCGGCAGGTGGCCGCCGCGGTGTACGAGTTCGCGCAGAGCAGCGACACCCAGGACGAAATGTTCGTGGTGAACTTCAGCGACGACGTCTGGCTGCAGCCGCTGAATGGAAAGCCCTTCACCAACGATGCGCACGTGCTGGAACGCGCCGTGACGGCCGTGGGCGCCGCCGGGCAGACGGCCCTGTACGACGCGATCGTGGAAGGGCTGCACCATTTGGAGCTCGGGACGCTGAACAAGAAGGCGCTGGTGATCGTCAGCGACGGCGGAGACGACGCGAGCGACCACACCTACGCCGACGTGCTGGGGCTGGCCCGGCGGTCGGAAGCGGTGATCTACGCGATCGGCCTAGTGGGCGACTCGCACGAAGAAGAGAATCCGGGTCTGCTCCGGCGCCTGGCGAAGAACACGGGCGGGATCGCCTTCTTTCCGCGCTCGGTGGACTCCGTGCTGGACATTTCCAAGCAGATCGCCGCGGACCTGCGCGAACAGTACACGCTGGGCTACGTTCCGGAGGGACGGGCCGGCGACACCTCCTTCCGGAGAATAGCCGTGAAGGTCACGGCGCCCGGCGGAGGGCGGTGGCACGTGCGGACCCGGCTGGGCTACTCGCGCCCAGCCGAGGGCGACGTGTCGGGTGCGCCGGGGGAGAAAGCGCCATGAATCACACAAATTCCGCAAACGCGACACGCGGGATGGTGGCGTGCGCTATGCGGACGACGTCGAGCGTGCTGCTGCTGATCGGACTGGTCGCCGTGGGATATGCAGCGTACGTGATCGAATCCGCGCGAACCTACCAGGCGATTCAGGAGCGCACATTTGAATCCACGCCAGCCAGCGTGGCGCCCCGCATCGCAGAGCCTCCTCCGGAAGGCAGCACGCTCGGGCGGCTGCAGATTCCCCGGCTGGGGCTGCGAGTCATCGTGGTGCAGGGAGACTCGCCGCAGATTCTGAAACGAGCCGTCGGGCACCTGCCGGAAACCACTTTGCCCGGCGAGGACGGCAACGCTGCACTGGCGGGCCACCGCGATACGCTGTTTCGGCCGTTGCGAGGGGTTCGTCCGGGGGATGCGATTACGTTCGAGACGCCCTCGCGCGTCGTGCGCTATCAGGTGGAATGGATGCTGGTGGTTCCGCCCAGCAGCATGGAAGTCCTGCAATCGTCGGGCGCGCACGAGCTGACGCTGATTACCTGTTTCCCGTTCGATTTTGTGGGGTCGGCGCCCAACCGGTTCATCGTCCGCGCGCGGGAAGTCGGTCAAACGCCGCGATAGCCCGGCGCTTTAACGGCGCGGGCATACGCGATTGCAGCGGAGCTTCGTCAACAGGGGAGAAGTGCGGTGTGTCTTGGTCGGCCGATCGACCGGCTTTGGTGCTCCGGGCGCGCAACAATCCGGCGAGGGAGAGGCATGGCAAGCGGTTTTTCCGTATCGCTCCCGAAGGAACTCGGCGAGAACAGTCGCGGTCCCCGGCTGCGCTTGCCGGGCCGTCATGTTCTCCTCCGCGCGCTATTGCCTCCAACCCTCACCGGCACTTCCCTTGTACGCCCGCGCGGGCGCAAAGACAGTGACCTGGGTCACATTCGATAATAAAAGATGCTGAAGCGCCGAAAATACGGGAAAGATTCTGGAGAAACGAGAGATTGCGGAATCCGAAATCGAACTGCGCCCAGAAGAGATAGTGGCGGGTCGCCTGTAAGCCGAATACCGACCAACGGTGTTGACACCGCGTAACTTGTTGAAAAGGCACGACTCGCTAACTTCGGCTGACACGATTTTTGTTGCGGAAGTTGGCTTTTGCTGTGAGATCACGTTTAGACAAACAGATTGGTTCACGGCATCGTAGGTGATATGACTACTCGCCCTATTTAAAGATCAGGTGAGCGACTTTTGATTCGAGATTCCAGTAGATCATCGCGACCGCAGTCAGATCGAAAGCGGCATGCGCACACATCAGCATCCAGATCCGTCCAGTGACGGCGAAGACCGTCCCGAATACAAGACCCGTGATAGTCGCCTGCTGGACACCGGCCAGTCCCTGCGAGAAGTAGTGGATAGACCCAAACACTGCAGCTGTTACGGGCACGATCACGATCCGGGCGGTCAGGCTACGTCCGAGCAGCTTGCCGAGTCGTTCGAACATGTATCCTCGAAATACGGTCTCTTCCCCGAAGCCAGCGACGATCATCATGGTAAACACGGCTGCCGGCAGCGCGGCCCGATTTCCGACCAGATAATGGTAAGCCTGACTAGTCGGATTGGCCCCGAGCAGCGGCATGACGACCGCCTTCATCAGGAATTTGAATGGGATACCGAAGGCAATGCCGGCAACCATGCTTCCTAGCCAGCTTTTAGGCCGCACGTAGCCGATCTCGCGCCATGGCGTTTGCGACAGCCCGGTCCACACCAGGACGAGCACAGCACTGAGCGGTGGCACTAGCTGCCCGGCCGCAATGATGAGCACTGCGAGAATGCCCAGCGGCCCAAATCCACGTAGATCAGCGGCAAAACGATTTTGTGGGAGCGCAGAACGTGAGGCGGATTTTTCCTGTGGCTGCACAATTGATAAGCGATTCTTACTGCACTCCTCTTCCGAATGCAAGCCAAGCATCCCGCCCATCTCGGATTGCAATAGCTGGATGCCTCCTCGTGCGCTCGTCTTCAGAGGAGAGGCGAATCTGCTTGAGTCCCGTATTGTCGGCTACACGGAAGTTAGACGGAAAACGGCGTTCGAGGAAGTTATCGACCTGAACTGTCGCGGCGCTTGGACGATTAACGCGGAAATCAGACATGTTGCTGATAGGCCGATTCTCGATTGGTAAGTGAAGAAACTGGTGAGACGGAAGCCGCGGATGAGCTTCGTTATTAGGCGGCGCTGTTAGACAAACCAAGAACGCCTGTAACTTATAAAGAATAGGCGGGTGAGCCTGTAAGCCGGATTTTGTGCGCCGCGTGTCCAGTGCGCTGACTTGCGTCAGCGCGCGTTCGGCCTACGCGGCGTGGCGATCATTCCTCTAGGTCCCGGATCGCTCCGGGACTCGAGCAGCCTACCCGAGGGTCAGAGCGCGGCGCTCTTGCGAGCGTTGCGCATACGGGCTGGGCCAGCCCTCCCCTCCTATTTGGCCTTGCACCACGCGGGGTTTTCCGTGCCCCGGATGTTGCCACCCGGGCGGTGGGCTCTTACCCCACCTTTTCACCCTTACCAAATGCGCTTGACCCAATCCGGCGGACCCTTGGTTTTGCCGCGGGCCTGCCGCCGAGGTACAAGTCACACCGGCGGTCTATTTTCTGTGGCACTTTCCGTAGCCGCGCCGCCGGATGCCCTTTCGGGCGCCCTGCCGCGCAACCCCCTGGCGTTACCAGGCGCGTTGCCCTTCGTCGTGGGCCCTTGCGAGCCGGCGACGATTGGTGTCCGGACTTTCCTCCCGCCGGCCCCGTTTGCACGGAGCCCGCCGGCGATCACCCGTCTCACCCGCCATCTATACATTATAGCGTATTCAGAGGCTAAAGAGTCTGCGTGGCGGGCCGGGCGTGCGGAGAAAGAGCGCACCGCAGAGGCGCAGAGGCCGCAGAGAAAGGCAGAGAAGGACGGAGACGAGGCAGAGGCCGGAAGGAATATCGGGCAGCGCTGCTATTTGGTGGAGAGCAACTTTTCGAATTGGGCTTCGTCGAGGATTTCGACGCCGAGAGATTTGGCTTTTTCGAATTTCGAGCCGGGGTCGGCGCCGACTACGACGTAGGTGGTTTTCTTGCTGACGGAGGAGCCGGCTTTGCCGCCGTGGGCGGCGACGAGGGCTTCGGCTTCCTCGCGCGAGCGGTTCGCGAGCGTGCCGGTGAACACGAAAGTCATGCCGGCGAACTTCGCGCTTTTGGGAGCCTGGCGCTCTTCCTTCATGTTCACGCCGGCGGCGCGGAGGTGCTCGATGAGTTTGCGATTGGCGGGCTCCGAGAAAAATTCGCGGATGCCTTCGGCGACCTTCGGGCCGACCTCGGACACCCCGGTCAATTCCTCCTCGGAGGCTTCGGCGAGCTTGTCCATCGAGCCGAAATGCGCGGCCAGCAATTGCGCGGTGCGCTCGCCGACAAAACGGATGCCCAGGGCGAAGATCAGGCGCGCCAGGCTGTTCTTCCTGCTGGCGGCGATTTCGTCCAGAAGATTTTGCGCCGATTTCTCGGCCATGCGTTCCAGGCCGGCGAGGGTTTCGAGATCGAGATGGTAGAGCCCGGCGAAGTCCTTCACGAGGCCTTTGTCCACGAGTTGGTCCACGATCTTTTCGCCGAGCCCGTCAATATTCATGGCGTGGCGGCCGGCGAAGTGCAACAGCGATTCCTTGCGCCGGGCGGGGCAGGAGACATTCACGCAGCGGTAGGCCACTTCGTCCTCGGCTTTGTGGATGCGCGTGCCGCACTCGGGGCATTTTTCGGGCATGCGGAAGGGCTTTTCTTCGCGGCCGTGCTTGACCACCTTCAGGACGTGGGGAATCACTTCGCCGGCGCGCTCGATCAGCACGGTGTCGCCGGCGTGGACGCCGAGGCGCTCGATTTCGTCCAGGTTGTGAAGCGTCGAGCGGCTGACGGTGACTCCGCCGATCTGCACGGGCTGTAGAAAGGCGACGGGCGTGAGCACGCCGGTGCGGCCCACGCTGACGTTGATTTCGTCGATGACGGTGGTTTCCTGCTGCGCGGGATATTTGTAAGCGATGGCCCAGCGGGGGGCCTTGGCGGTGAAGCCCAGTTCGTTCTGCAGGGAGACTTCATCGACCTTCACGACGATGCCGTCGATATCATAGCCGAGCTTTTCGCGCTTCGATTCCCAGCGGCTGATGTAGCGTTCGACCTCGCCGAGCGAATGGCAGAGCTCCCAATCATCGCTGGCCTTGAAGCGCAGAGCCGCCAGGGTCTCGAGGACCTCCGAAAGGCGCTTTTTCGCCTCGCGGCCATCGACCAGAATGTAGTAGGCAAAAAAATCGAGGCGGCGCGAGGCCGTGATCTTCGGATCGAGCATGCGGACCGCGCCGGCCGCCGCGTTGCGGGGGTTGGCGAAGATTTTTCCGCCCTGCTCGCTTTGCTGGAGATTCAAATCCTGGAACGCCTTGCGCGTCATGATGACTTCGCCGCGGACTTCGAAATCTCCGCGCAGGCCGGCTTTGCGGAGCAGCGCCGCATCGACCGTCAGGGGGATGGACCGAATCGTCTTCACGTTGGGAGTGACGTCTTCGCCGGTGGTGCCGTCGCCGCGCGTGACTCCGCGCACCAGCATCCCCTTCTCATAGAGCAGGGAAATGCTGAGGCCGTCGAACTTGTGCTCGGCCACGTAGTCGATGTGTTCGCGTCCGGTGAGCTCGCGGACGCGGCGGTCGAATTCGTGCAATTCCTCGGAGGAAAACGCGTTGTCGAGGCTGACCATGGGAATTTTGTGCCGCACCTGCTGGAAGCCCTCGCGGGGCGCGCCGCCGACGCGCTGGGTGGGCGAGTCAGGGGTAACCAGATTGGGATGAGCGGCTTCGAGTTCCTTGAGGCGGCTTACCAGGCGGTCGAAAGCCGCGTCGGAGATCTCCGGAGCGTCGGCGACGAAATAGAGATACTCGTGGCGGCGAATTTCCTCGCGCAGGCGTTCGATCTGTTTAGCGGCGTCGCGTCTTGGGGCCATGAAAGTCTCGGAGAAGCGGCCTTTCAAAATCGCGGGTATTATACAATGCGTGGCGGTGATTGACTCCTGGGGCGAACCGATGGCGGATGACGTCCAAAACGCGCTGCTGATCTACAACCCGGCGAGTGGCCGGAAACGCCATCGGCGTTTCGTGGAAATCGAGCAGGCGGTGCGGGTGCTGAAGGACGCGGGCATTATCGCGGAACTGGCGCCCACCACGCGGCCCGGGTCGGCCACCGAGATCGCGCGCAACGCGGTGAAGCAGCGACGCGGCATGGTGATCGTGTGCGGCGGAGACGGCACGGTCAACGAGGTGGTGAACGGCCTGGCGGGCAGCCAGGTGCCGATGGCGCTGCTGCCGGCGGGAACGGCGAACATCCTGGCCAAGGAGCTGGGCATTCCGTGGGACATTCCGCGCGCGGCGCGGCTGATCCCGGGCGGAACGATCCGGCGGGTCGCGTTGGGCCTGGTGCAGCCGCTAAACGGGCATGGATCGGCGGGCGTCTCCCCGGAAGGCCGCTACTTTTTGTGCGTGGGCGGCGCCGGTCCCGACGGAGCGATCGTCAACGGTGTGCACGCGGGGCTGAAGAAGAAAGTTGGCGTGCTGGCGTATTGGGCCGAAGGCGTCAGGCAGCTATTCAGCTACGGATTCCCCGAGATTCGAATCCGCTCCAACGGGCAGGAACGGAGGGCGACGATCCTGGTGGCCGGGAGGACGGTGCATTACGGCGGGCCGTTTAAGATCACGACGGGCGCCAGCCTGTTCGAGGATTCGTTCGAATTCCTGACCAATTCGCGGCGGAGCCGGCTGGCGTATCTGGCGTGCCTGCCGGCACTGTGGCTGGGTAAACTCCGCGCGGAGGAAGGAATCGAGGCGTGGAAGGGGACGGAAACGATCTGCGAAGCCGCCGGAAGCGAGCCCGTGTACGCGCAAGTAGATGGCGAGCCGGTGGGGCGTCTGCCGCTGGTGTTTCGGATCGTGCCGGATGCGCTGTCGCTGGTGACGCCGGCGGTGTAGTGGGTCGAGCTTCCTGACAGGAAGGGGCCATGGAACCGTTCACCCATGCGTTTACATCGCTGGCACTGGCGCGCGCCGGAGGGCGGCGGCTGCCGCGGTTTGGCACGGCCATGCTGATCGTCTCCGGGCTGGCTGCGGACCTTGACTACGCCAGTTACTTCGGCGGGCCGGAGGCGTTTCTCCGCTATCACCGCACGGCGCTGCACTCGCTCGCCGGATCGGCGCTGATGGCCAGTGCGATCGCCGGCGCATGCTGGGCGCTCGATAAGAAATTCCCCATGAACAATCCGGTGCAAGGGAAGCGCTGCGCGCCGTTGAAATTTGCGCCCGCGCTCGGGGTGTGCGCGGCGGGCGCCGCGGGGCATCTGCTGTTGGACGCGTGCAGCGGCGTGGGCGTGCACTTGCTTTGGCCGTTTCGCGCGCGATGGACGGGATGGGAACTCAGCGCGAATTTCGATCCGTGGATTTTGCTGTTGCTGGTGGCGGGATTTCTGCTGCCGCTGCTGTTCGGGCTGATCGGCGAAGAGGTGGGCGAGCGGAAGAAGGGGCCGCGGGGGAGCCGGGCGGCGGTGGTCACGCTGGTGCTGCTGGCCGCGTATTTGGGGGCGCGCGCGGATCTGCGCGGCCAGGCGGTGACGCTGCTGCTGTCGCGCGAATATCACGGGCGGGTGCCGTTGTCCGCCGGGGCGTTTCCGGAATCGGCGACGCCGCTGGATTGGCGCGGCGTGGTGGTGACGGACAATACGATTGAGGAAGTGAATGTCCCCCTGGGTTCGGGAGCCGCATTTGATCCGGACCGCAGCCTGACGCACCACAAGCCCGAGGATTCCGCCGCGCTCGATGCTGGAGAAAAGACCGCAGCCGCGGCGGAGTTTTTGGGCTACGCGCGGTTTCCGCTGGCGAGTGTGGGGCGGCGGGAAGACGGCTATCGCGTGGAACTGCGCGATCTACGCTTCGCGTCCGGGGATATGGAACCGGCCAATGTTTTTTTGAGGATGGATTTGGACAGCAGCCTGCAGATCAAGCAGGAAGAGTTCGAATTTGCGGCGTCTCCGAATCCTTAGCAGCGTACGAGAAGCAGTGCATCCGGGAGCTTCTGGGCTCACGAGTGTGTGTGGCCCCGGCCGCGTGGAGGAAGACCGCACCGCAGAGGCGCAGAGATCGCAGAGAAAAGCAGAGAACGGCAGAGATGCAATCGGGCGCATTCGGAGCCGTTAGCGCAGCCGTGAAACACGGCGGCCTGACGCAAGACTGGAGGTTGCCACACGGACTGCAATCGACCGCCCTTGGATGGGCTAATTGGTTGCAGACGAGTCGCGGAACAGCCAGCGGCTGGCGAGATAGAGCAGAAGAAGAACCGCCAGAGTGGACAGCGCCAACAATCCGCCGTGGGCCATCATGACGTGCAGGGCCCCCTCACCGTAGTGAACCGCCAGAATTCCCTCGGCGAAATACCGGAGGGTGCGGCTCAGAAGAATCGCAAAGATGAAGGTTCGCAGGGGAATCTGAAAGACGCCTTCGGCCAGGACGAAAATTTTAAATGGGGAGGGCGGCGGCAGGATTCCGGGGATGAACACGCTGAGGAAGGCGTGCCGCTGCACCCACTGCTTGGCTTTGCTCGCGCGGGAGCGCGCGTGGCGATGGAAGAACGCTTCGCCGCCCTTTTTGGCCAGCAGATAGAGCCAGATGCAGCCGGAAAGGGAACCGAGCGCGGCCATGGCGCAATAGTAGGGCATGCGCGCGGGCTTTTGCAGCGAGAGGCCGATGACGAGCGCGTCGGTGACGAAGGGAAAGGACAAGACGGAGGAGTCCAGGAAGGCGACGAGGAAGATTCCGCCGCCGCCCATCGTCGCGACGGCGTTTTGTAACCAGTGGGGCAACCGCGGCTGCTTCATATCGGGTTCGCGATCTCCGGTGAAACAGAAATTGTAGCAGAGTTCTCGCAGGCCTCAGGCGCTCCTGCGCCTGTCGAGCGGCGGATGCGCCACGGCAGAAGAGCTTGCGGACAAATACGAAACCAGCGCCTCAGGGGTTGAAACCCCTGATGAGAAGGCGCGCTTTAAGTCGGAGCTGAAGCTCCGACCCCCTAAACGTCGCCATTTTCCCCATGCTGAGAAGTGGACAGGTGGAGTGTCTGTCCCGCGAAGGGCCAACGGGCGGGCAAAGTGGCGGCGACGGTTCGGAATGGAAAATTGCTGAATCGGACTGCGTCGGATAGAATTCGCACTTGAGCCATTCCCCACAGATGACGTCACTTCTCAACGAGCTGAACGAGCGGCAGCGCGAAGCCGTGCTGGAAACCGAAGGGCCGGTGCTGGTGCTGGCGGGCGCGGGGACGGGCAAGACGCGCGCGATCACCTATCGCGTGGCGCATTTGATCGAGAAGGGCGTGCCGCCGGGGGCGATCCTGGCGGTGACGTTCACCAACAAGGCCGCCGGGGTGATGAAGGAACGCATCGGCGATCTGCTGCGCGCGAGCGGGCGCGACGCTTCGGAAGTATGGATCTCGACGTTTCACTCCTTCTGCGCGCGGCTGCTGCGCCGCGAAGCGCAACATCTGGGCCTGCCGCGCGACTTCGCCATTTACGACGATGACGCACAGACCTCGGCGGTGAAGCGCGCGCTGCAGCAACTGGGTTTTTCCGCCGAGGATTATCCGCCGCGCAGCCTGCGCGCGCAGATCAGCCACGCCAAAAATCACGGGATCACGCCGGACGAGATGCAGGCCGAGGCGGCGCAAGCGCGCGACCGCAGCCGGCAGGACGTGGCCAGCGTGTTTCGCGTCTACAACGAAATTCTGCGCAAGGCCGCCGCACTCGATTTCGACGATCTGTTGCTGCGCGCGGTCGATCTCCTGAGCGGGCATCCCGACGTACGCGCCGTGTGGAACTCGCGATTGCAATACCTGATGGTGGATGAATTTCAGGATACGAACCGCGCGCAGGAAGAGCTGGTGCGGCTGCTGGCGGGCCCGCGGAAGAACATTTGCGTGGTGGGCGACGAGGATCAGTCGATCTACGGCTGGCGCGGCGCGAAGGCCGGGAACCTGAAGCGCTTCACCGAGGATTTTCCCGGAGCAAAGATCATCCGCCTGGAGGAAAACTACCGTTCGACGCAGACGATTCTGGATGCCGCCGCCGCGGTGGTGGAAAACAATCCGGGGCGGCTGGGCAAGCAGTTGCAGGCCACGCTGGGGGCGGGCGACCGGCTGCGTTTTTTCGAGGCGCCCGACGCCATGGCCGAGGCGGAATACGTCTGCGGGGAAATCGCGTCGGTGATACGCAACGATCCGGACGCGCGCGTGGCGGTGCTGTACCGCACGGGCGCGCAGTCGCGGTCGTTTGAGGAAGTGCTGCGGAGGCTGGGCATCCGCCATCGCGTGGTGGGCGGATTCAGTTTTTACGAGCGCGCGGAGGTGCGGAACGCGCTGGCCTACGTGCGCCTGCTGTTTCATCCCGAGGATGACGTGGCGCTATTGCGCGTGCTCAACGTGCCGCCGCGCGGAATCGGCGCCGCCACGGTGGCTGCCATCGAGGCCGGCGCGCGGGAAAGCGGGAAGTCGCTGTGGGACGTGATACGCGCGGGGCAGTTCAGCGCGGGCAAGAAATTGGCGGGCGCGCTCGCCGGCTTCGGCGAGATGATCGCCGCGCTGCAGGAGGAGTGCCGCGAATTGCCCCCCGCGGAACTTCTGGAGCGCATTCTGGACCGCACGGGTTTTCTGCTGTGGGTCGAGCAGCAGGATAATCTGGAGCACACCTCGCGCGCGGACAATCTCCGGGAACTATCGAACGCGATGGCGGAGGCCGCCGAGCAGGGGCAGACGCTGGAGGATTTGCTGGACCACGCGGCGCTGGTGAGCGGGACGGACGAATACGATGAGACGATCGCCGTTTCGCTGATGACGCTGCACAGCGCCAAGGGGCTGGAATTCGACGCCGTGTTCCTGGCGGGACTCGAGGAAGGGCTGCTGCCGCACAGCCGGTCGTTCGACACGCCCGCCGAACTCGAGGAGGAGCGGCGATTGTTTTACGTGGGCATGACGCGCGCGAAGAAGGTGCTGGTGCTGTCGCGGGCAGTCTACCGGCGGTCGTACGGCGAAGAACGGTTGCGGGCTTCGATGCCTTCGCGGTTTCTGGCGGAGATTCCGCCGGACCTGATCGAAGCGGCGGCGGGATCGCAGTCCGAGCCGGGCGAGACGCGGCGCTACGAAGCCGATCCGGAATATTCCGAGGGCTATGCGTACCGAAGTCCGCGGCAGGCGTATGGGAAGACGGGCTACGGGAGGGCCGCCTCCGGCGGCGCGGCGGGCGGGGCGCGGGCATCGCGAGGGGCCAAGAATCCGCTGATCGGCACGCGGGTGCGGCATGCGAAATACGGCGTGGGCACGATCATCGAGGTGGAAGGCGAGGGGGAAGACCGCCGGTTTACCGTGAGTTTTCAGGACTACGGGCCGAAGAAGCTGGTCGAGCGGTATGCGAATTTGCAGTTTGCCTAGGGCGCTGCAAGACGGTCACCGCAGAGACGCAGAGCGTGCAGAGAGTAATTCCGACGCGGGCGGAAGGACTGGTTGCGCCGCAGGCGGGCGCAGGGTAGAGTTTTTTCCAGGTTGCACGGGGAAGGTGGCGATTGGACGCCCAGCTGTTCCGCACCAAGAGCATCGACCGGCTCATTGCCGGCTCCGAGAGGCCCGAGAAGCAACTTCGGAAGTCGCTGGGGTGGCTGAGCCTGACGTCGCTGGGCATCGGCGCGGTGATCGGCTCGGGCATTTTCACGGTGATCGGGACCGCGATTGCGGGCCAGAAGCTGCAGGTCAGTTCGGTACTCAACGCGCCGCTGCTCGAATATCTGATTTACCATTCCGCGTCGTTCGGGCGGCCGGGGGCGGGGCCGGCCATCGCGCTATCGTTCGCCCTGGTGGGGGTGGTGTGCTGTTTTGCGGCGCTGTGCTACGCGGAACTGGCGGCGATGATTCCGGTGGCGGGCAGCGCCTACACCTATACCTATGCGACAATGGGCGAGTTGATTGCATGGATCATCGGCTGGGACCTGATCCTGGAGTACGCGGTTTCGAATATGGCGGTCAGCGTGGGATTCTCCGCGCACGTTGTCGCGCTGTTCGACTGGTTCGGGCTGCATCCCAGCCTGCGCTGGATCACGCCCGCCTATCTCCCCGGAGGGCTCACGGACTTCGAAGGCCACACGCTGTATGGTCCGGGCTGGCACTTGGGATTCAACTGGCCGGCGTTCGTGATCGTGATGCTGCTGAGCGTGCTGCTGGTGCGCGGAATCCGGGAATCGGCGGGCGCGAACAACGTGATGGTGCTGCTGAAGATTTGCGCGATCCTGATTTTCATCGGATTTGCGGCGCGGTTCGTGCATACGTCGAATTGGCATCCGTTTGCGCCGAACGGGTGGCCGGGCATCCTGACGGGCGGGTCGATCATCTTCTTCACGTACATCGGATTCGACTCGGTTTCGACGGCGGCGGAGGAATGCCGGAATCCACAGCGGGACCTGCCGATCGGGATCATCGTGACGCTGGTGATCTGTTCGTTACTCTACATCGGCGTGGTGGTGGTGCTGACGGGGCTGGTTCCATGGCAAACTCTACTGGACGACGCCGCGCCGGTGGTGAATACGATGAAGCGGCTGCACTTCGGCAATGTGCGGCTGGCGGTGCTGCTGGGCGCGCTGATGGGCATGATCTCGTCGCTGCTGGTGTTTCAGCTGGGCCAGGCGCGAGTGTGGTTCGCGATGTCGCGCGACGGATTGTTGCCCGGGATATTTAGCCGGGTGCACGCGCGCTATCGCACGCCGGATTTTTCGACCTGGGTGGCGGGATTGGTGGTGGGGATACCGGCGGGACTGTTCGATATCGGGACGTTGGCAGATTTGTCGAATATCGGGACGCTGTTTGCGTTTGCGCTGGTGGCGGGCGGGGTGCTGATTCTTCGCTACCGCGAGCCGGACCGGCCGAGGGCGTTCCGCGCGCCGGGCGGTTTGCTGGCGCCGGTGGTGACGATCCTGACGTGCCTGCTGCTGATGGCGGGGCTGCCGATCATGAACTGGATCCGATTTTTCGTCTGGTTGCTGATCGGCTTGTGCATCTATCAGTTTTACGGCCGCAAGCATAGTGAACTGGCCACGGTGAAGGTGGAGCCGGTGGCTCGGAAGGGAGAATTGCGCTGATGCGTCATCGGATGGTGGCCGGGCTGGCGGGCTGCTTGCTGGCGCTGTTTTTGGCGCTGCCGTCGTCGTTTGGCTGGGGAGAAAACGCGGAGCGGCTGATCACGAACAAGGCGGTGGATACGCTGCCGGATGAAATGCAGGGATTCTTCGGAGCGAACCGGCAATTTCTGGTCAACCATGTCACCGATCCGGCGGAATCGATGGGCAAGAATCCCTCCGAGGGGCGCAACAGCAATTTCATCCAACTCGACCACTACGGGCAATTTCCGTTTGCCAGCCTGCCGCACTCCTACACAGCGGCGGTGGCCAAGCACACCAAGCGGACCATCGAAACCTACGGCCAGCTTCCCTGGCAAATCGGCCTGTACAGCCAGAGGCTGACCGAAGCGCTGCGCGCGCGCAACTGGGAGGAGGCCAAGCTTGCGGCCGCCATCCTGGCGCACTACGTGATTGCCGCGCACGACCCGTTCAACACCACGGTGAACAGTGACGGAAAACTTTCCGACCAGCCAGGCGTCAACGAGCGCTTCGGCGTGGGCCTGGTGGACCGCTACCAGTTGTTCTTCTTTGTAAAGCCGAACGAGGCGGCGTTTGTCCGCGACCCGACCGAGCGGGCGTTTGGGATGTCGTTCAGCGCGCATGCGTGGCTGGAAAACGTGCTGCTGGCGGACCGCCGCGCCCATGAAGGTCTTCCGGCCTACACGGATGAGTATTACGACCGCTTCTACGCGCAGGCGGGAGCCATTTTGATTCGCCAGCTCTCCGATGCGGCCACCGATGTGGGGTCGTATTGGATGACGGCGTGGATCAACGCCGGGCGTCCGCAACTGCCTTCGTCGTGAACCGGCGTGCCCTCCCATCCGATTCGGCAAACCACGGTTGTTGACCCGCTCCCCAAGGCGGAACTGCACCTGCATCTGGAAGGCTCGATTCGTCCGGACACGGCGGTGGAGCTGGCGGCGCGTCACGGCGTCCAGCTGAAGGGCGAGGAAGTCCGCGCGCGCTACCAGTATTCGAACTTCGCCGGTTTTATCGAAGCCTTCAAGTGGGTGACATCATTCCTGCGCGACCCGGAAGACTATGCGCTCATCACGCGGAGACTGCTGCAAGAACTGACGGACCAAAACGTGGTGTATGCCGAGATCACGATTTCGGCGGGGGTCATGCTGTTGCGCGGGCAGAGCGTGGAGGCCAACTTCGCGGCCATTCGCGAGGCGGCCGGGAGCGCGGCGCCGGGGCGGTTGCGGGCGGCGTGGATTTTCGATGGCGTTCGGCAATTCGGCGGGGAAGCGGTGATGGCGGCGGCGCGCTGCGCGGTCCGGCTGGCGGGTTCGGGAGTGGTGGCGTTCGGCATGGGCGGCGACGAGCTGGTGCATCCGGCCGCGGAGTTTCGCGCCGCGTTCGATTTGGCGCGGGGCGCGGGACTGCACATCGTGTGTCATGCCGGGGAGACCGGAGGGCCGGAGTCGGTGCGCGAAGCCGTCGAGATCCTGGGGGCCGAGCGCATCGGGCACGGGATCGCCTTGATGCACGACGAAGCCCTGGCGGAATCGCTGGCGGCGAGGGGCGTGGCGCTGGAGAATTGTCCCACGAGCAACGTGTGCACGGGTTCGCTGGCGCAGCAGACGGGCAAGGCGGATGCGACGCTGGCGGACCATCCGCTGGCGCAGCTCTTGGAGCGCGGCTCGCTGGTGACGCTTTCCACCGACGACCCGGCCATGTTTCACACCGACTTGCTCGCGGAATATTCCCGCGCGGCATCGCTGGGCCTTTCGGACGCGCAGTTGGTGCAGCTGGCCGAACGGAGTTTTCGCGCCGCGTTTTTGCCGCCGGCGGAGCGGCAGCGATTTCTCGACGATTTTCATGCGGCCGCGAAATCGGCGGGCCTGTTATAATTGGCGGCGTAGAGCGATCCATTGCGGGGCGCCGATCGCCGCGCCCACTCCGGCATTCGATGGAAAGGCGCCATGAAAGCACACGTCTGGGTGATGCTGAAGTCCACGGTTCTGGATCCGCAGGGGCAGACCATTCAGCGCGCGCTGGGCACGCTGGGCTACGACAAGGTGCGGGAAGTGCGGCAGGGGAAATTTTTCGTGCTCGATCTGGGCGGGCTGAGCCGCGAAGAAGCGACCAAGCAGGCCGAGCGCATCGCGAAGGACGTTCTTACCAATCCCGTCATCGAAGAGTTCCGCTTCGAAATCCTCGATTGATTGTGGCGGGCGGCCGTGTCCCGGGCGCTTCCGGGGATGAGCAGGAAACACAACGTGCAGCGCGAAAGAGCACGAAAGACACGCTGTACTTGGGAGCGGCGCTGAGATTCTTCGCCCATCCTGATCGGGTGGTCTCAGAATGACGGCGGGGAGTGTGATGGGGTTTTAACCGTGGTTTGCTGGTGAGAAATTCGGGCTGATTTTTCTACTTTTTCTTTACTTCCTTTTCCTCTTCTACATCCTCGACTTCCCACTCGACCTGAGCCGGGGTGTGTGAGAAGCTTAGCCTTTCCGCGGGGAAAATTCCGGGTGGAGGAAACGATGATGAAGGCGTGGATGCGCACGAGCGCGCTCTGGATTGCGGCGGGAGTGGTCTTTCTGGCGGCGGCGCCGGCGCGCGCGGATGGCCCGGACATCATCCCGAAAGCGCCCGGCGAGGCGGTCTATGACCGGAGTTGCGCCTCCTGCCACGCAAGTGCCAACACACAGGGGCGCGTACCCGATCTGAAACAGCTGATGGAGCTGGCGCCGGAAGCCATCTATGCCCAAATGACGGGCGGCGCGATGACCGTTCCGGCGCAGAAGCTGACGGACGAGGAAAAGCGGGACGTGGCGGAGTATTTGGGGGGACGGCCAATGGACCTGACCCGCTCGGGCAGCGCCGAGAAGATGCTCAATCACTGCGCCAGCAATCCTCCGCTCAGCGATCCGTTTGCGGGGGCGTCGTGGAACGGCTGGAGTGCGGATCAGGCGAATACGAGGTTCGCGCCCGCGGCAACCGCGGGGCTTTCCGCGGAGCAGGTTCCGCACCTGAAGCTGAAATGGGCGTTTGGCTTTCCCGGCGGGGGAACGGCATACGGACAACCAACCGTGGTGGCGGGGCGGGTGTTTGTGGGCAGCGACAACGGTTATTTTTATTCCCTGGATGCGGCGAGCGGATGCGTTTACTGGTCGTTTCAGGCGAAAGTTGGAGTGCGCACGGCGCCGGTGATCGGCCCGGTGAAGGGACACGGCGGGGCAAAATACGCAGTCTACATCGGGGACATGCGCACGAACGTGTACGCGCTCGATGCCGCGACGGGCAAGCAGCTCTGGACGGCTCGGGCCGATGACCACATGACGGCGAAGATCAGCGGCGCACCGGCGCTGTACCGGGGCCGCCTGTACGTGCCCGTATCGTCGGGTGAGGAAGTGGTGGCGCCGCTTCCGTCGTACGGATGCTGTACGTTCCGCGGCAGCATTGTCGCGTATGATGCCGGCACCGGACGCCGGATTTGGAAGTCGTACACCATTCCCGAGGAACCCAAGCCGACGAAGAAGAATGAGAGCGGGGTGCAGTTGTGGGGGCCGGCGGGCGGCGCGGTGTGGGATTCGCCGACGATCGATGCCAAGCGCGGCGTGCTGTACATCGGAACGGGCGATGCCTACACGGAGCCGGCGAGCAAGATGACGGACGCCGCCGAGGCGATGGACCTGAAGAGCGGAAAGATTCTCTGGTCGTTCCAGACGCTGGCGGACGATGCATGGATCCTCGGATGTCCATCGCCCGCGCCCAACGCCAATTGCCCGAAGAACCTGGGACCGGACCACGACATTGGAGCGTCTCCGATTTTGGTGAATCTGGCGGATGGCCGGTCGATCGTAGTGGTTACACCCAAGAGCGGGACGGTGTTTGCGCTGGACCCGGATCGCGGCGGCGCCATGATTTGGAAGCTGAGTCTGACGGACCAGAAGGCCGCCACGAACGGACTGATCGCGCTGGGAGGGGCGTCGGATAGCCGCAACATCTATCTGGGGCTCGAGGACGGCACGTTTGTGGCCATCGATCTGGCGAAGGGACAGAAGCTGTGGACGACGCGGCTGGAATCGCTCGAAGAGCTGGGTCCTCCGAACGCGATCGGCGAACCGCGCACCAAGGCGGGGCTGCGTTACGGGCAGTCCGCGGCAGCGACCGGCATTCCCGGCGTTGTCTTCACGGGCGGGTGGGACGGCATCTTCCGGGCGCTTTCCACCAGCGACGGCAAGGTGATCTGGCAGTTCAATACGGCGCAGGAGTTCAAGGCCGTGAATGGGGTCACGGCGCGCGGCGGGTCGATGGGCGGCCCGGGCGCGACGGTGGTGAAGGGAATGGTCTACGTGCCGTCGGGATACGTGATGTTTGGCGGCGCGATGCCCGGCAATGTTCTGCTGGCGTTTGCGGCGGAGTAGGCCTCGAGGGGAAAACATACATGAGAGACAGGAAGCGGCATTTGCTCTGGCTGTGCATTTTGACGTGCGCGTGCGCCGTAGTGGCGCCGCGTTGTACCGCGCAGGCAAAGCAGGAGACGCAACCCGCGCCGGCGCCGGCGCTGGGCACGGAGTTCGGCTTCAGTATTTTTCAGACGAAGTGCACCTCCTGCCACGGCAACCCCGCTTCCACGAACCGCGCCCCGGACCCCGCCGCGCTCAGACAAATGACGCCGGAAGCTATTTATGATGCGTTGAGCACGGGGTCCATGGCCCCGGTGATCGGCAAGTCGCTCACCGACGAACAGAAGCGCCGGGTGGCGGAGGCGTTGAGCGGCCGGCCGCTGGGAAGCGCCGCGCTGGGCGATGCGAAGACGATGTCGAATCGGTGCGCGAGCAATCCGGCCTTCGATGTCCTGGCCGGGCCGGCATGGAACGGCTGGGGCGTGGATGTGGCGAACACACGCTATCAGACGGCGAAAGCGGCCGGGCTCACGGCCGGCCAGGTGCCTCGCCTGAAGGTGAAATGGGCGTTCGGTTTTCCCGGGGGCGTGTCGGCCTACGGGCAGCCCACGATTGTGGGCGGGCGCGTGTTCGTCGGGAGCGACAACGGTTACGTGTACTCGCTCGATGCCCGCACGGGCTGCGTCTACTGGTCATTCCAGGCCAAGGCGGCCGTGCGCAACGCGATCACCATAGCGCCGATCCAGACCCAAGGCGCGGCCAAGCACGCTGCGTACTTCGGCGATTTGAAGGCCAACGTGTATGCGGTGGATGCCGCGAATGGGAGTCTGCTGTGGACGCGCCGCGTGGAGGAGCACGTGGCGGGGCGCGTCACCGGCGCACCGGCGGTATCGGGCGGTCGGGTGTTCGTTCCCATCTCGGCGTGGGAGGGTTTTTCCGGATCGAACGAGGACTACCCTTGCTGCACGTTCCGCGGCAGCGTGCTGGCGCTCGACGCGAATACCGGGCGGCAGCTCTGGAAGCGCTACATGGTTCCGGAAGAGCCGAAACCGGTGAAGAAGAATTCCAAGGGCACGCAACTCTGGGCCCCGGCGGGCATTTCCGTGTGGAGCACGCCGACGGTGGACGCGAAGCGCCATGCCATCTACTTTGGCACGGGCGACGCGGAGACCGAGCCCGTGCCGAAGTATTCCGATGCGATCGTGGCGCTCGACATGACGAGCGGGAAGATCCTCTGGTCGTTCCAGGGCCTTGCGAATGACGCCTTCCTGGGGGACTGTGCAGAGAACAACCCTCAACCGCTCGGAAAACTGCCCGAAGCACGTGGGTCCGGATTGGGATTTCGGCGCCTCGCCGATCCTGCGCACGCTGCCGAACGGGCACCGGATTCTGGTGGCCGGGCAGAAGAGCGGCACGATTTTTGGCTTCGACCCGGACCGCAACGGCGCGCTGGTGTGGAAAACGAACCTGCTGGCGGCCAGTGACCCGGTGCCGGACTCGCTCGGGCTGATTGTGTTCGGGGGAGCCGCCGACGAACAGAATGTTTACTTCGCGCTGCACAGCGGGGGCATGGTGGCGGTGCGCCTGGCGACGGGCGAACGCGTGTGGTTCACGCCGCTGCTCGCCGCCGGACGCAAGCCGACCGATCAGGACGCGGGACAGTCCGCGGCGATCAGCGCGATTCCGGGTGTGATCTTCAGCGGCGGCTTTGACGGAAGATTGCACGCCCTGGCGGCCGAAGACGGCAAAATCCTGTGGCAATTCAATACCGCCCAGGAGTTCCCGACGGTGAATGGCGTGCGCGCCCACGGCGGCGGGATGGGCTCCGCCGGGCCGACCATCGCCGGAGGGATGCTCTTCGTTGGTTCCGGATACTCGGTGCTCAGCGGGGCGCAGGCAGGCAACGTCCTGCTGGCCTTTTCCGCCGAATAGCAGGAAGCGGTCCCGAGCGCGTTTACCAGACATGTCTGGAAAGGTCACTATTCGTTCACCGGGATGGGAACACAGATCGTTAGAGTGGTGTCCTATCAGATATGCGAATGCGTCCGAAAGTGACAGTGCTTTGCTTAATCGTCGGAATTAGTGTTGCTGCGGGTTGGCCTCAAACCAAGAAGCAGCCCAAAACCACAGTCCCAAGCCTACTGAACAGTCCGCCTGACGCCCATCCGCAATATTTCCCAAAAGGAATCTTCGGGGATTCCTCGGATAGCCGCTCTTTCAAGGACTTTGCGGCGCGATGGTACTCAACGTACCTTCGAGCGATGCATGAGCCCTCATTTCTTGAAGCCTCCAAAGACAGATCGCTCGTCGCTTATCGCTTTCTTTGGCTTCGCACGTTTCACCATCCGATTGCAATCCGCCTGACAATTCGGCCCGACGGCAGCGGATCTTTAACAGGAAAGGTGACAAGTGGCACTGGTGGATACAGGACCGGGGTTATGACTTGGAATGAATCTGTGGACATTCCCAAAGCACAAGTACAGCAGTTTATAAACCTCTCGCAGAAAGCTGGATTTTGGACTTCGCCGACTCGCGGTCCGGGAGGAGCCAACGACGGGGCACAGTGGATAATGGAAGGAGTCCACAGCGGTGTTTATCACGTTGTTGACAGATGGAGCCCCGGGAAAAGCGACTATGCAAGCATGTGTCTCTTTCTTCTGAGCCTCTCCAAGATTCAGGTGGAGGCGAAGGACATCTACTAGCTGTTGCTGGTCAGGAAGGGCGCTGGTCCCGTAGCTGTTGGTACACGCCAACTCCCGATTAGCCGCTATTTCGTGGCTGCTTTCTTGCCGATGACGATGTTCTTCAGCTCGTCGGGGTCGTTCTTGAGTGGCTCGGTCCCCGCCGGATAACTGTTGGCTTGCAGCATATAGGCGACGATGCCCAGATAGGCCTCGGGGGTGAGGCTGCCGGGTTTGTCCTGCGGCATGGTGGTTTGAGTGAGATCGAACAGGGCAAACACCGTCTGGCCGTCCCAATACTGTGAGAACCCGTCGCCGGCCAGCGGCGGGGCTTGGCCGCTGCCGCTCAAATCTTCCATGTGACACCCGCCGCAGCTTTCGCTGTACGCGGTCTTGCCTTGCGCGGCCTGCGCGGCGGTGTAGACGCCATCCATGGCGCTTTTGGGGGCGGCGGCGGCGCGCGCCGTGCTGATCGCACCACCGGCGTACCAGGTGATGGCGCCGGCCATCAAGAGGCCCACGAGGAGCAATCCGCCGAGGCCGGAAACTCTGCTGCTGAACCCACGACCCTTCTTCGCTGCGTTCATAGTGTGGTGGTCTCCTGAAATTTAGACGCGGTCACAGCGCCAAACGTTACGATGATACCAGAGGTTTCCGGGGATTTCCTGGGGCCGGTCGAGTGAGGATCCTGGCGGGGCGCGGCCGCGGCGATGGTATTCCTACCTCCCTGAATCCGCACTTGACACCGAGGGACCTGGCCGAGCAAGCTCTGCAGTTTAGAACGGGTGGGGGAGGAGGGGACACGATGAGACTGCTGGAATGGGCGAGCAAGCTGTCGCGGCGCGGCTTCCTGGCGGGCGGCGCGGCGACCATCGCGGCCGTCGCGGTGACCGGGACATCCATTCTGACGAATTCGAATGCAGCGGCGGCGGCCGGGACTCCGGGGTTGACGCCCGAAGAAATGCGAACGCTGGCGAAGTTCGTGCGCGATCTTTTCCCGCACGACCGGCTGGAGGATGCGTTCTACGCGAAGGCCGTCGCGCCTCTCAATGCGGAGGCAGTGAAGAACAGATCGGCGAAAAAGCTGTTGGCCGATGGGATCGGCGAGCTGAACCGGCTGGCGGGCGCCGCCGGTGCCAAGGCGTATGCCGATGTGGCCGATGAGAAGGCGCGCGTGGCCGTGGTCAAGCAGATCGAAGGTGGCGCGTTTTTCAAGAAGGTGTACGGCACGACCGTCGTCTCGCTGTACAACCAGCCGGCGCTGTGGCCGAAGTTCGGCTACGAGGGGCCGTCGTCGCTGTTGGGTGGCTACCTGCACCGCGGGTTCAACGATCTGGATTGGCTGTGACGCCAAATGAGAACTGCGCAGCGGTAGCAACAAGGCGCATGAGCTGGCAGCACCCGGCCATAGCCGGGACATCTCGGGAGGCAGGAAATGGCCGCCAAATTTGATCTGAATGATTCATCGGTTGTGGTCATCATCGGCTCGGGCGCCGGCGGCGGGACGCTGGCCAACGAGCTGGCGCAGAAGGGCGTTCCGGTGGTGGTGCTGGAAGCCGGGAAGCGCATCGAGATGAATGAGTACAAGAACGACGACAGCGAGGCGTTCGCCGCGTTTACGTGGCTCGACCCGCGGACCACGACGGGCAGCTGGTCGGTGGCGACGTCGTCGCCGGATCTGCCCGTCTGGATTTGCAAACTCGTGGGCGGATCGACGAACCACTGGGGCGGGGTGGCGCTGCGTTTTCAGGAGCACGAATTCAAGACCAGGACGATGTACGGCGACGTCGCGGGCGCGGATCTGGTCGACTGGCCCGTGGACCTGAAGGAGATGGAGCCCTATTACGATCGCGCTGAATTAAAGATGGGAGTGAGCGGGACGCACGGGATTCCGCTCCTGCCCGTCAGCAACCATGGCAAGGTGCTGTTCGCGGGGGCGAAGAAGGTCGGCTACACGAAGTACGGCGTGCCGACGATGGCGATCAATCCGGCGCCGCGCGACGGACGCGCGGGATGCCAGCAGACCGGGTTCTGCGTACAGGGTTGCACGTTTGGGGCGAAGTGGGCGACGCTCTACACCGAAATTCCGCGGGCGGAAGCGACCGGGAAAGCCGAGGTCCGCGCCCAAGCGCAGGCGATCCGCATCGAGCACGACGCGGCGGGCAAGGTGACCGGCGTGGTGTACGCGGACCGCAACGGCACGCTGCAACGGCAGAAGGCGCGGCTGGTGGCCGTCGCGGGCAATGCCATTGAAACCCCGCGCCTGCTGCTCAATTCACAATCGAGCCGATTTCCGCAGGGCCTGGGAAATTCCTCCGGGCATGTGGGGAAATACTACATGCGGCACACCACGGGAACGGTGTTCGCCGTGTTCGACAAGCCGGTGCACATGTACCGGGGCACGGCGCAATCCGGGATCGTCATGGACGAGGCGGCTCACAATCCGAAGCGGGGTTTTGCCGGCGGGTACCAGTTGGAGCTGCTGCCACAAAGCTTTCCGGGCTTCGCGCAGAATGTGGAGGGGGGCTGGGGGCGCGACCGGGCATCGATCGTCGAGAAGTACGCCAATGCCGCGGGCGTGTGGATCATCGGCGAGGACATGCCGCGCGGAACCAACCGGATCACGCTGCACGGGGAACGGAAAGACCGCTTCGGCATGCCCATTCCGAACATTCACTGCGACGACCATCCCAATGACGTGGCGATGCGGAACCACGGTTTCGCGCAGGCCGAGGCCCTCTACCATTCGATCGGCGCGAAGAGGACCGTGCGCGTCCCGCCGTTTCCCTCGACCCACAACATGGGCACGGCCCGCATGTCGGAAAAGCCGCAGGAGGGCGTGGTCAATCGCTTCGGGCAGGCGCACGATGTCAAGAATCTGTTCGTGTCGGACGGGAGCCAGTTTCCATCGAGCGGTGGCGAGAATCCGACGCTGACGATTGTCGCTCTGGCCATCCGGCAGGCGGAGTACATCGCCGGGCAGATGGCCAAGGGCGAGATCTAATCGCAGCCAGGACCGATACCAAGACCCATACGGGTGGGAGACGAGACGTGATCAGGCGCGCACTGGGAAATTCAGGGCTGGAAGTGGGGCCTCTGTCTTTTGGAGGGAACATCTTCGGATGGACCGCCGACGAGCCGACCTCGTTCCAATTGCTCGACGCGTTTGTGGCGGCGGGGCTGAACTTGATCGATACGGCCGACGTCTACTCGCGCTGGCTTCCGGGGCACAAGGGCGGCGAGTCCGAAACGATCATCGGCAACTGGCTGCAGCAGCGCGGCGGCCGCGACAAGGTGGTGATCGCCACCAAGGTCGGCGTGGAGATGGGCCCCGAAGACAAGGGGCTGTCCCGGGCCTACATCCTGCGGGCCGTGGACCGCTCTCTGGCGCGGCTGAAGACGGATTACATCGACCTCTATCAGTCCCACCGGGACGACGCCGAAACGCCGCTGGAGGAAACGCTGGAGACCTATGCGCAACTGATGCGCGCCGGAAAAGTGCGGGCCATCGGAGCGTCCAATTACAAGGCGGGGCGCCTGGCGGAGGCGCTTCGAGTCAGCGCCGCCAAGGGCCTGCCACGATATGAGACGCTGCAGCCCTGGTACAACCTCTACGACCGCGCGGAGTTCGAGGGCGAGATGGCGAACCTTTGCCGGCGCGAAAATCTGGGCGTGCTCAGTTATTTTTCGCTGGCCAGCGGATTTCTCACAGGAAAATACCGCTCGGCGAAAGACCTGGAGGGCAAGGCGCGCGGCTATCGGGTGAAGGATATGATGAACGAGCGCGGATTCCGCATCCTGGCGGCGCTGGACATCGTGTCGAAGGATCTGGGCGCCACGCTGGCACAGGTGTCGCTGGCATGGCTGGTGGCGCACGGGGTCACCGCGCCCATCGCCAGCGCCACGAATCTCGATCAACTGCAGGAATTGATTGGGGCGACGAAGCTGAAGCTGAGTCCCGACGCTGTTCGCCTGCTGGATGATGCGAGCAAGGCCGATCCGTCCGCCGCCGAGCGAGAGGTTCGGACGCCCCCTCCGAGCGTGAGATAGAGAGCGCTTTCGGCGCGGGATGCAGCCGCATCGCCGCAGCCGCCTACTTCTCGGCTACTTGCGAGAGCAGTGTCCCCGAAACAGGCTGCGAATCCTGCAGCTGAGCGGGGCGCAGCAAGCAGCGCCCCTACAGCGGACTACGATTCGCGAACGATGGCCAGTGATTTGCGGGACGCAACGCTAGTGGCGCGCCATGAGCAGGTGCAACTCCGGGGGCAGGGGCGCGAGGTCGATCGCCACGTTGATGCAGGCCGGCTTGCCGCTGGCGAACGCGGCCTTGATGGCGGGCCCGAGGTCCTGGATTTTGGTGACGTGCTGGCCGTGGCAGCCGAAGGCCGCGGCGACATCGTGATACCGGACGTCCCGCAGGGTCGTAGCCGTCACGCGATTGGCTCCCGAAACAATTTCCTGAAAGTGCTGGGACGCCGCCCAGCTGTGATTGTTCATCACCACGGCCACGATGGGCAGTTGATGGCGCATCATGGTGTCGAATTCGGTGATGGTAAAGCCGATGGCGCCGTCTCCGACCAGGCACAGAACCTGGCGCTTCGGATTTGCGGCCTGGGCGCCAATCGCGAGGCCCAGGCCAAATCCCACCGCTCCCAGAAAACCATGAGTGATGTAGCTTCCCGGATGGTTCTGGCGGATTACTTCGTTCATCCAGTGATAGGCCTCGGCTCCATCGCCGACGACGATGGCGTCTTCGTTGATGTTGTCGACGATCGCGGCCACTGCTTGCAGTGGATGAATGGGCGAGGTCGTGCGATTCAGGTCGGCCTGGGCGCGCTTGCGGCGCTCGGCCTTGGCATCGCGAATCATCTGCTGCCAGCCGGTGTAATCTCTCCACTTTTGCGATTTGGCGCGCGCGTTCAGGGCGCGCAGGGTTTCCCGCGAGTCGGCGACGATGGGAACCGCCGCCTGCCTGATCCGGCCGATTTCCTTGGGATCGATTTCCACGTGGATGATTTTGGCCGCCAGCGGCACCACCATGTCGTTCATGCCCAAGGTAAAGAGACCGAAGCGGACGCCGAGGGCGAGGATCACGTCCGGGCGCTGATTCGGCGCGGAAAGATCGGCCATTTTGTGGAACGTGCCGCCATATAGCGGGTGATTGCTGGGCAGCAGCCCGTGCGCCTGAAAGTCAGAGAAAACGGGAATGCCGGTGGCGTCGACGAAGGCCCGCAATTCCTCTCCCGCGCCGCATTGATAGGCGCCGGCTCCCACCATGATGGCCGGGCGGGCCGCGCCCGCCAGCAACTCGATGGCTTGTTCGACGGCTCGCGCGTGCGGCTGCGGCGTCACGTCGACGAGCACATTTTCAGGGATGGGGCACGAGGTTTCTTCGATCTGCGCCGTCAGCACGTCCATGGGCATGTCCAACAGGACGGGACCGGTGGGTCCGGACGTCGCCAGGCGGATGGCCTGGGCGACGAGGCGGGGAATCTGGTTCGCCACGGTGATGCGGTGGGCCCACTTCGTGATGGGCGTCGCGACTCCCACTTGATCGAAGCCGGATTGCAGGCTGTTGGTCTCGGCTTCGCTCAGACCGGCGGAGCCGGTGATGTAGAGCACCGGAGTGCGGTCCAGATAGGCGTTGGTGATCGAGGTGATGATGTTGGTGAAACCGGGACCGGCGGTCGCCATGGCCACGCCCAGGCCGCGGGTGCAGCGGGCGTAGGATTCGGCGGCGTGCCCCGCGGCCATTTCGTGGCGCGTGTCGATCAGCCGGATGTGATGGTCCAGGCAGGATTGGAAGATGGTCTCCAAGTGCGCGCCGTGGAGCGCGAAAATATTTGTCACGTTTGCCTTGAGCAAGGTCCGAACGAGAAGCTCTCCGCCGCTGACCATGGCCATGCGCAATCACCTCTTTTTTTCGCCAGTATGGTATATATCGAGCGCGACCCGTTCCCGCCCGGTCGCTCGGTCGAACAATATACGAGTTTGCGGGCGCAATCCAGCGTACGTTGAGGCACTCCGGCGCCTGGGGCGGTTCGAGAGTTTGCGGCGGGGCGTGGGTTCGTTGTGACCGAGGTCACCGCGTCCCGTGAGGCGGCTCACAAACAGCGCTAGGCGAGTTGGGAGAAGATGCCTGCCGGAGCCATCACAGGCCTTGGGGGCGTGCGAGCATGGGGATACGACTCGGTCTTGACGTCGGAAGCGTGAGCGTCAAGCTGGCAGCGGTCGGCGAGGCCGATCGGTTCCGAGGCTGTGCCTGGCCGGGCGCGGAATCGAAGGGCTTCCATGTTGTTTCTCCCGAATTGGTACCGCACACAGGCCTGAACCTCCTCATCTCCGACTACCTCCGCACTTTTGGCAATCCCACGCAGGCTGCCCAGGATCTGCTCGATGGCTTTTTTGCCGCCTTCGGAGATGTGGACCGCCAGCAAATTCGCGTGACCGGCATGTGCGGGCGAAAAGTGGCGGAACTGCTGGGCATCGCTTACGAGAACGAGTTCAAGGCCATTGCCAGGGGAACGTCGGCGTGCTATCCCCGTGTGCGCACGATCTTCGAGATGGGAGGGGAGAGCTCGAAGTACATGCTGCTGGACAACTCCGGGCCTGAATCCAGCACCGCGGCGCATCCGCGGGAACAATTCGGCGGGGGCATTCTGGATTACTCGACCAGCGGGGAGTGCGCGGCGGGAACCGGGTCGTTCATCGACCAGCAGGCTTCGCGGCTGCGGTATCGCGTGGAAGAAATCGGCGCGATCGTGTCGCAGGCGAAGACGGCCGCGCGGATTGCCGGGCGGTGCTCCGTCTTCGCGAAGTCGGACATGATCCATGCCCAGCAGAAGGGCTATGCCACCGATGAAGTGCTGAAGGGACTGTGCGAAGCGGTGGCGCGGAATTTCAAGAGCAACATTGTGCGGGGCAAGAAGGTGGTCCCGCCGGTTGCGTTTGTCGGCGGCGTATCGCAGAACGCCGGGGTGACGCAAGCTCTGGCGGATGCATTCCATCTCGGTCCGGCGGAAATCATGGTGCCGGAACTGTACGCGTGGCTCGGCGCCATCGGCGCGGCGTTGCTGGAAGATGCCGCGTGGCGCAAGGAAGCGTCCGGGACAAGTCGCGTGATGACGGGGGCCACTGCCGCCGGGCGCGATTCGGCCGCCTTGTCCGCACATGAACCGCTCGGGCTGGAGAATGTCCTGCTGCTCCGCGATCATTGCGAGGCTTCGAGGACCGAGCCCTTGCCCGCCGGGAGTGAGCAAAGGCTGCCCGTGTTTCTCGGGATTGACGTTGGCTCGGTGAGCACCAATCTTGCCGTGCTGGACGAAGCGGGGTGCCTGCTGCACGGCATCTATCTGCGAACCGCGGGCCGGCCGGTCGAAGTGGTCCAGGACGGGCTCCGGGAAATCGACCAGCTTCTTGGCGCGCGCATTGACGTGCGCGGCGTGGGCACGACGGGCTCGGGACGCGAGCTGATCGGAGAGTTGGTCGGGGCGGACACCGTCAACGACGAGATCACCGCGCACAAGACCGGAGCGGTCTATGTCCACAACACGCTGGTGCTGGGGCGCGCAGCCTCGGGCGCGGACGGGGGCGACGCGGCCAACGCCCTCGGCCCGGTGGATACGATTTTCGAAATCGGCGGGCAGGATTCGAAATTCATCTCGCTCGACCGCGGAGTCGTGGTGGACTTCGCCATGAACGAAGCCTGCGCCGCGGGCACCGGCTCGTTCCTGGAGGAGCAGGCCGAGCGCATGGGGATTCAGATCAAGGATGAATTCGCGCGCCTGGCTCTGGCATCGGGCGCGCCCGCGAGGCTGGGCGAGCGCTGCACGGTATTCATGGAGCGGGACGTCACCGGCGCGATGCAGCGCGGCGCGAAACTGGAAGATCTCACCGCCGGGCTGGCCTACTCGGTCGCCTTGAACTACCTGAACCGCGTCGTGCGGGGCCGCAAGATCGGCAACGTGATCTACTTTCAGGGCGGCACGGCGTACAACGACGCGGTCGCGGCGGCGTTCTCCCGGCTGCTGGGCAAGCGCATCATTGTGCCGCCGCACAACGGGATCATCGGCGCCATCGGGATGGCATTGATCGCGCAGCAGGTGATACGAGCCAGAGCCCGCGCGCACGCCACGCAGGATGGCGGCGCGCGGCGTCCGCTGGATCCGGGGCAGGGGATTTCGACGTTCCGCGGCTTCGATCTGGAGCGCACGCCCTTTGCAACGCGCGAATTCGTGTGCAAGGCCTGCTCGAACTACTGCGACATGAAGGAGATCACGGTCGAAGGCCGGAAAACGTATTGGGGCGATAAATGCTCGGACAAGTTCCGCAAGCGAGTGAGGACAGATCGCCAGCCGGTGATCGTGGATCTGCTGGCTTTTCGCGATGAAGTGTTGCGCGACGGCCATCGGGCGCGGCCGGAAGGCAATGGAGCGCGCGCGCCCTCGCGATCGATGCGCATCGGCGTTCCGCAGGGAATGTACTTCTACGACCGGTTTCCGTTCTGGCGCGCCTATCTGGAGACGCTGGGGTTTGAAGTGGTGCTCTCCGATCCCACGGACCGCCATATCGCCACCCGCGGCTCGGAGTTGAGCGTGGCCGAACCGTGTTTTCCGGTGCAGATTGCGCACGGACACGTGCAGAAGCTGCTGGAGGAAAGCGCGGGCGATCGTCCCCTGGACTATGTGCTGTTGCCCAACGTCGTGGACATGGAAGCGCCAGCGTCCCCCATCGCCTCGCAGCTGTGTCCCTGGAATCAGACGCTTCCGTTTGTCGTGCGCTCCGCTCCGGCAATTTTCCCGTGCGCGCAGAAGGTTTTGGCGCCGACAGTCCATTTCCGGCTGGGCCGCGATCCTGTGAAGCGTCAACTGGCGGACTGCTTCGCGGGCCTGGGCGTGAGCCGCAAGGCGAGCGACGCGGGCGTGGACGCCGCCTACGAGGCGCAGGCGGCCTTCACCCGGCGGCTGGTCGCGGCGGGGCGCGAGGCCTGCGCCGTGCTCGACGAGACGCGCGAGCCCGCGGTCCTAGTGGTCGGCCGGCCGTACAATATTTACGACCGCAGCAGCAATTGCGATATTCCGCGGAAGCTGCGCGACCTGTATGGCGTGAACGTGGTACCGCTCGACTTTCTGCCGCTGGATGAGCTTGCGAGTGACGACCTGCATTCGAACATGTTTTGGAATTCCGGGCGGCGCATTCTGGAGGCGGGGCGCTTCGCCCGCCTCCACCCGAACTTCCATATTCTCTACGTCACGAACTTCAAGTGCGGGCCGGATTCGTTTATCAAGCACTTCCTGCGCGATGTGGCCGGCGCTCCATTCCTGGTGCTGCAATTCGACGGGCACGGCAACGACGCCGGTTATCTGACGCGGTGCGAGGCCTATCTCGACAGCAAGGGGGTCTTGCGATGCTCTTCTCCCAACTGAGCCGCCGCGCCATCCCGGCGCCGCCTGGGCCGCTGGCCGGAAAAAAGATCTGGCTGCCGCGCATGGCCGAGGGGCCCGCACGCGCACTGGCCGCCGTGTTCCGGTCGCTGGGCGTGGATGCGGAATGCACGCCACCGTCGGACGCGCGCACGCGCGAACTCGG
The DNA here is from genome assembly GCA_963791705.1 of Terriglobia bacterium. Taxonomy (GTDB): domain Bacteria; phylum Acidobacteriota; class Terriglobia; order Acidiferrales; family UBA7541; genus Palsa-295. The sequence goes on along the minus strand of CAWBTO010000001.1, from coordinate 1,240,480 downwards.
CGCGCGCCACACCAATGGCGACGAGTGTTATCCGACCAAAGTCGTGCTGGGCGATTACTTGAAAGTGCTGGAGCAGCCGGGATCCGACCCGGGCAAAACCGCGTTCCTGATGGCGACGGGGCAGGGCCCATGCCGCTTTGGACAGTATTTGCCGTACTTCCGATCGATCCTGGCGACGCTGGGCTATTCCGAGGTCACGCTGCTTTCGCCGTCATTCGAAAACGGTTACAGCGACTTCGGGAAGAATTCCACGAACTTTGTGAGGAGTGGGTGGCGGGCCATTGTCGCCTCGGACATTTTACGGAAACTGCTGCTGAAGACGCGGCCCTATGGAGCCATTCCTGGCGCCGCGGATGCGGTCCACGAGGAGTGTGTGCGCGACCTCTGCCGCGTCCTCGAACGTAACCATGGCAGCTGGGGCGCACAGATGGAACGTCTTCGCGAATGTCTTTCCCGCGCCCGCGCCCTGTTCCGCATGCTTCCCAGGCGCAACGGTTACGTGCGTCCCTTGATCGGGATCGTGGGGGAGATCTTTTGCCGGCTGAATACCTTTAGTAATGAAGATTTGGTCCGGCGGCTGGAAGAGGCGGGCGCCGAAGTGTGGATGAACGATATGTCCGAATGGATCTGGTACACCAATTCGGAGGCCTCGCGCATGTTCCGGCTCCAGGGAGGCCGGTATTCGAAAGCGGCGCTGGCGTCACGCATTCGCGAGTACGTCCAGAAGAAGGATGAGCACGACCTGGCGTCTCTGTTTCAGGATGAGTTTCACGGATACGAGGAGCCCGACGACATTCAGGAGGTGCTCGACTACGCCGAGCCGTACCTTCCGGCGGCGGGCACTTCGGGCGAGATGGTCGTGAACATCGGGAAAGCCATCTATTTCGCCCGCAAGGGTCTGGACGGGGTGATCGACATCAGCCCGTTTACATGCATGAACGGGATTGTCTGCGAGGCCATCTACCCCCGCGTCAGCCGCGACAACGCCGGAATCCCGATCCGCAATTTCTACTTCGATGGGACGCAATCGGACCTCGACCGCGACATCGGCATCTACCTCGAGCTGGCGCGCAGTTACCAGCAACGCAAACCCTGGCCACGGGTTCATTCCGCTGCCGCCTGACGGCCCGGCCCGCCGGCGATTCGCAACGCATGCACGGATCGCCGCTTCATCTCTCCTGTACGTTCGCCGTTCCGTTTTACGGTGCGGAACGAGTGCGGTACACTCTGCCAGTCTGACGAGGCTTTAGCAGGGAAGACGGGAGTGCGAATCGTGGGCCTACTCGAGGAAAAGATCGCGATTGTCACGGGAGCCAGCCGCGGCATCGGAAGAGCGATTGCCGAGGCGTTTGCGCGCGAGGGCGCTCGGGTGGTGATCTGCGGGCGCAAGCAGGAAACGCTCGACCAGGTGGCGCGGGAGATCGGTCCGGCGGCGAAGCCCATGGCATGCCACGTCGGCCGGCTGGAGGAGATCGAGAGCATGGTGGCAGCGGCCACGCGCGAGTTCGGACGCGTGGACATTCTGGTGAACAACGCCGGAACCAACCTCGCGCACGGGCCATGCCTCGATATGGACGAGACGCAGTTTGACAAGATGGTGGACGTCAATCTGAAGAGCGCGTTTCGCTTGGTGAAGCTGGTGGCTCCGGGAATGTGCGCGCGCGGCTCCGGGTCGATTATCAACATCGCTTCGATGTCGGGCCTGCGCCCGCAACATCACAGCCTGCTCTACAGTATGACCAAGGCCGCTCTCATCATGATGACGCAGTCCTACGCGCTGGAATTGGGGCCCCAAGGCGTGCGCGTGAACGCGATTGCGCCCGGCCTGATTCAGACCTCGCTGAGCGAGTATTACTGGAAGGACGCGCAGCGCAGCGCCGACCTGTTTGCCCGGCAGCCCATCCCGCGCATCGGGCAGCCGCGTGAAATCGCCGACGTGGCGCTGCTCATGGCCTGCGATCAAGGCTCGTACATGACCGGCCAGACCGTCGTGGTCGACGGCGGGTTTCTTCTGTCCTCGCTGTAAAGGCAGGCGCTGGATCGGATGTGCCCACACGCAATCGAGCCCTGCCATTCTTGGCTGGCCGCATCCGCCAGAGATCAGCCTTGCAGGTGCGCCTCCAGGAACCACAAGTCCTTGTCTGCGGCACGCACGATCTCAGTGAACAGATCCGATGTGCCCTGATCGCCGAGTTCGGCCGCGCGGTTGATCGCCATTCGCGCCGCATTAGCCAGTTGTGCCAATCCCTTGGACAGCGCCCGGACATGCTGCTCGCCACTGGCGGCGTTCAGGTCATACTCGGGCAGGCTGGATGTGGCCGCCACCAGCCGGGTCGTGCCGAGAGCGATTCCTCCCAGCGCCGTGATGCGCTCAGCGACGAGATCGGCCTGATCGTCGAGGTGAGTGGCCACGCTATCGAACAGCGGATGCAGGGAAGCGAAGTTCATGCCTTTGACGTTCCAGTGGGCTTGCTTGGCCTGCGTCTTCAGGTCGATGGTGTCCGCCAGGCGAGCATTGAGAATATCGATGATCTCGTTTCGCGCCTTCTCCGCAAGATTGACGCTCGTTGCGAAAGTGTGATGCTGCGTCGTAGTACGCATTGTAGACTCCCCCTCTCGTTCTGAAGTGCCAGATGATACCGGGCCTTAAAAGTTGCTGCGACCCGAGACACGGTAGTGGCTCAACTCACACTACCTAGACCTAGTCTAAGTAGGGCCCCCTCGCCGCCGCAGTGATCTGCGTCACAGTGTTGGTCGCCCGCGAAGACGAAGAACACTCGATGTGCTATTCACTCTTGTACCGGATCATGAACAAGACCTGCCCAGGGCAGGGAACCCGCAACCCGTGTTAGGGCATTTGTGATCCGGGTTTTGTGAGCCAGGTCACATCCTTCAGTGACAGCGGTCATACGGTTAGCCGCGCCATTCGGCTATTTATATGGGTGAGACTCACGAGAAAATCGAAATGATGAAGGGCCCGGCGATCGGCTTGGACTCCACCATCCAGAAGACGGGGGCTGAGGAAGTGCCGGCCCCGGGATCTGGAGGCGGAACCAGACCGAAGAGGCGGGTGCGGACTCTCCTCATCGCAGGGGTCGCGGGAGCAGCGTTGATCGGTCTGTCGCTGCGAATCTTGCCGGGACTGCTTCGAAAGCCGCCCCGCGACGTTATCGTCGCCAGTGGAAGAATCGAGGGACGCGAAGTCACTCTGGCCCCCAAAGAGATTCAGGGACGCGTCAAGAGCCTGCGCGTAGACGAGGGTTATACCGTCAAGAAGGGGCAACTCCTGGCGGAATTGGAGTCCGACCAGCTCGACGCGCAGCTTGCCAGTGCCCGTGCCAGCGTTGCCACTCTGGATGCGCAGATCAAGCAAGCCTCGATCGACGTGGCTTACACCACCAAGAACACAGCTGCTTCCGTAGCTGCCGCCGAGGCGGGTGTGAGCAGCGCGAAGGCTCGTCTCGCGCACTCGAAAGCTGTGCTGACCAACACGAGTGCGGAATATCAGCGCGCGCTGGGCCTCTACAACCAAGGCGTCGTTTCCAAGAGCGCCCTGGACGCGGCGACGATGAACTACCAGACAAGCCAAGCCGATGCCGAGGCATCCGAAAAGGAACTCGCGCAGGCGGAAGCGAATCTCAAGGTCGCAGAGGCCGCGAGGGACACGGTCGGCCTGAAGGTTCAGCAACTGCGAGCGTTGCAACAGAGCCGTCAATCTGCCCTGGCACAGCTCGCTGTAGCTCAGGCAAACATCGCGGAGCGGAACATCTACGCTCCGGCGGACGGGACGATTCTTGCGAGGCCGGTCGAAGTGGGCGACGTGGTCACTCCAGGTGCTCCCCTTTTCGTGATGGTGGATATGAACCGGCTGTATGTGAAGGTCTACATTCCGGAGCCCGATATCCCGAAGATTAAGTTGGGAGACCCAGCAGAAGTGACCGTGGACGCTTTTCCTGGCAGAAAATTTCAGGCGCGGGTCACCAAAGTCTACGAACAGGCTGAATTTACTCCGAAGAATGTGGAGACCAAGGAAGAGCGCGTAAAGCTCGTATTCGGCGTCGAGCTGACATTTGTGAACCCGGAAGGAATCCTCAAGCCGGGAATGCCCGCCGATGGCGCCATCCACTGGAAGGCAACGCCACCCCCGCAAGGACCGAAATGACGTCCGGAACTCAACCGGCCATTGACGTCCGAAACCTGTGGCGATTTTATGGGCGCCGAAAGAAGGTGCAGGCCATCCGAGACGTCTCCTTCCAGGTTGGCCGGGGGGAGATATTTGGCCTGATTGGCCCCGACGGAGCCGGCAAGACCAGCATCATTCAGATCTTGGCGGGCGTGCTGAGCGCCGATCAAGGCTCGGTAGCGGTGGGCGGAGTCAACGTGATCGCCGACTCTGAGGGGGTGAAGAGTCAAGTCGGTTACATGCCCCAAGGACTCGGCGTAAACCTGTATGAAAGCCTCTCGGCCGGTGAGAACATCGAATTTTTCCGCGACTTGCGAAAACTGCCCGAGGACGCCTATCGGCGGAATCGCGCGGATCTTCTGAGCATGACCCGGCTCGAGCCATTCCTGAGCCGGCGCGCGGGCAATCTATCCGGCGGGATGCGCCAAAAGCTCGCTCTCATTTGCACGCTGATCCATTTGCCCGATTTAATTCTTCTGGACGAGCCCACCACAGGAGTGGACCCAATTTCCCGGCAGGACTTTTGGCACATCATCCGGCGACTCGTGGAAGAGCGGCAGGTGACTGTATTGCTGAGCACGTCTTACATGGACGAGGCCGAACGTTGCCATCGGATCGGACTGCTTCACTCGGGCGCGATCCTCTGGCAAGGGACGCCGGCGGAAATCAAGAAGAAGGCAGAAGGACGCTACGCCAGGATTACCGCGGAACCACAGACGGCCGCCCTCGAGATTCTTCGCCATCGAAGCGATGTCACGTCCACCGAAGTGTTCGGAGAACAAGTCCACATCCGGTTCGGAGGGGACTTGAAAGAGATCGAATCGGATTTGATTGCCCGGAAGATCGGCGTTCGCCAAATCTCGCCCCTGGAGCCAACTCTCGAAGATGTCTTCTTGCAGTTGCTGGCAGCGGGGAAACAGCAAAAGCCCAGACTTCCTCTTCCCGCGTTGCGTGAACGAATCAGTCCGATCGCCATCGAATGCCGGAGCGTGACGCGCCGGTTCGGCGAATTCGTTGCCGTAGACAACGTGGACCTTCGCGTCGAACGTGGAGAGATCTTTGGTCTCCTCGGCCCGAACGGGGCCGGCAAGACGACCCTGATCAAAATGATGTGCGGACTCCTAGGGCCGACCGCCGGCCTAATCCGCGTGGCTGAGTTGGACATCAAGACGGAGAAGGAGCGAGTGTGGACGCAGATCGGTTACATGTCGCAGCACTTCTCGCTGTACCGGGATCTGAGCGTGAAGCAGAACTTGCGGCTCTACGCGGACCTGTACGGCGTGCGGGGCGTGAAATTCGGCGATGTGATGTCGTCCCTAGGGCTTGAGGAGTTCGAGTCACGATTGGCGGGAGATCTGCCCGCCGGACTGCGACAGCGATTGTCCCTGCTCTGTGCCGTGCTGCACGGACCGCCGGTCCTGTTCCTGGATGAGCCCACCTCGGGCGTGGATCCTCCGGCGCGCCGGAACTTTTGGGAGCTGATTTACTCGCTCTCACGCGAATCCTCCGTCACGGTGTTGGTATCGACGCATTACATGGACGAAGCCGCGCACTGCGACCGGCTCGGCCTGATGAATCAAGGCCGTTTGATCGCAGTGGATTCGCCTCCGGCGCTCAAACAGGCATCGGAGCGCCATTCCGGGAAGATGCTCGCGATTCGCGCGCCGCAGTTGCGCGTGGCGTTCGACGCCATTGTACCCGGTTTTCCTGCGGCTGTTCTTTACGGGGATAGCATTCACGTGCGCAGCCTCGATCCCGTGCTCGACGAGCGCAAGGCCTTGTCGTTGTTGAGCCGCGCCGGCATCACGGGGGCGGAGATCAGTTCGCCTGCTCTCTCGATGGACGAAACGTTCATCGATTTCATCCACAGCGCGGAGATAGTCCATGCATAGTCGCATCCTCGCGATCGTACGCAAGGAGACGAGGGAGGTGCTTCGCGATCCGATCTATTTGGGCCTGGCGATTGCCGTGCCTGTGCTCGTCATGACTCTTCTCGGATTGGGCTTCGTGCTGGATGTCAAGAACCTGCCGGTGGCCTTCTACGATCAGGATCGCAGCTCGCTCAGCCGGGAATACATCTATTCGTTCACCAATTCGGAGTACTTCCATCTCGTGGGGTTGGTGAGCGATCCTGCAGAGCTCGACCGTATGATTCGATCCGCAAAAGTTCGCGCGGTGATTGTGATCCCGCCGGATTTTTCGCGCAAGCTGAACGCCGGGCAAGGTGTCCCGGTGCAAATCCTTGTGGATGGCTCTTTCGCCACCCGTGCGCTGGTGGTCACCGGCTATGTTACGGCCATCGACGCGCAGTTCAACGCACAACTGGCGGCGGACTATCTCGCGAGAAAAGGTGCGGTGACGACGAATATAATGCCCGTGTCGGTGGAAGGCCGCGTCTGGTACAACCCATCGCTCGAGACGAAAAACTCCATTGTGCCGGGATTGCTGGTAATCAACCTGATGTTTTATCCGAGCTTGCTGGCGGCGCTGGTGGTCGTACGGGAGAAGGAACGGGGCACGATCTTCAATCTCTACTGCTCGCCCGTGCGGCGGTGGGAGGTGATTGTGGGGAAAGCCGTGCCGTATATTGGTGTTGCGCTGGCCGACTATTTTCTTCTTTTTGCGCTCAGCATGGTTGTGTTCCAGGTGAGATTCGTCGGGAACTTGTTCGTGCTGACTTTGGCGGCGCTGCTTTACATTTCCTGCTGCGTCGGGCTGGGGCTGGTCATCTCCGTCCTGTGCCGGACGCAAGTCGCCGCCATGTTGATAACCTTCGTGGGCTTGATGACCCCCTCGATGCTGTTTTCTGGAATGCTCACTCCCATCGCGAGCATGGATCGTTCGGCGCAAATGATCAGCCGCGTGATCCCGGCGTCGTACTTCATGGGCATGGCGCGCGGCGTGTTCTTGAAAGGGTTGGGATTTTACTACTATATCCCCGATTTTCTTACGCTGTTCGCGTTCGCTTTCGTGGTCTATGGGATTGCGATCATCGCCTTCCGGAAGAAGGTGGGCTGAGATGGTGCGCCGGCTGATCGGTCTGATTCGGAAAGAATTCGTACAGATCTTCCGGGACCGTGCGCTGGTCATCATTCTGCTTTGGGCATTTACGGCCGCCATTTTCACATCGGGACGCGGCAGGACGATGGAGATCACGAACGTCCCGACCGTCGTGTACGACTTGAGCCGAAGCCCGGCAAGCCGCGAGTTTCTGAGCCACCTGCAGCTTCCTTATTTCAAGACGGTGGCATACCTCAACCGGGATCAAGAGATCGCCCCGTGGCTGGACAGCGGCAAGGCGTCCATTGTGGTCGTGATCCCACCGGACTTCCAGCGAAAAATCGACGGAGCGGGACAAGCGCAAATCCAGGTGATTACCGATGGCGCTCTCGCCATGCCCGCGACGATCGCGGTCGCCTACATCGCGGAGATTTCCAGCAACTACTCCATCTCGGTTCTGGAACACCGCGCCAGCGCCGCCGGATTCAGCCTCAGCAGCCTTCCCAGCATCGATCAGCGCGTGCGCGTGCAATTTAACCCGAACATGCTCAGCTCGTGGTTCAGCAGCCTGCTCGAGCTCTTCAACATGTTCACGATGGTGTCGCTGCTGCTGACAGCAGCCGATTTGGTGAGGGAGAAGGAGCACGGCACGCTCGAGCAGTTGCTCGTCAGCCCCGCGCGTTCCATAGAAATCTTTCTGGCGAAGATCATCCCTACCGTCGTGCTGGTGCTCGGCCTGTCTGTGCTCAGCTTTGTCCTGGTCTTGAGACCTGTGTTCCATGTTCCGATCCGAGGTAGTCTCGTACTGTTTTATAGCGTTGCCGCGCTCTACGTTTTTGCCATGACGAGCATGGGAATAGCGATCGCGGTCGTGGCGCGGAACCTGGCACAAGCGATGATGATCATGCTGCTGATCCTGCAACCCATGATCTTTCTATCGGGAGCTTGGAATCCGCCGGAGGCCATGAGCCGCTGGATGCGCTGGCTCAGCCTGATCTCTCCGTTGCGGTACTTCATCGATTTCGGTTATGGAGTGATTTTGAAAGGGAACGGGCTTTCGTTTGTCGCGTGGGACATCGTCGGCATTGCCGTTCTTGGAAGCGCCCTTCTCGGATTCTCCGTCTGGTGGTTTGAACGAAGTCTCTCACGATAAGGATCGTGCGCAGCCGTCCATGCCCAGAAATCCATGTTCATGGAACGGCAAGAATCCGCGCTCATGCCAGATCCGGCCGGACGGGCACAACCGCCTCGTGTGCTACGGGCAATTCTCCTGACGACATAGCAGGGAAGGGGCCGCCGGGAGGCAGCAGGGCCAGTTTCTTGCGGATCATATCCTGCGAATACTTGGCCAGGTAGTGGACGATGGTTTCGACGCGGATGCGGATGCTTCCGGTGGGCTTGGTAGCGTCGAGATCGCCAAATTTGAAGAACAGCGTGCCGGTGGCTTCGACGATCTTCTGCGTGGGCGTATAGGTCGGCTGGTCCATCCCGCATTCATAGCTGGAGAGGCGGATCACGCAGGTGATCCAGGGACACCGCGCGGCCACCTTGGCGCCCCACAGAATCTCATTGGTATTGCTGCTGTAGGACGACGTCCAGACATCGGAGATATCCAGCGGGTGTTTGATGTGCCTGGCGCGGAGGTCTTCGGCAAACAGCCAGTTCATCAGATCGTCGTCGGCGGGCAGGTATTGCAGCCAGAGAATGGGATAGCCGTGCGCCTGCAATTCGCCTTCGATCTCGTGGCCGATGCCTGTATCCATGTGATACGGCCGCGCCAGAATCAGGATGCAGGGTTTGCCGTGCTCCGCGCACCAGGACAATATCTCGCGGCTGCGGCCCCGGGCTTTGGCTTCAAACTTGTCCAGCGCTTCATATCCGGCCTGCACCGCACGCTGCGTTTCCTCCAAGTCCAGATCGAAGACGTCCTTCAGGGAGGTGTGGAGTTGTTCGGCCGCCATGTGCCGGTCGCCGAGGCAGACAAAGGGTGCGGCGTAGGTGATCCCGTTTTCGGCAAAGACATCGCGTTCCTTCAGGAAGCCGGCCTTGGTGTTTTCCGGTCCGGCCGCCACCCGGCTGCACGTAGCGGTGTCCACCACGTGGCCGCGCAGGACGGAGGGCAGCGAGAAAATCATGGGGCTGAACAGGATGTCGATCTTCTTTTTCTGGCCGAAGATGAGTTCGCCGTAATGGCCGCTCATACATTTGACGGGGTAGCAGCAATCCACCGTGCCGCGGCCCTTTCCGAATTCGCGGTTCTGCTCCTCGGAGGTGTCCGAACTGAAAACGATGTTTTCCGACGACACCCCCAGCGCCTTCAGGAAACCCACCCAGAATTGATGAGTGGTCCAAATATTCAGGACCTTGGGGATTCCGACGCGGAGCCGCGAACGATCCTTAGGCGGAGACGCGGCGGAAGGCTTCCTTCCGAACCACGTCGGCGATATTCGGATACGCATCTTTTGTCTTCTCGATTCCGGTCCGGATGACCTTCATCTCGTTGACGTCCTCGACCAGGCCCTTGGGGCAGGAATTATTCACTACCACGCGCTCCCAGCCCTCGCTGACGGGAACTTTGCTCCAGGGACGTCCCTTGCCTCCCACCAGCTGCACGTCGATAAAACTCCGCTGGCAATTGACCGGGCACCAGTGGCACACCGTGTCGACCGAGGTGATGGTTTTGTAGGACAGGCCCTCGACCGTTTCAAATCCCCGAAAGGCGGTCTGACCACCTCGCTCCCACCAGTCCAGCCCCACCAGGGCCGCGCCGATGGCCCCGGCCTCGCCGGAGTAGGGATGCACGACGACTTCCGCGTCAGGCACCTTCGAGAGAATAAAATCCACCTGCGTCTTGACGACCGCGAGGTTGCGGTGCGTGCCGCCTTGCAGGATGTATTTTCTTCCGACCTGGCGGAGATTGTTCAGGCCGCCCGCATAGATCCACACATTCAGCGGCAGAATGGCGCAGAGGGCGGCGAGTATTTCGTCCGCGTGCCAGCCTTTGCGCTGCTGGTTGACGATGTCGCTCTGCAGGAAGACGCCGCAGCCCATGGAAAGCTGCGGCATGGCCTGCGCCCGGAAAGCTCCGTCGGCGATTTCATTCATGGGGATTTGAAAGCGCTCGGCGACGCCCTGGAGAAAGGCTCCATTGCCGGAGGAACACTGCGAGTTCAGCCGGAAATCGGTGACCGCGCCGTTGTTCAAGATCATGATTTTCACGTCCACGCCGCCGACGTCGCAGATGCAATCAGCATCGGGGAAGTAGTGGAGGCCCGCTGAGGCGTGCGCGATGGTTTCCACCACGGGGCAATCGGCGCCCAGAATGTCCTTCAGCAGGTCCTTGCCGTACCCGGTGATCGCCAGCGATAAGACCTCTCCGTCACCGAGTGCCTCACGAATCTGCCGGAACAGCACCTTGGCATCCTCGATGGGATTCCCCTTGCTGAGGGCGTAGCAGGAAAAGACGAGCTCCTTATCGGGCGAAATGCACACGGCCTTGGCCGTCGTGGACCCGAAATCGCAGCCGATGGAAACCGGACCAAGCCCTCCGACGGGCTCGTCGCCGGGTATGTCGAGAACCGCCGCGGTGCCGCTGCCGCTGCCATGGCCGGTTCCATTGCTGTCTGCCGTGGCCGTTCCCCCCCGCATGATTCACCTGGTCGGTCCGGCCGTAGCGAGTCTTGAAGGCATTCAACTCCTCGAGGTCTTTCCACAGCCCGCCGCGGCCCATCTTCTTCTTTTCCTCGTATTGCCCTTCCTCAATCCACCACCGGAGCTTGGCGGTCCCGTTGTAGAGGGCTGCGGTCTGCGATTCGCGCCGCGCCAGTTCGATGCAGCCCTGCGCGGCGTAGTACAACGCATCTTCCGGCACGTGAATCAGGGAGGCCGGGTCCTTGCCGGCGGGCAGTTCGACGCGCCGCTCCTGCCACAACTGAAGCAGGTGATGTCTCCACGCTTCCTGCAAACCCGAGAAGAAGAGATTGGGTCCGCCGAGAAGCAGGATTTCCGGCGCGGGAGTATTGCCTCGGGTCAGGGTGGCGAGATTCTGGTAGACCACCGCTTCGAACAGGGAAGCGATGATTTCCTCGACGGAGACGCCGGCCTTCAGCAGGGTGTTGGCGTCGGCTTCGGCGAAGATTCCGCACTTGCTGCTGATTTTGTGCAGCGTGCGGCCGGAGTAGGACATTTTGGAGAGTTCCTCCGGAGAAACTTCCAGCTTGCGGGCGGTTTTTTCGATGAAGGTGCCGGTGCCGCCCGAGCAGGCGCTTTGCATCAGCACCTGCTTGCTCTTGGTGTTGGCGCTTCCGGTGAAGAAGATGGTCTTCATGTCCTCCCCGCCGATTTCACTGACGAAGTGAACCGAGGGATGAAGTTTTTCGACGGCGGCGGCGACGGCCACGACTTCCTGGATGACCTTTCCCCCGGCCAGGGGCGCGATCAGCCCCGCGCCGGAGCCGGTGAAGAACAGAAGGTCGCGGTGCGGAGTAAAGCCGTGCGTGCGTTCCAGGCCGGTGAGGAATCCGAGAACTTTTTCGGCCTGTTTGGTGTTGTGGCGTTCGTAGGCCTGCGCGAGGATGTCGCCCCGGGCGGATGCGAGCACAAACTTGCAGGTCGTGCTGCCCACGTCGACCCCGCAGAACAACTGGCCCTCCGCGCGAACGGGCTGTTCTTCCGGCACGGGGAGCGGCGCAGGCAAACTGCCGGGGAGGGCGCCGATTTGAACTAAATTGCCGCTAGCCATTGCCGGTGCCTCCCGTTTCGAGGGCCACGCGGGAGGGAGTTTGCCGCCGCGCTCCCGCCAGGCCGCGCCTTTGCGCCAGGTAATAGATGTAATTCGCGGCCGCCCCGGCGTAGCCCATGTGCGGCACGCGATAGGTGGCGCGCCGGAGTTCGGGGTGCTGGGCTTCGTATTCCCGGATGCGCTCGACGGTCAGGCCCGTTTTTTCGAGCGCCTCCTCGAATTCCGTCTGGGCGCGCCGCTTGGCCTCGGTCAGAATCATCTGGCACCGGGAAAGCGCGTGCACTTCCGCGTCGCCTTTGACTTCGATCGGGGCATAGAGCAGGTCGGGGTATTTGCCGGTGACATTGGCCATGGAGCCGATCGACATGGTGTTGGGCATGCAGGAGTAGGGCGAAAGCTCGCAAGTCATGTGCGCTTTCTTGTGGTGATAGGCATACAGCGCCTTGCCGATCAGCATATGCCCTTCGCCGCCGCGCAATTCGAAATGGTAGAAGGGTTCGGCCAGCCGCAGGAGCTCTTCCTGGTCCGGCAACTCGGCCGGCAGATTGTTCAGCGCCTTTCGGAAGCGGTTGTAGGTGATCCGAAACAGGCGTTCCACGGCGTGCAAGGCAACGTGCTCGGCGCGGGGGTGCTTGCTGGTCTCGTTGCGGTGCTCCAGCTTGCGGATGGTGGGGTGCATCAGGTAGTGCAGCCACACCGCGACGGGAGGCGGCGCGACTTCCGCCTCTTCCTGTTCGAGCCAGCGCTTGATGTTGTAGTTTCCCTCGCCTTCGTGCGTCTGCAGCCAGAACTCGCCGGTGATTTTCACCCGGGGCTTGGGCCGCAGGCGGTCGACCTCGATGGTGTCCCACTTCTTCCGGATTTCCCTGAGCGCGCCGGTGAAATAATTTCCCGCCAGGTGCCAGAGCAGCGTGTGGAACTTCCCCTTGGGGAGAGGCCTCGTTGCGGAGGAGTTCGTAGAGGTATTCGATGCTCTCCTTCAGCACCTGCTCGGTTTTTCCCGGGACGGTCTCGTAGGGGCGCGTCATGTACTCCAGGTCCGCCAGTTGATCGGCGCAGAAAATTCCCCAGATGATGCCCAGGCTCAGGGGCAGATTGACCTCCAGCCCGCCGCCGCCGCTCGGCCCCTGGTCGAGTTCGTCCTGGGCCAGCAGCATCATGCGGAAGTCGCGGAGGCCCAGCCCATCCAGCGCCATGGCGTAGGATTCGTGGTACTGGCCGAACCGGCAGGGTCCGCATGCGCCGACGGTCATGTACGCGTAGTTGTCCTTCACCGCCTGCTGGCCCTCGGCGGCCACTTTCTTCTTGAGGAGATTGACCAGGCTTCCGGTGGTGAAGATGGTGGGGCAGCAGGCGCCCACGTCGATGAGTTCCTTGCCGGCGTCGAGGTCCTCGCGCGCGATATTGGGCAGGGGTTCGGCTTTGTAGCCCATGTTGTGCAGGGCGCCTTGCATCAGCCGCTCGTGCTTCCAGCTGAGTCCGCCGAACAGGATGGTGACCTTGTCGCGTTCGTTTCGCGTAAAGGGTCGCGGTTTGTAAGCCCGGTAGTGGTTGATCACCGGCAACGTGGCAAGCTCGCTCATAACATCCTCCTCTCACTCGCGATCTGGGGTCCCGTACGGCTTTCGGGTCTCACTCCTGCAACGATGCCAACCTGCTGCTGTCCTTGCCCCCAGGGTGGCAACTGCTGCGCCGCCGGGCTGCATGCGGCCCATGCGGAGCAATTCGTTCTTCAGGATGGGGTCCGATTCTCGAAGCAGTACTAAAACTTATGAGGCCAGCTGAGCTTGCCACGCGTCTTGTCTCAAATACACCTTCCGGGCACGACTTGCAAGCGACAACACGCGACACCCCCCTGGTGGCCCCGGATGTCGTGGTTTGTCGCCCGGGGGGCCTTGAAACAGCCGGGGAGGCTGCATAGACTGCGTCACCAATGTTTGCAGGCAAGTAATCTGTCGCGTGGGGCTTTTTATGACCGACGGGGTTTACCGCCTACAGCCGGAGGGCCCGGACCGCGACCGCGCGGACGGCTCCGCCCTGGGAACAGAGCCGCAGCTTATCCGGCCAAGTCTGGTTGCAACTGGCTGACCGGCAGGAAGATACGAAGGGGAATGGAGCCGAGGGCGAGAGTTGAACTCGCGACCTGCCGATTACGAATGGGGTACTTCGGCTCCATCCTCTTTATTGTGAGTCAGACGCATTGTTTCTTCGTCGGCGTAATTTGGGTACAGTCTGCCGCGCAACTTGCAGCGCAATTTGCAACAACAAAAATCCCGTCATTTCCCGCTTGACCTTCCTCCAAACGAAGTTTAGGACATTGGTGAGCGAAGAGTTTGCGGCGCCCCCTGCGCCCGCAAAGCCCGCCGCGCGAAGCCGCCTGGCCTCCACCCAGGTGCGCGGCGGGATCAATCGAACGGAGGAAGCGATGAAAGAAGAAAAGTTCGACGCACCGGCAAAACTCGAATACACACCCACAGCGAAAGAAACGATTCCGGAGCGCGTAACCACGCGGGAAATGCTTGAGCAGAATCAGGCGCGCCGACAGGATCACCCGCAGAAGGCGACGCCGGCGCCAGAATCGCCGGAGCCGGACGATCGGGAGGCCGCGTGAAAGTAATTTTCGTTTCGCCTGGCGCACAGCGAGTGTTGGACGCGCGCGGACAATTTCTCGATGCAAGCGGCATCCTGCGCGACAGGAGCCGCGCGCCATCACTAACTCTGGCCGAACTAAACGCCAAACTGGCGCAGTTTTGGGACCGCGCTCTTCCGGCTCGAACGCGGGAAACATTGAGCGAGGCGGCTACGCTGTACACCACAGACGCGGAACACTTTCACGCTCTGGCCGCCATGAATAGACGAAACCGCGATTTTTGGAGGGATCGATGATTCAGGAAAAACTATTCGCGCTCACTCGGGAGATCGAGGCCGCGTGCGCGAAGTGTGAACCGGGCCCGGAGCGGGATGAGTTGATTGCGCAACTGGCCGATCTGCAACTCGCCAGTCAGTCAATCGCCACGCGCCAGGGTGCGCGCCGCGAAGCCGCCGAGCGGGCGAAGAAGCACGCCTTGATTGTTCCGCAATGCCGCACCGCGCTCGACCAGGTTAAGCAGCTTGTCATCGACCAGGCGAAGGCAGAGGAAACCCTCCTCATCGCGGACGGCTACCTTTCCGGCTGCGAGGAGCGCGAACGCCAGGCGCTTGATGCCAAGCCGCAGCCGCAATCGTACCCGACCAGGTTGGAGATGGGCGAGTGGGCGAAAAGCGTTTCGGGATGTGAAGCAGCCGTGGCCGCTGCCCGGCTTGCACGGAAGAAGGCTGTTACGGTCCGCGACGAGATCGTGCGGACTTTGTTCGACGCGAAAAAGAAACTCGACGCGTTCCAATTCCAAGAACGAATGGTGCGGCCGGCATCGGCGAACCCCGAGCTGATAGAAACGGGCGGCACGCTCAGCGCGGTCCGATAACCCTTTGCGAGTCTGTACCATTTGCGGCAATCCGAAGCGGGCCGAGATTGACTCGGCCCTCGTCGCCGGCACGTCGTATCGAAGCATAGCGAAGCAGCTTCGGTTGTCCCCTTCTGCGGTGTATCGCCATCAGGAGCACGTCCCAAAGGCTCTGACCCAGGCGAAGCAGGCGCAGGAAATCGCATCGGCCACGACTGTGTTGGGGCGTCTGGAAAAGCTGATTGCGCGTCTCGAAACGATTGCGGAGAAGGCGCAGCGAGCCCGCGCATGGCCCGCGGCCGTCTCAGCCTTCCGAGAACTGCGAGGGTGTCTCGAATTGCTCGGGCAGATCTCCGGCGAACTCAAGAAGCAGGATGGCGTCACCGTCTCGGTCAACATCAACCTGGCCCGGCGCGCATTGTTCGCCAAAATGTCGAATCTTGAGATGGAGACCTACGCTTCGACCGGCCAGCTCCCGGACTGGTGGCCGAAAGAGGGGAACGCGAATGGACAACGAGCCCTTAACTGAAAGCGATGACCTGCACCCCGGCGACTTCGAGCCTGGCTCGATTGAAAGTAGGGCAGCAGCCCGCGCGGTCCTCGACGCTCCGGGGCGACCTCCGATCATTATCAGTGAATACACGGAGCCTGGCCCGCGTGACGAGCAAGGCCGGATGAACGGGTCGCCTGTCGTTTGCGAGAGCAGAACCGCCGATGTCAACGGCGTGATTCTGACTCGCGCGGAAAACGAGACGATGGAGCAATTCACGGAACGCTGTTGCGCCTCGGTGCCCGCGATGCGGACCGGGATCATCACAATGAGGGGCGATGGGTGAGATATTGCCAGGCACATTTCGAACGGGCCGGCATCGACGTGGCCGCAGAAGTCATTGTGGATGGTGAGCCGATGTGCCGCGCGTGTTTTGCAGGTAAGCCGATCGACTCGCTCGAAGAAACCGGCCTGGCGCGACAACGAACATTTCAGGCGCGGCCACTTCGCAGGCATTTCGTTTGCGATCGCAGGGCAAGGCCAGCAGCCGTCAGGACAGCGGCGCGGCTCCGGAGCGAGTAGGAATGTTCACGACGAAGCAGGCGGCGGGGAAACTCGGAGTGAGTCGGCAATCGCTCCATGCCTGGATGCGCACCCGAAGGATTGAGGCGCCACCTTTGGTTCGATACGGCCAGAACGGAAGGGCGCGCCTATGGACCGCAGCGAAGATTTCGAGCGTGCGTGCCTGGCATCGGGCCTATGTTCCGCGCCTGGGCCGGCCGAGCAAAGACGTGGACGTGGCCGGGATTGCCAGGCTGCGCGCACAGGGCGCCCCGTGGCGCGTCGTAGCCCAGGCGGTAGGGTGTTGCATCCCGACCGCGCGCCGCGCGCTCCGGGCGTCCGTCGCGATCGGTGACTGATTTACACTGACCTTGCAACGCCACTTCTAAACCGCTCAATCTAAAGACCCAAACCCTGACATGCCGTTCACCTAACGGATGCTCGGTGCTGGGAACCAATATGAGCGATTGTGAATCCGGGGACTAGACCAACCGCAGGCGTTCTGAATGCGTTGATTCCGGCTGGCCACACTAGCAGGACGCCGCTATCCTGGCCAAGGTCGAGACCATCGTTGTTCCAAAAGAAGTCTTTGTGCATTATTCCCCTTACTGCTATACAGGGCTATCCCACTCTCGGAGGAGAAAATGTCAGAATCCGGCCCAAGCCCATCATGGTTGAAGCACCTCTTGTGGTTCGTGGCGGGAGCGGCCGTCGCGTCGTTCTTCTGGTATTCGAATGTCAAGAACGTCACGAACACAAACCAGCAGCAGAATGCGGCGTCCTTCGGTCTGCAAGCCCGCATCCAGCAGCTTCAGGGTGATCTGAGCACCTGCAACGCGAAGTTCAGCCGCTCCACGGTTCTTTATGACATCGGAATGCTCGGCGGTGAGACCCGCGCTTGGGTCATACCTGTGGACGTGGAGCCGGTCGCCTACTCAGGCAAGCGCGGCGACTTCACGCATTACGATCCCAAGACGCAGACCGAGACAGTACACTTCCAGCCAAAGGCGGCACCTTAACCGGGAAGCTGTATTCGCGGCCACTCAGCCGGTCTGGTTTCTTAGCCATCCCTGCCGCGCGCCTTCGAGGACTTGTGGCCAATGGCTGACTTTCCACGTCTCCGCGTCGATGTCGGAGATCACGCGGCACTTCTTCAAATCGGTAATGGTGCTCAGCGTTTCTTGCCCGTGAAGCACGTTGCCGCTCTGGTCTTTTAGAACAACCGGCTCACCAATGCGGTAAAGCTCTACCGCTAGTTTCATCGCTTCCAAGAATGTCATACACGCTCCCTTAAGTTCGCTCGCATACGACCCATCAGCTTTAAGTTTCTGCGATATTTGCGTTGGTTGGCCGCCTTGCGGGCGTGGTAGTTCGGCTGTTTCGCGTAGAAAGCCGAGCGGCAGTCAGAGGAACAAAACCGATAATTGCTTTTCGCGGCTACACGCCAGCGGTCCCGGCACGTTTCGCAGAGACGTACCTGCCCGACCTCGCCGGTCAGATCGAGACGCACCAAGCACAGGACCGCATCGGCTTCGGAAACCGTGGTCCAACCGCCAATCTTCATCTCGAACCACCGTGAGTTATCGTCAGGGACCATTCCACTGCGCCAAACATCACCGGCAACGAAGTAGGTCACACGCGGGCGAAACGCATACTTGCACAGGGCTTCGTTGATGTCCGAATGAAGCCGCTCGGCACGGCGATGAATTCGTCTGTATGCCGGCGCGTCGTAGTCTATGGCCGGAAACGTAACTGTGAGGCCTTTCGTCCCCGCGTTAACTAAAGCTCGCTGCCTTTCTTGCTTTCGAGCCGCTTTCTTCCAGGCGCGCGAATCGGTCCCATACTCTTGGAGTATCGCGCGCAGCGATCGAAATTCTTCGAGCTGGCGCCGCACGGACGCTACTCGCTGATAGGACCGGGTTGCTTTTGCATCTTTGGCCGTATTGAGCCATTGCACAGCGATAGATGCATCCGAGAGATTGAGCAGCTTCTTTTCCTTGGCCGTCAGAGGGTTCAATCGGGGAAGGGGCTGGGCGTCGATAGCTGTCCGCTTAGACCTCCGCTCCGTTACCGCACTTCGAGTTGTTCTCACACAGCAACAATAACACTCGACACCCCGAGCTTTCAACTAGAACATTATTGAAGGTCAATAAGTAAGTGTTCTGTGTTGGAGGACAAATGAAGCGATTGAAAAAGCAGCGGCGCATGTTAGGTCTCACGCAGAGTGAGCTTTCACACCTCACCGGGATCGCGCCCTGGCGAATCACCTTTGCCGAGACGGGGAGAGTGCGACTGACTTCCGTAGAAATCAGCAAGATCAAAGACGCGCTCGCGCGGCGCGCGGAAGAAGTCGCCGCTGCGGTCGCGGCTGCGTGAAGTGCGGATACCGTAACCGCCAGTCGCTTTTTCGCCTTTGCGAATGAGGGGCTTGTGGGGTGCGTTGCAAGGTTGTTGCAAGGTGAAAAAGCAAAGCCCCGACGATTAGATCGGGGCTTCGCAAAGCTCGTTGCTTGGGAGCGTTCGAGCGATCGGGAACAACATGCTGACTCTAGACCAAAAGACCAGCTCACGCAAGACGTGCGATGCAGCTCCCATCCCCGCTACAAACCTCGCTGACCTCCTTGAGCGCGCAGGATTCCATGTCCGCGGCCGGCGCGCCGATTGCATCCACTGCGAAGGCCACGCCCGCGCGACGGTTTCCTTCAACGATGAAGTCGCCTTTTGTCATCGGTGCAAGTGGACCGCGAACGTCCGCACGCTCTCGCGTGAACTCGGATTGCCACTCGCCCCGCTGACGCGCGAGATCCGCGAGGAACGCAACAAAGATGAGCGATTCGCAGAGTGGAGCAACGTATGTCACCTGGTCCTCGTGCGGCGGCTGCGATTCTTGACTCGGCGGGCGGAACTCGCCAAAAACGTCCTGGCAATCCTTCCAGATTTCGAGCCCGCATGGAGTGCGCTCGCAGACTTTTATCACAGCGAAGCGGAGCTGTTCGGCGCTCTCGACGTACTTGCTTTCGAAAAACTGAGCCCGTGGCTCGAACAGCCGATGACGCGCGAACGACTCAAGATCGCTTTCAACGAGGCGTGCGACCGGGTGAGGCTGACTCGTGGGAACTGACCCGAACATCGCCGCAAAGAGACTCGCAGCGGAAGCCGCACGCATCGCGGGATTACGGGTTGTCGATCCGGCAGAGCCCTGCGACTGGCCGCGCGAGATGGCGCCCGAAGCGTTTATCGGATTGCCAGGCGATTTTGTTCGGCTCGTGGAACCGCACACAGAGGCAGATCCCGTAGCGCTACTCGGGAATTTTCTTGTTGCCGCTGGCGTTCTCTTTGGACGTGAAGCCTGGGCCATCGCTGACGGGCGGCGTCACTACCCTGTTGAATTCCTCCTGGTTGCAGGACAGACGGGCGCGGGCCGCAAGGGAACCGCGAGCGCGCGCGCGCTGCCAGTCATGGAGCGTGTCGAAGAGGGTTTCTCACGGCGCGTGCTGTCGGGGCTGTCATCCGGCGAGGGGCTCGTCAAAGGCATTTCGCCGGCGGAAGGCGAGATCCAACTCAGCGGCGACGTGCGCCGATATCTCGCGCTACTTCCGGAATTCGCTAGCCTCTTGACGGTGATGAAGCGCGAAGGCAACACGATGTCTGCGATTCTCCGCGAGGCATGGGACGGCGCGCGGCTGCGCGTGCTCACTCGGAAAGAGCCTCTCGACGTGGACAATGTAAACCTCAGTGTCATCGCTCATGTCACGCCGGAAGAGTTACTCAACAATCTAACCGCGACGGACCGCGCGAACGGATTTGCAAATCGCTTCCTAATTCTTCTCGTGCGTCGCTCGAAGTTTCTTCCCGAGGGCGGCCGCGAAGTCAACCTCAACGCGATCGTCACCCGCCTACACGAAGCGGCCCAGGCGGCGAAAGGGCGAGGCCTGATTGAACGCGATGCCGCTGCGCGGGAGTTGTGGGTAGATGAGTACCGAAGGATCACGCAAGGCCGTGGCGGGCTCCGCGGTGCTCTTTGTGGCCGGGCCGAAGCTCACGTCTTGAGACTTTCGTTGCTGTACGCGCTTTTCGATTCGTCGAGCACGATCCGGCCGGAGCATTTACAGGCGGCGCTCGCGGTATGGGACTACTGCGAGAGAAGCATCGAGCACATCTTTGGCGGGGCCACGGGCGACGCGGACCGGGAGAGGATCCTTGCCGCCTTGAGTAGCGGACCTCTGACGGTCACAGAACTGCGACGCCTGTTCTCAAACAACCGGGATGGGGACTGGATCAAGGCGAAGATGGGCATGCTTGTCCGCGATGGCGCTGTGCTTCCGACGTTCAAAGAAGGCGAGCGAAAAAGTTCGATCCCAGCGTGGGCTTTGAAGGGCAGGGCGACGCACTAATGCGTAATTCTTCGTCTCTTTCTAAGCGTTTATTGTGCGTAATTGTGCGTCGGTGCGTCTACACGGTGAATTCTTCTGTGTTGCAAGCAAAGCACTTAATTTTGACCGATCACGACCAACTGAGTCCCGAACTTACGTCTACGCACTCACGCACGATTACGCATGATTCGATCACAGAGCCGCGTCTGAGTAGCCGTTGGAGTGACCGCTTGTCAGGTTTCGGCCGTCTGGAATCAGCAGGTTAGGAAGGCGTTGCAAGGTTTTCGCAAATGAACTCGACGAACACACTCGACCCGAAGGACATCCTGACGCCGGAAGAGCTGGCCAAACGGCTCAAAGTTGGTGTCGGCTGGGTGTACGAAAAATCTCGAGTTCGAGGGAAGTACTGTGGCACCCCGCTTCCTTGCCTCCGCATGGGACGCTATCTGCGCTTCGCCTGGCCGGATGTGATCGAATGGATGCGCGACGCCCCTGCACCACAGGCACGCGAGTATCGTAGGCGGCGAAAGAAGCCTGACTGCACGGCGGCAACACCGAAGCGTCGAGCGAGAGCCGAAGGGCGGCCTCTGTGATTTCACTCTTGAATTGTGAGTGTTTCTGTAAGACACTATCTCCATGAAGCGCGAACCGGGCAGACCACCAAAACCAGCATCCGAGCGGCGATCCGTAATGCTGAACTTTCGGATAACCCGAGCGGAGCAGCGAAGGCTGGCAGCGGAAGCAAAGCGGAAGGGTCTCTCCGTTTCGGACTACATGCGTAAGAAACTTCTTGGAGGAAAAACATGAAACGGCAGCAAAGTGGTTACCTTTTTCATCGCGGCAGATCGTGGTTTCTCCGCTACTGCGATGATGTGCTCAAACCTGACGGCACGATCAAACGGAAGCTTATGTGCAAGAAACTCGACGTCGAGTACGGCGGAGAATACCGGACAGAGGCGAGCGTCAAGACCTTTGTCCAGGATATTCTGGCGCCCGTCAACGCCGGCGTTCTCAATCCATCGAGCACCATGCTCGTTACGACTTTTGTTGAGGACGTTTTCTTGCCGGAGTACGCGGATAAGCACCTGCGGGCCAGCACAAGGAAAGGCTATCGAGACATCTGGCACGATCACGTGAAGAATCGTCTCGGCAAACTGACCTTGCGCGCGTTCCGAACCGTGGATGGCGAAAAATTGCTCGCGGCGATCGCCCGCGACACGGGCCTGGGCCGCAATTCGCTGAAACGCATCAAGAGTTTTCTCTCGGGTGTTTTCAAACAAGCAAAGCGCCTGGGGATCCTCGACAACGTCAACCCTATTCAGGACGTGAGCATTCCGCGCTCGAAGGAGCCGGAAGAAACCTACGCATACAGCCTCGACGAAGTGAAAAAGATGCTGTCGGTTCTCAGCGAACCGGTGCGCACAGTTGTGCTAACGGCCGCATTGACCGGACTCCGCAAAGGAGAGATCCGCGGCCTTTGTTGGGAAGACTTCAACGGCAAGGAACTGTGCGTCAACCGCTCCGTGTGGAACGGCATTATCAATCCGCCCAAAACACGGAAAAGCGCGGCGCCTGTTCCGATCGTGAAAGAGTTGGCCGAAGCACTGGAGGATCACCGGCAAAGAATGGGCAAGCTCGCGGTTGGTCCCATCTTCCAAGCCGGCAACGGAAAGCCTCTGAATCTCGACAACCTCGCGCGGCGGGTGATTATTCCAGCGATCGAAAAATGCGTGAAGTGTCGGAAGGCTGAGGCCGATCACAAGCCCGAGGCCCATCTGTTCGAACTCGATACGACTCTCGCGTGGCATGGCTGGCACGCTTTCCGTCGCGGGCTTGCCACCAACCTTCATGGTCTCCACGTACACGATAAGACCATTCAGGCGATCTTGCGGCACAGCAACATCGGACTCACGATGAATGTGTACGTCAAGAGCGTGGCCGAGTCGGGAGTGAACGCGATGGACCTGCTCGGAGCGGAGATGCGAAAAAACGGAACTTACAACAACCTTGCAACAAACGGAACTACCCGCCCAAACTAGGACCCCGCAACTGCTTCTCTAGCTGAGGGATGGATGGAGCCGAGGGCGAGAGTTGAACTCGCGACCTGCCGATTACGAATCGGCTGCTCTACCACTGAGCTACCTCGGCGCACCATCGAATGTAGCATCGCCGCCAAAAATCTGTCAAACCCACTCCGTCTGTTCGCCGCGGGTATCAGAAAGCGGCGGCGTCTTTGGCGAGCTTGCGCGGGATTCAGGAGCGGACTGACGTCTCTGACCGATAACCGCAGGGAAACGCTTTTTTCCAACGCCACGCGGTATGCAAGATGTTCTCGAGGGAGGAGTGGCGTGGTTGCCAGCCCAATTCGCGGGTGATCTTTTCCGCGCTGGCAATCAGAATGCCGGGGTCGCCGGGCCGGCGGGGTGAGGATTGGCAGGGAACTGTGCAGCCGGTCACGCGGCCTGCGGCGCGAACGACATCGAGGACGGAATAACCGCTGCTATTGCCGACGTTGTACGCGGTGCCTGCCACACGCTCGATCTCCTGGAGCGCCAGAATGTGGGCCTCGGCGATATCCGTGACATGCACATAATCGCGCAAGCAGGTGCCGTCCGGCGTGGGATAGTCGGCGCCGAACACTTCCACGTGCGGCAGGCCTCCCGCAGCCGCCTCCAGGACGCGGGGAATCAGATGTGTTTCCACGCGATGGTCCTCGCCTCGGCCGGCCGCGGCGCCCGCGGCATTGAAATAGCGGAGCGAAACATATTGCAGGCCGGTGTATTCCGCATAGTCGGCGAGCAACTGCTCAAAACGCCATTTGGATTTTCCGTACGGATTCAAAGGATTCTTCGGATGATCCTCGGGAATAGGAATCATTTGCGGTTCGCCGTAGACGGCCGCGGTGGAGGAAAAGATGAGCTTATTCACTCCATGGCGCGTCATGGCATCGAGGAGACTCAGGCCCCGGGCGACATTCGCGTCATAAAAGGTGCTGGGCTCGCGCATGGACTTGGCGACCACGCTTTCCCCGGCAAAATGCATGACGGCGTCCACGCGATGCTGGGAAAACACCTGATCGAGCAAGGCGCGGTCCTGCAAGTCAGCGTGCACGAACAGCGCATGGGGCGGAACGGCTGCGAGATGTCCCTCGGACAAATTGTCGAGCGCGATAACGCCGGCCCCCCTGGCGAGCAGGGCATCGGCGCAGATGCTTCCGATATAGCCAGCAGCTCCGGTGATTAGAACCTTCATTGTGTTTCCCCCTTCCGAGCCCGAGACGCCGGTTCGATCGGACATGCATGTCGTCAGGACGGGCTGCCGGTTCCGTTCCGGCCCTTGCGGAGGATCGTTTCGAGAATCTCGGGGACTTCGAACACCGCGCGGTTATTCAACCGGCACACATTGCCGCGGTACCGGGCAAAGACATCCGGCTCGATCAGCTTCCGCACGGCCGGGACAATGTCGCGAAAGCTGGGCAGCGCGATGCCCACCCCTTCGGACTCGATCCATTCCGCGTTGTAGCGTTCCTGAGGCAGCGTCCAAGCGTTCGTTTCGACGATGACAGGCAGCTTCATGGCCAGCGCTTCGGAGATGGCGCCGGGTCCCGGCTTTCCGATCAGAAAATCGGAGGCGGCCATGAATTCGTTCACGCGCGATGTGAAACCCTCCACGTGCAGGGGCAGTTGCCAGTCGGAGCCGCGGAAGGCCGAGACGAGGCGTTCGTTCCGGCCGCAAATAGCAATGAGCTGCAAGGGCAGGCGGGACGCGTTGAGACGGCGGGCGACCTGCAGCATGGATTTCGAGCCGTAGCCTCCAAACAGAAGCAGCGCCGTCGGAAGGTCTGGCTTCAGGCCGAGAGCCACCCGCGTGTCACGGAAGTCCACACCAGGCTGCTCATAAAATCGGGGGTTCAGGATCATGCCGGAAGTCCGAAACAGGCGGTCGTCCCGATGGCCGAATGCTTTGGCCTGATCCACCGCCCGCTGCGTGCCGCAAACGAGGTATTGCGGCTGATCCTCGATCCAGAAGCGGGGCGGGTAATCCGCCAGATCGGTGAGGATGGTGACAAAGGGCCTTTCCGGGAAGACCGCGTGGTAACTTTCCCGCAGTGCCCGGTTGAAATGAGGGATTAAGGAAACCACCAGGAGTGGGTCGCTTTCCCGCCAATAGTTTTTCAGGAGCTTCACCGTGGGGGCGTGTTGGAGCCGGATAGCGGCCTGCAGAACGCGCAACAGGTATGGAGAGCCCAGCGTCCAGCCATTGCGGAGCAGCAGGTTGTAGCCCTCCTGAATGCGGATGCCGGTGAAGCGCCGGAGAATATCCAGTGGGTCGAGCAGCTCCTGGAGATTGACCAGCCGGACCCCCCAAGGCTTGTTCGTCTGTTCCACAGCCGACTGCAGGGATGTGGCCGCATTGCGATGCCCACCCCCTGCATCATGGAAGATAATTTCGATGCGGGCGTTTAAGTTCCGCAATGAGTGGGAGATAGACGTCCTCCTGGCTGGTGCACCTAAGCTTTCCGTGTGAACTATAAGTAACCTGATGTCTCAGGCTTTTTACAGTCATGTCAATGCTATGTAATTTTCCACAGGCAGCATTAGGACCATGCGATGCGACATGCACGTCCACACGAGGCACTCGGGAATGTGTACCGTGCCGCTGCTAAACCACATTTGCCGGGAGTCTTACACCGAACCGGCAGAGCTGTATGCGGTGATGAAGCGGCGTGGCATGGACCTGGTAACCATTACGGACCACGACTCAATTGATGCCGCGCAATCTCTGCGCCAACACCCGGACTTCTTCGTGAGCGAGGAAGTGACCTGCTATATGCCCACCGGAACGGAGATCCATCTGGGCGTATACGCGATCAGCGAGCGGGAGCACATCGAGATCCAGCGAAGGCGCAAGGACATCGGATGCCTGCTGGCGTATCTTTCTGAGCGCTCGATACTTTTCAGCGTTAACCACCTGTTCTCCGGCCTCACCGGCCGGCGTGCGGAGGAGGATTTCGTCTGGTTTCACGCGCACTTTCCCGCGTATGAAATCAAGAACGGGCAGATGCCCCGGGAGCAAAACCTCCGGTCGCAGGAGGTGGCTCGCGCCCAGGAGAAGGCGTCCTGGGGAGGAAGCGATGCGCACACCCTCGCGTCGGCGGGCACAACCTACACGGAAGTGCGCGGCGCGCGTGATTCGGCTGAATTTCTGGCGGGACTTCGGGCCGGAAGAGGGAGCGTCCGGGGCGAAGACGGAAGCTACCTCAAGTTGACGCGAGACGTGGCGCTGATCGCCCTGGCCATGTTTCAGGAAAAGCCGTGGCTCGTGCCCTTGGTGCCTCTCCTGGCCCTCGTTCCCTTGGTGACGTTGGCTCACTGGAAGGGGGAAAGGGAATTCTTGCGGAAGTGGGGCCGGACGCCCGTGGCGATGCCCGCATACCGCGAACTGGGGGTGATCACATGAGCGTCGCCCGTATGGCATGGCACTTCATCGAAGAGGGCGATCAGCGGCTGATGAGGCGGGTTCACCGTTGGCGCGCTCCGCGCTATATCCGCATTTGGATGGTCCTGGCCACACGCCTGGGCGATGGCTGGATCTGGTATTTGCTGGGTGTTGTGCTACTGCTGTTCGGTGGGCCGCGACGATATGTGGCGGTTGAGTCGGCGACGGCTGCGGCCGTGACCGGAATCATGCTGTTTTCGCTGATCAAGAAAGTAAGCCGGCGCCAGAGGCCTTGCGAGATCGAACGTCACTGTTGGGCCCGCATCCTGCCACCGGATCAGTTTTCCTTTCCCTCCGGCCACTCGATCGTCGCCTTCGCGGTAGCAGCTTCGGTCGCTCACTTCTATCCTCCTTTGGGGGGAGCATTGCTGTTCATGGCCGCGAGCGTGGCCGTTTCCAGGGTCATACTCGGAATGCACTACCTCAGCGACGTCCTCGTTGGATCCATGATGGGTGTGGTTTTGGCCTGCGCTTTCCTCTGCGTGTTTCGGTAAACCTGCTTTCGAACTTGAAGAGAGACTCCTGTTTGGCGCGACGCCCGGAAGCACCGTCAGTTGGGTGCCGGGTGCGGGCTCGTCCGAAAAGCGCGCGAAGCATCCTTGACACCACTGGGTCGTTGGCGTAGGTTGGGCGCGAAGAGAGCGCGAAGGTGTACGTGTCGAATTTGTAGCGGCGACGCGCGATTCCAGGAGGCTTTGGATGGTTATTCGCTTTACGTTAAACGGCAAACCCCAGTCGGTGGATGTGAATCCCAGCATGCCTTTGCTGTGGGTTCTGCGCGACACGCTCAACCTGACCGGCACAAAATTCGGCTGTGGCATGGCGCTATGCGGTTGCTGCACGGTGCACATCAATGGCGAAGCTACACGTTCCTGTGTCACGCCCATCTCGGCGGTCGGGGGCAAGAAGGTCACCACGATCGAAGGGCTTTCCGCCGACTACAGCCATCCGGTCCAGCAGGCCTGGATCGAGATGGATGTCCCCCAGTGCGGCTATTGCCAGTCGGGCCAGATCATGTCGGCAGCGGGGCTGCTCGCCAAAGAGCCCCAGCCGACTGATGACGACATTGATGACGCCATGAGCGGAAACATCTGCCGCTGCGGCACCTACCAGAATATCCGCAAGGCGATTCATCGCGCCGCGGAGTTGCAAGCCGCCAACCCGGCTCCCGGCGCCGGTGGAAACACCGAAGCCTCGCCGAGCGCGTCCGGCACGGCCACGGGAGGTGCGGAATGAGCTCCTCCACAACGCAGGTTGACCGCCGCATTTTTCTCAAGACCGGCCTGGCCGGAGCCACGGGCTTGGTGCTGGGCTTCTATCTGCCCGGCTTGTCCACGGCGCTGGCCAACGCCACAGCAGCCCCCGCTTCGCCAGCGGTGCTCAACGCGTGGGTCCGCGTGGCGCCGGACGACATCGTGACCATCGTGATCAGCAAGTCCGAGATGGGACAGGGCGTGATGACGTCGCTTTCCATGCTCGCGGTGGAAGAGTTGGAATGCGATTGGAAGAACGTCCGCCCCGAATTTGCCCCCGTCGACAAGGTCTATATCGATCCCGTCTTCGGCATGCAGGGCACGGGCGGCAGCCAGAGCATCCACTCGGGCTGGGAGCCCATGCGCAGGGCCGGCGCGACGGCTCGGGAGATGCTCATCGCGGCCGCCGCGCAGAAGTGGGGCGTGGCCGCATCGGAATGCCATGCGGAAGATGGCGCGGTCCTTCACGCCGCCACGAACCGCCGCGCCACCTTCGGAAGTCTGGCCGAAGCCGCGGCCAAGCTCCCGGTGCCCGCCGACGTCAAGCTCAAGGATCCTAGCCAGTTCCGGCTGATCGGCCAGCCGACCAAGCGGCTCGACACACCCATTAAGGTGAATGGCCGCGCAGGCTTCGGCATTGATGTGCGGCGTCCCAGGATGCTGCACGCCGTCGTGCTGCGCTGCCCCGTGTTTGGAGGCAAAGTGGCGAGCTTCGATGCCACCAAGGCCAAGGCCGTTCCGGGCGTGAAGGACGTCGTGCAGATTTCCAGCGGCATCGCCGTCGTCGCGGACAACACCTGGAATGCCCTGCAAGGACGCAACGCCCTGGCAGTGAAGTGGGACGAAGGGCCGAATGCCACCCTCAACAGCGACACCATCCGCAAGCAGCTTGTCGAGCGAGCCCGGCAGCCCGGCGTCGTGGCCCGCAAGGAAGGCGACGCCGCCACGGCAATGGCCGGCGCCGCGCAGCAGATCGAGGCGGTGTACGAGGCGCCCTATCAGGCGCACGCCACCATGGAGCCCATGAATTGCACCGCGGACGTCCGCGCCGACGGCGTCGAAATCTGGGCGCCCACCCAGATGCAGACCATGTCCCAGGGCCTGGCGGCTCAGATCACCGGCCTCAAACCCGAAGCCGTGAAAATCCACACCACGTTTCTCGGCGGGGGATTCGGACGACGGGGCGTGTCGGACTTTGTCGGCGACGCCGTCGAAACCTCCAAGGCCATGAAAGTCCCCGTGCAGGTGACGTGGTCGCGGGAAGACGACATGCAGCACGATTACTATCGTCCCACGTCGTATATCCGCCTGTCGGCCGGCCTGGGTGCCGACGGATGGCCGGTGGCCTTCACCGCGCGGATCGCCTGCGACTCGGTTATGAGCTGGTTCTTCCCGGGCACGATCACCAACGGCATGGACGCCAGCAGCACCGAAGGCGTCGCGGACATTGCCTACGAGATCCCCAACATCCTGGTGGACTACCAATTGGTCAAGAGTCCGATCCCGTTGGGTTTTTGGCGGTCGGTGGGCGCGTCGCAGAACGGCTTCTTCAGCGAGTCGTTCATCGACGAGCTTGCCGCGGCGGCCAAGAAAGACCCTTACGAGTTCCGCCGGCATTTGCTGGCGAAATCGCCCCGGCACCTGGCGGTGCTGAACCTGGCCGCGGAGAAGGCGGGCTGGGGCAGTCCGCTGCCGAAAGGCGTCTACCGCGGCATCGCGATGCTGCGGTCGTTTTCGACCTATGTGGCCGAGGTCGCGGAGGTGGCGGTGGACAGCGAGAAGGGAAGATTGAAAGTCCAGCGCGTGGTCTGCGCCGTGGATTGCGGCCGCCCGGTCAATCCGGCCATCATCGAGCAGCAGGTGATGGGCGCGGTGATCTACGGCCTCTCGGCGGGGTTCAAAAGCGAAATCACCATCGACCAGGGCCGCGTCGTGCAGACCAACTTCGACGACAATCCGGTTCTGCGCATGAACGAAGCGCCCGTGGTCGAGGTCCACATCATCCAGAGCGCGGAGGGCCCGACCGGCATGGGAGAGCCCGCGGTGCCGCCGGTCACGCCGGCGGTCTGCAACGCCATCTTTGCCGCCACCGGCAAGCGCATTCGCCGTCTCCCCGTGCGCACGCAGGATTGGACGTAAGCCGAAAACTGCCGCAGCGTTTTTCGCATGGCACAGGGGCGGGGACCAACCCCGCCCCTTTCTTTTTGGCCTTTGCGGGGACGGTTAACGCGAGAAGGGGTACATCAGCCAGGCGACGCCCACGCCGATCACGAAGAACAGCGCAAACGACCAGAGCGCGAACTTGATTCGCGCCGCGAGAGTCTGCCGGCCCAGGCAGGCAAGCGCCACTGAGACGAGCAGCGCGAAAAGAACCATGGCCTCGAAATGGCTTACCCGGATGGCCGCGGCGGACACTCAGCCTCTCTCCCCGAGCGCGGTTCCATACGCATCGATCACTGCCAGCAGGTTCACGATGCCCGCCGCCGCAATGAAACGTGTGCCGTAATCACCCGCCGCATGAGCGAGATCGGGCTGAACGTTCGTGAGCGCGCGCGGAAGAAAATAGAACACCCCCGAGCAGGCGTTGGCGAGGAAGCCGAGCGTGCCGAAGGGATCGCCCGAGCCCGGCCGGTAACCCTGACCGTGCATCAGGTAACCCGCCAAGGCCAGTCCGCCGGCGGTCACGAAAAAGCCCAGCGCCCGGACCCAGCGGCGCAGGCATAGATGGCCCAGCCCCGGCACGATCCACGCGGCGAGGGCGATCAGTACGGGAAAAACAAGGTTGAGCCTGGAATTCTTTTCGGTCACGAGGGTTTCGGTCGTCATCGGTCAGGGCAGCAGCGCCAGGATATCTTCCTGGATGGCGCCCGTGACGCTCGCTTCGCGCTCGCCGGCGTAGACGTTCACTTCGCTGCGGATACCGAATTCAGGAAGATAGATTCCGGGCTCGATCGAAAAGCAGGTGCACGGCACGATCTTTCGATCGTCGCGCGTCTCCAGGCCATCCATGTTAGCGCCGTTGCCGTGGACTTCCTGGCCGATGCTGTGGCCGGTGCGGTGCACGAAATATTTTGCGTAGCCGCCCTTGCGGATCACCCCGCGCGCCACGCGGTCCACTTCCCAGCCGTGAATGGCCCGGCCTCGCGCGAGCGAGTCCTTCACGAACTCGACGGCGCGGTCCCGCGCCTCGCGCACGATGCGGAAAATCCTGGCGTACGCGTCCGGGACGCGCGCGCCCAAATAGCCCATCCACGTGATGTCGTAATAGACGCTGCCGGGCCGCTTGAGCTTCGCCCAGACGTCGAGCAGCAGCAGGTCGCCCGCGCGAATCGGCGACGACGCGCCCGCCTTCGGCTCGTAGTGCGGATTGCCGTTGTTCGGCTGCACGGCGGCGATGGGCGGCTCGGCCGTGATGAGTCCGCTCGCTTGAAACTGGCCGAGCATCCACTGCTGCAGCTCGGCTTCGGTGAGCGGCCGGCCTTCGCGCACAAAGGCCGCCGCGCGCTCGAATGCCGCGCGCACGATCCGGTCCACGATGCGCCCCGCCTCGAGATGCGATTCCAGCTGCCCGGGCGTCCACACCGCTTCGAATTTCTGCACCAGATCGGCCGAGGTCACCACTTTCTTCTTCAGCTTGCGCACCAGCTCGACCGTGCCCGCGTCCACCAGCCCGATGTAGGGAATGTTGTTCTCCGGCGAATACTGCATGGCGATCTTGCGGCTTCCCGAGAGCAGTTTGCGGAGCCCGCGGTGCAGCTCCTCCCAGCTCGCGTACAGCTGCTTCGCGCCCGGGAGCGCGTCGAGCGACCCTGCCTCGATCCGGTGCGCGAGCTTTCTCGGCTCGCCCTTCGCGGGAATGAAGTAGAACCAGCGGCGCGTGGCCATGACGCTGGGGTCGAGCCCCAGGATGCGCCCGGCAATCGCGTCGCGATGGTGATGGTCGCAGAAAAGCCAGCCGTCGATCTTGCCGGCGCGCAGTTCCGCCTGGATCGCCTTTATTTCCGGCATGAGTCCGCCAGTTCGGTGACGTGCGCCCGGCTCACGCCCGCAATCTCGACGCGCTTCATTCGGCTTTTTTCTCCGGCTACGATTCTAACAGCCGATTTGGGCACGTTCAAACGCGCGGCCAGCAGCCGCACCAGCGCTTCGTTCGCCCGGTCGTCCACCGGAGGAGCCGTCAGCCGCACCTTCAGCGCGCCCTGGTATTCGCCTTCGATGGCGTCGCGGCTGGCCCGCGGCACCACCCGCACCATGAATACCACCGCGCCCCCGCTTTCCCGTATCTCCATCGGGTCGCCACCCTGCGAATCCCAACCTTACCATTGCCTCGCGCTCCGCGGACATTTTCTCGAAGCTCCCGGAAATCCTCGCGCATGCCGCGCTTTTGCCGTACAATCTCCGACTTCGTGGCATCTCAAGCGACAATTCGGCTCACCCGCAATCAGGTGCGGGGATTTTGGGCGGCGTGGGGCGGCTGGGCGCTCGACGGCATGGACTCGTTCATCTACGCGCTGGTGCTGGTGCCGGCGCTGCGCGAGGTTCTGCCCAAGTCGGGGATTCCCGCCACCGCCGGCAACGTCGGCTTCTACGGCGGGCTGCTGTTCGCGCTGTTTCTGGTCGGATGGGGAATGGCGCTGGTCTGGGGGCCGATCGCCGACAGGTTCGGCCGCGTCCGCACGCTGATACTCACGATCCTGTGCTATTCGATCTTCACGTTTCTGGCCGCCTTTGGACAAACCGTCTGGCAGATTGCCGTCTGCCGGCTGCTGGCCGGAGTCGGAATCGGCGGCGAATGGGCCATGGGCGGGACGTTCGTGGCCGAGGAATGGCCGGAAGAGCGCCGCAAAATGGGCGCCGGGCTGATGCACACGGGCTATTACTTCGGATTTTTTCTCGCCGCGCTCGCCAATCACTTCATCGGCGAAAAGCACGGCTGGCGGCCGATGTTCGCCCTGGGCGGCGCGCCCGCGCTCCTGGTCGGATTCATCCTCTATGGCGTCACGGAGCCGAGCCGCTGGAAGGCGCGCACCGCGAAGGAACCGAGCCCCTTCGCGGCGTTGTTCGGGCCGCTATTTCGCCGCCGCACGCTGCTCAATTCGGCGTACGTCCTCGTCTCCATCATCGGCCTCTGGGCGGGCACCGTGTACGTTCCCGCCTCCGTCGCCGAGATCGGCGCGCGACAGGGTTTCTCCGCGGTGCGCTCCGCCGGGCTTTCCTCCTACGCCACCATGCTGCTCTCGCTGGGGACCATTCTCGGCTGCCTGCCTCTGCCGTGGATCGCCGAATGGATCGGCCGCCGCAAGACGCTCGCCATCTATTTCCTCATCATGGCGGCTTCGATCGGCTCCAGCTTCGGCCTGGCGTTTTATCTTCAGCGGAACGCCATGACGTGGTTTTTCGTGGGATTGTTCTTTCTCGGGATCGGCGGCGCCAATTTCGCGATGTACACGCTCTGGCTGCCGGAGCAATATCCCACCACCTGCCGCGGCAGTGCGTTTGCATTCATCACTTCGGTGGGCCGCTTCGCCGGCGCGGGCTTTACGTTTCTGGTCGGCGCGGGCGTCGCGCACTACCACACCATCGGCATCCCCGTGGCCATGACGGCGCTGGCGTTCCTGTTCGGCCTCTTGCTGGTGCCCTTCGGCCTGGAAACCACCGGCCAGCGCTTGCCTGATTAACACGCTGCGTTTTCTCTATGTCTCCGTGACTCTGTGGTTCAGTCCTTGGTGGCGCGTTCGCCGAAAAGGGCGGTGCCGATGCGAATCTCCGTCGCGCCCTCTTCGATGGCCACCTGGAAATCATGGCTCATTCCCATCGAGAGCACGGGCAAGGGCCATTCGAGGCGGCTGCTCAAGGCGTCGCGCAGTTCACGCAGCTTGCGGAAGTAGGGGCGAACCTGGCCGGGATCGTCGGAATACGGCGGGATGGCCATGAGGCCGAGCAACTCCAGATGCGGAAGCGCCACGACGCCCTTGGCGAGCGCCGGTAAATCCGCTTCGGCGGTTCCGCCCTTGGTCGCCTCGCCGCCCAGGTGAACTTCGATCACGACGGGCAGGCGTTTCTGTTCTGCGGCTGCGGCGGCGTCAAGCTTCTGCGCCAGTGCGAGGGAATCCACGGAATCGACGCGGCCAAACAAGTGCGCCGCGCGCCGCGCCTTGTTGGTTTGCAGGCGGCCGATGAAGTGCCACGTGGCGGCGAGGTCCGCCAGCGCCGCCTGCTTGGCCTCGAATTCCTGGACGCGGTTCTCGCCGAAGTGCCGCAACCCGGCCTCGTAGGCGGCCCGAATCGCGTCCGCCGGAAACGTTTTTGAGACGGCGACGAGGGTGATCTCTTCCGGGCGCCGTCCGGCGTGAGCCGCAGCCCGCGCGATGCGCTCTCGCACGCGCTCCAGATTCGCTGCAATGGTGCTCGCCTGCGTCGTCACGGCTGCGATTTTAGCATGCCGGGGATTGGCCACAGAGGCACGGAGGCAGAGAGATTGGGGAGGAAGAAGCCCAGCCCCTGTTCGGGAGAAGACAGCTCCAGCATCATCACCTCTTCCGCCTCCTCTGCTTCCGGTTCTCCACCCGCGTCACTGTCCTATGCTAGACTGGTCGCACTTCGATGACGCCCCGCGGAAAATTCATCGTTCTGGAAGGAATCGACGGCTCGGGAAAGCGCACGCAGCTCGATCTCCTGGCGCCCGCGCTGGCGGCCCGCGGCCTGGCCGCGACGCAGATGAGCTTCCCGCACTACGACGGCTTCTTCGGCAAGCTGGTGGCGCGGTATCTCAACGGTGAATTCGGCTCACTCGCCCAGGTCGATCCGCACTTTTCCGCATTGCTCTACGCCGGCGACCGGCTGGAGGCCAGGACGCGGATTGAA
Organism: Terriglobia bacterium; assembly: GCA_963791705.1. GTDB lineage: Bacteria > Acidobacteriota > Terriglobia > Acidiferrales > UBA7541 > Palsa-295. The sequence goes on along the minus strand of CAWBTO010000001.1, from coordinate 1,206,073 downwards.
TCGGCTCTGAGCGCGGGCCAGACCGTTCTGGCCGACCGCTACATCGGTTCGAACCTCGCGCATCAGGGCGCGCGCGTGCCGCGAGAAAAGCGCGAGGAATTCCTCGCATGGCTCAAGCAGCTTGAATACGGCATCTACGCGCTGCCAGCCGAGGACCTGGTGATCTATCTGCGCGTGCCGGTAGCCGAGGCGCACCGCCTGGTCGGCGAGAAGGCGGCGCGCGGCTACACGAAGTTGCAGCGCGATCTGCAGGAAGCTGATTTCGCGCATCTGGAGGCGGCCGCGGAGGTCTACGACGATCTCGCGCGCCAGCCGAACTGGGTCAAGATCGAATGCCTCGACGCGGCCACACACGCTCTGCGCACACCCGAGGCGATTCACCGGGACGTTCTCGCGGCGGTTGAGGCGCGCATTGTTCCCGCATTCCGTGCCAGGGGCTGACCGAATGGGTTTCAGCGAACTTCTCGGCAACGAACGCATTGTCCGCGCGCTGCGCGGGATGCTGCGGCGCCAGCGCGTGCCGAGCGCCGTGCTCTTCACGGGGCCGCGCGGCATCGGCAAATTCACGCTGGCGCGGATTTTCGCGCAGGCGGCGAACTGCGAGCGACTGCCGGACGATGCCTGCGGGGAGTGCGATTCCTGCGTGCGCATCGCGCGCCTGGCCGACCCCGCGCCGCTGATCGAGGCCGGGCTGGCCCAGCGCGGCGAAGCCCCCGACGCGGCCGAGGTCGAGCGCACGCCTCTGATCCTCGAGACCCATCCCGATGTCTGGCTCATCGTTCCGGACCCGGTGCGGCTGCGCAATCCCGTGGCCCGGCCGATGATCCGCGTGGGCCAATTGCGGGCCGTGCAGCGCGCTGCCTACTTTCAGCCGCAGGGCCGCCGGCGCGTGTTCATTCTCGACGGCGCCGATACCATGCGCTGGTCCGACGCCGATTTGTTCCTGAAAATCCTCGAAGAGCCCCCCGAATCGGCTACTCTGATTTTGCTCGCCACGACGCCGGATGCCGTGCTGCCCACGATCCGTTCGCGCTGCCTCCAATTCCATTTCGCGCCCGTGGCGGGGAACCAGATCGAGGCGTTCCTGAAGGAGCGCCGCGGCGGGACATCAGCGGAGCGGACCCTGGCCGCCCAGCTCGCCTGCGGGAGTCCGGGAGCGGCGCTGTCGCTGGATCTCGAGGAGTCGGCGCGCCTCCGCCGGACCGTGCTGCGTCTTCTGGAGCAATCCATCGCCGGAGAAAAGTACGGCGACATTTTCGAGGCCACTGCGCAGCTGGCCAAGCAGGAGCGGGAGTCGTTTGAAAATATCCTCGGATTGTTCTATAGTTTTCTCACTGATTTGCTGGAGCTGTCACCCAGCTCGCAGAGCAGCCTCCCGCGCAATCCCGACCTGCGCCGGGAGGTGGAGACCCTGGGCAAGAAGGTCAATTGGGAGTGGGTCTCCCGGGCCACTCGCAGTCTGGATACGCTGGAAGGCCGTTTGCGCCGTAATGTCGGCCGCCAGCTCGGCCTCGACGCAGTTGCTGCCTCGCTGAGCATTCGGTGAGGCGGCAGGGCTCTTCCTGAATTTTTTTTAAAGCGTTGCAACCGAACCGGCCTTCCCGCAGTCTTATGAAGTAGCATACCGAGGAGTATTCATGGTGAATCGAAAGTTGTTTCGTCCCCCTCTGGCTGAGGCCAAGGAACCATACGGGGGCCGGCCGTCGCAGCCCGCGCCGCAGTCCGGGGCGCCCCGGAAGAAGCCCGCTCCGCCGGATCAGACGTTCGCTGAGAATTTCTATTACGTGAAGCAGATGCAGGCGCGCACGCCGGTGGCCGTGGTCCTGAGCGATGGGGAAACGCTGCACGGGATCGTCGAATGGTACGATCAGAACTGCATCAAGCTCACGCGCTTCGGCAGCCCGAACCTGCTGATCTACAAGCACTGCATCCGCTACGTCTACAAGGAAGGCGATGAATCGGCGCAGGGAGGTACGAACGGCCAGTAGTCCATCGCTGCGGCCAGGCCTGCCCTTGCCGCGCCATTCCGGCGGAGCGGTATCAGCCGGCGGCCGCAACCCGCATGAAAATCGGAATCACATGTTATCCGACCTACGGCGGTTCCGGGGTGGTCGCCACCGAGCTCGGCATCGAGCTGGCCGCGCGGAACCACGAAGTTCATTTCATCAGCTACGCCATGCCGATCCGCTTGGACGGCGCCAGCGAGCGCATCCGTTTTCATGAAGTAGAGGTCACCACCTACCCGCTGTTCGATCATCCCCCCTATGCGCTGGCGCTCGCGACCAAGATGGCGGAGGTCGCCGAAGAAGCCTCGCTCGACCTGCTCCACGTCCACTATGCGATCCCTCATTCGGTGAGTGCGCTGCTGGCCCGCATGATGCTGGCGCCGAAGCGCCTGCCCTTCATCACCACCTTGCACGGAACGGACATCACGCTGGTGGGCAGCGACCGCAGCTATCTGCCCATCACGCGCTTTTCGATCGAGCAGAGCGACGGCGTCACCGCCATCTCGAAATACCTGCGCGACCGCACCGTGAAGGAGTTCGAGATCAAGCGGCCCATCGAGGTGATCCCCAACTTCGTCAATTGCGAGCTGTACAAGCGCCGGGGAAACCCGGCGGCCCGCGCCAAGTGGGCGCCCGACGGCGAACCCATCCTCATGCACCTGTCGAACTTCCGCCCCGTCAAGCGGGTTACCGATGCCATTGAGATTTTTGCGCTGGTCCGCGAAAAGATGCCCGCCAAGCTGGTCATGATCGGCGACGGCCCCGACCGCGGCGCCGCCGAATACCTCGCGCGAAAAAAGCGCCTCTCCAAAGACATCTTGTTTCTCGGCAAGCAGGATCGCGTGTACGAACAGCTCGGCTTGGCCGATCTGTTCCTGCTTCCCAGCGAGCTGGAGTCGTTTGGGCTGGCGGCGCTGGAGGCGATGGCCTGCGAGGTTCCGGTGGTGGCGACCAACGTGGGCGGCCTTCCCGAGGTCGTCACGCATGGTGTGGACGGCTATCTGGTCGAGCCGCATGACGTTGCCGGCGCCGCGAAATACGCGCTCGAAATTCTCACGCGGTCTGATCGAGGCCGCGCCATGGGCGAGATGGCCCGCGCCAGCGCCAGCAGCAAATATTGTTCCAACGACATCATCCCGCTCTACGAGCGCTATTACGAGAAAGTCCTGAGCGGAGCCGGCGCCACCTCCGCCTGAACGAGCCGGACCGCTCCATCCCATCACCGGGGATGTTCTGCGCGCGCACCGTCTCGGCTCGCCCGCGTGGGATTGCGGGTGAAACGTTTAACGTTCCATGATCGGGATCGTCTGGAGCGATTGGACGGCGGTGTTGATAGCGCCCTGCGTGATCTGGGCGCTCGAGCCGGCGGCCACCGTGAAGAAGAAGCGGAACTGCCGGTCCTGATCGTCAAACACGCGTACAGCGACGGGTCGTGCGTTTCCCGGATTGCCAAACTGGAATCCCCGGTTGCTTCCAAAGTCGAACGAATAGATTCCCGGCCGGTCGAAGCCAAACGAAAGCTTCCAGAGCAGGAGCACGTTGATTCGCTGCGCGGCATCCCAGGAGAGAAAGGGAGATGCCTGTGCCGGCGAGGCCCCGTAAATCGCCTGGTACAGAGCATAGTTCGATTCGATCGATTGTTCGCGAAACACGCTTTGAAACTTGGAGTACTCAGCGGGGGCCGAAGACTTCAGCGCGCGCAGTGTGTCCAACTGGGTGTCGGGATCGAAGAAGACCACTACCTGGCCGGAAGTAAATCGGAACTCCGTGCCGATACGCAAGGGGGTGGCGCGCGATTGGCCCGTCCAGGGCACGCTGAATTCGTAATCGTAGGCACGCAGTTGGGTCGACTTGGGCTGCGTCACCTTGCCGGGCGGTTGCGGAGGGAGTGTGGAGGTTGCAACCCGGTCCGGCAGCGGCATGGGAATCTCGTTAAGCCACGGATTTAGGCTGGCCCACTGCCGCGCTTCGATCCAGACCAGCGTTTGCATACCGTAGGCCATGCTGTACACGCCGATCAGGACAGCGATCACCATCAGGATCATCGCCGATAGCGTGCCGGTATTCTCCGTGTTCCGGCTCTCGCCTTTGCCTGGCATGGCCCCTCCGTTCGCGCCGCCATTCTACGCCCATGGGAGTTCGCGGCGTAGCTATACCACGATAGCTGCGGTCAGGGGAGGGGTAGGGGTACCCGCGGCACTCTGTGCGTCCTCGGCGTTTCTGTGGTGAGGCCTTTTGGAGTGGCATGGATCTGGCCGTCGCTGAGAAGTAGCCAAGGGCAACTGCGAGTGGAAGAGGCCTCAAGAAGGAAGAAAGAAGGCCCGTTTTGCAGCGGGTCCAAGGGGGAGAAAGCTCACGGGCCAACGCGCGGATGGCTGTTGAACCCTTTTCCCCGGGGCAGTTCAGTGCGTACTTTGCGGGAAGTCAGACTCGAAAGGAAAGCTGCAATTCCATGCAACCCTATTGTTGTCAGCGAAATAGACGGAGCGCGACGCGGTCGGGAAGGTCCTTGCTTACGTCGCCTTCCTGCATGAGCGGTCCGCCAGTGCCGTAGAAGTCCTCTGCATTGATAGGCTTGCTGGAAAGCCCGAGTTGCAGAACCTGGAGATGGTTGCTGCGGTCAAACACTTTGTTGGGCAATATGCGCTTGACCAGCAGGCGAAAGCCGCCAAAGGCCAGCCCGGCAACCAGCGCGAAAACACAAATAATTCCAGTTCCTATGACCGTCCCGGCGACCATGACAAATATGCTGGGTTCCTTGAACTGAAACGTGGGTTCATCCCAGGTCAGTGTCGTGCCCGGACGAACCTGGTCGAGCAGCGGAGCCGCTTCTTGTTGCGTGGAGGGCCCGGATACGATCGCCAGGAGCGTGAGCGAGCGCTTGGCAAATAACGCCGGTGGCGCAATGCCCGGCATCGATCCGTTCACATTGAATTTCTTGCGCAGGTCCGCGAGGGTTTGCTTGGCCAGCTGAGGGGTTGGAAAGTCCGCCATCAACAATACCGTTTCATGGCCGCCGGAGCGGTACCGTGCCAATTCCGCTTCCACGCCGCCCGTCGAAAGGCCCAGCGAATCGCCCAAGGCGACGGGGAAAAGCTGATTCAGTGTTTGCGGCCCCAGAATATAGCGGTCGGTGCCCTCGACCAGGCCCTTGGTGGGCAAGAGTTGCCAGAGGGTGGGCAGCGGACCTGCTTGCGCATGCGGTTGGAGGGCGGCCACAAGACTCTTCAGATCCGGGCCGGCTTTCGACAGATCGCGGCCGCGCACATCGATTACTAGATTGCCCACCAGAATCAAGGCGCGTTCCCGCGAAACGGAGGCGTGCTCGCTCAGGTTCGAGCGTCCCATGCCGGGCGCGCGCAGGTAGGAGTAAAGACCATAGCCGCCCGTCGGATCCTTCATGCGGAAGACGGTGACCTGCAAGGCGTCCCGCACATCGCCGCCTGCGCGTGCGTAGGTGCACGATTCAGAGGAGGTCCATTCGTATTCGGCCAGGATCGCCGGCGATACTTCCAGCGCAGGTGCGGTTGCGGGCGCGTTGCTAGGTGCAGCGGCGCCCCAGCGGCCGAATGATTGCGGAAGAATCTGCTGAGCCTTCGCGGGGAGCGCGGGCACGGCCAACACGATCAGCAGCAGGATGGAGCGCCACATAGATGACTCCATTATACGCGGGAAACTTACTTCGGGGCGCTCGCCACGATGCTCTCGGCTTCCAGGCGGTCGCCGGAACTGCGATTGTCCGAAACGAGCTTCTGCTTGTTGTAGGAGAGGCTGTTCAGGTTTTCGAGATAGGTGGCGATGCCATGGTAGAGTCCGTCGGCGATCCTCTGGCGCTGTTGGGAATTGCGGAGCAGCCGCTCATCATTCGGATTGCTGACGAAGGAAATCTCCGAAAGCACCGAGGGCATATTGGCCCCGATCAGGACGATGAACGGCGCTTTCTTCACGCCGCGGTTCTTTTCCCGGTGACTCACCAACCGCAACCGCTCGGTCAGCGTGCCCTGGATATCCCCGGCCAGTTCCTTCGATTCCTCGATCTTCTCGTTACGCGCGATTTTCTTGATCAGGTCCTGGAGATCGTGCAGCGACTCCTGCGAATTCGAGTTTTCGCGCGCGGCCACCGCCATGGCGTCGTCCGACGCCGTGAAGTTCAAATAGTAGGTCTCCACGCCGCGGGCCGCCGGATCGCGGCTGGAATTGGCGTGAATGGAGATGAACAGATCGGCCTTCGCGCTGTTGGCGATGGAGGTTCGTTGCTCCAGGGGAATGAACGTATCGTCCTTGCGCGTGTAGATGACTTCCGCGCCCGGCAGCTTCTTCTCGATCAAGCCCCCCAGCCGCAGCGCCACGTCCAGGCACAGGTCCTTCTCCATCAAGCCGTGCGGACCGATGGTGCCCGTGTCGTGGCCGCCATGGCCCGGGTCGATCACGATGCGGCTGATTTTCAGCCCTAAGGCGCGCGTCAGGGAGCGCTGTCCATCACGCGTGGGTTTGGGCACCGACGGTGGCGCCAGCGCTGCGGTTTTAGCGTCTTTTGTCCTCGAAGCCGCCGCAGTCTTCGCGCTGCCTTTGGTGCCGGGCTTTGGAGCCGGCTCAGGCACCGCCGCGGCCTTGGCTGTCTTTGCCGGGGCCGCCTCGGCGGTACGATCGGAAGAATTCTCAGCGGAGTTGACGGCGACGGTCTTGGCCGATATGGACGGGACCGGCGCGGAGCCGGGAACGTCCCGGCGTATCTTGACCGGGCGGGCCTGAACATTAATCACGAGCCGGTAGGGATTCGCGAGAAGCACCGCGGAATAATCCTTGGCGCCGTCCACATTGAGGACCAGCCGGACCACCCCCTGCTTGTTTTGTCCCACCCGTGCCGATTTCAGCAGGCCATTGTGCACATCCAGCGACGCCTTGGCCAGGCCGTGGCTGAGCCGGGCTTTGTAGAGATCGAAATAGATGCGGTCGGGCGAGGCGATGCGCGCGGCCTCGTATCGGACGGTATCCTCGAGCGTCACGACGACCTGGGTGGCTTCCGGCGTGTTCCAGGTGTGGATGTCGGTCACGCGCGGGATGCTTCCGCTCGACTCGCGCGGCTCCACGCGCTGCCCCTGGATTTCGGGCAGGGGATCGGTGCCCTGTTCCGGGGCGCGCTGGCTGGCAATTTCCTTCAGAGCGGCGCGGACATCGTCGGCCTTATCCGATCGCGGGAAACGCTGCAAATATTCCTTGTAGATTGCCTCCGCGGCGTCCGGTCTTTCCAGCTGATCTTTCTGGATGCGGGCGATCGCCAGCAATGCTTCGCTGCGGTAGCGGCTGCGGGGATATTGCTTGAGCAAGAATTGATAGGTATCAACGGCCGACTGAAAATATTTGGAGTCGAACAGGCGGCCCATCTCCTGGTACAACTCGGCCTCGGCAATCAGGGAAGGCGTCACTTCCTCGGCCTGCGGGGCGATCAGGTAGACCTTGTGGTAAGCGGCGACGGTCTGCTTGTAATCGGAGGCGGCCCGGTCTTTTTCGAGATAGCCTTCCAGCATCGTGCGCATTTTTACGGCGCTCTCGAACTGTTCGCGGGCGTCGGATTGTTTGTCGGCGCGGGCCGGAGCGGCCAGGCAGACCACCAGGCTGATTGCGATCCCCAGGGCGAACAGGACCTTTGTGGCGGAAGACCGTATTGGAGAAGAAACTAGGACTCTCATTCGTTCGTGAAAACCACCCGGCCCTTCGAATCCACTTCCCGCCGCACGAAATTCCTTCGCGGAGTTCCGGGCGCCGGGCTGCGATCCGAGCCAGGCTGGAAGTATGCGTCGGTTACCTTTTGCACGTACCTGCGCGTTTCGGGAATGGCCGGAACGCCCCGGCTCTCATCCACGGCGCGCTCGCCGGCGTTGTAAGCTGCCAGCGACCTGGTCAAATCGCCGTTATAACGGTCCAGGAGCGCTCTCAGGTACGTCGTCCCGCCCTCCACGTTCTGGGCTGGATCGTAGGGATTGCCGACACCATAGCGTTGTGCCGTACCGGGAATCAATTGCATAAGCCCGATGGCCCCCTTGCGTGACACCGCCCGGGGGTTCCACCCGGATTCGGTGCGGATCACGGCCTTGACCAGCGCCGGATCCAAACTGTGCCGCTCGGCCGCTTCGCGCACGATGCGTTCCATCCGGTCCTCGGTAGCACTGGATGGCAACGCGGGCGATGCAGCCGCCAAGTCAGGCGAAGCAGACCGTTTGTCCGACGTAGGACTAATAGTACTCCCACGATGGTGCCCCGGGGAATCCCCGTTCACGTATACGAGCTTACCCTGCTCGTTCACATAGGGGGCAATCTGGGCCTGGGTTGACGTGGGAAGCGATACCCACGTGCCAGCGACCAGCATTGCTACGGTTATGCCGATCCTGCTCATGGCTTTAGGGGAAGGCAAAACGCCTTACTTCCGAACGAACAAGACGCCGCTCAAAAGCAAACGTTTACGTCCGGGCGCAACCGCCTTCCCGGCGTAAGTTTCTGGCGCGATTGCAATTATAGCAAGCGGTCAACGAGGGGGTAAACGTGGGCGATAGCCTTTTCTATGGCCGATGTGTCCTTTCCGCCAGCCTCCGCCAGGTCGGGTTTTCCACCCCCAGAACCGCCCACCAGCTTGGCCAGCTCCTGGACAATCTTCCCGGCATGGAGTCTTTGGGTCAAATCCTTCGTAACTCCTGTGATTAGAGCAACTTTGCCGTCTTCTGAGGACGCTAGTACCACGATTCCCGAGCCCAGTTTCTGGCGGAGGGTGTCTACCAGCTGCCGCAGGGCCTCCCGGTCAAATCCCGTGACGTGGGCTGCCAAGACCCGCACCCCCTTGACCTCCCGGACCTGCTCCAGCAAGCCCTCGGCCTGGGAGCCGGTGGCCTTGCGTTTGAGGGCATCCAGCTGCTTTTCGAGCTGGCGGGCGGACTCCATCTGGCGCTCGATGGCTTCGATCAGCCCCTCTTCGGACGCGCTCAGCAGGTCTGCGGCGCTGCGCAGGATTCCCAGGGCGCGCTGGTAATCGGCCAGGGCAGCATCGCCGGAAATGGCCTCGATGCGGCGGACGCCCGCGGCGGTGGATTGCTCGGCCACGATTTTGAAGACGCCGATATCGCCGGTGCGCGTGACGTGCGTGCCGCCGCACAGCTCCTTGCTGTAGAAGCCTCGCGGCAAGCCGGCGTCGGCAATGGTGACGACGCGGACGTTGGCCTCCGGGTACTTGTCGCCAAAGAATGCCAGCGCGCCCGAGGCCAGCGCGTCGTCAATATTCATGATGTCCGTGCGGACTTCGAGATTTTTCCGGACTTCCTCGTTTACCTGCTGCTCGATTTCGGCGATCTCGCTCCGGTCGACCGCGGCGAAGTGCGAGAAATCAAAGCGCAGGCGCTCGGGAGCGACCAGCGATCCGGCCTGCTTGACGTGCGTGCCGAGGATATTCCGCAGCGCGGCGTGCATCAGGTGCGTGGCCGTGTGGTTGCGCATGTCGCGCGCGCGGCGCTCGGGATCTGCCAGCGTGGCGACGCGGTCGCCGACGCACAAATCCTCCTTGGCCAGCACGCGGTGCGCCACCAGTCCGCCGACCGGATAATAGGCCCCGCGCACTTCGGCCAGTTCGAGCGTTTCCGAATCGTCGTACAAGCCGCCCGTATCGGCCACCTGCCCGCCGGATTCCGCATAGATGGACGTGCGGTCCAGAACGATCTCCGCTTCCATGCCCTTGTGGAGCTCGTGCACCGGGCCCTGCTTAGTGATGATGGCTTCGATGCGGCAATCGCGCGCGGCGGTCCCAAAGTAAAAATCCGGCTCGGTCCTGAAGGTTTCCGCCAGCCGGGCATACGCCGGATTGGCCACATCCTTGGCCACGCCCTTCCAGGATGCCTTGGCCCGCGTGCGCTGTTCTTCCATCGCGCGGTCGAATGCGGCCCAGTCGACCTTCACGCCGGCGTCGCGCGTCACGTCTTCGATAAAATCGCGTGGCAGACCGTAGGTGTCGTACAGGCGGAAGGCATCTTCGCCGCTATACACGGCGTCTTTCCGGGCACCGGTTGCGGCGGGCGCCAGGAACGGCGCCAGGCCATCGTCGAGCTTCTTGAGTCCCACATCCACCGTGCGTGTGAACCGGCGCTCCTCTTCGGCGACCACCTTCAAAACATGCGCGCCGGCCGGTCCCGTGAGTTCAGGATAGGCATCGGCCATAAGTTCGCGCACGGCGACGATCATTTCCGTGAAGAATGGTCTTTCCGGACCCAGCACCCGCGCGTGGCGCATCCCGCGGCGCATGATTTTGCGGAGGACGTAGCCGCGGCCCTCGTTGGAGGGCATCACCGTGTCGGCGATGAGAAAGGTGGTGGCGCGCGCGTGGTCGGCCACGATGCGGAACGATGGATCGAGTTTCGGGTCGCGGCCATACCGGGCGGGGACCCACTTCTCCGCTTCATGGATCAACGGCATGAAGAGATCGGTCTCGAAATTCGAAACCTTTCCTTGCATCACCGCCGCGAGGCGTTCGAGGCCCATGCCTGTATCCACCGAGGGCTTCGGCAGGGGATTGAGCGCGCCGCTCGCATCGCGATTGAATTGCATGAAGACGAGATTCCAGATTTCGACGTACCGGCCGCACTCGCAGCCGAATGCGCAATCCTGATGGCCCTGGTCCGAGGCCGCCGGGCCCATGTCGTAGTGAATCTCGCTGCACGGGCCGCAGGGGCCGGTGTCGCCCATGGACCAGAAATTGTCCTTCGCGCCAAATTCGTAAATTCGTTCCGGCGCCACGCCCATCGCCTTCCAGTGCGCGTGCGCCTCTTCGTCGCGCGGCACACCCTGTTCGCCCTTGAAAGTGGTGACGTACAGTTTCTCCGGCGGGATGGCGAACCATTCCTTGGCGGTGATCAGTTCCCAGGCGTAGGCGATGGCTTCCTTCTTGAAGTAATCGCCGAAGGAAAAGTTTCCGAGCATCTCGAAGAACGTGTGGTGGCGGTTGGTGAAGCCGACGTTTTCCAGGTCGTTGTGCTTCCCGCCGGCGCGCACGCATTTCTGGGAGGTGGTGGCGCGGCGGTAGTCGCGCTGTTCCAGGCCGAGGAACACGTCCTTGAACTGGTTCATTCCGGCGTTGGTGAACAGCAGCGTGGGATCGTTCGCCGGGACGAGCGAACTGCTGCGCACGACGCGGTGTTCGCGTTCCTCGAAGAATTTCAGGAATGTCTTGCGAATCTCGTTTCCCGTCAATTGATCCTCGGACCCGGCGGGCCTCCCTGCGCTCGTGAATTCACACCCGCTCTTGCCATATTAGGGAGAGACATCGCCGAGCGCAAGAGATCGTCGCTGTGGGGATCGCGGGGAGAGATAAGAACAGCATTCACCGCGGAGACGCGGAGTGCGCGGAGAGGAGCCAGCGAACGGCGGCGAGGCACACCGAGCCTCGCCGCCGCAGCCAGCGATCGGACTTAGTTTTGCGGCGGGCGCGGAGCCGTCTGCTGGCTCTGCTGCCGCGCGGCGGTCCAGGGCGGGACCACGCCGTTCATGCGGGCGTAGGCGATCGATTGCCCCAGATGCTCGTGGTCGTGCGTGACGATGTGCACGAGCATGTCGCCGACGGTGCTCTGGTCCTGGAATTTCAAGGGCTTCAGCATGTCGGCATCGGACATCTTCTCGATGCTCGCGCGGGCATATTCGAACGACTGGTTGAGCTGCTCGATGACCTTGGCCTTGTCCGTGGTCGATTTTTCGTAGCCCTGGAATTTGAATCCCGGCTCGGGCGTCGCGCCGGCCAGCGCCGTGAGTCCAAAATTACCGGCGGCCATGTGGAGATAGACTTCGCTGACCGACCGCACACCTTCCATGGGGCGCCAGGTATATTTCTCGGCCGGAACGGCTTGCGCGAGGCTGACGATTTCCGTTTGCACGTTCTTCAGTTCCACCAGCGCGCGCTGCCGGAAACTGTAGGCTGCCGGCGCGGCCTGCGCAAACGCCGGAGCGACGGCTGCGGTCAATGCCAGAGCGAGCGTCAAAAGCGATAGGCACAGCTTCTTCATTTCTCGTTCCTCCTATTTGCGACAAAGTGATCAGCGAGGGAAACTTTACCCTATTTTGCCGGGCGAAAGCGACTCCGAACCGCGCGGGCCACGGAGGTACGAAGGCACAGAAGGGAAGACAGCGCGGCACGCCTCCACGTCAAGTCCGTTTACTCGGTTCACGCTCGCACGAGGCGGGAAATATATCGTGCGACGCGCGACGGCCAGTAGGCGCGAATTTCCTCGCCGCAGCGCCCGGCCAGGGCATTATTCCTCGATGGCCGCGGCATCGGGCAGCTCGGGCAGGTCGCCGCCGGTAATGCCGCGCAACTCCGCGCGGATGACGTCCGAGGAAAAGCCCGCGGCCAGGAGGCTGCGATACAGCGAGGCGCGCTTGCGATCGTCGAGCGGGGCGCGCCATTGCGCGAGCTTGCGGCGCAGGCGCGCGCGGACCAGCGCGGCTTCGTCGGTTTCGGCAAAGACGGCGTCGAGCGCGCTTTCCACGTGCCGGTCCGGAATGCCGCGCGCGCGGAGTTCGCGGGCGATGCGAAAACGTCCCTGGTGGCGCGAGAGCGCATGCTGGCGGGCGTAGTGCAGGGCGTAGCGGGCGTCGTCGAGATAATCCTGTTCGCGCAGCCGGGCGATGACGCGGGAAACCATCTTCGCGTCTTCGGCGCGGCGCTCCAGATACTCGCGCATTTCGTGGATCGAGTGCGCGCGGCGCATCAAGGCGCGGATCGACGAGGTGTAGAGCTCCTGTTCGGAGGAAAGTTGGCGTGGCGAGGAACGGGAGCGCATGGCAGGGAAGCATAGAGGCAAGTAGGCAAGGAAGCAAGGATGCGGAGGAGGGGATCGGGTGTAGGGGGTAGGTCAAGACCGGACGATGTTGGCCAGCAGGTTGCCGCGGGCAGTCTGGTGTTCGCAAAAAAACAACAAGAAGCGCAGATCCCTAGATCGGGGAAACTGTGTCGTGCCAGGCGCAATGCCGGGAGAAGAAATGCGGACTGCGAAACTACAACCTAACCCCTACCACCTACGACCTACTCTTACTTCCGCCCGGTGGTCTCGAACTCGTTCATGGCACGCTCCATGTCCTCGCGGGCGGAGTCGGCCGAGGAGCGGATGCCCTGGGTGCGCAGGCGGAACTCGTCCGGGTTGGAGGCGCGCGCGATGGCTTCTTCGAACGTGATCAGCTCTCGCGTGTAGAGATCGAACAGCGATTGGTCGAAAGTCTGCATGCCGTACTGGCTGGTGCCGGCGGCGATGGCGTCGCGGATCATGCGCGTTTTGTCGGCGTTGATGATGCAGTCGCGGATGTAGCCGGTAGAGACCATGACTTCGACGGCGGGCACGCGGCCCTGCCCGTCGGAGCGGCGGACCAGCCGCTGGCTGACCACGGCCTTGAGCGTGGAAGCCAGTTGCAGGCGAATCTGCTTCTGCTCGGGTGGCGGGAAGACCGCAATGATGCGCTGAATCGTTTCGGTCGCGTCCAGGGTGTGCAGGGTCGAGAGCACCAGGTGGCCGGTTTCGGCGGCCAGCAGCGCGGTGGAAATGGTTTCCAGGTCGCGCATTTCGCCGACCAGAATGACGTCGGGGTCCTGCCGCAGAGCGGCGCGCAGGGCGCTGGAAAACGACGACGTATCCACCTCGACTTCGCGCTGATTGATGAATCCTTTTTTGTCGCGGTGCAGATATTCGATCGGGTCTTCAATGGTGATGATGTGCTCGGAGCGGAGCGAGTTGATGCGGTCGATCATCGAGGCGAGCGTCGTGGATTTGCCGGAACCCGTGGTCCCGGTGGTGAGGATCAGGCCGCGTTGCTCCTCGCAGATCGTCCCGATCACCGCCGGGAGATCGAGTTCCTCGATGGTGCGAATCTTGGTCGGAATCACGCGCAGGACAATGCCGACGTTGCCGCGCTGCTGGAAGACGTTCACGCGGAAGCGCCCCAGGCCCGCCACGCCGTAGGCCATGTCGAGCTCCGCCGTCTCCTTGAACTTTTGCTTCTGCCGGTTGGTCATCATGCTGAAAGCCATGGACAGCATTTCTTCCGGCGTGATGCGGGAAACTTCCGTGATGGCGCTGAGCATGCCGTCCACGCGGAGATAGGGATGATTGCCGACCTTCAGATGAAGGTCCGACGCCCGGCTTTCCACCGCGCGGCGCAACAGATCGTCGATATTCGTGGCCATCGCCAAATCCCCCGTCACAGATGATCAAGCCACGCTAGCATGCGGTTCCCGGCGCGGCAATCAATGCGGCCGTGCGGATTTCTCAACACGCAACCTGTCCGTTCGAACAGGGTCTCTGTGCGGGGCCAAGGGCCGGGACGGTGCGCACCGGCCGCGAAGGTTACGACGTGGTGGGCCGCTCGCGGAGGTATATGCGGTCGTGCAGAACTCCGGCCAGGCATGCGCCGAACAGCGGGCCCAGCCAGTAGACGCCGTGATTCTGCCAGTGATGCGCGACGAGCGCGGGACCGAAGACGCGGGCGGGGTTCATCGCCGCGCCGGTGAAGGGAACCCCCACGAGGCTGCACGCAGCGACCGTGAGGCCGATGGCGAAGGCCGCGACCTGGTGCGAGAGGCCCCTGACATCCATCGGCTTCGCAAACGCCACGAGCACGACGACGAAGGTCAAGACGCCCTCCAGCAGCATGCCGTGCGCCCGCGTGAAATCCGTGGTGAGGTTCGGAGTTCCCAGGCCCACGGGGCGCCAGAGGGTATCCGGAAGGATCGCGGCGAGCAGAGCGGCCCCGGCCAGAGCGCCGGCCAGTTGCGCGGCGCAGTAACACAGGCCGGTCCAGGTTCCCATCCGCCGGCTCACCCACTGGGCCACGGTGATGGCCGGGTTGAGGTGTGCGCCGGAGATGTGCGCAAAGGCGCTGGTCATCAGGGCCACCGCCAGGCCGTACGCCAGCGCGCAGCCGAGCGGGCCGAGTGGCGCGGAGCCGGCCGCGCGCTGGTACTGATCGGCGCAAATCGCGCCGGTGGCGATGAACACCACCCCACAGGTGCCGATCAGTTCCGCGAAGAGTTTTTGCGGCAGAGTGTACAAGGGCTTCTCCGTGCCATGCAGCGTGCGACGCTGAGCGCGGGGATTCTACTGGATTGGCGCGGTCGAGTCAAAATCCCGGGACGGCGCCAGCATCAACGGACGCTGGCGCTGCTGGGGACGCTCGCGATGGGCGAAAGCCAGCCGTGGCGGTCGGGCTTCTTGCCGCTGGTGATGCCGAAGAATTCCTCCTGGATGCGCTTGGTGATGGGGCCGCGAGCGCCCGCTCCCACCTGGATGCGATCCACCGAGCGAACCGGAGTGATCTCGGCTGCCGTGCCCGTGAAGAAAATTTCGTCCGCGATGTAGAGCATCTCGCGGGGGATCATCTGCTCCGCGACGGGAATGCCGAATTCGCGGCTGATGGTCATGACGGAATCGCGCGTGATGCCCGGCAGGGCGGAATTGGCGAAGGGCGGAGTGAGCAGAGTTCCGTTCATCACCGCGAACACGTTTTCGCCCGAGCCCTCGCTGACGTAACCGTTTACATCCAGGGCGATGCCTTCGTCGTAGCCGTTGGCCTTCGCCTCCATGCGGATGAGCTGGGAATTCATGTAATTCGCGGCGGCCTTGGCCATTTGCGGCAGCGTGTTGGGCGCCGGGCGGTTCCACGAGCTGATGCAGATATCGACGCCGTTGCGCATGGCTTCTTCGCCCAGATACGTTCCCCACTCCCAGCACGCGAAATAGACTTCGATCGGGCAGTTCCGCGGGTCCACGCCCACGTCGCCATAGCCGCGCAGCACGATGGGCCGGACGTAGCAGGCGCTCAACTTGTTGGTGCGGACCAGCTCCAGGCTCGCCTGGCAGAGCGCGTCGAGCGTGAACGGAACTTCCATGCGGTAGATGTGCGCCGAGTGCAGCAGCCGCTGCATGTGCTCGCGCAGGCGGAAGATCGCCGGCCCCTGCTCGGTCTGGTAGCAGCGGACCCCTTCAAACACCGCCGAGCCGTAGCTGACCACGTGAGACAGCACGTGGATCTTGGCGTCGTCCCAGTTGATGAATTTTCCGTTGTGCCAGATCTTTTCGGTCTTGACGAGGCTCATCGCAGCACCCCCGCGCGCATAAAACCGCTTTATATCGCTCGCAACGGAAATTATAGCATAGGGTAATTCGGGTACAGGAAGTGCGTGTCGTAAAGAACGGGCGGATCGCTGCCAAATTGGCCGCCCGACGCGGGGCGTCAATCGGAGTGGTCGTCCGTCTTCTGGCGAGCGGACGCGGCGAAGCCCGTGATGCGGCCCCAGGCGCTGGTGCGCCAGTTATCCGTGATTTCTTGCGCGAGAATCCACGGCGGAAGCTCGATGGAAAGAAATTGGGCGAGAGCCTGCAAGTAGGGCTCGTACATTTCGCGGAGTTCCGCGAGCTTCTTGGCCGAGGCTTCGCGATCGCGAAGCTCGAAGCCGGCGTTCACGAGCAGGGTGCGCAGGCGGTCGAGATCCCCAGCGGGCAGGCGATCCACCGGCATGCTCCGCGGCGCCCGTTGGAAGATTTGCGACAGATCCACGACGGTGTGCCGGCACATGGCGAACGTCAGGCGCGCTTGCCGCACGCAGCCATTCTCGACGCTGGAAATCAGAAGGGCGCTCGCGTCCAGAATCGCGGTGAGCGCGGCGAGCCAGGACTCGTTGTTGTGCTGCGAGCGGAAATAGCCCAGCACCGGGTACGACACGTGGCTCTCGAGGATTTCCGCCGACGAACGCTCCCAGTCGTGCAAGAGCTGCTCCAGCGCCTCGATGCCGCTTGGGCCGGTGTGCCGGCGCAGGAGTTCGGAAGCGGTCGGAGGCGAGCCCGCTCGCGCGTCGAGCAGAACGATATTGACCTCGCGCCGGGAGAACGCCTGATAGATGACTGGCAGGTAACTCAGCACCAGGGCGAGAAAGCCGAAACCAAGCCCGCTTTCGGAAACAGCGAGGAAGCGTTCGATCAGCGTCCGCGGTACGACGTCGCCGAGCCCCAATGTGAACATCGTCGTGCCGCTCAAATAAAGGCAAGTGGCAAGGGTCCGAGGCGCGGCAACCGTGCTCTCCGCACCGTAATACATCAGTCCGAATCCCAGAATCAGCGCCAGGGCCCAGAATCCGAAAAGAAACAGGAGCGACAACGGGCCGTAATAACTCAGGAATGTCTCGCGCGCCAGGGTCCGCGAGATACGCCGCGCGAGCGTCCTCCAGGGGATCCAGGTCGCCCGATAGAACACCAGTGTAATGCGGAAGCGCCGCCTGACCCGGCGCGGCAGAACGACCGTTTCAAATGCCTCCCACAGAACGGTCGCAATAATGATCAGACCGGTGACGGCTGAAAATATCATGCGGCTTGCTCCAAAGTGCGCGTCATCGCGATTTCCGCTTTATCGAAGGCAACTCCCGCGAGCAAAACTAAGGTATCAAGACAATCTTTCCATAGGCGCCCGGCTGCATCACCGCCGCGTGGGCGCGCGGCGCTTCCGCCAGAGGAATCTCCTGGCCGACAACCGGGCGCAGCGTGCGGTTTTCCAGACCCGCCACCAGCGCGGCGTGGATGGTGGCCAGATCCCCGGGCGTGGCATTCCACAGGGTCATGCCCAGAATCGCCGCGTCGCGCATCATGGCTTCGCGGGGAAGGATCTCGACCGGTCCTCGCGAGCCGACCACCACGACGCGTCCCCGCGTGGCAAGAATCGTAAGGTCGCGGCCCAGGTTGACATTGGCCAGCATCTCCAAAATCACGTCGCAGCCGCGCCCGCCCGTGAGCGCCATCACTTTCTCGAAGTGATCGGGGGCGGTGTGGTCCAGTACCTCCTGCGCGCCTTCGGCGGCTACGAGTTTGCGTCCGCGTTCCGATCCCGCCGTGCCGATCACGCGCAGTCCTGCGGCCCGAGCGATTTGCACCGCCGCAATCCCCACGCCGCCACTGGCGCCGTGGATCAGCACGGTTTCGCCCGCCCGCACGTGCGCATGACGAAACAGCGACTGGTAGGCCGTGCCGTACGGGACGTGGATCGCCGCGCCCTGCGCGAACGATACATTCGCAGGCAAGGCAACGAGGGTCTGTTCTTCGCACAGCGATTGTTCCGCGTACGTGCCGCTCAGACTCCCGGTCAAATACACCCGGTCGCCCACGGCGAACCGCGTCACCTCCGGACCTACCGCGGCGACCGTGCCGGCGCCATCGGTGCCCGGCGTGTACGGGAGCGCAGGTTTCCGCGCGTACGTGCCGGTTCGAATATATGCATCGACCGGGTTGACGCCGGCTGCGCCCATCCGCACCACCACTTGCCCGGCGGTTGGTTTCGGCTCCGGAACTTCTTCGAGGCGCAATACTTCCGGCCCGCCGAATTCATGCACGCGAATCGCCTTCATGGTTTCCTCCCCTTCAGCTGCCAGGAGCGCCCGCCGCTGGCATCCGATTCTCGAGGGCGGGTGGCGAGGCGGCGGTGGATACGCTCAGGGTCAAGATGGAATCAACGGAAGCCCCGGCACCGCAATCCTCAGTGCGCCGGAGGCGTCTTTGCGGGTGCCACGCCACCGCTCAGCATTTGAAAATTCGTGTTCATGTGGCTCAAGCGGTTGCCGGCGATGTTTTCCCAGGCGCCAAAAACGAGAAAGGGCACCAGGGCCGCCAGCACCCACCACTTGGCCCGGCGCGAAACTTTCGCCTCCGGCTCCCAGCGGAAAAGCTGGCGCGAGATTTCGAAGGCCACGGTCAGGCCGAGCGCCAGCGCGGCCAGATCCGTGCCCAGTTCCAGTCCGGTGGCAAGATTTCGGGTGGCGTCCTCCAGTCCGGTGGCGAGATAGGTCGCGGGAATAAAGAGGGCCACGCGCTGAATCCACGACGGCATGGAGGCCAGCGGAATCGTCGCGCCCGAAAGCACCAGGAAAGCCATCCAGATCAGGTTGTTGATCATCTGGGTTTCCTGCATGGTGTTGGTCACGCTGGCGACGATCAACCCGAACGCGGCGAACGCCGCCGATCCCAGCGTGACCAGAGCGAAGACCGCCCACAGGTTTCCCCACGAGTGCAAATGAAAGGCGTACCGGCAGAGAATCACCTCGAGCACGATCACCGGCATGCTCAGAAAGTAATTCGACAGAATGCTCGAGACCAGCATGGCCCCGGCGCCCACCGGCGCCAGCCGGAACCGCCGCAGAATGCCTTGCTCGCGAAACGTCACCAGTTGGACGCTGAGCCCCCAGAAACTGCCCATCACCGTGAGCGTCAGGACGGCCCCGAGCACGTAGGCGACCCGGTCGCTCGACGCTCGCGCGAAAAACAGCACGGCGCCGAACAGAAACAGCAGCGGCATCACAAAGCTGAAGAAAAAGAAGGCGCGATTGCGCGTCGCCAGCCGCACGCGCATCTTTGTCAGAGTCCAAGCGTGGTTCAACGGATTCGCTCCTGGTTCATTCCCGCAGCCGGCGGCCGGTCAGCTCGATGAACACGTCCTCGAGCGACGGCGAAAACATTTCCAGGCTTTGGAGTTCGTTGTGTTCGGCCTCGAGCTGCTTGACGAGCGCGACAATGGTCTGCGGCGGCCGGGCCGAATGCAGTACGTACTGCCCGTCGAATTCGCGGCAGTCGGCCACACCGTCCAGACGCTCGAGTGCGCCATCGGCGAGCGGCCGGGCCAGCCGCACCTCGATGCGCGTCGTGCCCGCGGAGCGCTGCTTGAGCTCGCGCGGCGTTCCCAGCGCGATCACCCGTCCGTGGTCCACAATGGCCACGCGGTCGCACAATCGCTCGGCCTCTTCGATGTAATGCGTGGTGAGCAGCACGGTCTTCTTCTCGCGCTTGAATTGCTCGATGATGTCGTAAATCTCGCGGCGCACCTGCGGATCGAGTCCTGCGGTCGGCTCGTCCAGAAAGATCACCTGCGGATCGTTGACCATGGCGATGGCCAGCGCCAGCCGCTGCTTCTGGCCGCCGGAAAGCTGGCCGTAGAAGGCCTCCCGCTTCTCATCGAGTTGGAACCGCCGCAGAAGCGCATCCGTGTCCGCCCGGCGGCGGTAAAACTCCGCGAACAGCTCGATGCCTTCCTGGACGCGCAGTTTATCCGGCAGGGAAGTGGATTGCAGAACGGCCCCGATGCGTTCCTTGAATTGCTCGCCGGATATTTCCGGATCGAGTCCGCAGACGCGCGCTACGCCCCGATCGCGCGTCGCGCAACCCCTCGAGGATTTCGACCGTGGACGTCTTGCCGGCCCCATTGGGTCCCGAGCAGGCCGAAGACTTCGCCCTCCTCCACGGAAAAGCTCACCCCGCGCACCGCTTCCACGGCGCCGTAGCTCTTGTACAGGTTCTCAACTTGTATGATTGCTTCGCCCACGCTGGATATCTCTGTGGTTCTCCCGAAACATAATTCTATATCACAATCGCGGGGCCGGCGCGAATCAGCGCGCCTTGGCGCGTCCGCGTTTCGCGCCGGTCACACTTCTTTTTCGCGCCGTCCAACCGAAGCGATGCATGTCCGCGCGGCCGCCTTCCAGCGTCACGCCTTCGGATTCGAGCAGCCGCCGCTGGAGCGCGGCCTGCGGCTCGGCAATCAGCAGGCGCCCGCCCGCGCCAACCACGCGATGCCAGGGGATGCCGCGCCCTCCCGGACACGCCGCCATCGCATACCCCGCGGCCCGCGCCCCGCCGCGCAGGCGCAGGGCCCGCGCCAGCTCCCCGTACGTCGTGACGCGCCCGCGAGGAATCTTCTTCACCAGGCGATACACGGGATTCCCACGACATCTTGTGCCGGCCTCCTTGCCGAAACCGCCCGGCTGCCCAGCCGGGACTGGCCTCGTGCGAGAACGATAACACGCCGGCATCCATCGCCGAACACCGATGCGGCAGCGCGCGAAGTCTTGCAGATCGGCGATGGCCATTGGCTTTGGGGTTCTTCTCCTGTCCGTCGGAACAGGTTCTGCCACCGTCGCGCCCCGCGCGCGAGTTCCGCAAGAGTAATAACCGATTCGAAGCAAATGCACAGAGATCACGGTCTCGTACCATTGACCGCGTAGTGGACGGCCCATACACTACGCCACGTTGCACAGAAGTGAGGAGACGGCCGTGGCTTTTGTCCGCCGCAAGGGCAACGCGTACTACCTGGTGCACAACGTGCGCCGGGCGGGGAAAGTGCAGCAGTTGCATCTGGCGCGGCTTGGGGAGCGGCCCCGCATCACGGACGAGGTGGTTCGCAAGGTTACGCGAAACCACCCTTTCCTCGATCTCGACTGGTCAAATCTGCGCGAGCAGGTGAACAGCCGGATCGAGCTATTCGATATTCGGTCGCCGTACGTGCAGAACCTGGTGCATTCGTTACGCACCCTCAACCTGAACCTGGCCGATCTGTCGCCGCTGCTGCTAGTACTGGCGGACCGCGCCAATTCAAGCCGGGAACTAGTCACCCAGTTGCGGTTGCTGCGTTCGACTCTCGACGTCAAGCTGGATCAGTTCGAGCGGTCCGAGCCACGCCATCCGCAGGGCGGGGGAAGGTTCCGGTAGAGGAGCTTGATCATGGGCGCACAAGCCGTACAACTGGATCCGACCCTGCGCAGCGTCGAATCACGGGACTTTGAAGGGGGGCTGCGGCGGAAGATCGTGGGGCAGGATGAGGCGGTGCAGGCGGTGGTGGACCTGTACCAGGTGTTCCGCGCGGGGCTGAACTCGCCGGGGCGGCCGGTGGGGAACCTGCTGTTTCTGGGTCCGACCGGAGCGGGGAAGACGCGGGTGGTGGAGGCGACCGCGGAGGTGTTGTTCGGAGACCCGCACGCGGTGATCAAGGTGGACTGCGCGGAGTTTCAGCACTCGCACGAGATCGCCAAGCTGATCGGGTCGCCGCCGGGGTATCTGGGGCACCGGGAGACGCATCCGCTGATCACGCAGGAAGCGCTGGGGCAGTATCACACCGAGAAACTGAAGATCAGTTTTTTGCTGTTCGACGAGATCGAGAAGGCCAGCGACGCGCTGTGGCAGTTGCTGCTGGGGATTTTGGACAAGGCCACGCTGACGCTGGGAGACAACCGGCGGGTGGACCTGTCGCAGACGATGATCTTCATGACCTCGAACCTGGGAGGCGGGGAGATCACCGAGCTGATGACGGGCGGGATGGGGTTCGCGCCGACCGTGCCGCCGGAATCGCGGCCGAAGCTGGACGAGAAGGTGGAGCGGACGGCGTCGGCGGCGGCCAAGCGGAAGTTCGCGCCGGAGTTCATGAACCGGATCGACAAGGTGGTGGTGTTCCATCCGCTGCGGAGCGAGCAGTTGGAGCAGATTTTGGAAATCGAGCTGGGGATGGTGCAGCAGCGCGTGCTGGAGACGGCCAAGGGGAGGTTCTTGTTCCGGGTGGCGCCGGGAGCGCGGGAATTTTTGCTGCGGGAAGGGACGGATTTGAAGTACGGGGCGCGGCATCTGAAGCGGGCCATCGAGCGGCACGTAGTCTATCCGCTGGCCAGCTTGCTGGCCACCGAGCAGGTGAATCTGGGCGACGTCGTCTCGATTGATTGGGACGGCAACTCCAACGCCCTGCTGTTCCTGAAGGAAGCCGAAGGCGCCCTGGTGCCCATGGATTCCCCCGTCCCCGCACAGATGTCCGAAGCCGCAGCCGCCAGCTCCGACGGCCGCGAAGCCAGTTTCCCCGTGGTGGCAACGGCAAAACTTTTGCCGGACGACCGCCGTTCGCCGGTGACGTTGCATCGCGGCCTGCCCGTGGAAAAGGCCCGGAACGACAAGCGATAACGATTCTTCCGGAGGCGTCGTCTTCGGGAGAACGCGCAATCATTCTGGAGTGCGGGGCAATAGCCCCGCACTCCAGAACCTTCCTCAAGCCCGTGCATCAAGCGCGCGGAAATCCCTCCGTACGAGTAGCCGCGAAAAATCCCAGAGACAACTCTGAACCGGTCGCCGCTTACGGTTTCCAGCGCAGAATGGGTTTGCGTGCCGCGGTAACTTCGTCCAGACGCCCTACCCGCGTCGAATGAGGCGCCGTCTTCACCAGCTCCGGAGTCGCCTCCGCCTCGGCGGCGATCGCGCGCATCGCCTGAACGAAGCGGTCGCACTCCTGTTTCGATTCGGACTCCGTCGGCTCGATCATCAGAGCGCCTGGGACAATTAGGGGAAACGCGGTGGTGTAAGGGTGAAAGCCGTAGTCGATCAGGCGCTTGGCGATGTCCATGGTATTGATGCCCTGTGGTTTCTGGCGGGCATCGCTGAAGACGACTTCGTGCAGAGTGGGCAGGTCGTAGGGCAGGTCGAAATGCCCTTCGAGATGCTTGCGGATGTAATTCGCATTGAGCACGGCGTCTTCGGTGGCCTGGCGGATTCCCGGACCGTAAGCCAGGATGTAGGCCAGCGCGCGCAGCAGCACGCCGAAATTCCCGCAATAGGCGCGCACGCGCCCGATGGACTGCGGGCGGTTGTGCTCCAGCGCAAATCGTCCGCCTTCTTTCCGCACGACCACCGGCAGCGGCAGAAACGGCTCAAGGATCTTCTTTACCAGGACCGGCCCCGAGCCCGGCCCTCCGCCGCCGTGAGGCGTGGAGAACGTCTTGTGCAGGTTCAGGTGCATGACGTCCACGCCGAAATCCCCCGGGCGGGCGATGCCGGCGAAGGCGTTCATGTTCGCGCCGTCCATGTAGAGCAGGGCGCCGCGCTCGTGCAAAATCCCGGCGATCTCGGCGACATGATCTTCGAAGATGCCCAGCGTGTTGGGATTGGTCAGCATTAGCGCGGCCACGTCTTGGGTCACGGCCTTGCGGAGGCGGTCCTTGTCCACGTGGCCGCGCGCGTTGGATGGGATGTTCTGCACTTCGTAGCCGGCCATCACCGCCGAGGCGGGATTGGTGCCGTGCGCCGAATCGGGGATCAAAACTTTCTTGCGCGGGTTCCCCCGGCTCTCCAGGCACGCGCGGATCATCAGCAGGCCGGTCATCTCGCCGTGCGCGCCGGCGGCGGGCTCGAGCGTGGCTGCGTCCATGCCGGTGATCGCGAGCAGCGACTGCTCGAGGTCGTACAGGATTCGCAGGCAGCCCTGCGCCAGTTCCCCCGGCTGTAATGGATGTTCGTTGACCAGCCCGTCGAGCCGCGCCACGTGTTCGTTCACGCGGGGGTTGTACTTCATCGTGCAGGAGCCGAGCGGATACATCCCCAGGTCAATCGCGTAGTTCCACGTTGACAGGCGCGTGAAGTGGCGCAGCACCTCGATTTCGCTTACTTCGGGAAAACCCTCCACCGATGCACGCGTAAAGTCGCGGCCGAGCACCGCGGCGGGATCCACCACGGGCACGTCGAGCGGCGGCAGATCCATCCCCCGCTTTCCCGGCGCGGATTGCTCGAAGATCAGGCGTTCGTTCAAGCTGACGTGGCGCCCGGCCGGGCCCGTCACGATGCCGGATGCTTCCGCTTCTGCTTTCGGGTTCAAGTCTGATGTCTCCTTAGACCGGAGTCGCCAGGATCCGCCGGATCGCGGCGGCCAGCCGCTCGATCTCTTCGCGCGGCGTCATCTCGGTGACGCAGACCAGCGCGTGTTTCGTCAGCTCGGGATAGTGCGTGCCCAGCGCGAGGGGCCCGATGATCTTGTCGCCGAGCAAAGCGGCGTTGATCAATTTCACGGAACGCGGAAAGGCCAGCACGAATTCGTTGAAGCAGGGGCCGGCCAAGGCACGCCGCACGCCGGGAATCTTCTCCAGCTCCGCCCGCGCAAACTGCGCCTTCGCCAGATTTTGCAGGGCCATCTCGCGCAGGCCTTCCTTCCCCAGCAGGCAGAGATGAATCGTGGCGGTCAGGGCGCAGAGCGCTTCGTTGGTGCAGATGTTGGAAGTGGCCCTTTCGCGGCGGATGTGCTGCTCGCGCGTGGCCAGCGTGAGGACGAAGCCGCGGCGGCCTGCGGCGTCGGTGGTCTGCCCGGCGAGGCGGCCCGGCATCTGGCGCACGTATTTTTGCCGCGTGGCAATCACGCCCAGGTATGGCCCGCCATAACTTATCGGTAGGCCCAGCGATTGTCCTTCCATCGCGACGATATCGGCTTCCTTCGGCGGCCGGACGATTCCCAGCGAAACGGCTTCCGCGATGCCGGCGATCAGCAGCGCGCCGGCCGCGTGCGCCGCTTCGGCCAGCACCGGCACTTCCTCGAGGACGCCGAAAAAATTCGGCGATTGGATGGCTACGGCAGCGGCGTCCGCCAGCTTTTCTTTTGTAAGCGCACTGCGATCCAACTGGCCCGCATCGGTGTAACCGATCTCCTCGATCTCGATGCCCGCATGTTTCGTGCAGGTGCGGAGGACCTGGCGGTATTCCGGATGCACCGAACGCGCCACGAGCACGCGCCGCCGGCCGGCGATCCGCGCGGCCATGAGCACCGCCTCGGTCAGCGCCGTCGAGCCGTCGTACATCGAGGCATTCGCCACTTCCTGGCCCGTGAGCTGGCACATCAGCGTCTGAAATTCGAAGATCGCCGTCAGGGTGCCCTGCGAGATTTCCGCCTGGTAGGGCGTGTAGGACGTAAGGAACTCGCCGCGCCCGGCGAGCGCGTCGGTGACCACCGAGCGCAGGTGCGCGTAGACGCCCGCGCCGAGAAACGATGTGTAGCCCCGCGCATTCTCCCCCGCGCGCGCCTCAAAGTACCGGATGATCTCCATCTCCGAAAGCGGCCCCGGCAGGGCGAGCGGCTCGCGCAACCGGAATGGTTCCGGCACGGATTGAAACAAATCTTCGATCGACCGCGCGCCCGTGGCCGCGAGCATCTCCTGGCGTTCCGCCGGGCTTTTGGGGAGATAGCGCATCAGGACGGGTTCCCCTTCGTCTTTTCGGCGATGTAGTGTTCATACGCCGCCGCATCCATCAGC
The DNA here is from genome assembly GCA_963791705.1 of Terriglobia bacterium. Lineage (GTDB taxonomy): Bacteria > Acidobacteriota > Terriglobia > Acidiferrales > UBA7541 > Palsa-295. Next base: position 1,180,198 of record CAWBTO010000001.1, on the reverse strand, counting down.
GTCGCGGGCCCGGCTGGATCGGCCAGGCGAATTTTCACCAGCCAGGCCGAGCCGTGTGGATCCTGATTCAGTTTTTCCGGGGCGCTCGCGAGCGCGGCATTGACCTCCGTCACTTCGCCGGAGACCGGGCTGAAGATTTCGCTCACCGCCTTGACCGATTCAATCGTGCCGAACGATTGCCCGGCTTTGACCGGCGTTCCCACTTTCGGCAGTTCGACGTAGACGACGTCGCCCAGTTCCCTCTGCGCGTAGTCGGTGATCCCCACGGTGCCCACCAGCCCGTCGATCTGGATCCATTCGTGGTCTTTCGTGTAGCGGTACGCGGTCGGATACATGACGCTCCCTTCGGTGTGCGCAGTTTACTGGGGCCGCTTGTAAAACGGCAATGCCACGATGCGCGCCGGCTCGGCCTCGCCGCGAATGCTGATTGCGATCTCCGTTCCGGCGGCGCTTGATTCCGGCGGCACATAGCCCATCCCGATATTCTTCTTGAGAAACGGAGCGGGCCCGCCGCTGGTCACCCGGCCCGCTTCGCGACGCCCCTGGGGGCCCGGAAGCAAAATGGGATAGCCGTCGCGGGCAATCCGCCGGTCGAGCATCTCGAAGCCGACAAGTTGGCGCGTGATGCCTGCCTCGCGCTGCCGAGCGAGGGCGTCGCTGCCGAGGAACCGGCCCTTCTCGAGTTTGCAGATCCAGCCGAGCCCGGCCTCCCACGGCGTTGTCGTGTTGTCAATCTCATGCCCGTAGAGGCAGAGGCCGGCTTCGAGCCGCAGCGTATTCCGCGCGCCGAGCCCGCACGGCAACAGCCCCGCGGCTTGGCCGGCGTCGAGCAGGCGATCCCACAGCATCTCGGAGAATTGAGGCTCGAAATATATTTCAAAGCCGTCCTCGCCCGTGTATCCGGTCCGTGCGATCAGGCAATCGGCGCCGCTCACCTGGCCGAATGTGAAGTGATACGAGCGGACGGCATCGAGCCGAGCCGGCGTGAGCCGCTGCAGAATGTCCTTCGCGCGCGGCCCCTGGATCGCCAGTTGCGCGTAGCGCCCGCCGGCGTTTTCGATTTCGACGTCCGCGCTCTCCTGCGCGACGATGTGCTCGAAATCCGCATCCTGATTCGCGGCGTTGACGCAGAGCAGGTAGCGTGTGCTGGAGATCTTGTGCACGAGTAAATCGTCGGCGAATGTGCCGCGGGCGGTCATCAAACCGGAGTATTGCGCCTGGCCTTCGGCCAGTCTTCCCGCGTCGTTGCACGTGACCCATTGGACCAGAGCCGGCGCCCCGCCTCCCCGGAGTTCGATCTCGCCCATGTGGCTGACGTCAAACAGGCCGGCGCGCCGGCGCACCGCTTCGTGCTCGGCCAGAATTCCTGAATATTCCAGCGGCATGTCCCATCCGCCGAAAGGAACCATCCGGGCGCCCAGGCTGCGATGACGCGCGTTTAATGCCGTCTTGCGGGGGGCGGCGCTGGCAGGAGTAGTCACGAAAGTTTTTCGAAATTTGCTGCGCGAAAATCGAAGCTAGCATGCGTGCCAGGGGGTGTCAAGAAGACCGGCCGCGCCCGCGCCATGGCGTTCGCGGCGGCGGGAGGTCCCTGTGTCGAAACCGGGGCGGGCAAGACGCTTGTCGGGCGCGCCGGGCGGGCCTACCATGATTGCAGGCGCACCCGGGCCTCGACCAGTTCGAGGGAAGGAGAGTCACAGTGATCACCCTGTGTTCGCAGTGTGACAGAACAGAACATCAATGCACCTGTGAGAAGTATTGCTGCCATTGCAAGTCGATGGAGAACATCCATTTGGGCGTCGACGGATTGTACTACTGCTCCGACTGCCGGGAAGCCTGCGACGTAATGCTGGCGGAGCCCGATGTCCATTGATCCTGGCCGCAGCGGCCGGACCGAATGCACGCTGCAAAATGACCGCCGCCTGATTGCCGGCGCCGCGGCGCTCGCCGCCCATGTGGCGCGGCACGCCGGCCTTCCCGAACGCGCGCAGCAAGATCTCGATGAGGCGGTGACCGAGGCGTGCCGCGAGGCATTTCAGCTGAGCGGCGGGGCCCGGCGCGCGGGCGCCACGATTCATCTCACCGTGGGAAGTTATCCCGATCGCGTGGAAGTGGCCGTGGAATATCCGGAGGGGAAGAGCGCGGCGGGGCGACCGGCCTCACGCCGCAGCGTTGCTGCCGCCGGAGAGGCCGCGCGGAGCCACGCGCCCGTCGCCCGGCTTCCGGTGGACCTCATCGAGCGCGCGACGCTCGACGGCCGCTGCCGCCTGACCCTGGTCAAGTACTCCGGCGCGGCGAAATCTTCCTCGCGGGCTTGACGCCGCGTTTTCCGCTCCCCGCCGGCAACCCCGTTTTTCTCCCGCCAACTACATCGGCACCGCGAAGACGCGCGTGCGAATCAGCGACAGAAGTTGATCCTGACTTACCGGAGCTTCGATTTTCAAGCGGTCGCCGCTCGGCGCGACGCGCACCTGATCGAGCGCGCCCGCAAGGTCAGGGTGGGCCTGCGCTTCCTGGTAGCGGCGGTACATGAGTCCCGCTTGCAGCGCCGCAGCCAGCAGATTGGCGTCTTCGGTGGAGCCGCAGACGGCCTGGAAGTGCGCGTCCACGCCGCTATCGGCTTCCACGTTGATGGTCATGGCCTGCAATCGGCTGAGGATCGGGCCAGCCTGCGCAAACTGGCCGGCCTCGGGGAGCAACTGCTGGACCGCCAGATGCGTGTAGTTCTTGTCCAGCACGGCCCAGATAATCCCTGTGCCGTTGGCTTCGTTGATCAACGGGAACATCTGATCGTTGGTGAGCAGGCTTTCCGTCACGCCGGTGCGGACGTCGATGAGTTTTTCCAGGCTGGCGCGCTGGCCGAACGCGGCGGTGTTCGAATCGATGAACATGAAGAATAGACCGCCCGACCCGGCGCCGCCAAACGCGTACAGGTGATAGCCGTGAACATCGAACATGGCCAGCTTCTGTTGTTTGAAGCGCTCCTCGCTCGAGGACGGATTAAACGACCCGAGCGCGACTCCCACGACGTCCTCGCTCGTGCCCTTCGCAGTGGTCATGCTGGCCCAGGCGAGTTCGTCCACCTGCGTGCTGGGGTCCACGCCCGCCGTCGCGAGCATCTGCTCGAATTGGCGGAATCGGCTGGGCAACAGTTGCTCGCGCAACTGCGGAAACCACGGAAATTGCCGCGCCGACTTCAAATCGGCGTAGGCAAATTCTCCCACCTGCTTCGGGAACATCCCGATGACCTGGGTGCCGAGCGATCCGGCGGAGGTTGGCAGCGGAGCGGCGAACGCAAGTCCCAGAATCGAGCTCCCCATGAGAACGGCGGTCAGGCCGTAACGGCGCATGCTTTTCTTCACGTCTTCTTTCCTCCAAACGTCGTCCGGAATCTTATCCGTTGGCGGCGGGTTTTTCGGCAACCCTCGACAAAAGCGTCTGTGCTTCCGAGCGCGCCCGGCCGGCAAAGGCCGTGTCGGTAACCGCAGCGAGGTTGGCGGCCACGTTATCGACCGCGCCGCGCACCGCGGCGGCGGCCATCCCGCGGCCCACGCGGATGTCTGACAACATAGACGGTCCGGACATGGGTTCCAGTTGCCCGAGCCGCTCAAAGACTTCCGCCGCCCGGCGCGCGATCGCCAGGGGCGCTTCCACCGCCGCCTGGAATGCTTGTTGAATGGCGTGTTCGCGCCGCCGCTGCTCCTCGGGCGTGGACTGGGGCAATCGGCGCGCGGCCAGCACGGATTCGTACGAGGCCGCGTCGCGGTCCATGGCTTGGGCCAGCGCGCGCGAGGCCTCGCGAAATTCCTCGGCGGCCTTGCCCAGTTGCCCGGCGTGCGCCGCCAGCGATTTCTTCCCCTGCGAGATGCTCGCCACCATTTGCCCGAGGCTCGCGCCCAGCGCGCCTGCCAGCGCCGCCACGGATCCGCCTCCCGGCGTGGACGTTCGGCTGCGCCACCGCGTCGAGAAACGGCTGGGCGAGTTCCGCGAGCTTCCGCGCGCCTTGGCGTCGCGCGCCGGCGAGCGCATCGTCGAGCCGGTTCTCCAGCACCTGGGCGGGAGAAAAATCCTCGATTTGAAGATAGAACTCGGCGGCGGCCTCGATCGCGCGCCGTGGAATGAGTCCCACGATCTCGCTGCCCGCGATGGAAACGCCGAAGCGCTCGGCTTCCTGCTTCACCGTCTCGAACACGCGGTGCACGGAGGTCTGTTCGAAGTCCGTCAGGTTCATGGACACCTGCGCGAGGTTGCGCGCGCGCAGGTCCACGCCCATGGCCTTGACGCAGGGCAGGCCGCCGCTGGAGAAGCGGATCGTCTTCGCGATGCGCTTGGCGATCGCGACGTCGGAAGTGTTCAGGTTGATGTTGTAGGCGATCAGGAATTTGCGCGCGCCGACCACGGTGGCGCCGGCCGTGGGATGCAGGCGCGCCTCGCCGACGTCCGGGGCGCGCTCCGGATTGCGGAGCACCTCTTCGCGCAGGCCCTCGAACTGCCCGCGGCGGATGTTTTCCAGATTGGCGCGCTCGGGCCGCTGCGCGGCCGCTTCGTAGAGATAGACGGGGATGCGATAGCGCTCCCAGATTTCCCGCGCGGCCTTCTTCGCCAGCGCCACGCAATCCTGCATGGTCACGCCGCGGATGGGCACGAACGGCACCACGTCGGTGGCGCCGATCCGCGGGTGCGCGCCGGTCTGCCGCGTCAGGTCGATCAGTTCGGCGGCCTGGCCGACGCGCGCGCACCGCCGCTTCCGCCACGGCTTCCGGCTCACCGGCCAGCGTCACCACGCTGCGGTTGTGGTCCGCGTCGCTTTCCTGGTCGAGCACAAACACGCCGGGCACTTCGCGCATCGCGGCCACGATGGCGTCCAGCTTGGCCGGATCGCGCCCTTCGGAGAAATTCGGGATGCATTCAACGATCTGCTTCATCTAGGGCTTCTTCGAATGAATCACGACGCCGCGCTTCATGGTCAGGCTGCAGAGGTTCACTCCAAAATAATACGGAATTTCGCGGTACCCGGCCACGTCAAAGGCGGCCAGGTCCGCATACTTGCCAACCTCGAGCGATCCAGTGCGGTCGTGCTGTCGCAGCGAATAGGCGGGATTGATCGTCGCTGCGGCGATGGCCTCGGCGGGCGTCATGCGCATCTGCGTGCAGGCGAGCGAAAGGATCATCGGCATGCTGAGCGTGGGGCTGGTGCCGGGATTGAAGTCCGTCGCCAGCGCGACGATGGCGCCGGCATCGATCAGGGCGCGCGCGGGTGCGTATTGCGCGTTGCCCAGATGGAAGGAGCAGCCGGGCAGCAGCGTGCAGACGACGTTCGAGAGCGCCGAGCGCGCGAATGTCATCCCCGATGATCTGTTCGAGATGGTCGGCGCTGGCGGCCTGCAGTTCGATGGCCAGGCGCGCGGCGCCCGTGCGGGCGAATTGCTCCGCGTGGATGCGCGGCACCAGGCCGCACGCGCGGCCCGCTTGCAGAATTCGCCGCGCCTGCGCCACGGTGAACGCGCCGCGGTCGCAGAATACGTCGCAGAATTCCGCCAGGCCCGCGGTGGCGACGGCGGGAATCCAGCGCTCAGCGAGCAAGTTCGACGAAGGCGCCGGGGCGGCGGCGGAATTCCGGCGGCACAACGTGCGCGCCCAGAAACGTGGCGGCGATATCCAGCGGCTGCTCCTGGTGCAACTGTTGGAGGAGAGCGAGAGTCTTCACTTCGCTCTTCCAGTCGAGGCCGTAGCCGCTCTTGGCTTCGAGGGAGGTGGTGCCGTGCGCGGCGAATTCCCGCAGGCGCGCCCAGGGCCGTTTCGCGCAGCGCCGCGGGAGATGCGCGCCGCAGCGCTTCGACCGTCGCACGAATGCCGCCGCCGGTTCGCGCGATGGCTTCGTACGTTTTCCCGGAAATGCGCTGCTCGTATTCGTCGGCGCGGCTCGCGGGAAAAATCAGGTGGGTGTGCGAATCGACGAAGCCGGGCAGGACCACGCGGCCGCCCAGGTCGAGCTTCTCGCGCGCGGCGGGCCTCGCGCAATCCTTCGATGCGGCGCCGCGAGCCGACGGCCACGATGCGGTCATCGCGGACCAGCAGCGCGCCATCGCGGATGATGCCGAGATCGCCTAGCGCCCGCCCTCGCCTCGGGACAGGGCCCCGAAGCGTCAGCAGTTCCGAGCACCCGGTAATCAGCCAGTGCGACACGCGGTTACGGCAATCCTAACGTTTCAACCAACGAAATACCATCACGGCAATCGTGAAAGCCTCGGCGCCGCGTGCGCGGCCTCGCGGCATCGGAAATCGCGCCGCGCGGGCCATCGGACGCCGCTTTCCGCACCGTCCTTCAAGGCATGGGAATCTTGATTCCGGATTTGCGCGCGAAGTCGATGGCCTCGGGATAGCCGGCGTCCGCGTGGCGCGCGACGCCGATGCCCGGATCGTTGGTGAGCACGCGTTCGATGCGCGCGGCCATTTCTTTCGTGCCGTCGGCGACGGTGACCTGCCCGGCATGCTGGGCGTAGCCGATTCCGACGCCGCCGCCGTTGTGAATCGAGACCCAGCTCGCGCCGCTCGCGGTATTGAGCAGGGCATTGAGCAAGGGCCAGTCGGCCACGGCATCGGAGCCGTCGCGCATCTTTTCCGTTTCGCGGAACGGAGAGGCGACCGAGCCGCAATCCAGATGATCGCGGCCGATGACGATGGGCGCCTGCAATTCGCCGCGCGCGACCAGGTCGTTGATCGCCAGGCCGAATTTGTCGCGCTCGCCGTAACCGAGCCAGCAGATGCGCGCCGGCAGCCCCTGAAAGCGCACGCGCTTCTGCGCCAGGCGGATCCACCGGCACAGGATTTCGTCGTGCGGAAACATTTCCAGCACGAGTTGATCGGTGCGATGGATGTCCGACGCCTCGCCGGAAAGCGCGGCCCAGCGGAACGGCCCGCGGCCTTCGCAGAACAGCGGCCGGATATAGGCGGCGACGAAGCCGGGAAAATCGTAGGCGTCCTTCACGCCGGGCTCGAAGGCAAACGTGCGGATGTTGTTGCCGTAGTCGAACGTGGCCGCGCCCATTTTTTGCAGCGCGAGCATGCCTTCCACGTGCACGCCGATGGAGGCGATCGCGCGCTTGCGGTAGCTCGCGGGATCGGTCCGGCGGAGTTCGGCGGCCTGCGCCACGTCGAGTCCCTGCGGGATGTAGCCGCCGACGGGGTCATGGGCGCTGGTCTGGTCGGTGAGCAGATCGGGCACGACGCCGCGGCGCGCCAGTTCCGGAATGACGTCCGCGCAATTGCCGATGAGCCCGACCGACGCGGCTTCGCGCTTGCGCACGGCATTTTTCAGGATGCGCAGCGCCTCGTCGAGATCGTTCACCATCACGTCGCAATAGCCGGTCTTCACGCGACGCTTGATGCGCTCGGGATCCACGTCGATGCCAAGAAACGCGGCGCCGTTCAGAGTCGCGGCGAGCGGCTGCGCGCCGCCCATGCCGCCCATGCCGCCGCTTACGATCAATTTTCCGGCCAGGTCGCCTTGTAAATGTTTGCGTCCGGCCGCGGCAAATGTTTCGTAGGTGCCCTGCAAGATTCCCTGCGTGCCGATGTAGATCCAGCTGCCGGCGGTCATCTGGCCGTACATCATCAGGCCCGCGCGGTCGAGTTCGTCGAATTGCTCCCAGTTGTTCCAGTGGCCCACGAGATTCGAATTGGCGATCAGGACGCGCGGCGCGTATGAGTGGGTGCGGAAGATGCCGACGGGCTTGCCGGACTGCACGAGCAAGCGTCTCGTCGTTTTCCAGGCTTCGGAGTGACGCGACGATGGCGTGAAAACATTTCCAGTTGCGCGCGGCCTTGCCGCGCCCGCCGTAAACGATCAGCTCCTCGGGTTTTTCGGCCACCTCGGGATCGAGGTTGTTCATCAGCATGCGCAGCGCCGCTTCCTGCTGCCAGCCCTTGCAGGAGATGGCGGTGCCGCGCGGCGCGCGCACGGGCTGATAGGCGGTGGTGTCGCCTGCGGCAAGCTTTGCCATGGAAGCGTCCTCGGAGCCGCGCACGTTGCAGCCTTGCGCCGGCCGCCAGGCGCGTGCATGCGCCAGTAATGTTAATACACGCCGCTGTCACATCTTGCAAGCGCGAGTGCGTGATTGCGCTGCGCTTGGCGGCTGGGCTAGAGTGGCAGGTAAGGCGAGGCCATGGAGACGAAATACTCCGCGCTCACGAAATGTTTTCTCGACGCGCTGGATCGCTACGCCAATCCGCGGGCGCAGATCTATCGCGCGGCGAGCGGCTGGGAGTCGATTTCGGCCGAGGAGATGCTGCGGCGCGTGGCGGGGCTTGCCCGGGCTCTGGGCGAGCTGGGGATCCGGGCGGGCGACCGCGTGGCGATCTTCGCGCCGAACTGCCCGGAATGGCACATCGCCGATTTCGCGATCCAAGGACTGGGCGCGGTGAGCGTGCCGGTCTATTTCCACGAGTCGGCCGACCGGCTGACCTACATTTTGGAGGACTCGGGCGCGCGCGTGGTGGTGACAGCTGGGGAAGAGCAGGCGCGGCGGATTGCCGAATGCCGCGAGAGCCTTCCAGCGCTCGAGCAGGTGATTTGCGTGGCACCGCCGGGGGACATGCCGGGCGAATTTCTGCGCTACGAAACCCTCATTGCGGCGGCGGGCGATGCCGACATCACGCAATACCGGCGCGGCGCCATGGAAATCACTCCGGACCAGCTGGCCACGATCATCTACACCTCCGGCACGACGGGCGAGCCCAAGGGCGTGATGCTCACGCAATTGAACCTCAGCTCGAACGCGTTGGATTCCAGCCGGGACTTCGGCAACCGGCCCTCCGAGATCGGCCTGTCGTTTCTGCCGCTGGCGCATGTCTACGGGCGCATCATGGACTACGGATATTTCCTGCGGGGCGTGTCGGTCGCCTACGTCGAGCAGATGGAGACGGTGGCGCAGGCGCTGCGGGAGGTGCGGCCGATGGTGCTGGCGGCGGTGCCGCGATTTTACGAGAAGACCTACGCGAACATCATCGAGCAGGGACACCGGGAAACGGGGCTGCGGAGGAAAATCTTCGATCAGGCGCTGCGCGTGGCGGCGGAAGCGGTGGCGTGGCGCGCGTACGGGCGCAAGGTTTCCTTCGGCGTGAAGCTCCGCTGGATTTTTGCGAACGGCATCGTATTTTCGAAGATTCGCGCGGGCGTGGGAGGCCGCATCCGGGCGCTGAGTTCCGGGGGCGCGCCGCTGGCTCCGGAGCTGGCGGAATTTTTCTGGAGCGTGGGCCTGCCGGTGTATCAGGGCTACGGCCTGACGGAGACTTCGCCGGTGGTCACTACGAACACGCCGCTGGCCAGCAAGGTGGGCACGGTGGGGCGGCCGATCGCGAACGTCGAGGTGCGCATCGCGGAGGACGGAGAGATTCTGGTGAAGGGGCTGTGCGTGATGCGCGGGTACTACCGCAAGCCCGAGGACACGCGGGAAGTCCTGACGCCCGAGGGGTGGTTTGCAACCGGGGACATCGGGCGGATCGATGAGGACGGCTATCTGGTCATCACCGACCGCAAGAAGGAACTGCTGAAAACGGCGGGGGGAAAATTCGTGGCGCCGGCGCCGATCGAGAACCTGCTGAAGACGTCGCAATACATCGACAACGCGATGGTGGTGGGCGACAAGCGGAAGTTCGTTTCGGTGCTGATCGTGCCGGACTTTACGGCAATCGAAGCGGCGGGGCGGGCGGCGGGCCAGGAGTTTGCGACCCGCGCACAACTGGCCGCGAGCGCGTGGGTGCGCGATCTGCTCGGGGGCGAGATCGAGCGGCTGACGGCGCCGCTGGCGCAGTACGAGAAGCCGAAGCGTTTTGCGGTGCTGGACCAGGATTTCACGTTCGCCAACGGCGAGACGACCTACACGCTCAAGCTGAAGCGCCGGGTGATCGAGGAGCGCTACCAGGACGTGATCGCGCGGCTGTACGCCGACGTCGAGGAGCCGCGGCCCCAGCGGAGGGCGTAGACTGCGCTTTTCGGGCGCGGGGGACACAGGCTGTACTTGAGAGTGACGCTGAGATTCTTCGCCCATCCTCGCCGGATGGGCTCAGAATGACGGGCGCGTGGTGAGTGGGTCTTGTGATACTGCCGCCTGCCTGTGAGAAATTCGGGCTGGTCTGAAAATCCGGCCGGGCGCGATACAATGGAAGCGGAGACATTCTGATGACCGACCAACTGGTGATTGCAGGGCGCGCGTTTCAATTCGCGGCTGATCGTGGGGACGGGGAAATACCGCACGTTCGAGGAGATGCGGCGGGCGCATCAGGCTTCGGGGGCCGACATGGTGACCGTGGCGGTCCGGCGCGTCAACCTGAGCGACCGCACCAAGGAATCGCTGCTCGATTACATCGACCGAGAGAAGATTTTCATTTTGCCGAACACGGCGGCGTGCTTCACGGCGGACGAAGCCGTCCGCACGGCGCGCCTGGGGCGCGAGGCCGGCCTTTCCTCCTGGGTGAAGCTCGAGGTGATCGGCGACGAGCAGACGCTGTTTCCCGAGACCGAAGAGCTGATCCGCGCGACGAAGACGCTGGTGAAGGAAGGCTTTACGGTCCTGCCATACACCAACGACGACCTGATCGTGGCGCGCAAGCTGATTGACGCGGGCGCGGCGGCGGTGATGCCCCTGGCGGCGCCGATCGGGTCGGGCATGGGCGTGCAGAACGTCGCCAACCTGCGCATCCTGCGCGAGCGGATCACCGAAGTGCCGCTGATCGTGGATGCGGGCGTGGGCACGGCGTCGGATGCCGCGATCGCCATGGAGTTGGGCGCCGACGGCGTGCTGATGAATACGGCCATCGCGGGCGCGCAGGACGCGGTGCTGATGGCCGAAGCGATGCGCGCGGGCGTCGAGGCGGGGCGCAAGGCGTTCCTCGCCGGGCGCATTCCCAAGAAGCTTTATGCCACGGCTTCGAGTCCGCTCACGGGCGTGGTGCGGTAGCATTTTGCAGGCCGCCGGTTTTCATGGCATTCGAAATAAGCTCGCCACTTCTGCCTCATCAAGAGCAGATCCCTCGCGTCGCTCGGAATGACAACCTCGTCTTTGCGTTACTAGCGGAATATCAGCACCCGTGAAAGCAGATTCTGCAGCGACCCTCGAAAGAGCAATCCCCGGGGCCAGCCCCAGTGCCACGGCGAATTGGGGCCATCTGCCGGGATCGGGAGTGCGCGGCCACGGCCAGGAATTGTACTGAACGAAGCACAACAAGCGACAAAAACTTGCTTTGGATTCCGGGCTCGGCGATTCTGTGGTTTATCGGAGCGCGATGAGCCAAGGGAAAAATCGTTTCGCGTACATCGACTGGATGCGCGGGCTGGCCTGCGTGCTGATGTTCCAGACGCACTGCTACGACTCGTGGCTGGGCGGGCCGGCGCGGGAGACGTCCTTTATAAAGTGGTCGCAGCTGGGAGGGACGCTTCCCGCTCCGCTGTTTCTGTTCCTCGCCGGCGTCTCCTGCGCGTTGCTCACGGAGCGAACGCGCCGCCAGGGCATTCCTGCCAACGAAATCGCGAAGAGAACCATGCGCCGCGGGGCGGAGATTTTCGGGCTGGGTCTATTGTTTCGCGTGCAGGAATTTCTTCTCGGGCAGCCGGGGGCGCCGTGGACGGATTTGTTCCGTGTGGACATTTTGAACACAATCGGCCTGTCGATCGTGCTGATCGGCGTGGTGTGCCGGATGGGGCGGAGCCGGTGGCCCACCGCGCTGCTGGCCGCGGGGGTGGCAGGGGGGATCGCGCTGGCCACGCCGCCGCTGTGGACGACCTGGCGGCCGCGCTGGCTGCCGTGGTATCTGGAGTCGTACATCAACGGCGTGCACATCTATGATTCGCCGCGGCCGTGGCTGTTCCCCATTTTTCCGTGGGTGGCGCTGGCCTTTGCCGGGCTGGCGGTGGGTTTCGTGCTGTTCAGCGACTGGGGGAAGGATCATCCGGCGCGGACGACTCTGCTGATCGGGGCGGGAGGAGTGGGGATTTTCTTCCTCTCATCGTGGCTCGACGCGCGGCCCGTGCAACTCTACGCCGTGTACGACTACTGGCACACGAGTCCCAATTTTTTTCTGGCGCGCGTGGGCATCCTGATGGTGCTGGCGTGGGTGGCGTATGCGTGGTGCCGCTGGGGGCCGGGGGAGATGGGCTTCAGTCCGCTGGTGCAACTGGGGCAGACGTCGCTGCTCGTGTATTGGGTGCACATCGAGTTTGTCTACGGAGGATTGTCCATCTTGCGGAAGCGCGCGCAGACGATTCCGGGGGCTTCCCTGGGTCTGCTGGTCATTTTCACCGCGATGCTTCTGCTCTCGCTGGCGCGGACGCGCTTTCAGGGGCGCGGCGGTGAGATCCTTGCGAGGATGCGTCGGGCGGTGCGACCTGCAGTAGAGACCTAGGGTTTTTCGGGCGTGCCGCCGGACGGCGGATTCGGAGGGGCGGCGTCGCCGGGCTTGGGTTGAATTTTGAAGATGTATTCGCCGGGCCGCGCCAGGCCCATTTCCTCGCGGGCGATTCGTTCGATGGCTTGCGGATCGCTCTTCAGCGCTTTCACGCGCTCCTGCATCTGGCGGTTCTGCTCGTTGAGCTGATTGATTTCCCTTTGGACGCGAGCGGCTTCCTGCTGGGAGCGGCGCATGGCGATCAGTCCGTGCGTTCCGAAAACGTCTTGAAGCAGCAGCAGCGCGAGGGCTCCCACGAGCAGCCAATTCAGATGGCGGCGAAGGAAGCTGCGCAGTTGATCGGCGAAACCGGCGGGCTCCTCGCTGCGCGGACGGATGTGGAGGGGCTTGGCGTTCATTGGGTAATCCATGCGCGCGCCTGCGCGGCGAGCTGCTGCGATGCGGCGGGCGTGGCGGCTTCGGCGTAGATACGCACCAGCGGCTCGGTGCCGGAAGGCCTCATCAGCACCCACGCGCCGCCGGCGAAGGTGAGCTTCAAGCCGTCGGTGCGGTTTGTCTTGGCCACGGGGCGCCCGGCGAATTCCCGAAACTCCTCATTGAGGCGCTTGGGCAATCCGGCCTGGGCGTCTTCGGACAGATGCAGGTTCAGGCGCACCGGCCAGAACTCCTGGCCGACGCGGCGAAACAGATCGCGGAGTTGATCGCCGAGCGAGGACTGGCGCGCCGCAATCATTTCGGCGACGAGCAGGCAGGCCAGGACGCCGTCCTTTTCCGGAAGGTGGCCGCGAATGGTCATGCCGGCGCTTTCTTCGCCTCCCAGCGCGATTTTGTCCTGACGCAGCAGGGGGCCGACGTATTTGAATCCCACCGGCGTTTCGTAGATCTCGACGCCATGCAGCCGGGCGACGGCGTCGAGCAGATGCGTGGTGGCCACGCTGCGGGATGCGCCGAGTTTATAGCCGCGCGTCTCGAGCAGGTAATCGAAAACGAGGGCGAGAACGTGATTGGGCGAGACGAAGGAGGCGTCGCGATCCACGATGCCGAAGCGGTCGGCGTCGCCGTCGGTGGCCAGGCCCGCGAGCGCCTTCTTTTCGGCGACGGTGTGCTTCAATACGGCGAGATTTTCCTCGGAGGGGTCGGGGCCGGTGCCTTCAAACAGGACGTCGCGCGCGGCGCGGATGGAAGTCGCGGTGACGCCACCTTCGGCGAGGATGCGGTCGAGCCAGCCCGCGCCGCAGCCGTGCACCGCATCGCAGACGAAACTGCCGGGAGCGCGGCGCAATACGTCGAAGCGAACCACGCGGCGCAGCTGCTCGAAGTACGGCTCGCGGGGGTCGATGCGCTCGAAATCGTCGGCGATGTCGTGCGGATGGCTTTCGTCGTCCTGGATCGCGGCGGCCCGCTTTTCGATGTCGCGCGTGACTTCCGGCAGCGCGGGCCCGCCATCCGGGCCGGAGAACTTCAGGCCGCTGTACTGCGCGGGGTTGTGGCTGGCGGTGATGTTCACGCCGCCATCGAGCTTGCCGTGCAGGATGGCGTGGGCGATGGCCGGAGTGGGAGTTGGCTCGCGGCACAGCAGCACGCGGCAGCCGTGCGACCTGAGCACAGTGGCGGCGGTGCGCGCAAACTCCTCGGCGAAGAAGCGGGTGTCGTGCCCGACGATCAGTACCGGAGATTTCTTTTGTGCCCGGACATGGGCGGCGATGGCTGCGGAAGCTCGGCGGACGCCGGCGAAGGTGAAGTCTTCGGCGATGACGCCGCGCCAGCCGGAGGTGCCGAAATGGATCGCTTGGCTTGTCACCGAGCGATATTGTATCTTGTCGCGCGAGGCAGGGGTACACAGGAATCGGATGAGGGCGAGTCGCAAGAGTAAAGGCGGACGATGACGGACAAGATCGTGGTACTGGTAACGTGCGGGTCGGTGAAGGAAGCACGGCGGATCGCCCGGGCTCTGGTGGAGGGGAAGTGGGCGGCCTGCGTCAACATCGTGCACGGGCCGGTGGAGTCCATTTATCGGTGGAAGGGGCGGGTCGCATCCGCGAAGGAGCGTTTGGTGGTCATCAAGACCTCGCGCCGCCGGTTTGCCGCCGTCGAGCGGGAAATTCGGCGGCTGCACAGCTACCAGGTGCCTGAAATCATCGCCCTGCCGGTCGCGCAAGGCTCTCGGGACTATTTGGCATGGATCTCCGCGTGCGTCTCGGGCTCGAAGAAGAGAACTGCGGGGATTGCTCCCGCGGCGGTCGGTGGTCCGGGACGCACGGGGGAGCTTGAGAGGGAACGATAATTGGGGTACAAGAGAGGAATGGTGAAGGTGGCGGCATTGCGTCAGCCAGGTTTTTCCGCACGCCGATGGGCAGGCGTGCTTGCAGCCTTGCTCAGCGCTGCGCTGTTGTGCGCGACGATCAGCATCGGGCAGAGCAAACCTGCCGATCCCTCGACCACGCAGGGGCGTGTGGGCTCCTCGGACGATAAAGAGCACAAGAAGCAGAAAGAAGAGAAGCCCTCCGGGCCAGCGACGACGCGGTTGAAGATTCGGGTGACGGACAAGAACGACAAGCCCGTCGGCAATGCCAGTGTTTACATCCGGTTCTATGTGGGAGGCGGCCTTCTGCGTCACGACAAGCTGACGGAAATGGACTTCAAGACCAATCAGGATGGTTCGCTGAAGGTTCCGCCGGTTCCACAAGGCAAGATTTTGATTCAGATCATCGCCACGGGCTGGCATACCTTCGGCCAGTGGTACGACGTGCAGAAAGATGAGGAAACGATTTCGATCAAGCTCGAACCGCCGCCGCACTGGTACTAGAAAGCCCTCCACGGAATCTGTTTCGTTGTGAAATGTTTCGTACACGATTTCCCATTCGCGGAAAACAAAGGCGCGGGAACAGCGAGATTTGGTGAAGTTCGTGCTCGCGACGTCCGCGAGGCCAAAATCTGCACAGAATGTGTGCAAACAGGAGAAAGCCTCGTAGTCATGCGCGATTTCAATTCGTGGGCGAGCCTTTTCCACACGGTTTTCAACAGAACTGTTGAAAACTTTCATACAGCATTCATATTTGGCCGGAGATTTTTGCGGCCCGCGCGGCCATGTGGCGTGAAAATTGCTGGCTCGCGCGGCGCTCGGATGGAATTGTTGAGCGGATATGTGGGAATCCTTCCTGGCGTGAAGTCTTACAATCATCGAACAGCGCCACGGAACCTTGCATCGGGTGCCGCGTGCTATTCTTAGGGCTGCAACACACGCCCGGCCGCCTGGAAACGCGCAGGAAACGCCCATGAAAGAACTGATTCTCAACGCGGATGATTTTGGGCTGACGCGAGGGGTAAACGAAGGTATCATCCGCGCGCACCGCGAGGGAATTCTCACCAGCGCCACGCTGATGGCCAACGGCCCGGCCTTCGATGACGCGGTGGAGTGCGCGCGGGCCAATCCTAGTCTGGGAGTGGGATGTCACCTTGTGCTCGTCGGAGGGTTCTCGGTGGCGCCACCCGAGGAGATTCCGACCTTGGCTGGGCGGGACGGGCGTTTGCCGGCTTCTCTGGCCACGCTGGTGGCAAAAGTGAGTTCGGGAAGCATCCGGACCATCGACATGGAGCGGGAATTGCTGGCGCAAATTGAGAAGACTCGCCGGGCCGGCATTGATCCCACGCACCTTGATACCCACAAACATGCGCATGCTCACCCGGGAGTGCTGGAAGCGGTGGGGCGCGTGGCGCGCCAGACGGGAATCACCGGGCTGCGGAAGCCAATCGAGAGCTTTCGGGACTCCTGGCGATCGGTCCGAGGAATCGGCGGCGGTATGTCGAAGCAGTTGGCGGCCGCGGCAGCCGTGCGGGCGTTGGCGCCACGGTTTCGCGCCCTGGTGCGGAAGTACGGCTTGACCACGCCCGATCACTTTTTGGGTCTGGCGGCGACGGGGCAGCTGGGTCCAGCCATGTTGTGTCGCTTGATAGACACACTTGCCGAGGGCCGAACGGAAATTATGCTGCATCCGGGGATTTGTAATGCGGATCTGGCGGCAACCGGCTCGCGTCTGCAGGCGCAGCGTCAATTGGAACTGGAGGGTTTGCTGGACCCGGAGGTCAAAGGAGCGGTCGCGCGACACGGGGTGCAGCTGATCAGCTATCGGGGATTGGGCGAACGCCGGCTCCCATGACGCACGGCTCATATGTTTGATGGCCGGGAAGACAAAGCGATGACCCGGCCGAGAAAGGATGCTTCGATGAAACTAGTTTCGACGGCGGCCCGAGTTGTACGGCCTGCATTCCTAATCGTTTGCGTGGCGGCCGGCATGGGCACACTGCCAGCAGTCGCGCAGACAAAGCCAGCCGGCGTGCCGGTTCCCGAAGACAGCCCGCTCTTCATCGCATTCCGGCAGCTCGAGAAACAGCCAGGGTATCGCATGACCATAACAGCGCAATCGAACGACCCGCGCATGGCTCAGATGGCGGCCATGGGCATGGGCTTCAGCCCGATCGAAATGGTGGTTCGGGGCGGCGCGCGGGAGGTGACCATGCACATGAAGATGCCCGCGATGGACAAGCCGGGCACGATCGACGACTGGGAGATTCGGAGCGTCGTGCAAAACGGCCGTGGCGCGCGGTTAATCACCTCGCCTGCCGTGGCGCGCATCATGAAGCTCAACGAGCAATTGCTGGCCATGCAAATGGCGATGCTCGATCAGCAGGCCGGAGTGGCCATGGCGCACGCCGCGGCCGAGGGGCCCATAGGCGCATTCACGGCAGGAAGCATTGCAGCGCAAACGCTCGTTGCGCACATCGAAGCGCCACGGTTGCTGAAGAAGGAAAAGGAGTTCTTCTCCTGGAAGTGCATGCCGGAGCTTGGCGGCGGGCCAGATGCCGCCCAGAAAGAGAACCAGATGACCGATGTGCGGCTGCTAGGCGAGCAGTCCTTGGGGGGCAGATCCGCGACCGCATACGAGTTCTACGTGCGCGATGGTGACCGGTTCCAGGGGCCCCTGCACGTGCTGGTGGCCAAAGACACCGGACTACCGCTGCGCATGGACATGGCCGATCCGCAGGGACTAGGCAGCATGCACATGGATTACTCCTTCGACGGGATCACCGACATCGAGATTCCAAGCTGCATGGCGGGCGCGCGATAACGGGTTTCGCCCTCTGGCGGCGGGGACGCCCGTGGGGAGACCGTCGGCGCGGAAATACAGCGCAACGCGATAGTGTCTCAGACGACGGCCGCTACTTCAGGTCGGGCGGTGTCACCTTGGCGATCCAGGAGTCGTAATCCGAGGTGTAGCCCACGCGCTGCTGCAAACTCCGGATACGCTGGTCGAGAGCAGCGACCGCGCTCGGCGAAAGGGCGGGCAGGGTTTTGACGCCTTCGTGAACCGCCTTGGCCCGCGCAACCGCCCGGGCTTCGGCGGAAGCATAGAGTCCGGAGAAATCTCCCCCGGCGTCACCTACGCCCATGTAATTCTCGATGAGCTGATTGGTCACCTTCTGGCTATGGTCGAGCGAAACGCGAATGTTGCCCTGGCCGGTGACGACGTTCCCCACGCCGAACACACGATCGCTCCCGGCATAGCGCGGGAGGTCGTCATCGGTGAATGTGTAGTACTCCCCCTTCATGGCGACCCCGGGAATAGCCTCCGGTACGGACCCGATGGAGGAAATCACGAGGGGAGCGCGCAACTCGTGTTCAGAGCCGGGTATCGGATCGGCTTTCCGCCCCTCCACTTTTGTTTCCGTCAGCTTGAGGCCGGCGAGGCGACCTCCCTCGACGATCAGGCCGGTAGACATGCGGCGATCCTGAAAACGGAAGAGATAGCGGTCCCGGGCCAGGCGAATCATCTTCTGGCGGACTTGTTCGGTCTTGGCGATTTGTTCCGGCGTGGCGTTTTCCGGAGGTTGCGCCAGGGGCATGTCCTGTTCCCGGCGGCGGTAGATGAGCAGACATCCCTTGATTCCTAGGCTGGCCGGGTCGATGCCGCGGGGCTTGCAGAATGCGGGAATGCCTTTCTCCAGATCGTGGAGGGTGGACTCCACACCGCGGGCTTGGAGCGCCCGGGCGTAATTCTCGAGTTGGAGGATCTTCACCACGTCGATAGAGGCGAGTCCTCCGCCGACGACCAGCGCTTCATCCGGGGCGTCGTATTGCGGCCCGGAGTAGCCCTTTTCGTTCTTGTGGTTGTACCAGTAGATGAACGGATTTTGGTAGAGCAGGCCCTTGCCGACATATTGCTCGGCTCCCGGCACTCCCAAATCGCGGTCGCGCCAGGCGCCGTTGGCCAGAATCACGGCGGAGAATCCCCAGCGATCGCACAGGTCGCGGAAATCCAAGTCCTGACCGAGCTTGACCGAGGGGATGAATTGAATGCCGGGCTTCTTGAGACGGGCGTCGATCCGGCGGTATTCCTGGCGGCGCTGTTCGGCGTGCCAACGGGGCAGGCCATCCTCTATTTTTCCATAAGGTCTTTTGTTTTGTTCAAAGACGGCCACCCGAATGCCGTGGTTCGCCAGCAGTTCCGCCGAAACGGAGCCGGATACGGCTCCTCCGACGATGGCAACGTAGTACTGACCGTGTTCAGCCATTCAGGATCACCATGATTGCAGTCGGGACTCCCAAAAAGAGGGAATTGTACAACAACCCACTGACTTTCGACCGGCGAAGAATACCCGAGAGAATGCTCGATCTCTACCCGAAGAAGCCTCCCCGGCGGGACCCGTGCTGGCCGCCGCGCGGGCCGCAAGCCACGATAGTCGAAGGGCGGGTAATTTGATATAGTCCCGCCCAAGAGCGGGTTCGCAACGTGAACGCGTCGTTTGATCCGTGGGAGCACGCAGGATAAGCCGATCAAGGAGGTGGCCATGCACGTCGGGTATGGTACCGGTTTTCAACATTTGAACGATTATTCGGATACGCAGTTTTTGCGCGAGGAGATCGGGAACTGCGAGATGGCGGAGTCGCTGGGGATGGATTCGGTCTGGGTGACCGAGCATCACTTCGACCGATACTCGGTGAGCCCCGACCCGTTGCAGTTCCTGTCCTACTTGGCGGGCCGGACCAAGCGCATCAAGCTGGGGTCGATGGCCATCATCGTGCCGTGGCACGATCCCATGCGCCTGGCGGAACAGATCGTGCTGCTCGACCATTATTCGAACGGGCGGTACATTCTCGGCGTTGGCCGGGGCCTGGCGCGGAGAGAGTTTGAAGGGTTGCGGATTGACCAGAATCAGGCGCGCGCCCGGTTTGACGAATACACCGAGCTGGTGTTGCAGGCGCTGGAGACCGGGTTCATGGAAGGCGGCGCCGCCACGCAGCAGCCGCGGCGCGAACTGCGTCCCCGGCCGTTCAAATCCTTTCAGGGCAGGTCATTTGCCGCGGCAGCTTCGGCGGATTCTGTGCCGGTGGTGGCGAGGCTGGGCCTGGGTTTGCTGGTGATCCTGCAAAAGCCGTGGGATCAGGTCCGGGCGGATTTCGAGCTGTACCACAAGTGCTGGCGCGAATCGCACGGCTCCGACGTCCAGCCGCCGAAACCGTTCTGTTCGGGGTTCTGCTTCGTGGACGAGAGTGCCGATCGAGCCGAAGAACTGGCGCGGAAGTATCTGGCGGCGGGCTACCGTGAGGCGCTCGAGCACTACGACATGTTCGGCAAGCACTTTGCGGCGACCAAGGCCTACGAGCGCTACGCGAATTTGAGCAACTACCTCAACCAAGTCGGCGAGGACAAGGCCGTGGAGGACTACGTTCAACTGATGCCTTGGGGAACGCCGCAGCAAGTGCTCGACAAGTTCTCGAAGATGAAGGACTTGATCGACATGCAGGGCATCATGCCCAACTTCAATTTCGGGGGCATGGCGCACCAGGAGTCGGTGCGCAGCCTAAAGCTGTTCGTCCAGGAGTGCATGCCCGAGCTGAAGAGTTGGCCGGCGGCCACGCTGGAGGAACCACGCGAGTTGAGCGCGGCGTAACGGTGTACCGCTACAATTCGGTCGCCACGCAAGGAGCCATGAACCATATGGCTCCTTCTTTTTTTATGAGAGCTGCGATCTATGGCTGGAGCTTGAAATACGCAACCCCAAGGGGCGGCAGCCGCAGCTTGATGGAATAGGGGCGGTCGTTCCAGGGAATCGGCTCGGCTTGGACACCGCCCGCGTTGCCGATGTCCGTGCCGTCGTAGTATCTCGAATCGGAGTTGAGGATCTCGCGATAGAAGCCCGGGCGGGGCACGCCGAGGCGGTAATTCTCGCGGGCCACCGGCGTGAAGTTGCAGACGGCGACCACAAAGTTCTCGGGATTCCGGGCGCGCCGCACGAAGGCCAGGACGCTGGCGGCGGCATCGTGGGGTTCCAGCCATTCGAAGCCGGACCATTCGAAATCGACTTCGTGCAGCGCCGGTTCCGCGGTGTGCAGGCGATTCAAATCGGCGAGCAGGCGCTGGATGCCGCGGTGCGGCGGCGAATCCTCGAGCGCCCAATTTACCGAGCTTTCCTCCCAGAACTCGTCGCGCTGGCCGAGTTCGCCGCCCATGAACAGCAGCTTTTTGCCCGGGTGCGCGTGCATGTAGCCCAGGAGGAGGCGCAGGTTGGCGAATTTCTGCCAGTCGTCGCCGGGCATCTTTTCCAGCAGGGAGCGCTTGCCGTGGACGACTTCGTCGTGCGAGAGCGGGAGGACGAAGTTTTCGTGGAAGGCGTACAGCATCGAAAAGGTGAGCTCGTTGTGGTGGTATTGCCGGTGAATGGGATCGAGCGAGATGTAACGCAGCGTGTCGTTCATCCAACCCATGTTCCACTTCAGGTCGAAGCCGAGGCCGCCGATATAGGTCGGGCGCGAAACCGCCGGCCAGGAGGTGGATTCCTCGGCGATCATCAGGGCGCCGGGATGGCGCGCGTGCAGGACCTCGTTGAGCCGTTTCAGGAAGGCGATGGCTTCCAAATTCTCGCGGCCGCCGAAGGCATTGGGAATCCACTCGCCGGGCTGGCGCGAATAATCCAGGTAGAGCATGGAAGCGACGGCGTCCACGCGCAGGCCGTCGATGTGGTAGCGGTCGATCCAGAACAGGGCGTTGGAGAGCAGGAAGTTCTGCACTTCGTGGCGGCCGTAATTGAAGACCAGCGTGCCCCAGTCGGGATGGGCGCCCAGGCGCGGATCTTCGTGCTCGTACAGGTGGGTGCCGTCGAAAAACGCCAGGCCATGGGCGTCGCGCGGGAAGTGCGCGGGCGTCCAGTCGAGGATCACGCCGAGACCTTCCTGGTGGCACCGGTCGACGAAATACATGAAGTCGGCGGGCGAGCCGAAGCGGCTGGTCACGGCATAGTATCCGACGGTCTGATAGCCCCAGGAAGCGTCGAAGGGGTGTTCCATGATGGGCATGAGTTCGATATGCGTGAATCCCATGCGCTTGACGTAGGGGACCATCTCGTCGGCGAGCTCGCGGTAGGTGAACCACCGGTCGCCTTCGCTGGTCTTGCGCCGCCAGGAGCCGGCGTGCACTTCGTAGATGGACATGGGGGAATGCAGCCAGTCGTGGGCTTCGCGCGACGCGATCCATGCGGCGTCTTTCCACTGGTACCGGTCAATGCTGCAGACCACGGACGCAGTCTTGGGCCGAACTTCAGCGGCGAAGCCGTAGGGGTCGGCCTTCAAGGCCAGATGGTTGTCCGCGCGCGAAAGGATTTCGAACTTGTAGAGCGTTCCTTCGTCGAGGCCGGGCAGGAAGATTTCCCAAATGCCGCTGGAGCCGCGACTGCGCAGCGCGTGAGCGCGGCCGTCCCAGCCATTGAAGTCACCCACGACGCTCACACGCTGCGCGTTGGGGGCCCAAACGCCGAAATGAACGCCTCGCACGCCTTCCGATTCCCGCACGTGTGCGCCCAGCTTGTTGTAGTTCAGATAATGCGTGCCCTCGCTCAATAAGTGAAGATCGTAATCGGTGAGGATCGGGGGGAAGGCGTACGGGTCGTATGCTTCGACGATCGTCCCGGCGGCGAAGTGGAATTGCAGTCGATACGCGGCCGGCGAGGGCGATTGTCCCTCGATCAGGCCTGGAAGGTTGCTGGGAAGGACGGCCTCAAACAGACCGTCGGGATGAATCTGCCCCGCGGGATAGATCTCGTGGGTTGCGCTCCAGACCACGCTCACGCTCGAGGCGCCGGGCCGAAGCGCCCGGATGGCCAGCGCGCGCTTTCCGCGCCGCTCCGTCCAGTGTGGTCCCAGAAAACAGAACGGATCGGAGTGGGCCGCGCGGACCACGTTGTCCATTTCGTCCTGGAGGTGCTGTCGGACCTGACTCATTGTGCTGGGCCAGCCTCTGTACAGATCGTCTGCGTCTAGAGATACCATCTTATCGTAGTTTTGCGCGTTCATCTCGATGCAGCTAAAGATGACGAAGAAGGGTGCGGGGAACGGCGCACATCAGAATTGGGACATATTGTGCCCAAAATGGGCAATTAGGGAGGAAACTGGCCTTCGTTACAGGTGCAGAATGAAACAAATTGACCGTTCTTTGGTACGGGAGTACTATCGACGCCCTCATCGGGTCCTACCATATTGGACGCAGGGGACTTTTGTGCGGAGATGGTGTCCTCTCTGCCCCGTTGAGCGGGGTCGTCGAGATGTCGAAGAAACCAGGCAAACTCAGGTCTAGACAGAACCGCCCAGCCTCCTCCTTGATTCGGATGAATGGGAAGGCCGAGGCGCGTACGCCCGCTGGTTTTTCGTTGGTGCGGGAAACCCCATCGCTGGGTGCGGCGAATGTGGAAATCCTGTTTACCGGCAATCCGGACCCGATGTACGTGTATGACCGCAAGACCCTCCAGTTTCTGGAAGTCAATGACGCCGCGCTGAAGAAGTACGGATACACGCGCGACGAATTCCTAGGCATGAAGATCACGGACATTCGTCCGGAAGAAGATGTGCCGCTGTTGCTGGCGAACCTTCGCAAGAATACGAAGGCGCTATCGTCGCAAGGCTGCTGGCGGCATCGCCGGAAGAACGGCCAGATCTTCGAGGTGGAAGTGACGACGCAGCAACTCATCCTGAAAGGTCATGACGCGCATCTGGTGGTCCTTCAGGATGTGAGCGCCCGCCGGATAGCGGAAAGGAAAGCCGCGGAGCGCAACGCCTACTTGCATGCCATCATTGACAATATTCCTCTCGGCGTCGCCGCGCTCGACACGAAGCGGCGCATCCAGATGTGCAATCCCGCGTTCGAGCGGCAGTTTGGCTATCGCCTCGCGGAGATCCAAGGCAGACCGATCGAAGAGTGCATGGTCACTCCGGGGCGCGAGAGCGTTGCCATCTCATTCATAGAACGCGCGATCGCTGGCGAAGTCATGCACGTCACCGTGCAGGCACCGCGCCGGGATGGTTCTTATGTGGATGTGCGGATCCTGGGTGTGCCCTTGGTCATCGACGGGGAGCGAAGAGGCACATTCGCGATGTATGAGGACATTACGAAACAGTTGCGCGCCGAGCAGGCGCGCCGCCAGGCCGAGGAAAAGTACCAGCGGATTGTGGATAACGCGGTCGAGGGAATTTTCGAGTCGATTCCCGGGCAGGGTCTGGTGGCCGTCAACGCCGCGATGGCCCGTATCGCGGGTTATGCCTCGCCGGCGGAGATGATCAGCAGCATTTCAAACGTCAGCCAGCTCTACGCCGATCCGCGCGAACAGGAAACCTTGAACCGGATTCTCAAAGAGCGCGGCTTCGTCGAAGGATTTGAATGCCGGATGCCGCGCAAGGACGGCAGCACCATCTGGATTTCGCTCAACGTCCGGGAGACGCCGGCCGAGAACGGCAAGCCCACCATTCGCGATGGTACGGTGGTGGAGATCACGGCGCGGAAGCGCTCCGAACTCGAACGCCAGGTGACCACGGAAATCATCCGTTCGGTCACCGTGACGGACAATCTGGATGATCTCCTCCGCTTGATCCATGCAGCGCTCAAGCGAGTGATCGACGCCGAGAACTGTTTTGTGGCGTTGTGCGACCCCGCGACCGGCCTGTTTTATTGCCCCTTTTTCGTCGACAAGTTCGATGAACCGTCGCCACCGCAGGAGATGGGCCGAAGTTGCACCAGCTACGTGTTTCGAACCGGCCAGCCACTGCTGCTGTCGGCCGAGCGATTTAGCGACCTCGTCGCGAGCGGGGAGGTGGAACAGATCGGCACGGTATGTTGTTCCTGGCTGGGTGTGCCCTTGCGGACTCCCGCGGCAACCATCGGCGTGCTGGTCGTGCAGCAGTACGAGAGGGAAAAGGCGTACACGGAGCGCGATCTCGATTTTCTGTCCTCGGTCGGCGGACAGATCGCCCTGGCCATCGAGCGCAAGCGCGCGGAAGAGAAGATGCGCGAAAGCGAAGCGCGCATCCGCCTGTTGATCGATCGATTGCCGGCCGTGTTGTCGATGGTGGACCGGAATTTGCGGTTCACATCGGTTCTCGGAGCCGATCTAGCCAGAATGGGGATCGCCCCCGAGCAGTTGGTCGGGAAGTCGCTGTTCGAGTACTTCGAGACATCCGACGAGACTTTTGCGCCCATCGCCGCGCACCGGCGCGCCATCGCCGGCGAGCCCGTCACGTACCAGGTCGAGTGGAAGGGCGGGGCGTACGCCTGCCACGTGGAACCCCTGCGCGATAGCGCGGGAGAAGTGCAGGGCGCCATCTGCATGACGCTGGATGTCACGGACCGCAAGCGGCTCGAGGAGCAGTTCCGCCAGGCCCAGAAGATGGAAGCGGTCGGCCGCCTGGCCGGCGGGATCGCGCACGACTTCAACAACCTGCTGATGGTGATCCAGGGCTATGCCGATATGATGGCCGAACGCCTCCCGGCCGGCGATTCCATGCGGCGGAGCGCCGAGCAGATCCAGACGGCGGCGCAGCGAGCCGCGTCGCTCACCCGGCAACTGCTGGCGTTTAGCCGCAAGCAGATGCTGGCGCCTACGGTTCTGAACATCCAAGCCGTGGTGATGGAGATGGAGGGGATGCTGCGCCGGCTGATCGGCGAGGATATCGATCTCAACGTGTCTTCGGCGCCGGATTTGTGGCCGGTCAAGGCCGACCGGAGCCAGGTGGAGCAGGTGGTGATGAACCTGGCGGTGAACGCGCGCGACGCGATGCCGAACGGAGGGCGGCTGACCGTCGAGACGGCGAACGTCGAGATGGACGCGGCCTCGAAGGGTGCGGATGTGCTGCCTCCGGGGGAATACGTGATGCTCGCGGTCACCGACAATGGCGCCGGGATGGACCATCAGACGCAGACTCACATTTTCGAGCCCTTCTTCACCACCAAGGAAAAAGGCAAGGGCACCGGCCTCGGCCTGGCCACCGTCTACGGAATCGTCAAGCAGAGCGGCGGCTACGTGTGGGTCTACAGCGAGCCCGGCCAGGGAAGCACGTTCAAGGTCTATCTGCCGCGAACGAAGGATCCACTGGTTTCCGCGAGTCCGGAACGAGGCAAGGGCATGGCCTCGCTGCCGCGGGGGACCGAGGTGGTGCTTCTGGTCGAAGACGAAAAGGGAGTTCGCGATCTCGCGCGCGAGTATCTCGAGACGGTCGGATACCACGTGCTGGAGGCGGAAAACAGTTATATGGCTCTGGAGATGGCCGCGATGCACAACGGTCCCATCCATTTGTTGCTGACCGACGTGGTGATGCCAGGCATTGGCGGGCGAGAACTGAGCGCCCGGATCGCCGGCATTCGCCCGGACATCAGGATTCTCTACATGTCCGGCTATGCGGACCAAGCGGTAGTGCACCAGGACATTCTCTCCGCGAACGCCGCGCTTCTTCAAAAGCCGTTTACCCTGGCAACCCTTGCGGTGAAGTTGCGCGAGGTTCTAGCCGAGGAAGCGGTTCGATAGCGGCGCCAATCACGGCGGTAGGGCGCGGCGGGGCGGCGGGTGTTCCCGGGTGCGGCCCTAGCGTCTTGTTGTCTCTTTCGGAAGTTTTCCTCAGCGGCTGCCACGGCGTGGGAGCAGTTCGTTCCGCGCAAGAATCGTCCGGTCTTCCGGGCTTCGGATGTCGTAGAATTGCCCGGCCGACTCCTGCGCACACTGCCGATGAGATTTCCCGCGAACCATGTTGTCTGCCCGGAAAAACAGCTACTGATCTGCTGCGCGCGGACGCGCATGCCGTCCGCCGTGGCCGGGCGCCTTCGCGCGCTGGCCGCCGGTCCGCTGGACTGGGATTTTGTCTTCGCCGCCGCCGCGGAGAATTCGATTACGCCGCTTCTCGTACTTCAGCTTCGCGCCACGGCGGAGGACGTGCTGCCGGGCGGCGTCCGGGAGCGGCTGCGGGATGCCGCGCATGCCCATGTCGGGCGCAGCCTGTTTTGGACCGCTGAGCTGATGCGGATCAGCGAAGCGTTCCGTCGGGCCGGGATTCAGGCGATTCCGTATAAGGGTCCGGTTCTCGCCGCGCAAGCGTATGGGGACATGACCCTGCGCGAGTTTGGCGACCTCGACATCGTGTTGCGCCAGCGCGACATGGCCGAGGCCAACGAACTGCTGCGCGGCCTCGGTTATCGCGCACGATTTCCGTGGATACTCTCGCCCGGCGCGGCAGCCTCGCTCGTGCCCGGCGAGTACAACTACCGGGATGAATCGGGGCGTCTGCTGGTTGAGCTGCACACCGAAGTTACGCTGCGGCACTTTCCCGTGCGCCTGGACCTCGACGATCTGGCCAAACGGCTCGTGCCCGTTTCGCTCAGCAGGCAGGAAATCCGGACGTTTGGGCCGGAGGATGGGCTTCTCCTGCTCTGCGTGCATGGCGCGAAGGACTTCTGGGAACGGATCTCCTGGGTGGCGGACATAGCCGAGCTGGTGCAGGCCCAGGCGGTGGACTGGGACGCCGTATTGCGGCGCGCGGAAGCTCTGCGCCTGGGGCGCATGCTCCGCCTCGGGCTTGCGCTGGCCCGCGGGATCCTCGACGCGCCGTTGCCGGTGGAGATCGCAGCTCGTGTGAGCGGCGACGCGGTCGCCGCGTCCATGGCCACGGAAATCGAGCACCGGCTTCTGGGCCGCAACGTGGCGCCTCTCGGCGCGAGGGAGGTCCTGCGGTTTCGCCGCCGCATGGTCGAGGGAACAGCCGCGGGCTGGCGCTATTTCCTGCGTCTGGCCACGATTCCCGCCGAAGAAGACTGGCTGATGATGCGTCTCCCGCGTCCGCTGGCGCCGCTGTATGTGGCGCTGCGTCCCCTGCGGCTCCTGCGGAAATACGGGTGGGCACGCGGGCGTCTGCCGCAATCGCCGGCGTGATGCGCGGCGCCGGCCGCGATTGCATCGCCGCCTGTTTTTCTCGTGGCGCCCGATGTGCGAGGATGTGATAAGTTTCTGTGCGGAGGGAGCGGGGCAATGGATCTGGGACTCAAGGACAGGGTGGTGGTGGTCACCGGCTCGAGCCGGGGAATCGGGCGTGCGATCGCCGCCGCGTTTGCGCGCGAGGGCTGCCGGCTGATCATCAATGGCCGCCATGGCAAGGATCTCGAGGCTGCCGCGGCGGAGATGCGGGCCGGGCCGGGGACGGTCCACGCGGTGGTGGCGGACGTGACCACACCGGAAGGGGCCCAGCGGCTGATCGACGAGACGGTCGCGCGGTGCGGCACCGTGCACGTCCTGGTGAACAACACGGGCGGGATCGGCCGGCTCGGCGCTTTCGCCGAGCTCACCGATCAGGAATGGCTCGATGTGTTCAATCTCAACGTGATGTCGGCCGTGCGCGTGACGCGGGCGGCGTTGCCGCACATGCAAAGGCAGAAGTGGGGCCGCATCATCAATATTTCGTCCGAGTCCGGAACGCAGCCCGATCCGGTGATGCCGCATTACAACGCGGCGAAGGCCTCGATCACAAACCTCACCAAGAGCCTGTCGAAGGCCTACGCCGGCGACAACATTTTGGTGAACACCGTGTCGCCTTCGCTGATTCGCACCGAGCTGGTGGAACAGATGTTCGCCGCGGAAGCCAAGGCGCAGGGCATTTCGGTGGACGAAGCCGAGAGGATTCACGTGCGCGGATTTCGACCGAACATTCAGTTCGGCCGCGCGGGCCGGCCGCACGAAACCGCCGGGATCGTGCTCTTTCTGGCTTCCAACGAGGCCACGTTCATCACCGGCTCGAACTTTCGCGTTGATGGTGGCTCGGTCGCCAGCATCTAACACGGTGGTGAAGAAGACGCTTCAGGGAGCTTCAGGGGCTAAAGCCCCATTGATTGTGCAGTGCTGATGTCGCGGTCCCCACTGCTGTCCGGGACGCAAACGGCGCGCTAAAGCCGCGACCCACAAAGCTGTCAGAGTTTTTCAGCATCCTGCTAACCGGCGATCGAATGTTGGGGCCATGCCGGAGCGGGAAGACGGCAAGAGACGGAATCTTCAATCCAGGGGGATATCATGAGTTCATCCGCAGACCCGGCCGCCGCTGCGCAGCCATCGGAACCAGCGACGAATCCGCTCAAGGCGCTCACGCGCTTTGGCCAGTCCGTGTGGCTCGACTACATCCGCCGCAGCCTGCTCACGAGCGGCGAACTGGAGCGGCTGATCGAACAAGACGGCCTGCGCGGCATGACGTCCAACCCGGCCATTTTCGAAAAGGCCATTGCCGGCAGCACGGATTATTCCCAGGCGCTTGCGGAACTGGCCGGGCGCCCGGGCCTGGATGCCAAGGCCATCTACGAGCAACTCGCCATTCGCGACATTCAGGACGCCGCCGATGCACTTCGCCGCGTCTACGACCAGACGAACCGCCGGGACGGCTACGTCAGCCTGGAAGTATCGCCGTATCTGGCCAACAAGACGCAGGAGACCATCGACGAAGCGCTCCGGCTGTGGAAAGCCGTGGGCCGCGAGAACCTCATGATCAAGGTGCCCGGGACGATCGAAGGCATCCCGGCCGTTCGCCAGCTCATCGGCCGAGGGATCAACGTCAACGTCACGCTGCTGTTTGCGCAGGAAGTTTACGAGGAGGTGGCCGAAGCCTTTATCGCCGGCCTCGAAGATCTCGCCCAGCGGGGCGGCGATGTGAGCCGCGTGGCCAGCGTGGCCAGCTTCTTCGTCAGCCGCATTGATTCGCTGATTGATGGCGTCCTCGCGGGGCGCCTCCAGGCCGCCGTAAATCCCGAGGAATGCGCGTTCCTGGCCCCTCTGGAAGGCAAGGTGGCGATTGCCAATGCGAAGCTGGCCTATCGGAAGTACCGGGAGATAGTCAGCAGTCCTCGCTGGCAGGCGCTCGCCCGGCGAGGCGCGCAAACGCAGCGCCTCCTGTGGGCCAGCACCAGCACCAAGAACCCCACTTATCGCGACGTGCTCTATGTCGAGGAGCTGATCGGACCCGACACCGTCAATACCATTCCGCCCGCTACGTTCGACGCTTTCCGAGATCACGGCGTTCCCCGCGCGAGCCTGGAAGAGGATGTCGCCGGCGCGGAGCGGACGATGGAAGACCTCGCGCGTGCCGGCATTTCCATCAAGAAGGCGACCGACCAGCTCACCGAAGAGGGCGTGAAACTTTTCGCGGACGCGTTTGACAAGCTGCTCGCCGCCGTCGCCACGCAGTCGAAGCGTTCTGGATCCCCGGCGGCCGGCCAGGCAGGCCGATGAACTATCGCCTCCCCGAACCTCTGGCGCCGGCCGTGCAGGCCACGCTTGCCGACTGGCAGCGGCAGAACAAAGTGCAGCGCCTGTGGTCGCGCGACGCTTCGTTGTGGACGGGCGCGGATGAAGGCCGGTGGCTGGGCTGGCTGGGCATCGTCGAAGAGCAGATAGCGCAACGCGAGCGCTTTGAAGCGCTGGCCACGGAGATTCGCTCCGCCGGATTCACCCATGCGCTGCTGCTGGGCATGGGCGGGTCGAGCCTCTGTGTCGAAGTGCTGAAGCTCACCTTTGGCAAGATTGCAGGCTATCCGGAGATGTTCGTTCTCGACTCGACCGACCCGGCGCAAGTGCGGGCCGTCGAAGCCAAGGTCGATTTGGCGAAGACGATCTTCATCGTGGCGAGCAAATCGGGCAGCACGCTCGAGCCGAATATTTTTGAGAGGTATTTCTTCGAGCGCGTGAAGCAGGTCGTGGGCGCCGCCGAGGCCGGGAAGCGCTTTATCGCCATCACCGACCCGGGCTCGCAGCCTGCAAAAGTCCGCCGAGGCCTCCGGCTTCCGCCATGTCTTTTTCGGTGTTGCGAGCATCGGGGGGCGCTACTCGGCGCTTTCGAATTTCGGCATGGTTCCCGGAGCCATCCAGGGGCTCGACATCGCCCGATTCCTCGAGCGTACCTCGCAGATGGTTCGCGCGTGCGGCCCCTCTGCGCCCGCCAGCGAAAACCCCGGGGTGATCCTCGGCGCCATTCTGGGGACGCTCGCGAAGAACGGGCGCGATAAGGTCACCCTCTTCGCGTCGCCCGGGATTTCCGATTTGGGCGCGTGGCTCGAACAGTTGCTCGCTGAGTCGACGGGCAAGGACGGCAAGGGTTTGATTCCGGTGGACGGCGAGAGGATCGGCGCGCCTTCGGTCTACGGCGGCGATCGCGTGTTCGTCTATTTGCGGCTGGCGTCCGCGCCCGACGCGCAGCAGGACGCCGCCGTCGAGGCGCTGGAAAATGCCGGACAACCCGTCGTCCGCATCGACGTGCCGGGCGTGTACGATCTCGGCCAGGAGTTCTTCCGCTGGGAAGTCGCCACGGCCGTTGCCGGATCGATTCTTGGCATCAATGCCTTCAACCAGCCCGACGTGGAAGCCAGCAAGATCGAAACGCGCAAGCTGACCACCGCGTACGAAACCTCCGGATCGCTGCCGCCGGAATCTCCGCTCTTCGAGGCAGATGGTATCCGGCTGTTCACCGACGCGAAGAACGCGGCGGTTTTGGCGCAGGCGGTGGGAAGCGGCGCGACGCTTGCGGATTACCTCCGCGCGCATCTCCAGCGCCTGTCGTCCGGCGATTATTTCGCCCTGCTGGCCTATCTGGAGATGAACGACGCGCACGAATCGCGGCTGCAAGCGATTCGCCACGCCGTCCGCGACGCCAGGCGCGTAGCGACTTGTCTGGGATTCGGCCCGCGCTTTCTGCATTCCACGGGGCAGGCGTACAAGGGTGGACCCAGCTCCGGCGTGTTCCTGCAGATCACCTGCGACGATGCCGCCGATCTGGCCATTCCGGGCCAAAAGTACACCTTCGGAGTGGTCAAAGCGGCGCAGGCGCGCGGGGATTTTCAGGTGCTGGCCGAACGCAACCGCCGCGCGCTGCGCGTCCATCTCGGCGCGGACGTCCTGGCGGGCCTCGCGAAACTTCAGCAGGCGATCGGCGCAGCGTAAATTGTGGAGGAGCGCTTCATGGATGCCGGCGATAGCAAGGCTGTGACGCCAGAGGCTCCCGGCGGCCCCGCCGGTCCCTGCGCGATGATCCTGTTTGGCGCGGCCGGAGACCTCATCAAGCGGAAGCTGATGCCGGCGATCTACAACCTCGCCAAGAGCCGGCTGCTGCCCGAACAATTCGCCATTGTGGGCGTCTCGATCGAACCGTTTACGACCGAGGAATTTCGGCAGCGCATGACGCAGGACATCCGCCAGTACGCCATTGGCGGCGTGGATGGCGCGTCGTGGGAGTGGTTCGCCAAGCGGCTGTACTACCTTTCCGGCGACTTCAAGGATCCGCAACTCTACAAGAAGCTGGCAGACACGCTCGCCCAGGTTGAGAAGGAACAAAGCACGCAGGGCAATCGCCTGTTTTATCTGGCCACGAGTCCGGAATTCTTTCCCGGGTGTCGTGCAGCAGCTGGGCGCTGCGGGGCTGGCGCGCGAGGAGGGCCAGCCGTGGCGGCGGGTCGTGATCGAAAAGCCGTTCGGCCACGATCTGGACTCGGCCGTGGCCTTGAACCGCGCGATCGGCGAAGTCCTCCAGGAAAAACAGATCTACCGCATCGATCATTATCTCGGAAAGGAAACCGTCCAGAATATTCTCGCGTTTCGCTTCGCCAACGGCATTTTCGAGCCGGTGTGGAACCGGCGCTACGTGGACCACGTGCAGGTCACGGTGGCCGAGGAACTCGGCGTCGAATTGCGCGGCGGCTATTATGAGACCGCCGGAGCCCTGCGCGACATGGTGCCGAACCACATTTTTCAGTTGATCACGCTGACGGCGATGGAACCGCCCATCTCGTTCGACGCCGCAGCCGTCCACGACGAGCAGACGAAAGTGCTCCGCGCGATCCAGCCCATTCGCCCGGAGCGGGTGCTCGACCAGACCGTGCGCGGCCAGTATGGCGAGGGCGCGCTGGGCGGCCAGCGCGTGCCCGGGTATCGCGGCGAACCTCGGGTCGCCGCGGATTCCCAGACGCCGACGTACGTGGCCATGGCGCTGCACATCGACAACTGGCGGTGGGCCGGCGTTCCGTTCTATCTGCGCACCGGCAAGCGTCTGCAGAGCCGCGTGACGCAAATCGCGATTCGTTTTCACCGGCCGCCGTTCGTGCTGTTTCGCAAGACCTCCGTCGAGCAGATTCCGCCCAACGAACTGGTGATCAACATTCAGCCGGACGAGGGGATTTCACTGCGCTTCGAGGCCAAGGTTCCAGGTCCTACCGTGCGGCTGGGCCCGGTGAACATGGATTTTCAATACTCCGATTATTTTGGCTGCACGCCCTCCACCGGATACGAAACGCTGATCTACGACTGCATGCTGGGCGATCCAACTCTGTTCCAGCGCGCCGACATGGTCGAGGCCGCCTGGACGGTTGTCCAGCCGGTGCTGGATGTCTGGAAAGCCCTGCCGCCGCGCGATTTCCCGAACTATGCCGCCGGGACGTGGGGCCCCACGCAGGCCGACGAACTTCTCCGCCGCGAAGGGCGGGAATGGCGCGACCCCACGCGCCCCGGAGCCCGGCACCCTGCGGCACCGGGTACGGCCAAGAGTTGAGACGCAAGCTCGACGAGACCCACGCTGTAATAAATAGGAGGAGGCGAAGTTGCAGTCGCGGCCTCAGTCAGTGAACACACAACAACCCATCATCGTGCGTCAGGCAACCGTAGCCGATCTCGACGCTATCGTCCCGCTGTTCGACGCCTATCGCCAGTTCTACGGCCAGCCGCCGGACACCGCCCTGGCGCGCGCGTTTCTTCTCGAACGCTTTCAGCACAGTCAGTCCGTGATTTTCATCGCGCGGGAACAAGATCAATCAACCATTGGATTCACCCAGCTCTACCCGAGTTTTTCGTCCGCGCGGGTCAAACGCATATTCATCTTGAACGACCTGTTCGTCGTCCCTGCGGCGCGTCGTAGACGAGTGGGACATTTGCTGCTCCAGGCGGCAGCGGATTTCGCCCGCGCGGCCGGCGCGGCGCGCCTGACTTTGTCGACAGCTCTCACCAACGTGCCCGCGCAATCGCTTTATGAAGCTGCGGGATGGCAGCGCGACACTGAATTCTGTACCTACAATCTGCCGCTCGTGAACCGGGCATCTTCATGACGCTCTCTTGCATGACGCCCACCTGCGCCAGACCGAAATGAAAAGCCGAGTCGAAGCGCTGCAAAGCATCGAGGGAAACTCCTTCGATGTGTGCGTGATCGGCGGCGGCGCGACGGGCTCGGGATGCGCTCTGGATGCGCAGTTGCGCGGATTGCGGACAGTGCAGCTCGAGGCCGGGGATTTTGCTTCGGCCACTTCGGGCGCCTCGACGAAGATGGTGCACGGCGGCGTGCGCTACCTCGAGCAAGCCGTGCGCGGTTTCGACTTGGCCCAACTGGAAGTCGTGAACCGCGCGCTCACCGAACGCGTGCGGATGCTCCGCAATGCCCCGTTCCTCACCGGAACGATGGAATTTCTCACCCCGTGCCTTCGCTGGTTCGACGCCGTGTACCTGGAAATTGGCCTGAAGCTCTACGACTGGATCGCCGGGCGCGCGGGCCTGGCGCCCAGCCACTTTGTATCTCGCGCCGAAACGCTCCGCCGGATGCCGGGACTCAATCCGGACCATCTCGTGGGCGCGGTGGCCTATACCGACGGGCAATTCGATGACGCGCGCTACAACATGGCGCTGGTGAAAACGTTCGCGGAAGCGGGAGGCGAGGCGCTGAACTACGCTCGCGTGACCGGATTCGAGAAAGGCGCGGACGGCAAGCTGAGATCCGCGCAGGTGGAAGACCGCATTGCGCACCGGCAATTCGTGGTGCGTGCGCGCGCGTTCGTCAACGCCACCGGGCCCTGGGCGGACACCGTGCGCGAGATGGCCACGCCGGGCACGCCCCGCCGCATGCGGCTCAGCAAGGGGGTGCACATCGTGCTCCCGCTGGAAGTCTTGCCGGGCCGCGATGCTCTGCTGATTCCCAAGACCGAGGACGGCCGCGTCCTTTTCGCCATTCCCTGGCAGGGCCGTTTGCTGGTCGGGACTACGGACGATGAAGTTTCGAGTGCCGATGAACTGTATCTGACGAAAGACGAAATCGAATACCTTCTGCGGCATCTCAACCGGTATCTCGCGCGGCCTGTCGCGCGCGAGCAGGTGGCGAGCGGCAGCGCGGGCGCCAGAGCCCTGGTGAGCGCGCGGGATGCGAAGGACACCAGGAAGCTGGTGCGCGACCACGAAGTGGAACGCGACGCCGCGAGCGGCCTGCTCAGCATTCTCGGCGGGAAGTGGACCACCTACCGCGCGATGGCCGAGGACACGGTCAACGCCGTGCAAGAGTACCTGGGCGGCGCGGCGACCCTCTGCGTGACGGCGGATCACCCGCTCGCGGGGGCGGAAGGCTACACGCCGGGCCACTGGAAACATCTCGTGCAGACATTTGGCATTGGCGAGGGCACGGCGCGGCACCTCGTGGATAAATTCGGCGCGCGCGCCGGGGATGTGATGGCCATCGCTCGGCAGCAGCCGGAATGGTCGGCACCGTTGGTGGAAGGGCTCGCCCCGCTGCGCGCCGAGGTTGTCTTTGGAGTTCGGGAGGAGATGGCGGTGTCCATCGAAGATGTGCTCGCCCGCCGGATTGGCCTCGAGCTGTACGGCTGGAGGGAAGCGCTCCAAGCCGCTCCGGTCGTGGCGGACCTGCTGGCTCGGGAGCTGGGCTGGGCGGAGCCGGCCCGGCGCGAAGCGCTGGATCAATACGTTGGGAGAGTCTGCAACCTGATGGAGCGCGCCGGGCTTGTCGCGCCGCAGAGCTAGCGCGGCCGGTGCAGACGCACCTTGCACGGCCCCTCTTTTTGCTATAATCCTGCCACCTAATATGGACTTCGACCATCTGATCACTTTTGTTGAAATTGCCAAGCAGGGCAGTTTTTCGCGCGCCGGGCAGAAGGTGTACCGTTCGCAGCCGGCCGTGAGCGCGCAAGTGCGCCAGCTCGAACAGGAGTACGGCCAGAAACTGTTCGACCGCGTGGGGAAGTCGGTGCGCCTGACGGTGGCCGGCGAGACGCTGCTGGAATACGCGAAGAAACTGCTGACGCTCCGCGACGAATCGCTGCGCGCCGTGGCCGACCAGTCGGCCACGCCGCATGGCACGCTGGCCATCGGCGCGAACGAGGCGACCTGCCTCTACGTGCTGCCCGACATCTTCGCCGAATACAGCCGGCGCAATCCCGGCGTGCAGATCAGCATCTACCGCAACTTCAGCCACAAGGTGATTGAGAAGATCGAGAGCGGCGTGCTGGACGTGGGCATCGTGACGTTGCCCGTGAAGGCGCCCAGCCTGAAGGTATATCCCATCTTCCGCGACCGCCTGGTGCTGATGGTCAGCCCGACGAATGCTCTGGCCTCCTTGAAGAGCGTGACCACGGCGCAAATTGCCGAACAGTCGGTGATCTTCCCCAAGACGGGCTTCATGCGCCAGGTGTTCGATAAGCAGTTTCGCCCGTACCGTTCCCAGTTGCGCGTGGTGATGGAGCTGCCGAGCGTCGGCATGATCAAGCAGTTCGTGGCCGCGGGGCTGGGCGTCTCGATCATCAGCGGGAGGTTTGCGCGGGACGAAGCCCGCGCGGGACTGGTGAAGCTGATTCCCATTTCCGATATGGAAGTGTGGCGCGAATTGGGCCTCATCTACCGGCGCGACCGCACGCTGCCGCGCTCGGCGTCCGCGTTCATCACGCTGGTCCGCGACGGAGCCGGTGCAGCGGCAAAGGAAGCCGAAGGACGCGCCGCGCGTCGGCGCTGATTTCTCAAGGACTCGCAGAATGCAAAGCAACGGTCGACGCGCATTTCGGGTAGGCATCGCCGGACCGGTCGGATCGGGCAAGACGGCTCTGGTCCATCGCTTCAGCCAGCGCCTCCATCCGCGTTACAACCTCGCCGTCGTCACCAACGATATTTACACGAAAGAGGACGCGGAATTCCTGCTGCGGCAGGGAACGCTCCCCGCGGAACGGGTCCGTGGCGTCGAAACAGGCGCGTGCCCCCACTCGGCGATCCGCGAGGACGCCTCGATGAATTTGCAGGCGATTGCCGAACTCGAAGATACGCTGCCGGGGCTTGCGCTTGTGTTTGTCGAAAGCGGCGGCGACAACCTGGGCGCCGCGTTCAGCCCCGAGCTCGTGGACATCTGGATCTACGTGATCGATGTGGCCGGGGGCGACAAAATCCCGCGCAAGGGAGGCCCCGGCATCATGCGTTCCGATCTGCTGGTGATCAACAAGATCGACCTCGCGCCTCACGTGGGCGCTTCACTGGAGGTCATGGAGCGCGATGCGCGCAAGATGCGCGGAGAGCGGCCCTTCCTGTTTACCAACCTGCGCGATGAAGTCGGGCTCGACGCCGTGCTCGCCTGGCTGGAGGACAAGTTCGCCGAGCCCGCGGAATCGCGCCGGCCCCTGATTGACGCCCACGCGCCCTACGTCGGCCACGCGCACTCGCACGGCGATGAGCACGGCCACAGCCACGGTCATAGCCATACGCACGATCATCCGCACGAAGGCGCGTCGTGATGCCTGCCGACGCGGACACACCTCAGCGCGCGCCCTTCTCGCCGGGACAAGACCTGGCGGATTTGCGCCTGCTGCATCTGGCCGACAGCGCATTGCCCATCGGCTCTCTGGCGCACTCCTTTGGACTGGAATCTCTGGAGGCCGCAGGAATTCTCAAGGTCAGCGGCCTCGCGGACTTCTTCCGCGGATACCTCGAAGAGGCGGGCCTGGTCGAAGCGGTGTTCTGCCGCGCCGGCTTTCGGCTGGCGAACGCCGGGCCGGAACAGTTTGCATCGGACCGGTGGCGCGGCCTGAACGAGCAGCTCGCCGCCCGCAAGCCCGCGCGCGAAAGCCGCGCGGCGAGCGCCGCGCTGGGGCAGAATTTTCTGCTGATGGTCCTCGCGCTGGGCGAGTTTCCGGTTTTGAGCGAAGCGCTCGCGGCCGCCCGGCGGCCACCGGCGGTGGCGATCCATCACGGCGCGGCCTTTGGCCTGGTGAGCGGCGCGCTCGGCTTCGACGAGGATCGCGCCGTGCTGGCATGGCTGCACCAGACCCTCGCGAATCTGGTCTCCGCGTGCCAGCGTTTGCTGCCGCTGGGTCAGACGGAAGCGGCGCGGATTCTCTGGAATCTGAAGGCAACGATGATCGAGACTGCCGACGCGCAGCGCCGCCTGTTCACTGGACGATGCCTGCGGCTTCATGCCGCTGCTCGAGTGGGGCGCGATGGAGCACCCCGCGCTTTCGACGCGGCTTGTTTGTGAGCTGACTGGACTGAGGCCGATATCGTAGGCGCGCTGGTTTCTGTGCCGCTGGGCTTGAGAGCCTGTGGAGCAGCATGCGCATCGTCATTCTGAGCGCGCCCTGCGCGCGAAGAATCTCTCTTTGGACTCGTAAACGGCCGAGAAGGTTCTTCGCTTCGCTCAGAATGACGGCATGAACGGTTTATGCGCAGCCTGCCGGCAACGGCGCCTGCGACTGACAGATGAACTACACCTCCAGCGTTCCGATAACCGCGAGACAATCTGACGCCGCAATCGTCGCGCCGGGCGGAGTTCGGGCGACGCTGGCGCTCGACTTTGCGCGCGACGCCGCATCGGGCCGCACGGTTCTCGCCGCCAGCGCGCAGGAGCCTCCGCTGCGCGTCGTGCGCGCCTTTCCGCTCGCCGACGGCGCCGCTCTTGCTCATCTCCACAACGTTTCGGGCGGCCTGCTGGGTGGCGATCGTCTGACGCTTGTCCGTGAATGCCGGCGCGGGCGCGAGCGTGCAGTTGACCACCACGGGCGCGACGCGCATCTACCGCCCGCGGGCCAGCGCCGCGGAAACCATGCAAACGAACGAAATCCGCGTCGCGGAAAACGCCCTGCTCGAATACCTGCCGGACCCGCTGATTCCATTTGCCGGCGCGCGCTATGCGCAGCGGACGTCGATCCAACTGGCCCCCGGCGCAGGACTGTTTTGGTGGGAGATCGTCGCACCCGGCCGGGAAGCGCGGGGCGAAGTGTTTCGAGTACGAGCGCGTGGAGATGAAGACGGACCTGATCGCGAATGGACGGCTGATTGCCGCCGAGCGCCTTCGGCTCGAGCCGCGGAATCACGCGCTGGCGTCGCTGGCGCGCCTGGGTCCTCACCGCTACTGGGCTACCTTCTATATCTGCCGCGTGGGGCTGGACGCGGGCGCGTGGCTGGCCACCGAAACGCGCCTGCGCGAGGTTGCGGCGGGGTTCGCCGAGCCGGGCGAGTCGCTCTGGGGCATCAGCACGCTCGTCGCCGACGGCCTCGTCGTGCGCGGGGTCGCACGCCGCGGCCGCGACGTGATCGCCGGACTGCACGCGCTCTGGCGGGAAGCCAAGCTGCGCGTGTATGGCCGCGAAGCGATCCCGCCGCGCAAAGTGAATTGACGATCCGATCAGGATCGTCATCCTGGGTGAGCGGAGCGAGCGAAGGATCTCTCCTCGATGCGGTACAATCGACGATCGAATTCGGAGGGTTAAGTGCATCTCACCCCGCGTGAGCAGGAAAAGCTGATGATCGTGGTCGCCGCCGATCTGGCGCGCCGGAGGCAGGCGCGCGGCCTGAAGCTTAACTACGTCGAGGCTGTGGCCATCCTCACCGCCGAGGTGATGGAAGCCGCCCGCGACGGCAAGTCCGTCGCCGAGATCATGAGCTTTGGCGGAAACATTCTCGCGCGCGGCCAGGTGATGGAGGGCGTCGCCGAAATGATTCACGAAGTTCAGGTCGAGGCCACGTTCCCCGACGGCACCAAGCTCGTGACGATTCACGATCCCATTAAATAGGGCTTTGACCCGGGTGCCGGAGCGGCGGGCTGCGGAGTGGAGGATTTGTCATGAAGCCGGGGGAATATCTGCTCGATGAAGGTGCGGGGCCGATCGAGGCCAACGCCGGACGGCGCACGGCGCGCGTGCTGGTGAAGAACACCGGCGACCGGCCGATTCAGGTGGGCAGCCATTATCACTTTTTCGAGACGAACAGCGCGCTCGCCTTCGACCGCGCCGCGGCCTACGGCATGCGGCTGAACATCGCGGCGGGAACCGGAGTGCGTTTCGAGCCGGGGGAGGAAAAGGAAGTGGAGCTTGCCGATTTCGGGGGCCGGCGCGTGATTCATGGCTTCAACGGATTGGTGGGCGGCGCGCTGGACGCGTCGGGTGCGCGCGAGCGCGCGATCGAGAAAGCTCGGCGGGCAGGCTTCCAATTCGGCGAGGAGAAGAAGCGATGAGCCTGAAGATTCCCCGCCGCACCTATGCCGATCTTTACGGCCCGACGACCGGCGACCGCATCCGGCTGGCCGACACGGAGCTGGTCATCGAGATCGAAAAGGATTTCACGCATTACGGGGACGAGATCACGTTCGGCGGCGGGAAGGTGATTCGCGACGGGATGGGCCAGAGCAGCGGGGCCACGCGCGGGGAGCCACAGGGCGCGCTCGATCTGGTCATCACGAATGCCGTGATCCTCGATCACTGGGGGATCGTGAAGGCCGACATCGGCGTGAAGGACGGCCGCATCGTGAAGATCGGCAAGGCCGGGAATCCCGACACGATGGACGGCGTCGATCCGGAGCTGATCGTGGGCGCGGCCACGGAAGTGATCGCGGGCGAAAACCTGATCGTCACCGCGGGCGGCGTGGACAGCCACATCCATTTCATTTCGCCGCAGCAGGTCTACGAAGCGCTTTCCAACGGCATCACGAGCATGGTAGGCGGCGGAACGGGTCCTGCGACGGGCACGGCAGCGACCACGTGCACACCCGGTGCGTGGAACCTCGCGCGGATGTTGCAGGCCGCCGAGGCCTGGCCGATGAATTTCGGATTCCTCGGCAAAGGGAACGCCGCGACTGTGCCACCGCTCGCCGAGCAGATTGAAGCGGGCGCATGCGGCTTGAAGCTGCACGAGGACTGGGGCACCACGCCGGCGGCCATCGACGCGTGTCTGCGCGCCGCCGATCAATTCGATGTCCAGGTTTCGATCCACACCGACACGATCAACGAGGCCGGATTTCTGGAAGCGACCGTCGCGGCGATTGGCGGCCGGGCCATTCACACCTACCACACCGAAGGGGCGGGCGGAGGGCACGCGCCGGACATCATCCGCATCGCGTCCTTTGCGAACATCCTGCCGTCATCCACCAATCCCACGCGGCCCTACACGGTGAACACGATTGCCGAGCATCTGGACATGCTGATGGTCTGCCATCATCTGAATCCGCAGGTGCCGGAAGACGTGGCCTTCGCCGAAAGCCGCATCCGCCCGGAAACGATCGCGGCCGAGGACATCCTGCACGATCTGGGCGTGCTCAGCATGCTCTCGAGCGATTCGCAGGCCATGGGGCGGATCGGGGAAGTGGTGACGCGCACCTGGCAGACGGCGCACAAGATGAAGACGCAGCGCGGGCCGCTGCCGGAAGATTCCTCCCGCAACGACAATTTCCGGGCCAAGCGCTACGTCGCCAAGTACACGATCAATCCCGCCATCACGCACGGCATGGCCGCGGAGATCGGATCGATCGAGCCGGGCAAGCTGGCGGATCTGGTCCTGTGGAAGCCGGCGTTTTTCGGCGTGAAGCCGGAAATGATCGTGAAGGGCGGGTTCATCGCCTGGAGCGCCATGGGCGACCCGAACGCTTCCATTCCCACGCCGCAGCCGGTGCTCTATCGCCCGATGTTCGGCGCCTTCGGGGCAGCCACGGCGGCGACCAGCATCACGTTTGTCTCCGCAGGCGGCGCGTTCGGCCGGTGTGCCCGAGCGGCTCGGCCTGAAGAAGAGAATCGCGCCGGTGCGCCATTGCCGGCACATCGGCAAGAAGGACATGGTGCACAATCGCGCGACGCCGAATATCGAAGTGGACGCGGAGACGTACGAAGTGCGCGTCGATGGCGAGCTGATCACCTGCGAGCCCGCGCAGCGTTCTGCCGCTGGCGCAGCGATATTTTTTGTTTTAGCGGCTGAACGAGGCGGCGCGGAGTTCTTAGCGAGGTTTGTGCAGGAGCTTGTAGAGTTCGTTGGCGCCCTGGAATTCCTGCTCGAGGTCTTTGCTGGCGAGGTGCGTGCGGAGGTAGTCGACGGCCTGCGCGAGGCGGTCGAGCGCGCGCGACAGGTTCTGCTGATTGGTGAGCAGGATGTCGCGCCAGATGTCGTAGGGGCTGCCGGCGAGTCGCAGCGTATCCTGCAGGCCGGGCCCGGCGAGCGCCAGCGGGAGGCCGGTTTCGTCGGTTTCGTCCTGCACCACGCGCGCGAGCGCCACGCAGACCAGTTGCGGAAGGTGCGACACGATTCCCACCGCCCAATCGTGCGTTTCCGGATCGCCCCAGACCGGCTGCGCGCCGATGGTGCGCACCATCGCGGCAAACTCCTTTACGCGCGGGTCGGAATCGGCTTCCGATCCCATCAAGGGGTAGGGAGCTCCACGAAAGAGTTCGGCGTCGGCGTGCTCGATACCCGAATGCTCCTTGCCGGCCATGGGATGCCCGCCGAGAAACCGCGCGCCGCTGCGAAACTGTTCCTGCGCCGTGCGGCAGACGACGGTCTTGGTGCTGCACGCATCGGTGACCAGACGCGTGGGGCTCGGCCGATGCGGCGATCACGGGCAGCGCGTCGATGGTGGCGACGATCGGCATCGCCACGTAGACGAGATCGGCGCCGCGCACGGCGCCGGCAATATCCGGAGCGGCCTGGTCCACCGCTCCCAGCGCCACGGCCCGCTTGGCCGATCCGCCGCGGCTGTAGCCAACCAGCGAAATGTCAGGGAACTGTTTCCGCAGGGCCAGGGCGAACGACCCGCCGATCAGGCCCGTGCCAAGGATCGCCGCACGCCGAAAACTGACTGTGTTGGCCATCGCTCACTCGGGACCGGTGGTCATGTGAGCAAGGAGGCGCAAGCCGGCGCCGGGCCGACGGACCGGGCCGGCCGCAGGGTCTGCGTCACTTTTTGCCTCGTGCCGCAGCCTTCGATTCCGACTTGAGCCACGCCATCTGCTGGCGCAGCTTCTCGCCGACTTTTTCGATGGGATGGTTTTTGTCCCGGTCGAGAAGCTTGTTGTACTGGGGACGCCCCGC
The DNA here is from genome assembly GCA_963791705.1 of Terriglobia bacterium. GTDB lineage: Bacteria > Acidobacteriota > Terriglobia > Acidiferrales > UBA7541 > Palsa-295. Next base: position 1,137,382 of record CAWBTO010000001.1, on the reverse strand, counting down.
CTGATTTTCGAGGATCCATTCCTTCGCAAATGCGCCCGACTGAATTTCCTCGAGAACTTTCTTCATGTTGTCGCGGACATGCTGATCGATGATGCGGGAGCCGCGGGTGATGTCGCCGAACTTCGCGGTCTCGCTGACGAACTGGTGCATCTTGGCGATGCCGCCTTCGTAAATCAGGTCGACGATCAGCTTCAGCTCGTGGAGGCACTCGAAGTAGGCGGCTTCGGGCTGATAGCCGGCCGCGACCAACGTCTCCCAGCCGGCCTGAATGAGTTCGCGGGCGCCGCCGCACAGCACGGCCTGCTCGCCGAAGAGGTCCGTTTCGGTTTCCTCGCCGAAGGTGGTTTCGATGACGCCGGGCTTGGTGCCGCCGATGGCGTCGGCGTAGGCCAGCGTCCGCTCGAAGGCGTGGCCCGAGGCGTCCTGGTGAACGGCGAGAAGGCAGGGCACTCCGCGCCCTTCTTCGTATTGCCGCCGGACGAGGTTGCCCGGCCCCTTGGGCGCGACCATGGTCACGTCGACATTGGCCGGCGGAGCGATCTGTCCGTAGTGGACGTTGAAGCCGTGGGAGAACAGCAGCATGGCGCCCGGGTTGAGGTTCGGCGCCACCTCGTTGCGGTACATCGCCGGCTGGGCCATGTCCGGCGCGAGCATCACGATGACGTCCGCGCCACGCGAGGCTTCGGCCGGTGAAACCAGCTTCCAGCCGTCCTTTTCTCCTTGCGTCCAGGAAGGACCGCCCTGGCGCAGGCCGACCACGACATTGAGCTTGCTATCGCGCAGATTCAGCGCGTGCGCCCGGCCCTGACTGCCGTAGCCGAGCACGGCAATGCGCTTTCCCTTGAGCGCCTCCGGTTTTGCATCTTTCTCCCAAAACATCTTCGCCATTGGTGTTTCTCCTTAGAAGTGCAGTGAATTGTAATCAAGCGCCGGTGACAGCGCCCTCGGAAGCCGAGGAAACCAGCTGCGCGTATTTCGCCATGACCCCGGTGGTGTAGCGCGGAGCAGGAGGCTTCCACTGCCCGCGGCGTTCGTCGAGATTGGCCGCGACGTCGAGGCGGCGCGCGCGCACGTCGAGCGTGATGATGTCGCCATCGCGAACCAGCGCGATGGGGCCGCCGACCGCCGCTTCGGGAGCCACGTGGCCGACCATGAAGCCGTGCGTGGCGCCGCTGAAACGCCCGTCGGTGATTAGTGCGGTGGATTCGCTCAATCCCTGGCCCACGATGGCTCCGGTGACGCCCAGCATTTCCCGCATCCCCGGACCGCCCTTGGGACCTTCGTAGCGGATGACGACGACATCGCCGGCCTTGATCCGGCGTTGCTGCACGGCTTCGAACGCGGCCTCTTCGGAATCGAACACGCGAGCGGGCCCGCTGTGGAGAAGCCGGTCGTGGCCGGCCAGCTTCACCACGCAGCCATCGGGCGCCAGAGAGCCGCGCAGGATGGCGAGGCCGCCGTTGTTCTTGAGGGGGTTCGAGAGGGGGCGGATCACTTCCTGGCCGGGTGTCTCGCGGGCCAGCGAAATTTCCTCGAACAGCGTTTTGCCGGAGACCGTCGGGCCGTCGTGCAGCAATCCCGCTTCCCGCAGGCGGTGCCCTAGCAGCCTCATGCCGCCTGCTGTGTACATATCGGGCGCGGCAAAGCGGCCGCCGGGCTTCAGATCGGCCAGTAGGGGAGTCTTCGCGGCGATCTTGTCGAACTCATCGATGGTCAGGGGCACGCCGGCATCGCGGGCGATGGCCAGCAGATGCATTACGGCGTTGGTCGAGCCGCCGGAAGCGGCGACGGAGGCGATGGCGTTTTCGATCGAGTCGTGGGTGATGAATTGGCGCGGACGAAGGTCCTTTTTCAGAAGCTGCATCACGGCCACGCCACTGTCGAAGGCGGCCTGACCCTTGCGCGGGTCGGTGGCGGGGACTTCGCTCAGGGCTATGGGAGAAATTCCCAGGAAAGAAATCGCCAAAGCCATGGTGTTGGCCGTGAATTGACCGCCGCAGGCTCCGGCGCCTGGACACGCCTTGTTTTCGAGCTCGCACACTTCTTTTTCGGTCATTTTGCCGGCGGCGAGTGCTCCGACGGCTTCGAACACGTCCTGAATCGTGACTTCGTGCCCGTGGAACTGACCGGGCATGATCGAGCCGCCGTAGAGAGCCAAGCCCGGGATGTTCAACCGCGCCAGCGCCATCACCGTGCCGGGGATGGTTTTGTCGCAGCCGCAGATGGCGATCACCGCGTCGAACAGGTGGCCACGCACGAAAAGCTCGATGGAGTCGGCGATCACTTCGCGCGAAACGAGGGAGGCCTTCATGCCTTCCGTGCCCATCGAAATCCCGTCGGAAATGGCGATGGTGTTGCACTCGATGGGGGTTCCGCCAGCGGCGCGGATGCCTTCCTTTATTTTTTCCGCGAGGGTCCGGAAGTGAAGGTTGCAGGGCATCACCTCCGTCCAGGTATTGGCGACCGCCACCAGGGGACGCTCCAAGTCCGCGTCGGTGAGACCGGTGGCTTTCAGCATCGCCCGCGCGGGCGCGCGGGAAACGCTCTTCTTGATCGCATCGCTTAACATGATGGCCTTTCGAATCTAATATGAAATAAAGAAGCCCTAAAACAAAAAGCCCCGCTGCCTGTTGCCAGGGCGGGGCGCAATCTCCTGAGTGTCGCTCAGGAGGGCGGTCCCCACCCGATGATTACGTATACCCGGTGGCGAATCGGTCGCATCATAGAGTAACGTCTCATTTCCGAATCGACAATCGGTTTTGCGGGCCCGCGCAGAGCGACGGGCCGGCCCCGGTTCCATCCGTGTGCAAAAGCCGGAACCGCCATTAAGCCCCACCCTGCCGGATAAGTCAAATTTGTAATTCTTGCAAACGGTATAAACAGAGGATATGAGCGCGGTCCTGCCGGGTCACTCTCCCCGCGCCGTAAAGAAACGTGCCTTGGCGAGCCGAGCGCGGTTGCCTCAGGACGACGATCCTGGCCGGGGCGGCGGCGCGCAATTGTGAATTTTACAAATGACCCAGCTGTCGGGAGTTGTTATGTTAGGCATATGGGTTACCAACTCATCAAAGTGACAACCGAGAGCGATTGGCTTGACTATCACTCGCTGCGCCGTGAGGTCTTATGGGAAGCGAGGGGCCTAAGCGGCTATGACGAAAGGCACGGGGATGAATATCTCCCAGCCAACCATCCCCTGCTTTTGAAATTGGATGGGCGCTCAATCGGAACAACCCGCCTTGACGATTTTCAGAATGGCACAGGTGCCGTGAGGTTGGTCGCAATCGCAGTCGATTTGCAGCGGTGTGGGCACGGTCGCGCACTATCGGCGTTAGTTGAGAATTATGCACGCCGCTTGGGCCTAAGGACCTTGTTTGTTAACGCTGTCCCGGACGCAACCGGCTACTACGAAAAAATGGGCTGGGAATTTTACACTTGGGATCAATCAGAACTCATCGGAATAGCATCTGATTGCAAGCAAATGAGGAAGGTGCTGTTGCATACTTCTTGATTTCTGCACGCGCCGCTGATCAGCACAGGAACTGCTTGACGCCGCGCGATGCGCCCTGTATATTCACCTTTCGGTTACGCAGACCGAGGGAATCGCAAGGAACTTCGAGACCGCGCCATGCCGACGTACGCACTGAGTTTCGCCTTTACGTACCGCTTCTTCTACTGGGGGAAGCGGGCCGGCGAGACGCGCGCGGAAGCAATCAGCAACTAGAAGCCGCACAAAGTTTCGAACACCGGCCGCGAACCTCCAGACGAGGACGCGGCTTTTTTGTTGTCTGGGCCCTGTGGACCGGATGGGATGCGGGATGCCGAGGAGGCGTGGCGGACCCTATGAAGATCAGCGATTGGCGAAGGAAAATCGATGCGATTGATACGGCGATGCTCCACCTTCTGAACCTGCGGGCCGAGCTGGCGCTGGAAGTGGGACGAATGAAGCAGGAGGAAGGGGTCAAGCTGCGGGCTCCGGTGCGCGAGCAGGAGATCCTGTCGCGCATGAAGGAATTAAATCCCGGGCCGCTCGATGGCGAGGCCGTGGACAGGGTTTACCAGCTGATTTTGAACGAATCGATCCGCTTGCAGGAACTTCACGGATGTGGGGCGCCCGAGCCGGCGGAAGGGAAGCAGGGCGCGTCGCGCCCGGGGCAAGGAAAAGCGGGACGTGCATGATCGTTGAGAAAAACGCGCGGGTGGCGTTTCAGGGGGAGCGCGGCGCCTTCAGCGAAGAGGCGGCCGTGAAACTCCTGGGCGAGGAGATCACGCTGGTGCCGCGCCCGACGTTCGAGGCGGCGTTCAGCGCGATTCGGGACGGCGTGGCGGATTACATTCTGGCGCCGATCGAGAACAGCCTGGCGGGGTCGATCCACCGGTCGTTTGATTTGCTGGTCGAGAGCCGGCTGAACATCATTGGGGAGGTCATCATTCCGATTGCGCACAATTTGATTGGCGTGCCGGGCGCGGCGTTTGACGACATCGCGGTGGTGGAATCGCATCCGGTGGCGCTGGCGCAGTGCGAGCGGTTCTTCAGCGCGCATCCGCGGCTGAAGAGGATCGCGACCGAAGACACGGCGGGCAGCGTGCGGGAAGTGGTGCGCGCGGGAGACCGGACGCGGGCGGCGATCGCGGGGCGGCGCGCCGCGGCAATCCATGGCGGCGCGATCCTGCGCGAGCATCTCGAGGACAATCCCGAGAACTACACGCGCTTCCTGCTGCTTTCCGCGTCACCGGCCGTGCCGGAAAATGCGGACAAGCTTTCGCTGGTCTTTCAGCTCGATAACCGGCCGGGGGCGCTCTTTCACGCGCTGGAGCCCTTCGCACGGCGGAACTTGAATCTGCTGAAGATCGAAAGCCGTCCGGTGCACGGGCGGCCGTGGCAGTGGCGTTTTTATCTGGACCTGCAAGCGTCGCGGCGCGAACCCGAGGTCGCGGCGGCGCTGGCGGAGCTGGAGAAGCTGGTGGTGGATTTGCGGATTCTGGGATCGTACCCATCCGCGGCGATATCAGGCGGTACAAAACCATAGAGATGCGCGAGGACGGAACCATGATCATCAATATGCTGAGCACTGCAACCGAGGAACAAATCAATCACGTCGTGGAACGCATCAAGGAATGCGGTTATCAGGCGCACGTGATTCGCGGGGAGGAGAGAACCGTGATCGGAGTCGTGGGGAAAAGCGAGCGGCATCGGAGCGAACTCGAGGCGCTGCGCTCGGCGCCAGGCGTCGAGGAAATCGTGCCCATTTCGCACCCCTTCAAGCTGGCGGCGCGAAGCTGCCGGCCCGAAGGCACCGTGCTGGACCTGGGCAAGGGAGTCACGATCGGAGGCACGGAGATCGTCGTGGCGGCCGGGCCGTGCGCCGTGGAATCGGCGGAACAGATTGCGGACATTGCCGCCCGCGTGGCCCAGGCTGGAGCCAAGCTGCTGCGCGGCGGCGCGTTCAAGCCGCGCACTTCGCCCTACAGCTTTCAGGGGATGGGCGAGACGGGGCTGAAGCTGATGCGGGACGCGGCCGACAAGAACGGCCTGCTCGTGGTCACCGAGGTGATGGATCCGTCGCAGATCGAAATCATGCTGCCTTATGTGGACGTGCTGCAGGTGGGCGCGCGCAACATGCAGAACTATCACTTGCTGCGGGGACTTGGGGAGATCGACAAGCCCGTGCTCCTGAAGCGCGGGATGTCCGCCACGATCGAGGAACTGCTGCTGTGCGCCGAATACATCATGGCCGGCGGCAACTACAAGGTGATCCTGTGCGAGCGCGGCATCCGCACGTTCGATACCTATCTGCGCAACACGCTCGACATCGCGGCCATCCCCGTGATCAAGAGCCTGTCGCACCTGCCGGTGATGGCCGACCCCTCGCACGGCACCGGGCGGCGCGACAAAGTTGCGCCGATGGCGCGCGCGGCGGTGGCGGCGGGAGCCGACGGATTGATCATCGAGGTGCATCCGGATCCGGAGCGGGCGCTCTCCGATGGCGCGCAGTCGCTCTATCCCGATCAGTTCGTACAACTGATGAAGGAGATTCGGGCCATCGCCCCGGCCGTGGGACGTACGGTGGGATCCCCTGCAGTAGGCACGGCGCGCGCGATCTGAAGCACGCCCAGAGCCTCGAATCGGGGAGTGGAACGCGTGTTATGTAGTGCTGAAGGAACGTACTTAGCGGAGTGTTCGGGCGTTGCACTACTTTGGCGTTGACAGGGCGTGGCAATGGGGGTAAGTTTGGTATTCGCTATGCTCTGGCTCCCTAACGCATGTTGTCTTTGTTGTAGGAAGACACACATGTGTGCCTCCGGGGCGCCTGGGTTCTTAAGCTAAGTTCGCAATTCAACTGGACTTGAGTTCAACCCGCCCTCGGAGTCAATCCGGGAGGCGGGTTTTTTTATGGTCTTGAGTGACCTGATGATGGATGACAATGCGATGGAAATAAGCGACCGATTCGATCACTTGAAGATGCTGGAAGCCGAAAGCCTGTTCATTCTGCGCGAGGCGGCCGCGGAATTTGCCCACCCGGTGATGCTCTATTCGATCGGCAAGGATTCCTCCGTCATGCTGCGCCTGGCGCAGAAGGCGTTCTATCCCGGGAAGATTCCGTTCCCGCTGCTGCATGTGGACACCAGCTACAAGTTTCCGGAGATGATCGAGTTTCGCGACTGGTACGCGCAGCACGTGGGCGCCGAACTGATCGTGCACAAGAACCAGAAGGCCCTGGACGAGGGCGCGAACCCGTACACGCTGGGCACGCAGAAATGCTGCGGGCTGCTGAAGACTCGCTCGCTGCTGGACGCGCTGGCGGCGGGCGGGTTTGACGCCGCGTTCGGGGGCGCGCGCCGCGACGAGGAAAAATCCCGCGCCAAGGAGCGCGTCTATTCCTTCCGCGATTCGCTCGGCCAATGGGACCCGAAGAACCAGCGCCCGGAGCTCTGGAGCCTGTACAACGGGCGGCATCACAAGGGCGAGAGCATCCGCGTGTTTCCGCTCTCGAACTGGACGGAGATGGATGTGTGGCTCTACATCCACGCGGAAAAGATTCCGATTGTGCCGCTCTATTTCGCGAAAGAGCGCGAAGCCGTGGTCCGGGGCAATTCCGTTCTGCTGCTGCAGACGGGCGTGCACCTTCTTCCCGGCGAGAAGGCGCAGAGCGTGAAGTGCCGGATGAGGTCGCTGGGATGCGTGCCGTGCACCGGCGCGATCCGCTCGGAAGCGGACACGGTGCCGAAGATTATCGAGGAAATGGTGTCGTTCCGGCGTTCGGAGCGCGAAAACCGCGCCATCGATCACGATGAAGAAGGCTCGATGGAAATGAAGAAACGCGAGGGGTACTTCTAATGCCGAGCGCAGAGCCCAAGACGGCCGCCGCATCGACCGACAGCGCGGGATTGCTCACGCCCGCGGCGGGGCTATTGCGATTTAGCACCGCCGGAAGCGTCGATGATGGCAAGTCGACGCTGATCGGGCGGCTTCTCTACGACAGCCAGGCGATCTTCGAGGACCAGCTCGCGTCGGTGCGCAAGAGCAAGGTCAACCGGTCGAGCGGCCCCATCGATTTCTCGCTGTTGACGGACGGGCTGCGCGCCGAGCGCGAGCAGGGAATTACGATCGACGTGGCCTACCGGTATTTTTCGAGCCCCCGCCGGAAATTCATCATCGCCGACACGCCGGGGCACGAGCAGTACACGCGGAACATGGCGACGGGCGCTTCGACGGCGGACGCCGCCGTGGTGCTGATCGACGCCACCAAGGGCGTGCTGCGGCAATCGCGCCGCCACGCCTACATCGCCCATCTGTTGGGGGTCGAGCACATCGTGGCGGCGGTCAACAAGATGGACCTGGTGGGCTTTTCGCAGGAGGTGTTCGAGCGCATCACGGCGGAATTCCGCGCCTTCGCGAATCATCTGGGCATCGGCGAGATCTACGCCGTGCCGGTAAGCGCGCTGGAGGGCGACAACGTGGTGCGGCGCAGCAAGCGCATGCCGTGGTTCGAGGGCCCGGCGCTGCTCGAGTTTCTCGAGAGCGTGCCGGTCGGCGATGGCGCGATTTCCAGCCCGCTGCGCTTTCCGGTGCAGTACGTGGTGCGGCCCGACGCGAGCTTCCGCGGCTTTGCGGGCCGGGTCGCTTCGGGCGAACTGCGTCCGGGGATGAGCGTGGTGGCGCTGCCTTCGGGCGTCAAGACGAAGGTGCAGTCGATCGTCACCTTCGAGGACGAACTGGAGAAGGCCGGCCCGGGGAATTCGATTACCGTCACGCTGGAAGACGAAATCGATCTCAGCCGCGGCGACATGCTGGCGGGCGAGGAACAGCCGCCGTCCACCGGCACGGAATTCCAAGCCACGCTGGTGTGGATGCATCCGGAGCCGCTGGACCCGCACAAAATCTATCTGCTGAAACACACCACGCGAACGGTGCGCAGCCGCATCAGCCAGATTCGCTACCGGGTGGACATCAATACGCTGGAGCACGCCTTGGCGACGCGGCTGGAGATGAACGACATCGCGGCGGTGGACGTGAAGACCACGCTGCCGCTGTTTTTCGACCCGTACCGAGCGAACCGCACCACGGGAAGCTTCATCGTCATCGATCCGCACACCAATGCCACGGTCGGCGCAGGGATCATCGAGCGCGCGATTTCGCACAGCCACACTGCGCGGACGTCCTCCGGGCAGGCCGGTCAGCCCCGCATTGTAAAAGAGGAACGGCTGCTGCGGTTCGGGCATCCCTCGGCGGCGGTCTGGGTCATGGGCCGGCCGCACGTGGCCGAACTGGTCGAGCGGCGCCTGTTCGACGAAGGCTGGCACGTGCAACTGGCCGGTCCCAACGATTTTCTGGCGCACGAGCTGGTCACCGTTGCCAAGGCCTTCTGCCTGTCCGGGCTCGTCACGGTCTTTTGCCCGGCCGACGACGGCACGAACCAAAAACAGGTGGTGCGCGCGATCTTCGGTCCGGAATCATTTTTTGCCGTGCGCATCCAGGATGACACCGACGAAGAAGCGGTGAACCGCATCGTCAGCGTCTTGCGCAAATGGCGCGACAAACATTCTGATGCGCAGAAGGGAACACCATGAGCCAGCCGGCGTTTGCCGAAGAATTCGAATCGCTTTCCGCCGAAGGCGTGGTCGATCGCGTGCTCGCGGAGGGCAAAGGGCCTGCGTGCATCACGTGCAGCTTTCAGGCCGAGGACATGATCGTGCTGGACTTGCTGCGCCAGCGCCAGCCGAAGATTCCCGTGCTGTTCCTCGAGACGGGGTATCACTTCGCCGAGACGTATGCCTATCGCGACCGCATGGTCCAGGCTTGGAATTTGAACCTCCAGAACCTCGCGGCGAAGCGGACCGTGGCCGAGCAGGAGGCGCAGTTCGGCATTCTCAACCGCACCGATCCCGGGCGCTGCTGCCAGTTGCGGAAAGTAGAGCCGCTGTTCGGCGCGCTGGAACAATTCGAAGTCTGGTTCACGGGGCTGCGCCGCGAGCAATCGCCCACGCGAAAGAATCTGAAGGTGGCGGAGCACCACGTGCTGCCCAGCGGGAAAGTGCTGCTGAAGGTGAGTCCTCTGGCCGCGTGGACCTGGGGACAGATTTGGGAGTATACCGCCAGCCACAAAATTGAGTCGCTGCCGCTCTACGATGCCGGTTACCGAAGCATCGGCTGCGAGCCTTGCACCGCCATTCCCGCCGCGGGTGCGGACCCTCGATCGGGACGATGGGGCGGGAACAAGCTCGAGTGCGGGATCCACACACTTTCGAAGCGGGCCGAAGAATGAACGCTCTCATCGGATTCTTGATCGCCCTGGCGGTGGGGCTGACCGGCATCGGCGGGGGCAGCTTCACGGTGCCGGCGCTTGTCCTGATCGTCGGGGTGATGCCGGGCACGGCCGTGGGGACGGCCTTCGTGTTTGCGGGTATCCTGCGGCTAATCGCGGCGCCGTTTTATCTGGCGGGTAAACACATCCACGGACGTTATTTGTGGCTTCTGGTGCTGGGCGCGGTCCCCGGCCTGCTGATCGGCACCTACATCCTTCGGCTGCTGAGCAACGACGCGGGCAGCCCCACGGTGGTGATCCTGCTCGGCAGTCTGCTCACCGCTTCGTCGGCTGTGACATTCATTCCCCGGGTCCAGAATCAGGGTTTCGCAAAGAAGAATTCTCACTGGTTGCCGTGGCTGGCGCTACCGATCGGAATGGAGTCCGGATTTTCCTCGGCGGGCGCGGGCGCTCTGGGAACGGTGCTCCTGCTGAATTATTCGGAAATGACCGCCCCGGAAGTGGTGGGCACCGACCTGCTGTTCGGGCTGGTGCTCGCCGTGATCGGCAGCGCGTTCCATTGGAGATTCGGCTCCATCAGCGGGCCGGTATTGACGCAACTTCTTGCGGGGGGCGTGCCCGGTGTGATCGCGGGTTGTCTGCTAGCCCGCCGCGTGCCGGCGCGGAAACTGAAATTCGTCATTGCCGCGATCGCGATCTTTGCCGGTCTGCAACTCGTCTGGAGCGGCTCGCGGACAATCGTGGCGCGCCATTCGGGAAACGGCGCGCCGGCCGAGAGCATCCGTGTGGCGAGTCCGGATCCGGCCCGGAGCGGAGTCAACTGACCGCGCGTGATTGCGCCGCGCAAGCCCCCGTCGGGACCGGCATTCGCTTCGAACCATCCTCTTGCGGCAGGCACCATCCACCGCTTTCGCGACGCCTCGCGGGCGAATGCGTGAAATGACGAAAGAGAACTACACATTTGGAGACAGCGACCGCGCCAGCGCGCGGTTGCGGCGGCTCGCCGAATTGTACGAGAGCGAGACGCGCGATTTGCTCCTGCGGGGCGGCACGCGCGCACCACGATTCGCCGTGGACCTCGGCTGCGGTCCCGGCTGGTCCACGCGGCTGCTGCAACAGACCCTGAAGCCGGAGCGCACGGTAGGGTTGGACGCGTCGGAACGCTACATTGCCGAGGCGCGGCGGAACCATGGCGCGGGCTTGGAATTTCAGCTTCACGATATCGTCCGCGCGCCGTTTCCCGTGCCGGCGGCGGATGCGATGCTGTGCCGGTTCCTGTTGACGCATGTGACTTCACCGGGCCGCGTGCTGGGAGTGTGGGCGAGCGCGGCGGAGCGGGGCGCGCGGCTGTTCGTGCACGAGACCGAATCGCTTCAGTCCGAGCATCCTGCCTTGCGCCGCTACTACGAACTCGTCCGCCAGCTACAGAGCCATTACGGCCAGATGTTGTACGTTGGAAGGGTGCTGGAAGCGTGTTTTGCGGGCAGCGGTTGGCGGCTGGTGGAGAGCGAACGGCGGGTTCTGGAGAAGCCGGCGCGCCAGATGGCTGAGCTGCACCTGGTGAATCTGCGCATGTGGCGCGACGACGAGTTTGCCCGGCGGGTCATGGATCGCGGCGAACTGGATTCACTCGATGCGTCGCTCGAGCGAATCGCGGAGGGCGTGGAAGACGGAGGAATGGTCCTCAACGCGGCAAGGCAAATCATCGCAGAACGCGAGTAGTGGCGCCGCTCCGGTGCCGCGTACTGCACAGGCTGCGGATTACAGATCGAAGCCCAGCTGCAAGCGGGCGGCTTGCGACATGCGGCTGGGGTCCCACGGCGGCTCGAACACCACTTCGACGTGCACTTCCTTCACGGTGGGCAGCCGCGCGAGCTTGCCCTCGACGTCCGCCTTCAGCACGTCGGCCATGCCACAGCCCGGCGCGGTCATCGCCATCTTGACGTCAATGCGGCGGCCGCCTCCGGCGAGCGGTTCGTTCACGCAGGAGTAGATCAGGCCGAGGTCGGCGACATTGACGGGAATCTCGGGATCGTAGACCTGCTTCAACTGGTCCCAGACCATTTTTTCGTTGAAGTCGCCGTTGGCCGCCAGTTCCGGTTCCGGCGGAGGCTTCAGGCCCAGGACGTCGGCATCCTTGGCGTCGATGCGCACCATGGCCCCCTGGCACCACACGGTGTAGCTGCCGCCGAGGGATTGGATGATTCTCACGCCCGTGCCCGCGGGGACAATGCGGCGGACGCCGCCGGGAACCTCGATGACGCTGCAATCCCGAGTCAACGTAATGGCTTCATTGGCGATCATAGGTCCTTGATCCGTTCTCGTGTGGCTGCGGTCTCGCGCGCCGCGCGTCACTCGGTCGAGACGGCCTCCTGTTTTCCTTCGAGCGCCGCGCGCAGCGTGTGCCATGCCAGCGTGGCGCATTTGACGCGCAGCGGAAATTCCGAAACGCCGGAAAACACTTCCAGTTTCCCCAGTGCGGGCGCGTCTCCGCCGGGGGCAGGCTGTCCGGTAACGAGATTGTGGAAACGCTCGAAAAGCTTTTCAGCATCCGCGCGCGTCTTGCCCTTCACGATCTGCGTCATCATGGACGCGGACGCCTTCGAGATGGCGCAGCCCGCGCCCTCGAAACTCACGTCGCGAATCGCATCGCCTTCCGTGGCGACGTAGACGGTGAAGCGGTCGCCGCACAGCGGGTTGTAACCCTCGGCCTTGTGATTGGCGGCCGGCAGCGCGCGAAAGTTTCGCGGCGTCTTGCTGTGCTCCAGAATCACTTCCTGATAGAGTTCGCGGAGGTCGGCCATCAGGCAAACACCTCCCGCACCTTCTCGATACCGCGAACCAGCGCATCCACTTCCTGGAACGTGTTGTAGACGGCGAACGACGCGCGCGCCGTGGCCGGGAATGCCGAAGCGGTGCATCACCGGTTCGGAGCAGTGATGGCCCGTGCGGATGGCGATCCCTTCCTGGTCGAGAATGGTCCCGATGTCGTGCGGGTGAATGTCGCCGAGCAGGAAGGAGAGCACGCCGGCCTTCTGCCGGGCCGTGCCGATCACGCGCACGCCCGGAATCCCGGAGACTGCCTCCGTGGCGTAGGCCAGCAGCGCGTGCTCATGCGCCCCGATGTTTTCGACGCCGAGGCCATGGACGTAGGCCAGGGCCGCGCCCAGTCCGATGGCGCCGGCAACATCCGGCGTGCCGGCCTCGAATTTGAACGGCACCTTGTTGTAGGTGGTCTTCTCGAACGTGACCGAGCTGATCATGTCGCCGCCGCCCTGATAGGGAGGCATGGCTTCCAGCAGCTCGGACTTGCCGTAGAGCACGCCGATTCCCGTGGGCCCATAGATCTTGTGGCCCGAGAAGGCGTAGAAATCGCAGCCGAGTTCCCGGACATCCACCTTCAGATGAGGCACGGCCTGTGCGCCATCCACCAGGACCGGCACGCTGCGGTCATGCGCCATGCGGATAACTTCCCGGATCGGATTGATCGTGCCGAGCGCATTGGAAACGTGCGTGAGGGCCACGAGGCGGGTCTTTGGCCCGAGCAGCTTCTGGAATTCCTCGAGATCGAGCTCGCCGCGATCGCTGATCGGTGCGACCCGGAGCTTCGCGCCCTTTTCACCGCACAGCATCTGCCACGGCACGATATTCGAGTGATGCTCCATCGTGGTGACAATCACTTCATCGCCGGCTCCCACGCGGGCGCGTCCAAACGTCTGGGCCACCAGATTGATGGCCTCCGTGGTGCCGCGGACGAAGATAATTTCGCTGGGCAGGGCCGCGCCGAGAAAGGTTTGCGCGCCGCGGCGCGCCGCTTCGTAGGCTTCCGTGGCGCGTTCGGAGAGGGCGTGAACGCCGCGATGGATATTGGCGTTGTCGCGCTCGTAGTAGCGGGAGATGGCGTCAATCACGGCGCGAGGCTTCTGCGAGGTCGCGGCGTTGTCCAGATAGACGAGCGGCTTGCCATGAACCTTCTGCTGCAGAATTGGAAATTCGGCGCGAATCTTTTCGATGTCGAGCGCGTGCCCCGCCGGTGGCGTAGCCCTCAGTTTGTTGGCTGCGGAAGTCATCGTCGCTCTCCCACCGCGGCCTCTTGCGGCGCCAGCGGGACATCGTGCGGAACGTGGGCGATATGCGCCAGGGAGTCGTGAATCAGTTTCTCGATGTGCGCGCGCACCGGGCCTGGCTTCATGCGGTCGAGGCATTCGCTGGCGAAGGCGACGAGCAGAACGCGGCGCGCGGAGGCCAGGTCGATGCCGCGGGAGCGCAGGTAGAACAGCGCCTCCTCGTCGATCTGCCCGATGGTGGCGCCGTGCGTGCACTTCACGTCGTCGGCATAGATTTCCAGCTGCGGCTTGGTGTCGATCTGCGCGGTGTCGGAAAGCAGCAGGTTGCGGTTGGTTTGCCGGGCGTCGGTCTTCTGCGCGTCCTTGTGCACGATGATGCGGCCGTGGAAGACTCCGTGCGCGTGGCCGCCGAGAATTCCGTTGTAAAACTGGCGGCTGTCGCAGTGCGGGGCGGCGTGTTCGACAAGCATGTAATTGTCCAGGTGCTGCCGGCCGCCGCCGATGAACAAGCCGTTGATCAGGCACTCGCCGCCTTCTCCGGCCAGGACTGGGTGGACGTTGTTTCGGACCAGCGCGCCTCCGGCCAGCACCGAGTGCGAGCTGACGTTGGCGCTGCGGCCTTGCTGGATGCGGAGCGTCGAGACGTTGCACGCCTGGTTGTGCTCGCGTTCGATCATGTAGTGCGAAATCACGGCATGATCGCCGGCGACAAGTTCGGTCGCCGTATTACACAGCGTCGCGCCGCTGCCCGTCGCTACGTATTCCTCAAGAATCGCGGCCTGGCTGTTTTCTTCCGCGACGATCAGGTTGCGCGGATGGCACACGGTCGGCGTGTCGTGCTCGGCGGAGACGAACAGCAGATGAATGGGCTCGCCCAGCACCACGCCCTTGCGGATGCGAACGTACGCACCATCGTCCAGAAACGCGGTGTTCAAGGCGCAGAAGGGATCGCGCTGCAAGTCGAGGTAGCGGCCGAGGTGAGGCTCAATCGCTCGGGGATCGCGCGCGATCTGCGCCGCGAGGCTCGCCACTTCGACGCCTTCGGGCAACGTGCCCAAAGAGGAAAGTTCCGGCGAAAAGCGCCCGTCGACAAAAACGAGCCGGCAGGCGACGCCGGGAATTCGGAAGGAGTCGATCTGGTTGCGCGAAAGCAGCCCGTGGCCGTTGCGCGCGAGCTGGAAGGGAACCTGGGCGATAGCCGCGAGGCTG
Organism: Terriglobia bacterium; assembly: GCA_963791705.1. Lineage (GTDB taxonomy): Bacteria > Acidobacteriota > Terriglobia > Acidiferrales > UBA7541 > Palsa-295. The sequence goes on along the minus strand of CAWBTO010000001.1, from coordinate 1,122,342 downwards.
GTGAAGCGCCAGTCTTCGTCGCGCGTGGTGGGGAACCCGGTCTGGCCAAAACGCGCAAAGCCGCTTTGGCGCAGCTGGCGCAGCCACAGCAATTCGTGGCTGGCCGCGGACTGCTCGAATCCGCGGAAGCTTTCGGCGTAATTTTCGATGGCCTGGATTGCCGTTGCCACGTGCATATTTCCTTTACCGAAAAATGTTACCGGTTGATCAGGCCGGGCTCGCGCCGCGCGCGGCGGCTTCGATAGCGGCGTAGCCGGTCTCTTCGAGCTGGAGCGCGAGCTCGGGTCCGCCCGAGCGCTCGATGCGCCCGTCCACCAGCACGTGGACGCGGTCCGGGACGATATAGTGCAGCAGCCGTTGATAGTGCGTGACGACCAGGATGGCGCGATCGGGACTGCGCATGGCGTTGACGCCCGCGGCCACGATGCGCAGCGCGTCGATATCGAGGCCTGAATCGGTCTCGTCGAGAATGGCGAGCTTCGGCTCGAGCATGGCCATCTGCAAAATTTCGTTGCGCTTCTTTTCGCCGCCGGAAAAGCCCTCGTTCACCGAGCGGTTCAGATACTTTTCATCCATCTCCAGCAGCTTCATCTTTTCGCGAAGCATGGGGAGGAAGTCCATGGCATCCATTTCCTCCTGGCCTCGGTACTTGCGGATGGCATTGAGGGCCGAGCGGAGAAAGTAGGCGTTGCCGATCCCCGGAATCTCGACCGGGTACTGAAACGCGAGGAAAACGCCTTCGCAAGCGGCCTCCTCCGGCTTCATCGCCAGCAGATCCTTGCCGTTGAAGAGCACCTGGCCGCCCGTGACGTGGTAAGTTTCGCGGCGGGCCAGCACTTGAGCGAGCGTGCTCTTTCCGGAGCCGTTGGGCCCCATGATCGAGTGGACTTCGCCGGGATTCAACTGGAGGTTGAGGCCCTTGAGGATTTCGTGGTCATCCACCGTCACCCGCAGGTCTTTGATGTCTAACAAGCTCATTTCCATTATCCTTCTAGCGGCCTGGCTGTGATCGCTGATCTGCCGTGTGGAACCAGCGGCATTCCTGCATTTCCCAATCTTTATCCGACGCTGCCCTCGAGGCTGACGCTCAGCAGTTTCTGCGCTTCGACTGCAAACTCCATGGGCAGCTCGCGGAAAACGCGCTTGCAGAAGCCATTAACGATCATCGAGACCGCATCTTCGGTTTTCAGCCCGCGCTGGCGCAGATAGAACAGCTGGTCCTCGCCGATCTTCGACGTGGACGCCTCGTGCTCCATGCGCGCCGTGGCGTTCTTCACCTCGATGTAAGGAAACGTGTGCGCGCCGCACAGCTCGCCGATCAGCAGGGAATCGCACTGGGTGTAATTGCGCGCGCCCGTCGCCTCCTTCATGATCTTGACCTGGCCGCGATAGGTGTTCTGGCCATGTCCGGCGGAGATGCCCTTGGCGACGATGGTGCTGCGCGTGTTCTTCCCGATGTGGATCATCTTGGTGCCGGTGTCGGCCTGCTGGTAATTGTTGGTGAGGGCCACGGAGTAGAATTCGCCCACCGAGTTGTCGCCCTGCAGGATGCAGCTGGGATATTTCCAGGTGATGGCCGAACCGGTTTCCACCTGCGTCCAGGAAATCTTGGAGTTTTTGCCGCGGCACGCCCCGCGCTTGGTGACGAAATTGTAGATTCCGCCCTTGCCGTTCTTGTCGCCGGGATACCAGTTCTGCACGGTGGAATACTTGATCTGCGCGTCGCCGAGCGCGATCAGTTCAACCACCGCGGCGTGCAACTGGTTTTCGTCGCGGATGGGCGCGGTGCAGCCCTCGAGATAGCTCACCGAAGCGCCTTCGTCGGCGACGATCAGCGTGCGCTCGAACTGGCCTGTCTCCGCGGCGTTGATGCGGAAATAGGTCGAGAGCTCCATCGGGCAGCGAACGCCCTTGGGCACATAGACGAACGACCCGTCGCTGAAGACGGCGGAATTCAGCGTGGCGAAGAAGTTATCGGTGTACGGGACGACCGTGCCGAGGTACTTCCGCACCAGCTCCGGGTGCTTCTCCACGGCCTCGGAGAACGAACAGAAGATCACGCCCGCTTCGGCCAGCTTGGCCTTGAACGTGGTGCCAACCGAGACGCTGTCGAATACGGCATCGACGGCAACGCCCGCGAGCATCTTCTGCTCCTGAAGCGGAATGCCGAGCTTTTCATACGTGCGCAGAATTTCGGGGTCCACGTCATCCAGGCTCTGGAGGTTCGGCTTCTGTTTGGGCGCGGCGTAATAGATCATGTCTTGATAGTCGATGGGGCTGTAGTGGACGTTGGCCCACTTCGGCTCGGCCTGCGTCTTTTCGAGTGTTTCCCAGTGGCGATAAGCCTTCAGGCGCCAGTCGAGCATGAACTCCGGCTCGCGCTTCTTTGCGGAGATCACCCGGATGACGTCCTCACTCAGGCCTTTGGGGATGCGGTCTTCGCTGACGTTGGTGACAAAGCCCCACTTGTACTCCTGCTGGGCGAGATCGCGAATGGCGTCGGTATTGGAGCTCATTGAATTCTCCCGGAGGCCGTGAGGGGCACGACTCTGCCGCGCGCGTCGGTGAGCGACGTGAGCTGCAGGGGTTCGATCAAATCGGAGAGCGTGATCTTGTCGAGCACCCCGCGCACGGCCTGGTTAATGATCTGTTGATTGCTCTTGATAGGGCAGCGGCGCTCGAGGCTGCACAATCCGGTGACGTCCGTGCTGCACTCGGTGAGCGCCATGGGTCCTTCGATGGCGGAAATGATTTCAACGACCGAGATCTGCCGGGGCGCCCGAGCCAGGACGTAGCCGCCCTTGGTTCCGCGATGGGACGTGAGCAGCCCGCTCTGCAGGAGCTGTTTCAGCAGCTTGCTGACGGTGGAAACGGGTAGGCGGGACTCGCGCGCCAGGTCACGTGCCGTGCGCAGGGTTTCCCCTCTGCCGCGCGCCAGGCACGTCATCAGAACCAAGCCGTAGTCGGTGAGCTTGCCGAGTCTTACCACTGACCAATTCCCCCACAGAAGATACAGCACCAATCCAGTACGGTATCAAGTCTAGCAGGAGCGGGGACGCCTGGCAAGGCCCACTTAACTTGGTTTCTTCAGGAACGGGATTAGCATCGGAGTGGTCCGGCGGTACGCTCGGTAGCCATCGCCGAAAAACGTGACCAAATCGTGCTCCTCCAGTTGAATGGCCAGCAGGATGTAGCCGGTCGTTCCAACGGCGAACAGCAGGTGGCCCTGGGTCATCCGCGGGGTAGCCCAGAAGGCCAGTAGGAAGCCCAGATAGATGGGATGGCGGACATATTTGTAGAAGAAGGGGTCCTTAAGAGTGACGTTCGTATAGGGCCGGCCGCGCAGATAGAGGAAGACTTGGCGCAAGCCGAACAGGTCGAAGTGGTTGATCATGAAGGTGCCGGACAGCACCAGCAGCCACCCCAGCGCGAACAGCCCCAGCAGGACTCCATGGCCGTACGGGTTCTGCACTTCCCATACGACGCCGGTCATGGCCCGCCACTGCCAGAAGAGCAAGATCAGGCATAGGCTGGCCAGCAGAACGTAGGTGCTGCGTTCGATGGGGTGGGGTACGACCTTGGTCCAGGCGCGCTTGAACCATTGGCGAGCCATCACGCTGTGCTGAATGGCAAACAGGCCGAGCAGGAGCGCGTTGATGCCAAGCGCGGCGAGTGAGAATCCGCCGGTGCCCGAGTCGATGGATTTGGGCACGACGGCGTTGGCGACAAAACCGATGGCATAGAGGAATGTCACGAAGAAAACGAGGTACACCACTACGCCGTACAGAAACGCTGCAATCCTACCCATGGCGCACTACCTCCCATGCAAGTTGGCGCTTTGACCTGAAAATCCGCCTGAGCGGAATCCCTTTCCGGAAGGCGGTTTTGAGTCCGAGTAGTAGGATCTGCCGCGCTGTCAAATGAGCGGCCAGCCAGAGGCTGCGGGATGAATGCAGCGTGCAGCCCATCCGGCTTGAAAATATGCACGGATGCTATGCCCCGTTCATTTTTCTGTCAAGTGTGGACGCATTGGGTGCGATCCGGGGAAGAAATCTGGTCCGGAGAGGGGGTGCGCCCGGTGCTGGAGCCGGCTCACGATCAGGCGATGTGCTTGCGCGGGTGTTCGGCGGCGCGGAAAACGCGGCGGACCGAATCCAGGAAAGCGAGTACGGCGGGGCAGGCTTCCTCCTTGCGCCAGGCGATGTAGACCTCGATCTTGGCGTCCGGCTCATCGAGCTCCGCCAAAGCCAGTTCCGTGCTGGCCAGGGAACGATTGAGCTTGACGATGGCGGCCGCGCCGATAAAGATTCCCTTGCCGGAGGCCAGTGTAATCGCCCCGGCTTCTTCATGGGCCTCGACATGGGTCATGGCGACCGGGGCCGTGAGACCCCGGCTGCTGTACAGCCCGAGCACTTTGTCGTAGAGGCCGCTGGAGCGCTTGCGATCAAAAATAACCAAGGGTTCATCGGCGATATCCGCCAGCTTCAAGCAACCGCGTCGGGCCAGACGGTGCGACTTCGGCATGATGACGACGAATGGCTCCTCAAACAACAGTTCGCAATTCAGGTTCAGCTGATCTACCGGCGGGCGCAGGAAGCCAACATCAATCTCACCCGTGCGCAGGGCCTCGTTCTGCGGGCTGGAAAAGATATCCTTGCACTCGATGTCGATATCCGGGTAGTGCCTGTGGTGTTCCACGACCACGTTGCCGATCGCCCGCGCCAGCCCCGCGCCCATGCCAATGCGGAGGATTTTTGAGGCTCCTTGTTGAGCGCGTTGCGCCGCCTCTCGGGCATGTTCCGCCTGCACGGCCAGCTTCCTGGCTTCCTCGAGGAAGATTCGCCCGGCGCGCGTCAGCTGGATGCGCCGTTTGTTGCGCGCGAAAAGCTCCACACCCAATTCATCCTCTAATTGACGGATCTGGCGGCTCAGGGGCGGTTGGGCAATATGCAGTTGTTGGGCGGCCTTGGTGAAATTGAGCAGATCTGCTACGGCAATGAAATAACGGATATGGCGCAATTCCATGATTGCGTATCCTATACCTGTCAGGTATCACCTTCCAAGAAATTCTTCATTAGCCATCGGTTTTTCGCTGAGCTATGCGAAAAAACCGAGAACTCGATTCCAGTAATACCCAATAGGTATGACGATTTAACCGAACATGTATTGGACAGTTTTGGGAACCGCAACCATTCTCTCGGCCATAAGTATAAGTAGTAGTTTGAACTAATTTCGAAGATAGCGGGCGGTCTTGCGTTGGAAGCAGAGGTAGGCTGTGCTGCCGGTTCATGTCTGATTGGAGTATGGGAATCGCATGGTGCGGGTGCGTTGCTGTGACGTCCGTACCGAGCCTAGGAACTGCTCTTGGGGCTGTGGGTGTGACTTGGGAGCGGAGGGCGCAAAGACTCTGCCGTTGAAGAATGCATCGCGCCAGGATTTTGCACCGAAAAATGGGAGGGACCATGAGATTGCGTACGGGGTTGGCACTTTGCGTCGTTGTCGTGCTCGTGTTGTGTGCAGCACCGCGCGTTTTGGCGCAAGCGACGGTCAGCTTCGCCCAGCTGAACGGAACCGTGCAGGATGAAAGCGGGCGCGCCATTGTCAAAGCCTCGATCACCTTGCGCGAATTGAATACCAACCTGCGCTACACGGCCACATCCAACGAGGCGGGGTTTTACCTGGTGCCGAACCTGCCCCCGGGTCAGTATGAGCTGACGGTCGAGTACACCGGGCTGGGGAAGTACGTGGAGACGGGGATTACCTTAAGGGTCGGACAAACGGCGACGACCGACGTCACGCTCCGTGTGGCGGCCAAGGAGGAGAAGATCGAAGTAACGGGCCAGGCGCCCACGGTCGAACCCACGCGCACCGAAGTCAGCCAGGTGATCGAATCGGATCAAATTCAGGAATTACCCACCAGCCGCCGCAATTTCGTGGACTTCGCGCTGCTGACCCCGGGTGTGGCGACGGGCCGGACGAGCATTCAGTCCACCTTCACGGAGACGGAAACCACCCGGATTTCATTCGGCGGGATGCGCGATCTCAGCAACGCGCTGACGGTGGACGGCGCGGACTTCATCAATATGGCCACGGGATCGCAGCGCGCCACACCTTCGCAGGAAGCGGTGAGCGAGTTTCGCGTGGTGAACAACGGCTACGGCGCCGAATACGGGCGGGCGTTGGGCGGAATCGTCAATGTGGTGACCAAGTCCGGGACGAATGATTACCACGGTTCGATCTACGTGTACCACAACAACGCCTGGGCCAACGCGCGAACCCTCCTCACGTTGCCGCAGTTTGATGCCTATCGCCGAACCCAATATGGGGCCACGCTCGGCGGACCCATCAAGAAAGACAAGACATTCTTCTTCGCCAACTACGAGGGGCAGCGGTTTGCGCAGTCGCCCACCTACCCAACCACCCTGATCAATAATCTGACGCTCGTCAATCAGGCCAAAGCAGCCATGAATCTGCCCCCTGAAACTCTGGGCGGCCTGAAAACCCTCAATCATGACAACGGGTTCGTCAAACTCGATGACCAGATCAACAGCAATAACCGGCTGGGGATTCGCTATGTGATCGTGGACGAGCGGGATTTGAACGTGCTGGTGGGCGACACGCTGGATGGAGGCGGCATCGGAGCTCCGAGCAGCGGACACAATACCTTTCTGCGCGATCAGTCGCTCTCGGGCACGCTGAGTTCGGTGCTGAAGCCGAGCCTGGTGAACACCGCGCTGGTGCAATACGCGCGGCGCCACTACAACTTCCCGGCCGTCACCGGCCAGCCCAACCTCGACATTCCCAACACCTTGCTGTTCGGGCACAACTTCGGGACGTTCGATGCCACCAACGAAAGCCGCGTGCAAATCTCGGACAGCCTCTCGTGGGTGAAAGGCAATCATTACTGGAAATTCGGCGGAGACTTCAATCACGTCTGGGATTGGGTGATTTGGCCGGGATTCACGCCGATGCGGATTATCCTGCCCGGTTTCAACTGTATGGTGGATTTTGCCCGCTATGTGAATCCCACGGCGGTCGTGGTGGAGAATCCAGCCGACGGACCATGTCCGACGGGAGTTCCCCCATTCTTCTCGGGGGTCAATACAGGCCCCAATCCCTACGATCAACCTCTCAATGGTGTGCCGATCGTGTTCTGGGGCGCGCCGCTGGGAACCGGGCCGGTCGTGCCGGGCAGCCTGCCTCCCGTGGTCCCGCCCACGCCCGTAGGTGGCGTCAACCAATGGCCGAATGGATACGTGAATCCGCCGGATTATTACGCCCCGATCAACCACAGCTATGTGGGATTTTTCGCGCAGGATCAGTGGCGGCTCACTCCCAAGCTGACTTTGAATTACGGCGTGCGCTGGGACTTCGAGGCCGGCTTGACGGAAATGATTAACCACGATTTCCGAGGCTGGCAGCCCAGGATCGGCTTGGCTTATTCGCCCACCAAGCACACGGTCATTCGCGCCGGGTTCGGAATCTTTGACGACCACTACAACATGACGTTCTTCTTCGTGACCTACCCGCAGCGCGAGGTCGTCATTCCGGGGGCACCGCAGCCCTTCGTGCGGCTGAACAATGCCACCACGGCGGGGTATGCGCTGAACCAGTTGCCTGCCACTCCGGTACTTTTGGGATTCAAGTACCCCGACGGCTCGACGCCGCCGACGCCCTGGGATGCCGCGAAGACGCTCATTCTCACGGGCCAGACGCCACCGAACTTCAGCACGGGCCCCGCAGGCACGCTGGTGACGACCAGTGGCGGCGGGTGGGACCGCAACGCTCGTATCCCCTATTCGGAGCAAGCCAGCCTGCAGATTGACCAGCAGATTGGGAAGAGTCTCGTGGTCAGCGCCGGATATCTGTTCGTCGGCTCGCACAAGCAGGTTCGGCCCATGAACCTGAACGTCTGCCCGCCGGCAGGATTCCCGGCGAGCACTGCGTATCCAAACTGGGTTCCATCGGGCGGCACGTTTTGTCCTTCGGCTTCCGCCGTCAATCCCTCATTCGTGGGCAACAAACTCCCGGATGGAAAGGACGCGTTCAGCGGCCCGCTCTTCACGAATGCGGGGTTGATGTACTACCTGGACAACACAGGCGTGTCGGTGTACCACGGCGGTTCGCTGTCGGTGACCGACCGCATCGGGCCGTATCTCCGGTTCGGTGCGAATTACACGCTCTCCCATGTGCGGGACGACGGAACGTTCACGACGTTCGTGAGCACCCCGCAGGACCAGTACAACCGCGGCGTTGGAACGGGCCGACTCGGTGCAGGATGTTCGCCATCGCTTTATCGCCAACTTCACGGCCGACACGCCGCAGAAGAGCTTCCTGCGGAACTTCGAATTGAGCGGGATCGTCACGCTGCAGTCGGGGCGGCCGTTCACGATCTTTGTCGGCAACGACGTCAATGGCGACACCAACCCCGTCACCGATCGCGTCGGATTGTCGCCGCGGAATTCCTACCGTGGCGACAAGCTCTACAACACCGACCTTCGCGTATCCCGCATGATTCACATCAAGGAGAACCTCGGTCTTCTGCTGGCGTTCGATGCGTTCAACGTGTTCAACCGGCCCAACGTGGACGAAGTGACGTCGGTCTACGGAGGCGGCACGATCGACTTCTGCGGAGCGGTTCCCAAACATTACAAGGACGCCGCGTCGCTCGCGATCCAAAGCTTCGGGGTGGCCTGTCCCGGTGGAAACGGCGGCGCTCCCTTCCCGAATCCTCTTTTCGGGACGCCCAGGACGATGTTCAACGCCCGGCAGTTGCAGATCTCGGGGAAGTTCATCTTTTAGCCAGGCAATTCGTGTCTCGCGGGCGCGGCAGCCCAGCGCCCGCGAGACGCTGGCTTGGCCCTCGCCTGTACGGCACGGAGTCCACGTTCTTCGCCTTTGTTGATTGCCGAGGCTTGCGCCGGTGGTACACTCCCGCCTTGTGCATCGAGCGACCCAGTAAATACATAATCGAAAACCCTCGGCAAGCGTCAGGCCAGCGGCAGGAATCGACATTTGCCCCGGACAAGTTGTGGGTAGGAGCGGAATCATGCAGAGCCAGCAGGAAGTGTTGACGCCCGAACAGAAATTTCAGGAACGGGTGCGGCGATGGAGGTCTCCGGAAGGGATCCAGTTTGCCAGTCCGGAAGCCGAGCAGGGGTATCAGAGGCGGGTGCAGATGCTGCTGGATGCCATCCAGCTCCGCAAGCCCGAGCGCGTGCCTGTCTGTCCCATGGCGGGCTCGTACCCCTTTGTGTATGCGGGAATGACGCTTCAGGAGGCCATGTACGATCACCAGAAGCTCGGCGCGTCCCTCCAAAAGTACCATGAAGATTTTCAGCCGGACATCATGGGCGGCACGCTGCTGTTTGGCCTGGGCAAGGTCCTCGAAATCCTCGACTACAAGCTCTACCACTGGGCGGGTCATGGAGTGCCGGCCAACCGGCCCTATCAATTCGTCGAAGACGAGTACATGAAGGGGAATGAGTACGATCGTTTTCTCAACGATCCCTCCGACTACTTCATGCGCACTTATCTGCCACGCGTCTTCGGCGCGCTGAACCCGTGGCGCATGATGGCTCCTCTCACCGACATTCTCGAAATACCCTCGGCCGGCATGTTCGCCATTCCCTTTGGCTTGGCGGAGATGCAGGAAACCTGCAAGCGCCTGCTGGAGGCCGGCCAGGCCGCCGCCGAATGGGTGCGGTCGAGCGCCGCCATCAACCGGAGACTGATAGGTACCCTGGGTCTGCCGGGGATGGTCGGCGGCTTCGCCAAGGCGCCATTTGACTGCGTCGGCGACACGCTGCGTGGCACGCGCGCGATCATGCTGGACATCTTCCGCCAGCCCAAGAAAGTGCTGGCGGCCGCGGAGAAGTTTGTGCCCATCGAGATTGAGACCGGAGTAAGGTCGGCCACCATCTCCGGCTGCCCGGTCGTCATGATGCCGCTCCACAAGGGCGCGGACGCCTTCATGTCCCGAAAGAATTTTCAGACTTTCTATTGGCCCACGCTGAAGGCCGTCATCCTCGGACTGATTCAGGAGGGCGTGACTCCCTACCTGTTTGTGGAGGGCAGCTACAACCAGCGGCTCGATCTCATTCACGACCCCGAGATCCCGGCCGGCAAGACGATGTGGATATTCGACCGGACGGACCTGCGGGAAGTGAAGAAGCACTTCACAGGGTGGGCGTGCTTCGGCGGCAACGTGCCGGCGTCCATGATGATCGCCTCCACGCCGGAAGAGGTCAAGGCGCATGTCAAGAGCCTGATCCACGACGTCGGGCAGGATGGCGGCTACATTCTTTCGACCGGTGCGCCGGTGGACGACGGCCGCGCGGAGAATCTGCACGCGCTGATCGCCGCGGGCAAGGAATACGGCGTCTACCGGTAGCCGCCGATACGCCAGGAAGTCGCAGGCGAACAGTTCGGGCAGGGATCGCTGACGGCTCGGTGCGCGGCTTCAGCGGGAGTGTCCGTACGCCGCGCCGTAGCAATAGAAGTTGGCACCCGGAAGTTTCCTCACGTGCTTGATCGAAGCGGGGACGAAGATGGGCGTCTGGCCGGGCGAATAAGGGACGGCGACTTCGACGAGAGCGTTGACGCCGTAGCGTTTGCGGCTCCGGAAGCTCAAGCCGCCTTTGGAAACGTCATCGCATTCGACAATGTCGTCGCTGGAACCGGCGTGGCGCACGCAGGCCGTGAACTTGACGCCCACCCTTCTGTTGCGCCGGCGATTCGATGCGGGAGACGCGCGGCGGAACTTAGCCTGCGGCAAGGGTTCGTCCGCCAGAGCCGTCACCGCGGCGGCCATTTCCGGGATCAAGGCAACGGGCTGCGGGGTAGCGTCGGCCGCAGGGGAAGCGCCATACGCCGACTGGAAGGTCCGGGACCGAACGGGTGCGGCCATCCGCCGCGGGGTGGGTGGAGGATCGGCATTCGGATCCGCGCGTTCCCAGGTGGTCGTGCCACCGCAGACTTCGCATGGGCGCAGAATGCTTCCGTTGCTCGTGTAGACGCCGCTTTCGATTTCGTTGGGTTCCACAATGTGGCGGTGGTGACACAGATGGCATTCCAGCACGATTTCCGTGGATTCCAGTGCCGCCGGCGCAGGCGTGAACTCCATCTGCCAGAAGTCGAGATCGGGGTCGGTAAAGGTAACTCCATAGACGTAGCCCTCAGGCCCGTGGCGTAACGGGCCGACTACCCGGACTTCTGCGTCCCGGTCCGAGTCGAGCGTGCGGATGGTTAGGATTTCCTCGGGAGCGAAATGGCGGCGCGACAGAATTCCCGCGCCATGCCGGCTCAAGACGACCGTCTTCGATTCCTCGGAGGTGACTCTTCCGTTTGGGTCGGTGGCGAGCAGCAGAATGGCGACCTCCTTGGCAATCCGTCCGCTGCGTCGCACGCCGCCCATGGCTCTCCCGCCGGCCCAAACTGGCCCAACTACGTTATCGGCAGAAATTGCGGAAACTGTACCCCGGGCGAATGTAACGGGACGATTTTCCACGGCATCGGGCGGCGGAGGGATTCCGGGGCGTTATCGGAAGCGTGCGGTGTTGCGGCGCTGTTCGGCGAGCGCCTCGAGAAACTTTTCGGCATCGGGGCGGGCCTCGGGCGGCACCGACCATCGCTCACCCAAGCGTTGCGCAATCTGGTGCGCCATCGACCAACGAACGCCCGGCTCGAAGCTCCCCCGGCGGTCGAGGAATGTTTCGACGAGATGAAGTTCCTCGATGGTAATTACCGGTAGATGCCCGGCCGCCAGGGGTTGCGCCGCGGGTGTTGCCCACACCGCCGCGGTCGCTTGCAGAGGCTTTTCGTGGACCACGACCGTGCCCGCGACATAGTCGCCGATGCGCTTGTTCTGCCGGCTGAGCAGGATGGTGATAATGCCCGTGGCGTAGAGGGTTGGCAGGTGGTCCACAATGCGCAGCAGGTTCCGCAGAATGGCGTCCTGAACGCTGATCGGCTGGCCGGAATCCCTCATCACGCGCAGATCGGTCCAGCGTTTCCCGGGCGTCTGGCCATTCCACGCGGCTTCAAAGAACGCAAAATAGCCCAGTTGCACCAGGAAGAACGCAAACAGCAGGATGGCGATCACCCATTGCTTCCCGATTGCTTTGAGCAGGCCCTCGTAGGCGATCAGCCCGGCGAATGCGCCCAGTACAATGAAAGCCGCCGTTTGCAGCAGTGTGTCGATGGCCAACGCAAGAAAGCGGCTGCCGATTCCGGCCAGAGGGAACTCGAGGGAGGTCTGCTCGGGAGTTTCGATGGTAAGCTTGTCAGCCGAGGGCATCGATGATCTCCACGAGCTGGTTGCGGAAGCGACGGCCGTATTGGGCGCGCATCGATGAGCTTCTCGTGCGCTCGGGCAACGGCGGCATTCGCGCCCTGAGTCATCTCGAACTGCAGGAACTCGCGCTATTGTACCGCCAGACCGCCTCGGATTTGGCGACGATCCGCGAAGATCCGTCCAGCCGCAATCTGGCGCACTACTTGAACCAGCTTCTGGGCCGCGCGCACAACCGCATCTACATGGGGCGGCGCGTGCGAGCGGGCGGCATCATCCCCTTCTACCGGGACACGTTCCCGCAAATCTTCCACGAGACCTTGCCGTACACGCTGACCGCGTGCGCCATCTTCTTCGCCATGACCGCGGCGGGCCTCATGATGGCGATTTTCGACCCGGGATTTCAGCGCTACTTCCTCGGCAGCGGAATGATGGAAACGATCGAAAGACGCCAGATGTGGACGCACTCGGTCGTCTCGGTGAAACCCCTGGCATCCAGCGCCATCATGACCAACAACCTGACGGTTTCATTTACCACGTTTGCCCTGGGCATTACGGCGGGGATCGGCACCGTCTGGATGCTGGCGTTCAACGGTCTGCTGATGGGCGTGGTGCTCGGAGCGTGTTGGCAGGCGGGAATGGCCGATCAGCTGCTCAGTTTCGTGGCGCCGCACGGCGTCCTGGAGTTGCCGGCTATCTTCATCGCCGGCGGCGGGGGCCTGCTGCTGGCCAAGGGCTTGCTCTTTCCCGGCTCGCTGCCGCGGCGCGCTTCGCTGGTGCTGGAAGGAGGCCGCGCGGTGCGGCTCGCGCTGGGGATTATTCCACTGCTCATCGTCGCCGGAACCGTGGAAGGATTTGTGTCGCCTACGGACCTGCCTTCCAAGTGGAAGTACACGCTGGCCGCGGGGCTTTTTGGTTTGCTTTTGCTGTTTGTGATGAGAAAGAATTTCCAGCCAAGGCCGGCGGCCACGCAGGTGCCGGGCGAAAGTGCCAAGCCCGAAGCATCGGCCGGATAGCTACAGCAAGCTTCGTTCTTTCACGTCGAGATACTGATTCACCAGGGCGGTGGAAAGTCCTGCCGGATCCACTTCCAGCGTCAATGCCCCTTGCTGCCGCAGCCTGCGCAACAGCAGGTCGCGCCGCTGCACGATTTCCAGCGCGGCGGTGTAGTGATACATCGCGCCGGCATTCTCCGGCGTGGCCGCGACCAGACGGCGCAGTTCCGGCTGGCCGATGATGCCGAGGACGACGAGGTGGCGAGTGGCCATCGTCGCGGCGCATTCGATCACCTCGGGCGTGGCCGCCGTTTCGGCCAGATCCGTGAGCCAGATGATCAGGCCGCGCCGGCTCTGCAGCGACAGCAGGAGTTCCGCCGCGAGCAAATGGTCCGCCTCGAAAGGCTCGGCGTGGACTTGCGCCAGGCTCTCCAGCAGCACGCGCAGATGCGGCACACCGCGGCCCGGTCCCACGCGCTGCTGCGGCTTGCGGCCGTAGGCGATCAGGCCCACCCGGTCGCCGGAGTAAAACGCCACCTGCGCGAGGCTCAGCGCGGCATTCACGGTGTAGTCGAGTTTCGTCAGCCCGTCGACGCGGGCACGCAGGAGCCGGCCTGCATCCAGCACGACCCACACCGTCTGGCTCCGCTCCGTTTGATAGACCTTGGTGATCAGCTTGCCCCGCCGGGCGGTGACGCTCCAGGCGATGTCACGGAGTTCGTCGCCGGCGCGATACTCCCGCAAGCTTTCGAACTCTCTTCCTTGTCCGCGCTGGCGCCTGAGCCGTTTTTCGAGTTCGATCTGGCGGCTGCGGATCAGGTAGATGCGCATCCGCTGCGCTTCTTCCAGGTTGGGATAGACGCGGACGCTCTGGCCCAGCGGCGCCCGCGCCCACCGCTCGGCCAGGCACAGCGGGCTGCGATAGCGCAGCCACACATCGCCGAATCTTGCGTCCCCGCGCGGCCGGGGCTCGATGGGATATTCGGCACGGGCCGAACCTCCCGCGGCTACAGCAAGCGCGCCGCTCGGCAGTTCGCGGGAGAAAGTTTCCGGCGCGGCGTCCTGGATGTTCGCGAAGATGGATGTGCGCGAAGCATTGTGCACCTCGATGGTTACGTTTGACTTTTGAGCGAGGCCGAGGGGCCCGCTCCACAGGCGGCGCACCTCGAGTTGTTGCGGCTTGGGCATGCGGCTCAGGTCCCAGGCCCACAGCGCCAGCGCCAGCACGTCCCAGAAAGCGAGCGCATACAGGAAGCGCGGCTCGCGCCACGCCGGCACAATCCAGACCAGCCCTGCAAACAGGAAGAGAAAGAACCGCCGCCCGAATGCGAAGGGCAGGCGGCCCGCGCTCTGGGCGGGTGCGGCGATATTCGAAGGGACCAGTCGGTTCACAGGCGCTATTTCGGGACCTCGATGCCCGCCAGAACTTCCGCGACCACTTGATCGGGCGCGATGCCTTCGAGATCCGCCTCCGGTTTGAGCAGGATGCGGTGACGCAGGATGGGAGGAGCGGCGCTTTTCACGTCGTCGGGTATGAGGAAGTCGCGGCCTTCGGTGGCGGCGATGGCCTTCGCAACCAGCATCATGGCGATGGCCGCCCGGGGGCTGGCGCCCAGACTCACGGCCGGCGAATTGCGCGTGGCGCGCGTGATCGAGACAATGTAATCGAACAGTTTCGGCTCCACGCGGACGCGCGCCGTTTCCTCGCGCGCGGCGTGGAGCGCCTCGTCCGGGACCGTTTCAATTCCCACGCCGCCGAGGTCGCGTGCCTCGAACCCGCCCTGATAACGCGCCAGGATCTCCGATTCCTGCGCGGCCTCGGGATATCCCAAACGGATCTTCATGAGAAACCGGTCCAGCTGCGCTTCGGGCAACGGGTACGTCCCCTCGAATTCGACCGGGTTTTGCGTGGCGAAGACGGCGAACGACCGCGAAAGAGGATAACTGGTGCCGTCGATCGTCACCTGCAGTTCTTCCATGGATTCCAGCAGCGCCGACTGCGTGCGGGGCGGCATACGGTTGATCTCGTCCACCAGCAGCAAATCGGTGAAGATCGGCCCGCGGTGCAGGCGAAACGAGCTGGCGGCCGAATCGAAGATGTTGCCCCCCAGGATGTCGGCAGGGATCAGGTCGGGCGTGCATTGCACGCGCTGAAATTGCAGGCGGAAAATATGCGCGAGCGATTTTACGGCCAGCGTTTTCGCCAGGCCCGGCACGCCTTCGATCAGGGCATGCCCTCGCGTGAGGACCACCAGGAGAAGCTGGTTCAGCGCATCTTCCTGCCCCACGATGATCTTCGCGAATTCCTTGCGGACGTGCGATGCCAAACCAGCCGCGCTCATTTCCATGCAGGTCTCTCCTATGCGGACTCCCGCCCGGTCCCCAGACGATGGGTATAGTCGTGAAGCTCGCGGACCAGTTCCAGCGCCTCGCGTTCATCCAAATTAATGTTGCGCATGGCGCGTTCCGAGCGGGCCAGTGTATCGAGAAGTGCCGTTTCGGGCCAGCCGAATCGGCCGGCTGCGGCGTGACAAACTTCCGGCAGCTTGGCCCGGGCCGGCACGCCCAGCCTTCTCAGCAGAAACAGCCGGAATCGCTGATACGCCACTCCCACGGCCGCCGGCGCGGCATGGGCGGAATGATACAGGTCTCCCAGCGTTTCCACGAACTCAAGCGGGGAAAGCCGCGATTCATTCGCCGGAACATAGATCGGTCCGGACCGCCGCGAAAATGTGAGAATCGCCGCCAGGAACACGATGGCGATCTGCAGGCCGGCCCACGGCAACGGCGTTTTCGCGAAATACGACCCGAGCGAGCCGCGCACTCCGTGAAAGTATTCATCCCACAGCACGCGCGATCCCGGCGCGCCCGCCGAATTGAGGAACAGCGCGAGATTGCCTTTTTGACTGATCGATCCGTTGGACAGCGGCGACGGCGAAGCCCACCAGATCACCTGGCCCTTGCCGACCCGATAGGAAACCACGACGGGCTTGTCCGGTTCGCCGTAGAGGGCCAGCGCTGGCCGCTTCGTGGAGTTCCACGTGTCCGGGGCGATCATGGTGATCTCGGCGGCGTCGCGCGTGAGCGGAGAAGGAATCCGCGCTGAGTAGGTCTTGGGCTCTGGATTCCAATCCACCGTCTCGACAGCAGTCGCTTCCGGAGCCAGCGCCGCGCCGCTGGCGCCGATGGCGAGCAGGCGCCCTCCCCGGGAGACGAAGCGGGAGATTGCCGTGCAATCCGCGCCCGTCCCGCCGGTGAATGGCTCGGCGAGGATCAGCGTTGTGCCGGCAGCGTCTTCCGGAAGTTTCTCGGGCGGCGCTTCCCATCGTTCCGCTCGGTAACCCTCGCGTTGGAGCAGCAGAAACGCACCCTTCGCGCCCGCCCACTGCGCCGAGTAGCTCGATGGATAGCCGATCGACTCCTGCGGCGGCACCGGCTGCAATAGATACGTCAGGCCGAACAGCAACAGCATCACGGCGCCGGTGACGATCAGGAGCCGGCGGTCGCGGGGGTCGAGGAACGCAGGCATCCCAGTGTCTCCAGTTGTTGCATCGCGTTGTTCCAGTCCGCCGGCGTCGCGGCACGATGGCCATACCAGACCAGTTCGAAGCGGCTCGTCATTTGCGCCAGGGGCGTGTACGCCGCGCTGTCCGAGTTGAGCAGCCGCAGCGATTCCCGGGGCGTTCGTGAGCGGTCCTCGGGGAGGAAGTGTGTCTCTTCGAGCCGCGCAATGGCGGCCCAATAGGCGGCGTGGATGGCCGCGCGGTAGTCGCCGCGGTTCGCCGCGTCTCGCGCCGCCTCCAGCCAGTCACGCCAGTCCCAGCCTGGGGCCGATGCGCCATGCAGGTCGATCTCGGACTGGGATCCCGCGCGGATCGTGGCGCGCACGGCCCAGAACGCTAGCAGTAACGCCGCCAGTACCACCGCGGTCCACGCGATGGTCGTGCCGATGGCCGGCGAGCGGCCCACCCGGCTCGAAATCTTCAGGAGTTGGCGGATGATCCACGCGTAGATGCGTGCTTTGAGGATGTCCAGCCACGAGGGGCCGTGCGCACCTTGAAATTCACGGGCGCTCAGGATCTGGTCGAGTTGCGCCCGTGACTGCTGCAAGTCTCGTCCGGGCGCAACAGCCGCCGTTGCTTCCGCGGCCTCCCGCAGGGCGGCCAGGCGCTGCTTGGCTTGTTGGACCAGGGCGCCGCCTGCGAATGCAGGATTCTCCTGGGAACTCAGAGCCGCCGCGAGCCATTCGGTCTCCACCCGGTAGCGTTGTTCGCCTGCATGGACGATCCACGCCGTGGGAAGCGCCACGCGAAGGTCATGCACGGCGGTGGGACCCGTCTCCGCATGCGTGCCGGCATCAGGGCCGGAATCGGAAAGGACTGTCGAGCAACGATCGAGCGTGGTTATGTATTCCTGCAGGCTGAGATCCTGCTCGGGCGCCGCCGAGTCAGCGGGCTGGCTCCCCAAGCCCGCGGGAATCGCCCCGAAGATGGCCAGCGCCAGCAACAACCGGATTGTGCGCGTCGCGCTCATTCGCCGGGAAGATTCGGCCTCACGCGGGAGACACCGTGCCGGGTGCCGGCGCGGGATGGTCGAGCGAGGACATCAGGAATTGCAGGTCGAACGCTTCCTTGCGGATGCGCGCGTCGTAGTAGCTCAGCACCAGCACAATCATCAGGAGCGGCCCCGTGATCGCCCCGCCGATGGCTCCCGACGCGGCCGTCGCGAAGTTCAGCCATGCCGGCCAGTTGCCGTAGCGCGCCGCAAACACGGACGCAATCCAGAACGGCCCCTGGAACACCATGACGCCCACATACCCGATGATCGTCATCAGGAGCGCGGCGATAAAAAGCCGGCCCCGATAGCCGGCCGTGAGTTGCACGCTGCGACGGATGGACGCCAACACGCGGAGATCCTCGAGCAGCAGGGCGGGAATTGACACGGCATAGCGCAGCGCCAGATAAATGACCAGCGCAAACGCCGCGCCGAACGCCACCAGCATAACCAGGGCCGCGATCACTCCCGCGGCGGTTTGCCCTCCCGACCGCGCCGTAGCCGCTACCAGCACCCCGATTCCCATGGCTGCCACGAACACCACCAGCACAAAAATACCCGCGACGCGAAGCAAGACATTAAAAATAACGCCCAGCAGCCGCCAGAGCTTTCCTCGCAGGCTGCCATACGATCGGCTGATCGTCGTCGGCCGGCCCAGATACGCCTCCGCCACCGCATGCGTCGCCGCTCCGAGCGCGATCGCTTGGGCGATCCAGAAAATCGCCAGCAACGCCAGAAAACCCAGGCTAAAAACCGCCGCTTGCGTCTGGGGCGTCTGTCTGGTCAGAGAAGCCAGCGGAGAGCCCTGCTTCATCAGCAGAAGGAAGTTCATGGGGATCGCCAGGGAGGAGGGAATCGCCATGATGCCCACGAACAGCCAGAAATGAGTGCGGTAGAGCGTGAACGCGCGGTCCAGAAGCTCCCCGAGAGTCAAAGGCCGGAGTTCGATGGCGTCCATATTCTTCCTCCGATTGGCCGCGCGAGTTGTGCTGGAATCCGTGGTATATAATCACACAGTAACCGCGAACGCAACCGTCGTTCGTCCGGACTTGGGCATGGGAGTCTGCGATAGCGCCGCTGAAGATAGGTCGCAGCCTGCTTGGGATCGTTCTCCAATGCCTTCGAGATAGCCCATCCCCCAATTGCAAATAGATCGGTTTGCGTGATACTGATAGCCATGACCTCGACCACACCATTTTCCCAGCAACCGTTCGCCGACACACCCGAATTCGGGAAAAATCTCGACCGTCTGGCCGAAGTGGCCGTCCATGCCGGACTCGGACTTGCGCCGGGACAACAGCTGGTGATGACCGCCACGCTCGACGCGCTTCCCCTGGCGCGCCGCATCACCGAGCACGCCTATAAAGCGGGAGCCTCCCTCGTCACCACGTTGTTTACGGACGAGCAGTCGGCGCTGCTGCGCTATCGCTACGGCCAAAACGCCAGCTTCGACACCGCTCCCGCCTGGCTCTACGATGGCCTGGCCCAGGCGTTCCGGAGCGGCGCGGCGCGACTGGCGATCGCCGGCAATGATCCCTCGCTGCTCTCCAAGGAAGATCCGGAGAAGGTGAGCCGGGCGAATCGCGCCATTTCGAAAGCGTACCGTCCGGCCATGGAACTGATTACACGCCACGCGATCAACTGGACCATCGTAGCCTGCGCCACTCCCGCCTGGGCCAAGGCCGTGTTCCCCGATCTCCACGCAGGACGAAGCGCTGGCCCGGCTGTGGAAAGCCATCTTCGCCGCGTCGCGTGCCGACCAGCCCGATCCGGTGGCCGCGTGGAAACAGCACGACGCCACCTTGCACGCCCGCGCCGGCCGCCTGAACGAGAAGCGCTATGCGGCCCTGCACTTCCGCGGGCCCGGCACCGATCTCCGCGTCGGCCTGGCCGACGATCACCTCTGGCTGGGCGGAGGCACCACGGCAGGGAACGGGCGCTACTGCATTCCCAATATGCCGACCGAGGAAGTTTTCACCACGCCGCACAAGGATCGCGTCGAGGGACGCGTGACCAGCACCAAGCCGCTGTCCCATCAGGGGACGATGATCGAGGAAATTTCCGTGCGCTTTCACGACGGGCGCGTTGTCGAGGCCCAGGCCGCCCGCGGCAACGAGGTCTTGCAGCGAATGATCGAAACCGACGAAGGAGCGCGGCGGCTGGGCGAAGTGGCTCTGGTGCCGCACTCATCCCCGATTGCCTCGAGCGGATTGCTCTTCCTCAACACTCTCTTTGATGAAAACGCCGCCAGCCATATCGCCCTGGGCCAGGCCTACAGCACCTGCGTGAAACAGGGCGACCATCTCACGCCAGAACAGCTCGCCGCGCGCGGCGCCAATGATAGCCTGATCCACGTCGACTGGATGATCGGATCGAACCGCATCGACGTCGACGGCGTCAGCGCCACCGGCAATCTCGAGCCCTTGATGCGCGCCGGAGAGTGGGTCTAGCCCTTGCTCGCGGCTGCTCCGGCGCAGCGCCTTCGCAGCCGATTCGAGGAAGTATTGGTGGGCCCGCAAAGATTTGAATCGAGGACCAACGCATGGTGAGTCGCGTGTTCCCAGTGCCCCCCTGCAAACGGCCGGGTTCTTACCGAACGACTGGCCCAAATTGTGCCCAGCGGTCGGATAGCCGGACATCTTAGTCCCACTACCGAGTCGTCCGGTTACCGCGTGCACCAGGCAGTTGGCGGTCTACAGATCCTTGGCGAGTTTCGAATTGCCGACAATCCGGTCCACGAATCCTAAACGAGAAGTTTTGCTTGTCAGCTGAATCCGCGTCCGAGCCGCAGACGTCGATTCAGACAGCGGGACGGACACGGCAACGCCTGGCCGTGTCCGCCGCTGACGCTCATCGATGCTGGTCGTCGGAATCGGATACTTTCGACTTGCGGACGACGCCGTCTGATCGCTTGCGAGCCGAAATGACCACTCGCGGGAGACCCGAACACTAGAGTCACGTTGGAAAACGGGACGTCCGATCCTCCGCTGACGCAGACCTGCAGCGTGGATAGCACGGTGTCCCCCTTCGAAAACGGAGCGGGGCCTCCGTTGCCGGTAATACCGGCTAAGCCGGTGACCATGAAACCAGGGTTGGTGGTAGCTGGGGTGTTGACAGGGCACAAGCCGGTTGCGTAGCTGACCGTGGCATCCTTCATGGTGATGTGATGAGTATGAGCACTTCGTGTTGCGGGATCGTCAACATTCTTCACAACGCCGTTGACAACCGCGTAATCCGAGAGCTCCATGGTCATGGCTGCGGAAAAATCTGCCAAACCGGATTCGCCTTTCACATCCAAAGACCATGTCCCGTGCATTACCCACGGACCAACCAATTTACCCGATATGGTCGCTGGCGAATAATCGTTGATCAACCCGCTAAAGTGCGTGGGCGTCGGCGCTTGGGCCAGAGCGCCGGTACCTACTGCCAAAACCAACGCTACGATGATGCGTACCGCCCACCACAAAGTCTTGTTCTGCATAGAGACCTCCAAGTTTGAGAATCGTGCCGGTGTCGCTAAGGTTTCCCCGGTCCGTAAGTGAAATCAGCTCTACGGGTGGCACGTTGCAAATTCATTTCGGCCGTCTGCCGCTGAAATGCGCGCACAGAATGGGCTACCTCCGAGGGCGTGGTCAAACGGCAATGCGCGGACTCGGCCACGTGCCGTCTAATGCCGTCCTTTGCCATTGCCGAGCGAATCGGGGTTACAATAGGGTCACGTATCTCGCTATAGCCGAGCAGCAGTCAGGAGAATGCGATGGGCGAACCCCTCCCTGGCACTTCGCCGCCCGACAGCCCCCCCGAAGACCGGCTGGACTCGTGGAAAGAAATTGCGGCATACCTTAACCGCGATGTCACCACGGCCCAGCGCTGGGAAAAGCGGGAGGAGATGCCGGTCCACCGTCACGTACACGACAAGCGGGGCTCCGTTTACGCCCTAGGTTCCGAGCTTGATGCCTGGCTGCAAAGCCGCGGGCAGCGTTTGGGCGAGGAAGACGAAGGCCAACGGTCTGACCCGCCCGTGGAAGCGGAACGTGACCGCCGACGAAGAGTGACACTTCCGGCGCGCGGCTGGCTTGCTCTGGCGGGGGTTGCCGTACTCGGCCTGCTTGCCGTCGCCTACATCGCATCCCGAGGTCGCACCGACAATGCGGCGCAACCCAAAATCAGGTCTTTGGCGGTACTGCCTTTGAAGAACCTCTCCGGAGATCCGACGCAGGAGTACCTTGCTGACGGGATGACCGAGGCCCTGATCGGACGCCTTTCCGCGATACACGATCTGCGCGTCATTTCCCGCACATCGGTGATGCGCTTCAAGAATCCGCAGCTCTCGGTGCCAGAGATCGCCAGAGTGCTGGGAGTCGATGCCATTGTCGAAGGGTCGGTAATGCGAGAGGGGAACCGGATTCGCGTCACGGCCCAGCTGATTCGCGGCGCGACCGACGAGCACTTCTGGTCAGAAACCTACGATCGCGAGATGCGGGACGCGCTTGACTTTGCAGAGCGAGTTGGCGCAAACCGTTGCTGAAAAGGTTGAAGTCACGGTAACCGGCGAGGAACACGAAAGGCTAGCGGCGGCGCGCCAGGTGGCTCCTGAAGTCTACGATAGCTATTCGAAGGGTGAATTCGCTCTCAACAAGAGCAACAGCAAAGTTGAATTCGAGGCGAGCATCCCTTACTTCGAGGATGCCATAAGAGGAGATCCTACGTTTGCACCCGCCTATGTGGGCCTGGCAAATGCATATAGCAATCTTGGCACGGTTTTCATAGGCGGCTTGCCCGAAGAGACGCGGCCGAAGGTAATGCGCTCGGCCGAGAAAGCGCTGGAGATCGATCCGAATCTTGCCGAGGCGCACGTCCTGTTGGCCAAAGTGAATCAGGAGCAGTGGCACTGGGCGGATGCAGAGGCCGAGTACAAGCGCGCCCTCGAGTTGAACCCAAACAGCGCCGCTGCTCACGAGGGACTTGCTTTGTGGCTGGCGTGCCAAGGACGCGCGGACGAAGCTGTCGCCTGGGCCGAGCGCGGCCGGGAACTCGACCCGCTGGCGGTTTCGTTCGAGGACTTCGGGTGGACCTTGTTTCAGGCGCGCCACTACGACCAAGACATCCACGAGTTGCGCGCCGCACTGGTGGTGCGGCCGGACGACCTTGGTGCCCTCACGGACCTGGGATTCGTATTGATCGCCAACAATCAACCTGGGGATGCCATCCCCGTGCTGGAAAAGGCGATTTCTGTATCAAACCGTAGCCCTGGACCGATGGGAGTGCTGATCAGGGCGTACGCACACGCCGGGCGGCGCGGCGACGCGCTTCGGCTGCTCGCGGAGCTGCAGAAGACGCAGAAAGACAGGTTACGTTCCCGCCGGTGCTTTTGTGAATGCATATTTGGGACTCGGCGAGAACGAGGAAGCGTTCGCTTGGCTCGAGCAGGCTTACAAAGAACAATCCAATATGCTGCAGTTCGTGAAAGTGCATCCGTACTTCGATCCGATCCGCGGCGACCCTCGATTTGCGGACCTAGTCCGTCGCGTCGGCCTCGGCTAGTCTTGTTGGCCCACGTGTTCCAGCGTACTGGTAGCACATCCGGTGGATGCAAAAGTCCTGCCTTTGGCCGCTTTGGATCGCGCTGCTCTCAAGTGATCCACGTGCCTTACAAGTCCGATTCCCGGACAAGTTGGTTGCAGCACCCATGCGTCCGGGAAAGCCGCTTCTCAGTACGAATCTTTCGAGGTTGTGAAGAATGTGAGGGGCGATTACCAGCCCATTTGGCGCATCCGCTCGAGGATGAGTGCGCCGTAGTGATTCATGCGCTCGGGGCGTCGCTTCAGGGGCAACGGCAGAATGGCGGCGAGTTGGGCCGACTGTTGCCGGTCGATATTCCGGGCCGAGCTTCGGTAGTAGTAACGGCACGCCGACTCCGCGCCATACACGCCGGGGCCCCATTCGACCACGTTGAGGTAGAGTTCCAGAATGCGCCGCTTGCCGAGGACCAATTCGGCCACCGGGACAAGCGTGAACTCGGCGCCCTTGCGGAGGATGGAGCGTCCGGTTCCGAAGAACAGGTTTTTTACCAGCTGCTGCGTAAGGGTGGAGCCTCCGCGAATGCGGCCGCCTTCCACATCGCCTTCCGCGGCAATTTCCATCGCGTGCCAATCGAATCCATGATGCTGGTAGAAGCGCGCGTCTTCCGCGGCGATCACCGCATGCTGGAAATCGGGCGAGATTTGGCTCAGCCGAACGAAGTCGTACCGTTCATGATACGGCGTGTGGTGAATCCAGGCCTGCCAGCGGCGCTCCATGTGCACCGCGGTGGTCGGCGGGTCGATCCAGCGGGCCGCCACAAGGATCAGCACAGCAAGCGACCAAAGAAGCGCCACGCCGATGAGAAACCATCGAACCGTGGATCGGAAAAAACCTCTCCGAGGCGGGGTCTGCGGGCGTGTCTCTGGATTTGTGGTCACATTTCAGAATAATCGTTTGGGCTGGATTGACAAAGTGCCCGATAAATCGGATGGCGGACATGTTGCCAGTACCAGCTTTTCCGCGCCAATCAGGAGTTCGCAGGCTGGCGGTGAAGGCCCCCGCAGCCGGAGAACTTGGTGTACCCTGATGCCGGTTCAGAGCCCGTGATTCGGTGGTAGACTCGCTCGCGAAACACAAATGAAATGGGAGGAGTTCGATGAATCGTATTCTTGGTAAGTGGATCGTGCTCTCGGCCGCACTGTTGGTCCCGGCGGCGAGTTTTGCGCAGGTGGCCTGCACGCGGGAGGGCCTGCAAGCGGCCACCAATCTCTACCTCGAGGCTCAAAGCAAGGGCGATCCTTCCGGTATGCCGCTGGCAAACGGCCTTGCGTATATCGAAAACATGCAGCTCGTCGACATCAAATCCGGCGTCATTCAGAAGCCGCTGAAGATCGATTTTCATCGAACCTTGATTGACCCGGCAACGTGCCAGACATTTACCGAAGTGATCGTTACGGACAAAAGCCACCCGTACGTCCTCGGCACGCGCCTCCGGATCAATCACGACAAAATCGCGGAGATCGAATCGCTGGTCACGCAGCAAGGCGACTGGCTCTTCAACGCCGACAACTACTACAAGTGGTCGCCCGGGGAGGATTGGGGAGTGATTCCGCCGGAACAGCGCGATAGCCGCGACACCCTAGTTGCGGCGGCCAATGCCTACCTCGATGCTTTCTTGGAAAAGAAGCTCGATCTGGTGCCGTGGGGATTCCCGTGTAACCGGACCGAAGGCGGTCTCCGCACCGGGAAAGGCGTCCCGGAAGATAGCTGCCAGGTCGGCGTGCCCGCCGGCGTCAACATTGTAGCGCGGCGCTTCATCGTCGACGAGACGACGGGGACGGTTGTCGCGTTCTGCACTTTCGGTGTCGGCGGAATACCGGATACCCACCTCTTCCGCGTAGAGAAGGGGAAGCTGCGTTTCGTGCACACCCTGACGCACGTGCCGCCGGGCACGCGGGTTCCTCGTGGTCCGAATCCAGCGAACAGCCCCGCGCCCAGCAGCCCGGCACCCGGCAAGCCGTAATAATCTGCAATCGCGGCCCGTTGCACCCGTGACAAGATAACGTCGGAGGTCTGGGCCTCCGGCCAGGCGCCCGCCTGCCGCATGAATCAGGCGTGGCGCTGCAACTCAGCTTGTAATTGCGGATGTTGGAGGAGCAGCGTTCCGAGTCCGGCGACTCCTTCCACGTCGTTCGCGGTCGAAGATGTTCACGCCGAATCCGACCGTCTTCGCTCCGCCGGGATGATGTTTACGCAGCCGCCAGTCGCGATGGGACCCGTAACAACCGCGGTCCTGGACGATACATTCGGAAACTTGATTCCGTTGGCGCAAAAGGGCTAAGGGAGATTCATGCCGCATACTCCATCCGTACCTTACAAAGAACTGTTGGACGATTTGCGCTCGCCCGATCCGGGTCGCCAGAATTCCTCATTCCAGGCACTGCTCAAAGCTACCGACAGTCCTGTAGATTGGGCGTATGAAGTATGGGATGACCTGCTACGCACGCTTGTGGACGGCGACAACCGGCAGCGGGCGATCGCCGCGCAGGTGCTATCCAATCTCGCCAAGAGTGACTCTCAACGGCGCATGCGAAAGGATCTGGCAGCGCTACTGCGAGTCACCAAGGACGAGCGGTTTGTTACGGCCCGCCATTGCCTCCAATCCCTGTGGAAAGTCGGCGTAGCCGGCGAACCCCAGCGCAAAGTGCTGCTGAAGGGCTTGGCGGCCCGATTCAAAGAATGCACGGCTGAAAGGAACTGCACTTTGATTCGGTACGACATTTTGGTGGTTCTTCGCCGCGTTTTCGACCTCGTCAACGACGAACAAATTCGGCTGACAGCCGAGCGGCTCATGGCCATGGAAGAAGACCTCAAGTACCGAAAGAAGTACGCCACGGTGTGGCGCAAGTCCACGAATCGTCGGTAGCTCCGAACTCATCGTCGGACCACGCCGCCAACTCCCGGTGAGTCGGATTACGGACCAGTCCTTTCCTAGCACCGGATAGACCCCTTAGCGCCCTAGTCATCATATATGGCCAGGTATGGCAACAAACCAGTGGCTTAAGAATGCGCGGTCACCTCCGCAGCAATTGCCGCATCGAGGCGCTCAGGGTTTCGCGTCGGCCTGGCTGCGGCGCCAGGCGAAGTAGCCTTCGAGAACCTGGAGTTTTTCGAGATTGGGCAGAGGGATCGCCTTCGACGGATCGTTGAGATTCATCACCCTCGGATTGGCGTCGTTGAAAACAGGCCACGCGGGCAAGCCCGGGCCGTTGGGATCGCCGGTCTTTGCGAAATTCACCCAGTAGGAAGAAACCTCGTCCGACACGGCCTTGTCCGCCGCACTGGCGGGCATGCCAGCGGTGAAATTGCCGAAGACGAAAGCAATCTCTGCGCCGTGCGCCGCGCCCCAGCCCTTGAATTGCGGAGTGTCGGGATAGGCGGGCCGGTGGCTGAAGTAATACACGAAGACTTTGCCCTTGCCGGTGCGCGTTTGCAACCGCGCCCAGCTCCACGTGTTCCAGCCGAACAGAGAATCTCGGGAAAGGTCGCGCGCCGAACGCAAAGCTTCCCCATCCGAGCCTGCGGGATACGCCGCGAGAATCTTGTCGGCGTACTCGCCGTAGCCGGAGCGAACCGTCGCCTGAAAGGCCGCGGCGGTCGTGGCCGGAACGAAGAGTGCGCCCTCGTCTGAATTGATTCCGATTAGAATGGGCGTGTCGTTGTAACGCCCCGCTCCATAAAGTTTGTACTGGTCGCCGGGGAGCACGTAGCCGTCGAAATTCGGCCAGAATCCGCCTCCCAAACCAGGTGGAAGGCTCTTGAGGATGGACTCCGCCGAAATCTTTCGGGCTTCGGCGATGGACGACGCGCCGATTTTCGACAGGAACGCTACGCCGCTGGCTTCGGCTACCGAAAGCGGCGGCACATTCTCGCCGCCTTCGTTCGAAATGCGTGCCGGCGCGAACGATCCGCCGCTCTCCGAAACGGCGCGCTGGAACAAACCCTTGGCCAGCGGAGAAGCCGCCAGCATGCTGACGGAAACTCCGCCCGCGGACTCGCCGAAGATCGTCACGCGATGCGGGTCACCGCCAAAGGCAGCGATGTTGCGGCGGACCCATTGAAGCCCGGCGATCTGATCGAGCAACCCATAGTTACCCGAATGGCCGCCCTGCTCGGCCGTGAGTTGGGGATGGGCGAGGAAGCCGAACGGTCCTAGTCGGTAAGCCACGCTAACCACTACCACACCCTTCCTCGCGAGATTCGTGCCGTTGTACGAAGCCATGGAAGTGGCCCCTATGTAGAACCCACCGCCATAGATCCAGACCATTACGGCCAAATGGTCGCGAGGAGACTTGGCCGGGGTCCAGACGTTCAGATACAGACAATCCTCGCTGGTGGAAACGGGGTCGAGACCAAGCGTCCTGTTGACCACTGGATTCTGCATGCAGGCCGGAGCGAATCTGTCCGCGTTGCGCACACCCGTCCAGGCGGCCACTGGCTGAGGTGCCCGCCAGCGCAGATCGCCCGAGGGCGGTGCGGCGAATGGCACTCCGAGATATACAGCGACGCCATTTTCACTCGTGCCCTGGACCAATCCCGACTGTGTGCGAACGGGCTTAGGCTCCTGCGCCGCCAGCGTCGATGCCATCGCCGATGCGGCTACGAGCGCAAGAAGTGTGAGGATCTTCATATTCGTTTTCCCCTGCTGCGGCAGGCCTCCCACTCCGGAACGCCGCACATCTTGGATGGGCAGCGGATTCCATCTACCAGGCTTCCTACCGCTGTACCCAAACTCGCGGCATTCTACCCCGATTTCGTCACTTGCGCTCGGTGGAAGTCCACGAGCCGGGAGGTCCGGCGTTCGACCGCGAGTCTTACCGCTTCGAACGGAGCCGCTTGCGCGGCGGACTCGACGCACGCGGTGCATGGTGCCGTGGTTATCTGGCGGTTGAGCTAGGCTGCGAGTGCTTGTATGATGAAGTTCTGGGTGAGGGTGGCACTTACAGGGCTTTTCTGCCGCGAGCTCGGAGGCGGCTGGGCTGAAATCAGGAGGCTGTAAATTATGAAAATACCAAAAGTGAATTCGGCGATCTGGATAGCCATCGGAGTGATAGCGGCGAGTCTTTCGTTGCCGATTATTGCGCGCGCGCAAGGCACGACGAACACGGGACCCGTAAAGAACACGCTCACGCAACGGGACGGCAATCAGACGGTCAGGGAAATCGAGGAAAAAGGTCTCGGCGATCCGAAGGCGGAGCAGGCCTACGGGAAGTTTCACGGCGAGCAAGATCTCGACAAGAAGATCAAGCTAGGCAACGATTTCACCAACCGGTACCCAACGAGCGGTCGCGCCGACGAGGTGTACGAAGAGCTTGCGCAGGCGTACTTCGCCAAACACGATATGACGGGTTTCTATGCGTGTGTCGACCAGGGCATGGCCCGTTTCCCGGATGACCCCACTCTTTTGGCGGTCACCGGAGCGACCATGGCGCGCGCGTATAACCGCGAGGATCCAGACGCGGAGAAGAAGCTGGAGAAAGCCGAGAATTACGTGAAGCAAGCAATCGAGCTGATGAAGAATCCGAAAATGCCTGCATACACGTCTGAGGAGCAATTCGCCGTGTACAAAAAGCAGGTGCTAGCCACCGCGCACAGCGGTCTCGGTCTGATCTATTTCCGCCAGGCACGATTCGACGAGTCGGTGAGGGAACTCCAGGAAGCAACGCAGAATGCTGCTACTCCAGATGCGGCCGATTACCTCGTTCTGGGCGGAGACTATCAAAACTTGAGCAAATTCAAGGAAGCCGCGGACGCATTCAATCAATGTGCGCAGATTGCAGGACCGCTGCAGGCCGGTTGCAAGACTTATGCGGACGACTCGCTGAAGCGGGCGGCGCAAGCAAGATAGCATTCCTGCCGCATCCGGGGAAAAGTCCTCGAGCTTCCGGGCCCTGCGATCCCTTCGCGCCGCAACGTGCTTACTGGTGTTGCCGCAGGGCGCCGGAGTTATTTCTGCGCATTCGCGCCACTAAATGCGTTTCTCCTTCGCCCTTTCGTCCCGAACCGGCTCGCCATCGGTGCCATAAGCGGTTAGATTCTAATTCTTGGACGTGACGGCCTTCATCGCAACTTCCTGCCAGGACCAACTTCTCCGGGAGGCGCGTCAAGCGGGAGGTGGAGCATTCGCGCGGCGGCCGCCGGAAGACCTTCGATTATCCGGCTAAAGGTTCTTAACCCTGTCCCTCACCGCTTCGGAATTCCGCAGGTGAAACTGGCTGCGTCGTATGGGTCGCCGGTCCCTTTGTAGATCGCAGCCTGGGGGTAAGGGCATACCGGATGTGTGCGGTCAATAACGCCGCCCACGCGGTGTGAAGTAACGATCTTGTCTGGAGCAACGTTCGTCTCGCGCCACTTCTCGATCACATCGAAAGCATCCCACGCACCCGGTCCACGGACCCCAAACCCGGAGCACATCCCCTCTCCCGGCACCATGAATAAGCGGACGAAATTTTGCGTTTCGTTTGGGCCGCCCATCGCCGCTTGGACGCGCTGGTAGTAATCCACCAGGCCGGCCGGAGGAATCGCCGCCTCCTGCCAGGATTGGTACATCAGCAGTTTTCCCCCGTGCTCCTTAAAGGGACGCAGATTCGGATCCGTCATGTTCACCATGGCGCCGACCTTGGCGTCGGCAAGGCGCGTATCGCGGTCCACATCGAACGTGC
Source organism: Terriglobia bacterium (assembly GCA_963791705.1). Taxonomy (GTDB): domain Bacteria; phylum Acidobacteriota; class Terriglobia; order Acidiferrales; family UBA7541; genus Palsa-295. The sequence continues at coordinate 1,092,256 of CAWBTO010000001.1, read as the reverse complement.
GGTAATCCCAGTTGGGATCCTGGAATACAACGTTTTGAAAGAAGCCGACGTTGATGGCCATCGGATTCGGACCGCCCAGCATCATGCCCCAATCCAGTTCGCTGCCCGGCTCGAGTCCCGGATAGATCGGGGTGCCGTCGGCGAACTTCGCTCCGGCGTAAACCCGCCGGGCGGTCTGCACTTGCGCCGGCGTCAGGCAGGAGGCGTCGTCCTCTTTGGCCGGGCACTGGATGGTTGCCGGATCGAAATGGCAGCTCACCGGGTTCTCAATGATGCCGTCGCGGACGCCGTCGAGAGCATCGCAGGCATCGAGCACCGCCCGGTGGATTGCGGGATACTTGCTCGGCGGAATGTAGCCGGGCGCCTTCACGCCATCCTTCAGCGACACCCAGGAGAGGTACACCGAGACGGCCTGAAGGTGCGTGATGTAATACGCGGGATCCCCGGCGGCGATGCCGTCATAGTCTGTCGGATACTTCTGCGCTTCGGTCAACGCCTGATTGCCGCCCTCGTGGCAACTGCTCCAGAAAGATAGCCTCGGGGCCTTGCCGTAATACGCCTGGATGATCTGTTTCGCGGCCACCGTCATTTCGTGGACCGCGCGGTGGCCCCAATCCGCCACTTTTTCCGGATGCCCGATGGCCCACGGCGGGAGCGCGCCGCTGGCCTCGGTGTCGGAATGCCCTGTATCCGTGGATGCGGTCGCATAGCCGCGCGAAACTTCCCGCGACATCCCACCGTAGCCGATGGCCCCGACGAACCCGGGATTGCCGACTCCCAGGTACTTCCCGTTCCAATTCCCGGCGATGGGCAGCCAGACCTCGAACGAAATGTGGGAGTCGCTGGTCGGCGCGGCGAAACCCGCCACGCGGCAAAACGGTACCGATACCTTCAACCCCGGCGGCGTGCCGTACCTCCCAGGCAAACTGGGAACCTCGAAACCCGCTTCCTCGATGGACTTCGCCATCGTTACTGTAACGTTCGGAATGTTGAGGGACGCAAGGCTTTCGCACGACCGCTGGCCCGATGCGGGCGCTGGAGCGAGCGCGAAGCCTGCCAACAGAACCAGAAACAAGTTCCGAAACGAATGATGCTTCACGTGGATCCTCCCTACGCGCAGTCGTTGATCACGTCGCTTGCCTGCCGGTCTTCGAGCCGGGGTTCTCACCCCCGCTCTATATACCCAACAGGTGCCCCACGTCACAGAGTTTTAAATGTTGTTGTATGTCTAGCGCAGCAAGTCGCGTTTGAACCTAGGAGCAACGGATTATGAGTCGGGTGCTCCCCGCGAAAAGCCCTTGCAAAACGGCCGGTTCTTGCGCGGCTGGCCCCATTCTGGCCCCATGGACTCAAATTCTGGTGTACGATGACTGTTGCAAGGTTTGCGATGACACCGCAGGAACTGCTCCGCTTATTGCTAAAGACGCCGGAGCTGTCGATAGTGGGCAGCCCAGAAGAACGCGCAGCATTCATCGCGCTACGGATTGACGGCCTTACGGTGCGCGATGCTGGGCAAGCGATTGGAATTAGCAAGTCCCACGTTCCGAACTTGGCAGACTTGTTTCAGGTGAAGCTTCGACGAAAGGTGATCGAGCTTCGATATCAACGGGAATCAACCTTATCCGTGGAATTTCGGGAGCTGCAAGAGGAACTCTATAACCTGATGCCCCCTGAACATGAGGACCACGTTAGGATCGGCAACTATGAGGACGGTATGAGCCGCGAAGACCGAGCTGAGGCCACCGGTCGTCCCTATCCCAAATTCGACGGCGAGTAACGCCATTTTGTCCAAAAAAGTTTGCCGTGTGTTTTCAGCGACTTACACGACTTGAAGGCCCGAATTACGAGGTTTCCGCACACGTAGTAGAGGGGGAACTCAATCCTCCTCGGATGTTGAGCCGCCTGACCGGGCGGCTTTTTTGTGTCTAGCTGAAAACTCGTTTTTCCTTCAATGAGAAGCAACCGACTTCTCAAGTTTCTTGATGGCTCGAACCGAGTTCTCGGGAAGCTTGTACTTTTAGTTATTCGTCTAGACGGGCAAGTCGGGAGGGTGCGAGAGCTCATCGCCGGTCCTGGCCCGACATTCGTGCCAGGTCCGACAATCTGGTTGGCGCTCCGCATGCATACCGCTTGAGGACGTGGTTCGTCTTGCGGCCGGATATGGTGGGCCCGCTAGGATTTGAACCTAGGACCAACGGATTATGAGTCCGCTGCTCTGACCGCTGAGCTACGGGCCCCACGCAATGTAACGGCATGATTTTATATTGATTTGGCAAAATTGGGAGGAAGATTCGAAACAGCGCCACAGGCCATGTGCGCGGAACCTTTGCTCGTTATGGTTCCCGTGACCCCTTGTTAACGGAAGCTGTAATCTTCGCCTGTCAGCCGAACACCCTCGTCAGTAACGACTTGGGAACACGGAGCGGGGCGGGTTGTCGGACACCGGAAATGCCTACGATAATATAGGGCATATGGCGGAATGGCCGTGCTTGGGGGGCACATGACCGCAGGGCAGGCGCAAGCACCGACAGATCCGACTCCGATGCAGGCGGAGCAGATCCGCGCCAGCATCGTTCAGGTGGAGCGGCGACAGTGGGGGATGTGGTCGACGATGGTGCTGGTCACCCTGCTGTTGACGCTGGGGATAGCCTCGTTTGCCTTCCCCGGACTGCTCTCGCAAAGTAAAGTTTCCGATAGTCTGGATTTGGCCACGCGCGCGCTGGTGGGACTCGTGTTGCTGTTCAACGTTTATACGGTGTACCAGCAACTGCAGATTCATCGCATCCAGCGCCATATGGGCCAGCAGGTGGAAACGCTGGGCAAGATGGAAGCGCGCACCGAAGAGGTCTACAAACTGGCTGTCCTGGACGCGCTGACCGGGCTGAACAACCGGCGCTCGGGAGAACAGCGTCTGGCCGAAGAGATGGCCCGGGCGCAGAGGCACGAGCGCCCGCTGACCATCCTGATGCTGGACTTGAACGGTCTGAAACAGATCAATGACAAGTATGGCCATGGCGCCGGGGATGAGGTGATCCGGCGGTTCGCGGCGCGGCTCATTCGAGCCATCCGGGGTTCGGATTTAGCCGTGCGCCTGGGCGGGGATGAATTCCTGATCTTGCTGCCGGAATGCAAACCGGAAGAGGTGCGCCACGTGCTGAACCGCTTGAGCGGGCTGAGCGTGGATTGTGGTGGGGAATCCGTGGCCGTCTCGTCTTCCGCTGGGTGGACCAATTTTATCGTCGGGGAAACTGCCGAGGAGTTGATGAAGCGGTGCGATGAGGCGCTCTACCAGAACAAGCGCGCCGCGCAGACCGAGAACAAGTTGCCCATCGCAGTTACATAACCAGCAGCGCGTGGTTTTCACGGGAAACAGCAAGCCTCGGCTGGCGCCGTCTGCCGCGCGCCCGACCTTTCCACCTCCATGAATCGACCGCCCCCTCTCCTACATTAAGGAAAAGGTGCGTGTGCTCGTCAGGAAAGCTTGAGGCCGTGCGGCACCAGCGGCAAGGACCGCAGGCGCACGCCGGTGGCGTCAAAGATGGCGCTGGCGATCGCGGGAGCCAGGCCGACGATCGGAGCTTCGCCCGCGCCGGCCGACGGCACGTCCGTGCGGTTGATCAGCACCGTTTCGATCGGCGGAACGTCGCTGAACCGGGGCACGCGATATTTCGAGAAGCGCCCGTTGAGGATATGCCCGTTCTCGAATTCGATGGCCTCAAATAGCGCCCCGCCCAGCCCCATGATGTTCGCGCCTTCCACCTGATTGCGCAGCTGATCGGGGTTCACGATGGCGCCGCATTCAAACGCCGTCACCACGCGCACGATGGTGACGCGGCCCGTCGCGCGATCCGCCGCCACCTCGATCGCCGTCGCCACGTTGCCCAGTTTCTCAAAACCGCCGCCGATTCCGTAGCCGTGCCCTGCCGCTTTGGCTTTTGTCCAGCCGAACTTTTCCGCCGCGGCTACAAACACGGCTCGCAGGCGCTCGTCCTTCAGATTCTTCAGGCGAAATTCCAGCGGGTCCATCTTCACCAGGCGAGCCAGTTCGTCCATGTGGACTTCGCGGGCGAAATGATTTGCTGTGGCGGCCAGCCCGCGGTACGACCCCTGCCGCAGCGGCGACTTCGTGGCGTGAAATTGAATCCTCTGGTTGGGAACATCGTAGTAGGTGCGCAGGCCCGCCGCCCCGGAATTATAGTTGTGAAACTCCCAGGCGGTGATCTTGGCGTCGTGGTCCACGGCGCTCGTGATCTCAATGACGCCGGCGGGCCGGAAATACGCCCAAGTGAACTCTTCCTCCCGCGTCCAGACCAGTTTGACCGGAAGCCTGGCCGCGCGGGCCAGTCGCGCCGCCTCGACGGCCATTTCTCCCGAGTGTTTTCCGCCATAGCCCGAGCCGGTGTCCGGCACCAGCACGCGGACATTTTCTTCCGGCACGTGGAACGCGGCAGCCAGTTCGCTGCGCACAGCGAAGGGCCGCTGCGTGCCGGTCCACACGGTCAACCGATCTCCGCTCCACTGCGCCAGCGCGGCGCGCGGTTCCAGCGGTGCGTGCGCGATATAGGCGACATTGTAAGTCTGTTGCAACCGGCGGCCGGCCGAAGCCAGCGCGGGCTCCACCGCCCCCACTTCGTACCGCGGCGCGCCGGCCACCTCCTGCTGCGCGACAGGATTCTTCTTCAGGTAGTCGAACAACTCGCGAGAGGATGGCTGCTCGTCCGCTTTCCATTCCGCGCGGATCGCGGCGGCGGCGCGAGAAGCAGCCGCGGAACTGGGCGCGGCCACGCCGATGAAATTGCCATCGCGCACCACCCGGACATCCGGAATCTTTTCCGCCTCCTGCGTGTCGGCGGAGACCAGCGTGGCGTTGAACGACGTGGGGCGGACGATCTTCCCGTACAGCATGTCCGGAAGCTTCTGGTCCGATGGATAGCGATGCGCTCCGGTCACAAAGTCGCGGCCATCGACCTTCGGCGCGGATTGCCCGGCCACCTTCCACTGCGCGGCGGGGCGCAGGGAGTCGTCGACGGACACAAGCTGCGCGATTTCGTGCCCCTGGACCAGAGTTCCGTAATCGGCCGAGCGCTTGGAGATGCTGTCCATGACCTTGCCGCCCGCAACGGACAATTGCTGGCGGTCCGCGTTCCATTGCGCCGCCGCCAGATCGATCAAAATGTTGCGCGCCGACGCCGCCACGCGCCGCAGCTGCAGATTCATCACCGGTGTCGTCAGGCTGCCGAACGTGCCCATGTCGAAGGGCACTTTGTCCGTGTCGCCCATGATCATTCGGATCGAGCCGATGTCGACGCCCAGCTCTTCGGCGACGCCCTGGCTGAGAGAGGTCCGAATGTTTTGCCCCACCTCCACCTTGCCGGTGAACACCGTCACCGCGCCGTCCTCACCGATGTGCAGCCACGCTCCGATCGTCTTGGGAGCCGGGTGATCCGGCATCCGCACGCCGGCTGTTTCCTGTCCGAACGCCTGCCGCTCCAGCACGCACAGGACCGCGAGTCCCGCGCCGAACAATTTGAAAAACTCGCGCCGGCCGGTTTCGAAGCGGTATGCGGGCGCCTCGGCAAATTCGTAGCGTTCCGGCTCCGGCGAAAACCGGGAATCAAATTTCTGTGTCATCGGCGGGGCTCCTTCCAGACGCGCGCGGCGCGGCGGATCGCGGCCACAATGCGCGGATGAGTGCCGCAGCGGCAGATGTTGCCTTGCATGGCCCCCAAAATCTCGGCGTCGGAAGGGTTCGCCTTCGCGTTCAGCAGGGAGACGGCCGAAAGAATCATCCCGGACGTGCAGTAGCCGCACTGCATCGCGCCTTCGTCGAGAAAGGCCTGTTGCAGCGGGTGCAGCTGGTCGCCCTGCGCCAGCCCCTCGATCGTGGTGATGGCTTTGCCGGCCACCGCGCCCACCGGCGTGACGCACGACCGCCGGGCCTGTCCCTCGACGAGCACCGTGCAGGCGCCGCACTGGCCTTCGCCGCAGCCGTATTTGGAGCCCGTCAGATCGAGTTGCTCGCGCAGCACGCTCAGCAGGCTCGTTTGCGCATCGGCGTCGATCTCGTAGATCGTTTGATTGACCCTTAGTTTGGTGACGTTCGCCATCCGAAAACCTCGTTCGCGAAGTGATTCCCTTCAGGGGGCTGGCAGATATTCCCGGCCGAGCCTTTTGCTCGCCTTGTTAAAGCTCGGTGCAGCCGCGCTGGAAAAGTGGCCACAGGTCCGGTCGAGCGGCGAGCAACAGGAGCCATGCGGCAGGGCAAGTCTAGCATCGCGCCGCTGGCACTGTCGATGAATCTGCCGTAGACTTTTGACGGTTCCATACCACCTGCGCCATCTGACGGGAGGCCATCGATGTGTCGAGTTCGATGCGTTGCGTGTCTGAGCACCCTTGCTTCGTTGCTGCTGTCCTGTTCCTTGGTTGCCCGCCCCGCCTGGGCGCAGGAGCGGCGCGAACGCACGCTCGACGAAGTGAAGGCCGAGGCCATCCGGCGCGCGGAAGACGGGATGTATCCGTTGATTGGTCTCGATCCCGCGGACGTGCGCGAGGCATTCGCTTCGGTCACCAAGATGGATGATGACGAATGGGCCGCGGCGTTCATGAAGGTTGCCGGCCGCTACCTGGCGCAGGGCAAGGCGCTCGAACCGAGCGACCCGGCGCAGGCTAGCGCCGCCTACATCCGCGCCTGGCGCCTCTATTCCTTTGGCCGGTGGCCCGTGCCTTCTTCGGCGGGCAAAACGCAATCCTACGCCAAGGCTCTCGAGGCCTTTCTCGCCAACGCGCGGCTGATGGACCCGCCTCTCGAAGTGGTGCAGATTCCATTTGAGGGTACGGAAATCGTCGGGTATCTGCGGCTGCCCAAGAATGCCAAGGGTCCGGTGCCGGTCGTGATTGCGATCAGCGGGCTCGATAGCCGCAAGGAAGACATGGCCATGAACTTCAGCGCCATTCTCCCCTACGGAATCGGTTTCTTCGCCGTGGACGGGCCCGGCACGGGGCAGGCTCCGATCAAAGCCGGCGTGACGGCCGAGCGCATGTTTTCCCGCGTCATTGATTACCTCGTGACACGCCCCGACGTGGACCCGGCGAAGATCGCCGTCGACGGGCAGAGCTTCGGCGGGTATTGGGGAACCAAGCTGGCGATCATCGAGCACGCGCGCTTGAAGGGAGTGGTCGTTCAGTCTCCACCCGTGCACGCCTTCTTTCAGAAGGATTTCTTGAGGAATGACCTCCTGGGCAATCGCGAGTATTTGTTCGGTCTGACGCTGGCGATGAGGTCCATCTTCGAGGGCGCCAACACCGTGGACGACCTGGCGGAGATGTTCCCCAAGATGTCCTTGGTCAACCAGAAACTGATCGGCCAGCCGACCTCGCCGATGCTTATCATCGCCGGCGCCTTGGACACGCAGGTTCCCATTTCGGACGCCTACCTGCTCCTGAGCAACGGTGACGTTCCGAAGGAAGCGTGGATCAATCCGAAGGGTGGTCACCTGGGCCGGCAGGTGAAGGTATTGCCGGACCCGGTGATCTTCCGAACCGTGATTATTCCCTGGCTGATCCGGACGCTGGACGTGCCCGCGCCGAAAGAAGGCCGCTAGGACGACTTAATCCTGGACCGTGTAGATCAACACCTCGGCGCCGTGATCGGCGCGCGCCGGCACCGCCAGGTAAAACTGGTCGAAACCCTTCAAGCCCTTGCCCGGATAACCCGCGGTACGCGCCCCCAGAGCGGACGGCACTTTGGCCAGAAGTTGGTAATGATCGGGATCAACCTCTCGAAAGACGCTGAGATAGCCTTCCCCTCCGACCACGTACACGCGCTTGCGGGCCGAGTCGAAGAACAGGTCGTCGGAGTTCTGCACGCAGGGCAGGGCAGCGACCATGCGGCCTGATGTTCGTGTCGAACACAGCCATGCGTGCCGGCGCCCGCGTGGCCACGAACAGCCGGTGCCCGGCTTCATCCAGCGCCATCGGGAAATTGCCTTCCAGGCTGACGGGCCATCGCGCGATGGCCCCCGTGCTGCGATTGATGTCCGCGATCTGTTTCAGGTCGGGAAGATTGACGTAGATATGCGGCCCCGACTTCTCCAACTGAAAGGATTCCGGATGGGCGCCGAGCTTGAACTCTTGCTCGAGCCGCTTGTTCGTCGCGGCATCCACCATCGCGATGGCTCCCGCCTCCTCATCGCCGTAGCCGACGTACACGCGCTTGCTGGCCGCATCGTAGCGCAGGTTATCCACATCGTCGCCGAAGTCGATCGACGCGATCAGGGTGAACGACGCCCCGTCGTAGATATACAGCTTGCCCTCGTCGCTTCCGATGAACAGCTTGTTGAACTCCCGGGCATACACAACGCCTTGCGGCCGGGGGATCCCGCTGATCGTCCGCTCCCGCGCTCCGGCGGATAGATCGATCACTTCCTCGGTGTTGTTGCCCAGCGCGGAGATAAACAGATGCCCCTTCCCGTCGAATCCCAGATGATCGATGCGGCCCACCACGTTGGGCAGCGGAACCGCGCCTGTCAGGACCAGCGGTTGCGTTCTTTCCGCGCGGGCTTTTTCCTGCGGGAGCGCCGTCGTTCCGCTCAGCGCGAACACCAGCGCGACCGCCAGGCTGAGTCGTGAAATCTTCACCAGGACCACCTCCGATGAGAAAGTGTGCGTCGTGTGTGCGGGTCCTCAACCAGGCAAGAAAAACCAACGTCTGCGATGCGGCCGCGTCTGATATTATATGCTGCGCGTCGTACTCAAGGGAGGCGAATCCTGTGGCGAAGTCGAAAAAAGATTCGGTCAAGCGTCGCGATTTCTTGAAGGGCTCTGCGGCCGGGATGGCCGCGCTTGTTGCGGGCAAGAGTGTTGTGGCCGCCACCGATCCCGCGCCGCGTTCGCCTGCCCCCCCGCCCATGTCAAAGGAAGCCGAGACCGGCAATCCTGCAAACGTCGAGGTGCTGACCACCGACCGGCCTGGCGCCGACTTCATGGTCGACATCATCAAGTCGCTGGGCATCGAATACATCGCCGCCAATCCGGGCTCCAGTTATCGCGGGCTGCATGAATCGGTCATCAACTACGGAGGGAACAAGGCCCCTGAATTTATCACCTGCTGCCATGAGGAGTCGGCGGTCGGCATGGCTCACGGATACTCCAAAATTGAAGGCAAGCCCCTGGGCGTGTTTCTCCACGGCACCGTGGGAATGCAGCACGCCACCATGGCTATTTACAACGCCTTTTGCGACCGCGTGCCGGTCTACATGATTATGGGCAACATGGTGGACGCCACCACGAGGCGACCGGGCGTGGAATGGGTCCACAGCGCGCAGGACCCCGCGGCGACGGTGCGCGATTTCGTGAAGTGGGATGATCAGCCCGCCTCGCTGCCTCACTTTGCCGAGTCCGCCGTGCGCGCCTACAAGGTCGCGATGACCCCGCCGATGGAACCGGTGCTGCTGGTGGCCGATAGCGAGCTGCAAGAGCGGCCGGCCGAGGAAAATTCCGGATTGCGCGTTCCTAAGCTTACTTTGGCGACGCCCCCGCAGGGTGACTCAGGATCGGTGGCCGAAGCGGCGCGGCTCCTGGTGGCGGCCGAAAACCCCGTCATTATCACCGACCGCGTCGCACGCACGGCCGCCGGCCTGGCGTTGCTGATCGAACTTGCCGAGGCACTGCAGGCCCCCGTCGTTGACCAGGGAGGCCGGATGAACTTTCCCTCGCGCCACCCCTTGAACCAGTCGGGGCGAAGCGACGCCCTGGTCCGGGATGCGGACGTTATTTTGGGCCTCGAAGTCACCGACTTCTGGGGTACGGTCAACTCCTTCCGCGACCAGCTGCATCGCTCCTCCGCGCCTATCGCGAACCCCAGGGCAAAGCTGATCAGCATCACGGCCAACGACCTTTACTTGAAAAACAACTACCAGGACTTCCAGCGCTACACGGAAGTCGATTTGGCCATGGCCGCCGACGCGGAGGCGACCCTGCCGTCGCTGATCGAGGCGGTTAAACACTTGCTCACCGACGATCGCAAGCGCGCCTTCCAGGATCGAGGCGCGAAGCTGGCCGCCGCGCAGCAGAGATCCCTCGAGCAGGCCCGCACGGACGCGACCTACGCCTGGGACGCCAGCCCGGTCAGCACCGCCCGCCTGTGCGCGGAGCTGTGGGCGCAGATCAAGGACAAGGATTGGTCTTTGGTGTCGGACGTGACTCCCTGGGTCAGCAACTGGCCGCGGCGGTTGTGGGCCTTTGACAAGCATTATCAGTTCATCGGAGGCGCAGGCGGCCACGGCATTGGCTACGGTGCGCCCGCCGCCCTTGGTGCGGCCCTGGCCAACCGGAAATATGGCCGGCTGAGCGTCAATATCCAGTGCGACGGAGATCTGATGTATGCGCCGGGAATTTTGTGGACATCCGCGCATAACGGCATTCCACTGCTGAGCATCATGCACAACAACCGCGGCTATAATCAGGAGCTCATGCACGTGCAGCGCATGGCCGATCGGCACAACCGCGGCATCACGCGCGCGAACATCGGCACCACGCTCATCCGTCCGAATATCGATTACGCGAGGCTGGCGCAGAGCATGGGCCTGCACGCCGAGGGACCGATCACCGATCCCAAGGATCTCGGGCCAGCGATCCACCGTGCCGTCGAGGCGGTCGAGCGCGGCGAGCCGGCCCTGGTCGACGTGGTCACACAGCCGCGCTAAGGAGGCAGGCGTGAAGATTCGCATCTTGTCGAAAGCAGGTAGAATCGCCGCACTCGTGGCCGTGGCTGCGCTGTTGATGTTTGCCCGCCAGCAGGCGCACGCTCAGGACGCCGCGAAAACTCCGCCGGCGGAGACTCCCGCCGCAGCGAACGCCGAAAATGGCAAGCGGCTTTACACCAGTTACGGCTGCTACGAATGCCATGGCCACGAGGGTCAGGGATCTCCGTTCTCGGGCGCGCGACTCGCTCCTCGCCCCGTCGAACTCCGCCATTTCATCGCCTACGTGCGTCAGCCCACCGGCCAGATGCCTCCCTACACCGCGAAAGTCGTGTCCGACGCCGAGCTGGCCGACATTCGCGCGTTCTTGAGCACCGTGCCGCAACCGCCACCGGCGAAAAGCATCCCCTTGCTGAATTAGAGGAGCAAACCGCTTTTGTAGCGCCCGGTCCCGATAAGCCGGACCGGGCAGATGCCGCGTCGCCCCACGCACCGGCGCGCCTCCGTAACTCTTCCCCAGGGAATGCTTTCCGTGTAATCTCTAGCAGCCCGAGGGGTGTGGAATGATCGCCGCCGAGCCTTGTCGGCTTCACGGCATGCGGGAGAAAAACGCATTTTGGGGGTCGGAGCTTCAGCTCCGACATAGAGAATGCCTTTTCATCAGGGGTTTTAACCCCTGAGGCGCAGGTTTTGACTCTTTCGAAAGATTGTTCGGCCGGGGAAACGCTAATGCCCAAGCTTCAGTTGTCCATGGCCTGCTGCAATTACGATCGTACGCGCGCGCTTCTCGATGACCGCATTCCCATCGATGGGATCCAGCTCACCTGCCTGAGCCTCCCCGTCGAGGAAGTCTTCTTCCGCATGCTCCGGCATCAGGAGTTCGACATCGCGGAAATGTCGCTGTCCTCCTACGTGCTCTCCCTGTTTTCCGAGGCGCCTGCCTTCATCGCCATTCCCGTGTTCCCCTCGCGCTTCTTCCGGCACTCCTGCATCTACATCAACCGCAACAGCGGTATTCGGGAGCCGAAGGATCTGATCGGCAAGCGCGTGGGCACCCCCGAATACCAGATGACGGCCGGGGTCTGGATTCGCGGCATGCTGAGCGATGAGTACAACGTTCCGGTCAAGAGCGTCTCCTACTTCAACGGCGGGCTCGAGCAGCCGGGACGCTTTGAAAAACTCCCGCTCTCGCTGCCCGCCGACATTCGCTTGCAGCCGATTCCCGAGACCTCCACGCTCGCCGCGATGCTCGATGCCGGCCAGATCGACGCGATCTATACCGCGCCGACGCCCTCCACCTTCACGCGCGGCTCCGGCGCCGTGAAGCGTCTGTTTGAGGATTACGAAACCGTGGAGCGCGCCTACTTCCTCAAGACGCGCCTTTTTCCCATCATGCACACCGTGGTGATCCGGCGCGAGGTCTACCAGAAGAATCCCTGGGTGGCGCAATCGTTGTGCAAGGCGTTCGCGCTGGCGCAGCAGGAGGTCTACCACGACCTGTATTACACCTCGGCGCTGAAATTCATGCTTCCCTGGCTCCTCCGGCACGTGGAGGAAACCCGCGCCATGATGGGCGAGGATTTCTGGCCCTATGGGTTTGAGCCCAACGTGCGTACGCTCGATACCTTTCTGCGCTACCACTACGAGCAGGGCCTCTCGAAGCGCCCGTTGACCCCGCGGGAGCTGTTTGCTCCGGGGACCTTGGAGTCATTCAAGATTTGAGCGGCCGGACCGTTTTCATCCCGCATTGAGGGCATTCGCCATGGCAGCCGACCAGATCTCGAGATCGCCCCGATGGTGGGCCCCCCAACGCGGGGATATCGACGCCACCATCGCGCAGCTGGGCTTCAACATCGCCCAGATGATCATTCCCGTGTTCCTGCTTCTACCGCTGGGAATTTCCCGCGAGTTCAGCATCGCGCACCTGTTGCCCGGCTACGCGCTGGGCTTCCTTGTCGGATCGGCCGGCCTGACTTGGCTGGCGGTCAGCCTGCGCAGAAGGGAAGGCCGCGCGGACGTAACCGCTCACGTCTACGGCAACAACGTCCCCGCGATCATCGCCTACACGTTGGCCATTATGGTCCCCACATACTTGCAGACGCACGACGAGGTGCTTGCCTGGCGGGTGGGAGCGGCGGCGGTCGTGTGGACGGGCGTCATCAAGCTGGTGGCGGCGCCCTTCGCGGCGGCGTTCCGGCGTTTCATCCCCGTTCCTGCCTCGATGACCGTGTTTGCCGCCGCCATGTACAGCTATCTCGCCCTGATGCTGCTGCAACGCGTGTTCGATCAGCCACTTGTGGGCCTGGTCGCGCTGGTCATCGTGGCGGTCAGCGTCTTGGGGAATGTGCCCATCACGAGGTGGAGAATCCCGCCGTTTATCGCCGCGTGGATCATCCCACTGGCCGTTGGGCTCGGCATCGGGTATGTGCGCCCGGTGTGGCCGGGATTGTCGCTGGGGGCGCCGTTCGTGGCGTCGCTCGGGCCTCTGCGGGCGCTGGGGCTGGCGGTGCCGTATCTTTCCGTGATTGCGCCCATGGCTATCTATCAGATTCTGCAGGACATCGCTTCCGTCGAGGGCGCCGCGGCCGCGGGAGACAATTACGATGTGCGCAGCGTGGTGGCGTGGGATGGCCTGGGCACGCTGCTGTGCGGCGTCGCGGGTGGCGTCATCACCCCGGTGGTCTACGCCATGCACCCGCCGTACAAGGCCATAGGGGCGCGCATCAGCTTCGCCCTCTGGACGCCCGTCATTTTTCTGTTGGTGGTCTCGAGCGGCCTGACGATCTTCATCGCCCAGCTATTTCCGTGGCCCATTCTGGCGGCCATGATCGCCTATGTGTCCGTGGGCGTGGGGCTGGCGGCTTTGCGCCGCGTCGACCGGAAGTATCTGAGCGCGCTGCTTCTCGGGCTGGTTCTGCCCACGGGCGCGGTGGTGTCCTCGGCGGTGAACTCCGCGCTGCCCGCGCTGAAGCTTTCCGCCTCGAACCCCGCCGTGCAAGCGGCGCTGAACGGCTCGATCTACTGGTCGTCGCTGCAAGGGCTCGGCAACGGCTTCCTGTTTCTGGTGCTGGTCGTCGCGGCGGTCATCACCGAAGTCATCGACCGAAACTTTGGCCGCGCCGCCGTGTGGTGCCTGGTGGCATCCGCGTTTTCCTGGTTCGGCATGATGCATTCGGCCGTCTTCCGATGGAAAGCTCAGCCGATGTACGCCGCCGGATGGCTGGCCGCCGCGGTCATCGTCTATTCCGCGCGGTGGTGGCGAGGCGATCTGGAGGCGGCGTCTTAGCAGGGAATCTTCTACTTGTAGGGGCGCTGCTCGCTGGGCCTTTTCCCCAGTTGCGTTATCTCACCGCCGCTGTCTGCAGCTGTTCCCCAGAATTAACTTCCTATTTCAGGTACAGATCAGCTCTGAACGCTCACCAAAAGCGCCCCAAAATGCGAAGGGGCCAGGCGATTGCCTGGCCCCTGGCACTGCCGAGGATCAGCAGCGATTAGAACAGCAGCTTCAAGCCCAACTGCACGGCCCGGGCGCCTCCTGATCCGATGACCGGGTTGGCCGCCGCTACGTCCGGTGTGACGCAGCCGCAGCCGAATCCTCCCGCCGAGGGATCGTTGAGACCGAAGCCATTCTGGCCGCCATACGGATTGGCGAAGTTGGGGTGGTTGAGAACGTTGAAGAATTCGGCGCGGAACTGCGCGCTGAACCGTTCCGTGAACTTCCACTTCTTCTGCGATCGAGAAATCCCAGTTGCGGAAGCCGGAATCCTTGAACGAGTTGCGCCCCATCGTGCCGAACGTTCCGAAGGCCGGCGGAAGCAGCATCGCACCGCCCTTTGCGTAGCAGCCCACACACGTTGAGCGCGGCAGTCGCCAGACCGGGTGACCCTCCGTCCATGGCGAGCGCCTTGGCGGCGCAAGCTCGCATTGCTGGCACCTCCGAAGAAGGGAATCGGCGTGGAACCAGACGTGAAGGCATTGGGATTCCCGAAGAAGTCCCATCGATTCGGGCTGTTGGCCGGCGGGCTGACGGGCAATGGCTCCCGTTCCGGAGACGTCCGTTCCCAAGTCAATGACGCCCCAGGGTTGCGGGCTGTCGAGGTCACAATGGACGTGAGCTGCCACCCTTCCAGCATCTGCGCGAACGACTTCTTGCCCGGGATCACGTAGGTGAGCGAGAGCGTCAGCCGGTGGCGCATGTCGAAGTCGCTGGTGGCGTACTCCCGGCCTGTGTTGTACGAATCCATCGGCAAGCCGGCTCCGTACCCGAAGTGCCAGTTCGCGCCCACATTGTCGAGAGCGTGAGAGTACGTGTACCCGGCCACGGCGCTGAATCCATGATAATTGCGCGCCGTGAGAGTTGTCTGCAGACCGTTGTAGTTGGACTTGTAGATGTTCCCCATCTGAAAGATATTGCTCAGGAAACCGAACTTCGTGTTGAAGGGCCGGGCAGCCTGCTCGGCCGCGGCCTGGTCGTCGGGGTTTGCCGCGCAAGTATCGTAGACAGGAGCGGATGCCAAGCATGCGGCTTTGCTGCCGGAGTCCATCCGGAGCCCACGGGCGGCTGGTTGATGTCGCGGATGCCGGTCAGGTTGAAACCGTGGTTGCCGACATACGCCACTTCCAGCGACACGTTCGGCGTGAAGGCGTGCTGCACATTCAAGGTCCAGCTCGTGACGTAGGGAGTCGTGAGGTTGTGATCCACGCCCAGAATGGCGCAGGGGTTTGCTGTTTCCGGGTCGCAACTCAGATTGGCTGGGGCTCAAATTGCCGAAGATCGGGCCGCTATCCCACTGCCCTAGAGTGGGACTCAGGTTGCCGACCAGAATCGTTCCGCCGCCGGGCTGCACTCCCTGAAAGCCGGTGGGAACGCTGCCCAACCCGAAGCTGTTGTTGAAGGCCAGAAACGACTGCCAGTTGACGAATTCATACATCAATCCGCCGCCCCCGCGGATCACGGTCTTGCCCGTGCCCGTGGGATCCCACGCAAAGCCGAGCGCGCGGCGCGAAGTTCAGGTGATTGCCGTTGTAAGGAGCGTTGATCTGCTTGCCCACCTGGACCAGCCCGACGTTCGGATCGAAATTGCCGATCAGGTTGTTCTGTTCCTTGATGACGGTATTCAATTCATAGCGCAGCCCGAGATTGACGGTCAGCCTGCCGCGTGAGGCGGATATCGTCCTGCGCGAACAGCGCGTAGGACCAGTTGCTGCACGTGGCGCAGCGGGTCGCCCGCCAGGACGCTTCCGAAGGCCGGATAGCCCGCGAAGAAATCCTCCAGAATGGTGGAATTGCCCGCCGAGATGAATTCATTGCCAGGCAGGGTTCCACCGGTGAAGCTGATGCTGCCGCGCGCGTTGCCGTAGGCGCCGCCGGTCACGCCGTTGCGGTGAATTTCGCCGCCAAACTTCATGGCGTGGATGCCGCGGCTGTAGGAAACGTGGTCGTTGAACTGGGTAATCGTGTCCGGTCCCTGAATCTTGGGCCACTTGAAGCCGCCCAAGCCCTGGAAGACGCCCACGAAACCGATGCGCGGCAAGCCTCCGGTGAGGGGGCCGACCGGCACGCCGGTATCGAGGCCGTAGGCGCTCGCCGGCACGTTCAGGTCCGCGTTCTTGGTCGGCTGATACAGGCGGCTGTACCCGAACCGGGCTTCGTTCACCAAGCGCGCACTCGGAGTCCAGATCCAGCTTCCGCCCGCCACCTGCGCGCGCGTATGAATCAGGCTCATCCACTGCTTTTGCAATTCGGGGAAGTCCTCGACCGTTCCCGAGTTGTTTCCGAAGAAATACATGCCGCTGATCGTGTTGCGGTCGTTCGCGTGATAATCAACCTTGCCGAGGACGTTGTCCACTTTCACGGTGTTGGGGAAGCCTTGCGAGAGGGTAGTCGAATTGCTGGTCGGAAAGCCCGTGCCGTTGCACGATGTAACTTCCGATGGATACGAGCCAGTCACCGTGCAGCCCGCGACTTGCAAGCTTGCCGGACTGATCGGTACACCCGCCTGCAGCAGGGCATCTATCGCGTCGGGGATGCTGTTCGCGGGGTCACCACCCAACGAAACAGTAGCCGGGGTGCTGACCCCAAAGTTGTTGCCCGCGATGTAGCGCTGTCCTTCGTAACCACCGAAAAAGAAGAGCTTGTCCTTGACGATGGCCCCGCCCGCTGTTCCCCCGAATTGTTCCAAGGTTACGGGAGTCTTCGGCGTCGGCGCCACATCGAAATAGTTGCGGGCATCAAAAGCGGTGTCCCGGCCGAACGCATACGCGGTTCCGTGGAGGCTGTTGGTCCCGCCCTTCAGCGCCACGTTCACGATTGCGCCGGGCTTCCAGCCGTATTCCGCCGGGGGATTCTCGATCAGGTTGAATTCCTGGATGGCGTCGATGGGCAGAATGGTGGCCGAGTCGCCCGCAATGCCAGCTCCATTGATGATGCCCTGGCCGGAGTAGGGTTCGCTATTGAACAGGCCTTCGATCACGTAGGCGTTGTCTTCCGCGCGCAGGCCGTTCGTGCTGGTGGTCGAAAATCCGCCACCGGGGTAGCGCACCACGGCGGGGCGCAGTTGCAGCAGGTTCTCGTAGTTGCGTCCATTCAAGGGAAGATCATTGATTTGCTCATTGCTGAGCGTGCCGCCCAGGGTGGAGGTCGTCGTGTCCAGCAGCGGCACCTGTTCGGTCACCGTGACCGTCTGCGTGATGGCGCCCGTCTCGAGCGCCACATCCACACTGACATCCTTGGCCACTTCCAGCTGGATGTTCGGCCGCTCGGCAGCCTTAAAACCGGTGGCCTCGACGCGCACGGTGTACAGGCCGGGAGGGAGGTTGGGGACCACGTATTGCCCGGAGGCGTCGGTGACCAGCGTGCGCTTCGCGCCGCGCTGTACGTCGGTGACCGTCACGTTGGCGCCCGCAACGACGGCGCCCGATGGATCGGTTACAATGCCCAGAATCCGGCCCGTTGTGCTCTGTGCCAGAACCGGCAGGCACAGCAGCAGCGCCGCGAAACTGAAAACCAGGGCCTGCATCGCCCGCCGTACATTCACCTGTACCGTGGTGTTTAAAGCAAGGACACGCATTCATGCCTCCTGATATTTTTTAAAACTGGATCAAACTCCCCCGAGTGATGCGGAGACTGTACCACCGTACAGCTGGCCCCTGTCAAGGATATTTTGCCGATGGCCGGATTGTCGCTCGCATACGAGTCCTTGATTCGATCGGCTTAATTCCTGAAAAAAGTTGCAATTGCGAGCGCCTAACGTTACTCTCCCATTGGTTTCTGAATGACGGATTCGATTTTCTATAGAAGTTCTGGAACTGAAATTAATCTTCGTGGTATACTGGTCCTACCAGTGAGCCGGTTGCCGGAGTTTTGAAAACAACTGGCGAATCACCCGGCGATTTGGCAGGTCTACGGCCATAGGTATTCGTTTCAGTCCTAATGGTTTGTCGTATAGTCGCTACAACCTGGTTGGATCTGTGGGCAGCCAACTCGGTCTCTCTCGAAGAGGGACGGAAAAATTCTCCAGCAAGGATCGTTGAAATGGCCATCGCGACAGTGAACCCGGCGACCGGGCAGCTCGTGAAGAGTTTTGAGCCGATGCCGGACTCTCAAATTGAAGAGAAGATCCAGCGCGCGGTGCTGACTTTTCCGAAGTTCCGCAGTCTATCCTTCGCGGAACGCGCGGGCATGATGAAGAAAGCCGGCGACATCCTGGAAAGCGAGAAGAACGAACTCGCCGCGCTCATGACCACCGAGATGGGGAAGACGCTCCGGTCGGCGGTGGATGAGGCCGCCAAGTGCGCCTGGGCTTGCCGCTACTACGCCGAACACGCCGAGCGCATGCTGGCCGATGAAGTGGTCGCCACGACGGCCAGCCGGAGCTTCATCCGCTATCAGCCTCTCGGAGTCATTCTGGTCGTCATGCCGTGGAATTATCCCTTCTGGCAGGTGTTTCGGTTTATCGCGCCGGGATTGATGGGCGGAAATGTGGGGCTGCTCAAGCACGCCTCGAACGTCCCGCAGTGTGCGCTGAAGATCGAAGAGATCTTGCGCCGGGCCGGCTTTCCGGAAGGAGCCTTTCAGACGCTGCTGATCGGGTCGGCGAAAGTCGATCGCCTCCTCGACGATCCCCGGATCGCGGCGGCCACGCTGACCGGCAGCGAAGATGCCGGCATCCAGGTGGGCATGGGCGCGGCCAAGCGGGTGAAGAAGGTGGTTCTGGAGCTGGGCGGCAGCGATCCGTTCATTGTGATGCCCAGCGCCAATCTCACCGACGCGGTAGCCACGGCCGTGAAGGCGCGCACCGCCAACAACGGCCAGTCCTGTATTGCGGCCAAGCGTTTCATCGTGGCCGAGAAAGTGGCGGATCAATTCGAGCGCGAGTTTGTCGCGGCCATGCAGGCGCTGCGCCTGGGCGATCCTTTCGACGCGAGCACCGACGTCGGGCCGCTGGCCACCGCGGACGCCGTGACCTCCCTCCACGCCGATGTGCAGAAGTCAGTGCAGGCCGGAGCGCGGATTCTCACCGGCGGCAAGCCCGCCGACCGCCCCGGAAATTTTTATCTCCCCACCGTGCTCACCGATGTCCCCAAGAATTCCCCGGCCTATTGCGAGGAGTTTTTCGGCCCGGTCGCGTCACTGTTCCGTGCGAAGAATATGGACGACGCCATCCGCATCGCCAACGATACCCGGTTTGGATTGGGCGCCAGCGCCTGGACAACCGATCCGCACGAGCAGGAACGCTTCACCAACGAACTCGAAGCGGGAATGGTGTTCATCAATCAAATGGTCGCCTCGGACCCCCGGGTTCCCTTCGGCGGGGTGAAGCGATCCGGATTCGGGCGGGAGCTGAGCGTCTACGGAATCCGCGAATTCATGAACATCAAGACGGTCTGGGTAAAGTAAGACGCGAGGTCGCAGGATGCAGTTGCAGGGGCCGGGAGCCGCGTGATATGTGGAGGAGCCGCCGTCATGTATAAGGTCATCCAAACTTCGCGTCTCTACGAACAAATCGTGGGGCAGATTGAGGACTCCATTCTCAAGGGCGCTTTGAAGCCGGGAGACCAGCTTCCCGCCGAACGCGAACTGGCGCACCAGTTCGGCGTGAGCCGCACGGCGGTCCGCGAAGCGGTCAAGGCGCTGCGCGAAAAGGGCCTGGTGGAAGCGCATCCCGGGCGCGGCACGTTCGTCACCGATGGGACGTCCCACTCCATTCGCCAGACGCTCGATTGGATTTTGCGAACCGGGCCGGAAAAGGGAGCCGCGCATGTCGTGGAAGTTCGCGAAATCCTCGAACCCGAAATCGCCGCGCTGGCAGCTTCGCGCGCCGATGAAGACGCGATTGCCTCGATGCGCGAGGCGGTTGCCGTGATGGATCACGCCCGGCGCGACCCGGAGGCTTTCATCGAGGCCGATCTGGACTTCCATCTGTCCCTGGCCGAAGCGGCCGGCAATCCCCTGATTCTGTCTCTGATCGACTCCATCGTGGCCGTGCTGCGCGAGCAGCGCATGCGCATCTTCAAGGTCGAGGGAGGTCCCGAGCGGGGCCAGTATCATCACAAAAGAATTCTCGATGCCATCGAGCATCGCGATCCTCAGGGCGCGCGCGAAGCCATGCGCGCCCATCTGCAGCAGGTGCGGGAGGATTCGCGCCATCAAGGACTGCCAATATTCTCGTGTGAGCTAGGAGACCGGACCTCATGGCCAACCTCGGATTCATTGGACTCGGAGTGATGGGCGGCGAGATGGTGAATCGCCTCCTCAGCAAGGGTCACACCGTGACGGGATATAACCGCACCCGTGCGAAAGCGGAGTGGCTGATCCAGAAGGGCATGAAGTGGGCGGACTCGCCGCGAGCCGTCGTGGCCGCCTCCGATGTCACCTTCTCCATGGTGACCAATTCCGCCGCCCTGCAGGCCATTGCCGAAGGCCCGGACGGAATGCTGGCCAGCCTGGCGCCCGGCAAGCTGCTCATCGACATGAGCACGGTCAGCCCGGCGTTCAGCCGCTCGATTGCCGCGAAGGTGCGGGAAAAGGGCGCCGACATGGTCGACGCGCCGGTGTCCGGCAGCGTGATCACTCTCCAGCAGGGGAAACTCTCCGTGATGGTGGGCGGCCGGAAGAAAACCTTCGAGAGCGTCAAGCCGCTGCTCGACGACATCGGCCCGAAGGTGACCTACGTCGGCGACAACGGCCTGGCGCTGGTGATGAAAATCGCCACGAACCTGAGTCTCGCCGTGCAGATGCTGGCGTTTTCCGAAGGCATCCTGCTCGCCGAAAAGAGCGGCATCGCCGCGCGAAACCGCCGTGGACGTGCTCGTTCATAGCGCGGTGGCGTCGCCCATGGTGCAGTATCGCGGGCCGTTCGTCCTGAAGCTGCCGGACGAGGCCTGGTTCAACGTCAACATGATGCAGAAAGACATGCTGCTGGCGCTGGAGCTGGGCCGGCAGGTGGATGTTCCCATGCCCACCACGGCCGTAGCCAACGAGTTTCTGACCGCGGCGCGCGCCATGGGCCTGGTCGAAGAAGATTTCGCCGTCGTATTCGATGTACTGGCGCACATGTCGGGAGTCAAGCGATGACCACAGCCGCTCATCCATCCAACGCCGTAGCGCAGCCGACGGCCGAAAAGTGGCTTCTGATGTACCGGCGCATGCAGATGATCCGCCTTTTCGAGGACCACGTGAACGATCTCTATCTCCGCGCGCTGATGCCCGGCCTCGCGCACCTCTACGTGGGCGAGGAAGCGGTGGCCGTGGGCATCTGCGAGGCGCTTCGCCCGGACGACTACATCACCAGCACGCACCGCGGCCACGGGCATTGCCTGGCGAAAGGCGCCGCCCCGGACCGGATGTTCGCCGAACTGCTGGGAAAAGAAGCCGGCTACTGCCGGGGCAAGGGCGGCTCGATGCACATCGCCGATCCGGCGACCGGGAATCTGGGCGCCAACGCCATCGTCGGCGGAAGCGCCGGAATCGCCACCGGCGCGGCTTTTTCCGCCAAGCACCTGGGCACGGGCCAGGTGGCGGTCTGCTTCTTCGGCGAAGGAGCGCTCGGGCAGGGCGTTCTCTACGAGGTGATGAACCTGGCGTCGCTGTGGAAGCTGCCGGTGATCTACGTCTGCGAAAACAATCTTTACAACGAGTACACGCACTTCTCGGAGACCACCGCCGGGGACATTCTCGCGCGCGGAAAGGCGTTCGGAATTACTTCGGAGAGCGTCGACGGCCAGGACGTTCGCGCCGTGCATGCGGTGGCCGCCAAGCTCATCGGGAGCGCGCGGCAGGGAGACGGTCCCGCGTTCCTGCTGTGCAACACCTACCGCTACACCGGCCACCACGTCGGCGACATCAGCCGCGAATACTACCGGTCCAAGCAGGAAGAGCAGGAGTGGAAGACGCAGCGCGATCCCATCCTGCTGTTTGCCGCATGGCTCACCGGCCAGAAGATCGCGGATGCCGCCGCGCTCGGCCAGATCGAGTCCGAGGTGAAGGCCGAAATGCAAGCCGCGGTCGATTTTGCCATCGCGGCGCCCTATCCCGCCCTGGCGGAAGTGGAGCAAGATGTCTATGCCTGAAACAGCGCAGCGGGAACTGACGTTCGCACAAGCGGTGCGCGAAGCGCTCGCCGAAGAGATGCGCCGCGATGCGCGCGTCTGCATCCTCGGCGAAGACGTGGCCGAGGCGGGCACGCCCTTCAAGGTCCTGTCGGGGCTGGTCGAGGAGTTCGGCACCGACCGCGTGATCGACACGCCCATCTCCGAGGCGGGCTTCACCGGCGTCGGCGTGGGCGCGGCGATGACGGGGCTGCGTCCCGTGGTCGACATCATGTTCGGCGACTTCCTGACGCTCGTCGATGGATCAGATGGTGAACCAGGCCGCCAAGATTCATTACATGTCGGGAGGCAAGTGGAAGGTCCCGATGGTCCTGCGCACCACGCTGGGCGCGACGCGCCGCTCGGCCGCGCAACACTCGCAGTCGCTGCACGCCTGGTTCAGCCACATCCCCGGACTCAAGGTGGTCATGCCCTCGACGCCCTACGACGCCAAGGGGCTTCTGAAGTCGGCGATCCGCGACGACAATCCGGTGGTCTTCTTCGAAGACAAAATGATGTACAAGCTGAAGGGCCCGGTGCCGGCGGAGGACTACACCATCCCGCTGGGCGTGGCGGATGTGAAGCGCGTGGGGGAGGACATTACCATCGTGGCCACCAGCAGCATGGTGCAGGTCGCGCTGGGCGCGGCGGAACTGCTCGAGAAGATCGGCATCAGCGCCGAAGTCGTCGATCCGCGCACGATGTGGCCGCTCGATGAACAAACGCTGATCGAGTCCGCGAAGAAGACCTCGCGGGTGATCGTGATGGACGAAGGTTACGGGCGCTACGGCGTGACCGGGGAACTTGCTTCGGTGATCGCCGAAGGTGCGTTCTACAATCTGGAAGCGCCGGTGAAGCGGATGGGCGCGATGCACGTGCCGATTCCGTTTTCCCCGCCGCTCGAAGACGTGACCGTACCAACGGAGCAGACCGTATTCGAAGCGGCCCGCGCGCTCTGCGGCAAAGCCTGACGGCATTCGAACAGGAGGCCTATCGTGGCACTGAAGACGTACGGAACGATGGCGGTGGATTGGGAGAGTCGCATCGATTTCGACCGGCTGCGCCGCGAGCGCCTGGCGCGCGCCAAGGCGCTGCTCGCGAAATCGGAGATGGGCGCGCTGCTCTGCTTCGACATGAACAACGTGCGCTATATCACCGCCACGCACATCGGCGCATGGGCGCAGGACAAAATCAGCCGCTTCACGCTGCTGCCGCAGAACGACGAGCCCATCCTGTGGGATTTCGGCTCGGCCGCCAGGCATCACCAGCTGCATTGCCCGTGGCTGGGCGAGCGCTCGCGCGCCGGAATTTCCCTGCTGCGCGGCGCGATGTCGCCGGAAATGGGCCGCGCCGAAAACGTGGCCCGCAAGATCAAGGTCGAGCTCGAAAAGCGCGGCCTGCACAAGGAGCCGCTCGGCATCGACGTGATCGAGCCGCCGATTCTGTTCGCGCTGCAGCGCGAGGGCATCACCGTCGTCGACGGCCAGCAGCTCATGTCCGACGCGCGCGTGATCAAGACGCAGGATGAAATCTCGCTGCTGAACCACTCGGCCATGATGGTCGACGCCGCCTACGACGAGCTGTACCGCGCCATGAAGCCCGGCATGAGCGAGAACCAGGCCGTCGGCCTGGCGAGCAAAGTCCTGTACGACCTGGGCTCGGAATACGTCGAGGCGATCAACGCCATCTCCGGCGAACGCTGCAACCCGCACCCGCACGTCTTCTCCGACCGCGTCCTGCGCCCCGGCGATCCCGTCTACTACGACATCCTGCATTCCTACATGGGATACCGCACCTGTTACTACCGCACCTTCTCCATCGGCTACGCGTCGCACGCCATGATCGACGCCTACAAGCGCTGCCGCGATTATCTGGACGCCGCGATTTCCCTGATCCAGCCCGGGCGCACCACCGCGCAAATCGCCGCCGTCTGGCCCAAGGCGCAGGAATTCGGCTTCCCGGACGAAGAGGCGGCTTTCGCCCTGCAATTCGGCCACGGCATCGGCCTGGCCATCTGGGAGAAGCCCATCATCAGCCGCCTGGTGTCGCTCGAACATTCGCACGAGATCAAGCCCGGCATGGTCTTCGCGCTCGAGACGTTCTGGCCCTCGACCGACGGCTGGAGCGCCGCGCGCATCGAGGAAGAAATTGTGGTCACCGAAACGGGCCACGAAGTCATCACGCGCTTCCCGGCCGAACAACTCATGGTCGCCGGCGCGCACTACCACACCGTGAATGGCCCCCTGGCCACCACGCGCGAACACGAAGCGCCGCCCAGCAAGGACGTGGTCAAAATGGTTGAAGCCAGCGCAAAAAAAGAAGGAGCGGCCGCCACCGACTGAGGTCCTCTCTCTCAGGAACCCTGGATCCCTATGGCTATCAGCGTCGTCATGCCCGCCCTGGAAATGGCGCAGGAAACCGGCAAGCTTCTGGCTTGGCGGAAGAAGGAAGGCGAACCCGTCGTCAAGGGCGAGCCGCTCCTGGAAATCGAAACCGATAAGGCCGTGGTCGAAGTCGAGGCGCCCGGCGACGGCATTCTCGCCGGCATCACGGCGCAGGCCGGCGCGGAGATCCCCGTGGGACAAACCATCGCCTGGCTGGTGCAGCCCGGCGAGGCGCCTCCCGCGCAAAGCGCTCCCGCTGCGCCATCCGCCCGCGGCACGAGCGCACAGGAACGCGCCGCCGTGACCACTGCCGTCGCGGCTCCCGGACCCTCCGCCGCCGCAGCGCCGCAAATTTCTCCCAAGGCCCGTCGCCTCGCCCAGGAACTCGGCGTTGACGCGAGCCATCTGCGCGGCACCGGCCCCGGCGGCGTCATCACCGCGGAAGACGTGCAGGCCGCGGCGAATGCCAAGGTTTCCCCCGCCGGCGCTCCCGCCGAAGGCGAAAAGCTCAGCCAGATTGCCCGGCTCATGGCCGAGCGCACTTCGCAAAGCTGGACGACCGTGCCGCACTTCTTCGTCGTGCGCGAAATCGACGCCACCGAACTCCGCGCGGCGCACCAGCGGCTCGGCCCGGCGATCGAAAAGTCCCGCGGCGTGCGCGTCACGCTCACCGACCTGCTCATCGCGCTGGTGGCCCGCGTTTTGCGCAAGCACCCTCGCGTCAATTCCACGTGGACCGGCCAGACCATCCGCCCCAACCCCGACGTCAACATCAGCGTCGCCATGGCCGTCGAAGACGGCGTCGTGGGCGCCGTGATCCACAAGGCCGACGCGCTGGAAGTCGGCGAAATTTCCGCGCAACGCCGCGACTTGACCGACCGCGCCCGCGCCAACAAGCTGCGTCCCGCCGATATTTCCGGCGGCACCTTCACCATCAGCAATCTGGGGATGTACGAGGTGGACGCCTTCACCGCCATCATCACGCCGCCCCAGGCCGCCATCCTCGCCGTGGGAGGCATGGCGGACCGCGTCGTGCCCGTGGACGGCAAGCCCGCAGTGCGCCCTATGATGACGCTGACCCTGTCGAGCGATCACCGCGTGATCGACGGAGCCCGCGCCGCGCAATTCATGAAAGACCTCGCCGATGCCCTCCGCGCCCCCGGCAAGTGGCTCGGATGATCTTCCTCCGTCTATGGCCGGGTTTCGTGGGACCGGCACTCCTGCCTGTCCATGTAAGTTGTGGTGCAATCGTACGTCGGCAGGCAAGGGTATCGTCCCAGCCCGCGATCGAATAAGCCAGACGCCATCCGGCTCTGTAGACCTCTCCACCCAACAGACCGTTGGGACCCGCACAAGGCCCAGCGAGGAACGCGGGGTTCTGTAGCGCCGGCCTGGCCGGCGATTTTGTGTGGCTCTGGCGCATCGCAAAGGAGCCGGCGGGACGCCGGCGCTACGAACACCGATCCGCGAAGCCCGATGTCAACAGAGTCACACCATCCAAAATTCTCCGACTTGCCGTATGATGAGCCATGCGTCTGCTGCTGGTGGAGGATGATCCGCGAATCGCGCGCTGGGTCGCCAAGGGCCTGCGCGAAAAAGCCTACGCCGTCGATGTCGCCGCCACCGGCGACGATGCCCTGTACCAGGCTTCGATCAACACCTACGACCTCGTCATTCTCGACGTGATGCTTCCCGGCCGGAACGGTTTTCAGGTGTGCCGCGAGCTGCGCGCCTCCGGCCAGCGCATGCCCATCCTCATGCTCACCGCCCGCGACGCCGTCGAGGACCGCATCACCGGCCTCGATCAGGGCGCCGACGATTACCTCACCAAGCCCTTCGAATTTCGCGAACTCCTCGCGCGCCTGCGCGCGCTTCTGCGGCGTTCGGGCGAGCTTCGCCCGGAGCGCATTGCCGTCGCCGATCTGGTCCTGGACACGGCCGCGCAAACGGTCACGCGCGCGGGCCGCAATATTCCGGTCACGACGAAGGAGTACGCCTTGCTCGAGTTTCTCGCGCGGAACGCCGGGAGGGTCGTGGGCCGCGCGGAAATCGCCGAACACGTCTGGGACGAAGCCTTCGACCCGTTTTCCAACGTGATCGAGGTCTACATCAACCGCCTGCGCCGCAAAATCGACGCCGGTTCGGCGGCCCCACTGCTTCACACGCGCCGCGGAGCGGGTTACATTCTTGGCCTGGCCTCCGGCGATTCCGCCGCGGAACCGGGGAAGGATTCGCCGCGCGCGCCCCGCCCCCGGCAAGGCCAATTCCGCCTCCCAGAAGAACCATGCTTGATTCCGTCCGCGTCCGCCTGACGTTTTGGTACACGGGGTCTCTGGCGGTGGCGCTGCTCGTGCTCTCGCTGGCCACGTATTTCGTGCTGCGCCAAAATACGATTCAGCGCACCGATAGCAGCTTGTCCGAACTCGCCGACTCCTTCCTCACCACCGTCCACGCGGAACTGCAGGACCCAAGCGCTCCTGAACCGTTGCAAGCGGCCGCGCAGGCGGCCATCGTCGAACACAATTTTAGGGATTACGTCTTCGCCGTTCTCGATGCGCAAGGCCGCGTCGTGGTCGCCTCGCAGGATCTTTCGTCCGCCGCCGCTCCGGCGGGGAACTTCCCGGAATCTCTCCGCGTGGTGGTCGAGGCGGCCTCGGCTTCGAGCCAGCCGTTTGGATACCTGCGCAATGGCGGCCGGCGCTATCGCGGATACGTCCGCCGGTTTTCGGCGGGGGATCAGACGTATCTTCTCGTCGTCCTGCAATCGCTCGAGCGGCAGGAGGAATTTCTCAGCGAGCTCACGCGAACCTTTGCTCTGGTAATTCCGCTGGTGGTGGTGCTCGCCAGCGCCGGAGGATATTTCCTGGCGCGCCGGAGCCTCGCCCCGGTGGTGGCCATGAGCGCGCAGGCGGGGCGCATCGGCGCCGCCACGCTGCATGAACGCCTGCCCGTCCGCAATGAACGGGACGAGTTGGGGCGCCTGGCGCGCTCGTTCAACGAGCTTCTCGACCGCCTCGATCAGTCCTTCGAGCGCCAGCGGCGTTTCATGGCCGACGCTTCCCACGAGCTGCGCACCCCCGTCGCCATTCTGCGCGGCGAGGCGGAAGTGGCCCTCGCGCAGCCGGAGCGCCCCCCGGCCGAATATCGCGAAGCGCTGGAAGTTCTCCGCGCCGAGGCGCAGAGGCTCGCGCGCATCGTCGAGGATCTGTTCACGCTGGCGCGCGCCGATGCCGGCCAGCTCCCGCTCACCACAAGCGACTTCTACCTGGACGATCTTGCTGCCGATTGTCTTCGCACCGTCCGGACGCTGGCCCTGGCGAAACGCATTCACCTGACCTGTGATCTGGCCGAGGAATTGCCCGTCCATGGCGATGAGGGGCTGCTCCGCCGCATGCTCGTCAATCTCCTCGACAACGCCATCAAGTTCACCGGCGAAGGCGGCAGCGTCACCCTGGTGTGTCGCCGCGAGGGCGCGACCTACGCCCTCGGAGTGACCGACACCGGCCCCGGCATTCCTCCGGAACTCCAGCCCCGCGTCTTTGAGCGCTTCTTCCGCATGGACCAGGCTCGCGCGCACGCGGACGTCAATGGCGGCGCGGGCCTGGGCCTTGCAATTGCCAGTTGGATCGCCGGCGCCCATGGTGGCCGCCTCGAATTGACGCGGTCCGATTCGACCGGCAGCACCTTCACCGCTTTCCTCCCGGCCCCCGCCGCCACCGAGCCCGCACCCGCTTCGCGTTAATCCCTCGTTTATCTTCGCCTCGTTACTCTGCCATGGATGGCTGGGTCCGCATTCGTTGCTGTGCGCCGAGGAAAAGTTCTATGAAGGCAATTCACACCGTGTCGCTGGCGAGTCTGTTTTGTTGGCGTCGCTCTGATTTCTTCGGGTGCCCCGGCTGTCGCACAAGATCGCGCTGCATCTCCTGCGGTGGATCAGACTGTCCCGGCGGCGCCGCCCGTCGCAACCGCGGCAGCACCCATTCGCCTGACGTTGCAGGATGCCCTCGACCGGAGCCGCCGGAACAGCGTGCCATTTCAGGCGGCTCTCACCGATGCCGCCGTTGCCCGCCAGGACACCGCGCAGGCCCGCGATGCGCTGCTCCCGTCGGTGACCTTCAATAACCAGGCCATCTACACGCAGAGAAACCTGGGCGGCGCCCCCCGCTTCATCGCCAGCAACGGAGTCCACGAATACGTCAGCCAGGGAGTGGTGCACGAATCCATCGACCTCGCGTCCATTTCCAATTATCGCCGCGCCCGGGCGGGGGCCGCGCTCGCGCGGGCGCGCGCGGAGATCGCGTCGCGCGGCTTGGTCGTGACCGTCGTGCAGGCCTACTACGCCGCCGCCGCCGCGCAGCAAAAGCTCGAAATCGCGCGGAAAACGGCCGCGGAGGGCGAACGTTTTCTAAAACTGACGCAGGCTCTCGAAACCGGCGGGGAAGTGGCCCATGCGGACGTCATCAAAGCCGAGTTGCAGGCTCGCGAGCGCCGCCGCCAGCTCCAGGAAGCGCAGCTGGGGCTCTTGAACGCGCGTCTCGATCTGGCCGTCCTGATTTTCCCGGACTTCAGCGACAACTTCGAAATCGCCGGCGATCTGCACGCCCCGGTCCCGCTTCCCACGCTGGGCGAGATTCAGCAGCAGGCGGCGAACGGAAATCCCGACGTGCGCGCGGCACTTGCCGCCGTGCAGGGAGCGGATCGCGACGTCACCACCGCCCGCGCCGGATATCTCCCCTCGCTCAGCTTCGATTATTCCTATGGGATCGATGCCCCGCAATTCGCCGTCAATGGCATGGTGGGCAGCCAGAGGGTTTCCAATCTCGGCTCTTCCGCCTCGGCCACCGTGAACATTCCCATCTGGAACTGGGGCGCCACGCACAGCAAAATCCGCCAGGCCGAACTGCGCCGCACGCAGGCGCAGCGCGAACTCTCCCTGGCCCAGCGCACCCTGCTCGCGCAAATCCGTTCGCTCTACGCGGAAGCCGAAACGGCGTTCAACGAGCTGGGGGATTTGGACCGCTCCGCCACGCTCGCCGGCGAGAGCCTGGAACTGACCACGCTGCGGTATCAGGGGGGCGAGTCCACGGTGTTGGAGGTGGTGGATGCGCAGAACACCTACGCGCAGACCAACAGTGCCTACCAGGACGGCGCGGTCCGCTATCGTCTCGCGCTGGCGAACTTGCAGACCCTTACGGGAGTGCTGACAGCTCCATGAAAATAGATACCAAGACATTCTTTCGGCGGCCGGTGCCTAGAGTAGCGGCCGTTGCAGCGCTCGTGGCAGCGATGTGCGGGATCGGCGGTTGCGGCCACGCCGAAAAAGAAACCGAGCCGGTAGTCTCCGTCGAAACCACGCCGGCGCGGCGTGGGCCGATTGCGCAGGTCGTATCCGCCGAGGCGGTGGTTTTCCCGCTCGAGCAAGCTGTCCTCACTCCGAAGATTGCGTCCACCATCAGCAAGTTCCTGGTCGAGCGCGGCAGCCGCGTCCGCAAGGGCCAGCTCTTGGCCGTTCTCGAGAATGCCGACCTGTCCGCCGCCGCCGAGCAGAGCAAGGGAGAGTTCGAGCAAGCCGAAGCCGGTTACGCCACCACGACCGGCGCAAGCCTTCCCGAACAGATCCAGAAGGCCGAGTTGGATGCCGCCGCCGCGAAGGCCGCCTTTGAAGCCCAGCAAAACGTCTACACCAGCCGCAAAGAGCTGTTCGAAAAGGGAGCGATTCCCCGGAGAGATCTCGATTCCGCGCAAGTCGCGCTCGCGCAGGCGCGCAGCCAGTACGAAGTCGCGCAGCGCCAACTCGATGACCTCAAGCGCCTCGGCGAACAACAAGCGCTGAAGTCTGCCGGCGGTCAACTGGCCGCCGCTCGCGGCAAGTACCTCGGCGCCAAAGCGCAGCTCAGCTATTCCGAGATCCGCAGCCCCATCGACGGTGTCGTCACCGACCGCCCGCTCTACCCGGGTGAGTTGGCCGCGGCCAATCAGCCGCTTCTCACGGTCATGAATATGTCGAAGCTGATCGCCAAGATGCACATCGCCCAGTCGGAAGTCTCCAATCTCGCCGTCGGTCATCCCGCCGAGCTGAAACTTCCGGCGCTGGATGCGCCGGTGAAGGGCCGCGTCAGCCTGGTGAGCCCCGCGCTCGATCCGGGCAGCACGACCATCGAAGTGTGGGTGGAAGTGTCCAAACCCAATCCGGCCCTGAGACCCGGCATGACCGTGGAAGTTTCCATAACCGCGAAGACCGTCGCGGACGCCATTGTCGTGCCCGCCGGCGCAGTTTTCAAGGACGCGCAACAGGCCGACTACGTCTTGATCGCCGGCGCCGACGGCCGCGCGCACTTCAAGAACGTGAAGATCGGCATCCTGGGCGGAGGTTTGGCTCAAATTCTCAGCGGGATCAATCCGGGCGAGGCGGTGATTAGCTCCGGCGGATACGCGCTGCCGGACAACACCAAGATCAAGATCGCGGCACCCGCCCCGGCGGAGAAGGGCTCCGATGCCCAAGACTCCGCCGCGAAGCCCTCGGCCAGCGGCAAGGACTGAGCGCGCATGGACTCCCGCCCCGCATCTCCTCGCCATCCCTGGATTGCCGGCGAATCCGCCACGCCCTGGTTCCGCCGGTTCTCGCGGCCGATTTTGTTCTTGATCGTCAGCGTAGCGCTGGTGGGCGCTTACCTGGCGTTCTCGATACCTGTTTCCGTTTTTCCCAACACGGATTTTCCCAGGATCGTCATCGGCGCCGACAACGGCGTCATGCCCATCGACCAGATGCTGGTCACGATCACGCGCCCCATCGAAGAAGCCGTCAACAGTGTGCCCGGCCTCCAGAAGGTGCAGTCGATCACCAGCCGCGGCTCGGCCGAAGTGGACCTCTTCTTCGCCTGGGACACCGACATGGTCTTGACGCTCCAGCGCGTGGACGCCGTTGTGGCTCGCCTCCAGTCCGAACTCCCCCCTGCGGTCAAGCTCGATACGCACCGCCTGACGTTCGCCACATTCCCAATTCTCGGCTACAGCCTCACGTCGGACACGCTGCCGCAGACCAAGCTCTGGGAAATCGCCACCTACGACATCAAGCCGCGGTTGAACCGGCTCGACGGCGTGGCGTCGGTGCTCGTGCAAGGCGGCCTCGTGCCGGAGTTTCAGGTCACGCCCGATCCGGCACGGCTTGCCGTCGCCGGTGTGACCGTCTCCGATATCCTCGACGCAATTCGCCGCACCAACCTGATGGATTCGCCCGGACTCATCGAACACGATCACCAGCTGGTGCTCGGCCTGGTCAGCGGGCAGGTGCGCTCGCCCGAACAGATCGGCCAGATCGTGGTGAAGATGTCGCCAGCCGGCGTTCCCATTCGCCTCGCCGACATTGGGGCCGTGGCCCCCTCGTCGGCGCCGGTCTATACCATCGTCACCGCCAATGGCAAAAGCGCCGTGCTGCTGAGCGTCAACCGCCAGCCCGACAGCAACACGGTCGCCGTCGCCGATGAGGTGCACGCAAAGATCGAGGAACTCCGGCCGTCGCTGCCTCCCGGCGTGCATCTGGAGCCCTTTTACGATCAGTCCGGCATCGTGCATGACTCCATTGCGAGCGTTCGGGACGCCGTATTGCTTGGTCTGGTGCTCGCTTCGGCCATTCTTGTGCTCTTCCTGAACGATTGG
Source organism: Terriglobia bacterium (assembly GCA_963791705.1). Lineage (GTDB taxonomy): Bacteria > Acidobacteriota > Terriglobia > Acidiferrales > UBA7541 > Palsa-295. The sequence continues at coordinate 1,059,927 of CAWBTO010000001.1, read as the reverse complement.
GGCACCTCGCTCATTGCCGGCCTGGTGATTCCCGCCACGCTGTTCATCACGTTCATCGTTCTCAAGTTGACGGGGCAGAGTTTCAACCTGATGACCCTGGGTGGTCTGGCCGCTGCCGTGGGGCTGGTCGTGGACGATGCCATCGTGGTCCTCGAGAACATCGTCCTCCATCGCGACGCCGGGGAAGGGCGCCTTCAGGCGATTCAGACCGCCCTGCGCGAGATGACCGTGCCGCTGATCGGCTCGACGGTCACGCCGATCGTTGTCTTTCTTCCGCTCATCTCCATCACCGGCGTCACCGGAAGTTTTTTCCGCGCCCTCGCCATCACCATGACCGCGGCGCTGTTCACTTCGCTGCTGCTGGCCCTCACCTGGACGCCCGTACTCAGCCAGTACCTGGTTCGCCGCAAGGGCGAAAGCGTCGCGCCGGAAGCGCCGGGCGCCGGCGCGGCCGCGGAGACCGTCCCGGATGTCAATGCGGTGCTGGCCGTCGAAGAGGCCCATTTTTCGGGGCTCTTTGGACGAGGCGTCCGGTTTTATGAGCGCTGCATGAACGCGGTCTTGAAGCGTCCGGCCATGCTGGTCGTTGCCTCGGTTGTAATCGTCGTTTCCACCTTTGTTTGCTACAACCTTCTCGGCACCGATCTGCTGCCGGGGATGGACGAAGGCGGCTTCATCCTCGACTACTTCACGCCGCCCGGCAGCTCGCTCGCCGAATCCAACCGCATCCTGCAGCACATTGAGGCGATTCTGCGCGCGACGCCGGAAGTCGAAAACACGTCCCGCCGCACGGGATTGCAACTCGGCCTCGCCGCCGTCACCGAGGCGGACCGCGGCGATTTCACCGTCCGGCTGAAGAAGGACCGCCATCGCGATATCGACGAAATCATGGATGACGTCCGCAAACAGATCGAGCAGAGCGAGCCCTCTACCAAGATCGAGTTCGTCCAGGTCCTGCAGGACATGATCGGGGACCTCACCAGCCAGCCCGAGCCCATTGTCATCAAGCTGTTTTCGCAGGACCCGCAGGTCCTGGCGCAGGCCGCCCCGCGCCTGGCCGATGCCATCGGCAAGATTCACGGCGTGGTGGATGTCCTCGACGGAATTGAAAACACCATCAGCGGTCCTGCCGTCACGTTCCACGTCAACGGCTTCGCCGCGGCCCGCGCCGGATTCACGCCCGAGGAGGTTGCCACCGATGCCGCGGCGGTGCTGGCAGGCGATCCCGCCGCCACCCCCGTCATCTTGAACGATCGCTCCTACCCGATCCGCGTGCGGTTCCCGGACAGGAGCCGAGCTTCGCTGGACCGCATGAGCAACACGCTGCTCGCCAGCTCCACCGGCCGCACCGCCACGCTTGGTTCGCTCGCCACCGTGGAAACCGAAAGCGGCCAGACCGAGATTCGCCGCGAAAATCTCCAGCGTCTCGTGGAAGTCACAGGGAGGCTGGAGGGCGTGGACCTCGGCACCGGCATGGCGGAAGTGCAGAAGGCTGTCGGGGCGTTGCATCTGCCGCCCTCCATTCGCGTCGAATATGGCGGCACGTATCAGGAGCAGCAGAAGTCGTTCCACGACCTGCTCAAGGTGCTGTTCATTGTGCTGCTGCTGTTGTTCGTCGTCCTGCTGTTTGAGTTCCACACGTTTTCCGCGCCCACCGCGATTCTGGCGTCCGCGCTGCTCTCCACCTTTGGCGCGTTTTTCGCCTTGCTGGTCACCGGCACGACGTTCAACGTCGCCTCGTTCATGGGCATGATCATGGTCGTGGGCATTGTGGCGAAAAATGGCATTCTGCTCCTCGATGCCGAGCACCGCTTCCGCAGCCTCGGCTTCTCCGCGCGGGAGTCGATGATTCAGGCCGGCCGCCGCCGCCTGCGCCCCATCGCCATGACCGCGCTGGCCACCATCGCCGGCATGCTGCCCCTGGCCTTTGCCATCGGAGCCGGAGCGCAGATGCTGCAGCCCCTGGCCATTGCCGTCATCGGCGGAATCTTCAGCTCCATGGTGCTGTCGCTCATCTTCACCCCGGCCATTCACTTCTACTTGCAGCCGCGAAAGCCCGCCAGCCGCCAAGCCGAAGGATGAGCCTATCGAAGGATGAGGCTATCTCGCATGGCGCGGCGTCCTGCGGGCGGTGGTGGGGCGGGTCAAAAATAATCGTGAGCTACCCTTCCGGCTGTTGTAAAATCAACAGATGGCTAAAGGCTGGGAAAGCAAGGCTGTGGAACTCCAAATCGAGGCCTCATTGACACACGATCGCACGACACCACGCAAGGCAGGGATTACACCAGGACAGGTCGAGGTGCGCCGTCGCAGGGAAGTGCTGCTTCTTTCCCGCGCGCGGGTGCAGATGGACCTGCAATCGAGCCGCGCGCAGCGCTACAGTGATCAGCTGAATCGCGCCCTGGCCGATATCGAATCGCAGCTTTCCGCTCTTCCCGATATAGCCTGATTGGACGCGCTTCCACAGCGCCGCCCGGGGGGAATCAGTCCTCCGGCGTGTCGGGCTCCGCTTCCTCGATAAACACCACGCCGACGCCGTGTTCGTTTGCGTCGCGCCCCGGTTCGCAGCGGACCACGGTCGCTCGCAGCGACAGCGGCGCGGAACTCTCGGGGTCCCCCGCCGTCTGGATCACTACGCGCAATTCCGATTGCAGCATGGGCCGCCGGCTCATCGACAGAAAAGCCCCCAGCAGGCTCAAGTCGCGCACGGCCGCCTGTTCCTCGAAAGCCGTCCCTTCCTCCGATTGACCGCTTACCGTCGCGGCCAGACGCACCCAGCGCCGCCGCCCCATGCGTGCTTCCGGCAGACTCACCTCGACGCCCCGCTCCAAGAAGCTAAGACACATTCCCTCCATGGCGGCCCACGTCTCCGGGAACTCCTGTCGCGCCGCATGTAGATAACCGTCCACGATCCGGCTGGAAGATTCCGGATCGTGATGGAACAAAATGAGATTCTTCACCTTGGCTTGCCGCGCGATCTTCACTCCCTCCAGCCAGCTCGAATGTCCCCATCCCTTCCGCGTGGTCGCCAGTTGTTCGGGAGAGTACTGCGAATCGTAGACCAGCACATCGGCTCCCTCGGCGAGCCTCAGCAGATTGTTGTCGAATTCCGGGACACCAGGTTCGTTGTCCGTCGCGTAAACGATCGACCCGGTCGCCGTGTCGAGCCGGTAGCCGAGGCACCCCTGCGGATGGTTGAGCCAGGCGGCCGTGATGTGCGTGCCCTTGGCTTCCCAGGAATCGCCGCCACTGATCTCATGGAAGTGCCGCTCCGCCGTCATCTTGCCCACATCCACCGGGAAGTAGGGACTGGCCAGTTGCGCTTCCAGTACTTGGCGCAAGCTGTCCCGGCCCAATTGTTTGGAGCGGAAACTGAAAAAATTAAACCGGTTTTGGGGCCGGAAGAACGGCTGGAAGAATGGCATGCCCTGAATGTGGTCCCAGTGATAATGCGTCACCAGGACCTGCGCATCGATGCTGTTGCTTCCCGGCGAGTCCAGTAACCCATCCGCCGTAGTTCGCAGCTGCTTGCCCAGCATCCGCAACCCGCTGCCGCAATCCAGGATGAAGCGGCCGCCGCCGGGGACCGTCAACTCCAAACACGACGTGTTTCCCCCATAGCGCCAGGCGTCTCGCTCCACCGTTGGTGTCGAGCCTCGGACCCCCCAGAATTTGAGCTTGGCAGCGTTGGGCATAGGCTGCGGATCTCTCGAGAAAGTCGTGCCTCCTGCCCTTTCCCTTGATGACCGCGGGTTTCAAACTGAATTCATGGTAGGCGGACGCTAACAGGGAAGTCAATCGCGTTTCTGCCTGCTGCACGCGCAAGTCACACCTCCTCTTACCCTTCCGCCCCCCGCATTGCCATCGGCCTGTCGCAGGGGTGGTTTCTGCGGTTAGAATCTACCCGATGCACACCGAGGCGCACGGCGGCTCCACCCAGACATCGGACCACGGCTTGCACCACCATGGCCTGGGCCGCGGCGCCACGAGCATCCTGGGCCTATCCGTCCTGGCCACGCTTCTTCTGGTCCTCGCCGAACTCGCGGCGGGCTACGCCGGACATTCCATCGCGCTGGTGAGCGACGCAATTCATAATCTCACCGACGTGCCCACGCTGGTGATTTCCTGGCTGGCCATGCGTTGGGCTCTGCGTCCCCCGACTCACGAAAAGACCTACGGTTATCACCGCGCGGGAATTCTCGCGGCGTTTGTGAACGCGCTCGTCCTGGCCCTGGCTGCGCTGGTGTTGATCGTCCAGTCGTCCGCGCGCTTGCGCCATCCGGTCGAGGTCCACACGAATCTCATGATCTGGGTTTCGCTCTTGGCGCTGGGCATCAATGGCGGGATCACGCTGGCGGTTCATCGCGGCCGCCGGGATTTGAACGTCCGCACGGTCTGGATCCACAACCTCGGCGACGCGCTTTCCAACATCGCCATTCTGGCCGGGGCGTTCGTGATTCACTGGACCGGCGCGCGCTGGCTCGACCCTCTGCTCGGCATGGGCATCGGCGCGATGGTCCTCTGGTCCGGCGCCGGCATTCTTCGCCAGAGCGCCCACATCCTCCTCGAAGGACTTCCGCGCAACATCGTGCTCGAGCAGGTTGTTCGCGCGCTGCTGGGCGTCGAGGGTGTCCAAGAAGTCCATGACGTTCATATCTGGACCATCGGCGGCGACCTCCACGCCCTGTCCTGCCACGCCCGCATTCCGGATATGCACCTGGAAGCGAGCGACAAGATCCTCGCCCAGATCGCGGAGATGCTCGCGCGCGATTTTCACATCACCCACACCACCGTTCAGTTCGAGCGCGCCATCCCCGCGGATGCCAGCCTATACATGCCTGCCCCCCTCCGCCCTCCCTCCCGCTAGCTCGGATGGTTTCAACCATTCTCGAAAAGTGGCGTGCTACCGCTGTGGGATGGAGCGTCGTGTTCGGCCCTTAGGGGCGCTGCTTGCTGCGCCGTTTTTGCTGCGCCGGCGTCCGCGCGGCGCCTGCTGGCAACGCCGGCAATAGTAGCTGCTGCGCCCGGCCACGATCGTGCGCTGGATGGCCGTGCCGCAGCGGACGCATTTCTTTCCCTCGCGCTGATAGACGCGATGCCGCCGCTGAAATCCTCCCGGCTGTCCTTCCGCGTCCACGTAATCGGAAATCGACGACCCGCGCAGCTCGATCGCCTGCGTCAGCACCTCGCGCACCGCGCGATGCAGCCGTCGGAGTTCCTCGTCCTCGAGTGTGGCCCCCAGCCGCATCGGATGAATCCGTGCGCGCCACAGGCTCTCGTCCGTGTAGATATTGCCCAGTCCGCGCAGGACGCGTTGGTCCAGCAGCAGCGCCTTGATGCGCGCCCGCCTCGAGCGCAGCCTCTCCAAGAATTGTTCCTGCGTGGCTTCCAGTGGATCCAGTCCCAGCCCGCCCAGCGCGGCTTCGCGCTCTTCTGCGGACACCATCCGCATGCTCCCGAACCGGCGGGCATCCGTGTAACGCACCTCGCGGCCGTCGTCGAGCGCCAGGAATACGTGTGTGTGCGGCGCCACCGGGGCTTGCGCCGCCGAAACCACCAGCTGCCCCGTCATCCCCAGATGAATCAGCAGCGAAAGATCCCGCCCGCTCTTCCCGGGAGGATCGAGGTCCACCACCAGGAATTTCCCGTGCCGCCGCACGCCCCGAATTCCGCTGCCCGGCAGTTGCTGCTCCAGGGCCGCCGGGTCGTCGATGAAGTCCGTCTTGCCCAGCCGCACCCCCACGATCCGCCGTCCCGGCAGAACGACTCGCAGGCCCCGCGCCACCGTCTCGACCTCGGGCAACTCCGGCATTCGCCACCTCGCGCCGCCACGGCACAGCAATCCCACCGATGGGAACCGCCATTCTATGTGAACCGCGATCCTGGAGCTTGGAGATTTGGATTTACGGTAAAGGAATGCCCGGCGAAGCGACGATCCCCGCCATGCGCAGCAACTCGGCGTACTCCTCGTCGCTGAGCGGGCATATGGTGAGGCGCGTGTTCTTCAGGAACTTGATCTTGCGCAGCAGACGATTGTCCCGCATTTCGGCCAACGGCACCTGCCGCGGCAGCCGTTCGATTGCCCGCAGGTCCATCACCAGCTTCTTGCCGTCTTCGTCGTGCGGGTCCGGGTAGGGGTCGCGGCTGACTTCGGCCAGCGCGTAGATCGTGTGCTCCGGCTTGCCGTGATAGCAAAGCGTGCGGTCGCCTTTGTGCACCTGTTTGAGCTGGCGCAGGGCGTCGGGCCGGCTGCCCGCGTGCCGCCACATCTCCTTTCCTTTCACGAAAAGAGTGTCCCAGTGGTAGACCCGTGGATCAACGGCCAAGAGCCAGCGTCGCGGTTTGGAGGGAGGCTGTGTCATCCGCAAAAAGTATCGCGCGCACTATACACGGAAGAGGAAAAAAAGGGGAGAGTTTCTGAGCGTTTTTTCTAAACTTCGTGCGGAATTCGGCAAGCCGGCAATCCGGAGCGCCCCGCATGCTGCTGCAATAGTTAGACTTAGCTGAGTCCAGATCCATGAGAGTCGGGAATTTCGCCGCCCTGCCCATCGCTCCTACAAGCGCCATTAGCCGGTCTCCACCCTTGCCTGTATATGCTTGGCGCGACGGCCGATCGTAGTCGACTCTAGTGCCGGTACGCCAGTTCGCCGGCGGCGATGCGGACGCGCAGCCGGTTTTCGGGGGGCGGGAGCGGGCAGGTCGTGTAGGGGTTATAGGCGCACGGCGGGTTGTAGGCCATATTGAAGTCGAGGATTACGCTGCCGTTTTGCGGCGCGGGTGTGTCCAGGAAGCGCGCGGCGCCGTAGGTTTCCCTGGCGCTGGTCAGGTCGCGGAAGACGAAGGAGACGCCCTCGGCGTCGGCCTCTTCGGCATCGAGGCGGAGCTCCTTGCCGTGCAGCGAGAAGACCGCATAGCCGGGGACGGTGATTTCCGTGACGTCGCCCATGATGTTTTGGATCAGCGCTTTCTTGGGCGGATTGTAGGGAACGAAGCGAGCGGCGACTCGATAGGATTCATCGATCGGGAACCAGCGCAGGCCCTGGAAATTTTTGCGCAGGGCGCTGTTCTTGTCTTTCAGCCGGATGCTATAACGCGCGCCGCTGGCGTGCACGTAGAGGCTCAGATTGCCGAGAACGAGCAGGTCGCCGGAATCGGGGCGCAGCTCGGCGGTGTCCACGGCCTTGCCGTTCATTTTGATCGGGACACCCGGTTTGACGTGAACGATGGTGCGGCCGGCGTGGAATTCGAATGACCCGGCGTCGGGTGGCGCTTCGCCTTTGGGGAGAACAATGTCGTTGAGCGCGTCGGAGCCAAACCGGTTTTCGCCCTCGTGCAGCCAGAAAAGCCCGGAAACGGTCAGCCAGCCGTTGTCGGATTTCAGGCTCGCCTCGCGCTCCTGGCGCCACTTCTGAATCGCGGCTTGGTAGGTGGTGTCGTTGGCTGCGGTCGCAACGCAGACTGCGCCCGCCGCAATCGCAAAAGCTGCGGCGCAGAGCAAAGCTCGTGGGAAAGTCATGCGGCTCAGACTCCTGCTCGGCCCGCTCCCGGCTCCGACGCTACTTCTCGACTTTGGCCAGGAGCTGCACGAACTTCTGCTCGCGTTCCTTCTGATCGAGCCCTTGATTGACTTCCGCGACCTGCGTCATGTTCATCGAGCAGAATTTCGGCCCGCACATCGAGCAGAAATGCGCGCCCTTGTAGGACTCGTCCGGCAGCGTTTCGTCATGCATGGCCCGCGCGGTTTCCGGATCGAGCGAGAGCTCGAACTGCTTCTCCCAGTTGAAGAGGAAGCGCGCGTAGCTGAGCGCGTCGTCGCGATCGCGCGCGCCGGGGCGGTGCCGCGCCACGTCGGCCGCATGCGCCGCGATTTTGTAGGCGATCACGCCCTGGCGCACGTCGTCCGCGTTCGGCAGGCCCAGATGCTCCTTCGGCGTGACGTAGCAGAGCATCGAAGCCCCGTGCCACCCGATCATGGCCGCGCCGATGGCGCTGGTGATGTGGTCGTAGCCCGGCGCGATGTCCGTCACGAGCGGCCCCAGCGTGTAGAACGGCGCTTCGTGGCACATCTCGTTTTCCTTCTTCACCTGCATCTCGATCTGGTCCAGAGGAATGTGCCCCGGCCCTTCGATCATCACCTGCACGTCGTATTTCCAGGCCTTGGTCGTCAGCTCGCCCAGCACGCGGAGTTCGGCGAACTGCGCCTCGTCGCTTGCGTCGGCCAGGCATCCGGGACGCAGGCCGTCGCCCAGCGAGAAGCAGACGTCGTGCTTCTGGAAAATCTTGCAGATGGCCTCGAAATTCTCGTACAGGAAATTCTGCTGCTTGTTGACGCTCATCCACTGCGCCAGCAGCGCTCCGCCGCGGCTCACGATGCCCGTGATGCGGTTCCGCGTGAGCGGCAGAAACTCGCGCAGCACGCCCGCGTGGATGGTCATGTAATCCACGCCCTGCTCGGCCTGCTCCTCGATCACTTCGAGCATCACGCCGATGGTCAGGTCCTCGGGGCGGCGCACCCGCGCCAGCGCCTCGTAAATCGGCACGGTGCCGATCGGGACGGGCGAGGCTTCGATGATCGCCTTGCGGATGGTCGGGATGTCGCCCCCGGTCGAGAGGTCCATCACCGTGTCCGAGCCGTAGTGCACGGCGCGGTGGAGCTTTTCCAGCTCCTGGCTGATGTTCGAGTTGGTGGACGAGTTTCCGATGTTCGCGTTGATCTTGCAGCCGAACGCCACGCCGATGCCCATCGGCTCGAGGTTGCGGTGGTGAATGTTCGAGGGAATGATCGCGCGGCCGCGCGCCACTTCGCTGCGCACCGTTTCCGGCAGCAGCTTCTCGCGCAGCGCCACGTACTCCATCTCTTCGGTGATGACGCCCTGGCGCGCGAAGTGCATCTGCGAAAAATTCCTCGCGCCGCCGTTCATTCCTGCCGCTCGCTTCTCGATCCACGCGTCTCGCAATGCCATGGGTGCCCCCGTTCGAATCCGCCGCTCCATCTCGCGCGGCGTTGTGGCTCATTATCGCACCACCCCCCGCACCCGGCAACATGCGCCGCGCGTGCTTCCCGCAGTATCGAGCGCCCTATCCGAATCCCGTGGCGCGAAGTGTTTCCGCCAGCGCATCCTTCGCGCCGCTCGGCTATAATTTGGGCGCCCAGCCAACTACGAGGAGGCACACCGATGCCGGAAGCCAAAGGGATGTGGGAAGGCCTGATGGATTTTTCGTTCCGCGCGTACGCCACGCCGCGGATGCTGAAGTTTCTGTACGCCGTGCACCTGCTGGCCGGACTCATTGCCGCCGTGGCCTGCGTCGTGCTCGCGTTCCAGCAGGCCCCCGTGCAGGGATTGCTGACCCTGCTGGGCGCCGTCATCGCTTACTTCTTCTGGATTCTCTACTGCAGAATTGCGCTCGAGGTGCTCGCGGCGGTCTTCCGCATGGCCGAGGCCATCGCGCCCAACCGCGACGCCCCGCCGCAGCCGTAGCCTACTGCCGATCCGCCCGGCCATGAATCCCCTCCGGTGACTCTCGCCCGGCGGCTCGGCCCGGTGGTCTGATATTGACTGGCGACTGGCCCAAGAGGTGATAGGCTACGTGGCATGAGGGTGTCGGCTCGCCCTGCAAAGCTGCTCTGTGCCGCGGTGATGGCACTGGCGTGCACCTGCCTGGCGTCGTGTGTGACGTTCGCTCTGCATCCGCTGTACGGCGATGCCGATTCCGTCTTTGAGCCGGACTTGCTCGGCACCTGGAATGATCCGACGCGAGCGAGCGATCATGGTGCGTATACTTTCGAAAAGCGGCAGGGAAATGTGTATAGGGCAATCGCCACCGATCCGGATAGCGATCCGCCGGAGGATTATATCTTCGATGTTCACCTCGTGCGACTAAACGGCCAGCTGTTCTTCGATGCCGTTCAGACCGGCCTGCGGGTGAAAGGTCAGAAGACGGACATGGGAATGGTCATCCCGTCACACCTGATCGGACGTCTCTCGCTCACTGCGGACACCCTTCGCCTCGACCTTCTTGATGACTCGTGGCTCAAACAGAGTCCCCAGTCCGGAAAGAGCGCGGTTCCGTTCGAGGTCCTGGGCGAAGTTGTCGTGCTAACCGCCTCCACGTCCGAGCTTCAGAAGTTTGTCGCGGCGCATGCCAACGACAACGCCGTCTTTCCCGTTAATTCGTCTGTCTTGCACCGCGCGAAGTAGCGCGCGTCCCATGCGCTCGCCGGCCTCAACGGCTCACACCCGTCCTTCGCTTCCAGGGACGACAACAGCAAATGAATTGGCGTGTGCAGGGAACCGGCGGAGGAGAGCGTTCTTACCGCCCTCCTCTGCCAGATCCTGGGGGAAGGGAAGTTAAGAAGACGTTCGGAGATCGCTGTTGGCCTGTTTGTTCGCCTTCTTCGCTTCGCCCGTTGCATTGGCACTCGGCTGGAGTGTCGTGGTCGACTTGCCCAGGTTCAATTTCGATGTTCCTGTGCCTGCGGGGCATGTGGTCCCTGTCGCAGGGGCCGTGCCGGTCATGTTCGCCTGCAAGCAGCCAAACGGAATATCGAGATTCTTGCTGACGTGAAGCGCCGCGACGCATTGGCCGAGGTTCTTGAAGCCCTGGCAGGCTGTTTTCAGGTCCGTGCCCGTCGGAACAACCCCTGGCTCTGGAATTTCGAGGTCAGGGTAGAGTCGAGCTTCGAGTTGCGGCCAAGCACACTATCCGGGCTGCTGTTGGCGGCATTGTTGCTGCCTTGACTAGACATGCCGCTGTCATGCATCCCCGAGTCGCCGTGCGTGCCCGGCATGCCCGGTGTCCCCGACATTCCGGGCATACCACCGGGCATTCCGCCGCCGGGGCCATGCCCGTGCTGCGCGTATGCCACGCCGCTCACCCCGTAAAACGCAGCCAACAAACCCGCCAATACAAGAACTGTTGCACGTTTCATGTTCCTTGCCTCCTGTGGTCTATTGGGCTGGACGGAAAAGTCTGCGCGTACCGTGCCGCAGTCCAAAATAAGATGACCAAAACCAGTGCCTGAGTTGCCCCACGAAAAATCCTCAACTGTGGCCCCTGAACGACGTTCGTGAATTTGTGCCGAAGCTTCTGTCACTTCCGCAGCACGCTCGTTTCCAAACGGCAACCGCCTCGCTCGTCAACCAGTTAGCATTGAGCCTGCGACCCTCTCAGTATCGGCCGAGGGGCAAAAAGGTGGCCAGACAGGTAAAAGCTACCAGGCCCCAGGGAACCCTTGCGCTGTTCTACCGTTGTGCCTAAGATGCTGCCCATGAATCCCCGTGTGCGAACGGCCGCATGCCCGACGCCAGCCGTGGCCGCTGCGCTGCTCGCGATCTTCGGCGTCGCAGCGGGAGCCGCGAGGATTGCGACAGCCGGTGCGCCTCATCGTGCATCCCTCGCCGCCTCGGACAAAACGATGCCCGCAAATTCCGCAGCGCAGAAATTCGCCGCGCTCAGCGACCAGTTCATGAAGGACTCGCTCGCGCTATCGCCCACCAGCGCGTCGTTCGCCGGATACCACCACGAGCACTTTGATGCCAAAACGGGTCAGACCGTTGAACTCGACGCGCTGCTCGATGACATGAGCTTGCCCGCGATGGCCGAACAGCGCGCCTTCTACGCCCGCTGGCGCGAGCGCTTCCACACCGAAACGCCGCCTGCGTTGCTCGACCCGCAGGACGCCGCCGACTGGCAGGTGATTGACGACCAGATCGGCCTCAGCCTGCTCGAATTCGATAAGATTCAGAGCTATCGCCACCACCCCACGGTCGCCGTCGAGCTGATTGGCAATGCGATTTTCCTTCCCCTGACGCAAAACTATGCGCCCAAGGACGTGCGCGTCGGCCACGTCCTCTCCCGGATCCGCCAGGTCCCGCGGCTGCTCGATCAGGTGAAGGCGTATCTCTCCGACGCCGATCCTGTCTTCGTCAAGACCGCCATCGACGAAAACGCCGGCAATATCGACCTGATCGAAACCACCGTGGCCGGCGAAATCGCTCCCGGCTCGCCGCTGAAGGCGCAATACGACCAGGTGGCGCCTCCCGCGATCGCGGCGCTGAAAAGTTTCTCGCAATGGCTCGCAAGCGACCTGGGCAAGCGGCCCTCGCGCCTGACCTGGCGCCTCGGCAAGGAACTCTACGACCAGAAATTCAAACTGGTGATGGAGACGCCGGACACGCCGGAAGAAGTCCTCGCCAGCGCCGAACACGACCTCCGCGCGGTGCGCGCCGAAATGCTCGAGATCGCCCTGCCGATGCACGCCAAAATGTATCCGGAACACGGCGACCACTCCGATCTGGCGGGCCGTGAGCGCGAGAACCGCATCATCGGCGAGGTCCTCGAAAAAGTTTCCGCCGAACACCCGCGCCGCGACCAGCTCCAGGCCGCCATCGAGGCCGACCTCGCCAGCATCACGCAGTTTATTCGCGAAAAGAAGATCGTCTCGCTCAGCGCTCGCCAAAATCTCAAAGTGATGCCGACCCCGCCCTTCATGCGCGGCATCTATTCCGTCGCCGGATTCCAGAGCGCGCCGCCGCTGGAGCCTCAGGCCGAGGCCCAATACTGGGTCACGCCCATCGATCCCCAGATGCCCGAGGCGAAGGCCGAGTCGAAATTGCGCGAGTACAACAATTTCACTTTGAAATGGCTCTCCATCCACGAGGCCCTGCCCGGTCACTACATCCAGTACGAGCATCTCAATAGCCTGCAGCCTGAACGCCGCCGCCTGCTCCGCTCGCTCTACGCCAACGGCGCCTACGTCGAAGGCTGGGCCGAATACATCGCCCAGGTCATGATGGACGAAGGATTCCTCGACAATGACCCGCGCTTCCGCCTGATGATGCGCAAGATTCGCCTGCGCCTTCTCGCCAACGCCATTCTCGACGTGCGCATGCAGACCATGGGCATGACCGATGAGCAGGCCATGGAACTGATGACCCGCGACGCCTTTCAGACCCAGGCGGAAGCCGACGGCAAACTCCTGCGCGCCAAGCTCAGCTCGGTGCAGTTGCCCACCTACTACGTGGGCCTGCGCGAATGGCTCGCGTTCCGCAAACGGTATCAGGCCGCCGCGGGAAAAAACTTCGACCTGCTGAAATTTCATGACGCCGTCCTCGACCAGGGCCCCTTGCCTGTCCCCGTCGTCGAAAAACTCCTGCTGCCCACTGCCGCCGCGCCGCGGTAGCTCCGGCCCAGCGCTGCAAGCTAATCTCACAAATGGTCTTTGGGAGGCCGGGGCTTCAGCCCCGGCGTTAACGCATTCATTTTAACGGGGCTTTAGAGGCCTTGTGGAAGCCTCGGTCTTGCGTCAGGACGGGGCTTCAGCGGTGTCGCAACTGCCGCCTCGGCCCAGTCACCGAACTCAGCAGTCCAATGTTCACACACCCGCTCGCTTGCGTTGGGACATCCCTGCACCTAAGATGGGGGCGTGACTTATATGACTACTTTGGCGCAGCAAACCGATGGCGGGGAAGCGGCGGCGCGCGCGGCACGCATCCTGCTTTCGGGGCTCCGGGGGGTGTGCCGGCCCGCGGCAACTTGGCAGCCGAGCCTCACGAATCACCAATCACGATTCACGAGTCACGAGTTACCAATCACCAATCACAGTCTTTCTAATCCCTACACTGGCGGAAACAGAAGATGAGCCAACTCGTTGAAAACAAAGGAGGGCGATTGCTTCTAATCCCTACACATGCCGGGGGCGTCGTCGCGCGCTATTTGCGGCTCTTCCTTGCTGTTGCGCTGGTCGCCATGCTCGCCGCCGCGACCGCCGATATCCCCCTCGCGAGCGCCTCCGCGCCCGCTGCTCGCCCTGTGCCGCGCCCCCAGGACAGTACGTACGACACGGTGCGCGACAAAGGCTACCGCTTCGAGCGCAACGGCTGGATCTACGTCCACCTCGAAGGCACGCCGCACGACATCGGATTCCAGCACGGATTCCTCCTGGCCGGGGAAATTGCGGATGCCTTTGCGACCGTGCGGCTCGGCATGACCCACGACACCGGGCGCCACTGGGACTTTTTCCGCCGCGCCGCCCGCGAGATGCTCTGGCCCAAGATCGACCCGGAATATCAAGCCGAGCTGCAGGGTATCGTGGACGGCCTCGATGCCGCCAAGGTAAAGCTCGACCTGGAAGACATCGTGGCGCTCAACGCCTTCTCCGAGCTGCCCGATTACTACGTGCCGTGGCTCGACGCGCAGACGCATGCTGCCAACCCTCCCAACCATGAGGGCTTCGGCCACTGCAGCGCGTTCGTCGCCACCGGCAGCTGGACCAAGGACCATCAGATTGTGATGGCGCAGAGCAACTGGACGACCTACATCGAGGGCGCGCACTGGCGCATCATCTTCGACATCGTTCCCGAGACCGGCCACCGCATGGTGATGGCCGGCTTTCCCGGCGCGATCGCCAGCGATGAGGACTTCGGCGTCAATTCCGCCGGACTGATGATCACCGAAACCACCATCGGGAATTTTCACGGCTGGGACCCCAATGGCAAGGCCGAATTCGTCCGCGCGCGCAAGGCCATGCAATACGCGGGCTCGATCGACGAGTACGTCAAGATCATGCGCGAGGGAAACAACGGCGGCTACGCCAACGACTGGCTGCTCGGCGACCGCAAGACCGGCGAAATCGCGCGCTTCGAACTCGGGCTCAAGCACTGGAAGCTCTGGCGCACCAGCGACGGCTACTTTTCCGGCGCGAATTTTCCGAGCGATCCCGACTTAATCAAGGACGAAACGACCTTCGATCCCAGCAACGCCGCCAGCGGCCCCAACGCCCGCCGCATCCGCTGGGAGCAGCTCCTGAACGGAAACAAGGGGCAGATCGACACCGCGCTCGCCCAGGTTTTTCTCGCCGACCATTACGACACCTACACCAAACTGCAAGGAGCCAACCGGCGCACTCTGTGCGGCCACGGAGATACCACTCCCGAAACGCTGCCCGGTTCCAGCGCGCCGCCGTACGATCCGCTGGGCGCCGTGCAGGGGTTCGTGATGGATGGCCGGATGGCGGAGGCCATGAACTTCCGCGCGCGCTTGGGTCACCCCTGCGGCATCAATTTTGACGCGGCAACATTTCTGGCCGAGCACCCGGAATTTTCCTGGCAGGCGCCCGTGCTGCGGGACCTCCCGGCCGGCCCGTGGACCCCGTTCCACGCCGGTGAACACGCCGCGCCGCCCGCCCCGCCGCCGAATGATGAGCCAGCCAAATGAGGGAACGCCTGAGTCGTGGGTTGATCGACGGACGAGGGCGACGGCCGGGCCGTTACGGTCGTCGGGAGGGCCTGTCCTGCCGGCGTAGCCCCCACCGGGAAAACCCCGCCTGCTGCACGATTGGACGCAGACCCCATCTGTCATGCTGAAATTTGACGTTAGATAGTGTTAAATAACGAGTGATCTTGGGAGTGTCTTGATGTCAGATGTATGCTCCGCAAAAGGATGCAAGGCCGGCGTGCCGGCGGAACTCGTTGCGGATCACATGTGTGTTCTGCACTTCACCTTGTTTGTCGAGCAGGAATGCACCGAGATGCGCCGCGCGGCGGCGTTTAGCGAGCCCCGCGATGAGCGCCAGAGAGAGTTTTTCGAGAAGATCGCCGGCCGAGGCGAAAGGCTCATCCATGTGGCCACCAGCGGTTTCCCGATGACGGATGAGATCAAGGCGCGCATTCTGAGCACGCTGCTCACCCTGATGAATTGCCGCGAAAATATCGACCGCACCGCCAGACGACACACCGCCGACCGCCGTTTCGCCGGCTAAGCCTGCCGCAACCTCACTCGTGTTGAATCACGCGCCGATGTAGCGGGCGTAGAGCGACCGCGCCACCGCGGGATCTTTCGTCCCCTTGATGATGGCGCGGCCGTCGGCAAAGACGGTCAGCTGGTAGGGTGGGACGCGAAATTGCAGAAGGAAGTCGTTGTGGCGGACTTCGGCGGCAGCCGCGGCCAGACGCCGCGCCAGTGCGCCGAGGTCGAGCCGCCGGCCGCGCTCGTGGATTTGCACCGAGTCGCGTCCGCACAGCGTGAGATGCGGCTGCGCTTCGCCTGCGAGGAATCGGAATTCGCGCCGCGCGCAGGCACGGCATCCGGGATCGCGGGCCACGCGAATGGATTGGAACTGCCCGGTCCACACATCGCAGGCCACCAGCCGCCCGTGGAGCGCTTCCGGTTTTCCCGCCAGGAGTTTGATCGCCTCGGCGCTTTCGATCGAGGCGATGGCGCCTACCGCGGCATTGAGCACGCCCACGGTATCGCACGTGGCTTCGGAGCCGGCCGCCGCGGCGAATCCTTCGCCGTGTTCGAGCAGGCAGGCCAGGCAAGCGGTTTCTCCCGGCCGAATGGTCATCGTGAGGCCGTAGCTTCCCACCACCGCCGCGTAGATCCACGGGATGTTCAGGGAGAGGGCCGCATCGTTCAGGAGCAGGCGCGTCTCGAAATTGTCCGTGCCGTCGAGGAGGAGGTCGAATCCGGAAAGCAGTTCGGCGGCATTCCGCGGCGTGAGGTCGGACACCACGCCTTCGATCTCCACGCCGGAATTGATGGCGCGCAGCCGGCGTTCGGCGGCGACGGCCTTGGGAAGCGCCGCGCGCGCGTCGGCCTCGTCGAAAAGCGTCTGGCGCTGCAGGTTCGATGCTTCGACGAAATCGCGGTCGATGATCCGCAACCGCCCCACCCCGGCCCGCACCAGGAGATTGCCGGCCACCGTGCCCAGCGCGCCGCAGCCGATCAGGACCGCGCTCGCCCCCAGGAGCCGCTCCTGGCCTGCCTCGCCAATTCCCGCGAACAAGATCTGCCGCGAGTATTTTTCGTGCTGCTCGGGTGTCATAGGGTCGTCCGGAATCCCGTGGTTTATGATAGCGCCTTTTCGCGCCAGACGAGCGACGCGGCTGTGCTAACCTTTTGTCGGATCAGCGGGGGAATGAGAATTTCGCTCACAATACGCACCTGGACGACCTCCTTGGTTTTTCGAGCTGCGGCGGGCACGGCGGCTTGTCTGGCTGGCCTGATCGCATGGGCCCCGGCGGCCCCGGCACAGGAGCAGGCCATCGAAGGCCAGCGCGTTGCCGAGGTCCGCGTGATCGACGAATCGGGCCGGGGTGTCGAGGAACCGCTCCCCGCCTTGCCCTTGGCGGCGGGGAAGCCCTTTGCTCTCGCGGCCGAGCGCGAGAGCCTGAGGGATCTGTATTATCTGGGCGACTATTCCAACATCCGCGTCACGGCCGCACCGGCTGCGGGAGGCCTTCAGATCGACTTCATCGTCCGGCGGAATTTTTACAATAACCTGATTCGCATTGAAGGCCTGCGACCTCCCCCCGCCGAGGCCGTCGGGCTCGCCTCGCTGCGGCTCCGGCTTGGGGAAGCGTTCCGCGAAAGCTCGCTCCGCGAGGCGGTGGAGCGGCTTCAGGGAGCGCTGCGGGATGACGGTTTGTACCGGGCGAACGTGACCTGGCGTCTTGTCCCTCACGACGACACCCGGCAAATGGACGTGACCGTCGTGGTGGATCCGGGGCCGCGCGCCCGCCTGGGCGATATTTCCGTCGAGAACCGGACGCCGTATACAGACAAAGAGCTGCTGCATCGATCGATGCTCTCGCGAAAAAATGAGATGACTTCGATGCGCTTGGTGCGCGCCGCGGACCGCTTGAAGAAGTTTCTCGTAAACCAGGGCTACCTGGGCGCGGGCGCCGTGATCACCCCCGGGACGTACGATTCGGCGACGAATCGCGTGCCGCTCAAGCTTTCCGTGAACGCGGGGCCGCGGGTGCGCATTGAAATCAGCGGAGCGCGCCTGAGCGAGGGTCGCCGGCGCAAGCTGTTGCCGATGTACGCCGAAGGCGGCGTCGATGAGGATCTCCTGCAGGAGGGGCGGCGGAACCTCCGCGATTACTTTCAAAGGCAGGGCTACTTCGACGCGGATGTGGACGTCCGTTCGCGCCAGGACGACCAGGGCGGCCAGCGGGTGATCAGCTACGAGATCGCGCGCGGGGACCGCTTCCGGTTGGTGGGCGTGGCGTTTGACGGCAACCGGTATTTCGGCAGCAGCCTGCTGGCGCGCCGCTTGCAGTTGCAACCGGCTTCCTTTGCCTCCAGCGGCCACTTCAGCCAGCAATTGATGCGCGCCGACGTGGATTCGATCCGGACGCTCTACCTTTCCAACGGTTTTCGCGACGCGCAGGTGTCCGCCACGGTGGACGATCATTACCGGGGCAAGAGGAACAATATGTTCGTCGGGTTCCACATTGTCGAGGGAACGCAGACGCGCATCGCCGCCTTGCAGATCGAAGGCAATCAGGCGATCGCCACGGACACGCTGCTGGATGTGACCGGATCGACGCCGGGAGAGCCGTATTCAGAATTGAACGTGACGAGCGATCGAAACAACATTCTCGCACTCTACTTCAATGAGGGGTTTCCCCGGGCGGCGCTCCGCGAAGAAGTCCTCGCGGGCGACGCCCCCGCTCAGGTGCGCCTGATCTACCACATCACCGAGGGAACGCGCACGCAAGTGGCCGACGTCTTGCTGACGGGCTATCAGCACACCCGGCGCGGCATCCTCGCGCGCCAAATCGCAATCCAGCCCGGCGGGCCGCTGCGCGAAGGCGACGTGGCCAGAACGCAGCGGCAACTCTACAACCTCGGCGTGTTTAGCCGTGTCCAGATCGCGCCGCAAAATCCGGACGGATCCGACCCCACCAAGACGGTCGTCGTCGAGGTGCGGGAAGGACAGCGCTACACCATCGCCTATGGCGCCGGATTCGAAGTGCAGAGCATCGCCGGCGGCACCACGAATCCCGGCGGGACGACGGTGAGCGCCAGCCCGCGCGGCATCTTCGAGATCGCGCGGGCCAATATGTTTGGGCGGGCGCAGACGCTTTCCCTCAAGGCTCGGGCGAGCACGCTGGAGTATCGCTTCGCACTGGGATACAGCGCCGACAATCTTCTCACGAAGCGAAGCTTGAGCCTGGCGATCACGGGATTCGCCGATCACGCGCAGGATGTGAATACGTTTACCTCGACGCGCTATGAAGGCGGGGTGCAGTTGGGCCAGAAACTCTCGCTGGCCAGTTCGCTGTCGTACCGCTATTTTTATCGGCGCGTGGAGGCATTCAATCTGAAGATCGACCCGCAGCAGATCCCCCTGCTGAGCCAGCCGACGCTGGTTTCCGGATTCGGCATCACCTACGCGCGGGACCGTCGCGATAATCCGGCCGACGCCAAGCGGGGAACGTTCAACACCGTGGACGTGAGCTACGCGTCCAAGCCTCTGGAATCGGGCGCGAGTTTCTTTCGCGCTTCGTTTCAGAATTCGTCGTTCCATTCGTTTGGACGGTCGTTCGTCTTTGCGCGCTCGGTGCGTTTTGGAGCCGAAGTTCCCGCCGGTACGACTGCCAACATGGACATTCCCTTGCCGGAACGTTTTTTTGCCGGTGGCGGCACTTCGCTGCGAGGCTTCGGCTTGAACCAGGCCGGCCCGCGCGACGCGGTTACGGGGTTTCCCATCGGCGGCCTGGGCTTGCTGATCTTCAACCAGGAACTGCGTTTTCCGACCAAGCTGCCGGTGGTGGGAAACCGCCTGGGCGGCACGTTTTTCTACGACGGGGGCAACGTGTACAGCGATGTGAACCACATCTCGCTGGCCTGGAAGGCTCCCTCGGTCACGAATCTGAACTACTTTTCGCACACGGTGGGCGTCGGCCTGCGCTATCCGACGCCGGTCGGCCCGGTGCGCGTGGACTTCGGCTATCAGATAAACCCCGCGACCTACCTGGCCACCAACCCGGTGACGCATTTGCCGGAAACGTTCCGGCTGCCGCACTTCGGATTCTTTTTCAATATTGGGCCGGTCTTCTGATGCGACGCGCACTGTTCATTTTCGGGGCGTGTGCATGGCTCGCGGCGGCGGGAGCCGGGCGGACGACTGCGCGGGCGCAAGTGTCTTCGGAGTCTTCCGGCGCGGCGGGAAGCGGCCGCGTGCAAGAGATCGATGGCGTCGCCGCGCGCATCGAAGACGACATTCTGACGGAGAGCGAGGTGCGCGAGCTCGGAGCCTTCCAGCTTCTGGTGGAGGGTCACGCGAAACCGCGCGCGGAACGAATCCGGGAGCTGGCCGACCAGTGGATTGTCCGCGGCGAGGCAAAAGCCGCGCGGTATCCGCAGCCTACTTCGGACGAAGTGGACCGCGCCTGGGCGCGGTTCACGGCGCAGTTTGCATCGCCGGAGGAATTCCAGAAGCGCCGCACGGCGGCGCAACTGAGCGATCCCGCCATCCGGCGGCTGCTCGCGGAGCAACTCTATCTGTCCCTCTTCCTCGATTATCGTTTCCGGCCCGCCGTGCAGGTGGAACAGAAGCAGATCGAGGCGTACTACCGGGACGAATTCGTGCCGCGCCTCCGGGCGGGCGGACAGGCCGTGCCGGCGCATCGAGGCGGTGGAGGACACGATCCGCGAGGTGCTGGTCCAGCGGGCCATCAGCGCGCGCGCCACGCAGTGGCTGGATGATACGCGCAACCGCGTGAAGATCGACATCGTGCCGGAAGGAGACCAGCCGTGACGCCGCGCTGGACGAAGTGGATCAGCGCCGCACTCCTCCTGCTGGCGCCGGCCGCGCGCGCCGGAGATGTTTTCCAGATGGGGATCGCGGAAGACTGGCTGCGCGGGGTGGTGATCCGCAAGATCGAACAGCAGACCGGAGCGCGGGTGGAGATGGGCGGCTTTCATCTCGATCTCTGGAACCGGCGTGTGGCCATCGACGATTTGACGCTGCACGGCTTGGAAGGAGCCGCCGATCCACCTCTGCTCCACGCCAGCCACGTGGAGGTGGGCATTCGGATTGTATCGGTCCTGGGGCGTGAGATTGCGTTGGACGAGCTGACTGTGGACCAGCCGTTCGTATCGATCCGCCTCGGCAAGAACGGAAGCAGCAACATCCCCACGCCCCCGGCCGGCTCCGGAAGCCGCTCGTGGCGCGAAACGCTGTTCCGGCTGGGGATCGCCCGGCTGGAATTGCGAAAGGGCAGCCTGAACTTCAACGATCAGCGGATGTCTGTGTCGGTGCACGGCGCAGACTTCGAATTCATGATGAACCGCGGGGCCGCGGCGAACGCCACCGACACGTACACGGGCAATTTGCGATGGCCACAGGTGGAATGGAAGCAAGGGGGGTACGCGCCCTTCCGCTTCGACGTTTCCGCGAAGTTCACACTGCATCCCGGCGCATTCGAGCTCGACGAGCTGGTCTGGAAATTGCCGCATTCGGAATTGAACGTCCGCGCCGAGTTGGCAAGCTTCGCCCGCCCGGACTGGAACGTGCACTATCGCGGCCGGGTGTCGCTTGAGGATGTCCGGACGATCTTCCGCCGGCGCGTCGCGCCCGATGGCGTGACCGATGTTACAGGCCAGGCGCATTACACCTCCGGCAGGGGGAAGGATGCGGGGTGGACCGCCAGCGGCCATTACGAGGCGCACGACATTCGCATGTCGCACAAATACTTTCACGCCAGCGGGATCGAAAGCTCGGGGGACTACGAAGTGGCGGGCCGCCGGCTGGTCGTCCCGCATCTGAACGTGCGGGCGTTCGGGGGAACGGCCCAAGGGCGGCTGGAAATGGATTTTCGCGGGTACGCGTTCCGAACCACGACGCGCATGCGCGGCGCGAGCCTCGCCGCCATTTTGGCGGCGCTGGATCGCGAGAAGTTTCCGGTCAACGCGCTGCACTGGGACGCCGCCGTGGACGTGGACACCGTGAGCACGTGGAACGCGGACTTCCAGCATTTCCGCACCGGCGGCGAGGTCCGCTGGACGCCGCCGGCGGTCCCGGCCGCGGGAATGATTCCGGTGGCGGCGCATTTCACCAGTAACTACGCGACCGACTCGCAGATCGTCTCGATTTCGCAGAGCGAGATCCGGACGCCCAAGGCGCTGGTCCAGGTGGATGGCCTGCTCGGCGCAAAGGATTCCGCGCTCGAGGTGCAGTTCCATACCGATGATCTCCTGGATTGGAATGATTTCATCCGCGCGATCCGCGGCCGCGACGTTCCTCCTCACCGCGTGGCCGGCCGGGCCGACTGGGATGGGCGCATTTTGGGCCCCCTGCTGGGGCCGACCTTTTCCGGCCACATGAACGTGAGCGACGCGGCGTACGACACGATGGCTTGGAACACCGTGGAGGGCGACATCGAGTATTCGCCGGATGCATTCCGTCTGGCGGGAGGCGCGTTGCGGCGCGGCAGCAGTGTGGTGGGGATGGATCTTTCCGTGCAGCTGGACGGCGACTGGAACTTTCTCGACTCGAACTTTTGGACGGTCGATACCCGGTTCGAGCGGGTGTCGGCCGCCGATTTGCAGTCGGTCCTGGGCACGAATTATCCGGCGAGCGGCTGGCTGAGCGGAGACCTTCACGGCACGGGAACGCGCGCCGCCCCGGTGTTGGACGCCAAGCTTGCGGTCCGGGATATCGAAACCCGCGGATGGCATTTCGACAGCTTGACGGGACAGCTGCACTGGGAGAACGGTGAAGTGCGATTGTCGGGCGGAGAGCTGCGCGGAAGCGGCGGGGTTATCCGCGGCGATATTGCGTACCGGCCGCTGGAGCAGCAGGCCGAATTTAACGTCACGGGCCAGGGGATTGACGTCGGAAAGATTCAGGCGCTGCAAACGGCTTCTGTGCCCGTGAGCGGGCAGTTCAGCTTTGATCTGCGGGGCAGCGGGCCGCTGCGCGCGCTGGTGGCCGAGGGCGACCTGCGGCTGGCGAACGTGCAGCTCGGGTCGGAAGCCCAGGGCGATTTCCGCGGCCACCTGACTTCGGACGGGCAGACCGCGCGCATCACTCTTTCTTCCTCGCCCTTGGCCGAGAGGCTTCGGGGAGAGATCGCCATCGGGCTGACCGGGGACCAGCCGATTTCCGGGCGGATTTCCGTTGCGCAATTTGACCTCGACGCGTTGATCGCCAACGGACTGCACGTGAAACAGCTGACGGGCCACAGCAGCGCCGACGGCGTGTTCACCATTTCCGGCGCGCTCCGCCAGCCGGATTCGATCGAGGTGGACGCCGACATCGCGCGCCTGGTGTTCGATTACGAGCTGGTGCAGCTCACCAACGATCAGCCCATCCGCCTGACCTATCGTCGCAACGAAGTACGCCTCGAACAGGTGCGCCTGCATGGGCCCGACACGGACCTCCAACTGAGCGGTTCGGCGCGACTCGACCGGAACGGCCCGGTTCGTTTTGCGCTCTCCGGCGGCGTGAACCTGCGCCTGGTGAAGGGGGTCGTGCCCGATTTGGACGCGCGCGGGCGCGCCGACGTGAATGTGTCGGTCGAGGGGACGATGGCGCAGCCGCGCGTGACCGGGCGGGCCAGCGTGCGCGACGCTTCGGCGAACTACGCCGATTTCCCCGTGGGCCTCAGCAAAGTCAGCGGCGAATTGGTCTTCGATCGCAGCCGGCTGCTGTTTGAGAAGATCTCCGCGGAGGCGGGCGGCGGGCAATTGGTGTTGGCGGGCAGCGTCACGTACGGCGAAGGCCCGGTCCGCTATGAAGTGACGGCCGCCACATCGCTGGTCCGCATCCGCTATCCGGCCGGGATGAGCTGGCTGGCCAACGGCACGCTGCAACTTTCCGGCACCAGCCGGGGCGCGTTGCTCAGCGGGCGCGTGGGAGTCGAGCGCCTGCTGTTCGCCCAGGGCGTGGACGTGGTGTCGTTCTTCGCGGCGGCCTCGCAATCCTCCTCCAGTTCACCGGAGGTGTCGCCCTTCTTGCAGAACCTGGCGTTTGACGTGGAGGGGCAGAGCAATCCCGGCGCGCGCATCGAATGGGCGGGCGCCCGCGTGGAGATGGATGGCAATGTGCGGCTGCGCGGCACCTGGGACCGCCCCGTCCTGCTGGGGCACATTCATTTGCTGGGAGGGCAGATGGCGTTTCGAGGCAATGCGTTTGAGCTGACGCGGGGCGACATCGACTTCGCCAATCCCTTCCGGCTCGATCCGGACCTCAACGTCGAAGCGGTGTCCACGATCAATCAGTATCAGGTCACCATCGATTTTACCGGCGCCGCCAGCCAGCTGGCGATGAATTACCGTTCCGAGCCGCCGCTGCCGGACTCGGACATCGTCGCGCTGCTCGCGCTCGGCAGCACGGGGGAAGCAGGCGGATTTGGCACGCAGCCCGGCGGGTCGCAGAGCTTCGGCGCGACGGCGCTGCTTTCCGAGGCGATTTCGACCGGGGTCGGAGGGCGCATCGAGCGGCTGTTCGGCATCAGCCAGTTCCGCGTGGACCCGTTCGTGGCCGGTACGGCCACCGAGCCGAACGCCGCCGCGCGCGTCACGATTCAGCAGCACGTCGCGCGCGATCTGACAATCACCTACTCGACTAATGCGGCGACGTCGAACCAGTATCAGATGATCCAGGTGGAATACACCGTGAAACGCGATCTCTCCGTCATCTTCCTGCGGGATGTCAACGGCACCTACGGCATGGACATCAAGTGGGTGCGGCACTTCAAGTAATCTCGGCGAAGCAGCTATTCCGGCAGCAAGAACAGCGACTCGGGCGAAAGGCGCACGTGCCAGGGAAGCGGACGCTCGCGGAAGAGCTGCCACTTCTCCTTGAAGACCTCCGCCTGCAGATGCACTTCGCCGCCTGCTTCCGGCGGCCGGTGGAGATGGAGATAGAGTGTGATGCGGAAGGGCGTCTCGGACGAGCGCGCGAGCCAGCAGGGAAACACGTTTTCCTCGGGCGTGGCCTTGGCCGAGGATTCGACGAAATCGATGTGATGCGCGCGAATCCCCACCTGCACGGCCGGGCGCGGGAGCGCCTGTGCCACGCGGAGTTGGCAGCCCCAGTCGGTTGCTTCCACGACATGGTCCGAAATCGCGCGGGCGCGCGAAAAATTCTTGCAGCCGGTCAGGCGCGCCACTTCGACCGTCGGCGGATGCCGGAAGATCTCTTCCTTGGCGCCGAAGGCCGCCACGCGCCCGCGCGAGAGCACCAGCAACTGTTGGCCGAGCCGGTACGCTTCTTCAATATTGTGGGTCACCAGCAGCGCCGGCCGCTGGTATCCGGCGAAGGTTTCCTGGAGATGCGCCTCCACCTGGCCGCGCAGGTGCGTGTCCAGAGCCGAGAGCGGCTCATCGAGCAGCAGCGCCTCCGGGTCGATGGCCAGAGCGCGTGCCAGTGCGGCGCGCTGTTGCTCGCCACCGGAAATCTCGCGCGGATAGCGCTGTTCGAGCCCGGTGAGGTGCATGCGGTCCATCAGCGCCGCAAGGCGACGGTCGCGCTCCTCGCCGGACAGATGACGCAGGCCGAAGGCGATGTTTTCGGCGACGGTGCGGTGCGGAAATAGCGCGTAGTGCTGGAACAGCAGGCCCACGCGACGCTGGCGCGCCGGGATGTGGACGCGCTGTTCCACGTCGGTGAGCGTGCGGCCATCGAGCGCGATGCGGCCGCGATCGGCGCGCTCCAGCCCGGCCACGCAGCGCAGGAGCATCGTCTTGCCGGCGCCCGAGGGGCCGAGGATCGCCAGCGGCTCGTTGCCGGCTGTAAACGAAACGTCCAGCGTGAAGTCCGGCAGATTCTTCGCGATTTGGATTTCCAGGGCCACGTTAGCGCCGCATCAGCCGCGCACGCGCCGGTCCGGGCGCGTGGGTCCAGTGGTAGAGTCCGCCGAGCAGCGCGAGGGAAATGATTACATCGATCAGGCACCAGGCCATGGCGCGCCGGATGTCATCGGCTTCCACCGCGAAGTAGATGGCGATCGGGATGGTGGCCGTCCTGCCGGGAATGTTGCCGGCGAGCATCAGCGTGGCCCCGAATTCTCCCAGCGCGCGCGCGAAGGAAAGAATCGCGCCGGCCAGCACCCCCGGCCACGCCAGGGGCAGCGCGACTTCGCGGAACAGCCGCCATTCGGAAGCGCCGAGCGTCCGCGCGGCTTCCAGGTAACGCAGGTCCACCTGTTCGAGCGCGGCGCGCGCCGTCAGGTACATCAGCGGAAACGACACCACGGCGGCGGCGATCACCGTGGCGGGCCACGAAAACACCACCGTCGCGCCCAGACGCATCAGCAATTGCCCGAGCGGGCCATGGCGCCCGAAAAGCAGCAGGAGGAAAAATCCCACCACGGTCGGCGGCAGAACCAGGGGAAGAAGAAAGATTCCATCGACCAGCGCCATCCAGGGGCCGGTCCGGCGCTCGCGCCAGGCGGCCGCGGCCAGCCCGGCGGCCAGAGTGATCAGCGTGGCAGCGCTACTGGTCTCCAGCGAGATCCAGATCGGGGACCAGTCCATCGGGGTCGTCAGCGTCATCGGCACAGAATTGTAGCTGGATCAGTTCTTTTCGTCCCGCTTTTCCGGCACCGCGAAGCCGTATGTTGCAAACACCGCGCGGGCCTCGGGGCCGCCCAGGAACTCCAGGAACTCGCGCGCGACGGCGGGATTCGCGGAATCCTTCACGATGGCCGCCGGGTAGAGAATCGGCTGATGCGAAGCCGCGGGCGCCGTCGCGGCGATGCGCACCCGGGAAGAGATTCGCGCGTCGGTCCGATAGACGATTCCCGCGTCGGCGTTGCCCGTCTCGACGTAGGCCAGCACCTGCCGGACATCCTTGGCGTAGACGGCCTTTTTTTCCGTCACCGAGGCCAGCCCCAGGTGTTCGAGTGTTTGCCGCGCGTACATTCCCGCTGGAACCGTGCCGGGTTCTCCCAGCGCGATGATCTTGACGTCGGGGCGCGCCAGATCCTGGAAACTTCGCACCGTGCCGGAGCCGGCCGGCACAATCAAGACCAGTTCGTTCGAGACCACGGTGCGGCGCGTGTCCGCCGCGATTAATCCCTGCGATTGGAGCGCGTCCATCTGCGTTTCGGCGGCCGAAAAGAAGATGTCCACGGGAGCGCCCTGCTCGATCTGGTGCTGGAGAGTCCCCGACCCGGCGTAATTGAACACGATCTTTGTTCCGGGATGGCTTTGCTCGTACGTGCGGCCGAGTTCATCGAGGGCGTCCTTCAGGCTGATCGCCGCGGAAACGACGACGGAACGCGCCGGTGCCGCCGCGGGCGAGGGAACGGCGAGGCCGCTTGAGGCAACGAGGAACGCGAGCAGCGCGATCCCCATGCCGAGCCGCGGCCTCTTCGGCGTCCGTTTCCTCCGCCCGCAGACTCCTTGCATCGGTGATTCGCCTACTGCTGTGGCGCGGTGGCGGGTTTCGCAGCGGGTGCAGCCTGCGGCGCAGGTGCAGCTTCCGGAGTTGGCTTAGCCGCGGGCGCTGCGCTGGAAGCGGCGGGAGCCTGTTCCGGCTTGGCGCCCGGTGCCGGTGCTGGCGCGGGAGGACGCAGCATGGCCTTCAGCTCGGGGTATTCGTCCGACATCCCGTTCAGAATGCCGATGGCGGCGTTTCGGCCAATCTCCAGGCCCTCCTGTTGGGAATCCCGGTCCACTGCCGGGAGCGCCTTCATGGCCTTCTGTCCCACGGGCGATTCATAAAACTTGATCAGGCCGCGAATGTCCTCGGTGGAAAAATTGCGGGCGTAGATGTGGACCATCGCGTCGGTCACCGAGCCGGGGACGTGGCTGGCGGCAAACTTCTGGCCGAAGCTGTCCATGAATTTCGGCAGGCGGTCGGCCTGGATGGTGTGGCTCATGGCCGAGCGCACTTGATTGGTGACGAATTCGGTGACGCCGTCGCCCAGCTTCGATTCCTGCGTCAGATCCATCAGGCGGACAATGGCCGCCTGCTTTTCGGGATCGACCTTGTCGTCGCCGGGAGCGTCGGGCGCCGCCGGCTTCTTGGCGGCGGCTGCATGCGCGGGTTGCGCCGGAGTTCCCGGCTGGTGATGCGCCGCCGGCTTGGCCGGCGTCGGCGCGGCGGGCGCCTGTGTGGCAGGTGCCTGCGCGAGCGCCGGTCCCGCGAGAAACATCACGGCTACGATCAGGGCAGTTCTGAATTTCATGCGTCTCTCCTGGTTTTTCGGTCCGGGCTCTCATTCTGCCCCGCCGAGCAAGTCCTCCATGCTACCGGACGGCGCACCGATATGCAATTTGCCCCAATGAGATTTCCCCCCGCCGCAGCGGGCCTCTCCGCGCTTGATCCCTGGCCTTTGGCCGGGGTCCTTCAAAACTTCTACCGCAGAGGCGCAGAGGTCGCAGAGAACACCGGTTTTGTGGGACAGGCACTCTTGCCTGTCCAGCGATCCGGATGCGGTATCGTGCGCGGACAGCCAGGAGTGGCTGTCCCACGAGACCGGTTTTGTAGCGGCCGCCTTCAGGCGGGTGCTTTCGGTCTGCTTCTCGATCACCGGGCGTCCGCGAATGGGCAAGGCGTCTCCGTGCGCTCCGTGCCCCTCTGTGAACTCTGTGTGGAACCTCCTGCTGTCATCTTCACCGCTTAACACAGAGAACACAGAGCCGGCACAGAGTTCACGGAGAACACCTATGATCGGAAACTGACGTGCCGGCGCAGGAGCGTTTTGGTGGCGGGGCCGCGCTGGGCTGTGATAGTTTCAGCAGTGCCTGGGGTGGACCACCGGCCCTGGCGGAGGCGAATTGTTTTCTTTGCGGAGGCTGGGGAACTGTGTTTGGCAACGGCATGCGAATGAGCGGTAGCGGCAGCGGGCGCAGCGTCGGCGCGGGCATGCGTGCGCGGGGCTGGCAGCCAGTCCTCCAGGAACTACTCCCCGGATGAGCGACGCGGCGCCGGAACTTTCCATCGTCATCCCCGCCTACAACGAGGGGAAGCGCCTGGGCCGCACGCTCGCGCGCCTGCGCGACTATTTCGCCGGCCACGCGCCGGGGCCGGACGGAATCGAGATCGTGATTGTGGACGACGGCTCGGCCGACGGCACGGCGCGGGTGGCGCAGGAATGGGCGCGCGAGATGCCGGCGGTGCGCCTGGTATCGAACGGCGAGAACCGCGGCAAGGGCTACAGCGTCCGCAACGGCATGCTCGCGGCCCGGGGGCGCATCGCGCTTTTTACCGACGCGGACCTTTCCTCGCCGATTGAGGAATCGGAAAAGCTATTGGAGGCGCTCGCGGCCGGCAACGACATCGCCATCGGCTCGCGCGCGCTCGACCGCTCCCTGATTTCGGTCCGCCAATCGCGTGCTCGCGAACTCGCGGGCATGATTTTTAACGCCTTCGTGCGGATTTTGACGGGCCTGCGGTTTCACGATACGCAGTGCGGCTTCAAGGCGTTTGTGCGCGAGCGCTGCCGGATTATTTTCGAGCAGCAGCGGATCGAGGGGTTCGGCTTCGACCCCGAAATTCTGTTCCTCGCGCGCCGCCACGGCTTGCGCGCCGCCGAAGTGCCGGTCCGCTGGGCGCACGATCCCTCAACGAAAATTCACATGCTGCGCGATAGCCTGCTGATGTTCAGCGACCTGCTCCGCATCCGCTGGAACTCGCTGCTGGGCCGCTATCCGCGGTGGCGCAGCTGAAGAGCGCCGTAATCCAACAGGGCGCAGCAAGCAGCGCCCCTACAGCGGACTAGGAGCAAAAGCAGATCCCTCACGACCGTCCGCAAACAACGCGGGCGGGTTCGGGATGACAGATCAGGTGAGGGCCGAAGCCCCGCCGGCGCGATCCCTACTTCCTCGGCTGCGCCGTGGGCGGCAGCAGGCCGTTGAGGCGCAGATAGCCCGAGGCCGTGGCGTAGTGATCGCCGTAATCCTCCGCGAAGATGATCATGATGGCGCCGCGGGAAGCGAGCCGGCCTCCGAAAAACGGCACTTGCTCCCCGAGTTTCGAGTCATCTACTTTCTCGAGCGACTGCGTGCAGAAAGCGAAGGACGCTTTCAAGGCCGCGACCAGCGTGTCTTTCGGTTCGGTGTCCTTGGGCGAGGCATCTTTCGGAATTGCCGCGCCGGAAATCATCGAGCAGAAGCGATAGTTGGCGTCCGCCATGTGCGCGACCAGGTGACCGAACGTAATCTGGGGCGGGGTAGGGCGGAAGCTGTACTTGTCGGCGGGCATGGCCTCCGCCGCAGCCACCGTGTTCCGGGATTCCGTCTCGATCAATCGCCGCAGCCCGTTGGAAACGGGATTTGCTTCCGGGGATGCCGCTTGCTGCGCGCCGGCCGCGAAGGGTAGGAGCAGCAGAGCCGCCAATGCAAAGATGATTCGCTTCATGGTTTCGCCTCCTGGAGTTTCGTGCGCCCCCAAGAATAGCCTCTGCGTAGCGGTGCCACAAGAGGGCGCTAGCGTTGCGCCGGGGGTTGTTTCCGGGGCATACTTTGTAATGCAAAGTACTTGACATAGAAAGCGTTCATGATACCCTGCGGGCACGATGCCTCCCGAACTCCGCCAGCCTCGCACGGGCAACCCCGTGGCGCTGGATGACCGCGCCCGCGACAATCTGCGCTTTATCCGCGAGACCATGGAACGCGCCGGATCGTTTACCGCCGTCCCGGGCTGGGGCGGCGTGGCCATCGGCATCACGGCGCTGGGCGCGGCTGCGATTGCGTCGCGCCAGACATCCTCGCTGGCCTGGCTGGTGGCCTGGCTGGGCGAGCTCGTCGTGGCCGTGTGCATCGCGGCGTGGACCACGCTGACGAAGGCGCGCGCGGCCGGCGGCTCTCTGTTTTCCGGGCCGGGCCGGCGATTTGTATATAGCTTCGCGCCACCGTTGTTTGTGGGCGCGGTGGTGACGGTGGTGCTGGCGCGCATCGGCTACACCGAGGCCGCCCCGGGCATCTGGCTGCTGCTGTATGGCACGGGAGTAGTCACCGGCGGCGCCTTTTCGATTCGCATCGTACCGCTGATGGGGCTGTGTTTCATGGTGCTCGGGACGGTGGCGCTGTTCTGCCCCTGGAGCTGGGGCAATGCGTTTTTGGCCGGAGGGTTCGGCGCGCTGCACGTCGCCTTCGGCGGGTTGATCGCGAGGAAATATGGCGGCTAAGAGTGGTGCCGTCCGCGCCGGACGGGAGGACAAAATCAGGCGAGGCGGGTCAGGCCTGCGAAGGAGCGAATCGGCGGCGGCGAATCTCGACCGCATGGTGCACGAGCGCACGCGGCTCGCGATCGTGAGCGCCCTGGCTGTGAATCCCGCGCTGACGTTCAATGAACTGAAGGGGCTGCTCAAGGTCACGGACGGCAATCTGAGCGTGCATGCGCGGAAGCTGGAAGAGGCAGGCTATGTCGGCTGCACGAAGTCGTTTGTGGCACGCGTGCCGCAGACCGAATACCGCTTGCTGCCGGCGGGGCGGCGCGCGCTGGAGAAGTATCTGGACCACATGGAGGCGCTGATTCGCGCCACGCGCGAGGGCTAGCGTCGCTTCAAGTGATTGCGGGCAGGCTTCGCAGTTTGTTTTCGGGGTTGTTTTCGGAATAGGAGTCGCTGAACGTGACATTCGATCCGAAGCTTCACGTCGCCATTTTGCTGGACGGCAACGGCCGCTGGGCCGAAGCGCACGGCCTGCCGCGTTCGGAAGGTCATCGCGCCGGAGTGGATGCGGTCCGGCGGGTTGTTGCCGCAGCGCCCTCGCTGGGCATCGGCACGCTGACGCTGTACGCCTTCTCCTCGCACAACTGGGCGCGCCCGACGGGCGAGGTGGCCTCGTTGCTCGGCCTGCTGGAAGATTATCTTCGCGCCGACGCCCCGGAGTACGCGGCCAGGGGCATCCGGCTGCGGGTGATTGGGCGGCGCGACCGAATTCCGCGGTCGCTGGCCGCCGCGATTGAATCGGCCGAGCGCATCACGGCGGCGGGCCGCGCGCTGGAACTGCGCATCGCGCTGGACTACTCCTCGCGCGATGCCATTCTCCGGGCTTCCTGCTGGATGCTTTCGAGCCTGGAAGTGTCCGAGCGGGAGTTCGCGCGGCGTCTGGGGCAGGTGACTCATGGGGGCGGCACCGCGCCCGATGTCGATCTTCTGATTCGCACCGGCGGCGAACGCCGGCTGAGCGATTTCAT
The DNA here is from genome assembly GCA_963791705.1 of Terriglobia bacterium. GTDB lineage: Bacteria > Acidobacteriota > Terriglobia > Acidiferrales > UBA7541 > Palsa-295. The sequence goes on along the minus strand of CAWBTO010000001.1, from coordinate 1,028,036 downwards.
GCTGTGGGAATGCGCGTGGGCCGAATTGCTGTTCACGCCGCGGATGTGGCCGGAATTCGATGCCGCCGATCTGGCCGCCGCCGTCGAGGATTTTCTCGGGCGCGAGCGGCGCTTCGGCCGCGTGCCCGAAACCGCAGCCGCCAGCTGATCCCGCTGCGTCAGGAGGTGACTCGTGGGCGGAGAGAACCAAAGGCGATTGCAAGAGTCCGGAAATGGATCGGAGCGTTCTCCGCGCGAAGCGCTGCGAGATGCGATCCGGTATTGGGAACTGCGGAGAATCTGGTACAACGCCGTGCTGACGGCAGTCGTTGTGGCCTGGGTGGCTATTTCGTGGCCGCACTTCCGCGCGGCTGTGGCGCCGGGGGCGCTCGTCTATCTTCTGGTCTTCGCGGCCCTCGCGAATCTTTGCTATTGCGCGGCGTATCTGGTGGATCTTCCGATGCAGTACAGCGAGTTCCAAGCCGTATGGCGGCGCGGGCGATGGGGACTGTGGCTTGCGGGAATGCTTCTGGCATTTGCGATCGCGAACTACTGGATTGCGGATGAAATCTATCCGTACGTCGGCTGATTCATCGGTGCTTGCTGTTTAGTCTTTCGATGTGCTCGATTGGCTGCGGCGGCGCGCCATCTCGAACGCCTTCTCAATCACGCGCGTGGCCGTCGGTGTGAGGGAGTATCGCGCGAGCTCCGACGGAGCGGCCCAGGCCGCGTCGGTGACGTCGCTCGCGGCGCGCAATTCGCCTCCGGTCATTTCGCACAAGTAGTCGAGAATCACGAAGTGGTATTGGGGCTTGCCGCTGGCGTCCAGATCGATGCGCTCGAAGACTTCGATCAAATCCAGCACGCGCACCTCGATCCCGGTTTCTTCCGCCAGTTCACGCCGCACGCCGTCCACGAGCGTTTCGCCCACCTCGAGCATGCCGCCGGGAATCGACCATTGTCCCACCAGCGGCGGGCTGCCGCGCCGGATCAGCAGGGCGCGGCCTTCGGCAATCACGACGCCGCCGACCCCGGCCAGGGGGCGGTCGGGATATTCGCGATGGTCAGGCACCGGGTTTGCATCCTCCACGGGAATCCTTGACAGGAGCGTTATATAATACGCCTTCGGAAGCAGGTGCGTGCGAGGAGGAGTGATTCCCGTGACCAAATGCCCGGAATGCGACGCCGAGATCGATCTGGACGAAGACGAAGTCGAGGAAGGCGAGATCGTGAGCTGTCCCGAGTGTGAGGTCGAGCTCGAAGTGACGCAGACTCATCCGGTGCATCTCGCGGTGTTCTCCGAAGACGACGAGGAAGAAGAGGAAGAAGAGGACGAAGAGGACGACGACGAAGAGGACGAGGAAGAGGACGTGGAAGAAGAGGACGAGGAAGAGGAAGTTGAGTAACGGCCTCCACGGCTTGCTGGGGCATCTTTTTCCTGTCGCCGGCCATCCCATCAGGAGTCGCGCAAAGCGCCGGGGCGCTTTCGCGGCCTGCTCGCCATTCGAAATCCGGCCGCTTGCTTGGTTCCATCCGCCGGGAGGCAACGTGAACTCTCGCAGAGTGATTGGAATGGCCGTTCTGGTTGCGCTGGGATTGCTGCTGGCCCGGCCCGCCTCCGCGCAAAAGAGCAAGGGTGAGCCGGAACTGCGGACCGTTCACGGCAGCGTGATTGACAAGAATGAAGACCCCGTTCCCACAAGCGTGGTCTATCTTCTGAACGTGAAAACGCAGGCGGTGAAGACCTACATCGCCGACGATGCCGGAACTTTCCGCTTCAGCGGGCTCGATCCCAACGTCGACTATGAAGTGCACGCCGAGCACGGCAACCTGAAATCCCCCACCCGCACTGTGTCGAGCTTCGACTCCCGCCGCGATATTGGCGTGGTCCTCAAACTGTCGCGCCCGAAATCCGCCCGCTAGTCGCAGTTACAACGCATGCGCGGGTCCGGGCGCAGCCGAACAGCTGAGCCGGTACAAGCCGTTTCAGCTTCGCTCATTGCACTCCATCGTTTACGGCAGGCCGAAAACGAACAGCGAATTGCTGGCGGCCACGGCGACATATTGCTTGCCGTCCACCGCGTAGGTCACCGGATTGGCGCGGGCCATCGCTCCCACATTGAAATTCCAGAGGGGCTGGCCGGTCTCGGCATTGAGGGCGAAGAAGTTGCCCCCGCCATCGGCGGAGAATACCAGGCCGCCTGCGGTGGAAAGCGTGCCGGTCCAGGTATCTCCTCCCGACATCTTGAACTGCCACTTCAGTTTTCCCGTGGTCGCTTCGAGGGCGCGAAGGGCATTGTAGGCTTCATCGCCGCTGAGGGTGCGTTGCCCGCCGCCTCCGCCAGTGTCCGCGGGATTGGCCGGCTCGATCGTCGGATGGCCCTTGAAGTAGTAAGCCCCCATCTCGCGGGTGTTGACATAGAACAAACCGGTCTGCGGGTTGTAGGACGGGCTGGACCAGTTGACTGCTCCGGTTATGGCGGGGTACACGAGCGTGCCCTGGGACGATGGCTCGATGTTTTCCTCGAGAATCGGCCGGCCCTTCGCGTCCAGCCCCTTGGCCCAAGTCTGCTTGGCGAAGGGAACGCCGACAAGAAACTCGCCGGTCACGCGGTCGAGGACATAGTAAAAGGCATTGCGGTTCGCAAAGCCGACGAGCTTGCGCGGCTTGCCGTTGATGGCGGCGTCGAAAAGGACGGGTGGCTCGGCCGAATCCCAATCGTGAGTTTCGTGCGGCGTGAACTGGAAATACCATTTCATCTTGCCGGTATCCGCATCAATGGCCAGCAAGGAGCAGGAATAGAGGTTGTCTCCCAGGCGGCCTTCGCCATTCCAGTCAGGGGTTGGCTGGCCGGTGCCCCAATAGATGGTGTTTGACTCGGGATCGTAGGAGCCGCCGTTCCACGTGGTGGCGCCACCCCATTTCCAGCTGTCGCCGGCCCACGTTTCGACGCCGGGTTCGCCCGCGGCGGGAACCGTCCAGATGCGCCACAGCCGCTTGCCGGTCTTGGCATCGTATGCGTCGAGCAGGCCGCGCAGGCCGGCCTCGCCTCCGCCGGTTCCGGTGATGATCTTGCCGTTGATGGCCAGGGGCGCCTGGGTGATCGCGTAGCCTTGCTTGTTCTCCGCGACGTGGGTGCGCCAGCGCACGGCACCGGTCTGCGCGTCGAGCGCGACCAGATACCCGTCAATCGTGGCGACGTAGACGGTATCGCCGAGAATGGCCACGCCGCGATTCGTGGGGAAGAGGCCGATCGTCAGCAGATTCTTGGGAATGTCCGCACTCCACCGCCAGATGGCCTTGCCGGTGCGCGCGTCGAGTGCGGTCACGGTCGTGGGCGGCTCGGTGACGTACATGATGCCGCCGACGACGATGGGAGATGTCTCGTTGATGCCGGTCTTGCGGAACTGGTAGACCCACTGCATCTTCAAGGAGCCGACGTTCTGGGCGTCGATCTGCTTCAGTTCGGAGAAGCGCTGAGAGCTGTAATTGCCGCCGTAGGTAATCCAGTTCTGGGGCTGGGCCGAGGAATGAAGGATGTCATCATAGGTGACGTTCTGAGCGAGAGCGCACGACCCACCTGCCAGCAGTAGGGCGGCCAAAGCGCCCGCGTACGCGACGTATTTAAGCGATTTCATTGTGCGCCTCTCAGGCCGGCCAGGTAATTAACCAGATCGTTGAGCTGTGTCTCGGACAGCCCGTCTTTATAACTCGGCATCAAACCCTTCCCGGGCAGATCTTCGAGCTTTTGGAGGTCGAGCTTGCGGAGGGAGTGAATCTTCCCGCTGGCATCCCGGAGTTGAACGGAGAACGTGTCGTCATTGACGCGCAGCCCCGTGATTTCGCGGCCGTCTTTGGTGACGGCACGCTGCATGAGATACGCCCTGAACGGCGCGCGCTCCGCGAGGTTTGCATCGAGAGGGAGCTTGGAGCCGGGGCTCGTGATCGCATCGCGCAACGAGCCGGGACTGAGGCGCGTGCCGACGCGAGTGAGCTCAGGTCCCAGGTTTCCTCCCTGGCCGTCGATGATGTGGCACTGCGAGCAGTTCTTCGAGCGATAAACCTCTTTTCCCTTTTCGAGGTCGCCGGGCAGGATTCCGGAGGTTTCCCGGTCGAACGAGACGACGTAATCCACGATTTGACGGATCTTTACGTCGCCCAACTGCGGGAACGTAGGCATTCCCGAGCCGATGAATCCTACCTTGACCAGGTCCTCAATGCCGTTCGGTCCGAGAGCGGCGGCGGCGTGCCGGATGTTGGGTCCGCTGCCGCCGCTGCCGTCCATCCCGTGACAGACCGCACAGGCTCCTTCAAACAGAGGCTTGCCGGGAGGGGCAGCGGCGGGTTTCGCAGCTTGCGGGGCGCGTCCGGCGGCGAACGCCGCGAAAGGAACGGATAGGCCGAATCCGCAAAGGATGAACAGTAGAGCCGCAACACGGCTGGATCGAATCCTTATCATTTGAGCCCTCCTGCTGGTGGCCGGTTAGTGCCCTTGCGCAGGCGCTTGCGGCGCTTGCGCCACCTTCGGCAAGTTGAAGCTGAAGACGCTATTACCCGCCACCGCTACGACGTACTGCTCTCCGTCCACAGCATAGGTGATAGGATTGGCGCGAACCGACGTGCCCACTTGAAGGCGCCACAGCGGTTTGCCGGTCAGCGCGTCGAGCGCAAAGAAATTGGAGCCCGCATCGGCAGAGAAGACGAGGCCACCCGCTGTCGCCAGCGTGCCGGTCCACGAATCTCCCGTCATTTTGAATTCCCACTTCTTTTTTCCCGTGGTGGCTTCCAGGCCGCGAACGGTCGTGTAGACATCATCTCCGGTCATAAATTTCGCGCCGCCGCCTCCCCCGCCTACCATCCCCACGGAGTTGCCCGGCGCCATCTTCTCTTCGCCCTTGATGTAATACGAACCGGCTTCGCGGGCCGGCACGTAGAACAGGCCGGTGAGCGGGCTGTAGGACGGACTATTCCAATTGATCCCTCCGGTGATGGCCGGGTAGACGAGCTGCCCCTCGACCGTCGGCTCGATATTGGGCAGCTTGATGGGCCGCCCCTTGGCATCCAGGCCCTGCGCCCAAGTCTGCTTGACGAAGGGGACGCCGGTGAGGAACTCGCCCGTCGTGCGGTCCAGGACGTAGTAGAAACCGTTGCGATTGGCGAGGCTCACGAGCTTTCGCCGTTTCCCGTTGACCGCGGCATCAAACAGGATGGGCGGCTGGGCGGAATCCCAGTCGTGGGTTTCGTGCGGCGAAAATTGAAAATACCATTTCATCTTGCCGGTGTTCGCATCCACGGCGATCAGGGAGCAGGTGAAAAGGTTATCTCCCAGCCGGCCGTCGCCATTCCAGTCGGGCGCCGGATTGCCCGTGCCCCAATAGAGGGTGTTGGTTTCGGGGTCGTACGAGCCGGCGTTCCACATGGTGCCTCCGCCGTTGATCCAGCTGCCGTTCGCCCATGTGTCCGCGCCGGGATCGCTGGGGCTCCGCGCCACGGTATAGAGCCGCCACAATTCCTTTCCCGTTTGGGCGTCAAAAGCGGCGAGGAAGCCATGCGCAGCGGCTTCGCCGCCAGCGGGTCCGACGATAATCTTTCCGTCGATCGCCAGCGGGGCCTCGGTGGTCCCGTAGCCCTCCTTGTAATCGGCATAGTGGGTGCGCCATCGAACCACGCCGCTCTTGGCATCGAGCGCGACGAGGTAGTTATCAACCGTCGCGACGTAGACCATATCTCCCAGCACCGCCACACCGCGGTTGGTGGGGAAGAAGCCGACCGTGAAAAGGTCACGCGGGATTGCCGCAGACCAGTGCCAGAGCGCCTTGCCCGTGCGGGCATCCAGCGCGGTGACCGAGTTGGGCGGCTCGGTGACGTACATGATCCCGTCCACGACGACGGGCGAAGTCTCGACGATACCGCTGCCGCGAATCTGGTAAACCCACGCCACCTTCAGCGAGGCCACGTTCCTGGGTGTGATCTGTTTGAGCCTGGAAAAGCGCTGCGACTGGTAGTTGCCGCCGTAGGTGAGCCAGTTCTGCGGCTCGCCGTCGGAATTCTTGAGGCGTTCGTAGGGCACCTGCGCTAAAGCAGAGAACGGAATCAGTAGAGCGACGGCTGCGGCGAAGTGACGGATAGCTCTCATTGGGCCCCCTTCAAGCTGGTGAGGTAGGCGATCAGGTCATCGAGTTCCGTCGCCGAAAGGTTGGTGTAACTGGGCATCAGGCTTTTCCCAGGCTCCGTTTCCACCTTCTTCAGATCGGACTTGTCGAACGAGTAGTACTTGCCGGCCGCGTCGCGCAATTCCAGAGTGAACGTGTCTTCATTCACCCGCACGCCCGACACCTTCCGGCCGTCCTTGGTGACCACGTTGGTGATCAGATATCCGGTAAAACCGGCACGCTCCGCCAGCGCGGGATCGGCCGGCGGATGCGCGCCGGGATTCAGCAGCATGTCGTGCAAATAGCGGGGCGCGCGCGCGTTGCCGAGGCGGGTCAGCTCAGGACCGGAGACGCCACCCTCTCCGGCGATGGTGTGGCAACCGGCGCAGCCACTTGCGGCGTACACTTCCTTCCCCTTGGCCGCATCGCCCTTCACGGCCTCTTCCGCACCCGATGCTCCGAATGTCCGCACGAAGGCCACCACCTGCATGGCTCGCTTGTCGTTGAGCGACGATATGCCGGGCATTCCCGTGCCGGGGATGCCGTTGCGGATCACCGAGAAGAGTCCCTGATCGCCGCGGCGTTGCGCCGATCCGCGAATGTTGGGCCCCATGCCGCCGCTGCCGTCCACGCCGTGGCAGGAGCCGCATTGCGCCGCGTACAGCGCCTTGCCTTCCTCGATGTCAGTTGCAGTGGCCTGCGCGGCCGGAGATTCCTTCGGTGCATCTTGGGCAGCGGGCAGCGGGCTGCGCCCCAAGCCCCAGAGCATTGCAATAAGTGCGGCAATCCACAACGAGCGAATCGCGATCATGTGGCCTCCTACGCTGGATTTTGGCGTCTGTAAGCTGGCATGACTCCTGCAGAAAAATGAAATGGTGCCGGCGGGGGGAATCGAACCCACGGCCTAGGGATTATGAGACCCTCGCTCTTCCACTGAGCTACGCCGGCCCGTACACAATCTTTGATGCTAAGGGTTCGCTCCGTGAGGTGTCAAGAAGCGGCATCCGCGCCGTGTGCCCAGCGATCGTGCTTCCCCCGAGCGAGATCATACCTCAAGCCGCGAGAAAACGCGGCGGAAATCAGGTCCGCAAGTGATGGTTTCGCTGGGGCGCTCGGCGGCGCCGCTACGGCTGAGGCGTGGCGCGGGCGGCGGCCATGATCTGCTCGATTTCATCGGCGGAGCGGGGCAGGCGCGCGGTCAGGAGCCGGTAGCCGTCCTTGGTGATGAGCACTTCGTCCTCGATGCGCACGCCGAGATTTTCCTCCGGGATGTAAATTCCGGGTTCGATGGTGATGACCATTCCAGGTTCGAGGGTAAGGACCATTCCGGGGTCGAGCGGATGCGCGGGTTCGCCGGGATCGTGGACGTCGAGCCCCACGTGGTGGCCCAGTCCGTGGATGAAATAGCGGCCGAGCGTCCGGCCTTCCTTGTCGTGGCCGTGCGTGTTGATGTAGTCGGCGGCGATCTGATGCAGGCTGCCGCTTCCGCCAAATATCACCGCGCCGGGCTTGACCGCCGCCAGGGCCGCGTTCTGCGCGCCGAGGACGATATCGTAGATTTCGCGTTGCCGCGACGTGAACTTGCCGTTGGCAGGAAGCGTGCGCGTGATGTCCGCGGCGTACCCGCCGTATTCGCCGGCCACGTCGATCAGGACCACATCGCCGTCCTTGATCTCGTCATTCAAGGCGCTGTAGTGCAGGACGGTCGAGTTAAACCCCGTGCCGACGATCGGAGCATAAGCCTCCCGCGCGCAGCCGCCCATCTCGTGGATTTCCTTCATGCGCGCGGCCACCTGATACTCGAACAGTCCCGGGCGCAGATGCTTCATGGCGTCCAGATGCGCGTCCACCGACAGATCAACGGCCTTCTGGAGCAGCGCAAGTTCGCCCGCGGATTTCACCTGACGCATCGCGCCCAGCACGGGCGCGGCGTCGCGCAGTTTCGATTTTGGGAGCTCGGCGCGCAACCACCGGCTCCAGTTGGTGAGGTGCGGGTATCCCTCTTCCCTGTCCGGGGGGAGCAGGGTGTAGAACTCCGGATACTTCTTCGCGAGATTCCTCAGATCTCCGGGAAGGCTGTTGAATGGCTCGACGGCCTGAAAGCCGGTCTTCGCCGCGACGCCGGGAGTGTCCGGACCAATTTTCGGCCCTTCCCATTGCTCCTGCTTGAGATCGCGCGCCGGGAGATAGAGAATCTCGCGCGGGCCTTCCGATGATTTAGCTCCGTGCGGATCGGGAATGAGCAGAAGCGCCGCGCCGGGTTCGTCATGGCCGGTGAGGTAATAGAAGTACGGCTCCTGGAAAAAGACGGCGACCTCGGAAGCATCCTCGATACCAGTGTAGCCGAACAGCACCACCGGCCCATCAACGGGTGGCACGCAGCTTGGCCCGCCGCGCCTGGTATTCCTCGTTCGGCTGGCGAAAACGCGCCTGCGCCAATCCGCAGGCCAATGCCAGCGCCAGAAACGCCAGGGTGCATCGCAGCGCCGGAGAAGAGGTTCGGGCTCTCATGTCGCCCCGATAGTATCGGAAACCAGGCTCCCGAAGGAAGGATGTATACCGCCAATGTCTGAACGGTTCTCTCCTGGCGCGGGCGCAGTTCGCGTAGCGGCCGATCCACGCCGTGTGTGCCGGGGATACTCGCATCGCCGCCGTGCGGCAGATTGCGGTCAGTGGACGGGCGTGTCCAGGAGTTCGCGGATCTTGCTCCCCAAGGCGGTCAAGGGGTAGGGCTTTTGCAGGAAGGCCTGGCCGGATTCCATCTGGCCACCGGGGGCCAGGACTTCATTGCTGTAACCCGAAACGTAAATCACCTTCAACTCCTTGCGCGCGCTGGCGAGAATCTTGGCCAGTGCCGGGCCGCCCATCTCCGGCATGATCACATCCGTGACCAGCACGGCAATCGGTCCGGGATGGCTCGTGGCCAGCTTCAGCGCCTGAGGGGGACCGTTCGCTTCCAGCACGGTATACCCCTGGAGGACGAGATAATCGCGCGTGAGCATCCGCAGCGGCTCGGAATCCTCGACCAGCAGGAGGGTTTCTGTCCCGCGCGTCTCGCGCGCGGGGGCCGGCTGTGACGGCGCCGCATGCGCCGTCATCGGGCGGAGTGCTCCGGCAACGCGAGGCAAATAGATCTGGAAGGAACTGCCGCGATTGATCTCGCTTTCGACCGTAATCAATCCCTCGCTCTGGCTGACAATTCCTTCCACCGTGGCCAGACCGAGACCCGTGCCTTTGCCCACTTCCTTGGTGGTATAAAACGGCTCGAAGATATGCGCGCGCGTCGCAGCGTCCATGCCCGATCCGGTGTCCCGCACTTCGAGAAGAACATACGGCCCCGGTTGCATGCCCGGGCAAGGCGCGGCTTGATCGCTGGCGAGGTCGACGTTGCGGGTGGATAGCGTCAGACTGCCTCCTCGGGGCATGGCATCGCGGGCGTTCACCGCCAGATTGAGGATCGCCAGCTCCATCTGGCCCGGGTCGGCCTTCACCGCCCCGAGCGACTCCTCCAACTGCGTGGACAGCTGAATATGAGTCCCGAGAAGCCGCGTGAGCAGCCTTTCCGCCTCCTCGACGACTTCATTCAAATTCAGAATTCGCGGCTGCAAGACTTGCTGCCGGCTGAATGCCAGAAGCTGCCGGGTGAGCTCGGCGGCGCGATTTCCGCTTCTGGAAATCGCCTCAACGTGCCGGCGCAGACTGTCCTTAGGGTCCAGTTGACTCGCCAGCATTTCACAATGCCCAATGATGACCGCGAGGAGATTGTTGAAATCATGGGCCACTCCGCCGGCCAACTGGCCGACCGCCTCCATTTTCTGGGCCTGGCGAAGCTGCTGCTCGAGCTTCCTCGCCTCGGTCACATTCTCGACGATCACTTCGGCCCACTCGGATTTGCCTCGCCCATGCTCCACCAGCCGTCCGCTCAGCCGGACGAAAATGGGCGTTCCATCCTTCCGTTTCCATTCCACTTCCGCGCCTTGCAAGACCTTGGTCTGCCTGAATTGGGCGAGGATGCGGGTGCGGTCTTCCGGGTCGCGATAGATGTCCCTGGCGAAGTCCTTGGGCAGAAGCTCTTCTTTCGAACTGTAGCCCAGCATCGCCACGAGCGCCGGATTCGCCTCCACAAACCGCCCATTCAGTTCCGAGACGAAGATTCCATAGACCGCATTCTCGATGAATTCGCGATGCCGGGACTCGCTGGCGCGCAGCGCGGCTTCCACTCGCTTGCGCTCGGTGATGTCCACGGAGTAGCCGATTACTCCTGTGACGGCGCCCGCGCTGTCTTTCAGTAGGGAAAGCGAAAGATGGGCGTAGAGGATCTGGCCGGATTTGGTGAGCCGACGGACTTCGGTCTCATGCCATCCCTTGGTCAGCAGCAGTTCGGCCACCTGGCGCCTCAGATTTTCGTGGTCCTCCTGCGGGTAGATGAACATCACATTCTTTCCCACGGCTTCTGCTGCGGTGTAGCCGAACATTCGCTCGGCGCCCCGGTTCCAGCTGGTGATCGCGCCTTTCATGTCGGTGGCGACCACCGAGTCATGGACCTGGTCCAGGATCTGCGCCTGTTGCTGCAGTTTTTCCTCGGCGCGCTTTAATTCGGTGATGTCCTGCTGCGTGCCTTCGTAGTAGAGGATTTTTCCCGCGGCATCGCGCACTACCCGGGCGTTCTGCATGACCCATCCCAGACTGCCGTCCTTGCGTTTGATCTGAATGGCGAAGTTCCGCGCGACTCCCTCCTCGTTCAGCAGGCGTTGCATCTCGCGGCGGCGGGAAGGGACAGCATAGGTCTGGATTTCGACGTTCGTTGCCTTGGCCATCAACTCCTGCGGAGAATCGTATCCAAATATGTCCGCCAGGGCCTGGTTGGCGCTCAGGCAGCGCCCCTCGGGCGTGGTCTGAAAGATTCCCACCACCGCGTTATCGAAGATCTCCTGGTACTTTTCTCTCGCGGCGCGCGAAGCTTCCAGGGCGCGATTTTCCTGGGTTACGTCCCGGGCCACGCCGTGGACGACGGCTCGCCCCCCGATTACCAGCGAATGCGAAGTAACGTCCACGTCAATGATCTGGCCGCTCTTGAGCCGGTGGCGCCATTTCCCGGCACGCCGCGATTCCGGTCGCGCGGTAGCCAGGTACTGCTGCAGTCGCGGCACATCTTCCTCGGGGCGGATATCCGTGATGCGCATCGCGAGAAATTCTTCACGGCTGTAGCCGTAGTGCGCCACCGCCGCGTCGTTCACTTCCAGAAATCGCAGGGTCTCGGCGTCGAAGATCCACATGGGCAGGGGATTGCCCGAGAAAAGCGCGCGGAAGCTCTGCTCCCGGTCGCGCACAATCCGCTCGATGCTCTTGCGCTCAATGGCAAATTGCAGTGTGCGGAAAAGATCGGGGGCTTTTAGCGCGTCTCTGTTGAGATACTCCTGGGTCCCGGCCTGCAGGGCCGCGCGGGCCAATTGTTCCTGGCCGTGCGGCATCAGTGCGACGATGGGAACCTCATCGTGTTGCGCGCGCACCTGGGCGATGGTTTCAATCCCTGTATAGCGGGAGCAGGAAAGATCGAGAAGGAGAACGTCGCTCGTCCCCTCGGAAAGGCGCGCGAGGATGGCGGGCAATTCCGCGACTCGTTCGAGGGAACTGCCGTCGGGGCCACATTCGGCAATCATCTTCCGGATCTGTCGCGCGCAGGCTTCGTCGTCGGAGGCAAGCAGGATTCGAATGGTGGGCTTCTCAAGACTCATACGGGCTCGAACTTCGTGCCTGTCGGGTGATTCCCAGCAGGTCTGGCGCGAGAGGCTCGCTTGCTCTACAGCGAGCCCGGAATCCACACAACTCTAGCACGCGTATCCACGCTCCAAAACGGAATTTAAGAGGGAATTGAACAGTTAGATAGCGTGTTCAGAGGTAAGGCTTTCTCTCGCAGGTCGCACCATTAATTCCCAGCCGGTTGGGTCCCGGCAGCCACCGTCGATCGCTCCTGCTTCGGCGGCTCCCGCGCCTTGCGTGGCGCCGCCACTCCTGGCTGTGCTCCATGCTGGCCTTGTCCCTGGCAGGATGCTGCAAGATGATGCAGGAGGGCAGGGCGGGGTCTTAACCGCGCCGCGAGTCGTTTGCCGCTAGAAGCCCGGGGCGCCCGTGGCGGCGGCTCGCGCTTCACTGGCTTCGGTGGCGCCGGAGTTGAAGCGCAGCCGTTCGACGTAGGTCTGCCCCAGCGACATCAGCCCTGTATAGAGGTAGCCCCAGACGAACAGCAGAAAGAAGGGAACCGTGGCGTAGTTTTCATTTTGAATGGCGTAGAGGACCGCCGCGCCGAAGTAGATGCCCAGGGCCACTTCGGCGAACGGCATGATCCCGGCGCTCTTGCGATAGCTCTTCTTGTTGACCCATGCGCCCTGGCCCTTCCCGGCGCTCTCCACGCGATATTTCGGCGTGCGCACGAACTCCGATTTCATGCCGAAGATCGCCTGCAGGACCGCCACGGCGTTGCGCACCGAAAGGCCGATGCCCACGGCCATCACGAACGGCAGATACAGAAACGTCCGCTTCCACGTCTTGGGATACAGCGCGCGCTCGGCGGCCAGGTAAAACGACGAGATCGAGCACGTCGAGGCGGCGAACAGCGGCAGATCGATGATCAGCACCTGAAACCATCCCTGGTAAAAACGCACAATCATCGCCGGCAGCAGAATCATCGAAAGAAAGATCATCAGCGGGTAGCTGATATTGGCCGTGAGATGAAAGAACGCCTCGGCCTTGGCCGCCAGCGGCACATCGGCGCGCCACATCTGCGGCAGGATTTTCTTGGCCGTCTGCATCAGCCCCTTGGCCCAGCGCGCCTGCTGCGATTTGAAGGCGTTCATCTCCACCGGCAATTCCGACGGGCAGTCGATCTCCGGCAGATACAGGAAGCGCCAGCCGCGCATCTGCGCGCGGTAGGAAAGGTCGGTGTCCTCGGTCAGCGTGTCGTGCTGCCAGCCGCCGGCGTCCTCGATCGCCGTGCGCCTCCAGATGCCCGCCGTGCCGTTGAAATTGAAGAACAGGCCGGTGCGGTAACGCGACGAGTGCTCGATGGCGAAATGCCCGTCGAGCAGAATCGCTTCCACCTCCGTCAGCGTCGAGTAATTGCGATTCACGTAGCTCCACCGCGTCTGTACCATCGCCAGGCCCGGGTCGGTGAAGTAGGGCACGGTGCGCCGGAGAAAATCCGCCGGTGGAATAAAGTCGGCGTCGAAAATGGCGACCAATTCTCCCGTCGCCGGTTTCAGCCCTTCCTGCAGCGCGCCCGCCTTGAATCCCTCGCGGTTGTCCCGATGGAGGTAGCTGATCGGGACGCCCAGGGCGCGGTGGCGCTCGACGCAGCTCCGGGCCACGGCTTGCGTCTCGTCGGTCGAATCGTCCAGCACCTGAATGTCCAGCAGGTCGCGCGGGTAATCAAACTGCGCCACCGTTTCGATCAACCGCTCGATCACGTAGCGCTCGTTGTAGATGGGGAGCTGCACGGTCACTTTCGGCCAGGCGGTGACTTCCGGCGGCGGGCCGGGAACGTTGGCCCGGTGCTTGAAAAAGTTGTAGACCAGGACGTAGCGGTGGATTCCGTACATGGCCAGGATGGCCATGACCAGGAAGTAGGGCGTCATGATGGCGATATCGAACGCGTTGGCCTGGTACAGCCCACGGAACGTGGGATTCGACAGTTGATGCCAATACCTCGTGAGCGGGCTGCTGCCCTGCATGACCCACGCCGCCAGAAGATAGGGGGAGACCAAAATGTTCCTGCCTTTGTGTCCAAGTGCTGGGAGTTAGCGCGACACCAGCCAACCTCGCAATTATACGGTTGCGCGGGGCGGTGTCAACGCCGCCCACCCGCTCCCAGACCCGGGCCGGAAGCGCGCGTTCCGGGCTGGCTACGGCCCCTCGACCGTCTCGGCGGCGGCTTCGGCGGACAACGTTGCAACCGCGTGCAGACGCCGATCGTGCGGGCGCACGAACGTCCAGTAGACCGTGGTCGCGGCAATGGCGAAGCCCGCCATGACCTCGGTGATGCCCCGAGGCGTATGGCCGTCGAACAGGAATCCCGCCAGCGCTCCGGCGCCCGCGCCCAGCGACCACCCCACGCAAACAATGATGGACGACGCCAACCCGGCTATCTCCGGGTGCGGTTGCAGAGCCCCCACCGTCGCATTGGGACCGACCAGCGCGCTGGCGAATGTCGCCAGCAGCAGCAGCGGTGTCACGGTCGCCAGCGTGGCGGCGCCTTCGAGTGAAAGGATGACCAAAACAATGGTTGCCGTCGTGACCAGCGTCAATCCGGCCGGTATCAGCCGCGACACCGGCACGCCACGCGCGTTCAGCCGTGCGTTGACCATCCCTCCCGACATAATCCCAAACGACGTGCACGCGAACAGCAGGCCATACATACGCAACGAGGCCCCCAGCGCGTTGATCAGCAACAGCGGGGAAGCCGCGATGTAGGCGAACAGGCAGGCGGTCGAAAGCGCTGACACGAGCGTGTAATTCCGAAACGTGCCGCTGCCGAGCACCCGCGCATAGTTGGCCAGCAGCCGCCGGGGCGTCAGGCTCTGCGTTTCCATCCGCGGCGCCGATTCGTCCAGGCCCAGCGCGACCGCTGCAATCAGGCCCAGACCGAGCGTTCCCAGCACGCCGTAAATGCTTCTCCACCCGCTCAGCGTCAGAATCCACACGCCCAGCGTCGGCGCGATCATCGGTGCAAGACTCGACAGCACGCCCATGTAGGATAGGCGCGCCCGCGCCATCGATCCCTCAAACACATCGCGGATGATCGCCAGGGCCAGCACCGTGCCCACGCCCGCTCCCGCGCCTTGGATCAGCCGGAAGATCATGAAGGCGGTCATGGAGTGCGCCAGCGCGCAGCCCCAGCTGGCGCCGCTGAACAGGATGCATCCGGCGAGCAGCACCGGCCGCCGCCCGTAACGGTCCGAGAGGGGGCCGAACACCACCGGCGTGGTGGCGAAGCCCAGCATGAACAGACTGACGGCGTAAGCCACCGCCGAGGGCGTGGAAAGCAGCGCGCGGGCGATGGGCGACATCGCCGGCTGGCCCATGTCCACCGACAGCGGCGGCATCGCCGTGCACGCACCCAGCAGCACGATGAAGCCAACCGATTCTTTTCGTATCCTCAAACTCGTGTGCCTTCTCTGCAGCGATGTTTCGGGCGGGTTGCCGGAATCGCGCGCCAGCCAGGAAGGGCCCACAGCGGTCTATTGCTGCCCGGAAGCGATTTTGCACGGAAGCTATGAAGACCGGCTGGCCCGCCAAAAATCGAATTATACCATGCCACGTGCTTGCGGCCGTCGTTCTGCCGGCGAGCCGGAATAAGGCCCGCAGGCCGACGCGCGAAACGCGCAGGATCATCCGTCCGCAGCCGCGCGATCGCACAGGCTCCCGCACCCGGCGTCGGAACGGCGCGTGGTGGTGCAAAGCCTCGTGGGAACTACGAAGGGAAGTATGGAACGCCGTGCCTCACGGAAAGCGCGTGCCGGCTTGCGCGCAGGCTTCGAACACCGACAGCAGGTTCGTGATCCCCAGCAGATCCTTGATGGACTTGTTGTAGTTGATCAACTGCAGGTTGCAGCCCGCCTTTTTCGCCGAGGCGTACAGTCCGACCAGCGCGCCCAGTCCCGAGCTGTCCATGCGCGCGACTCCGTTGAGATCCAGGATGATTCGCGGGGCGTTCGGGATCAGGACCTTCACGTGAGATTTCAGGGCGTCTGCATATTCCGCCGTGAGCCTCCCGGCGCAGACCACGACGGTCGCGTCTTCCCAGGCGTAGGTCTGCAGCTTCAACCCCGGGGTCGCAGCCGCTGCTGAATCCGTTGACATGCCAGGCTCCTGTTCGGCAGGGAACGCTTCCACGCCGCGCCGCTCGGGTGGCTGTCTTGTACTCCGATTGCCGGCCGAACACAAGCCGTTTCGATGCTTCTGACCGAGCGGGGGCGGCTCGGAGTCGACCCCCTGCGTTGTCTATCAGGAAATTGCCGGACCGGTCAGGCGGCGGATTCGTTATGTCCCTGACGGGAGAAAGGGTAGGATATACCGATCAGGGAACGCGCATCGGAAGTACGAGTGTAGCAGTTGGGAAGGTGAACCCCTCGCCATGACTCCGGCTCCATCGAAAGACACGCGTCGCAGCACGCGCGTTGCTGTCTCCAGAGGGATCTGGGTTTCCTGGCGTGTGGACGGACCCAGCAGTGTCTCGCGCGTGCGCGACCTCAGTCTGGGCGGGGTCTTCATTCTCACCACCGCGCAGGTTCCGGTGGGCACCGCGGTGCAGATGTTGTTCGCGCTCCCGGAGGGCGAAATACGCCTGCAGGGTATCGTGCGGTATGCGGAGGCGGACAAGGGCGTCGGAGTGGAATTCATGCACGTCGGCACGGCCGACAGCGCGCGCCTGCGGGAGTTGTTGCGCCGGATCAGCCGCTGAGCCCGCGCCTCCCCTCCCGCGCCAGTACTGTATGGGCAACGCCGTTCACATCGCCGGCAGCCCTGGGGGCAGCTTCTTGTGATAATCTGACTACGGGCTCGGGGCAGTCCCCTTCCGGCTGTCGAATGTCCGGGTTCGCCAGAAACGCCGTCCCCAGTGAGCAGAGTGTAAGCATCGTGGCCGACTCGACAAAACCCAGCGCTGGCTCCACCAACGACCGTTACAAGGAACAGCGGCGCTCCATGCGCGTGCAGATCGCCATGCCGGTGATTGTTCGCGGAAAAGTCGGAACGCAACCCTTCGAGGAACAGACGCACACCGTCGTGGTCAGCGCTCATGGTTGCACCGTGCGCCTGGAAACTGCGGTCATCCACGGACAAAAAGTATCCGTCGTGAATCCCAGGACCGCCGAAGAACTCCCGTGCACGGTCATCTCCCTCGGACAAAGGGACGGAAAGAAACGGGAGGTCGGCGTGGAATTTTCCGAACCGTCGCCCCTGTTCTGGCGCATTGTCTTCCCGCCCGACGACTGGGACCCGTCCGAGCGCAAGAGGCCGTCTCCCACGCCGCCACGTTCCACGCCCCGCCGTTAGATCACCCGCCCGCGGGAGCCTGGAAATGGGATTCAATTCCGCGCTTAGTGGGGAATTGGCGCCAGTGGTCGAATCCGAGAAGCGGGCCGGGAAGCCCTCCCCATCATCGAAGTTGCGATTTTGAATTGAATTCCGATTTCCCTGCAACCAGAAGTTCTGAACCAAGAACGACAACCCGCCGGCGGCAACCTTGGAGTTGCCGCCGGCAAAGTTGAGGAAAGGCGCCGTGAGGCCTAGAACATAAGCCTCACAGCGAATTGAATCTGGCGTTGGCCGCCCTTATCCCCCGGCACGGTCGCGCTCAGTCCGGTCCCGGGTGTGTAGCAGGGGCCGACGGCCGGACCGTTGACTAACCCTGTCGGGTTGCAGAGTATGCCACCCGTGGTGCTGGGGGTCGGGAGCACATACGCAGCCGGATTGTTAAGTTGCGAATAGTTTGGATTAGGAGTCCCCGGGGGGTTGGGGGGGCCAAGCGTCGGGCTGACGGTGCCGGAGACGCTCATCAAGTAAACCTGCGGCCCCACGATGAAGTTGGGATGGTTCAGGACGTCGAAGAACTCCGCCCGGATCTGCATGGTGAGTCTCTCGGTCAGCTTCGTGTCCTTGAAGATCGCGAAGTCGATGTTGGAGTAATTGGGGTTATTGAGCGAGTCGCGGCCCGTGTTGCCAAGGGTGCCATAGGGTGCAAACACGTAACACTGTGCATTCCACCACTGCGTGCGCTTCCTCGTCATGGGGTTGCAGCCGGGGAGAAGATTCGGACGTTCGGCTTCGGTGGCGCCTCCCGTTTGGGACTGATATTGGCCCCCGAACTGGTTCTGGACGTTGAAAGGCAGACCTTCAGAGTAGTTGACGATAGGACCGACTTGCCAGCCGTCCACCAACCGGTTGCCCTTGAAGGGCAGCCGATAAAGGGCATTGGCGGTAAACACCTTGT
Source organism: Terriglobia bacterium (assembly GCA_963791705.1). Taxonomy (GTDB): domain Bacteria; phylum Acidobacteriota; class Terriglobia; order Acidiferrales; family UBA7541; genus Palsa-295. The sequence goes on along the minus strand of CAWBTO010000001.1, from coordinate 1,009,918 downwards.
TCGAGCTGAAGCTGCAAGGACCGCGATCGTAGCCAGGGTTCCAGGAATTGAGGATGGCCCACTCGCCCTGTTCGGTGCTGATCGTAGCCGAGGCGTTATCCAGGCACTTGGACCAAGTGAAGCTGGCATTGCCGACCAGCGCCTTGGCGAACTGCCGGCTCACGGTAACCTGCAAGGAGTGGTAGCTCGAGTGCGCCTCGGGTTTCACCGCTTCCACCGCCCCGAAGTTCGGATTCATGTGCATGTTCACAAATGGGTTGGTCACCGTGCCCCGTGCGCCGGTCCCGGTGGCAGTGCCGGCGTACGTGGGCGCTACCGCGGCTTGTTGCGCCGGGGTGAGATCGCTAAACGCAAGCGGAGGATTGGCGTCAATCCAGTAGAAGAGGTGGTTGCCCGAGGAACCGTTGTAGCCCACCGTGAGCACCGTCCCCTTCCCCAGTTCGCGCTGCACGTTCAGGTTGTACTGCATGACGTACGGCGCTGTGTCCACATCCTGCAGGATGGCGTAGTACCACGCGATCGTGTTCTCTGCCAAGGTAGGACCGAAGGCCGTGTTGACGACCTGCGTGGGACTGGTAGGCAGATTGGGGAAAAGAGACGAGAAGAAAAGGAAGAACAACGGCTCATTCGGGCGCATCGACGTGTTGTCGAGGGCGTAGGTGCGCGCCGTGACGGGCTCGTGGTACATGGCGAAGCCCGCGCGGACCGAGGTCTTGTGATCTCCGAAGGGATCCCAAGCGATGCCGATGCGCGGATCGAAGTTCTTCCTATTGGGATTCTTGGTAAAGGGATGCGGCGCGGTAACGAAGTCATGTTGGGTCGCCGTCGTGGTCAAGTTGTTGATCACGAAGATGGGCTGACCGACCGTCGTCGGGTTGCTGGCCCACGCGTAGCGCAGACCGATATTCAAGGTAAGCCTCTTATTGATTTTCCAGTCGTCCTGAATGTAGGGCTCCAGCCAAGTTTGACGCCAGTAGGCGCGGTCGCTGAAGGGATAGGAGGTCCCACTGGGCGCCGTATAGCTGTAACTGGGGGCTGCCGCGCACACGCACAGCAATGCCTGGCCGTACAACGCGCCGCCAGACTCCGGGGCGAAAGGAAACAATCCGCCGCTCAGGTTTGCGAATATCCACGCGCCGCCGGAATATTGGTTCCAGCGCTGGTTCAACTGCGCCCGGGTGAGAGTGGCCCCGAAGCGGAGGCTATGCGCTCCCAGCGACATGATCACATCGTCTCCGACGCTGAACCGGTTGACGACCGGCTGGCTTGGACTCGAAGCCGAGGGACCCAGGTTTGACAGACCCCAGCCGGGAATAAAGGACATAGCCTGCCTGCCGGCAGTCTGGGCCAACGGGCCTGAGTTGGAGGCAGCGCCGGGGTTCGCCGTCTGCATGAATCCCCGCATGTACCCGACACGAACTTCATTGAGAACCTTGGTCGAGAACATATGCCGCTCTTCGATGGCGAGGTACTGGTTGCGCTCGTAATCGGCTTCCGGGTAGCCCGGGACTTGGGTATTGGAGTACGGGACGAGCTGGTAGGCGCTCTCCCTGACGTAACGGCCGAGCAAACTATCCTTCGCGCCCAGGGTGTAGTCCACACGCCCCAGCACATAGTCCTCGCTGCCTGTATAGGGACTAGCTGAGCAGTAGAGGCCGGTGCCCGGGAAAAAATTTTGACCGGATACATTGGGGCATTCAGACGAGCTTTGGGCAAGCGGATACAAGTTGAATATCGCGTCCGACACCGGATTTATCGGGACGCTCGAACCGTCTACATACGTGGTGCCATTCCACGTAAAGCCGCCGGCCGCGTACAGACCGGTTGGTCCGCCCAACGAGGTAGGCACCACGGCGCGCGTGGTGGTGGCGTCCGTCGCCCGCAGGCCCTCGTAGTTGAAGAAGAAGAATGCTTTATCCTTCTTGATGGGACCTCCGAGCGAGCCGCCGAATTGGTTTCTCGAAAAACTCGGTTTATGCCCGGGGACGTCGAAGTAGTTCATGGCGTCCAGTGCGCTGTTGCGGACGTATTCATAGAGCGAGCCGTGCACGCCGTTGGTGCCTGACTTGGTCACCGCGTTGACGGCCGAGCCGGTACCGCCGAATGCCGCGCTGTAGGTGTTGGTCAGAACCATGAATTCCTGGATGGCCTCCATGCCGAGGGAAGTCCCCATGATGCTGACGCCCGCGCCATGATCCAGCCAGCCGCGAATGTCCTGGTTATCGAGCATGTAGGCCATTCCCGCTGGGCGCGAACCGGAAACCGAGTAGTTGGTTTGATTGCCGTAGACGGTGGACGACTGGCCGCCGCCACCGGCGCTGGGAGGTACCGACGCCACGCCCGGCGCCAACGTGATGAGGCTGGCGAAATTGCGGCCGTTGATCGGCAGATTTTCCATTTGACTGGACGAAATCAGTTGGCCCACGGCAGAGGTTTCGGTATCGACTCTGGAAGCTTGGCTCTCCACCGTGACGACTTGCTGGGTTTGGCCCACTTGCAGCTTGAAGTCCAGAATCGGCCGCGCGCCGACAGTCAGCACGACGCTGGTTTGCACCATCTTCTGGAAGCCGGCCTGCTCGGCCGAAACCTCGTAAGTGCCAACCTGCATTTCCGGGAGAACGTAGCGTCCCTGGCCGTCGGTAACGCCGGAATAGGTGACGCTGGTGTTGACGTTCTTCGCCTCGACCTTGGCGCCGACGATGACCGCGCCGCTGGCATCGATGACGGTTCCGGAAAGTGTTGCTTTTTCCACCTGCGCATACAAGTTGCCGGCAATCAGGACGCTCAACAAAGGTATGGCCAGCGCTGCCAAAAATGCGGCGCGAAGCACACTCGAACAGCGAACGGCACGGCGATCTCTCGATAGTCCCTTCATGAACGACATGGCGCCTCCCCTGACGAATTTGGTTCGCAATGCATGCAGACGGGTCTCGTATGCACGCAATTGCGCCTATGATGCACCGCTGAGCGGCTGATTGTGGATCTTCTCGGCGACGTATGCCCCTCTACGCCACAGGGTTCTCACGCGATGAACGCGTACTGCCCGATTCGCGCAAGACCACATCGGGGCCGAATCTGCACCCCAGTCCCCATTTGTGCGGGCTTGTACTATCGTGTTGCATGCATTGTCAAGCACAATTAATGCATCGCGGCGCGATTGAGTTCGGTGGGGAGTTTCCTAACCTAATTGTTCAGATCGCGTCCACCGTTTGCGTGATCCACGCAGTGCACTCCGACACGGCGGAAGAGAGTCCAGGACCGAATGACAGAAGACTTGAAGCTGCCCCAGCGCAGCGAGGATTTCTCGGAGTGGTACAACCAGATTCTCCTGCGGGAGAAGCTGGCGGGAATTATAGAACCAGAGTGGTGGGGCTGGGGAGAGTCGAACTCCCGACACGCAGTTTAGGAAACTGCTGCTCTATCCATCTGAGCTACAGCCCCGCGCGTCAATTCTAGCAGATTTGAAACCAGCGGAACGAAGAGCGCGCGGAGGACCGCCGTCTCCGTCTTAGTGGCGAGCCGCGCGCGCTTCTTTTTGGCGGTGGTAGGTGATTTCGGTGGCCTGCGGGGCGCTCTGGCTGCCGGCGATCTCCGAGCGCGCCACGTAAGTGTCGGCGTCGAGGCGCTTCCACAGCGTGCGTCGGGGCTGGCCTTCGCCGGAGTTCTCAAACACCGCGGTCTTCGGATCCATGCTGGTGAGATTCAGCACCGCCGGATCGCTCTTCTCCCACGCGGCCAGCGAACCCGTGAAGTGGCGGATATGAAAATGGATTCCATCCGGTTTCTCGACCAGGGTGAACACTTCCAGGACCAGCGTCTTGCCGTTTTCGGTGAGCTGGAACGTGCCCAGCATCACCCCCGCCCGCGCCGGCATCCACACTTGCTGCACCAGGCGCGTCCCCCAGACCCCTTGCCAGCGTCCCGCCAGCCATGCGAAATCGGCCAGCGTCATTTTCTGTGCGGGCACCGAACGGGCGCTCGACGCCGGCGCGGCTCCTGCGGGGGCCGGCGCCGCGGACGGCTGTTGGCACGCGGCCGGTTGCGCCAACCCGCCGGCCACGAGGAACAGGCCGGCCATCCACACCGCAGCCCTCCGAATTGAGTCCCGTCTCACAGGCGATTTCCCGTTGCCTCAGCCGCCGATCGCTTCCGCAATTCTATTAAACACAATCCTGGCGCCCTTGGGTAGTCACATCCCCGGACGATGTGCGGCCGGCGCCCCGATTCCGCCATGCCCGCGGCGAAACCGCGCGAGGGGAAAACTTTGACGGCCCCGGCTGGCTGTACGATAATCAAAGTTCAGGCCTGTCCATGAAAACGATTCTGACCGCCGCCATGCTCGCTGGTTTCCTGGGCGCGACCGTGCTTTCGGCGCAGCCGGCCCTCGCCGGGCAGTCCTCCGCCACGACGCCGGCGCCCGCCGCCCCCGCCGCTGCGGACGCAAGACGCGGTGACGCCTACTATTACTTCACGATGGGCCATCTCCGCCAGCAGCAATCGCAATCCGACGTGACCGGCAGCGCCGCCCTGGCGCAGCAGTCCATCGAGTATTACAAAAAGGCGCTCGAGCTTGCACCCGGATCGGCCGTCGTCCTGGAAGCCCTGGCGGAGAGTTACGCCAGGACCCAGCACGTCCGCGATGCCGTCACGCAGGCGCAGGCGGCCCTCAAGATCGACCCCACAAATCTCGAAGCCCACCGGCTGCTGGCGCGCATTTACGTCAGCACGCTGGGCGACATGAACGCGGGCGCAATCCAGCAGGAGAATCTTACCAAGGCCGTGGAGCAATTTGAGGCGCTCCTGAAGCTGGATCCCATGGACACTTACTCGGCGCTGTGGCTGGCGCGCCTGTACGGCTTCGAAAACCGCCACACCGAAGCGGAGGGCGTGCTCCGCGGCATCGTGCAGCGCAATCCCGATAGCGGGCCCGCACTGGAGCAATTGAGCCAGCTTCTGATCGACCAGGGCCGGGCTGCCGAAGCGATCGAACTGCTCAAGCGCGCCGCCGGAGACGATTCTTCGCCCGACGTCTACGATCTGCTCGGCAACGCTTACTCACAGTCCAAGGATTTGGCCCGCGCCGAGCAAGCTTACCGCAAGGCTGTTGAGATCGATCCCGATGATCCGGACCACCGGCGCGGCCTGGCTCAGGCCTTGCTGGGGCAGCAGAAGTACGCCGGGGCGCTGGAGCAGTACCGCAAGCTGGCGCAGGCCGATCCGGGCAACGCGGAAAATTATGTGCGCATGGCGCAGATCAATCGCCGCCTCGGTCAGTTCGACGAGGCCGGCGCGAACCTCCAGCAGGCCAAGCATCTGGCTCCGGGAAGCGTCGAGATTATCTTCAACGAGGCGCTGCTGTATCAGGATCAGGGGCGGTACGGCGACGCCGTGAGAATTCTCTCCGACGCCATCGCCGGATTGAAAAGCCGGGGGGCGGGCAATCCCGGTGCGCTCGCCATTCTGTTTGAGCAACTGGGCTCCACCTATCGCGCCCAGCAGAATTATTCCGCGGCGATTGAATCGTTCGAGCAGCTGGAAACGCTCGGCCCCGACGCCCGCAAGCGCGGCGTGTTGCTTCGGATCGGCACCTACCGCGACAGCCGCGATTTCGATCGCGCCATTGCGGAAGCCAGGAAGGAACTGGAAACCTCTCCCAATGACCCGGATGTAACCGTTGCGCTGGCCATGCTGTACGGCGAAAAGTCGGACACCGCGACGGCGACCCGGCTCCTGCAAGGCCTGCTGAAAGGCAATGAATCCGATCAGGAGATTTACATTAATCTCGCGCAGGTGCAGCAGCGCGGCCGGGAGTACGCCGAGGCGGAGCGCTCGGCCGAGAAGGCCGAGCAGTTGGCCCAGGAGTCCTCCGGGAAGGAATCGGCGTGGTTCATGCTCGGTTCGATCTACGAGCGGCAAAAGAAGTTCGATCAGGCCGAGCAGCAATTCCGCAAGGTCCTGGCCGCGAATCCCAATAGCGCGCCGGTGCTGAATTATTACGGCTACATGCTGGCGGACCGGGGCATTCGGCTGGATGAGGCGAGTTCGATGATTCGGCGCGCCGTCCAGCAGGAACCGGCCAATGGCGCCTATCTCGACAGTCTGGGATGGGTCTGTTTCAAGCAGAACAAGCTCGCCGAAGCCGAGGAGTCCTTGCGCAAGGCGGTGAGCCGCGAAAGCCACGATCCGACCATCCTCGGCCACCTCGGCGACGTCTATCTGAAGCTGGGGCAAAGCGAGCGCGCCGCCGAGCTACTGGAACGCTCGCTGGCCGAATGGCAGAAGGCCTTGCCCGCCGATTACGATGCGGAACGAGCCGGCGAGACCGAAGCCAAATTGAAAACTCTGCGGCGGCGCTTGGCGCAGAAATCCATCCCCGAAACGGTCAAACCGCAGTAAGCTCACCGAATGAAAAATTCCCTGCGCCTGCCGGCTTTCGCGAAAATCAATCTGTGCCTGCACGTCCTGGGACGCCGGCCGGACGCCTATCACGAACTCCGCACTATCTTTCAGGCCATCTCGCTGCGCGACACCTTGGAACTTTCCCTTACGCGCAGCTCGGGCATTGCGCTCGAGGTGAGCGGCGCGGACTTGCCCGCGGGACCTGAAAATCTCGTCTATCGCGCCCTCGATGCGCTGCGCGGTGAGATCGGCTATCGCGGCGGCGTGCGCGCGCGCCTGGAAAAACGCATACCCGTGGCCCGGGGATTGGGCGGGGGATCGAGCGATGCCGCCGCGGCGCTGCTCGGCCTGCTGCGCCTCACGAAGAAGAAGGTGCCGCTCGAACGCCTGATCGAAATCGCCTCCGGCCTGGGCGCCGACGTGCCGTTCTTTCTGTTCGGCGGCCGCGCCCTGGCCGTCAACCGCGGCGACGAAATTTACCCCTTGCCCGACGCGCCCCGGCGCTCCGTGCTGGTGATTTCCCCGCGCGACATCGGCGTCAGCACCAAGGACGCCTATCAGTGGATTTCAGCGGAATTGACAAACCATTCGAAAGCCCCTAAAATGTGGAAGTTCTGCGCTCTGTGCTGGAGCCGGACGGGAGAGGTCTCGAACGATTTCGAGGGACCTGTCTTCGCCCGCCATCCGCGCCTTGGAGAAATCCGGGACGGATTGCTGCAGCGAGGAGCCGCGGAAGCCGCGCTGGCGGGTAGCGGGTCGGCGGTGTTCGGAATCTTCCGAAACCCAGCGCAGGCGCGCCGAGCCGCTCGTGCATTCCAGGAAGATTCAGTTTTCGTCGTCGAAACGCTTTCCAGGGAAAAGTATGGCCGCGCGCTGGGGTTTCGTGTGAGCGGCTGAGGGGATTATTTTGGCCCAGGACAAATTCAAGGTGTTTTGCGGAACCGCCAATCAGCCGCTGGCGCACGCCATCTGCGGCTATCTGGGCGTCGAGCCGGGCAAGGCCGAGCACGGCCAGTTTTCCGACGGCGAGACGCGCTACCAGGTTCGCGAGAACGTGCGCGGCGCTGATGTGTTTGTCGTCCAACCGTGTTCGAATCCGGTGGATTTTCACCTGATGCAGCTGCTGCTGATGATCGACGCGTTCAAGCGCGCCTCGGCGTGGCGCATTACGCCCGTGATTCCGTATTACCCGTACGCGCGCCAGGATCGCAAGGACCGCCCGCGCGTGGCCATCTCCGCCAAACTCGTGGCCGACCTGCTGGAGACGGCCGGATCGAACCGCGTGCTCTCGCTGGACCTGCACGCGCCGCAGATTCAGGGATATTTCAACGTTCCGGTGGATCACCTGTACGCCTCTCCGGTGCTGGTGGAATATTTCAAGAAAAAGAATCTGGGGCCGGTGACCGTGGTTTCGCCCGATGCGGGAGGCGTGGAGCGCGCCCGGCTGTTTGCCAAGAGAATGGACGCACCGCTGGCCATCGTGGACAAACGGCGCATCGATATCAACGTCAGCGAAGTGATGCACCTGATCGGCGACGTGGCCGGCCGCCCGGCGCTGGTGGTGGACGACATCATCGACACCGCCGGCACGCTTGTGAAGACCGCCGAAGCGCTGCTCGAAAACGGCGCGACCAAGGTCTTTGCCGCCTGCACCCATCCGGTGCTCTCCGGACCGGCCGTCGATCGCATTCAGAAATCGCAGATCGAGGAAGTCGTTGTCACCGATTCAGTGCCGCTCAACGAGGCGGCCCGCGGCCTATCGAAGCTGCGCGTGCTCAGCGTGGCTCCGCTGCTGGCCCGCGGCATTCAGTCGATTCACGAAGAGACTTCGATCAGCGAACTGTTCATGTAGTTTTGCAATGAGTTGGGGATGTGAGGAAATTTCGACCCGTCGCCCGCGGTAGCGGGCTCAGGGCAAGAGGACGCAATGGAAACGTTTACAGTGGAAGGCCAGATTCGCGAAGGGCGGGGCAAGGGGCCCGCGCGGCGCATGCGCCAGGCCGGCACGGTCCCGGCCATTCTCTACGGAGGGCGGAAGGATTCGGTGTCGCTGGCGGTGAACACCAAGCAGGTCGTGCGCATTCTGCGGTCCGAGACCGGACACAACACGATCTTCACCGTGCAAGTCGCCGGCGGCCAGCAGGAAAAGGCCATGCTGAAGGACTGGCAGGTGGATCCGGTCAGCGGGGCGCTGCTGCACGTCGACCTGCTGCGCATTGCCATGGACGTGCGCATGCGCGTGCGCGTTCCGGTGCACACCTTCGGCGAGCCGCAGGGCGTCAAGATGCAGGGCGGCATTTTCGAAATGGTCACCCGCGAAGTCGAGGTGGAATGTCTGCCCGGCGACATTCCCGAGGAATTCAAGGTGGATGTCAGCGAAATGGTGATCGGCAAACAGTTGCGCGCCGCCGACCTGCCGCTGGATCCGGAGAAGGTCAAGCTGCTCACCGACCCCCAGCGCGTGCTGGCGCACGTCGTGATGCTCAAGAAGGAAGAAGAGGTGCCGGTCGAAGCCGCCGTGGCCGCCGAAGCGGCGCCGGCCGAGCCCGAGGTCATCAAGAAGGGCAAGAAGGAAGCCGAAGAGGGCGAAGCCGAGGGCGCTGCCGAAGCGGCTCCCAAGGCCGAGAAGTCGGAAAAGAAGAAGTAAGCAAGGTCCCCGGGGGGCGGGGCACGCCGGGTGGCGGCAGGCTCGCGCAGACGCCCTGCGGAGCGCGCTATGAAAGTGGTCGTGGGTCTCGGCAACCCCGGTTCCGAGTACGAATGGACGCCGCACAACCTGGGCTTTCTCGCCGTGGATGTGCTGGCCGAGCGGGCCGGCATCCGGGTGACGCGGCCCGAAGCGAAATCGCTGACCGGGCGGGGTGAGCTGGCGGGACACGAAGTGGTTCTAGCCAAGCCGCAAACGATGATGAATCTGAGCGGCGTGGCGGTGCGGATGCTGCTGGAGCGGTACGAATGCGGCCCCGCGGACCTGATCGTGCTGCTCGACGAGTTGGACTTGCCCTGGGGCTCGCTGCGCATCCGCGACAAGGGCCGGAGCAGCACGCATAACGGTTTCCGGTCGATCCTCGGAGCGATCGGCACCGACGAATTCGCGCGCATTCGCATCGGCGTGCAGCCCCTGCAGCAGTGGGGCGATATGAAGGACTACCTGCTCAGCCCCATGGGGCGGCAGGAGCGGCAACTCGCTCAGGACGTGATCGTGGAAGCGGCCGATGCCGTCGAATCGGTCATGACCGAAGGCGTCAGCAAGGCGATGTCCCGGTTCAATCGCCGGGTGACGCCCGATGAAGAGAATTCGCTGTAGGAAGTCGCTGGGTGCTGTCGGAAAGCCAGGAATCGAGAGGACACATGGACGAGCGTTTGTATGATCTGATTTTCATCTGCCGGCCGGATACGCCCGAGGCGGATATCGACAAAATCATCTCCACGGTCGAGCACGCGGCCACGGAGAAGGGCGCCAAGATCGAGAAGACCGAAAAGTGGGGACGCAAGCGCATGGCCTATCGCGTCCAGCGCCTGCGCGAGGGCTACTACGTCTACATGGTGGTCCGCTCGACCCACAACGAAGTGGTGAAGGAACTCGAGCGCCGGCTCAAGGTGGCCGACCCGGTCATCAAGTACCTCACCGTGCGTCTCGACGAGGAATTGAAGCGCCAGGATAAGCTGAAGAAGCATCGCGAGCGCCGCGCCGCTCGCCGTCCGCGCAAGACCGCTCCCGCTCCGGCGGCCGCGCCCAGCAGCAGCGAACCACCGGCTGCAACACTTTAATCACGGAGGATTCTCATGGCAGATGAAAACGCACCTCGTCCGCAGGCCGCCCCATCCGGGCCGCCCTCCGGACCCTCGGGACATTCCGGCCCTGGCGGCCCCCGGCCCAGCGGTCCCCGGCCCGGCGGCCCGCCGCGCCGCGGCAAGCGCAGCTTTGTCCGCAAGAAGAAGGTATGCCGCTTCTGCGTCGACAAATCGGATTTCATTGATTACAAAAAGGCGGAGATCCTATCGTCCTTCGTCCAGGAGCGCGGCAAGATCCTGCCGCGCCGCATGACCGGGACGTGCGCGCGGCACCAGCGCTGGCTCGGCGTGGCGATCAAGCGGGCGCAGAACATCGCCCTGCTGCCCTTCGCCGCCGAACTCTAATCACGGATTTTCCGGTCACGCCGGGCAGGGCCGTGGCCCTCCGGAACCGGTTCATATCACCAGGGGCCTGGCCCCTGGAAGCGGGACGAAAGCTCGAGGACAAGGAACATGCAGATCATTTTGCAGGAAGACGTCGAAAAGCTCGGCACGCGCGGCCAACTGGTCGAGGTCGCCGAGGGATATGCCCGGAATTTTCTTCTGCCCCGCAAGCTGGCCCTGGAAGCCACTGCCGGCAACATGAAGCGCCTGGAAAAAATGCGCGCCGCCTTCGCCTTGAAGGAAGCCACCGAAAAGGGCGACGCCCAGAAACTGGCCGAACTGTTGGCCGGGGTGTCGCTGGAAATCTCGCGCAAGGCCGGCGAAAACGACCAGTTGTTCGGCTCGGTCACTCCCGCCGACATTGCCGAGGCGCTGGCGGCCAAGGGCTTTACCGTGGACAAGCGCAAGATCGCGCTCACCGATCCCATCAAGCTCGTCGGTGAATTCGACGTGCCCGTCAAGCTCCACCGCGAAGTCGCCCTCACGGTCAAGCTCGTCGTCAAGAAGGAAGAATAGGCTCGCCGCAGGCGGCCGGTTCTTCCGCACGGCCGGCGCCATCGGCTGGACGTCGTTGCGCATTTCTGCACGCCGCGATTGCAATCGGGGCAGGCTGCTGAAAAACTCCAGAGCTTTGTGGGTCGCGGCTTCAGCCGCGACACAAGCGCCACATCAGGAAAAGGGCTTTAGCCCCTGAAGCTCCGTGAGGCGCCTGTTTTAGCATCCCGTCAGAGAGGTCCTTCGCTCCGCCGACTGCGCGGGGCTCAGGACGCCGATCCTCGCCGCATCGGCGTTTTCCACTTTTCCGAATTCGTCCACAGACTCGTACGGTTGACGTCCGCGCCCGCGATGGCACAATGCTGACGCTCTCGCCGCAATCGGCAAGCGCAGCCGCAGAACCCGCCGGGGCGAGCGCCAACCGCCCTCTTGCGCTGGAACCCGGCTTAGGCGAAAATAAGGCGAACTCTAAATGTCCACCACCGACACCTCGGTCGAACGTCCGCTGCCCCACAACCTGGAAGCCGAGCGCTGCATCCTCGGCGCCGTGCTGCTGGACAATCATGCGCTCAACTCCGCCGTCGAGCGCCTGCGCTCCGAGGATTTCTTTCTTCCGCAGCACCGCCAGATCTTCGAACGCATGGTGCAGCTCAGCGAAAAGCAGCAGGCCATCGACACCATCACCCTGATGGAGGATCTCAGCCGCCGCGGCGAGCTGGAATCGGCCGGAGGCGTCGCCTATCTTTCGCAGCTTGCCGACGGCCTGCCGCGCGTTTCCAACGTCGACCACTACGCGCGCATCGTCAAGGAAAAGGCCATTCTGCGCGGCCTGATCTACTCCGCGGCGGCCATTCAGGAGCAGGCCCTGGCGGCCGGCGATGACGCCGACGTCATTCTCGATCGCGCCGAGTCCGCCATCTTTCAGCTCGCCGAAGACCGCGTCAAGGTCGGCCTGATCGGCGTCAAGGAACTCGTCAAGGACGGTTTCGAGCGCCTGGAAAAGATTTTCAGCGAAGGCCGGCGGATCACGGGACTGGGCACCGGCTATGCGGGTCTGGACAACGAGCTGGCGGGCCTGCAGCCGTCCGAACTCGTGATTCTGGCCGCCCGCCCCTCGATGGGGAAGACGGCCCTGGCCCTGAACATCGCCGAAAACGTCGCGCTGCGCCACCGCGAGCCCGTGGCCATCTTCAGCCTGGAAATGTCCAAGGAGTCGCTGCTGCTTCGCCTGCTGGCCTCGGAAGCGCGCGTGGATGCCCACAAGTTCCGCACCGGCCACATGAACAAGGATGATTGGGGCAAGGTGACGGCGGCGCTGGCCCAGCTCGGCGAAGCTCCCATCTGGATTGACGATTCGGCGTCCTCGACCGTGCTCGAGATGGGCGCCAAGGCGCGCCGCCTCAAGCGCGACCGCGGCCTTTCGCTCATGATCGTGGACTACCTCCAGCTCGTCACGCCCACCGGCAGCCGCCGCTCCAGCAACCGCCAGGAGGAAGTGTCCGGCATCTCCCGCGCCCTGAAAGGTCTGGCCAAGGAGCTGAAGATACCCGTCGTGGTCCTCAGCCAGTTGACCCGCGCGCCCGAACGCGAGGAGCGCAAGCCGCAGCTCGCCGACCTGCGCGAATCGGGAGCCATCGAGCAGGATGCCGACGTCGTCCTGTTCATCAATCGCCCCAATTTCTACAAGACCGACATTCCCGACGAAGAGCGCGCCAAAGCCGAATTGATTATCGCCAAGCAGCGCAACGGCCCCACCGGCACGCTCAACTTCGTTTTCCTGAGCCGCCACACCCGCTTCGAGGAAGCCGCACCCGACGCCTGGAACTCCGGCCCGGACGAGTAGCGCGTTGACTGCTTGCGGAACGCGCGATATTAGCCGCTCAGTCAGTTCGCGACTCTCACGCCTGATCATCAGGGGTTTTAACCCTGAGCTGCGACTCTGCCCGCAGCCTGTTCCAGAGCTGCTGCACAGCTCAGTTCCGTGACACCGCACTGTGGGCAGCGTCTCCAGCTCTCTGGCCGTCCTGTCGCTCGCGTGAATTCTCCGGCGCGCTCGCTTCTGACGCCGGCACGGTGCCTGAGGAAGTGCTCCCCCGCTTGACGTCGCATTCGGCCGACACGGTCATGTGCCGTCGCGGAGCGGACCATCTGCTTCCACCGTCTCCGCGTACTCGCCGCGGACCCTGTTTACCGTAACGCTGCGGAATGATTCGCGACTTCGGATTTTCATCGCACACTCGCGGCCGACTCTGGCATTCTAGGAGCACATGCCGAAAGCGATTCATTTCAACGGACGTCCGCTGTGGGCCGAAGTTTCTCTGAAAGCCATTGCCGGGAATCTGCGCGTGGTGCGCCGGCACATCGGGCCGAAGCCGCAAATTCTGGCGGTGGTCAAATCCAACGCCTACGGCCTGGGCGCGGTGCCCGTTTCCAAAGCGCTGGAGAAGGCGGGCGCGGACCGCTTCGGCGTGACCAGCGCGGATGAAGGCGTCGAGCTGCGCGAGTCGGGCATCCGCAAGCCCATCCTGGTCCTCACGGGATTCTGGCCGGGGGAAGAGAAGCGTTTCATCGCGAACCGCCTGACGCCCACGCTGACGCGCCTGGAAGACGTCTGGCATCTGGAGCGCGCGGCCAAGGCCGCCCGCAGGCTGACCCGCCGCCTGCGCTTTCACCTGAAAATCAATACGGGCATGAACCGCCTGGGAATCGCGCCGTCCGAAATCAAGGCCTTCGCCAAAGCGCTCCTCGATTGCCCGCATCTGGAGCTCGAAGGCACCTGCACGCATTTTGCGTCCGCCGAAGATTTCAGCGCCGGGCAGACCGACGACCAGGAGCAGCTGTTCCGCACCTGCCTCGAGCAGATGCGCGCCCTGGGGGTTGACCCGGGCATCGTCCACATGGCCAATAGCGGCGCTATCTGCGCGCGGCCCACCACCTGGGCGGATATGATTCGTCCCGGCGCCATCTTGTACGGCTACTACCAGTCGTTCGACCCGCCGGACAAAGGCCAGGAGGTGCAGCAGCGCCTGCCCGTCGAGCCGAGCCTCTCGCTGCGCGCCCGCATCATCTCGCTGCGCGATCTTCCCCCGGGCCAGCCCGTGGGCTACGCCGCGCGGTTCACCACCCAGCGGCCAATCGCGCATCGCCGTCATCAACGCCGGCTATGCCGACGGCATTCTCCGCCAGCGCACCAACCGCGGCAGCGTGCTGCTGCACGGCCGCCTCGTGCCGCTGGTCGGCACCATTTCCATGGACCTCACCACCCTGGATGTCACCGACGTGCCCGATGCCGAGCTGGGCGACGTCGTCACCATCTACGGCCGCGACGGCAATGCCGAGATTCGCGTCTCCGACGTGGCCCGCGAGATCGGCACCGTCACCTCCGACCTGCTCTGCGCCCTGGGCCGCCGCGTGCCCCGCTTCTATCTTCGCTAGCCCGCCTCGTCGCCAGCGGATAACCCCAAGCGGAGCAAGGGATCTGCTTTTGGTTTTCGGCGCGCCAGGCGAAAAGAGAAGGTGTTCATGTAGCGCCGGGGCCTTCAGCCCGGCACCCCGGCATCACCGAGGCGCCTCCTACATGCCGCGCTAAAGACCGCGGCTCTACATTCACATCTGCCCGCCTCAGAAATCTGCCAGACCATCTCTGACGTACGCCCCGGCCCCTCGTTCTTGTGGTTGACTCCGCCTTCGTCCCCGGTGTTATAGTAGGAACGTGGTTGCAGTGTGATACACGGTATCAATATCTTGGCGGCTCGGAAAGACAGGTCCATAACGCCGCGCAGCGAACATCAGGAATTCGTTCGACCGGGGCCTGCCGATTCATCCACGTACCGTTTTCATAGGGTGCCACAATGCCAAGGACTCATAGCGATCTATCCGGTAGTGCTCCATCCGGACCAGCTCCCGCATCGCAGGCCAAGTCCGCCATTCTCTCGCGGCTTGCACAGGATGGCGTCGGCACGTTCTGGGACATGCTGGCGGTGCGCATTGTGTTCGCGGCGGTCTGTGCGGGCGCGGGTTTCCACTTCCAGCCCTTCGACTTGCCGAGAAACTTAGGGGCCCTGGCGGGATTTCTCTTCGCGACCAGCGTTGTTCTGTTCGAGTTGAGGCTGCGGAGCGCCAGCCTTCGCCGGCTGATCGGCGCGGCCACCGGATCGATCCTCGGAATCCTGGGCGCCTACCTGACATCGCTCATCCTCGATCACACCACCATTCCGGCCAGCACGCGATCATTTTTCAGCCTCGCCATTTTCCTGGTGATGGCCTATATCGGCCTGATTCTGGGCGCCAACAAAGGCGACATGCTGAATCTGCAGGCGCTGGGCGGGCTGTTCGGCAGCGAGCGCAGCACCCGGCATAGCGTCAAACTGCTCGATACCAGCGTCATCATCGACGGGCGCGTGGCCGACATTGCCGACGCCCTCTTTTTGGACGGCACCATCATCATTCCGCAATTCGTCCTGCGCGAACTCCAGCTGGTGGCCGACTCGGCCGATCCCTTGAAGCGCCAACGCGGGCGCCGGGGCCTCGAAGTGCTGCAACGCATCCAGAAGATGCCGCACCTGGAAATCCAGATTGCCGAGGACGATTTTCCGCAGATCGTCGATGTCGACTTGAAATTGATCGAACTCGCCAAGCGCTATTCCGCCAAAGTCGTCACCAACGATTTCAACCTGAACAAGGTGGCCACGCTGCAGGGCATCGAGATCATGAACGTCAACTTGCTCGCCAACGCCCTCAAGCCCGTGGTCCTGCCCGGCGAGGTGATGCGCGTGTTCATCCTGCGCGAGGGCAAGGAATATAATCAGGGCGTCGCCTACCTGGATGACGGCACCATGGTTGTCGTCGACGGCGCGCGCAAGATGATCAACAAGACGATCGACATCACGGTGACCTCGGTGCATCAGACCACCGCCGGGAAAATGATCTTTGGCCGGTACGACGAGCGCGGTGAACACGCGCCCCGCGCCGCCGCTTCCTCCGAGGCCCACCCCGGAACGCGCTCCGGCGAGGGCGGGGGCGGGGGAGAGCGCCCGCCGCGTCCCCTGCATCCCGAATCGGGTCGCTCCTGAGGAACACTCCTGCTCCTTGTTCTCGCTCCCGCGCCGGGTTTGCGGTAGACTGCTATTCCTTCGATGAGCCGAATCGCTGCCATTGTGCCCGCTGCCGGCCTCGGTACCCGCATGGGCGCCGATCTGCCCAAGCAGTTTCTTGATCTCGACGGCATGCCGCTGATCATTTTCACCCTGCGCCGCCTGGCTTCTTGCCCTGCCATCACCGAGTTTTTTATCTCCACCCGCACCGACGACGTCGTCTTCCTGGAAGACAAAGTCTCCAAGGCGGGACTGGGCCGTCCCGCCCGCGTCGTTCACGGCGGCGACACGCGCCAGCAGTCCGTCGCCAATGCCCTGGCCCTGGTGGACCCCTCGACCGAGATCGTGCTGGTGCACGACGCCGCGCGGCCCTTAGTGACCCGCGTGCAGATCGAGCGCCTGATCGCCGAGGCCCGCGAACGCGGCGCCGCAATCCTGGGCATCCCGGCCATTGACACCGTCAAGGAAGTGAAGCGCGGCAGCCTGCCCGAAGACGTCGCCTTGATCACGCAGACGATTCCGCGCGAGCGCATCGTGCTGGCGCAGACGCCCCAGGCGTTCTCCTATCCGCTGCTGCGCGACGCCTTCCGCAAGGCCGAACAGGACGGCATCTCCGCTTCGGATGAGGCGGCCGTCGTCGAGCATTTCGGTCACGACGTTTTCGTCGTCCTCGGTTCCGAGCGCAATCTGAAAATCACGCGTCCCGCCGACCTCGATCTCGCCCGCTTCTACCTCGAGCAGGAGCGCGGCGGGAAATGACGTTCTCCGGAATTGGCTACGACCTGCACCGCCTGGTCGAGGGCCGCAAGCTGATGATCGGCGGCGTCGAAGTCCCGTTCGACAAAGGCTCGCAAGGCCATTCCGATGGCGACGTCCTGAGCCACGCCCTGTGCGACGCCCTGCTCGGCGCCGCGTCGCTCGGAGACATTGGCACGCACTTCCCGGACACCGACCCGCAGTGGAAGGGGGCTTCGAGCCTGCTGTTTTTGGAGCAGGCACGCAAGCTTTTGGCCGATCGCCGCCTGCGCATCGTGCACATCGACGCGATCGTGATCTGCGAGCGCCCCAAACTGGGTCCCGCATTTTCCGGCCATGCGCGCGGCGCTGGCGAAGTCGCTCGGCATCACCGCGGACCAAATCAACTTGAAGGCCAAGACCAACGAAGGCACGGGCGAAATCGGACGCGGCGAGGCCATCGCCGCCCACGCGATTGCCACCGTTCGGCAACACTAAGCCGTCGCCGTCGCCCGCGCTAGCAGAATGCTGAAGAAATCAGGGGCGTTTTGTGGGTCGCGGCTTCAGCCGCGACATAAGCGCCGCAAAATCAATGGGGCTTTAGCCCCTGAAGCTCCTTGAGGCGCCTTTTTCAGCACCCTGCTAGAATCAGTTCTCATGATGCCGGACGCGCCCGCCGAATTCGCTGCACCGCCCGTCAATCTTTTCACCGCCGCCGACGTCTGCGCGATTCTGCGCGAGTGCGGCTGGCTGGAGACTCCCGGCGAGCCGGGCGCGGATGCTCCCACGCAAGCGTGGTGCGCGCGCGCCTGCGACCTGCTCGGCCCGCATGCCTTGGACCGCGCCGCGCTAGCAGCGCTGCTCGCGCTGGTGTTTCGTTACGATGCGGCGGCCCTGCTCAGCGATGTGGCCAACCAGGCCGTGATCCTGCGCACCGGGGCGCGCGAGGTGATCCGCGAGCTTGCGAACCGCGTTCTCGATGGCGGCGACGTTGATTCCGACCGCTTCAAGGAGATCATCGAGGGGATAAAAGCGGCGCTGCCGTATCGTGGGCGCTTGCTGTTTCAGCCGCTTCGCCTCGCGCTGGCCGGGCGCACGGGAGAAGGTGATCTCGACCGCGTCATCCTGCTGCTGGACGCCGCGGCGAAGCTCGGCTTCGCGCCGCGCGTAAAGGGCGCGCGCGAGCGCATGCTCGAGTTTTGCGCCGCGCTCGATTGAGCGCCGCGCACCGCATGAAAATCAAAATGGGTGAACTATGAACTGGATCACAGGTTTTCACGCCGTCGAAGAGGCGCTGACGGCCGGACGGGCGCTGGAACGCATCGTGATCGCGCGCGGCCGGCACGGCGAGCGCGTCGAGGCGGTGGCACAACTGGCCAAGTCGCACAATGTGCCGGTGCGTTTCGAGGAGCGGCTGCAGGTGGACCGCCTGACGGGCACCTCGCAGCACCAGGGCGTCGCGGCGCTCGTGGCCGCCAAACCCGCAGCCGATCTCGAAGGCCTGCTCCGCGCGAAAAGCGCGCAGGGCCTTCTGGTCCTGCTCGATGGCATCGAAGACCCGCACAACCTCGGCGCCATCGTGCGCACCGCGCTGGCCGCCGGCGCGCAGGCGGTGGTCATTCCGGAGCGCCGCGCGGCCGGCCTCAGCGACACCGTGGAACGCGCCTCGGCCGGCGCGCTGGCCCATCTGCCTGTGGCGCGCGTGAAAAATCTGGTGCGCGCCATGGAGGAGATCAAGGAAGCAGGCTACTGGCTGGTGGGGCTCGACGAGCGCGCCGCGAAGAATTACACCGAGGTGGATTTAAAGGGGCCGGTGGGGATTGTGCTCGGCAGCGAAGGGCAGGGACTCCACGAACTCACGCGCAAGCATTGCGATTTTCTCGTCTCGGTTCCCACCACGGGCCCGGTTCGCTCGCTCAACGTCTCGGTGGCCGCCGGCGTCATGCTCTTCGAAGTGGTCCGCCAGCGCCGCGGGCGCAAACCGGAGGACGCCAAGCATGGCGCAGTGCAAAAGTAGTTTGCGGCGATGCTCCAGCGGGTGGCAAGGGGGCTCGAAGGCGCATTTCGCGACCAAGAATGCGCGTTTTGGGTCGGCAACGGGAGCAAACTCCATGCTCCCGTTGGCGCCGTTTTGGACGCCCTCTCCGGGCCTAAAACGGAGGTTGCTGCACATACGCGCAGGCCCGGCGGCCATCAGGAATCGTAGGACATCAGCGAGAACACGTCGATGCCGGGGAGCTTGGCGCGCCCCTTCAGAAAATTGAGTTCCACGGCGAAGGCCGCGCCGGCCACTTCGCCGCCCAGCTTGCGCACCAGGCTGACGGCGGCCTCGGCTGTGCCGCCGGTGGCGAGCAGATCGTCGCAGATCAGGACGCGCTGCCCCTTGTGCACGGCATCCTCATGGATCTCCAGCCGGTCGGTGCCGTACTCGAGCTGGTAACTGACCGAAGCGGTCTTCCACGGAAGCTTCTTCGGCTTGCGCACCGGGACGAAGCCCGTGCCCAGGCGGTAGGCGAGCGCGGGGCCGAAGATGAAGCCGCGCGCTTCGATTCCGGCGACGACGTCCACGTGCTTTCCGCTGTAGTGGTCGCACAGCTTGTCCACCAGCCGGTGAAAGCCGGTGCGGTCCTTGAGCAGCGTGGTGATGTCGTAGAACAGGATTCCCGGCTTGGGGTAATCCGGAATCTCGCGGATCAGTTTCTTCAGGTCTTCCATCGTCTCCTCGTTCCTTCCTCGAAGCGCGGCCCAGGGCGGTTGCCGGGCCTGCGCGTTCTACCCATCGCGCTCGATTGAAAATCCCTCGGAGAAGTTCGTGTCGATGGGAGCCTCCATCTCGCTCACCTCCACGATCGACGCTCCGCGCGGCCCGCGTTCCAGTTCCGCCCGCAGCATCCGAAGCACTCCGGGAGGGCCGACGGCGTAGACTTCGACGCGGCCATCGAGCAGGTTCTTCACGTAGCCGGTCAGGTCCAGACGCAGAGCCGCGCGGTGCGCGAAGTAGCGGTAGCCCACTCCCTGCACGACCCCGCTGACGTAGTAGCGTCTCGCTCTGGGTTCTTCACGCACGACGGTTCAGCTTCTGGCCCGCAAACTGTGAATTCTATCCGCAATCTTTTCCATCGCCAAGCGCCAAAGCCGTGATAATTTTCCCTGCGGCTCGCCTGGGCTCATTCAACGCCGGAGCCCGATCGCGCATCCAATCTGCGAGCCACATCTGAACATGCACCGAACGATCCATCTGGCCATGCTGGCCGCGCTGCTGCTCGCCGCGGCGGCCCTGCCCATCCGCGCGCAGGACGACAGTCAGGGGCCCCTGGCGCCTCCGCCGAAGTTCGAAGTGAAGCGCATCCCCGCCGTGCCGCACCCTGGCCCGCCGCCGGTTCCGGTGGAGGAAATCATCCGGCGATTCACGGCCAACGAGGACGTGATGAAGCGGGTGTACGAGGGCTACAGCTTCGCGCAGGCGATCCGGATCGAGGAACTGGGCGAATCCGGGGGAGGGAAGTTCACGGTGACGGGGGAGGAGTACACGCGTCCCGACGGCGCGCGCTTTTGGCGCGTCACCCAGCCGCCGCAGTCCACATTGAAGCTGGTGCACTATTCGCTGGAAGACGTGCGCGCCATGGTGAGCACCCCGGTATTCTTTCTGACGACGGGCGAACTGGGGAATTACGACCTGGTCTACGCCGGGCAGCAACAACTCGACGAGCTGAATACCTACGTGTTTCAAGTGAAGCCCAAGTTGCTGAGCCGCACGCGGCTGTTTTTTCAAGGCGTGGTGTTTGTGGACGACCACGACTTCGCCGTCGTGGAGACCTACGGAAAATTCGTGAGCGACATGGAGGGAAGCGGCGCGAAGCTGCCTTTCAGTTTGTTCGAGACGTTTCGCCAAAACATCCAGGAGAAGTACTGGCTACCCGTCTATACGACTTCGGACGATTACATCGACGATGCGGACGGCACGCAGATCCACCTGCGCATGGTCATCCGGTCCAGCGAGTTCAAGCCGAATGCGTTACCCTCGGCCGCGCCGCCTGTTGCGCCAAACGGCGCCCCTGCCGCTGCGCCGCCCGCCGGCCAACCCCACTCGCCCGAGTGATCGCACGCCGCGGATTTCTTCAGGTCAAAGCACGCAGATAGCGGGGAAGTTCGCGGATCGAGCGCAGGAGCAGATCGGGCCGCGCCCGGCGGATGCGCTCGGCGGTGGGGAAGGGGCCGAGCACGCCGATGGCGCGCATGCCGGCGCGCCGCGCCATCTCAATATCCTCGGGAGCGTCCCCCACGTAGACGCACTCCTCGGGTCTGGCGCCCAGGCGCTGGAGCGCCAGCTGAAGCGGCGCGGGATGAGGTTTTTTTCGGGAGGCGTCCTCGCTGCACACGCACGCGGAAAAGTAATCCGCCAGGCCGAACTCGCGCAGCTGGCGGCGCACGCGGCCGCGGCTCCCGCTGGTCACCAGGCCGAGAGAAAATCTCCGTTCGAGCATGCGCAGGGCGGTACGCGTGCCGGGGAGCAGCGGAGGCCGCTCGGCGCCGTAGGCGCGCCGCCACAGCCGGTCGGCTTCGGGCCAGCGCACGCGTGGCAGACGCGCCGCGCGGTAGACCTGATACCAGTCGGGAGAATAGTGCCGCTGCAGTTCTTCGATGCCCCATTCGATCCGCAAGGCGCGGAACATCGCCAGGTAGGCGGCGGCGTCGGCGGCGTAGGAATCGAGCAGCGTGCCGTCCCAGTCGAGCAGAACGGTGCGCGCGTTGAAATAGGCTGGCTTCACAGAGAAGTAGCGTATCAGAAGACGGCAGTCCACGCCGCGTTCACGAGCGACGGGGAAGAGTTGGGGTTGTGTTACCGCGGGTGATAACGGGGCGGCAGCACGTCGTCGCGCTGCAGCGCGAAATCATCGAAGCTGGCGGCATAGCCAAACCAGCCGGGCGTTTCCGTATCCTCGACGCGCACGACGTGCGCGGCGGTGCACATCTGGACGCGGCCGAAGCCCATGGGGCGTTCGATCAGCGCCACTTCGAGTTCAATCGCCGTGCCCATGGGGATCTCGCGGGGCGCTAGGAAAAATACGCCGCTGGAACTGATGTTGCGGGTGACGAGCGTGACCGGAACGGGCTCGGGCCTCTCGCCGATGCGGTTCAGGCGCAAGGGCAGCGATAGCGCCGCGCGCGGATAGCGCCGGCGCTCGTCGGCCACACCGATAACGTGCGTCGGAACGCGCGCGAAGCGGCGCGGCCCTGGCTTGCCCGATATGGCTGTGACGGTTTGTGTACGGCTTTGAAATTCATGCAGCGGCGAAACAGCAGTGTGCTGTTCGCTTCGTTCCGGTGCAGCTCCCATTTTACTTCCCCCAAGCCCCGCTGACGGGTGCCCCCGCGTCAGGTTTGTCGAATATGCGCGTAGCCATTGCAAGGGTCAAGGTCGAGATCGCAGCAAAGTGCCGTATGATGTAACACCCCAGCGGCAACAGGAGCGCCCGGCGGGGAACGGCTGAGGCTGCGATCGGCAGGCTGGCGCCAGTTTGGGCGCAAGAATCGGATAGTTTGTCTCGTGCAGGCCGGATATTGTGAGCCCATGGGGAGAAACGCGCAACGATTGCCTGGGATGAGACTAGAACAAATAAAGCGCTCCACGGCGCCGCTCGCGGCCACGGGGCTGATGCCTGGAGAGGCGCTCTG
Source organism: Terriglobia bacterium (assembly GCA_963791705.1). Classification (GTDB taxonomy): domain Bacteria; phylum Acidobacteriota; class Terriglobia; order Acidiferrales; family UBA7541; genus Palsa-295. Next base: position 987,341 of record CAWBTO010000001.1, on the reverse strand, counting down.
GCGAGCAGTGGCCGCGCGGGACCGCGGCGCCGATGGCAAGTTTGTGTATGCCGTCCGGTCGACCGGGATCTATTGCCGGCCATCGTGTCCGGCACGGCGTCCGCGGCGCGAGCAAGTGATGTTCTTTCGCCTGCCGGAAGCGGCCGAGCAACAGGGTTTCCGCGCTTGCCGGCGCTGCCGTCCGCGCGCGGCGGAATTGGACGACCCCAGAATTGGGATGGTCGCGCGAGTTTGCCGGGCAATTGACGCGCATATTCTTTCCGATGGTGCAGCCGATGCCGACATCGAAGCGCGCCTGACGCTGGCACGGTTGAGCGCGTCGGCGGGGATGAGCCCGTACCAGCTGGGTCGCGCCTTCCGGAAGATGGTGGGGATCACGCCGCGCCAATATGCCGATGCGCAGCGCCTGCGGCGGGTGAAATCACGCTTGAAGAAGGGGGACAACGTGACCACGGCACTGTATGGCGCGGGGTACGGCTCGGCCAGCCGCCTGTACGAGCGCGTTCCATCGCATCTCGGCATGACGCCGGCGGCGTATCGCCGGGGCGGCGCCGGCATGCGCATCGAGTACACCATTACCGGCTCGCCGCTCGGGCGCTTGCTCGTAGGCGCGACCCAGCGCGGAGTCAGCGCCGTGTACCTGGGCGCCTCGGACGCGCTTCTTCGATCGGCGCTGCGGAAGGAGTATCCGCGGGCGGAATTGGTGCCCGCAGGGAAACGTCGCGACCGCCGGCGCGGAGGAAGCCTCGCCGGGTGGGTCGAAGAAATTGTAGGGCACTTGCGCGGGCAGCAGCCGCATCTGGACTTGCCTACCGATGTTCAGGCCACCGCGTTTCAACAGCGGGTGTGGAAAGAGCTGCGGCGGATTCCCTACGGCGCCAGGCGGACCTATAGGGAGGTCGCCCGGGCGATCGGGCGTCCGAAAGCGGTTCGTGCGGTGGCACGCGCCTGCGCGACCAACCCCGTTTCCGTGGTGGTGCCATGCCACCGCGTGGTGCGGGAAGATGGGAGCCTGGCAGGCTACCGCTGGGGAATTGACCGCAAGCGCGCGTTGCTCGCCGCAGAGATGTCTAGGGCAAAACCGAGGAGAAAGAAGCAGTAGACCGTCGTTTCCGGCGGGGCATCAAGAACGCGGGCCGAATACGGAACCGTTAGCTTTGGGGCTTCACGCGTTGTGTGCCCTTGGGCCAGCGCGGCTTGAAGGCGGAGTCGGGCAGGGGCGGGTTGCGGACCATTTTGGTGTAACGCACGATCGAGTAATCGCCCGAGCCGGCTTCATAGAGTTGCTGTTGTACGGCCAGCCAGCTGGACTCGTCGAGCCAGATTTCGATCTTGGAAATTTGGTTTCGCACGGCGTCGGATCTCGGGGTGAGCTCGAGTTTGATGGTTTTGCGGTCGTCGAGCTTGTCTTCTCCCATCAACGTAATCAGGTAGCCCTTGCGCAGTTCCTTGCCCGCGGTGCCGAAACCCAGCAAGAGGAATTGATCCAGAAGGGCGCGCCGCTTGCCGAGATTGTATTCCTCGACGCGTTTCAGGCCGGGGGTATAGATGTAGAGGGAATCGCCGGTGCGCAGGATGGTGCGCTGATCGGGCACCTTCATGTCGAGCAGCATGTGTTCGCCGCGCACGAGAATGGTGCCGGTGGAGGTGGAGCGGTCGTTCACGACCACGGTGACCTTGGTTCGCTCGACGTCCGCCGAAAGGCTGCGGAAGCTCTTGGCGGCGTCGTCGAGCTGGTCCAGGATGGCGTCGAGTGTCCAGGGAGCGCGATTCTGAGCGCCAGCCGCGGAGACACATGCGGACGCCAGCCCCACTCCCGTCAACAAAACAAGCGCCGCGCTCCAGCGTTTCCAGTCCAACAGGTTCCTCCGGTAGAAATGGAGAGTCACCGAGAAGAGCTATGCCATGATAGCACATGGCTGCACGCGCAAAACATGTCCGTGGGGGCGGCGCGCGGCTGACGCATGGTGTCATGCCGCCGCCGGAGACTATTTTCGCGGCTGGCCGCGGCTCCGGCCTGGTTGAGTCGGAAAGATCTTCCGCGGGGTGCTAGAATTGTTTTTGACGGGGAGAGCAGAAAAAAGACTTGACAATAAATGGCATGCCATGGAGAATCGGTCGCGCGCCAGGTCCGTCCTTCCCTAACAATCATATTTGACCTCCCTTCGCATCGCCGGAAGGGTCTGCGAGGAGACCGGTGGCGGAAAAAGACCGTACAGCAGTCAGCATGAACGTGGACCGAGAAGTCATCCGTTGTCAAGTGTGCGGATTGGTGCAGTACCGCACGCGCACAGGGAACTGCCGTCGCTGCTTGCGCTTGCTGCCCCCCCTGGTAACGTTTGTCATCCCCAGCCCTTCGCCGCAGGACCTGCCGGGGGACGACCGCCAACTATTTGAAAACTGGCCGAACCGCGACACGGTGGAAAACATCGGACAGCGCATCCGGCAGTTGCGGGAGTCGCGGGGCATGACGCAGAGCCAGCTGCAGGCGCGCTCACGAGTATCGCGTTCGTATTTGTCCCGGATCGAAAGCGGACAGATGACCCCCAGCCTCGGCACGCTGGAGAAGATTGCCGAAGCCCTGGGCGTGGGCTTGAACCGCTTTTTTGTTCCGGAGTCGAATGGCGAGACCGTGCTGGAAGACCCGTTCATTCAAGGGCTTCGGCCGTTCCTGCGGCAGCTGGATTGGACGCAGTGGCAGGGAATCCTGAAGAGGCTGCAGGCCATCAGCGAACACGTGAACATCAGTCATGTCCCGCACGTGCCGGTGGCACAGACGTCGGAGAGATTGCCCCACATTCCCCGCCGGCAGCATGCGGCGCCAGGCGGGCATTCCGCGGCGGTCATCCACCGCTAGCGCAAGGATTCAGTGCGCGAAAGGCGTTCGGATCAGGTCAAGGCGAGCCAGCACGCCGTTGCAGGCGTGCTGGCGGTGGCCTCGGCGGCTGAGCTCAGGAAGGCCCGGCAGGGCGCAGCAAGCAGCGCCCCTACAACGGATTGTGAGCCGCGAACTATGGGGGCTCACTTTCGGGACGCAACACTGCCGACGCTAGTCACTCCATAAGAGCCCACTTAGGTTTGTGCCAGCTTCTAGTAGAACCGCACGCGGACGTCGGAGTCCTTATCCAGATGCACGGTATCCACGAAGCGGACCTGCCTCTGCTTCAGCTTTAGAATGAGTGATTGTGTGCGAGTCCCGCCGCCGAAGAAGCGTACGCCGCGGAGCAGGCTGCCGGGCGTGACTCCCGTGCAGGCGAAGATGATGTTGTCGCCGGGCGCCAGGTCCGCCGTGTCGTAGATGCGCTTGCCGTCCTTGATTCCCATCTGCGCCAGGCGCTCGTGATGTTCGGGCTTGGAGACCACGAGGCGGGCCAGTATCTGGCCGTTCAAGCAACGCAGGGCGGCGGCCGTCAGCACTCCTTCGGGCGCGCCTCCCGTTCCCATGACGGCGTGAACGCCGGTGTTCATAACCGCGGCGCTGATGCCGGCGGAAAGATCGCCATCGGAGATCAGGAGGATGCGGGCGCCGGTCTTGCGGATATCCTGAATGAGCTTCTCATGGCGCGCGCGTTCGAGCACGATCACGACGAGGTCTTCGACGTCGCGGTCCAGGCGCTTGGCGATGGCGCGCAAATTGTGATCCGGGGGCGCGTCGAGGTCGACGGCGCCCTTGCAGGCCGGGCCGACGATGATCTTCTCCATGTAGAGGTCGGGGGCGTGCAGAAGGCCGCCCTTGTCGCTGGCGGCAAGCACGGTGATGGCGTTGGGCTGGCCGGTGGCGCACAGGTTGGTGCCTTCCAAGGGGTCGACGGCGATGTCGACCTGGGGATACTTGTGGCTCTTGTCGTGAGCGGCGGCGCCTACCTTCTCACCGATGTAGAGCATGGGGGCTTCGTCGCGCTCGCCCTCGCCGATCACGATGGTGCCGTCCATTCCCACCGTATCCATTTCCTTCCGCATGGTTTCCACGGCCGCCTGATCGGACTTGTGCCCGTTGCCCAGGCCCATGGTTCGGGCCGATGCGATGGCGGCTTGCTCGACGACGCGCAGAAATTCGAGGCTGAGCAAAGTTTCCACGGAGACTCCTTGTAGGTATGGCTGATGCCGGGCGGAGATTTCCGCCGTGCAACTATCATAATCCAAATCGCTGCGCCAGCGATGGGACTTTCGAAGGGTTGATGTAGCGCCGGGGCCTTCAGCCCGGCACGGTGGCGTGACCGAGGCGCGGTCTACATGCCGCGCTAAAGACCGCGGCTCTACCTTCACATCTTTATGTGGTCGCGTGCGCCGAGGGAAGGGGTTGATGTAGCGCCGCGGACCTGTACGCGCGGCGAGGCCGTATGGTATCCTTGGGCGTTCTCAGAGATACACACGCAGGAAGACGGCACACCAAGGGCAAGTCTCGCTTCAAGCGCACCGCAGCGGGAACGACAGCAGTCGCGCTACGTGTCTGCAGGCCGGCGGGGCGGGGTGAGCTTCCCAAAATAACTTCAGGACGGACAAAGAATGGCTACCAAGGCGGCAACACCCAAAACGGTCGAACTGACTCTGGCGCATTCGCCGGACAGTGACGACGCCTTCATGTTCTATGCGCTGGCGACGGGGAAAGTCCGCCTGCCCGGGGTGAAGTTCACGCACACGCTGTGCGACATCGAGACGCTGAACCACGCGGCGCGCGGGGAGAAGTACGACATCACGGCGGTCAGCTTTTACGGCTACACGTTCGTGGCCGACAAGTACGTGCTGATGGATTGCGGCGCGAGTTTCGGCGAGGGATACGGTCCCATCGTGATATCGTCGCGCCCGCTGAAGAAGGAAGATCTGGCGGGGCGCAAGGTGGCCATTCCCGGAACGCTGACCACCTCGTATCTGGCGCTGAAACTGTTCGAGCCGGGGGTCGAGACGGTCACGATGCCGTTCGACAAGATTTTGGACGCGGTCCAGAACAAGGAAGTCGAGGCGGGATTGCTGATTCACGAGGGGCAACTGCTGTTTTCGCAGATCGGGCTGCACCGCGTGGTGGACCTCGGCCAGTGGTGGCAGGAAACGACCGGCCTTCCGCTCCCGCTGGGTGCCAATGCGATTCGCCGCAGCCTGGGCCCGGAACTGGGGCTCGCGGCGGCGCGCATGATCCGCGAGAGCGTCAGCTACGCGCTGGAGCATCGCGAGGCGGCGGTGGAGTATGCCATGCAGTTCGCGCGCGACATGGACCCGTCGCTGGCCGACAAATTCATCGGCATGTACGTGAATCACTGGACGCTGGATTACGGCGAGCAGGGGCGGCGCGCCGTGCGCGAGCTGCTGGCGCGCGGAGCCGCCGCCGGGTTCGTGCCCGCGTCGTTCAAGGTCGAGTTTCTCTCCGACGCCGCCTGACGCGGCCCCCGCGCAGCTCTGGCCCGCGGGCTTTCCGAGTGAAGCCCGCGCCGTCGGCGCGCCCGCTATTGACGCCAGCCTCATTTCCATCGACCATAGACATTCTTTGAACGAAGGCCGCGCTGGGGGCGGAATGCAACGCGTTGTTTCCACATACCGGTTTGTGCGGCATCCGCTGACGCCGGCGGTGCTCGAGGGGATCGCGCAGGCGGGCCTGGCGAGCATCGAGATCTTTTGCGCGTCGTCGCATTTCAGCTACCGCAACGCCGCAAGTGGTGCGCGAACTGGCCCAGGCCCTGGAGCAGCACCACCTGCAGCTGCATTCCCTGCATTCGCCGACCGAGCGGCACACCGACGCCGGGCACGAAAGCGGCGTTTCGATTTCCGATCCGGAGCGCATCCGCCGCGTGGACGCGGTGGACGAAGTGAAGCGCGCGCTGGAAGTGTCGGAGCGGATCCCGTTCCGCTATCTCATCCAGCACCTCGGCACGGGCCGCGACGCGGCGGACCCGCGCAAATTCGATGCGGCGTTCAGCTCGCTGGAGCACCTGGCGGCGTTCGCCAAGCAGCGCGGCGTGGTGATCGCGCTGGAAAACACTCCCAACGAACTGGGATCGCCCGCCTCGCTGCAGCAATTCGTCAAGGAGACGCATCTGCACGACCTGCGCTTCTGCTTCGACATCGGGCACGCGCACCTGGAAACGGGCGTGGAGGCGGGCTTCGAGCTGCTGCGCGAGCGCGTCGTCACCACGCACATCCACGACAATCGCGGCGACAAGGACGAGCACCTGCTGCCCTACGAAGGCACGATCGACTGGGATGCGGCTTTAGGCGCCCTGGCGACCGCTCCCGAACCGCTGCCCTTCGTGCTGGAATTGAAGGAGCAGCCCTGCCGGCGGGCCGTCGCTCGATCAGATCCGCGCGTCGTTCGATAAACTCGAGAAACACCTACAGGAGAAGGGCGCGCGCTCCAGCCAATCGTGATGGCGCCCTCCGATACATCCATGAGCCAGGAAATGCCAGCAGCGGCCCCGGTGGTCCCGATCGAACACGCGGGCCAGCACGCGGGCCGCAGCGTCGATTCTGCGGGGATGGCTGTACAACCTGCGCGAATCAGGAAAGCTGCTGTTTCCGATTTTCCGGGACGGCACGGGCGTGATGCAGGGCGTGGTGTCGCAGAAAGATTACCCGGACGCCTTCGCCGCGCTCAAGGGACTGACCCAGGAATCGAGCGTCATCGTCACCGGCAAGGTGCAAGCCGAGCCGCGCGCTCCGGGCGGCTACGAAATCCACATCAGCGGAATCGAAGTGGTGCAGCGCGTCCCGGAATCGGACCCCTATCCCATTCAGCTCAAGGAGCACGGCGTCGATTTCCTGCTCGACCGGCGGCATCTGTGGATCCGCACGCCGCGCCAGGCGGCGATCCTGCGGATTCGCGCCGAGGCCGTCCGCGCGGCGCACAATTTCATGGATGGCCAGGGCTACACGCTGACGGAAGCGCCCATCTTCACGCCCGCGGCCTGCGAGGGCACGACGACCCTGTTCGAAGTCAATTACATCGACGATCAGAAGGCCTATCTGACGCAGTCCGGGCAGCTCTACGTCGAGGCGACGGCCATGGCGCTGGGCAAGGTCTACACGTTCGGGCCGACGTTCCGCGCCGAGAAATCGAAGACGCGGCGCCACCTGACGGAATTCTGGATGCTGGAGCCCGAAGCGGCCTTCGCGCACCTCGACGACATGACGGCGCTGGGCGAAGGACTGGTAAGCGCGATGGTGCAGTCGGTGGTGCGGAACCGGGCGCGCGAACTGCAGACGCTGGGGCGCGACGTCGCCAAGCTCGCCAAGATCGAGCCGCCCTTCCCGCGCATCAGCTACGACGAGGCGGTGCAGACGCTGCAGAACGCCGGCAACCCGGCGAAGTGGGGCGACGATTTCGGCGGGGACGAGGAAACGCTGCTCTCAAAACAGTTCGACAAGCCGGTGATCATCCATCGCTATCCCGCGGCCATGAAGGCCTTCTACATGGCCACCGACCCGGCGCGGCCCGATCTTTCCCTGAGCTTCGACATGATTGCGCCGGAAGGATTCGGCGAGATCATCGGCGGCGGCGAGCGCCAGTCGAGCTACGAGACGCTGCTGGCGCGCATCCGGGAAGCGGGCCTGCCCGAGGAATCGTTCCAGTGGTATCTCGACCTGCGGCGCTACGGCAGCGTGCCGCACGCCGGCTTCGGCCTGGGCCTGGAGCGCACCGTGGCGTGGATTTGCGGAACGGAGCACATTCGCGAGGTCATCCCCTTTCCTCGCATGCTCTATCGCGTCTATCCTTAGGGGGCTTCCAGGGGGGGCCGCATTCCGGGGGCGCGCCAAGAAAGTTCGCATGGCAGATAAGATACGCATCATCGGTGTGCCGATGGACCTGGGCGCCAGCCGCCGCGGCGTGGATATGGGGCCTTCGGCGCTGCGCGTGGCGGGCTTGCAGTCGCGGCTGAAGCAGTTGGGCCGCCAGGTCGAGGACATCGGCAACATCGCCGTGCGCCAAGCCGAAGAGCAGCATTACGGCGTGAAGAACGCGAAGTACCTCGAGGAAATTTCCGAGACGTGCAAGGGACTCGCGGAGATCGTCGGAAGAACGCTGGCCGAGGATCAGATGCCGCTGGTCCTGGGCGGCGACCACTCGATTGCGGTGGGCACCACCGCGGGCGTGGCCGGGCATTTCCAGAAGCAATCGAAGCGCATCGGCATGATCTGGCTCGATGCGCACGGCGACATGAACACGCCGGAAACGTCGCCCTCGGGCAACGTCCACGGCATGCCGCTGGCCGCCCTGATGGGCTACGGCCCTCCGGAACTGACCCTGCTTGCCGGGAGCAAGCCGATGGTCGAGCCGCGCAACGTGTCGCTGGTCGGCGTGCGCGACCTCGATGCGCGGGAGCGGCGCCTGGTGAAGGAATCGGGCGTCCACATTTTCACCATGCGCGACATCGACGAGCGGGGCATGCGCGAGGTGATGGCCGAGGCGTTGCGCTTCGCCACCGACGACACCGCCGGCGTGGCGGTCAGTCTCGACATGGACGTCGTGGATCCGGCGGATGCGCCGGGCGTGGGCACGCCGGTGCGCGGGGGCATGACCTACCGCGAGGCGCATCTGGCGATGGAGATGATTGCCGATAGCCGCGCGATGGTTTCTCTGGAGCTCGTCGAGATCAATCCGGTGATCGATCTCCACAATACGACCGCGATTCTGGGCGTCGAGCTGATTCTTTCCGGGCTTGGGAAAAAAGATCCTGTGAGCGGCGCGATTCCCACGCGGCTAGCAGGCTACCAATATCAAAGGGGCGGTGGCGAGATGAGTTCTGCAAAACGGCTGCGCGTGGGCGTGCTTTTCGGCGGGCGCTCGGGGGAGCACGAAGTTTCGCTGGCATCGGCGGCGTCGGTGATTCGCGCGCTCGATCCGGAAAAGTATGAAGCCGTGCCCATCGGCATCGCGAAGGACGGGCGGTGGCTGGCGAGCGGAAGCGCGCAGAAGATGCTTTCCGAAGTGCTGAAATCCGGCGAGCGCGTGATGCTGCCGCCCGATCCCAGCGCCGCGGTTTTGCTGCCGCTCGCGCCCGGGGAAGGGCATTCGAACGTGGCGGTGGACGTGGTGTTCCCGGTGTTGCACGGCACGTTTGGCGAGGACGGGACGGTCCAGGGGTTGCTGGAACTGGCCGGGTTGCCCTACGTTGGCGCGGGCGTGCTGGCTTCGGCCGTGGGGATGGATAAGGACGTTCAGAAACGGTTGTTCGAGCAGGACGGGCTGCCCGTGGTTCCGTTTCTGGCGGTGCGCCGGCAGGAATGGGAGCGGGAGCACGCCGCGATCCTCAAGCTCATCAAGAAGAAGTTCCGCTTTCCGGTGTTCGTCAAGCCCGCCACGCTGGGCTCCTCGGTGGGCATGACGCGGGTGAAATCCGCGCACGAGTTGCCCGCGGCCATGGATCTGGCGGCCGAGTTCGCGCTTGAAGATTATCGTGGAGCGCGCCGTGAGTGCGCGCGAGATCGAGGTTTCCCTGCTCGGGCAATGAGGATATGCGCGCGTCGATTCCCGGCGAAATCGTTCCGCACCGCGAATTCTACGACTACGCGGCGAAGTATTTGGAGGAAGGCACGCGGCTGGAGATTCCGGCGCGGCTGAGCAAGCAGCAGGTGGCGAAATTCCAGCGATACGCGGTGCGCGCGTTCCGCGCGATTGACGGCACCGGCATGGCGCGGTGCGATTTCTTCCTGGAACGTCGCACCGGGAAGATTTTTGTCAACGAGCTCAACACCATTCCCGGCTTCACCGCCATCAGCATGTACCCCAAGCTGTGGGAGGCGTCCGGACTGCCGTATCCCCAGCTGATTGACCGCCTGATCGAACTGGCGCTGGAACTGCATCGGGAGAAGGCCCGCACAAAATATTCCGTCGAGCTTCCGGCCGGGGCCGGGGGCGCGCTGGAAGCGTAAGCCTGCCATCCGAATTGGAGCCGGTGGAGCAGCCAAGAAAAGCGGCGGCAAGTCGCCGCGCTCCAAAGGGCTGTCGCGCGCTGCGGAGTTGCCGGGCCGGGGCTGTCCTGGTACCGCGCGCCGCATCCAGAACAACGAGCCCCTGATTCTTGACACGCGCGGCCCGCCTGCCTAAACTAACCGGTTAGTTGAACCTTCAGATCGCTGACGGAGGAGAATCGCATGCGATATCGGCGCTTGGGAAAGAGCTCGTTGGTGGTTTCGGCCTTGGGCCTGGGCTGCATGGGAATGTCGCAGTCCTACGGGGCGGCCGACGATCAGGAATCCACGGCCACGATTCATCATGCCATCGACCTCGGCATCACGTTCTTCGATACGGCCGACGTGTACGGCCTGGGCGGGAATGAAGAACTCGTGGGACGCGCGCTGGCCAAGCGCCGCCACGAGGTGATTATCGCGACGAAGTTCGGCAACGTACGCACGCCCGACGGCAAGTACGTGGGCGTCAACGGCCGGCCGGAATACGTGCAGAGCGCCTGCGAAGCAAGTCTCCGGCGCCTGAAGATTTCGACCATCGATCTGTACTACCAGCACCGCGTGGACACCGAGGTGCCCATCGAGGAGACGGTGGGCGCAATGTCGCGCCTGATCGAACAGGGAAAGGTGCGGTATCTGGGCCTGTCCGAGGCGGGCGCGCAGAATATCCGCCGCGCTTACGCGACACATCCGATTGCGGCGCTGCAGAGCGAGTATTCGCTGTGGACGCGCGACCCCGAGGAGGGGATTTTGGCGACGTGCCGCGAACTCGGCATCGGGTTTGTTCCCTACAGCCCGCTCGGCCGCGGCATGCTCACCGGCCAGGTAAAGAACCCGGAATCCTTTGCGGCGAATGATTTCCGGAGGATTTCGCCGCGTTTTCAGGGCGAAAACTTCCGCAAGAATCTGGAACTGGTGGCCCGCGTGGAAAAAATGGCGGCGGAGAAGCGCTGCACGCCCGCGCAACTGGCGCTGGCCTGGGTCCTGCAACAGGGCAACGACTTGGTGCCAATTCCGGGAACGAAGCGGCGCACCTACCTCGATCAGAATCTCGCGGCGCTCGATATTTCGTTCACCCCGGCCGAACTGCGCCGGATCGACGAGATCGCTCCGCGCGGCGTGGCTGCGGGCACGCGCTATCCCGCCGAACACATGACGCGCGTGGGAATCTGATGAGGCGCCCATGAGACGCGGACACGGGAAGGCCGAGGACTCCTCGACGGCGCGCCGAATCCTTTCCGCGGCCGAGCATCAGTTCGCGGCGCAGGGACTGGCCGGCGCGCGCACCGACGAGATCGCACTGGCGGCGCACGCCAATAAGGCCATGCTCTATTATTATTTCGGGAACAAGAGCCGCCTGCACCGCGCCGTCCTGGAAAATCTGCTTCGGCAGTTCCGCGCCGGGGTGCTGGCGCCGCCGAAGAAAAACCTTTCACCCCGCGAGCGTTTTTTCGGGTGCGTGAGCGGCTATTTCGATTTCCTGGCGACGCACCCGAATTATCCCCGGCTGGTCCAGCGCGCCGCGCTGGAAGGGACGGGAAGCTTCGACTGGATGGTGCGGGAATATTTCCGGCCGTTGCATCAGCGGTTGGCGGGGGCGCTGGCGGAGGGAATTACGGCCCGGGAATTTCGCAGCGTCGATCCGGATCAGGCGGCGCTGATTACGCTGGGGATGGCGACCTCCTATTTTGCCGCGGCGCCGATCATGAGCCGTGTGGTGGGGCGCAATGTGCTGACGTCGCGGGCCATCGCGGCGCGGAAACGCGCCATTCTGGATTTTCTAGATCACGGGCTGGTCCGCCGGGGAGCCGCGCAGCGATGATCGGGGGAAAATCGCTCGGCGCGGTAGGCGTGGTGTTTCTGCTGGCGCTGGCGTTCTATCTGCTGACGACGCCGCAGGGCACCGAAATCCCGCTCACGGGAATCATCGACGGAAACGAAGTGATCGTGAGTCCGCAGATTACGGGGCGCATGATCCGTCTGACGGTGGACGAAGGCTCCCAAGTGAAGAAGGGAGACTTAATCGCCGAACTGGACCCCAGGGAACTCGAAGCGAGTTTGGCTGCGGCGAGGGCTAACATTGCAAGCCTCGAATCGCAGGTCCGCGAGGCCAGCCATAATTATGCCTGGACCAACGATCAGAGCGATGCGGCGCTCAAACAGGCACAGGCCATGCTGACATCGGCGCGCGCGCAGCTCGAACAGGGCCGCGCGAACCTGTGGCGCGACCAGACCAATTACGAGCGCGTGCGCAAGCTCTTCGAGGGTGGCGTGGAATCGGCCCAAGACCGCGATCAGGCCGAGGCCGCCTTCCGGGCGTCGCAGGCCAACGTACAGGCACTGGAGGACTCGGTGCGCGCCCAGGAGGGCGCTCTGGGCGTGGCGCAGGCCAATCTCAAGCAGGTGGATGTCCGGCAAAGCCAGTCTGCGACGGTCCGCGCGCAGCTCGATCAGGCGCGCGCAGCGGCCACGCAGGCCGCCACGCTGCTCGGCTACACCAAGATCTACGCCCCGATTGACGGCATCGTTTCGGTGCGCGCGGCCAAGCAGGGAGAAGTGGTGTCGCAGGGCGCGCCCATCGTGGTGCTGGTGGACCTGGACCATCTCTGGGTGCGCGCGGGCGTCGAGGAGAGCTACGCCGACGCGATTCAGTTCGGCCAGACGCTGAAAGTGCGGCTGCCTTCGGGAGATATTTTGGAGGGGCAGGTGTTCTTCAAGGGCGTGGAAAGCGATTTCGCCACGCAGCGCGACGTCAGCCGGACGAAGCGCGATGTGAAGACGTTTGCCATCAAGGTGTCGTTGCCGAATCAGGGCCGGCGGCTGTTCACGGGCATGACCGCCACGGTATTGTTGCCGCCGCGCGAGAAGAAAAGCTGGTTCGGCCGGTGGTGAGCTCCGGAGCGGCGTCCTCGATGAACGCGATTGAAGTGGATCATCTGGTCAAACAATTCGGCGATCTTATCGCCGTCAACGACATCAGCTTCGATGTTGCCGAGCGGGAGATCTTCGGCCTGCTGGGTCCCAACGGGGCCGGGAAGACCACGCTGATCCGCATGATGACGACGCTGACGCCTCCCACTTCCGGCACCGCCCGCATCGGCGGCCACGACATCCGCAGCGACGCGGACGGGGTGCGCCGCATCCTGGGGGTGATTCCGCAGGCGTTTACGTCCGACCCCGAGCTGACGGCCAAGGAAAATCTGGCCATTCACGCCAAGTTGTACGGCGTGCCCGCCGGGACGCGCGACGCGCTGATCGATCAGCTGCTTGAATCGGTCGAGCTGCTGAAGTTTCGCGACGCGCTGGTGCGCACGTTTTCGGGAGGCATGCGGCGGCGCCTGGAGATCACGCGCGGGCTGGTTCATTCTCCGAAGATCATGTTTCTGGACGAGCCGACGACGGGCCTGGACCCCGTGTCGCGCACCCACGTGTGGGAGATGATTCGCTCGCTGCGCGAGAAGTCCGGCATCACCGTCCTGCTCACCACGCACTACATGGACGAGGCCGATAGACTGTGCGACCGCATCGCCATCGTGGATCACGGGAAGCTGGTTGCGCTGGACACGCCCACGCGCCTCAAGGACAGCATTCCCGGCGCCGAGGTGGTCGAAGCGGAGTTCGAAGGCGAGCCCGCGGATTGGATCGAGCAGCTGCGCGGCTTGGCGTCGGTGAGCGGCGCCACGCGGCGGGAGGAGGTGGTCCACCTCAACTCGCACGACGGTCCGGCCACGGTGGCGGCGCTGATGGATCTGGCGCGCGCCCGTGGGGTGAAGATCAAGCGAGTGGCCATCCAGAGCACGACGCTGGACGACGTGTTTCTGCACTATACGGGCGGTGAATTGCGTGACGAAACGCACAAAGGCGTCCATGAAGTCGTCCCCTTCAGCCGCTGAGCGCGCCGCGTCTCTCCGGCCCCGCCGGACCGCCACGGGAGGCCTCCGATGAAGTTCTATCGCGTCTCCGCGCTGATCGAACGCGACATGCGGAAGTTCTTCCGCAGCCCGGCGCTGATTGTGAGCTCGCTGATTTTTCCGCTCGTGCAGTTGGTGGTCCTGGGATACGCCTTCGGCGGGAAGATCCAGGGGGCGCGGATCGCCGTGGTGGACGAGGACCATTCGGTCCAGTCGCGCAAGATTCAGGAGATGTTCGATGGGATTGCGGCGGGACCGAAGACCTTCCGCGTGATGCAGTACGACTCGCTACCGCGGGCGCTGGATGATCTGCGGGTCGGCTTCGTGCGCGGCGTGGTGGACATTCCGCACGACTTTTCGCGCCGCTATTACCGGCACGACCGGCCGCGCCTGCTGTTCACCGAAGACAACAGCGACCAATTCATCTCCGGGGCGCTGCTGGAGCGCGTGCAGCAGATGACCCAGGCCATGAATGCGCCAGAGGTGGTGCCCCGCCTGGACCAGCAGGTGCAGCTGAACGTCGTCGAAATCTATCCCTACATCGAATACATCAAGTACTTGCTGGCCGGGTCCGTCAGCATGGGAATTTTCATTACCGCGATGATCGGCGGCGGCATCACCTATATTGACGACAAGGTGCGTGGGCTGCACGAAGGATATCTGCTGACGCCCATCCGGAAGACGGAGCTAGTGGCCGGGCTCATCGGAGCCGGCACGCTCAAGGCCTTCATGTCTGGCATGGTGCTTGTTATCGTTGGCGGGATGATTGCGGGCATCCCGCGCATTTGGGATCCCCTGCGCCTGTTCTATTTGTGCGTGGTGGTGCTGGCCGCCTCGGTGGCGATGATCAGCCTCATGTTTCTCGTGATGGTGCGCGTGGACGATCCTTTGGTGCCGCGGGCGATTTTCGGGGTGTTGAACATGCTGCTGTTCTTCCCGTCGGGTTCGGTGTATCCGATCGAGGCGTTTCCGGCGTGGCTGCGGTGGATTTCGGTGATCGATCCGTTCACCTACACCGTGCACGCGCTGCGAAACCTCACGCTGAAGAACACGGGCATTGAAGGTATTTACATGGACGTGCTAATTTTGTGTGGCTTTTCCGTGCTGATGATCGGCGGCATTCTGGGATTGTTCAAGCGGCAGATCTAGCCCTAAGGAGCGCCTGTGACCCTTTTCGATGCGCCTGCGGAGCGTCCTCCGTCGAAGTTGCGGCGATACACGATCCGCGTGCTGGCCGTCGTGATCACGATCGGCGCGTTCGTGGTGGCGTTCCCGAGCTACTTCTGGTACCCGTTCGTCTACCACACGGAAATCAAAACGGTCGGCCGTTTCATGGACACGGTCGTGGCCGGCAATATGCAGGAGGCGTATCAAATCTGGAAGCCTGCGGGGTCGTATTCCTCCCAGGATTTCCTCGATGATTGGGGGCCGTACGGCTTCTACGGGCCGGTCCGGAGCTATCGCCTGGGACGCCCGGAGCACATCAAGAACGGCTCGGCGGCCGCGATCGTCATCGAGGTCAGCCCCTACCAGCCGTATCCCAAGGATGATCCGGTGAAATTGAACCGGAGCAAGACGGTGACGCTTTGGGTGGACTTCAAGGATCAGTCGATCAGTTTCCCGCCCAATTAATCCTCAAATCCTAAGTTGAGCCATCGGAGCAGCGGCCAAAGCGGCGGCAAGCCGCCGCACTCCAAAGGGTGGTCACTGCCGCGACGACCGCCGGGAAGAACGGCGGCTCACTCGGCTTCGATGCGCGCTTCGTCGGCCAGCATCACGGGGATGTCGTCGCGCACGGGATAGACACGGTGACAGGCGGAGCATTTCAGGCCTTGCTGGTCGGGCGTCAGCTTCACCGGCGTCTTGCACAACGGACAGACGAGAATTTCGAGTAGTTCTTGCGACACGGCCATGCCCATTCCTCCTTTGTACCGTCCCGCCGGATCGAATGCCCGGCATTTTAACAGGTTGCGGAAAAAGTCAAAACCGAGCCTCAGGGGTTAAAACCCCTGATGAAAAGGCATGCGTTATGTCGGAGCTAAAGCTCCGACCCCCTAAAATGCGCCTTTTTTCCGCATCCTGCTACGATGCGCTGCGGCGGCAGGGCCATTGGCTGGCTGCCGCCGGTTTTGCGTCAATCGAGGCGCGCCACCTGAAGCGCGAAGCGTCCCGTCCACTCCGTGCCGGATGCCAGGTCGACAGGCCAGACGGCGACCACCTGCGAGCCCTGATAGATTCGCTCGAAGCCATCCTCGGATTCGGATACGGTTTCAATCGGGGAGACCCAGAAAGTGCGCGCGTGGGGCGCTTCGAAGGCCACGGCGGCTCGCTGCCACTCGTCGACCACGCGCAAACCCGGGCCGGGCACCGCGGCGGCCCAGCGGAGGGGAAAGCGCTGCCCCTCGGATTCAAAGTAGCGGTCCGGCGCCGCGGGGGCCAGGAAATTGATCACCACCTCGACGCCGATGTTCACCGAGGCCGCGCCGGGGGCGAGGCGCTGCAACGCCACGTCGCAGGCGACATGGAATCCGGCTGGCGTCGCAAGGAACGATAGCGTCTTCCGCGCGCGCCAATCGGCGCTCTCCTCGGAAGCGAGGGCGACGCGCGCCGGGGAAAATTCCGTCACCTGGTACCGGCCTCCCGCCAGCGCCGCGTCTTCCTCCAGTTGGACCGATCCGGAGTCCTGATAATTCTTGTCGCGGCCAAACAGAAGCAGCCGAAAGGAATTTCGGGGCCAGCGGTCGTAGTGCAGCCAACGCTCGAGACCTTCTTCCTTGGTGCGCACTTGATCGTGGATGGATTGCACGCCGGGCCCCTGGTTGGCGGGCAAGTTGCGGAGCTTGGCGTGATAGGACTCGGGCCGCCGCGCCAGGGAATTGATCAGCGTGACGTTGGGCGGCCGAAAATCGAGCGCCGAGACGGTGGCACCGTCGTCCGGATCGATCAAGGCTGCGTAGCGGTCCGACGTGAGGTAGATTTCGTCGCGGCCGTCGGCATCGAAATCGAGCTTTTCCGCTTCGGCGTATTGCTGCTTGCGGTGGGTGAGGCCATCGGCAATGGCCTCGGCCTGCGCCAGCGAGCCCCAGACGGCGGTGCGCAGGTGCGGCGAGTACAGCCCGCCGAAGACGCCGTGCCAGTAGGCGTCGTTGCACTGGCCCCGCAGCAATTGCGTGGCCGCCTCCTCGCGCGCCTGGAGAAAAGGCTTGTCGCGGCGGCGGCTCCGGGCGAGCCGCCTAAGCTTCTTAGAGACATGCAGCATCTTTTTGTGCAGGAGGTTAGATTCCGCGTATTTGGTGAAGAATCCCTTCCAGGTGCCTCCGCGCAGGAAGGGCAGCGCTTCGGGGCGCGAGGAAAACTCGCCTGTGAGGAGGTGGTAGCGGTCGCGCGCGGGCGTGGGCAGCGACCATTCCATCATCTCGGTGTAGGATGCGGTGGGAAATTCCGCGCGCCCCAGCGGCGGGTGCGCAACGACCGCTTCGCCGGGCGTGGACAGCGCCAGCCAATCGGCGCTCTGCTCGAGAGTGGAGAAAAAGTGTTCGAGCCAGCCATCGCGAAAGCAGTGCTCATGCGTGCCGGGCCAGACGCCGAATTTCTCGAGGTCATCCCCCATGGTGGCGAAGCCGCCCGGATGCGCGGCCGCGGCGCTGCGCAGAAAATCCATGGTCTCCGGCACGCTCCGGAAGGGAATGAGATACCGCAGGGATTTCAGCCCCGGAAGGACGCGCACGGCATGGCCCAGATCTTCGCAGACGTAGTGGCCGTAGAGCTGATCGAGTTCGAAGCCGGAGCCGAGATAGTGATTGTCGTCCACCAGCGTGTAGGCGACGCCAGCCCGCGCCAGCGTGGAGGCGATCTGAGGCTCCCATACGCGCTCGGCAATCCAGGCGCCGTGCGGCCGCGTTCCGAAATGCTTCTCGATGTAGTCCGCCAGCCGCGTGACCTGTTCCTGGCGGTCTTCGGGCGGGATAGACACCAGAATCGGTTCGTAGAACCCGCCACCGACCATTTCGACCTGGCCGTTGCGGACCAGCGCGCGGAGACGGTCGAAGTAATCCGGGTGCGCGCTCTCGAGCCATTCCAGCAGGGGCCCGGAATAGTGAAGGCCCATGCGAACCCGTGGGTGCCGCGCCAGGACTTCTAGGAAAGGCAGATAGGAAGTCGCGTAGGCGCGCTCGAGCACGTCGTCGAAGTTGCCGACCGGCTGATGCGCGTGAATCAAAAGGACCAGCTCGAACTTTCCCACCGTCACCTCACGGAAGAATTACAGAATAACCTGATTCGCACGAAGTTGACAGGCTCGGCCGCGCGGTTTGTTTCAGCCCGGGCGCGTGGCGCGTCACCGGCAGATGGCGCGGCGCGTGGCGCTGGCTTCGCCGAACTGATGGAGCCGCTCGCAGAGCCGCGCCAGCGCCTCTTCGGCGGCGGCCTCCGGCACGCTGGAGGGAGCGTAGAGGACGATGAGAATGTTGCGCGCGGATTCGGTAATCATGCTGCGGGTCGAATCGCTGATGGGGCTGCCGAACGGCCCCTGCGCATCGGCGAGGACCGGGCGTCCTTCCAGATGCCAGGTGCGCTTTCCAATTCCTTCGTAGCTCTCGCCGGGCGCGCCGTGCCGCAATGCGACGGGCGGCTCGATCTTGTCGCGGTCGTAGCAGCCGTAGGGCCAGGCGGTCTCGATCGAGCCGAGGTTCCCGATATCCACGACGTTGGAAACGCGGTAGAGCCCCTTTCCTTGCACGACCCGCCGCAGGAGCGCTTCCGAAGACGGCCGGTATTTCGAAGGGTCGATGCCCCACGCCCGGAACATCGTGCGCACCATGCGGACCGGCTCGGCGTCGGCCAGGCTCTCGACGGTGAAGTCGCGCCGCTTTCGGTCGCACACGGCATCCATCAGCCGGGCGAGATCCCCATCGGCCGGGCCCACGCGCACGGCGTCGGCCTCGGCGACCCCGAGCTTCACACCGGGCAAGTCAATTCGAATTTCCATGACGAGGATGCGCCGCCTCCGGCCGGCTCGCGGGCTGCTATCATGTCCGTTCCTGCGCCGGGGGCAGCCAGCCGGCGCAGAAGAGAAGTTTACCGGGGATCGCGCGAGCGCGCCATGACGGCCAACGAGCAATTCCAACGCGGCGTTGCTTTATTCAACGCGCGCAAATTCTTCGAGGCCCACGAAGCCTGGGAGGAATTGTGGCTGGTCGAACCCGAGCCGGGGAAGAGTTTCCTGCAAGGAATGATCCAGCTGGCCGCGGCGTTTCACCACTTCAGCCGGGGAAACTCGCGCGGCGCGAAGTCCCTGCTTGCCGCGGGACTCACCAAGCTCGAGCGTTTTCCGAGCCGTCATCGCGGTTTGGCGCTGGAGGAATTGCGCGCCGAGGCAACGCCATGGATTCTCTGGCTTGGCGGGGAAGACGGGCCCCAGCCGCCGCGGCCCGAAATCACGGGTCTGAGCGCGAAGGGCAGGCAGCGGCGCCGCGCAGTGCCGGAAAAAAACAAACTACGCAAGCGCCGCAAGTAGCGGCGCGCGATGCCCACGCGCCGGTGCTGCAGGATGCCTTCAGGCCTTCTTGTAATACGCCGCGTTGATCTGTGTGAAGTTGGCCCACTTCTCGGGGAGGTCTTCCAGTGCAAAGATGGCTGTCACGGGGCAGACCGGAACGCACGCGCCGCAGTCGATGCACTCATCGGGGTTGATAAAGAGTTGCTCGGCAGTCGCGAACCCCGCCTCGTCCTTCCGCGGGTGGATGCAATCCACCGGACACACGTCCACGCAGGCGCTGTCTTTCGTTCCGATGCACGGCTCGGCAATCACGTACGCCATTTAGCTTTCTCCTATAAGGGTATGTTCAAGAGACGCCCGCAACCCCGCCGCGGCACACGATCTTGAAACCATGATTTATAGCATCAAAGTCAGACCGATTCAAGGCCGCTGGGCGGTAAAAGGCTTGCGCCCTGTTGGTTACTCTGGACGCATTGCCGCCACGGGCAGGAAACGGATAGAATGGCGCTCGGAGGGAACTGAATGATGCCTAATCCATGGCGCCGTTTGCTATCCTTGGGACTTTTCGGAATCGTTTTCATCGCGGCCATCATTTCCGTGCGGGTTCCTCCAGTCTCCGCGGGCCTTCCGCAGGCTGCGGGTACTACCGAAGCGACCGGAGGGGACCCGGCGCTGGTGGACTTGGACGGTTATAAGGACCTTGTGGCGAAATATCGCGGAAAGCCGGTTCTGGTTACGTTTTGGGCGACGTGGTGCGAGCCCTGCCGCACGGAATATCCCATGATCGTGGAACTCGCCAAGCAATTCAGCTCGCAAGGACTCGTGGTGATAGGCGTCAGTCTGGACGACGATTCAGACATGAATCTGGTGCGCCACTTCCTGACGCAAACTCATCCGGGCTTTCCCAACTACCGCCAGAAGCCGGGGATTAACGTGGACGCGTTTTATCACGGCGTGAATCCGGAGTGGAGCGGCACGATGCCGCATGCGGTGTTCTACGCCCGCGACGGTCATCTGGCCCGGTTTTTTGTGGGCGAGCACAGCCGCGAAGCTTTTGAAAATGCGATCCGCCTGATTCTGGCGTCGGCCAGCGCCGCCAACCGCACGGATGCGCCGGCAACAGCAGGCCAGTAAGAAGCCTGCGCGCCGCGGATTCTCGGAGGCCGCTCCTCATGCTGGAGACGCGAGGAAATAAACTCACCTGGCTGGGCCACTCGGCCTTCCGCATCACCACGCCTTCGGGCAACGTCATCCTCATCGATCCCTGGGTGCAGTCGAATCCCGCGTGTCCCGAGGCGCTGAAGAAATTCGAGCGGCTGGATACCATGCTCATCACCCACGGCCACTTCGATCACATCGCGGACGCCGTGGCCTTGGCCAAGGAGTTTCAACCGCAGGTCGCCGGGATCTATGAGACGTGCGCGTGGCTGGAATCCAAAGGCGTCGCGCGCACCAGCGCGATGAACAAGGGCGGCACGCAAAGGTTGGGCGAGATCGAGATTACGATGGTCCACGCGCTCCACTCCTGCGGCATTCAGGATGGGGACAAGATCATCTACGGCGGCGAGGCTTGCGGCTACATTATCCGCCTGCCGGGCCGGCTGACCGTCTATCACTCAGGGGATACGGCTGTGTTCGGGGACATGAAGCTGATCAGCGAGCTCTACGCTCCCGACGTGGCGCTGCTGCCCATCGGCGACCATTTCACCATGGGCCCCCGCGAAGCCGCCATGGCCATCCGGCTGCTGGGCGTGCGCCATGTGGTCCCCATCCATCACGGGACGTTTCCGGTTCTTACTGGGACTCCGGACGCGCTTCGCCGCTTGACGCAGGACATCGCCGGCCTGGAAATTCACGCCCTCAAGCCAGGCGACTCGATCCCTTAAATAAGGGGCCCCGGGGCGATGTGTCCGGGTGGTTCGTCGGATCGCGTCTAATCGCGCGACACGCTGAGTGATTGCGTGAGCGTGAACGAGATCTTGGTTTCTGCCGGCATGGTGATGTCGCGCTCGCCGGTGAAGGCCGCTCCGGCGGTGCCGGCTCCTCCGCCTGCCGCCGCTCCGATCGCCGCGCCTTTACCGCCTCCGGCAATTGCCCCGATGATGGCGCCGACGGCCGCTCCGCCTCCCGCCCCCACGGCGGTTCTCTTGCCGCGTCCCTTGCCGCTTTCCTCGATCGGGGAAGTCTCGATGGTGTACTTCTTCCCATGAATGGTCAGCGTGTCGAGCGAGAGAGCAAGAGCGGCTCCTCCCTTCAAATGACCCGCGGACGCCGCCTGAACGACGGTTCCCGTGGCCGGCGTGCCCTTGGGCGCCACGGTCGTGCCCTTCACGATGACCGGCTCCGCCAGGGAGGCGGGGAAAATATCGCCGGCCGTGCTGGTTTTTGTGCTCACGGCCTGGTCGATCGTGACCGTCAGCACGGTACCGGCGGGGACGACGATGGGCGGCCGGGGCGTAGGTGCAAACACGCTGTGCGTCGTCTTGCTGGACGCGCTGGAGTCGGGCTCTGTGGCATCGGGAGATGTGGTCGAACGGTTGCATCCGCACATGGCCAGCAGCAAGACAACGGCGGCCAGCCATCGCGTGATCACGTGGTTGCGCATCTTTTCACCTCGGTCTGAGGATACGATCGATTCGAGGACTGGGGAGGCCTGCGGGATCCATTCTACAGCCGGACGGGTGAGTACCTCAACCCGGTTATAGCGGGGCGATGTCGCATCCCGCGGCGCGAGCATCGCCGCCCGCCAGCGGCCTCCGGCGCGCTCGTGCTTCAGCGCGCCGAGAGAAACCGCTCCGCTTCAATCGCCGCCATGCAGCCCGAGCCGGCCGCGGTGATGGCCTGGCGGTAGTGATGATCCTGCACGTCGCCGGCTGCAAAGACGCCGGGGATGTTGGTCTTGGGGCCGTCGTGGGTGTGGATGTAGCCGTTCTCGTCCATGTCAATCAGGCCCCGAAAGATCTGGCTGTTGGGATCGTGCCCGATGGCCACGAAGACGCCGTCGACGGAAAGGGTCGAGATGGCCTTGGTTTCCAAGTTGCGGACGCGGACCGACTCCACGGACTTCTTCTCGACGTTCTGCACTTCCTCGATCACGTAGGGCGTCATGAAAACGATCTTCTCGTTGGCGCGGGCGCGGTCGAGCATGATCTTCGACGCGCGGAATTCGTTCCTTCGATGCAACAGCGTGACACGCTTGGCGAACTTGGTCAGGAAGGTGGCGTCTTCCATGGCCGTGTCACCGCCGCCGACCACCACGATTTCCCGGTTGCGGAAGAAGGCGCCGTCGCACGTCGCGCAGGTGGAAACGCCGTGCCCCAGCAGTTGCCGCTCGGATTCCAGGCCCAGCATGCGCGCCGAAGCTCCGGCCGCGATAATCAGCGTCTCGGTCTCGTAGGTTTCCTTCCCGGCGGTAAGGCGAAACGGCCTTCGGCTCAGGTCCACCGCCGTGACGGCGCCGGAACGGAATTCCGTGCCGAATCGCTGCGCCTGCTTGCGGGTGTTCTCCACCAAATCCGGACCGTTCACGCCGTCGGGGAAGCCCGGGAAATTCTCGACCAGCGTGGTCAGACCGAGCTGTCCGCCCGGCTCGTAGCCGTCCAGCACGAGCGGATGCATGTCCGCGCGCGCCGTATAGATGGCGGCGGTCAGGCCCGCGCACCCACTGCCGATGATGATGACCTTGTGCACGATTCTCTCCTCAGTGACTCGATGATTGCAGAACGCGCGGCCCGGCAGTTGCAGCGCCACGCTGGAAGCGCAACATTATAGCATTCCGGACGCCACCCACCAGCAGCGCAACCCTTCTTTCTAGACGCGGGCCGGGCCGCGTGCGTTTCTTCTTGCCACGCCGCGCCGCTTCCCGGTACCCTCCGGCGCGAAGGCCCGGCGCAGCCGGGCGTATCTGGGAGGCTACCGATGCTGAAGGAATTCAAAGCGTTTGCGATGCGCGGCAACGTTCTCGACATGGCCGTCGGCATCATTATCGGCGCGGCGTTCGGCCGGATCATCACCTCGCTGGTCAACGACATTCTCATGCCGCCGATCGGCCTGTTGGTGGGCAAAGTGGACTTTTCGGGCCTGTTCGTCAGCCTGTCTGGGAAGTCGTACGCCACGCTGGCCGACGCGCGGGCCGCCGGCGCGGCGACCATCAACTACGGCGTGTTCCTGAACACGCTGATCGACTTCGTGATCGTGGCGTTCGCGATCTTTCTGCTGGTGCGCCAGATCAATCGCTGGAACAAGCCCGCCCCTGTGCCCGCTCCCGCGGTCAAGGAGTGTCCGTATTGTGCTTCGGCGATTCCGGTCAAGGCGACACGGTGTCCGAACTGCACGTCGCAGGTGCAGACTAGCTGAAGAAAGTGACTCAGAAGGGTGCTAAGAAAACGACATCACCGAGGCGCGTCCTACATGCCGCGCTAAATACTGCGGCGCTACATTCACACGTTACCCTGTTACGGCAACAGCCGGTTGCTCTTGATGGCCCCGAGGTGATCGCGCAGGCGCTGCAGCACTTCATCGCCCCGGCCCTGGGCGATCTCCCGCTCGACTTCATCCAGCGCGAAGTGGACGATGTCGTGGTGGTGGATTTCCTCGTTTGGGAGGCGGTCGCTGAATTCCAGCCAGACTTTGTGCAGCACGTCGATCTCTTTCGGCGTCAGGTGCGGCGAGTGCGGTCCGAGGTAGAAAATCTGTTCGTGGCCCGAGGGAGTGAAGAGTTCCAGCGTCAGGCGGGGTTTCGGCTCAGGCATTCGCTCCCACGCGAGTCCGATTTCGCGGGCCTGCTCCGTGATCGTGGCCTTCGAGGAGCTTCCCGCGACGATGGCGCTCGATTGCAGATTGGTGGCGGTGCGCAAGATGCCTTCCCAAAGGTCATTCGCGGCGGCCACGGCCAGTCGCACCGGCTTGCCTTCCTTCTCCGCGATGGAAAGAACTTTGGTGAACAGCAACTGTTCGATGGTGCTGAAGAGCTGGTCGGGCGCCAGGTCGTATTCGCCGGAGGCCGCGCGCCGCAGCATGCGGACGTGCAGCACCACGATCTCCGCTTCGCGGCGCTTGGCGCGTTGTAGCGCCGCTTCCAGGGGATAGAGCGCGTAGTAGTTGCTCACCGGCACCAGAACGTTGCCCGGCTGCACCCCCACGTTATTCGGCGTCAGTTCCGCTTCCTGCGCCAGGTTGAACTGATCCAGCTCGACGCGTCCTTCGCCCCGGCTCTTCCGGGCCCTCTGTATGTGCCTCTCGGAGAGTTCGAATCCGGCAAACAGCAATCCCGAAAACACGATGCCGGAGACGGTGGCCGCCGGCTTGGTGAACAGATTCACCACCGCAATCCCCAGCAACATCAGGGTGATGAGTCCGAGGCCGATCGGGATTTCGACCCCGGCGATGTGGAAGTTGAGCGGCACCTTGAATTCGCGGTCTTGCGGGTGCGTATACCGCAGCACCAGCACGGCGAAGCCCTTCAGCGCGAAGCTCCAGATCACGCCGAAGGCATAGAGGTTGGCGAGGAAGGTCACGTCGCCGCGGCTGATCACGATGGTCACAATCTGCAGCGCCACCACCAGGTTGATGATCCGGTGCGAGGTTCCGAACCGCGGATGCGGGTGGCGGAACCAGTCGGAGAGAACGCCATCTTCCGAGACGCGGTTGAGCACCCCGTTCGAGCCCACGATCGCCGTATTCACCGCGCCGGAAAGAATCAGCGTGCCGACCACGACGACGAATATATGAAAGGCCAGCCGGGCCACGAACGGCCCGGTCAGATTCATCGCCAGCCCGCCGATCAGGTTCTCGAAGTACTGTGGCCGGGTCTTGTCGGAAATGATCATCACCGCGAAGAAGGAAACCAGCGAGGTGAAGACCATGCTGTAAATGAAGATCACGAACGCCGCTTTTTTCAGGTTGGGCAGCTTGGGATGTTCGATTTCGCGGTAGACCTGCGCGAGCGATTCCTCTCCGCTCATGGCCAGCACGGAATGGCCCAGCCCAACGAACACGGCCACCATGGTGATGGTGTGGGCGATGCGAGTGTTGAACAACCATCCCAGCGAGTGCTTGTCCATCACGATGTTCCGCGGCAGGGGCGCGGGCGGCAAATGTGCGCCACGCACCAGCAGCGTGTAACCGCACCAGCCGATCAGCGCCACCACCATCACCGTGGTGAGCTGCATGATCCAGAGCGCCTTCTCGCTCGACTCGGAGATGCCCTTGATGTTCTGCCACCAGAAATAGAGCGTCACGGCGATGGCAAACGCCGCCGCCGACGCGTCCGCGCTCAGCACCACGTGCACGTGCGCGTAGGCGAACAGTTCGTTCGCCAGGCCCGCCAGATACTGCCCGGCGGACACGCCGCTGATCGGACCCGTCAGAACGTAATCGAACATCAGCGCCGAGACCGAAAACTTCGCCAGCGCCCCGCCCATCGCTTCCTTGACCACGCGATAGACGCCGCCGCGCACGAACATCCCGCAGCTCTCGACGTAGACCTGGGAGACGGCGTAGGACAGCAGCATGGTCGCCAGGATGAACCACGGGGCGCTCTTGCCGATGAACTGCTCGGCCTCGCCGCCGGCGTAGTACGCCGACGAGGCCAGGTCATTCAGAACGATCGCCGCGGCCCGCCAGTAGGAAATAAAGGCCAGCATGGCCGTCGTGGCCACCAGCACTTTGGTGACCGGCCGTACCGAACCTGGTGTGAGGGAACTACCCGTAGGGTTTGAAGACATGTGATTTTATTGTGCGGAAAAGAACTATACGTCGAAACGCCCCCAAAGAAAAGTCTCACCGCTATTACATTTCCCGATGGTTCGCATCAGCCTTTTAAATCGCCAGATGCCGCGCCGCGGAATTCCTTGACGCAGGCTTCGCAGGGGCAAATCTCCCGCAGGTGATCGAAGCTGTAAATGCCGGTGGCGTGCCCGTCCGAAAACTCGATCTGCAGGGCGTAATTGCCGACGGCGGCCGCTGCTTTGGCCGTCACCCGCGGCTTGAACATGGGCAGCACGGCGCTGCTTCCGTGAGTGGCCTTGGCCTGGTCCTTCTTGGCGCGCTCGTCGTTGCACAGCGAGCAGGGGCAATGATCGCGGAGGTAAGGAAAGTTGTACTGGCTCGCGTGTCCGTCCGACCAGGTGATTTCGACGCCTTGGCCGGTCGTCACGTGCACCTTCACGCCGGCCGGCTTCTTGCGCGGATCGAGGGGCAGAGGCATAAGGGACTTATTCTAACAGATGCGCCCGAGTCCCTGGGAATGCGGCATCGCTGCGCGCCTCGTGCCGCGCGGCGTCGCGCAATCCCGCGTTACAACTCCCCGCACGCCGTGCTAACCTATCTCGCCGCACGCGCGGCCGGGCCGTCCGCACGCTGGCCGGTCAATAACCGAATCGTTCAGGAAGGATTCCGTGGCAAACAAAGGAAAATTCAACACCGAAAAGATGGTGGCGATTGATACCCACGTCCACGTCGAGGGTCGCTCCGAGGGAAACCAGGCGGCCGAGGCGGCGAGGAAGTATTTCGGCGATTCGGGCCTGGGCTCCCAGCAAATGCCCGAGTACTACCGTTCGCGGAACATCGGCTGCGTGGTCTTTTCCGTGGACGAGCGCCTCACCGGAAGGCCCCAGGCAACCAACGACGAAGTGATCGCCTTCGCCGCAGAAAACAGCGACATCATGATTCCGTTTGTGAGCGTGGATCCCACGCGCGGCCCCTCGGCCGTGGACGAGGCGAAACGCCTGATCGCCACCGGCGTCGTGCGCGGATTCAAGCTCCACCCGCCCGCGCAGCAGTTCCACGCCAACGACCGCATCGCCTACCGCCTGTACGAAGTCGTGGCCGAGGCGCGCCTGCCCATGATTTTCCACACCGGGCATAGCGGCATCGGCACGGGAATGCCCGGCGGGGGCGGCATCCGCCTGAAGTACGGCAATCCCATGGAGATTGACGACGTGGCGGTGGATTTCCCCGACATGCCGATCATCATGGCGCACCCGTCGTTCCCCTGGCAGGATGAAGCCCTCTCCGTCTGCCTGCACAAGCCGCAGGTCTACATTGACCTGTCGGGCTGGTCGCCGAAATATTTTCCGGCGAATCTGGTGCAGTATGCCAACACGCAGCTGAAAAAGAAGGTGCTGTTCGGCTCCGACTACCCCTTCATCCCTCCCGATCGCTGGCTCGAGGATTTCGCCAAGATCGGCATTCGCGATGAAGTGCGCCCGCTGATTCTGAAGGAAAACGCCATGCGGCTGCTCGGTCTATAGGCGGAGCGATCCTGCTCCCGCGCCCTGTTACGGGTGCGGGAGCAGGGGCAGAGAGCGGAGGCAGCGTGCCTCAGCCCGCGATCTGAAAGTCGACTTTTCTGGCTTCCGTGACGCGCCGGGAAGCATCCAGGATTTCCATCGACACGAGATCTCCCTGGCCGTCGTAGTCAAGGATGATTCCGGGCTTTTCCTCGTCGCTTTCGGCCACCTGCGCGTGTTCCTTCAGGACGAAACTCAGCGTGTCTGTGTGAGGGTCGTAGTTGACCTTCATGGTCCTTGCCTCCAGTACTTCGAGACCTTGCTTGTACGATACGCCGTAACAACCTCCGGCGGGTTCCGATCCATATCCACAAATACACGAATCAAGTACGTTCGGGCTGGCGAGCCTAGTTGCACCCTGGATTGCAGCACATCTCGGCCGGGACGCAGCGCAACATGCTGCTCCGGACGCTCTAACACCGAAAGAACCAATTCTTCGGGCAGACCACGCCGCTTCATTTCGAAGCTCGCGTGTTCGGTAATGAGCCAGTCTGCCATAGATGACTCTCACCCGGAAGGGCAGCAGTGGCCGGGGGGAATGGGGTTGCCGTGCGGGCAGGATTTGGGATGCCCGAGAAACGAGCAGATGCGCTGGTCGAGTTCGGGGCTGATGATGTGCTCGAATTTGCAGGCGTGCGAATCGGTCTCGGTGTCGGCGATGGAAAACGTGTCGGTGAGCAGCCGCTCGGCCAGTCGGCGGCGCCGCACGATGTCGCGGGCGCGATGCGCGCCGCGCTCCGTGAGCGTCACTTCGCTGTCGCGCAGTTCCAATAGCCCCAGATCCTTGAGCCGCGCGGCGGTGCCCGCCGGGTCGTGGATTCCGCTTTGCCGCATCCGCGCCAGTTCCGGCGTCACGCCTTCCTCGCCGAAAATCCACATCTGTTCGAGCAGGTGATCGAGCCGCTCCTCTTCCTCCGCGGAGATTTCGACGATTTGCACCAGATGTCCGTGAGCCAGCTCGATCCGCCGGTCGGCCAGTTGCCCCATGGAGGGCGCATGCGTCACCATCAGAATGGTGTGCCCTTCGGCGTGGAGTTCGCGCAGCAGGCGCGTCACCGTTTCGGCGTTGGCTTCGTCCAGATTTCCCGTGGGCTCATCGGCGAGGATCAGCTTGGGATGGTTGATCAAGGCGCGCGCCACGGCCACGCGCTGCTGCTCCCCGCCCGAAAGCTGCGCCGGCAGGTGCTCGATGCGTTCGCCCAGCCCGACGCGCCGCAGCGCTTCCCGCGCTTCGGTTTCATCCGTGGTGCTGTGAAAATACTGCGCCAGCATCACGTTTTCCAGCGCCGTCAGATACGGCACCAGATGGAACTGCTGGAAGACGAACCCGATCTTTTCCGCGCGGAAGCGCGCCAGCCCGGCCTCGTCCAGCCGCGCGACGTCCACGCCGTCCACGATGGCCTGGCCAGAGGTCGCCGTGTCGAGCCCGCCCAGAATGTTGATCAGGGTCGTCTTGCCCGACCCGGAAGGCCCCATGATGGCGATCCACTCGCCGGCCTGCACCTGGAACGACACGCCGTCGAGCGCCCGCACGTTTCCGAATTCCTTGCGCAGATTTTCGATCTGGACCAGTGGCCCCATTATTCCCCTCGCAGAATCACTGCCGGTCTCACGCTGCCCAGCAGGCGCAGCGGCAACGCCCCGGCCAGCGCCACCCCAATCATCAGCGCGATGGTGAGCGGAAAGATTTCCCATCGCGGAGAGATCGGCGTCCCGAAGACGCGCTGCCCCAGCCAGTGCGCCAGGGCCATGCCGGCCACGCACCCGATCAATCCTCCGGCCGCCCCCAGCACACTCACTTCGGCGAGAAACAATCGCAGGATGCGAGACATCGATCCGCCCAGCGCTTTCATCAGCCCCACGTCCGCGCGCCGCTCCATGGCCAGCGCCGCCATCGTCGCCAGAACGCACAGCGCGGTCAGCACCAGGATGAGCAGCACCATCGACACGATCAGGAATCGCGTGCGATTCAACAGGTTGCCTTCCGCTTCGGTCACTTGGCGGAGGGGCCGCACGTCGTAGCCGGGAAGGGAACTCGCCAGCCGCGAGGCGTATTGCGAGATGCCGCCGGCGGTTCCGGTGACGCTCACCTGCACCACCTCGATTTGCCCCGGCAGTCCCGCCATCCTCTGCGCCACGGGAAGCGTTACGAACACCTGATTGTCTTCAGGGCCCCCGGCGTCAATCACGCCCGCCACGCGTGAGCTGCGCGTGCTGTCCGAGATAAATCAATTCGAGCGGCTCGCCGGGCCCCACATGGAACTGCCGCGCGGCGTTCCGGCCCACCAAGCATTCTGTGTCGTCCTCGCGCGCCGTGACCCAGTGGCCTTGCATCTTCCACGTGGGTTCGAGTTTGGGGATCTGGTCGAGCCATGTCCCGGCCACGACGACAGGTTTCTGGTCGGCCCGCGCGACAATGTACAGGTAGGGCGCCGCGGCGGCCACTTCCGGCGTGCGCGCCTGTTCCATCTGGCCGAGGACCGCACCTTGGTCCATCAGAACGGGCGAGCCGGATAGCCCCGAGGTCGACGCATTGAGATCGCCGCCGCGCGCCGCGCCGGCCCGCGAGATCGTGACGTTCGCGCCCAGGCTGCGAAATTCCTGCGTCAGCTTGCGCTCGATGTCGAAATCGAGATTCAGCAGCGCGGAAATCACCGCCGCGCCGCTGGCCACCGACACCAGGGCCACCGCCAGGCGTCCCCGGTTGCCGCGCAGCAAACGCCACAATAATCGTCCGAACATCACTCGCCCCGCAGGATCGGCGCGGGATCGAAATGCGATGCCCGCCGCAGAGGGATCAGACTGCCCATCACGGCCACCAGCAGCGCGAGCGCGAGGGCCACCGGCAGTAAAATCATGTGCGGCTGCGCCGGCGTGCCGAAGACGCTCTCTCCCAGCGCGCGGGCCAGTTCCGCGCCCAGGACAAACCCAATGGCGCCCCCGGCCATGGCCAGCAGCAGCTGTTCGGCCAGGAAGATTCCCGCCACCAGGGTATTGGTCGCGCCCATCGCCTTCATGATGCCGATCTCTTTTTGCCGGTCGAGGATGGTGGCCGCCGAAGTCGCGGCCACGGCCAGCCCCGCGGCCACCAGCGCCGCGATGGTGACCACCCACAGCAGCGTGCTGATGCGCGAAAGGATGCGGCCCTCGGAATCGGCCACGCGCCGGATGGCGTGCACGTCAGTGCCCGGCAGCACCTGCCGGATCTGGAAACTGATGGACGAGATGTAGGGCGCGCAGAACCACTGGTCGTACTCCGCCGGCGTCAGCGTTTTCGGGTCGCGTTCGGCGAGCGCGTCGGCGGGCTTCGTCAGCGCGCTGACGAAAAGCTGCCGAAAGCTTCCCGGATGCCCGGACAATCGCTGCGCCACCGGCAACGGCACCAGCACGGAGCGATCCTCGGCCCCGCCGGTGGAGACGATGCCCGTCACCACAAGCGGCTCCGGCGCGCCCGGGACGCCACTGTTGCTCACGTAGATGGTCTTCCCGATCGCCATCTCGCCCCCATGCAAAGCCGCCAGGGCCGCGCCCACGACGCACTCGTTCGCGCCGTCCTGGAACCAGCGCCCGCGCACGCTCCACCACGGATGCGTGCTTTTCGCGCCGGTCTTGAACGTCGTGCCATCCGGGACGCTCACGGCGTGTTCGTACCACGTGCCAATCAGCGTGGCGGGTTTACCCGGGCCGCCAATCGTACTGGAGATCGAAGCGGGAACATCAAGGAACGGCGTAAAGCCCAAAATATTGTGCCGCCAGAAAATCATCTTGAGTTTGCCGAGATCGGCTTCCGGGAGGTAGGCCCCTTCGTCCACCGGACGGTAATCGATTCCGCCGATTTCCAGCGGCAGGGTGTCCGATTGCGGCGTCACGAGCAGATTGGCGCCCAGGCTGCGGAATTCCCGCGACATCCGGTCGCCCACGTCGAGCGCCACGGTGAGCGTGGCCGTGGCCACGGCCATGCCCACGATGAGCGCCGCCGCCGTCAGCACCTTGCGGCGCGGATTGCGAATGAAGGACTCTCCCACCAGCCGGGCAAACATGTCAGGAGTGAATCGTCGCATCGGCCTCGGTAAGCGCCGATAGATCGACGATCACTTCTCCCCCTTCCACGCGCGATTTCACCGGGATGGGATTGCAGCCTCCCTTGTCCCCGATCGACGGAATGTAAATTGTCGCGCCGCAGTTCCGGCAGATCACATTTTGCCCGACCTGGCGATATCCTGCCCGGCCGCAAATCTGGCAGGCATCCAGAGCCGCGGCATAATCGCCGTCGGTCTTGTGAATCACCAGGAAACGGATGACGGTGCCGCTCGCGTCTGCGGTGTAAAAATGCAGGTTCGAGTCGGTCAGCTCGGCGAGCGGGATGCGGACCTGATTGTCCCGCGCGGCCAGCATCTTGGCCGGAGAGGGCGCGTTGAGGGCGCGGGCATAGGCGAACTCCGCGGCCAGGGCCACCACCACCAGCGCGCACATCACTGCCGCCGCAAAGCTCCATCGCCGCTGCCGCCGGAATTCCCACTCGCGCCGCCGCCGCTCCGCTGGATTCGTTTCCGGGGAGATCTCCGGCTTGCGCGCGCTGAACCATTCGCGCAGTGTAGCCAGCGCCGCCGCTCCCAGGATCACGGCGAAGAAGAACACCTCGTTGCGCACGATGGGCCCGATCGTAGCCATCTCGAGCTTGCTCGACCAGATCCACATCGCTTCGCTCAACTCGTGCACGCCTGTCAACGCCAGCTGGAATGCGACCACCATCAGGATCACGGTGGTCACGGCGAAAAAGCGGTGCAGGGGAATGCGCAGCGTTCCTTCAAAGAAGAAGAAGCCCACTGCGGCGGCGATCGCCACGCCCAGCAGCGTCCCAATCCATACCTGCACGCCGGTGGAAGACAGCTCGACGGCGCGCAGGATGAGCACCAGTTCCACGCCCTCGCGCACCACCATCAGAAACACGAACCCGCCCACAGCCCATCCGGCGGCGCGCGTCGTCCCCTGGATATACGCTTCCACGCGCTGCTCGATATCCTTGCGCAGGGTGCGCGCCACGCGGTTCATCCACACGATCATGGTCACCACGAGCACCGAGGCCAGCAGCATCAGCAGGCCCTCGAACCCGTCCTGGCTGATGGCCCAGCGTTCCAGCAGCAGGGCGGCCCCCAGGCTGGCGGCGCAGGCCGCCAACACCCCGGCCCACACAAAGCCCTTCAGGGCGGAGCGTCCGGTGCGGTTCAGATACACGAGTACGATGCCGACGACGAGCGCGGCTTCGACGCCTTCCCGGAGAGCGACTAGAAGAGCAGAGAGCATAATTTCCAGTTGCAAACGAGTTTCAACTGACTTTCCCAGTCTAGCCCCCGCCTCCCCCGAAATCAAGAAGTTTCACGCCTTTGGGAACCATACCTTCGTTCGATTGGCCTCATGCAAATTTTCCCACGGGCTGCCGGACTGGCCCGGCGCCAGGTGCGCCGTGCGTCGTCAATCCCTGTACAATAGCCATCCGGCTCAACTCATGACAAGGCGCCACCCACCACTGATCCGTGCCGGGGCCGCTGCCCTGGTACTGCTGCTTCCAGTCGCGTCGGCCTGCCCGTCGCGGGCGGGCGGCCAAGCCTCAGGCGCATCCGTGGAGCAGGCGCAGTCCCGGCCGGCGGCCAGCCCCACGATCAAGCCGGATGCCAAAAAGGCCAAAGAGGCATACCAGCAGGGCATCCGCGCCGAACAGAAGCAGGATTGGCAGTCGGCCCATGCCGCCTACTCCGATGCAGTGGACTGGGCGCCCGAGAACCGCGAGTATCAGCTGCGCCGCGAGATTGCCAAGAGCCGCCTGGTGCAGCAGAAAATGGACGCCGCGGAGCGCGACGCCATTTCCGGCCGCCTGGACGAGGCGCGCAAGGAACTGGTGTCCGCCAGTTACCTCGATCCTTCGAACGCCGTCGTGCGCGAGCGCCTCGCGGAACTGGCTGCCGCCGAGCCCGCCAGCATTCGCAAGGCGCACGAACCCAATCTGGCGGGACAGGTACACCTCGCTTACCAGCCGGGAGCGCGCAGCTTCGACTACCGGGGCGATACCCAGGGGGCGTATCGGGAGATCGCGCGTCAATTCGGCGTGGAGGCTGTGTTCGACGTGGACCTGGTGGCCCGGCCGGTCCGCTTCCGCATGGATAACGTCGATTTTCTGACGGCCACGCGGCTGCTGGGCGACATGACGCGCACGTTCTGGCGGCCCGTGACGCGCCGCCTCTTCTTCATCGCCGAAGACACGCCGCAGAAGCGCCGCGATTATGAGCCCTCCATCGTGCGCACCGTGCTGCTTCCCGCCTCGCAGACGCCGGAGCAGATGACCGAGCTCTTGCGCCTGGTCCGCGAGGTTACCGGGATCACGCGCGCCGACCTGGACGCGCACGACCGCACGCTCACGCTGCGCGCCTCGCCCCGCGCCATCGCCGTGGCCGCCGATTTGATTGACGACCTGGAAAAGCCGGCGGGGGAACTGATTCTCGAGATCGAAATTCTCGAAGTGGATCGCAATTACGCGCGCCAGCTCGGCATCACGCCGCCACAAGGGGCCCAGGTGTTCACATTCAGCCCCCAGCAGATTCAGGAGGCGGCATCGTCCTACGCCGGACTCCTCAACGTCATCCAACAGGTCTTCGGGGCGTCGGTGGGCTCGGCGTTTCCTCCGCTGCTCGCTTTCGGAGGGGGGCGGACTACTTTTCTGGCCACCCTGCCGGGCGCCGCGGCGAACTTCTCGCGGATGCTGTCGCTGGTGCGCCATGGCCGGCGGATTTTGCTGCGCGCGCAGGATGGCCGCGCGGCCACCTTCTTCGTCGGCGATCGCATTCCCGTGACGCTGTCCCAATACGCGGCGAGCCTGCTGACCGGATCGATCGGGGGCGCCGGCAGTTTGGTGAATCCGATCACGAATTATGCGGCCGGAACTTCGCCGTCTTTCGTGGCCGCCGCCAGCCTGCGCAGTGACGGTATCAACGACCTGATCGTGGCGAACGCGGGCGACAACACCATCTCGGTCCTGCTCGGAGACGGCCAAGGGGCTTTCGCGACCCAAGTGACCTACCCGACAGGCGCGGGTCCGGTTTCGATCGCGACCGGACAGTTCAACAACAGCACCACCGCCACAAACAGAGACGACTCGCTGGACCTGGCGGTTGCCAACAGAGGCGCCAACACCATTTCGATCCTGCTCGGCAACGGCGACGGCACCTTCGGGCCGAAAACCGATGTCCCCACGGGAACGGCGCCCGCTTCGGTGATCGCGGCGGACTTCCATGACCTGGATGGAACGGGTTTCACCGACCTGGCCGTCGCCAACCAGGGCGACGATACGATTTCGATCTTTCAAGGCAACGGCGACGGCACGTTCAAGACGCCGACGCTGATCCACCTCCCCGCAGGCTCTGCGCCGAGCGCGCTGGCAGCGGCCGACCTGAACGCTGACGGCCACATCGACCTGGTGGTTGCGGATCAGGGACATGACACGGTCTCCGTTCTTCTCGGCAAGGGCGATGGAACCTTTCAGCCGCCCACCGATTACCCCACGGGAAGCTCTCCTGTGGCGGTGGCTCTGGGAAGCTTCACCCGGAACGGCGCCCTGGATATCGCCGTGGCCAACAGCGCAAATTCCGTGACCGTTTACTACAACCAGTTGAGCAGCACGTCCGCGCCGCTGGGCCAATTCGCTGCGGGGCCCACTCGAGACTTCGCGGCCGGCAACGGCCCTACCTCGATCGTCGTGGCCGACTTCAATGGCGACGGGAACCCCGATGTCGCGGTTGCGGACCAGGCCGACAACGCCATCACCATCCTGCTGAACGCCGGCAACAAGCTCTTCACCGCTCTGCCCCAATTGCCTGTGGGGACGGCGCCGTCCTCGATCGCGGCGGCCGATTTCAACGGGGATGGCAAGCCCGACGGCGCCACGGCGGACAGCGGAGCGGCGGAAGCCACCGTCATTCTGAATTCCACGAGCCTCTTTGGCGCGGGCGTCAGTTCGATTGGCACGCCCTTCCCCGGCGTCCAATATCTCGATATCGGACTGAAAGTGAAAGCCACGCCGCGCATACATCCCAATGGCGACGTCACCCTGCAGCTGGGCTTCGACATCAGCAGTCTGACCTCGCAAAGCTTCAACACGATTCCCGTCATCCAAAATGAGTCGGTGAATCAGACGGTGCGTTTGAAGCAGAACGAGACCGCCGCCCTGGCCGGTTTCCTGCAATCGCAGGTGAGCAATTCCATCACCGGCGCCCCCGGCATCGCCGGTCGGCCGGGCATCGGCTGGCTGGGGCAGAGTCAGACCGTGCAGAAGCAGGACAGCGAGTTGTTGATTCTCGTCACGCCTCGCTTGGTTCGCCTGGCGCCCCACCAGGACCACTCCATTTATGCCGGACATGGTTCTATGGATGGAGCCAGCGCCCCTGCTCCCGGACTGTTTGTCCCGCCGCAGCCGCAACCACCCCCGGTGCAGCCGCCTTCCGAGCGTTAGTGGAAAGTCGGGCCGGCGCTTTTGGCCCCGTGAGGCGAGCGGCCCGCGTTGCTCCGCCGATCACACCGGCCGCACGCCGGGCCCGGAGTTGAGCGGGTGATGCGTGTACACTGGATGAGTTGGACTGCGCTGATGCCCTGGTTTGAGCAAACAATCCGCCGCTACGAGCACATGCGCTGGGCGCAGGAGCCCAACCGCCCCGTCCGGCCGTTTTCCTGGGGGCTGGAACACATCGGCGGCGACGCCGGCGAATCCGACCCCCGCGGGTTCCTGGATCGTTTCGCCGGAGATACACTGGCGCGCAGCAGTGACTGGTATGGAGTCACGCCGGCCGAGGATTACACGCTGCGGGACAACGTCCTCACCTTCACCAGCCAGATCGCTTCGCCCTGGCCGGAAAACAATCGCGTCTACGGACAGCTATTTCGCGCGAGCCGCCGCGGCCCCGCCGTCGTCGTCCTCGCCCAATGGAACGCGCGCTGGGAGGAACAGCAAAACGTCTGCCGCTGGCTGAACCGCCTGGGCATCACCGCCGTCAAAATCAGCCTGCCCTATCACGACCGGCGCGCCGTCCCCGGCCATCCCCGCGCGGATCATCTGGTCGGCGCCAATGTCGGCCTGACCCTGCAGGCCAATCGCCAGGCCGTCACCGACGTGCGCCGCACGCTGCGCTGGCTCGAGCAGCAGGGCTACGACCGCCTCGGAATCCTCGGCACCAGCATCGGCTCCTGCATCGGGTTCATTACCATGTGCCACGAGCCCGCTCTGCGCGCCGGCGCTTTCCTGCACGTCTCCACCTATTTCGGCGATGTGGTGGCCAATGGCCTTACCACCATCAACGTGTGGGAATCGCTGGCCACCCAACTCTCGCACGAAGACGTGCGCCGGTATTGGTCGCCCATCAGTCCGTTTCCTTACGTCTCGAAACTCCAGGGCGCGCCCAAGGAGATCCTCCTGATCAGCGGCCGCTACGACCCCACCTTCTGGCCGGAGTTTACCGAAGCGTTCCTGGAGGAAATCCGCGGCGCCGGAGTGGATTTCGAGAGCCTGTCGCTGCCGTGCGGCCACTATTCGCTCGGCGTCGCGCCCTTCAGCTACATCGTCGCCTATCGCTTCGGCACCTTCCTGCGCCGCGCCCTCGCGTAGCTCGACCTTCCTGCTGGGCGCGGGGGATTGGTGATTCCTGAACAGGTGTTGTAGCGGCCGCCTTCAGGCGGGCGCTGTGAGCCTTCTCCGTCTTTCTGAGTTGCGGGATGGCCAAAGGCGCGGAAGATGGTCAACGCACCAGCGCGCTGAGTGTGCCGCCGGAATTGCGTTCGCGAGCAGCTCAATATCCGGCGCCAGCGAGCGGTCCGCGTCCACGCGCCTGGAAATCGCGCGCACCATATCGTAGGCTTTGCGTGCCTCGGGTCCGGTGCGTAACGGTGCGAGCAGGTCGATCCCCTGGCAGGCCGCCAGGAGTTCGATCGCGAGGATGCGGCGCACGCTCGCGAGCATCGGCTCGATCCGGCGCGCCGCTCCCATTCCCATGGACACGTAGTCTTCCTGGTTGCCGGACGTCGGGATGGAATCGACCGAATGCGGCGCGGCGAGCGCCTTCAACTCGCTGGCGAGCGCGGCGGCGGTCACCTGCAGGATCATGAACCCCGAATTCAACCCCGCCTCGCGCACCAGAAACGCCGGCAGGCCGCTGGTCTGCGGATTGGTCATCTGCTCGATG
Organism: Terriglobia bacterium; assembly: GCA_963791705.1. Lineage (GTDB taxonomy): Bacteria > Acidobacteriota > Terriglobia > Acidiferrales > UBA7541 > Palsa-295. The sequence continues at coordinate 949,528 of CAWBTO010000001.1, read as the reverse complement.
CGCCGCTCGGAGATTCCTCCCAGCGTGGCCAGCGAGACGGCCATGTGATCGGCGGCCATGGCCAGCGGCTGTCCGTGAAAGTTTCCGCCGCTGAGGACCTCGCCGGTGCCGGCGAAGACCAGCGGATTGTCGGTGGCGCTATTGAGCTCGATGGTGAGCGTCGCGCGGACGTGCGCGAGCGCATCGCGCACCGCTCCGTGCACCTGCGGCGCGCACCGCAGGCTGTACGGGTCCTGCACGCGGCGGTCCTGCGCGGGCGAGCGGTGCGATTCGCGGATCTCGCTGCCCCGGTTGAGCCGCTCGATATTGCGCGCTGTTGCCGCATGGCCTGCGTGCGGACGCAATCGCGCGATGCGTTCGTCGAACGCCGCGGGGCTGCCGCGCAGGGCGTCGAGCGAGAGCGATGCCGCCACGTCCGCGGTGTCCACGGAGATTTCCGCTTCGCGCAGAGCCAGCGCCAGAAGCGCCAGCATCGCCTGCGTGCCGTTGAGCAGCGCCAGGCCCTCCTTGGCTTCCAGCACCACCGGCGCGATTCCCGCGGCACGCATGGCTTCGCCGCCCGGCATCCGGCGGCCATCGGAGATGGCTTCGCCCTCGCCGATCACCACTTGCGCCAAATGCGCCAGCGGAGCCAGATCACCCGACGCACCCACCGAACCCTGCGAGGGAATCACCGGATGCACGCCGCGGTTGAGCATGGCCACCAGCGTTTCCGCGATCACCGGGCGCACGCCCGAAAATCCCTTGGCCAGCGCGTTGGCGCGGAGTGCGAGCATGGCGCGCGTGGCGGGTTCACTGAGCGGCGCGCCCACTCCGCACGCGTGGCTGCGGACCAGATTCAACTGTAGGTGCCGGATTTCGGCGGCTGAAATCCGTGTGCTGGCCATTTTGCCGAAGCCCGTGTTGACGCCGTAGACCTCGGCCCCCGACTCGACCACGCGTTCGATGACGGCGCGCGAGGCGTTCATCCGCTCGCGCGCCTGTGCTGGAATCTCGGCCGCCGCGCCGTCGAACACGATGCGGTGCAGGTCCTCGATCGTCAGATGCTCACCGTCGATGGGTAGCGTGCTCATGGTGCTAAGCCCGGACGGAAGGAAAATACTTCCGGTACTTCTCGGGAAGAGACCGCGGCCGGCCCTGGCGGTCGCAGATGACGTGCACGGTCTCGCCCGTGGCCACCACGTCGCCCGAGTCCTGCTGGAGGATTTCGTACTCGAACGAGATGATGCGCCGCTTGGATTCGCTGACGCGCGTGCGAATGATCAGCAAGTCGTCGAAGCGCGCCGGATTCTTGTAGCGGCACGACGCTTTGGCCACCACCAGCATGCTGTCATCGTCGATCTCCATCTGCTTGTACTCAAACCCAAGCTGGCGGCAGAATTCCACGCGGCCGATTTCAAACCACGTGAAGTAGTTGCCGTAGTACACCACGCCCATCTGGTCCGTCTCGGCGTAGCGCACGCGCACGGTTGTTTCCGCGTAATCGTTCATTGGATGCCTATTCCCCGGCCCATTTGGGCGCGCGCTTTTCGAGAAACGACGACACGCCCTCGCGAAAGTCCGCCGTCGAGCGGATCTCCGCGTTTTCCCGCACGGCCATCTCGATTTCCCGATCGAGCGCCGCCTCATCGTAGCGCAGGAGCAGCCGCTTGGTGCGCGCGATGGCTTCGGGGCTGGCGGCGAGCAACTGGCTGGCGATTTCGCGGGAGCGAGCGGCCAGCCGATCGGCCGGAACGATCTCGGTCACCAGTCCCAGGCGCAATGCTTCGGCCGCGTCGATGATTCGCCCGCTCAACAGCAGATCGCGCGCCGCCTTCTCGCCGATCTGCCGCCGCAGAAACACGGAGACGATCGCCGGAGCGAAGCCGATTTTCACCTCCGGGTAGCCGAACGTCGCCTCCGGCACGGCCAGCGTGAAATCGGCCAGCGTGGCGATGCCGCAGCCTCCGGCGATGGCTGGGCCGTTGACCGCCGCGATCAGCGGCTTCGGAAAGCTATGCAAGCGGCGAAAGAAGACCGCCGCGCGCCGCGAATCCTCCAGATGCTCCGCGGGAGACATGGCCGCGGTGGCCCGCAGTGCCTCGAGGTCCATTCCGGCGCAGAACGCCTTGCCCGCGCCCGTGAGAATAACGGCGCGCGCCGGACTTGCTTCCGCCTCGCCGAGCGCCGCGAGCAGGTCGTCCATCATCTGCATGGAGATGGCGTTGCGCTTCTCGGGACGCGCCAGCGTGATGGTGGTGATCGCGCCCTCGCGCGCGAGCGTCACGGTCGAATAAGCCATGGCGAGAGCATAGTGGGGAAGCGGCAGGGAATCAAGAAACGGAAAGCAAGAATTCACCGCAGAGACGCAGAGGGCGCAGAGAGGAAACCCCTGGCGGACACAGATAGAGGCTGATATGCCAGAGCATGAGCTGCGCGGCGCCGCAAAGCGGGACCGGGCGCTACAGAAGCGGTCTTCTCTGCGTCCTCTGCGCCTCTGCGGTAGGCTTTTCGACGTTCGGCAGCGGTTAATTCGGGCGCGGGGCATCCGGATTGTGCGCGTATTTGTCGCGCAGCGCCCCGGTCATGGCGCAGGCGATGGCCAGCGATTTTGCATCGATGCCGGTGGAGACGCCGCGCGCCGCCAGCGTCGTCAGCACGGTTTCGGTGGCGATGTTGCCCACCAGCGCGTCGCCGGCGAACGGGCAACCTCCGAGCCCTGTGAGCGCGCCATCGAAGCGCCGGCATCCCGCCTCGTAGGCCGCCAGAATCTTTTCGGCGGCGCCTTCCGGCCGGCTGTGCAAATGGACGCCGATCTCCACGCCCGCCACGCAGTCCTTGACGTCCCGGTAAAGTTGCGCCACATCCTCTGGCGACGCCGCTCCCACCGTATCCGCCAGCGACACGGTGCGCACGCCCGCGCCCTTGAGCCAGATCAGCGTCTCTTCGACGATCTCCGCTCCCCACGGCTCGTCGTAGGGATTGCCGAACGCCATCGAGATGTACACGACCAGCCGCCGCCCGGCGGCTTTCGTGTCGCGCTGCATCTTTTCGACCAGCGCCCGCGTCTCCGCGCGCGACATGTTCACATTCGCCCGCCGGAAATAAGCCGAAATCGAGTACGGGTAGCCGATCGTCGTCACCCCCGGCGTCGCCAGCGCGCGTTCCAGCCCCTGCTCGTTCACCGCAATGCCGATGATCTCCGGCGCTTCGCCCGAAGGCAGCCGCGCCTGCGACACCTGCTGCATCACCGCCTCGCTATCGGCCATTTGCGGGACATGCTTCGGCGAAACGAAGCTCACGGCGTCAATGTGCCGAAATCCCAGGGCCACTAATCCCGCCAGGTATTTGATTTTCTCTTCGGTGGGGATAATCTTCTGCAATCCCTGCCACGCGTCGCGCGGGCACTCAATGATGGTGACTTCATCGGCTGGCTTCACGTCTGCAGCACTCCCGTCTTGAATTCGGCGACGTGAGGATTGAGCGCGGCGGACTCCAGCGCCTCGATCAGCGCCTCGCGCGTATGCGCCGGATCGATGATGGCGTCGACCCACAGGCGGGCGGCGGCATAACGCGGGTCGGTCTGGTGCTCGTAGGTGGCGCGGATCGATTCGCGCAGCTCCTTCTTCTCGGCGGGACTCGAGTTTCTTTCCTTCGCGTTCCAGCTGCTTGACCTTGATTTCGACCAGCGTCTCGGCGGCCGAATCGCCGCTCATGACGGCGTAGCGCGCCGTCGGCCAGGCGAACATGAAGCGCGGGTCGTAGGCCTTGCCGCACATCGCGTAGTGCCCGGCGCCGAAACTTCCGCCGCAAATCACCGTGATCTTGGGCACCACGCTGTTGGCCACGGCGTTGACCATCTTCGCGCCCGCGCGGATGATCCCGCTCCACTCGGCTTCCTTGCCGACCATGAAGCCGTTCACGTCGTGCAGGAAAATGAGCGGCACGAGGTGCTGGTTGCAGTCGAGGATGAACCGCGCGGCCTTGTCCGCCGCCTCCGTGTAGATCACGCCGCCAAACTCCAGGCGCTTTTCGCCCGTGCCGGGGGCGGAGACGGTGACGTTTTTCTTCTGGTTGGCGACGATGCCCACGGCCCAGCCGCCGATCCGCGCGTAGCCGCACACGACCGTCTGGCCGTATTCCGCGCGGTACTCGTCGAAGCGGCTGCCGTCCACGATGCGCGCGAGAATCTCGCGCACGTCGTATTGCCGCGACGGGTCGCCCGAAAAGATCCCGTAAATCTCCTCGGCCGGATGCGCGGGCGCTTCCGCGGTCTTGTGGTCGAACGGGGCGCGCGCCGGATGCCCCATCTTGTCCACCAGGGCGCGAATGCGTTCGAGGCAGGCGGGATCGTCCGGCTCGCGGAAATCCACGGTGCCGCTGGTCTGCGCGTGCATCTTCGCGCCGCCCAGTTCCTCGGCGGAGGTCTTCTGCCCGATGGCCGCCTGGACCAGCGCCGGTCCGGCGAGAAACAGCCCGCTGCCCTCGGTCATGAGAATGTGGTCGCACATCACCGGCAAATAGGCGCCGCCCGCCACGCACATTCCCATGATCGCGGTGATCTGCGGGATGCCCATGGCGCTCATCACCGCGTTGTTGCGGAAGACGCGGCCGAAATCGTCCGTGTCGGGGAAGACGTCCTCCTGCAGCGGGAGAAAGACGCCGGCGGAATCGACCAGATAAATCGTCGGGATGCGATTCTCGATGGCGATGTTTTGCGCGCGAATCACTTTCTTCGCGGTGAGGGGAAAGAACGCGCCGGCCTTCACCGTGGCGTCGTTGGCGATGATCATCATGCGCCGCCCGGCCACGCGGCCCAGGCCGGTGATGGTTCCCGCGGCGGGCGCGCCGCCCCATTCCTCGTACATCTCCCAGGCGGCGTAGAGGCCCAGCTCGAAGAACTGCGTGCGCGGGTCGATCAGCCGGGCGATGCGCTCGCGCGCGGTGAGCCGGCCCTTCTTGTGCTGGGATTCGATGGCCTTCGCGCCGCCGCCCTGGCGGATGGTTTCTTCCTGATTCTTGATCTCCGTCAGGCGGTCGATCATGTCGCGGCTGTTCTTGACGAAGGCCGGAGACTGCGGATCGGCGGTTGTCCCGATAGGCGTTCCGGCCGCGCGCGGAGTTTCGCTGTTGGATTTAGTTGGCATGGCCGCGTCAGCTTCCCGGCCGCGCGGGGGCGTGGCGCTGGAGGATGAAGTCCACGATCGCCTGCGTGGTCGTTCCCGGCAGAAAAATCTCGGCGATGCCCGCCTTCTTCAGTTCCGCAATATCCGCTTGCGGGATGATTCCGCCCACCAGGACGGTGACGTCGGTCATGCCCTTGGCGCGCAGCAGGTCGAGCAGCCGCGGGCAGATCGTGTTGTGCGCGCCCGAGAGAATGGAAAGGCCGATGACGTCCACGTCCTCCTGCGCCGCCGCCGAGGCGATCATCTCGGGCGTCTGGCGCAGCCCCGTGTAGATCACTTCCATGCCGGCGTCGCGCAGCGCCCGCGCGATCACCTTGGCGCCGCGGTCGTGGCCGTCCAGCCCCGGCTTGGCAATCAGCACGCGTATCTTCTTCTCTGGCATTGGTCTCTTCTCTGCGTCCTCTGCGTCTCTGCGGTGCTGATCCTCTGTTCTTTTCTCGCGCTTCCTCTGTGGTCTCTGTGCCGCCTCTGCTGTCTCTGCGTCCTCTGCTTGGAGCTCCGGCGTACTCCTATAAGACGAACCGTCGAATTCCATCCTTAAGTACGGCAATGTTGAAGTTGATCAGCAATCCGATCCGGCAGTCGGACAGACGTAGATACGTTAACACGACTGCATCGTGGACAGGCGCAAGGGCCTCGACCGCCTTTAACTCAACGACCACCCGGCTGTCCACAAGGAAGATCAATGCGATATCCGCAATCGAGTTTAACGTCTTTATAGACCAGAGGAATAGGTTTCTGACGCTCGAACGGGATGGCTCGCAGAGATCAACTCGCGTGCGAAGCATTCCTCGTATGCGGATTCAAGAAGTCCGGGACCGAGCGTGCGATGCACGTCAATCGCGGCGCCGATGATTTCATGCGTGAGTTGGGCGTCAGTCATGTTTCACCGCAGAGGCGCAGAGGGCGCAGAGAACCCCAAAGGTAAACCGAGGAGAGGAAACTGCAAAGCAGAAAGTCTCACGAGCCTCGCGTGCGGCTACATCACCGCGGTCTCCTGGTAGACGCCGAAGACGTCGCGCAGGGCGTCGCAAATTTCGCCGAGCGTGGCGTACGCCTTCACCGCCTCGATCAGACACGGCATCACGTTTTCCGCGCCGGCGGCGGCTGTGCGCAACGCGGCGAGGCGGCGCGCGACCTCGACGCCCGAGCGATGAGCGCGCAGATTGCGCAACCGCTCCGCCTGGCGCCGTGCCACCGACTCGCCAATCTGCAGAATATCGAGCGGCTTTTCCTCGGTGACGTAGCCGTTCACGCCCACGATGATCTTTTCCTGGCGGTCAATCGCCAGCTGGTAGTGGTAGGCGGCGTCGGCGATTTCCCGCTGCGGGTAGCCGCGCTCGATGGCCGCCACCATGCCGCCCAGCGCGTCGATCTTCTCGATGTACGCCCGCGCGCCGCTCTCGATCTCGTTGGTCAGCGCCTCGACAAAATACGACCCGCCGAACGGATCGGCCGTGTTCGTGACGCCGCTTTCGCACGCCAGAATCTGCTGCGTGCGCAGCGCGATGGTCGCGGCCGCTTCGGTGGGCAGCGCCCAGGCCTCGTCGAGCGAATTGGTGTGCAGCGACTGCGTCCCGCCGAGCACCGCCGCCAGCGCCTGCACCGCCGTGCGCGCCACGTTGTTGTACGGCTGCTGCGCCGTCAGCGAGCAGCCCGCCGTCTGCGCGTGGAACCGCAGCGCCCACGACCGCGGGCTCCGCGCGCCGAAGCGCTCGCGCATCACGCGGTCCCAGAGGCGCCGCGCGGCGCGGTATTTCGCGATCTCCTCGAAGAAATCGTTGTGCGCGTTGAAGAAAAACGAAAGCCGCGGCGCGAAGTCGTCCACCGCGAGCCCGCGCCGCAGGCACGCTTCGACGTACTCGATGCCGTCGCGCAGGGTGAACGCCGGCTTCCTGGATGGCCGTCGAGCCCGCCTCGCGGATGTGGTAGCCGCTGATCGAAATCGAGTTGAACTTGGGCGTGTGCCGCGCGCCGAATTCGATGGTGTCGGTCACCAGGCGCAGGGAAGGCTCGGGCGGGTAGATGTACTCCTTCTGCGCGATATATTCCTTCAGGATGTCGTTCTGAATCGTGCCGGAGATCGTTTTCCAGTCCGCGCCCTGCTTTTCCGCGACCGCCAGGTACATCGCCCAGATCACCGCCGCCGGGGAATTGATGGTCATCGACGTGGTGACGTCCGCCGAGCGGAATGCCCGTCGAACAGTTCCTCCATGTCCGCCAGCGAGCTGATGGCCACGCCGCATTTGCCGACCTCGCCCTCGGCCAGGGGATGATCGGCGTCGTAGCCCATCAGCGTGGGCAGATCGAAGGCGACCGACAGCCCCGTCTGTCCGTGGGAAAGCAAGTAGCGGAAGCGGCGATTGGTTTCCTCGGCGCTGCCGAAGCCCGCAAATTGCCGCATGGTCCAAAGGCGCTCGCGATACATCGCCGGGTGAATGCCCCGCGTGTAGGGAGGTTCACCTGGCGCGCCCAGATCGCGCTCCGCGCTCCAACCCGCCAGATCGGCGTCGGTGTATAGCCTGCGGATCGGATGGCTCGACACGGTCGTAAAGGCACGAGCGCGTTCCGGCGCGGAATCGAGCGTGGGCTGCAAGGTCTGCTCTTCCCACGCGCGCTCGCCGGCCGATGGCTGGCGTGGGCGCGGCGTGCCGGAAGATGGCTGCGGAGGATTCCGCCGCTTGGGATCGGTCTCGTCGCTCATCGGAGGGGCTCTGGACAGGGCTCTCATGGCGGTCGGCGCGCCCCGTCGTGCCGCTATTCTATGGCAAGGGGAATGCCGCAACAAGGAAAGAGGCGAGCCGGGTTCCTGTCGGGGGAAATGTCAGGGTGTGTCCGGAAACACAGTCAGCCCCTCAGGCTGTGTTCCGTCTCTGCGTCCTCTGCGTCTCTGCGGTGAGATCTTCGCTCTTGCTGAAAGGCCAGCTGAGACGAAGTCAGTTTCCCGCATCCGCGGCGGCATCCGGTGCGCCCGGGATGTTGGGCACGTGCGCGGGGCCGGCGGGGCGACCGCCGGCCACGACGATGCGGTTGACGTCGAGCGTCCGGCCCATGGCCTGGTTGAAGTTCACCTCGGCCTCGATCAAGTTGATGCGGGCGCGCAACTCCGTGCCTTGTGCGGCGGTGAGGTCGCGCTCGCGCAGCACCACGTTATAACTTGTCGAAGCCCCGAGCTGGTATTTCTTCTGCTCGTCATCGAGCGTCTGCTGCGCCAGGGAGCGCGCCTTTTCCGCGGCGGCCACCTGCCCGCGTCCTTGCGCCAGCGCGATCTGCGCGTTGCGCACGCTCAGGAAAATGGCGTTCTGCAGCTGGCGGTACTTCGCTTCCTGCTGCCGCTGATTGAGCAGCGCGTTGGCGCTATCGGCCTGCGCCGCGCGGTTGCGCACCGGCAGCGTCAGATTGATCCCGCCCTGAAACGTCGGGTAGCGGCTGTGACCCAGTTGGTCCCACGACTCGCCGATCCCGCCGGGCACGGGCGTGAGACGCGTACGTGGGCGTCTGCGACATAAATGGGCAGCCCGCCGACCAGCACGGGCGCGCCGGTGGAGTCCAGAATTTGGCTGGCCAGGTTCGGCGCAACCCCCGTGGGCGTTCGCGCGATGGCATTTCCGTCGAGGCCCGTCGAGTTGTACATCCCAAAAATACTGAGCGACGGCAGCAGCGAATTCCGCGTCGCCTTGACCTCGATCCCGGCATTCTTCAAGTTCAGGTCCGCCTGCTGGACTTCCGGCCGCTTCTGCCACGCTTCCCGCATCGCATCCTGGATGGAAATCGTTTCGGTGACCTCCGGCAGGGCGATGGGCGTCGTGGGAATGATGTCGATGGCGGCCAGCGGCCCGGCCAGCGGATCTTTCGTGATGTCGTTCAGCACTTTGGTCTGATCCAGCAGCCGCGTGGTCTGCGCCACGATCAGGTTTTGCTGGTCGGTGGACAAGTTGCGATTCCGCCGTGAGGACGTCGAGCGGGGCCATCGTCCCGATCTCCAGCTGCTTCTTATTGTCTTCGTACAGCTTCTTCGAGACCGCCACGGCCGATTCCTGCACCTTGACGCTCTCCCGCGCGTACACCAGCTCCCAGTAATCGGTCGCCACCTGCGTGACCGTCGCGATCACCTGCTGCGAAAATTGCGATTCTCCCACCTTGACGGTGTTCTTCGCCTCCAGGATGTACCGCGTATTGGCCAGCTTCCCAAAACCGTTCAGCAGCGGCTGGGTCAGCTGGACCTGCAGCGAGGACTGCACCGACGGGTTGAACGAATTGAACGAAGAAGTGGTGGACGAGCGCGTGTTGTTGAACGTGACCTGTAGCTGGGTGCCGGTGTGGAACCCCTGGGTGTAGCCGAAGTTTCCGATAGTATTGTGGTTGACCAGCGCTGACGCCCCCGCGCCAGTTCCGACTCCGGCCAGGAATGGGTTGTTGATCGGGAAGGTCTGTTCCTCCATGCTCAGGTTGCCAGTGAAGGACGGATCGAACTGCGTCTTGTTATTGATGCCTGATTTCGCCCGCAACAGAGCGGCTTGGGCCAGCCAGGGCGTAAATTCCTGCACGGCGATGTCCATGTTGTTCTCAAGGGCCAGCGAAATGGCATCTTCCAGGCTCAGCATCAGCTGGCCGTCCTGGATCAGCTGCCCGATGCGCGGCGAATTGGCCAGCGGCGGCTCCGGCATCTTGAGCGGCCGGTAGGGCGCCGTGATGTTGGGAAACCACCGCGGCCCTTTCGAATAGTCGGGCCCCGCCGAAAACTTCAGGTTGCGGGTTTGCCCCATCGCCGGGGCCGGCGCCGCCGGGGGCGCCTGTGCGGCCGGGGCGGGTGCGTCCTGGGCTTGGGCGTAGACGGGCGAAATCATCAGCGAAGCGGCCGTCAACAGCGCGATCGCGGCGTGCCTGAAGCTTCCATTCATCATGTTCTTCCTCTCCGAATGAGCAGCGTGCTGTCCTGCGTTCAGAAGCCTAAGTTATTGAAACGTGTGGCGGTAGCAATTTGTTTCATAAACAATTGCGGGTGTGCCAGGAGGGGCGGCGCCCGTCTCCCCCATTGGACGTAGCAGCGGGAATTTGGATGCCCGGGATGCCCATTCCCGTGCGGTTTCGCGTGCGGACTGCACCGGCCCGCGAGTGTAGCATCGCGCCCTGCCCGTAACAATCGTGCCGCCGGGCGGATCGTGACGCTGTATCCTGGCGCACGTCGCTCTTCGTGGCACAGCCATTCCCGCCTCTGCGTCTCTGCGGTGCGCGCTTACTCCTGATAATTGCCGCCGAAACAGCGAAGGGCCGTGTTGTTCACGGGGAGGTGCGTGTCTCTACGCCTTCTCGGTGCTCTCGGTGCGGTCTCTGTGTCCTCTGTGTTTCAGCCGGGCAATTTGGTTCCGCCACTCCGGCTCTTGGACGCAGTGTTTCCCTCACCGCCTCTGCGTGCTCTGTGGTAAGCCGTTGGTGCGGTCGCGCGTTGACACGCGTCACCGCTCGCTCTACCATGCACTCGTCGCGCTTCGCTCATGATTCCACGACCCGCCACCAAACCGTCGCCCCCCACGCCCGCCCCTCCGGGGAAGGACCAGCGTGGCCGCGCACACCTGCCGCTTCGCTCGCGCCGCGTGTCTCGCCGTCGGATTGTTTTTCGCCGCCCACGCGGCCGCCGCTCAGGCCCCCGAGCAGCTCAAGGTCCAGGGTTACGTCAGCGACTTCGCCGGCGTATTGAGCCCCGCGGCGCGCGACCAGCTCACCGCGCTGTGCACCGAAGTGGACCAGAAAGCCCAGGCGCAGATTGCCGTCGTCACCATCAAATCGCTCGGAGGCCGGGACATCGCCGAGTATTCGGTCGACCTGGCTACCCGCCTGGGCATCGGTCCGAAATCCAGCAATCGCGGCGTCCTGATTCTTCTCGCCGTCGACGACCACAAATACTGGACCTCGGTGGGCTACGGCCTGGAAGGCATTCTTCCCGACGGCAAGGTCGGCGGCTTTGGGCGCGAAGCGGTCCCCTATCTGCGCGCGAACAATTACGACGGCGCGATTCTCCTGATAACTCGCCGCGTCGCGGATGTCATCGCCGCCGATCGCGGCGTCACACTGACGGGTTCGGCGCCGGCGTCCCCGGAACTCGAGCCCAGCGCCCCGCGGATTCCGCCTATCTTCCTATTTTTGGGCTTTTTCTTTCTCTACTTCGTGATTCGAACCGCCCTGAGCGCCACGACTGGTACGCAGTCCCGCCGCAGAGGCGGCGGCTGGTGGATGGGGCCCATGATCAGCGGCGGGTTTGGCGGCGGAGGCTTTGGTGGCGGGGGATTCGGTGGTGGCGGCGGAGGCTTTGGCGGCTTTGGCGGCGGGTCGTTCGGCGGCGGCGGAGCCGGCGGCAGTTGGTGACGCCCCAACTTTCTGGGCCCCAGGAGCAACGTTTCGCAATTGCAGGTGAGTCTATGGCTGAGGTGTTCTGACAAATGGAAGCCAAGTTGACCGAACTCGTAAAGCGCTTGCAGGATGCCGCGGGCGAGAATCTGAAGGCCGCGGTGCTGTACGGCTCGGCCGTGACCGGCGAGTTCATCGCCAAGCATTCGGACCTGAATATCCTCTGCGTCGTCGGAGCCGCGGGCGCCGCCCAACTCGAACAGCTCCATCCGGTCGCCCAGTGGTGGACGCGCGAGGGCAATCGCATTCCCCTCATCTTCACGCTCGATGAGTTGGTCCGCTCCGCCGACGTCTTTGCCATCGAGCTGCTCGACATCAAGCGCCACCATCGCATGCTGTTCGGCGCCGACTTCCTCGAACACTTCGAGGTTCCCATGCACATGCACCGCCTGCAGGTCGAGCGCGAGCTGCGCACCGGCTGGCTGCGTCTGCGCCAGGCGATCCTGGTGGCCCCGCGCAAACGGAAAATCCATTTCGGCATCATGCTGTCGTCCATCTCGGCGTTTTGCGTGCTGTTCCGCCACGCCCTGCTGGCCCTCGGACAGCCCGAGGTCCACACCAAGCGCGAAGCCGTCGACGGCATAGCCGCGCTCAGCGGCGCCAATCCCTCCGCGTTTCACACCCTCCTCGATTTCCGGGAAGGGAAGCGCAAAGAACGCACCCTGGAGGTCGACGAGATGCTCCAGATGTATCTGGAATTCGTCGAGGTGGTGACCAACGAAGTCGACCGCCGCCTGGAAACGCGGTAACAAATTTGTGTGCTACAACGTATTTTACAAAGGGTTTGTAGGGGGGTCGGAGGTTCTCAGTCTTACGTCAGGGCACGGCTTCAGCGTGTCGTTTGCGTCCCGGACAGCAGTCGGGACCGTGCCGCAACTGTCGCACACCGAGCGCGGCTTTAGCCGCTGAGGGACGTAGTCTTCTAGTGGGAGGATGATCATGAAATATGTCGTGGCGGTGCTCGCGGTTCTGCTGGTTCTCGGCCTGCTCGTGGGTGGGGCGTACATATCGGCCCGCAATCAGATGGTGCAACTCAATGAAGCAGTCCGCTCCGACTGGGCGCAGGTGGACGTCGTCCTGCAGCGCCGCGCCGACCTGATTCCCAACCTCGTCGAGACCGTCAAGGGTTACGCCGCGCAGGAGCAAACTGTCTTCGGCGACATCGCCAAGGCCCGCGCCGCCCTGCTCGGCGCGCGCACGCCCTCGGACAAAATCGCCGCCAACGGTCAGCTCGACGGCGCGCTGGGCCGCCTGCTCCTCATCGTCGAAAATTATCCGCAGCTCAAGTCCAACGAGAATTTCCTGCGCTTGCAGGACGAACTCGCCGGCACCGAAAACCGCATCTCCGTCGAGCGCAAGCGCTACGATGACGCCCTGCAGGCCTACAACACTTTCATCGGCCTGTTCCCCAACAACATCTTCGCCCGCTGGGCCGGCTTCCAGCGCAACGACGCCTACTTCGCAGCGCCCCAGGCCGCCCGCGAAGTCCCCAAGGTGCAGTTTCCGCCGCCGAACCGCTGATCTCCGGCGGCGCGGCTCCGGCCAAGCGGAATCGTTTTGTTACGGCCATATGAATTCTGCGGCGGCGTCTTGACCCTCCTGCGCGCCCGCGCTACGCTACCCGATGAAGGGCAGGCTTGGGCGCAGGAGGCTTGGGGCCGCCAAATTTGATGAAACAAACCGTACGCATGGCCGGGGGCATCACCGAGCTGTTCGGCCCTCTCGATGAAAACCTCAAGTTTTTCGAGTCCTCCCTGCATGTCCGCACGCATCTGCGCGATCGCGACATCGAGATCGAAGGCGAAGCCGCGCAGGTCGAGCGTGCCGCTCGCATCCTCGATTCCTACAACACGCGCGTGCGACAAGGCCACATCCCCAGCAGCCAGGAAGTGAAGGCGCTGCTCCGCGTCGCGTCCGAAGAACCCGCCGCGGCGCTGCACGGCACCTTCTCGACCGCGCACACCCGCGTGCTCGGCAGGAAAAGCGTTGCGCCCAAGAGCGCCAACCAGAAGCGCTATATCGAGGCGCTGGAAAACTACGACATGGTTTTCGCCATCGGCCCGGGCGGAACTGGGAAAACCTATCTCGCCGTGGCCATGGCCGTTTCCGCGCTGCTGGCCAAGCAGGTCAACCGCATCATTCTGGCGCGGCCCGCCGTCGAAGCCGGCGAGCGCCTCGGCTTTCTTCCCGGCACGCTGCGGGAGAAGGTTGACCCGTACATGCGCCCCCTGTACGACGCGCTCCACGATCTTCTCGACGCCGACAAGCTCGAGCGCTTCCTCGAAAAGGACATCATCGAAGTCGCGCCGCTGGCCTTCATGCGCGGCCGCACCCTCAACGACTCGTTCGTCATCCTCGACGAGGCGCAGAACACCACCAGCGAGCAGATGAAAATGTTCCTGACGCGCCTGGGATTCAATTCCAAGGCGGTCATCACCGGCGACATCACGCAGATCGATCTCCCCGACGCGCGCCGCTCCGGCCTGATCGAGGCCATCGACGTGGTCGGCAACATCGAGGGCATCTCGCTGATCTACTTCGATGAGCGCGACGTCGTGCGCCACAGCCTGGTCCAGCGCATCATCAAGGCCTACGACGAATACGGCACCACGCGCCCCGGCTCTCCCCGCCGCCCCAACGGCGCCGCCGCAAAAGCCGCCGCCGAAAAACCCGCCCGCGAGTAGCCGCGCACAGCTTCTGCGTGCCGTCTCTGCGTCCTCTGCGCCTCTGCGGTGCGAATTGTCTTTTTTCCTGTCGCCGTCGTAAATCCAAAACTTACCGCAGAGGCGCAGAGAGCGCAGAGAATACCGGTTTTGTAGCGGCCGCCTTCAGGCGGGCGTTTTCGTGCGGCCCTCCATTGCGCAACACAGAGAACACAGAGCCTGCACAGAGTTCACGGAGGAGTCCGGTTTTGTAGCGGCCGCCTTCAGGCGGGGTGCCGTCTCTGCGTCCTCTGCGTCTCTGCGGTGCGAATTTCTTTTCTTCTCTCGCCGTCGCAAATCCAAAACTTACCGCAGAGGCACAGAGTTCGCAGAGAAGAGCGCATCTGTAGCGGCCGGCGCAGCCGTACCGGTCCACGCAGCTCTAGCCCTTGCATATCTGCGTTTATCTGTGTTCATCTGTGGATTCAATTCTTCCCCGATGACCACGCCGATCGAAAACTGGGCCCAGCAAATCCGCGCGGGAGACGTCCGCGCGCTTTCCCGCGCCGTCACCGCCATCGAAAACCGCGCCCCGGAAGCCGAGCAGCTCCTCGAAAAACTTTTTCCCTACACCGGCCGCGCCTGCCGCATCGGGATCACCGGCGCGCCGGGAACGGGGAAGAGCACGCTGGTGGACCGTCTCGCGGCCGGCTATCGCGCCCAGGGCAAGAGCGTGGGCATCATCGCCGTCGATCCCTCGAGCCCGTTCACCGGAGGCGCCATTCTCGGCGACCGCATCCGCATGCAGGGGCTGGCGACGGACGAGGGCACGTTCATCCGCTCGATGGCCACGCGCGGCTATCTGGGCGGCCTGGCGCAGGCCACCGGCGACGCCGCTCTGGTTCTCGATGCCGCCGGCAAGGACATGATTCTGGTCGAGACCGTCGGCGTCGGGCAGGGCGAAATTGAAGTGGTGCGCCTCGCCGACTGCACGCTGGTGGTCCTCGTGCCGGGGATGGGCGACGACGTGCAGAGCCTCAAGGCCGGGCTCATGGAGATCGGCGACATTTTCGTGCTCAACAAGTCCGACCGCGAGGGCGCCGACCGCTTCGAGCAGCAGTTGCGCGCCATTCTCGATATCGTCCCCGGACGCGCCGGCTGGAAGCCCCCCATCGTGCGCACGGTCGCCACGGAAAACACCGGCGTGGACGAACTCGCCCGCCAGATCGCCCTCTACCGCGACCATTTCGAAAAAGCCCACGACCGCCCCGCCCGGGAATTGGCCTACTGGAAGGAATGGCTGCTGCGCCTGCTAGAACGCCGCCTGGTCGAGCGCGTCCTGGACAAGCGCATCACCGACGCGCAGTTCGAAGAGCTGGCCGCGCAAGTCGCCGCGCGCAAGAAAGACCCCTACGCCGCCGTAAACGAAATCCTCTCCCGCGCCGGAATCGCCTGAATTGTCCACCGCGGCGCCTGATACCGTCGTGGCACGTCACGTGGGGTAAGTTGTGGAAGTATGTTTTGCGGGTGCCCCATCCTTCGCGTCGTGTGCGAAGGGTGGGACCTTTGACTTCGCCGCCATGCCCAAGGGACTCCACCGCATCTACGGTCTAGGCCACCTGCATTTCCTCACCTTCAGTTGCTACCGCCGCCTCCCGCTTCTCGGCTCGGCGCGCACCCGAAACACATTCGTCGAGATTCTCGGCGAGGTGAGAGATCGATACGCTTTCAAGCTCGTCGGGTACGTCGTCATGCCCGAGCACGTTCACCTCCTCATGTTCGAGCCTGCCTGCGGCACTCCTTCCACGGTCCTTCAGGTCCTGAAACAATCCGTCTCGCGGCGATTGCATCCCCAGCAGCGCCAGCGCAAGCCCGCAGCGCAAGGTGATCTCCCTGGCGACGCATCGGATCGCCGCCTGCCGCAATTCTGGCAGCGCCGCTTTTACGACTTCAACGTCTGGAGTCAAAAGAAGAAAGTTGAAAAGATCGCCTACATGCACACCAACCCGGTCAAACGCGGTTTGGTGGCGCACCCAAAGGACTGGCCGTGGAGCAGCTACGCCTTCTACGCAGAACGAGGAGAAATCCTCGTCAATCTCGACCCGGTGGATTGAAACGCGGCGTCTGCTGCGACGTGCAAGCCTAAGTCAAAAGCCCCACCCTTCGCACACAACGCGAAGGATGGGGCACCCGAAAGATCAAAGGCGAAACCTGCGGCCGGCCATACGGACCGAACGGATGACTGCTCCACGGCCGCAATTTCGGGGCCGCGCGATGATCGGGGCTGGGAAAGGGTGCTGGGCGGCGCAAAAAGTGGCAAATTGCGCCATTTTTGGGGCCGTAAGGGGGCCTAAATTGCATCCATGTCGAAGGAATTGGAAGTTCCGATGTGGAAGGAATTTTCAGGGCTGGCGCGGCTGCATGGGCCTGCTGGGCGATTTGAACTTTCCAGTTTGCCCTGCTAACTTCTTACATCTGCATTTTGCGTTGCTGCGTTTGTGATTTTCCTGGGAGCGAGATGAAGCTCGGAGAACTCGAATTCCACATCGTGCGGGCCGGGCACGTCCGGCTCGACGGGGGAGCGATGTTTGGCGTGATTCCGCGGCCGCTGTGGGAGAAGAAAATCGCTCCCGACGCGCGCAATCGAATCACGCTGGCGATGAACTGCCTGCTGATCCACGCGGGCGGCAAGCGCATCCTGGTGGACACCGGCGCGGGCGACAAACTGAACGCCAAGCTGCGCGACATCCACGGCCTCGATGGAAACTTTCTTGCCGACGGCCTGCAAAGCTGGGGCTTGGCTCCCGAGGACATCGACATCGTCGTGAACACGCACTTGCACTTCGATCATTGCGGCGGCAACACGCGCGTCGAAAAGGACAAGGTCGTGCCCGCATTTCCCAACGCGCGCTACCTCGTCCAGCGCGGCGAATTCGAGCACGCCCTGCGGCCGTGCGAGCGCGACCGCGCCAGCTATTTCTCGGACAATTACGCGCCGCTGGAAGCCGCCGGCGTGCTGTCGTTTCTCGAAGGCGATCAAGTGATCGCGCCGGGCGTCGAAGTGGTGCGCGTTCCCGGCCACAACGCGGACATGCAGTGCGTCAAATTGACGGGCGGCGGCAAGACGGCGTTCTTCTTCGCCGATCTGGTGCCCACGACGGCGCATCTCCCGCTTCCGTGGATTATGGGGTACGATCTTTATCCGATGACGACGCTGGAAAACAAGAAGCGGTGGATTCCCGAGGCCGTCCGGGAAGGCTGGCTCGCGCTTTTCGCGCACGACGCGCAAGTGCCCGCTGCCTACGTGCGCGAACGCGGCAACCAGTGGGAAGCGGAACCGGCCTCGGCCGATTGAGTTCGGAACTTTCAGGAGCACGCATGCCCAAAGCGAAGAAGACGAAATCCAGGCAGGAGCCGGTGAAGATCGGCATCATCGGCGGCAGCGGGCTGTACACCATGGCGGGGCTCACCGGCACGCGCGAGGTCCGCGTGAAGACGCCGTTTGGCGATCCGTCCGACGCGATCGTCACCGGCCAGCTCGAAGGGCGGCGCGTCGCTTTCCTTTCGCGCCACGGCCGCGGGCATCTGTTCTCTCCCAGCGAGATCAATTACCGCGCCAACATCTGCGCGCTGAAAATGCTGGGCGTCGAGCGGATTATTTCGGTGAGCGCGGTGGGCTCGCTGCGCGAGAATCTGCCGCCGCTCGATTTTCTGATTCCCGACCAGTTCTTCGACCGCACGCGCGGGCGCATCGCCACGTTCTTCGGCGGCGGGATCGTGGCCCATATCACCTTCGACAAGCCGACGTGCCCGGCGCTGTCCGAGCAGCTGGCGGGGGCGTGCGACCGCGCGGGCGTCAAGGCGCATCGCGGCGGCACCTACGTGTGCATGGAGGGCCCGCAGTTTTCGACGCTGGCCGAATCCAACGCGTATCGCCAGCAGCGCTTCGACGTGATCGGCATGACCAATCTCACCGAAGCGAAGCTGGCGCGCGAGGCGGAGCTCTGCTACGCCACGCTGGCCATGATCACCGATTACGATTGCTGGCATCCGCAACACGACGCGGTCACGCTGGATGAGATCATCGGCAACCTGAACAAAAACGCCGAAAACGCGCAGCGCGCCATCCGGGAAGCGGTGCGCGCACTCGACGGCGCGCGGACGTGCAAATGCGGCTCGGCCCTGGCGCACGCGGTCCTCACCGACCGCGCGCGCATTCCGGCCGCGACGAAGAAGCGCCTGGCGCCGATCATCGGCAAATACATTTCGTAGTGGCGGTATGCACCAACGCAGAACTGCGTCACGCAGCCTGCTAAAAACACGGAGAGCTCATGTCACTTCTCGTCGTCGGATCGGTTGCTTTTGATGATATCGAAACGCCGTACGGCCGGGCGCAGCGCACGCTGGGCGGCGCGGCCAGCTATTTCGCGCTGGCCGCCAGCCACTTCACGCCGGTTCGCATGGTGGCCATCGTCGGCGACGATTTCACGGAGAAGGAGAAGTCCGTCTTCCGCGGGCGGAAGATCGATCTGACGGGCCTGGAGCACGCCTCGGGCAAGACGTTCTTCTGGGCCGGGCGCTACAGCCTGAACATGAACGAGCGGACCACGCTGGCGACCGAGCTGAACGTGTTCGCGGACTTTCGCCCCACGCTGCCCGACCCGTATCTGGATTCGTCCTACATTTTTCTCGGCAACATCGATCCGTCGCTGCAGCGGTCGGTGGTCAAACAGGTGACGCGCAAGCCCAAGGTCGTGGGCCTCGACACCATGAATTACTGGATCGATGGAACCCCCGCCGAGCTGCGCGAGACGCTGAAGCATGTGGATATCCTGACCATCAACGACGACGAGACGCGCCAGTTGACCGGCGAGCACAACCTGCTGCGCGCCGCCAAGCACGTGTTCAAGATGGGCCCGCGCACGCTGATCATTAAGCGCGGCGAGCACGGCGCGCTCATGATCCACGACGGGTTTATTTTTTCCGTGCCCGCGTTTCCGCTGGAGGAGGTGCGCGACCCCACCGGAGCGGGCGACACGTTTGCGGGCGGCTTCATGGGCTATCTGGCCGGAGCCGGACGCGTGAACGAGCAGACGCTGCGTTCGGCGATGGTGTATGGTTCAGTGCTCGCGAGCTTCACGGTCGAGCGGTTCGGCGTGGAGCGCCTGGCCAGCGTCACGCGGAAAGAGATCGCGGCGCGCGCCCGGCGCTTCGCTCGGCTGACGACTTTCAAGTTGTAGCAGAGGCGGAATGGCGCCTTTCGAGATAGATCCGGCGTCATCGGTGTGACCCTCAGGGGGTGTAGAATCCCCGCGGGACGCCGAAGGGAGCACCATGCTGCACGGGCTGAACACCTACGAGATCACCCGGCTTCTGGTGGCGGCGGTGCTGGGCGGCGCCGTCGGCCTGGAGCGTGAACTGAACCACAAGCCCGCCGGTATTCGCACCAACATGCTGATTTGCCTGGGTGCGGCGCTGTTCACGATTCTTTCCTACGAGATGGCGACCGTTTTCGGCGGAGATCATACCCGCATTGCCGCGCAGATCATTCCCGGGATCGGATTCATCGGCGCGGGGGTGGTGATCCGCGAGCGGGGTACGGTGATCGGAATCACCAGCGCGGCGACGATTTTTGTCGTGGCCAGCATCGGCATGGCGGTCGGCGCGGGGTTGTATGGCATCGGAGTGGTGGCGGCGACGATCCTGCTGGCCTCGCTGGTGGTGATCGGCCGGATGGAGCAGCGGCTCGGCCTGCACCTGCGGCTGATGAATTTTCGCGTGACGGCCACGAGCGACGATACGGCCGAGCGCGTCCGCCAGATCGTGGACGAACTGGGAATTAGTACGCGGACGTGGAACACGCGCCGGACCGACGGAGGCCTGCTGGTGGAATTCGAGGCCGAGGTCACCGTGTCCCAGGAACGCGATCTGGTGACGCGGCTGAGCGCGCTGAACGCCCACTGTGAGGCCCGCCCTATACGCCCGGTGACCGCGCTGTAGGGCGCGGCATTGTTGGTGAGGATGCCGCCGGCAACCCTTCGGGTGCCTTCCGAATCCGAGTTGACGTGCCGCACGGCGGGATGCTATCAATCTTGTGTTCGGCAGGGGGATGTGCCGGCGGTCTGCTGTTTCCCTCGTTCCGCTTTCCCGGCTGCTGGTGGCGGGCGGCTTCGGGATCCGCATGAAAATTCGCAAGGAGGCAGGGCTTGAAGCGATTGCGCTGGGCCGCACTGTCGGTAGCAGGAATGATCGCGCTGTTGGGAGGGTGCGGCAGCAAGAGCGGGTCGTCTGCATTTAACCCCACGCCCATCATCACCAATCTCTTTCCGTCGAACATCACGGCGGGCAGCGAGAATTTCAGGCTGTTCATCAAAGGGACGGCATTCGTATCCAGCGGGAAGGGCGCGGCGTTCGGCTACTGGAACGGCGCGGCTCGTTCCAGCACGTACAATGCCGGGACGGGCGAGTTGATGGTGTTGATCCCCGCCTCGGATGTGGCGAGTCCCGGGGTCGCGCAGGTGATGGTGTTCAATCCCGCGCCGGGCGGAGGGATGTCCGGGGCGATCAGCTTCAATATCGAACCTGTGCAGCCGGGGGCTCCCGCGATTGCGTCGTTTGCTCCCCCGAGCGCTACGGCGGGCGGGCCGAACTTCACGCTGACTGTGAATGGTTCGAACTTCGCGGTGAACGACGTGGTGACGTGGAACGGCAGCGAGCGCACGACGACCTACCTGACTGCGAATCAGGTGACCGCCGCGATCACGTCGCAGGACATCATGACGGCGAGTTCCGGCAGCGTTTCGGTGAGCACTCCGGGACTGGTCGTGGCCTCGCCGTCGCTGGCCTATCCGGTGAACGGCCCGAACAATCCGGCTCCGTCGATCGGGTCGCTTTCGCCGGCGAGCGTGCCGGCGGGCGGGACGGATCTCGAGGTGGCCGTGAGCGGCTCGGGATTCATCGATGGTTCGGTGGCGGAGTGGAACGCGATACCGCTGGCGACGGCGTACGTGAGTGGCTCGCGCCTGATGGTCATGATTCCCGCCGCCAACATGGTTTCCGCGGCCACGCCGAGCATCACGGTGACCAATCCCGCGCCGGGCGGCGGCACGTCGGCAGGCGTCACGTTCACGGTGCAGTGAGCGGCGCCAGGACCAGCAGTGGGAGCTGCAGCGGCTAAGGAGCTTGTGGAAAAAGTCAAAATCGAGCCTCAGGGGTTAAAACCCCTGCTGCAAAGGTGTGGCTTATGTCGGAGCTGAAGCTCCGACCCCCTAAAAGGCGCCTTTTTTCCGCAAGCTGTGAAGCCGCGACCCACAAAGCGTCTCGAGTTGCCGTAAAGTCTCGGAAGCCCCTTGTGGGCGTGCGCGCCGGGAACTGGTAACTCTTAACTCTCCGCGGCTGTTGCGGTGTCTAGACGCGGCGGCAAAAATTCCTTATTCTCGATTCCGCCAGATGCCGCTACCTCTCAAGCCTCCTGCGCTGCGCCCGGGCGACCGAATCCGCATCCTCTCGCCCGCCAGTCCCGTGAAGCCGGATCACCTGCGAAACGGCTGTGAGGAGATCGTGCGTCTGGGCTACGCGCCGTTGATGGACTCGCCCAGCGTGCTGGCGCAGGAGAGCTATTTTGCCGGCCCGGCGGAGGCGCGGCGCGGCGCGCTGGAAGCGGCGCTGGCGGAACCGGATGCGCGCGCGATTTTCTGCTCGAGGGGCGGATACGGCTCGAATTATCTGTTGGAGGGCTTGCGCGCCACGCCCGGCGCGCCGAAGATTCTGCTGGGATCGAGCGACATCACTTCGCTGCAGATCTTTCTGTGGCAGAGCTTCGGCTGGGTGACCTTCTACGGCCCGATGGTGGCGCAGAATTTCGATCGTGGCGCGGGCGCTGCGCACGGGTACGACCGCGCCAGTTTTACGCGGGCCCTCACCGAAACGAAGCAAGGCTGGCCGCTCGCTCTGGAAGGGGAGCCGCTGGTGCCCGGGACCGCCGAAGGCGTGCTGCTCGGGGGGTGCCTGACGCTGGTCGAGGCGACGCTGGGGACTCCCTGGGAACTCGATACACGCGGCGCGATCCTGGTGATCGAGGACCGCGGCATGAAACCGTATCAGGTGGATCGCGCGCTGGTGCATCTGCGGCAGGCGGGAAAATTCCGCGAGGCGGCCGGACTCGTCCTCGGCGATTTTCCGGAGTGCGAGCCGCCGGCCGGCGGCGAAAGCGTCCGGGAGGTCGCGCTGCGCATCCTCGGTCCGCTGGGTCTTCCGCTGGTTTGGGGCGCGCCGGTGGGCCACACGGCGCGGGCCGCGCTGACGCTTCCCCTCGGCGTTCGCGCGCGCCTGTTCATTGCGACGGCGGCCGGCGCGCCGCCTCGGCTCGAAATCCTGGAACCCGCGTGCACGCCATGACCGCGGGACTCTCCAAGCCGGCCATCCGCCACGTTCACCTGCTGGGCATCGGCGGGGCCGCCATGGCTCCGGTGGCGGGCATGCTGGCCGAGTGCGGCTTTCGAGTGACCGGCTCCGACGTCAACGTGTATCCGCCGGCCTCCACGCTGCTGCGCTCGCTGGGCATTTCGTGGAACGAGGGCTACCGCGCGGAAAATCTCAAGCCGGCGCCGGATCTGGCCGTGATTGGCAACGCCATTTCGCGCGGCAATCCGGAGCTGGAGCACATTCTGGATGAGCGGATTGCGTACTGCTCGATGCCGCAACTGCTCGAGGAATATTTTTTGCCGGGGCGCAGGTCCATTGTGGTGGCGGGAACGCACGGCAAGACGACGACCACGGCGATGCTGGCGTGGATTTTTCAGACGGCCGGGCGCCGGCCGGACTTCCTGATCGGCGGGGTGGCGCCCAATTTCGGCGACCGCAGCTACAGCCTCGGCGGCGGCGAAGAGTTCATCATCGAAGGCGACGAGTACGACACGGCCTTTTTCGACAAGGCGCCGAAATTCCTGCACTACCATCCCGAGGAGCTGATCCTCACTTCGCTGGAATACGACCACGCGGACATTTATCCCGACCTCGCCTCGATCGCGCTGCAGTTTCGCCGCCTGGTGAACCTGGTGCCGCGGCGGGGCCGCATTCTGATCTGGGGTGAGAGTCCCGAGCTGAAGGAGGTCACGGCCAAGGCGTTCTGCCGCGTGGAAACCTTCGGGCTCACGCCGGAGTGCGACTGGTGCGCGGGGGACATTCTGTGGCAGGACTCGGCGACGGAGTTCCGCGTGGCGCATCGCGGGAGCGAGGCGGCGCGCATTCGCGTTCCCGTCGCGGGACGCCACAACGTGCTGGACGCGCTGGCGGCGGTGGCGCTGGCGCACGGCCGGGGCGTCGAGCGGGAGGCGATCGAGCGCGCGCTCACCACGTTTGAGAGCGTGCGGCGCCGCATGGAGATCAAGGGCGAAGCCGGCGGCGTGCTCGTGGTGGAGGATTTCGCGCACCATCCCACCGCCATCCGGCTGACCATCGAGGCGGCGCGGACGCGCTGGCCGGGGCGGAAGATCTGGGCGGCGGTGGAGCCGCGCTCGAATACCATGCGGCGCAAAGTGTTTCAGGATGCGCTGCCCGACGCGCTGGCGCTGGCCGACGGCGTGCTGCTGGGGCCCGTCAGCCGCGCGCAGTTGATCGAGGAGAAGGACCGACTGTCGCCCGAAGCCATCGCCGCGGCGACGCGCGCGCGCGGCTGCGTCGCGCAGGCTTTTGGCGCCACGGAAGAAATCGTGGACTATCTGCTGGCGAAGAGCGCGGCCGGCGACATGGTGCTGATCATGTCCAACGGCAGTTTCGACGGCCTCACGGCGAAGCTCCTGGAAAAGCTGGCGGGCCGCGCCGGTGGCCGAGCATGAAGCGTGCGTGCGGCAGTTCCGCCTGCAGTCGTTGGATGTGGCGGGCGATTTGTGTGCCGGTGTCCGCGGGGCTGCTGATATTGGCCGCGGCGGAGCCGGCGGGCGCCACGATTCGCTACCAGGTATCGCTGGCACATCCCGAACAGCACGTGTTGCATGTGGCCATGACCGTCGAGACGGAGCGGCCGGAGATCGTCGTGGCCATGCCCGCGTGGAACGCGATCTATCAGGTGCGCGACTTTGCCTACCGCGTGCGCGGCCTGCATGCGGTCACGCACAGCGTGGGAACGACGGGGCTATCCGTACAACCGATCGACAAACAGACGTGGCGGATTTTCACGCCGAAGCCTTCCGCCGAGCATTCGCGCGACGATGTGGAGATCGACTACGCGATTGAATGGGACGATCCCGGGCCGTTCAATTCGCAGGTCAACGCGCATCACGCGTTTCTGAATCTTGCGGAGATTCTGCTGTACGTGCCGGAGCGCCGCGCCGAGGCGGCGGAGGTCGCGTTCACGGACGTGCCGGAGGGATGGCGCGTGGCGGCGGAGCTTCCCGCGGGGCCGGTGGCGAATTCGTTCGCGGCGAGCGGCTACGACGCGCTGGTGGACGCGCCAGTGGAGGCGGGGAAATTCGCGCAGTTCGAATTCGACAACGCCGGGGCGCACTTTCGTGTGTTAGTGGACGCGGAGAAGTGGGACAAGGCGTTTCTGGAGGAAGGCCTGCGCGCCATCACGAAGTACGAACTGCAACTGATGGGCGGCGCGCCCTTCGATTCGCCACGCAAGGAGTACACGTTCATCTTCCACATTGGGCCGTACGCGGAGGTGGGCGGGGGCGGCATGGAGCATGCGAATTCAACGGCGATTGCCGACACGTCGGTGGCCAACGCCGCGGCGCTTGCCGCGCATGAATTTTTCCACGCGTGGAACGTCAAGCGCATTCGTCCGCAGGCCTTCGAGCCCGTGGACTACACGCGGGAGCAATACACGCGCGCGCTGTGGTTCGCCGAAGGCGTCACCAGCGCGTACAGCGCCTATACGCTGGAGCGCACGGGGCTGTGGCCGAAGACCGAGTTCTACGCGGACCTGGCGTGGCAGATCGAGCAGCTCGAAGGACGGCCGGCGCGGAAATGGCAGAGCGTGGAGGAATCGAGCCTGGACACCTGGCTGGAAAAATACGACGCCTACAGCGCTCCGGACCGCAGCATTTCGTATTACAACAAGGGCCAGCTTCTCGGCGTGATGCTCGACCTGACGATCCGCGAGGCGACCGACAATCGCAAATCACTGGACGACGTGCTGCGCCGGCTGTACGCCGCCTATGTGCAAAAGCACACTTTCTACGAGGAGAGCGAGGGCATTCGCGCCGCGGCCGAGGAAGTGGCCGGGGTGAGCCTGGAGGATTTCTTCCGGCGCTACGTCTCCGGGACGGACGACATTCCCTACGACTCGTTTCTGGCGCTCGCCGGGCTCGCTCTGAAGGTGGAGAAGGTGCAGGTGGCCGATATCGGGTTTTCGCCCGCCAGCGCATTCGAGATGCGGCTCGGCGTCGCCGGGGTGGAGCCGGGAGGCCCGGCGCAAGCCGCCGGATTGCGCGTGGGCGACACCATTACCGAATGGAACGGCAAGGCCGCCACATGGGCCGATGTCGCGTCGCTGCAGGATCTTCCGCCGGGAGAGAGGGTGAGATTCCGGGTGGAGCGCGAAGGCGAAAAGCTGACGATTTCCTACGCGCTGGGCACGGCCACGAGGATGCGCTATATCCATTGCCGAGATCCCGCATGCCTCCAGCCGCCAGCGGCGCATCCGCGAAGGACTCTTGCGGGGCGTCACCGACTGATATGCCGCCGATATTCACTTATGGCTCAAGCAGCTTGCGGAAGAAGTCAAGACCGGTGCCTCAGGGGTTAAAACCCCTGATGAGAAGGCGAGTCTTGTGTCGGAGCTGGAAGCTCCGACCCCCTAAAAGGCATTTTCCCCCGCAACCTGCTCGTGCCGTGCCGGAAGCCTCTGGCACACCTTGTAACCCTGCAGGGCGCAGCAAGCAGCGCCCCTACAGCGGATTGCGAAGCGTGAACTGTTGGCGATTATTTGCGGGACACCACGCCAGGCAGTTGGCGTTGAACTCGCTCTCGTCATGATCCGCACCGGCGCTGTCGTCGCATTTATCGCACTGGGGATTGTCCTGGTATTCCCGTGGCTGATCGTGTGGAGTCTTTTTGTGGGCAACCCCGAACTGCTGTACGGAACGGCGATCCGGGCGATTCGGGTGGCATGCCGGATGGCCGGCCTGCGTATCCGCACCGAAGGCCTGGAAAACATTCCGCCGCGCGCGTGCATTTTTGCCGCCAACCACACCTCCAACCTCGATCCCCCCGCGCTGGTGGCCGTGATTCCGCGCCGCGTCTCATTCCTCGCCAAGAAGGAGATTTTCCGCATCCCGATATTGGCTACGGCGATGCGCGTGGCGCAGTTTGTCCCCGTGGACCGCGCCAGCCGGGAATCCGCCACGGCCAGCGTGGACATCGCCGCGCAGCGCTTGAAGGAGGGGTTGTCGTTCGCCGTGTTTCCCCGAAGGGACGCGCAGCCCCGACGGGCGGCTGCGACCGTTCAAGAAGGGCACGTTTGTGATGGCGATTCAGGCGGGGGCTCCGGTGGTTCCGGTGTCGATCGTGGGGGCTCAGAACCTGATGCAAAAAGGGAAGTGGACGCTGCGTCCGGGAGAGGTGACCATCCGCTTCGGGCCCGCCGTGGACGCCTCTGAGTACACCCTCGAGCGCCGGGGGGAGCTGCTCGCCCGCGTCGAGTCGCTGGTAGCCGCCGGATTGCCGCCCGAGCAGCAGCCTGCCGAGCCATCGGCGGAGACAGGTCCCTCAGCCGTCGAATAACCCGGGCGAGGGGCGTTGGAGGGAAGGCCCACGGCCCAAACGGCTCGGAATTTGCTGCTATACTGCCTTTTCATGCCTTCAAAGCTCATCCACAAAGTGATCCCCGTCGGCATGTTGCAGTGCAATTGCTCGATTCTGGGCGACGCGGACACCCACGAAGCCATCGTGGTGGACCCCGGCGACGAGGTGGATTACATCCTCGAGATTCTCCGCCAGGACAACCTCAAGGTGATGGCCATCGTCAGCACGCACACGCACATCGACCACGTCGGCGGCCTCGCGAAGCTGCATCGCGCCACGGGCGCGCCCGTCCTGATCCATAGGGATGACCTCCAGCTGTACACCACGCTGGAAACGCAGGCGCAGTGGATCGGAGTGCCCACGCCGGAGATGGTGCGCATCGACGATTTTGTGAAGGAAGGCGACACACTGCGCTGGGGCGGCTTTGCGGCGCAGATTCTGCACACGCCCGGCCACACGCAGGGGAGCATCAGCCTGATCGTGGATCCCAACGCCGCTCCGCAGGCGCACGATCACGCCCACGGCCACGCCCACCCCGAGCACGCGCCGGCTGTGCCGCACCTGCTGGCGGGCGACACGCTGTTCCAGGGCAGCATCGGCCGAACCGATTTGCCCGGCGGGTCGTACCCGCAGATTATGAAGTCGATTCACGAAAAACTTCTCGTCCTTCCGGACGAAGTCGTGGTCATTCCCGGCCACGGCGATCCCACCACCATCGGCGAGGAGCGCGAACACAATCCCTTTCTCCGCTGAGGCGTATCCGGTTGCGCAGCGAGGATGGGGGCGGAAAAGCCCCACCCTTGGCGACACTGCGCGAAGAATGGGGCACCCGCAGAACATACCCCTACAACGTACTCCCGAGTGAAGTGGCGCGATGGTATCATCCGCTGTGCCGGTGAGGAGCGAACCAAGTGTCCAGAGGCGCGAAAGCTCGGGCCACCCGCCCTGACGCAGGATCGAGTGGCGGCAACTGTCCCGTACTAGGGGCGAATCCCTTTATCGATTACGCCAACGGTGACAGCGATGCCAGCGACGACACTGCTCTCATGTGGTGCCGCTCGGCCAAGGCGAGAATACATATTGGGTCGCCAGCTTGGTTTGACTTGAACAGTGCCAATCCCCTCCAATGACGATAAGAAAACGACTCGGTCTGCTGTTACTACTCTGTCTCGCCGGCGCTGTAGAAGTTCGTGCGCAGCTCAAGTGGATTCCCGTGATGGGATGCGGCGATGATCTGGACAAAGTGGCAAATGACTTAAAGGCGGAGACGGACCCTAAGTACGTACTGAGAGACGCTGCAATCGGCGGGGAAGCGCTTATACCGATTCTCAGGAATCTGAGCAGGCCGGGAGAGTCGGCCTTTTCTGTGCCTGGTGCGGCCCAGGTGGCACTCGCCAGGTTTGATGATCAGCGGAGCCTGGATGAGCTCGAGGCAGGAGATGCAGGGGAAGCCGGGTATCTCTATCAATCAGACAATCGAGAAGCTGGGGGAAGTGCGGAGCGACGCTTCTGTCTCCATGCTAATGCGGTATGTGGTTCGCTATAGGCGGGATCCAAAGTCAGCGGTAGGCTACGGCGTCGGGGAAAATCCGTTGATACAAGCGCTTGCCGTGTTGATAGATATGGTCAGCGATTCTCCCTATTCTGACACGATTTCTGATCCGGTTCACTTAGATGGATGGGAGCAGTGGTGGAAGACGACTAAGCCGCCGTTTATAACGCCAATATATGAAGGTATGCCCGACGCGCAATCCCGGTGTCTAGCGCGACTGGCGGAGTCGGGCTTCCCGGATTCCGTACGGGATTTGTACCTCCACTTGGGACAGGGTAGTGTCTCCGCTCTTCAAACGCTCGCACACCTTGGGGGTGTTGAATCGGGGACTCCTTCGTTCGGTTCCGTGAGCAGCGAGGCTCGACTGATCCTTGCGAAGGCGGGCGATCAGGAGCAATTCGAAAAAATCGCCGAGCAACTTGATGACCTTGGTTATAACCGCGCGATCGCCAAGCTTCGTTATATCGCCAACGACAAATCCTTTGAAGCTCTATTGCGCTCCCTCAGCCTCGGCAACTTTCCCAAGTATAGGTATTATGCCCCGGACAAGACGATCCACTACGTAGGCGAAAAACTGCAGAAATCGGTTATGGCCGCTCTTTCTCAAATGGTGGCAAATCCACCATTGCCCCCTGATGCCCCGGCAACGGAGGCCAACATCACGGCGTGGAATTCTTGGTGGAAAGCAAATAAAGGCAAGCATGTTCTGCAGGACGTACCCTACTAGCGCAGTGGCAGCAATTAGTTCGTGACCGGTTGTGAAGCGTTCGCACGGGGAGATGGTCAAGTCCGTGACCACTGGCTTGGGAGATTTCGACATGACCGCCCCCGAAACCAGTGAACAAGGGTGGGGGCCACGTTTATTGGCCGCGCCACGGATATTGCCGGCGTGGAGCAATCGCCGGTTACGGGCGGGCCGCTTGTGGCAATTTCCGCAGGCACGGCGCAAGACGTGACCCTCCCCGGCAACGTATGGCTGTACAGCGTTCCTTCGGACCCGGCGCAATTGGCAACTCAGAGGCCCACGCGCGTTGGCGGGGTAAGTCTCACGTCGAGCGCGACGCAAGCGGGAATTCCCCTGCGTTTGGCCATGAAGGATAACTATCTGTACGCCTTCACGTTCCTGCAGGGCTTGCAGGTGGTGGACCTGAACCAGGTGATCTCGGAGTACCAGCAGGCCTCTCCGACGCAATTTGGCCAGGCGATCAGCACGGAAGGGCAGGGGCTGGCGAGGATGTATGACCTGAAGGCGGGCGATTACGCGGGCAAACGCCGGTGGTGGCTACGGGGCGCCTAGCCATCCCCGATCCTCGCATGGTTCTAGAACCATCTATTGCTGGCTATGGAACATGGGGCGGGACGCTGCTTTACTCCACATGGGGCGCGCTAGATAATTCGCATGGTTATTTACGGTGCGCGGTGCCAGCGGGCAACTGGAAGGGCCGGCGGAATCGGCGCGGTGGCGGTGTCTCAGGCCGAGCCAAAAGCATGCCGGCAAGTCATGTGGCGGCGCACCCGTGAAGTGGGTGGCGGGGAATGGAAGTGGCATGGAGGCAGGCACGCGGCCAGCGGCCGCGGGTCAGATTTTGGGACTCATGACATTCGCGGGGTGACCTACACATGAGACGTTCCGACTTAGTGCGAGCACAAACCAAGGGAAAGATGGCGCGGACTTCGCAGATCGTGTTTGGCGAGCGGCAGCATCTGCTGCGCGTGCTCGATTCGGTGGAGCGGAGCGCGCTGCCGGCGGCCCGGCGCGAGCAGGAAGCGCGGGTGATCGAGCAGTTGATCCACGCGCGGACGCAGGAGCTTAACCGAATCAATGCCGGGTGGGACGAGAAGGTCGCGACCGTGCTGAGCGCCGAAGTGAAGCCCGACGCGCTCGATTACCTATCGCGGGAGACGCCGAAGGAAGATTACTATTTGCTGCGGCTGATCAGCGAGCATCCCAAGGTGGCGCCCAAGACGCTGACCCGGCTGTCGCACCATCCCTATGCGGCGATCCGCGAGAATATCGCGCGCCATCCCAACACGGATGGGCCGACGCTATCGCGCCTGAGCCGCGACCGCAGCCAGCCGCTGTGGTATCTGGTGGCCTTCAATCCCAACGCGCCGGGTCCGCTGCGCAAGAAATTGCAGGAGCGCATGCGGCGTCTGGGCGAAAAGCCCGCCACGCAGTAGAGCGGCGCGGCGTGTCCGGCAAGGTCTTTGCGTGGGACGCGCGGGACTACGCGCGCAATTCGCGCATCCAGGAAGAGTACGGGCGGAAGCACATCGGCTTGCTGGAACTGTCGGGTGGCGAGGCCGTGCTGGACATCGGCTGCGGCGACGGGAGACTCACCGCGGCGCTGGCGCAAAGAGTGCCGCGCGGGCGGGTGGTCGGCGTCGACAGCTCGCCGGAAATGATCGCGGCGGCCCGGGAAACGCAACAACCCCTCCATCCCAATCTCTCCTTTCAAAGAGTTGACGCGACGGCGCTGCCGTTTCGCGCCGAATTCGACCTGGTTTTTTCGACCTCCGCGCTGCACTGGGTGAAGGATCATCTCGCCGTCCTGCGGGGCATTTCTCAGGCACTCAAGCCTCACGGAAAACTGTATCTCACGTTTGCAGCGCGCGGCACGCTCGGAGGGCTGCAGGAGGTTCTCAACGGCGTGGTTCAGGAGCCCTCGTGGAGAGCCTGTTTCGAGGGCTTTGAGAGTCCCTACGGCTTTTACGGGACGGAGGAATACGGGCCGTGGCTCGAGCAGTGCGGATTCATGGTGGAGCGGCTGGAGTTGGTGCACCGCGATGTGGCGCACGCGGGCCGGGAAGCTTTCGAGGGGTGGCTGCGCACCACGGGAATGCCCTATGCGGAGCGGATCGAGCCGGAGAAGCGTCCGGCATTCCTGCGCGAGGTGATCGACCGCTACGTCGAGCGGAGCCCCGCCGATGCCGCGGGCGCGATCCACGTCCCGATGGTCAACCTGCTGGTGAAGGCGCGCAGGCGCGATTCGCAGGCGGCCGGGAACGACGCCTCAGGGAACTTCAGCGGCTAAAGCCGCTCTCAATTTGTCTGCCTTATGTCGCGGCTGAAGCCGCGACCCACAAAGCTCGCAGGTCTTTTCAGCATCCTGATAGGGCTTAGCGGCGCGGCGGGGCCGGAGAATCGGCGGCGAGGATCTGCTTTACGTAGTTGCGCGTTTCGCGGAACGGGGGCACGCCGCCGTAGCGGTCCACTGCCTCGGGGCCGGCGTTGTAGGCGGCGAGCGCCAGGCGGAGGTTGCCGCGGTAGCGGTTGAGGAGTTCCTTCAGGTAGCGCGTGCCGGCGTCGATATTCGCGGCGGGATCGAAGGCGTTGGCGACGGCGTAATGCGCCGCCGTTTTGGGAAGCAACTGCATCAATCCGAGAGCCTGTTTGGGTGAGACGGCCCGCGGATTGAAGTTGGATTCCGCCGCAATCACCCGCCGGATGAGTTTTTCGTCCACACCATTTTTTTGCGCGGCGGCCCGAACCAGGTCGCCGTAGGGTGCCTGGGGAGCCGCCGGCGGAACTGGAAACGTGTCTTCCGGCTCGATGCTAGCGAGCTCGCTGGCCGCAATATCCACCGCGCCGCCGGCGACCGTGAGAAGCACTCGATCGCCCTTGCGTTCATACCCGGCGACATGCAGCCGCAGCCCCGAGCGCAGCACGGCGTAATCGGCGCGCGCCAGAGGAGCCGCTAGCGCAGCCAGGACCACGACGCCGCAAATGGCGACGCGTGTCATGGGGCTGGGGGGCGGTTGGCGGCGGGGCGCGGGCGGCTGGCGGGCGGGACCAGGCCGTTCATGCGCAGGTATTCGACGACCTGGCCGTAGTGATCCATGGTATGCGCGGGCGCAAAACCGGCGAGGGCCAGCGGCGTACTCAGAAACGGGATGGGCGGGGTCTTCACCGTCGTCAGCGCATTCTCCGGCGTGATGGTGGCGATGGCCTTGTGCCCGAGCGCAAACGAATCGCGCAGGTATTTCAGGATCTGTTCCTTGGTCTGAATCGAATCG
Source organism: Terriglobia bacterium (assembly GCA_963791705.1). Taxonomy (GTDB): domain Bacteria; phylum Acidobacteriota; class Terriglobia; order Acidiferrales; family UBA7541; genus Palsa-295. The sequence goes on along the minus strand of CAWBTO010000001.1, from coordinate 917,000 downwards.
GGGCCATTGGAGCCTTCGCCTTCGGCCGGACCTGTCGAGATGGGCTGCCCGAGAATCGCGCCGAAGAAGCGGTTGTTGGATGCCGCGACGTGCTTGACCTGCTGGGCAAAGGTGCGCACGCCTTTAAACTCGCCGCTGGTGGGGGCGAAGGAATACTTGTCCTCGGGCATGGCCTCGGCGGCCGACACGAATTCGCGCTCGACGATGGAGAGCTGAAAATCGAGTGTTGAGGCAATCGTGGGATTCTCGGGGGCTGCCGGCATCTGCGCCGGGGCAGGTGCGCTGCTCGCCAAAGTGATCACCAAAAGCGCTGCTATTGCGATCCAAAGCTTCATTCAAACCCCCTTATCGGCGTATTTCGTGCGTTTCCATTTGCTATCGGCGAGCCGCAATACCAAAACTACTCGCCGAAAACGTGCCGGCGAATGGCCTGCGCGACACCGCATTCGTCGTTGGACAGGGTAACGCTCCAGCCCAGCGATTTCAACTCGGGGGCGGCATTGCCCATCAGAACGGGCAGGCCGGCGAACTCGAGCATTTCGCGGTCGTTCCAATTATCTCCCAGGGCCATGACTTCTTCGCGGGCGATGCCGCGCCGGCGGGCCCAGCCAGCCAGGGCCGCACCCTTGTTCACGCCGGGGCGCAGGACATCGACGAGCGACAGGTTTCGGTCCTCGTATTCGGTGAGCGCGAGCGTGAAGGCGGCGGCGATCGGCAGTTGTTCGAGGGCGCGCTTCGCCTCGCGCATTTTGCGGCAGGCGCCGACGTACATGATTTGAATGGGGTCGTCGCCATCCAGGCAGGATGCGAGGGGGGCGACTTCGGCGATGTATTCGCGATTGCGGCGGAAATATCCCCCGCGAATGGGATCGTCCCAGTCCACGCGCTCGAGAATGACCTGGCGGGCGCGGGGGCGGTCGAAAAAGACGGCGGCGTCGGAGCGAAACTCAGGAGTGAGTTCGATCACTTGCCGCGCGGTCTCGGCGGGAAGCAGCAGGCGCTGGTGGGTCTGTCCGGTCTTGGATTTGATCAGCGCGCCGTTGTTGACGATCAGGTGGAGGTCGCAGGACAGGGCGTCGGCGACGTGGCGGGCAAAGTCGAAGCGGCGGCCGGTGACCAGCAGGATTTCGATTCCGCGGGCGGCGGCCTCGGCAATTGCTCGCGCGTTATTCTGGGGGAGCTCGGTGCGGCTATCGAGCAGCGTGCCGTCGATATCCATGGCGATGAGCCGGATGGGCATAGGTTCATTGTACATGGAGGGGCGAGGCGCCGCGCGGGGCCGCCGGCGTGCGGGGACGGCACGGGGCGAAAAGAGAGTCCGCGAAGCTGATTGGCGGTCCTGCGCGCGTTTGCTAGAATGAAAAGCGCGGTGGGCGTGTAGCTCAGTTGGGAGAGCGCCTCGTTCGCAACGAGGAGGCCGCCGGTTCGAGCCCGGCCACGTCCACCATCTCCCGCGGCATGAGTCTGAAGAGGCCAGGGGAGCCGCCTCCAACGCCCACGATAAATCTTGCCCGCACGGCCAAGGAATGCACCGGACCTGGACGGCGCCTTTGCCACGCATCTCCCGTGGTCTCGAAGTCCGGTCGCGGCGCGGCTAGAAATTGGTTGCGCGCAGGGAACTGGATTGGATTACTATTGAAGCACGGTGGAGATTCGAAGAAGCCAACGCAGCGTCTCTGTTGGGGATGGGCCGTGCCGCATGCGAGCCGTCCGATGGAGGGTTGGCAGACTGTCAGGCATTGTGTTCCTGCGCCTTGCGACCTGCGTATTAGCGATCACCCTGTTTTCGGGATCTGTCTTGGCGCAAGCGCCCAGGGACCCGTTCGACGGCATCACCGGGATCTCTCGTTCAAATGGAACGACATCGCCGAAGAATCCGTTGCCGGACGAAATTCCGCCCGGAATTGAGGTCAGTCCCATCTCCGCCGACGTCTATCAGCTGACGACGTTGGAAGCGTGTAATTCGTGGACGGAGTTTGGGGTGCACAGCCCGGCGGTGAGCGTGGCGCGGCTACGCATCCCGGGCAAGGCTGCGAGCGAATATCAGAAAGCGTGTGGAGCGCTGAAGGACAAGAGGTTGCCCACGGCGGAGGAGCACGCGCGCAAAGCGATTCAGATGTACCCGGACTATGCGGCGGCGTGGGTGGTGCTGGGGCAGATCCTCAAGGCGGAGCGCAAGACCGAGGACGCGCGCGGCGCGTGCCTGCAGGCGCAACGGGTGGATGCCGGATATGTGGCGCCGTATCTGTGTCTGGCGGAATTTGCCGCGCAAGCGAAGGATTGGCAGGAAGTAGGAAGGCTGGCGGGGCGGGCGCTGGACCTCGACCCGGTCGACAATTTCTACGCGTTGTATTACAGCGCGAGCGCCGCGTTTTACGGCGATCGTTCCGCCGAGGCGGAAGCCAAGGCGCTCGACGCCATCAAGCTGGACAAATGGAACCGGTTGCCGCAACTGCACATGCTGCTGGCGCGCATCTACGCGGGCAACGGGGATGCGCGCGGCGAAGCGGTGCAGTTGCGGCGGTATTTGAAACTCTCCCCCAGCGCCGAGGATTCCGCAGAGGCCCGGCAAACCCTGGCCAAGCTGGAAGCGGCGCCGCCGAAGTAGACAAAGCACTCCGCAGAAAATCGCTTCACGCTGCCAGGGCTCCTCGCCGTGACCCAGCGAACGTTGTGCCGTGACACATACCTGAACTCCGGGCGGAGAAGCGAGTGGAGTGTGCCGGCAAAGGATTCAACGCCGGGAAGGCACAGAGAGCTTGGGCCGGTGGCCCGGTCAAGAATTGGGCTGCGGAGCAGCCTCTAGGGCTTTTCCGGCGGAACGGCCTGCCGTTCGGCCACGATCTTGCGGGCGTTGGTGTACAAGGCCTTGGCTTGGGGAATCGACTCGATGGCCTTGTCCAATTGCGGATCGTTTTCGAGGGCCACTTTGTAGCCTTCGTTGAGGCCGAAGACGGTGGTAAACACCTCGCGCTTGATCTGCCATTTCAGCCACGGAAGGTTCTGTTGGATTTCGGACTCGGTGAAGGGAACTTGGTGGTCGGCGAGAAACTTGCGCAAGCGGGCCAGCACCGCGTCGTCGGCGACGAAATCCTTGGTGATGGAGGGCTTCTCGCCCAGATAGAAGCGCACGAAATCGCCGACGCCCTGCGCAAAGGGATAAAACACGCCGCGCCGCTCGAGTTGCTCCTGGAAATCATTGGGTTTCGGCGCCGCCACGGCGACATCCGGCGTGATCCCGCCGCCACCGTATACCTGGCGGCCTCCGTCCGTCAGCTTGACCTCGGGGGCGCGGGGCGGCTTGGGGTTGTAATGGTAGTCGTAGAGGGTTTCGTTGGTGTAATCGCGCTGAATCAGGCGGCCGCTGGGTGTGTAATAGCGCGCGGTGGTGAGCAGCAACGCGGTGTCCGAGCCCACCTGGAACTGGGTTTGCACCAGCCCCTTGCCGAAACTGATTTCCCCGACGACCAAGCCCCGGTCGTGGTCCTGGACGGCGCCGGAAACGATTTCCGAGGCGGACGCGGTTTGCCCGTTGACGAGCACGACCAGGGGCAGGGCCAGGCCCTGATTGCCATGATCGGCGTAGTAGCGCTTCTCCGAAGAGGCCCGGCCGCGGTGCGAGACCACCAGTTCGTTCTTATCCAGGAACATGTCGGCCATGCCGACAGCCTGCTTGAGCAAGCCGCCACCGTTGTTGCGCAAGTCGATGATGAGGCCATCGAGCTTGGCGCTGTCGAGGTGGCGGAGGGCGTCGGCGAGATCGCTATCGGTAGTCTCATTGAAGGTGGAGACGCGCACGTAGCCGATTCCCGGCTTCACCATGGTGAAGAACTCGACGCCGGGGCGGGGGATTTCATCGCGCACGACGGTGACTTCGATGGGTTTGTCCCAGCCTTCGCGCCCGAGCGAAATCTGCACGGGGGTGCCCTTGGCGCCCTTGAGCATGTCGGCGACTTCGGTGGTGGTCAGCCCGGTGCATTTCTTGCCGTCCACCTTGAGGATGGTATCGCCGGGGCGAATGCCGGCCTTGTAGGCCGGAGAGTTGACGAAGGGCGACTGGACGACGGTCTGATTTTCGCGCTGGGTCACGACCATGCCCACGCCGTAGTATTTCCCTTCCTGCTCTTCGCGGAACAGCGCGTACTGCTTGGGATCGAAGAAGTTCGAATGAGGATCGAGGACGTGCAGCATGCCGGGAATGGCGCCGTCGTAGATGGCCTTATCGCTGTCGACCGGGTCGGCGTAGTTCTGCTCGACGATGGAGAGGACGCGGGTGAAGCTGCGGACGGACTCCTCGAGGTCGTCCGATCCGGCGGCCGTGGCGCGGACCGCGGGGCCGTAGATGCCGCCGAGCAGCGCCGACACCGCCAGCACCAGCACCAGCAGCAGCGCACCGCGCGCCGAGCCGGCTGGACTGGGAGAGGATTTTATCTGGGATCTCATCACGCGCCAGAAACCAAGTATAGCACAGTCGTTTCGCGCGTTTGACACGCCTCGGGCCCTCTTCTATTATGCGACAATGGTGAGGAGGAAGCGGCCACACAGTTCCCCATGTTGAGCGTCCCTCATCTCATCGTGATTTTCGTTGTCGCGCTGATTATTTTCGGGCCCGAGAAACTGCCCGAGCTGGCGCGGAACCTCGGCAAGCTGATGGCCGAGTTCCGGCGGCATACGGGCGACCTGCGGTCGAATTTCGAGGGACACATGCGCGACCTGGAGCGCGAGGCGCAGGAACGCCGCATCGCGGGGGCCGCGGGGGCGGCGAGCGAGCCGGCGCCGCGGGCGAGCGAGCCCGAGATCGTGCCGGCGGCCGGAACCGTGACCGCTGACCGCCCCAACGCCGCGACGATCGCCGAGCCGCCGCCACCGGAGACCGATCCGGCCGGGATGTCCTCCCGTGACGTACTCGAACGGTCGACCATATCGGAGCCGGTGCCAAATCCAGAGGAAGTGAGCGAGGAAGTGAGCAATGATGGCAGCGTCGGCCCGGCCTGAGCTGCCGCCGCGGCAGCGTGGCGAGGACGAGTCCGGCTCGTCCATGTCGTTTTTCGACCATCTGGTCGAGTTGCGCCGCCGGTTGATCAGCGCCGTGGCGGCGATCGGCGTGGGCATGGTCGTCGGCCTGGCCGTGTCCAAGTACGTCGTCAACTTCATCGTGGCGCCCATGCAGACGGCGCTGCGCGCCAATCATCTCGACGACAAGCTCTACTACACCAGCCCGGCGGGATACATCTCTCTGATCATCAACATGGGGTTGTATCTGGGCATCGTGATGGCCATGCCGTGGGTGCTGTATCAGGTGTGGCTGTTCGTGGCGCCCGGGCTGTACAAGCACGAGCGGCGCGCCGTGGCCAGCTTCATTACCTCGGCGATGCTGCTGTTCCTGTGCGGGATCGCGTTTGGCTATTTCGTGATGCTGCCGCAGGTGCTGACGTACGTGATCCACTTCGCCAATGACGGCCCCATCCGGCCGCTCATCAGCATCAACGAATACTTCGACCTGATTTTGATCGTGCTGCTGGGGCTGGGGCTGATTTTCGAGATGCCGGTGGTGGTGTTCATTCTGTCGTTGTTCGGGATCGTCACTCCGAAATTCCTGCTCCAGAATTTCCGGTACGCCCTGCTGGGCATCACGGTGGTGGCCGCGATCGTCACGCCGACGCCCGATGCCACGACCATGCTGATCTTCATGGCGCCCATGGTGGTGCTGTACTTCGTGGGCGTGGTGGTGAGTTACGTGGTCCTCCGCCGCAAGCGCGCGCGGGCCCTGGCCGAAGGAGAGGCCGATTAACGTGCCGGCGCGGAGCAGTGCTTTCTGGCCGGCTCTGGCTGTGAGTCTGGTTTTCCTGGCGGCGTGCAGCCGCGAGCCTGCGGGACCATCCCCATCCGTTACCGCAGCGGCAGCATCGCCCGCGACGCAAGCCGCCGTGCCCGCCGCGGAAGCGGCACCGCCCGCCTCCGCTACCGGGGGCTTCGACGGCGCGAAGGCCTACGGGCACGTCGCAAAACTCGTCAGCTTCGGCCCTCGCCCGCCGGAGTCCGCCGGCATCCGCCAGGCGCAGGATTACATCCGCTCGCAATTGAAGGGCTTCGGCTGCGTCGTGGAGGAAGACGATTTTCACGCGGCGACGCCGCTGGGCTCGCTCGAGATGAAGAACATGGTCGCGAAAATTCCCGGGACCGGGCCGGGCATCATCCTCCTGCTCACACACTACGACACCAAGCGCGTCCCGGATTTCGTGGGCGCGGAGGATGGGGGCTCGTCCACCGGCCTGATGCTGGAGATGGCCCGCGTGCTGTGCGCGGGCAAGACGCAGCCGAATGCCGTGTGGATCGCGTTTCTCGACGGTGAGGAAGCGCAACTGGCGGAGTGGACCGACACCGACAGCGTGTACGGCAGCCGGGAACTGGCGGCGCGCCTAGCCCTTTCCGGCGATCTGAAGCGCGTTCGCGCCGTGATTCTCGCCGACATGATTGGGCAGAAGAATCTGGAAATTGTACGCGAAGCGAATTCAACAAAATGGCTCACGGACCTCGTCTGGAAGGCGGCTGTGCGGCTCGGCTACCAGGACGTCTTCGTGTCGCATGAGCCGGAAGCCATCGATGACGACCATGATCCGTTTCTTCATCGGGGCGTACCGGCCGTGGATCTGATCGATCTCTCCGGCTATCAGGCGCTGGGCTACTGGCACACCGCCGAAGACACCCTCGACAAGATCAGCCCGCGCAGCCTGGCGATCACGGGGCACGTCATCCTGGCCTCGCTCGGCGAACTCCAAGCCAAATTCCGCTAAGCCGCTAGGCGCTGCGTGGCCTCGGTCCCCGCAAGACACGCGCCGGAAGCCCGATGATTGCGCCCAGCAGGTCAAACACTCCACCGACGGCGATGCCGACCAGACGGAACGGCAGCAACAGCAGCCACACGATCGGGTACAACACAAGCGCCAGTAGCGCCAGCGGCCAGCACAGTACGAGGAGGATGCACCACAGCAAGAACTTCAGCATGTCGCCCTTCTCCCTTCCTCGCAGCTAGATACGCACCGGGACTCCCTTTAGTTTCCGCACCGCGCATCCTTCCCGAGATCGTGTTTGTGGCAGCGTAACCCGATTGCAGAAGACGACAACTCATCCCAAATGGTGTGGCAGGTTTCTTAGCCTGGCTTCAGGGGCTAAAGCCCCCTGGAAACGAATACGCCAGCGCCGGGGCTGAAGCCCCGGCCTCCTAAGAAACATTTGTGAGAGAGGTCGTAGGTACCCTCGACGTTCTTGCCGCTTCAGGCTCCTCTGTCTCTCCGCAGCACCTGCGCCTCTGCGGTGACCGCCTTTCCTCTACATCCTCTACTCCTCTGCCTCCTCCACTTCCTCAACTTCCGTGCTTCTGTTACATTTCTCTTGCGACCATGCCCACGATTCGTGTCACCAGCTCAGCCGGTCCGTACAGCGTGCACTGCGCCCGCGGGGCGATCGCCGACGCAGCCTCGCTCATCGCCCGCCTGGGCGATTCGACGGGGACGTTCGTGCTTTCGTCGCCGGGGGTGTGGCGCTGCTGCGGCCGGGCGCTGGCGTCGAAGATTCCGGGAGCGCGCCATCCGATCCTGTTCGACGACCGCGAATCCGCCAAGCGCTTGGCGACAGTGGAAGGAATTGCGCGGGAACTGGTCCGCGCGGGGGCCGACCGCCGCGCCATCATCGTGGCGGTGGGAGGCGGCGTGGTGGGTGACGTGGCGGGTTTCGCTGCGGCCACCTATTTGCGCGGCGTCCGCCTGGTCCACATTCCCACGACCGTCGTGGCGCAAGTGGATAGCTCGTTGGGTGGGAAGACGGGCGTGGATTTGCCGGAAGGAAAGAATCTGGTGGGCGCGTTCTATCCGCCGAAGCTGGTGATCGCAGATCCCGACATGTTGCGCACGCTTCCGCACCGGGAATACCGCTCGGGGCTGTACGAAGTGGTGAAGTACGGCGTGATCGCCGATGAAAAGCTTTTTGAATTTCTCGAGGGGCGGATGTCCGCCGTGCTCCGGCGCGACGCCGAGGCGCTGGACTGGATTATCCCGCGGTCGATCGCCATCAAGGCGCGCGTGGCCAGCGCGGATGAACGCGAGAGCGGCCTGCGCCAGATCCTGAATTTCGGCCACACGTTTGGGCACGCGCTGGAAGCGGCCACGGGCTACCGCCGGTTTCTGCACGGCGAGGCGGTGGGCTGGGGCATGCATGCGGCGACGCTGCTCGCGGTGGCGATGGACCGCCTCGACGCTTTCGACGCGGCGCGGATTTTGCGGGTGGTCGCGTCGGTGGGGCCGCTGCCGGCGCTGCCCGAGATCGACTTCGCGCGGCTGCGCGTGATTTTCGCGGGTGACAAGAAGACGCGCGGCGGGCGCGTGCTGTGGGTGCTGCCGCGCCGCATCGGAAAGACCGAGTGGGGCATCGAGATTCCCTGGCCGCTCGTCGCCCGGGTGGTGCGCGCGCTCCCGCAGGTTGTAAACGCCACGTCGTTTGGCGCCACGATTCCCGGCAAGGTACGCCGCGGATGACGCTGGCGGCTTCTTCGAAAGCGCCGCTGGGCGGCACGCGGCCGGAAGGCTCGCGCGACGAACGCGAAGCCGCCGCGCAGGTGCGGGAGATGTTCACGCGCATCGCGCCGCGCTACGATTTCCTCAATCATCTGCTGTCTTTTTCGCTCGATCACGTCTGGCGCTGGCGCACCGCCCGGCGGTTCCGCGCCATCCTCGCGCAGCCCGGCGCGCGCGTGCTGGACCTGTGCTGCGGCACGGGCGACCTGGCGTTTGCGCTGGACCGGGTGCGTGCGGCGGCGCAGGGCGCATCGAGGGAGGCGCGGTGGCCGGTGATCGGCAGCGACTTCGTCGAGCCGATGCTGGTGCGGGCGCGCGTCAAGGCCAGCACCGGAAACCGCGCCGTAGTCTTCTCCGCCGCCGACGCCCTGCATCTTCCGTTTCCGGACGCGAGCTTCGATCTGGTCACCTCGGCGTTCGGATTTCGCAATCTGGCCAACTACGAGCAAGGGCTGCGCGAGATCGCGCGCGTACTGAAGCGGGGCGGGCAAGTGGGCATTCTGGAATTTTCGGAACCGGGCTCCGGCCCGATGGGAGCGCTGTTCCGCTTCTACTTCCGGCGGATTCTTGCCGCGCATCGGCGGAGCAATATCCGGTGACAGCCAGGCGTATGCGTACCTTCCCGGCTCGGTGGCGAAGTTTCCTTCGCCCGCGGGTCTCGCGGCGCTGCTGGAGAAGACCGGTTTCGCCGAGGTGCGCGTGGCGTCGTGGAATTTCGGCAGCGTGATCCTGCACACCGCGCGGCGGGTGTAGCCCCCTCGCGATAGCGCGCCTCGTTTTTCAACCCGTAACAGTTTGGAGAGAAAGTCGAAATCGTGCCTCAGGGGTTAAAACCCCTGATGGAAAGGCGCGGAATATGTCGGAGCTGAAGCTCCGACCCCCTAAAATACGCCTTTTGTGCAGCCTGTTGACTCCGGGCGCGCCACCGGGGTTATGATAAGCGCCATGCCGGCCGCTACCTCGCACTCGTCCTCCCCGATTGACCTTCGCAGCGACACGGTGACGCGTCCCACGCCGGCCATGCGCCGGGCCATGGCCGAAGCGGAAGTGGGCGACGACGTCTACGGCGAAGACCCAACGGTGAATCGGCTGCAGGCGCGGGCCGCGGAAATTTTCGAACGCGAAGCCGCTCTATTCGTCCCCTCGGGCTCGATGGGGAATCTCCTGGCCATCAAGACGTGGGCGCGTCCCGGACACGGAAGTGATCTGCGAGCAGCGCTCGCACATCGTCAATTACGAACTGGCCTCGATGTCCGCGGTTGCCGGGTGCATGCCGTGCACCGTGGCGGCGCCCGACGGGATTCTGACGTGGGCCATGATCGAGCCGCTGATCCGGCCGAAGGTCTACTACTACGCGCCCACCGGCCTGATCGAACTCGAAAACACGCATAACCTGCACGGCGGAGCGGTGTACCCTCCGGCGGTCATGGATGAAATCTGCGATCGCGCGCACACCGCCGGGTTGCGCGTGCATCTGGACGGCGCGCGCATCTTCAACGCGGCCGTCGCGCTGGGGCGCGGCGTGGCCGAACTGACGCGCATGTTCGATTCGGTGATGTTCTGCCTGTCGAAAGGCCTGGGCGCGCCGGTGGGCTCGATGCTGGTGGGATCGCGCGACTTCATCGACCAGGCGCGCGTGGGCCGCAAGATGTTGGGTGGCGGCATGCGGCAGGCGGGGGTGCTGGCCGCGGCGGGGCTGATCGCGCTGGAGGAAAGCCCCAAGACGCTGCATCGCGATCATGAAAACGCGCGGTTCCTGGCCGATGGTTTGGCGCAGATTCCCGGGATTGTCCTGGACCCGCGGAAGGTGGTTACGAACATCGTCATCTTCGAGATCGGCGCGGAGGGGCGCACCGCCCAGGAAGTCTGCGCCGCAATGGCGCGGCGGAATATATTGTGCGGGGCCATGGGCAAGCAGCAAGTGCGCATGGTCACGCACTACGACGTGGACCGCGCCGGCGTCGAGCGCGCCATCGTCGAAATGGCGAGCCTGCTGGCGGGCCCGAGGCCGTGACGCGGCGCACCTTCCTACCATGGGTGTGTTCTGTGCGGTTTCCGCACCTCTGTCGTGCCGTCTCTCGGTGTGTGAAGGAGTTGACCCCTTGGAGATAGACCGGTTGCGTTCGCTGGCGCAGCGCGCCGTTTTCCTGGCGATAGTTCTGGCCGGGGCGCACGCCACCGCGCGCGCTGGAACTTCCGGGATAGCCGCAGGCGGTTCGGCTCATCCGCAGGGCCGCCGACGGTGGAGGAAGCGCGGCGGTTTACGGACGCCGCCGAGACGCGTCTGTTGGATCTGTGGATCAAGGCCGAGCGGGCCGAGTGGGTGTACGAAACCTTCATCACCGACGACACCGAAAAGATGGCCGCGGAGTCCGACGCCGCGGTTTCGGCGGCCACCGCGGAACTTGCATATCAGGCGCGCCGTTACGAGAAACTGAAACTCCCCAGCGACGTGGCGCGCAAGCTCGTATTGCTGAAGCTTTCCGTCCCGATGCCCGCGCCGCGCGACCCGGCTCTGGGCGCCGAGCTTTCGCAGATCAGTGCATCCCTCGAGGGTGACTACGGCAAGGGAAAATGGTGTCCGGAGGGCCCCTCCGGGAAGTGCCTGAAATTCGATGACATCGAAAATATTCTGGCCACGAGCCGCGATCCGGACGAGCTGCGGCGCGCCTGGCTGGGCTGGCACGCCGTCGCGTCTCCCATGCGGCCGCGCTACCAGCGCATGGTGGCGCTGGCGAATCAGGGGGCGCGCGAAGCGGGCTTCGCCGACGTCGGAGCGATGTGGCGCTCGAATTACGATATGCCTCCCGAGGCATTTGCCGCCGAAGTGGACCGCCTGTGGCAGCAGGTCCGGCCGCTGTACGTTTCGTTGCACGCCTACGTGCGCTGGAAGCTGGCGAAGAAGTACGGCGCGTCGCTGGTGCCCGAGGACGCGCCCATTCCCGTGCACCTGCTGGGCAACATGTGGGGGATGGATTGGACCAACATTTACCCGCTGGTTGGTCCGGCCAGCAGCGATCCGGGGTACGACCTGGGCGACATCCTGAAGGCGAAGAATATCGGCCCGCTCGATATGGTCCGTGACGGCGAGCGATTTTTCACCTCGCTGGGTTTTGCGCCGCTGCCCGCGACGTTTTGGGAGCGGTCGATGTTCACGCGGCCTCGCGATCGCGAGGTGGTCTGCCATGCCAGCGCCTCGGACGTGGATCTTGCCGACGACCTGCGCATCAAGATGTGCATTCGGCAGACCGCCGATGATTTCCTGACGGTTCACCACGAGTTGGGGCACGACTTCTATTTTCGCGCTTACAACACACTGCCGCCTCTTTTCCGCGGAGGCGCCAACGACGGTTTCCACGAAGCCATCGGCGATACGATCGCGCTTTCCGTCACGCCGGAATATCTGAAGCAGATCGGCCTGCTCGATGCGGTGCCGCCGGCTTCGGCGGATATAGGGTTGCTGCTGCGCCGGGCGCTCGAGAAGGTCGCGTTTCTTCCGTTCGGCCTCGTGGTGGACCGATGGCGCTGGGGCGTGTTTTCCGGGAAGATTCCGCCTTCGCAGTACAACCAGGCGTGGTGGGCGCTGCGCCGCGAGTATCAGGGTATCGCGCCACCGGTCGAGCGCACGGAGGCGGACTTCGATCCGGGCGCGAAGTCCCACATCGCGGACAACACGCCCTACACGCGCTACTTCTTGTCCTTTGTGCTGCAATTCCAGTTTCACCGCGCGCTTTGCCGCGTCGCCGGCTATACCGGCCCGCTGCATCGCTGCTCGATCTACGGCAACAAGGCCGCGGGCGCCAAGCTCGCCCAGATGCTGGCGATGGGACAAAGCCGTCCGTGGCCCGAGGCCCTCGAAGCGCTCACCGGCGAAAAGCAGATCGATGCCGGCGCCATCCTCGACTATTTCGCGCCGCTCAAGCAGTGGCTCGACGAGCAGAACCAGGGCCACCAAACCGGCTGGTGAGCGAGCCAGCGCGGCCAATAGCGGAAAGAGTTGAAAGCGTACTGCCTCAGGGGTTAAAACCCCTGATGAAAAGGCGTGCCTCATGTCGGAGCTGAAGCTCCGACCCCCTAAGACGAGCCCTTATTCGGCCAGCTGAAATAACCGGGCGCGTCGCTCCCGCATCGTGTTCCTCCGTGTTTCACTTTTCCGCCGCTCTTGATAGAATCCGCGCGCCGGAAGGAATGCAAACCGCCGAGGAGGCAACTCGATGATGCGTGGAATGAATGCGCTCTCAATAAGTGGGATTTTGTTCATGGCGATTGGAATCGCATGTGCCACTATGCCGCAGGTAGCGCTGGCGCAGGGTGCCGGAAAACAGTTGACCGAAGCGCAGGCGCTCGACCTGCAGAAGCAATTCCTGCACGCCACCGCTACCGGGGATGCCGCCGCGATTGGGCGGATGATGGCCGATAACGCAACCTTCATTCACGGCAACGCGATCCTGCAGAACAAGGGCGAGTTCCTAAACATGCTCGGAACGGGCCCCTACGACCTCAACAAGTTCGAGAGCAAGGATCTCAAGGCGACCCTGTTTGACGGAGGTGCGGTGGTGACTGCTCTGGCCGAAGTGGGAATGGTCCCGCGCCCCGGTGTGACCGGGATGGCGCCGTTGACCGTTCACATGCGCATCGCTGCCGTGTGGGTGGCCACCTCGAAGGGATGGCAGTTGATCCTGCAGCAGGGAACGCCCCTGCCGGACACGGCGCCCGCGAAGTAATGTAGAGTCCGAAATCCGAAGTGCGGGTGGCTTCTCTGGGCCCTCCGCGCCTCTGCGGTGGGCTGTGTTTTTGCGGCTTCTGCGTGGCGGTGCCGCGCCGGTCAGGAGCGAATCGAGCTCGCCTTCCGGCTCGCGTAGACCAACATTTCCTTGAATCGGCGGGCGCGAATTGCTAGGGTCATCTCTGCGGATTTATGCCTTTGCCTTTTCCTTGCCGCCTTCATAAAATAGGGAGACTTTTTCAGCCATGACATCGTCCGATCAAACGCAGCCATCGCTCGGCCTGTACCGTTTTGCCTGGCTCACCTCGTTTTTCACGGTTCTGCTGCTTCTGGCCGGGGCGATGGTGACCAACAATGAGGCCGGGGACTCGGTTCCCGACTGGCCGCTGGCCTACGGCCGGCTGATTCCGCCGATGGTGGGCGGGACGCGCTTCGAATACAGCCACCGCGTGATCGCGGGCATCGTCGCGATTCTCACGTTGGTCCTGGCCATCTGGATCGCGCGGGCCGACCGCCGGCCCCTGGCGCGGCGGCTTGGCTGGAATGCCCTCGCGCTGGTGATCGCGCAGGCGGTGCTGGGCGGCATTCGCGTGCTGATGGGCAATCCGGGGCTATCGGCTACGGTGCACGCGACTCTGGCGCAGTTGTTTTTTCTCACCATCGTGGGACTCACGCTGTACCTGAGCCCCTGGTGGCAGCGCGACCTTCCGCAACTCGCCGACGCCGGATCTCCGAGCGCGCGCACGCTCACCTTCTGGACGACGATCGCCATCGTGGTGCAAATCCTGCTGGGCGCCGCACTGCGCCACGGGGCGCTGGACCTGACGCCGCACGTGGTGGGCGCCTGCGTGGTGACGGTGATGGTTTTCTGGGCCGGCCGCGCGGTGAAGAAGCGTTTTCGCGGGGTGCGCGAACTCCGCATCGGCGTGGCGCTGCTGCACTCCTTTTTTGGGATTCAATTTCTGCTGGGGCTGGCGGCGTGGTGGGCCATGATCTCTGAGGCTCGTTTTGCGGAGCCGGTCACATTTCTGGTGGCGCTGTTGGTGGCTCATGTGTTGGGCGGCGCGCTGACGCTGGCTTCGTCGGTATTGCTGATGATGATGTGCTTCCGGCTGACCGGCCCGGCGGCAGTTGTGGCTGCCTCTTCGCCCGCACCTTCTTCCGGCGGCACGGGAGCGTAGAGAAATCTCATGAACGAGCTACGCGCGGAAAGCGTCTCGACGTTCGACAAGCCGTGGGCGTACGTCGTGCTGATGAAACCCGACGTGACGTTTCTGGTGGTGATCACCACCATCGCGGGTTTCTACCTCGGCTCGGCGGGACCACTGGATTGGGCGCGATTGCTGCACACGGTGTTCGGCACCATGCTGGTGGCGGGCGGCGCGGCGTCGCTCAATCAATATATCGAGCGGGAGATGGACGCGCGCATGCGGCGCACGGCGGCGCGGCCGCTGCCTGCGGGCCTGTTGCTGCCGCGCGAGGTGCTGCGGTTCGGCGTGGGCGCGACGATCCTGGGCGGCGCCTGGCTGGCCGTGGGCGCGAGCGGACTCGCGTGTCTGGTGGCTCTGGCCACCTCCGCGCTGTATCTGGGGCTCTACACGCCGCTCAAGACGCGCACAACGCTTTCGACGGCGGTGGGAGCGATTCCCGGAGCGCTGCCTCCGGTGATCGGATGGGCTGCCGCACACGGCTCGCTGTCGCTGGGCGGATGGGTGCTGTTCGGCATTTTGTTCTTCTGGCAGTTTCCGCACTTCATGGCCATCGCGTGGATTTACCGCGAAGACTACGCCCGCGCGGGCATCCGCATGCTTCCCACGGTGGACCCCAAGGGCGACGCCACGTTCCGCCAGATCATCTGCACGTCGGCGATTCTGGTGTGGGTGAGCGCGCTGCCGTCGGTGGTCGGCATGGCGGGCATTCCTTACTTTTTCGGGTCGCTGGCGCTGGGAATGGTGCTGCTGCAGGTGGGGCTGTGGGCCAACCGCTCGCGGACCAACGCGCGCGCCAAATGGCTGATGCACGCCACCGTGGCTCATATTCCGCTGCTGCTGCTGTGGATGATTCTCGATAAGCTGGCGATGCGATGAGTGCCGTCCTCGCGCTGGCCTGTGAGAACGCGTTGCTGATGAAATTCCCCGCTCTGTGGTCCTTGCCGCTGCTCAACGCCTGGCTCAACGCGGTCTCCACGGCTCTGCTGCTTTGCGGATACGTTTTCATCCGGCGGGGCCGGGTTCTCTTGCACCGCTTCTGCATGGTCGCGGCATTCCTATCCTCGGTACTTTTCCTCGTCTTTTACCTCTATTTTCACGCGCATGCGGGTGTGGTGCGGTTCGGCGGCCACGGGTGGATTCGCCCGGCGTACTTCACATTGCTGATTTCGCACACGATTCTGGCCGCCGCGATTGTTCCGCTCGTGCTGATTACGCTCACGCGCGCGCTGCGGGAGCAGTTCGCGCGGCACCGAGCCATTGCCCGCTGGACGCTTCCGCTCTGGCTGTACGTGTCGGTCACCGGCGTGGTGATTTACTGGCTGCTGTATCGCGTCTACCCGCCGGCGGGCGTGCCGCCGGGCGTGTAGGAAGCCGGCCCCAAGGCAAGAGCACAGCCAGGAGTGGCTGTGCCACGACTCCAAGGAGGTCCGATGAAAAAGAAAACCAATCAGCCGAAGAAGACCGGCAGCGGCAAGGCCATGAATCGCCGGAGCTTCATGGGCACGCTGGCGACGGTGGCGGGCACCGGTGCCGCGGTGCTGGGCGCCTCGTCCTTTGCGCCTTCGGCGCAGGCCGAGACGGTGCATTTTCCGCCCGCTTCGTATCTGGGAGGCGCGGGCCCGTTCCGCAGCGAATGCGATATTCAGGATTGCGACGTCGAGGGCGAGATACCCGCGAGCATCAACGGCGCGTTCTATCGCGTGGGGCCGGACTGGCAATATCCCCCGATGACCGGCAACATCCCGTTTGACGGGGAAGGGCACGTCAGCATGTTTCGCATCGCGAACGGCCACGTGGATTTCAAATCCCGCTACGCGCGGACGCAGCGGTTCAAGGCGCAGGCGGCGGCGCGCAGGAGGCTGTTCGGGATGTACCGCAACCACTTCACCGACGATCCCAGCGTGGCGAAGGTGAGCCGCGGGACGGCCAACACGCACATCGCGTTTCATCACGGGCATCTGTTCGCGTTCAAGGAGGACAGTCCTCCGGTGGCGATGAATCCGCTGACGCTCGAAACCGTGGACGATTACTACACCTATCACGGCGAGCTGAAGAGCCTGACGCACACCGCGCATCCCAAGTTCGATTACGCAACGGGAGAAATGATCGCGTTCGGCTACGAGGCCAAGGGCTTCGCCACCGACGACGTCTGCGTCTTCTCGGCGGACGCCAAGGGCCACATCACCTGGCAGGCATGGATCAAGGCGCCCTACGTCGGCATGGTGCACGACTTTGCGGTGTCGCAAAAATACATCGCCTTCCTGGTGATTCCGATGGCGACCAACGTCGAGCGGATGAAGCAGGGGCAGGTGCACTACGCGTGGGACTCGGCGCTGCCCACGTGGTTCGGCGTGATGGAGCGCGGCGGCGACGGCAAGGACGTGCGCTGGTTCAAAGGGCCGGAACGCTGCGCCACGCACGTGATGGGCGCGTTTTCCGACGGCAACAAGATGTACGTCGACATGGACATGGCGCTGAAGAATCAGTTCCCGTTCTTTCCCAATCTTCACGGTGAGCCGTTCGACCCGAAGTCCGCGGTGGGTTACCTCACTCGCCTTTCGGTGGATCTGTCGAAGAAGGATATTTCCGAATACAACATGGAGCGGCTGTACCCTCAGGCCGGCGTGCTGCCGCGGCAGGACGACCGGTACCAGACGATTCCGTATCGCATCGGCTTCATGCCCACCACCGACCCCACCAAGCCGCTGAATCCGAAGCTGGGCAACCTGGCGTTCCGGCCGACGAACTCCTACACGCGCTTCGACCACGCCACGCGCGCCACGTCGGAATTCTTCATCGGCGACGATTCCAGCCTGCAGGAGTGCTGCTTCATTCCGCGCAGCAAGAATGCGCCGGAAGGAGATGGGTATCTGGTGGGCGTGGCCAACCGTTTGCTGGAAGGCGGGCGCTCGGACCTGGTGATTGTGGATGCGCTGCACATGGAGGACGGGCCGGTGGCCACGGTGCGGCTGCCGTACCGCATTTACAGCCAGGTGCACGGGTGGTGGGTGCCGGGCGACGCTCTGCCGAAGGCTTGAAACGCGCGGAGTCGATCCCGTTTGAGGAAGCCGATACGCCATCCTCTGGATGACGATCCTGGCGGGATCGTCACTGATACGAGATCACCACCTCGCCATTCACAATCTGGATGCCGCTGATCTCGGGCGGCAGGCGGAGTTTCTCCCGGTTTTCAGGCGAGGCCATCAACTGCTGCACGGCCGCGTCCAGCGCGGATTGGGGCAGCGGAAACGACCCGAACTTTCCCGCGACGGGCTGGAACTTCAGGTAGCCGTCCTGCGAGCCGAGGCGCCCGTCGAGTTCGAGCGACAAATCCTTGCCGTGAAAGTCGAAGACGACGTAGGCCTTCACCAGGTCGCCCTCCAAGTCGATCGTGACGTCCTTCACCGTCGAGCGCACTTCTTCCACGGTCGGCGGATCGCCGGCTGGCTGGCCCGGTGCCGCGCCGCTCGCCGGCGCGGAGCCCTCGAGTTCGAGATTTTGCGCCAGGTAAGAATTCAGCTCGGTGCGATCCATGTGCACCTGGGCAGGTTGTCCAGCGGCGCGGGCCTGCTCCGCCGCGGTGAACTTCTGTTCGACGCGCGCGGCGGCGGCGGGGTCGTAAGGAACATCGGGAAGCGGTGACTTGCGCAGGATCAGCACGAGCGTCACCACCAGCGCCGCGAGCGTGCCCCAACTCAGCACGCGATAGAGAATTTTCGTCCACGGCACGTCCGGCATGGAGGGCCCCCTTCTGGGCGAGTCTAGCAAAGGGCGGGGAAGCGGCCCGGGCGCGGCGCGCCGGGCGTCGCCAATTTGCCACTGGCCATGGGCGAGGGCGGATTACGGGGAGCGGAGACGTCTAGACTTTCGCGGCGAGCGCTCCCATGACCGCGTCGGTGAACTCCGCGGTGGTGGCGGTGCCGCCCACGTCGCGCGTGAGCGACTTGCCTTCGCGGTAGACTTGGTGCAGAGCGGCTTCGATTTGCTGCGAGGCTGCCACCTCATCGAGATATTCGAGCATCATGATGGCGCTCATGAGCAGGGCGGTGGGATTGGCGATTCCTTTGCCCGCGATGTCCGGGGCGGTGCCGTGCACGGCCTCGAAGATGGCCACGTTTTCGCCGATATTCCCGCTGGGAACAACGCCGAGCCCGCCGACCAGTCCCGCGGCGAGATCGCTCATGATGTCGCCGTAGAGATTGGTGAGCAGCAGCATGTCGAACTGGTGCGGGTTGAGCACCATCTGCATGCACGCGTTGTCGATGATCATCTCGATGTATTCGATGTCCGGGTATTGGGCGGCCACTTTGCGAATCGAGGTGAGGAACAGGCCGTCCGACAGCTTCATGATGTTGGCTTTGTGGATGCTGTGAATCTTCTTGCGGTTCCACTTCCGGGCGTACTCGAAGGCGAACCGGGCAATCCGCGTCGAGGCTTTTTCGGTGATGATCTTCAGGCTTTCGACCACGCCGGGCACGACCTCGTGCTCCAGTCCAGCGTACAGGTCTTCGGTGTTTTCCCGGATTAGCACCATGTCTATATCGTAGTAGCGCGAGGAGACACCTTTCAGGTTCTTGACGGGACGCACGTTCGCGTAGAGGTCGAGCGCCTTCCGCAGGCCCACGTTGATGCTGGGCGGGCCCATGGCCACCGCCGTCGCCAGCGGCCCCTTCAGCGCCACGCCGTTCTTGCGGATGGATGCCACTACGGCCGACTGCGCGAGCTCATCGCCGCGCCGGTCAATGTCGCCCCGCGCGGACATCTCTTCCCAGGTGATCTCCACGCCCGCCGCGGCGATGATTTTCTTAACGGCTACGGCCACTTCCGGTCCGATCCCGTCTCCGGGAATCAATGTGATGGTATGTTTCATAAGGTCTTACTAGTTTAGGGGCTTGGCGTGCCGTTGTACACCCGTGGAGTCGCTCCGGTTTCTTCGGTGTAACGCGCCTGCGCACCCGTGCCGCTACCGGTGACCGCGTGTCTGAACTGGCACGGGGCCGGGGCACTCCGGCCCCGGTTTCCTGGTCCGGCCAACCGCCAAATCTGGTATAATTGGTTTCGATGAGGTGGTGCGGAGTCTCCGCAGGTCCCTTGGGACGCCATGCGAGGCCCGCCGTGCGAAATCCCGCTGAAGGGGGAGAGAATGGTTCAACTGACGCCGGTAGCCATAACCAAAGTAAAAGAGATTCTATCGCAGCAGAGTCCCGCGCCCACAGGCTTGCGCGTCGCCGTGGTTGGCGGCGGCTGCTCGGGTTTCAGCTATCACATGGCCTTTGAGAACGCCGTGAACGAGGGGGCCGACAACATCTATGAATTCGACGGCCTCAAGGTCATGGTCGACCAGATGAGCGAGATGTACCTCGAGGGCGTTTCCATCGACTACATCGAGACGCTGGAAGGCTCGGGCTTCAAGTTCAACAATCCCAACGTCAAGAGCACCTGCGGCTGCGGGAGTTCGTTCACCGTCTAGGGCGTGGGGCCTCCGGCCCTTCCGTGGACGATGCCATGAGCGACTTCGATGCCGGCGCCGGTGTAAGTTGACCAACGCGAGCATTTTCCGGGCTCCCGGGGCAGTAAGCCTCCGGGAGCCTTTGCTTTTCCTTCGGGAGCCTGGCGGCATCCCACGATCCGAAAACCCCCGATGAAGATCGCCCTGGCACAGTTCAATCCGACGGTCGGTGATTTCCAGGGCAATCGAGCCCGGATTCTGGAGCTGGCGCACGCGGCGAAATCCGGGGGCGCCGACCTGGCGGTTTTTTCCGAGCTGTGCCTGTGCGGCTATCCGCCGCAGGACTTGATCGAGCGGCCGGCCTTTGCCCAGCGCAATCAGACGGAACTGGCAGCGCTGGCGCGGGAGATTCCGCTGCCGTCGATCATTGGTTATGTGGGCAAGGCGCCCGATGATACCGGCAAACCCGTGGCGAATTCCGCCGCACTGATCGCCTCGGGAAAGGTTCTGTTCGAGCAGCACAAGATGCTGCTGCCCACCTACGACGTCTTCGATGAAACACGCTACTTCCGGCCGGCCAGCACCCAGCACGTTTTTCCCCTGGCGGCGGAGCAGCTGGGAATCACGATTTGCGAGGATTGCTGGAACGACAAGATTTTCTGGAAGCAGCGGCTGTACGAGCGCGATCCGGTGGCCGAGCTGGTGTCGCAGGGAACCACGCTGCTTCTGAACATCTCGTCTTCGCCCTACACGCAGGACAAGCGCGCGCTGCGCCAGGATATGCTGCGCGCCATCGCCCGCCGCCACGGCCTGCCCGTCGTTTACGTGAACCAAGTGGGCGGCGACGACAGCCTGATTTTCGACGGTTCCAGCATGGCGATTCTTCCCGACGGCCGGATTGCCGCGCAGGCGAAATCGTTCGAGGAAGATCTGGTGTACTTCGACACCGCGACGGGCACGGGCGATGTCCACCGCCAGAGCGGCGATGAAACCGAAAGCGTCTACCGGGCGGTGGTGCTGGGCACGCGCGATTATGTCCGGAAGTGCGGCTTTCGCAAGGTGGTCATCGGACTGAGCGGCGGCATCGATTCCTCTCTGGTGGCCGCGCTGGCCGTTGACGCTCTGGGTCCGGCTAATGTTCTCGGCGTCGCCATGCCCGGGCCCTATTCCTCCGACGCCGCCCTGGGCGATGCCCGGCGGCTCGCCAAGAATCTGGGGATCGAGCTGATGGTCCTGCCGATCACGGAGACCTTCCGCAGTTACCGCCAGACGCTGGCAACGGTTTTTGCCGGCCTGGCCGAGGATACGACCGAAGAGAACCTGCAGGCGCGCATCCGCGGGAATTTCTTGATGGCGCTGTCGAACAAATTCGGGTCGCTGGTGCTGAGCACGGGAAACAAGTCCGAAATTGCCGTGGGCTACTGCACGCTCTATGGCGATATGGCGGGCGGTCTGGCCATCATTTCCGATGTTCCGAAGGGGATGGTCTACGAGCTGGCCCACCTGGCCAATCGCGCCGGGGAGCGCATCCCTCAAGAAGTCTTTGCCAAGGCCCCTTCGGCCGAACTTCGGCCCAACCAGACGGACCAGGATTCACTGCCTCCCTACGAGGTCCTGGACCGCATCCTGAAGGCCTACGTCGAGGATCTCCGCACCGCCGAGCAGATTGCACAGCAGACTGGGTTTCCGCTTGCCCTGGTCCAGTCCGTGGCCCGCCAGGTGGACCGGAGCGAGTACAAGCGCAGGCAGGGGCCCCCGGGTTTGAAGGTGACCTCCAAGGCCTTCAGTGTGGGCCGCCGTTTTCCCATTGCCCAGAAATTCTCCGTATAGCCATCGGCCACCTGTGATGAATCCGCCTATACCCCGGTACCCATTTGCTTGACGGCTGCGTCCTAATACCAGTAGAGTCGGAGACGAAGATGATTCGCCGAGCCGCATTTCTGGCCTTGGTCGCGACGGCGCTTCTGGCGCTGCAAGGGGCGGACTGTTTTGTCCCGGCCCCGGCGGACCACCAGGCGATGGCGTGCTGCCACTCGATGAAGTGCCTGCCGGGCCAGCATGCGCACCAGTGTTGCGCGGCGAAAACGGCCTCGCATCCCCAGATCGGTCTGCCGCAAGAGTCCGCAGCCCTGCGCGCAGCGGTGCCTGGCATCGCGGCTCGACTGGCGTTGCCCGTGGTCACCGCGCGGGCCGGAGCCTACAGCCCAGGACTCGGCACCATGCAACATTCGCCTCCTGACCTGTACACGCTCCACTCCTCTTTCCTGATCTAAAGCTCCTTTCCAGGGCGCTATTGCGCGCCGCCGCGTGTCTCTCTGTGTCCCAGTTCGCCGTGACGAACCGCCAGGCCCCGATCGGGTGCGACTTCCATTCATCGCACCGCGCAGGCTGGCCCATCAGGTGCGCATTCCGAGGAGAAGAAGATGTCTTCACTGTTGCTGAGGAAGGGAACTGCGAGGCTTTTGCTTCGGCTGGCGGGCGGGAGCCTGGGCATTCTGATGGGCTGGCTCATTTTGTCCGGCGCGACACTGGCGCAGCCTCCCGGTGTGCAAGCTCCAGCCGAACCCCGGTCGACGGTGACTCCGCTCGCCGAGTTGCTGCAGGAGGCGGAGCAGAATAGCCCGCAGCTGCAGGCCGCGCGGCAGGAATGGAAGGCCGCGCAGGAAATCCCTACGCAGGTCTCCACCCTGCCCGATCCCGAATTCATGGTGCAGCACCTGAGCGTGGGAAGCCCGCGCCCGTTTGCCGGGTATACGAACAGCGAGATGGCCTACGTGGCCCTGGGCGTCTCGCAGGAGATTCCGTATCCAGGGAAGCTGCGCCTGCGCGGCGAGGTCGCCAAGCGCGACGCCGAGGCCGTGCAGCAGCAGTACGAGTCGCAGCGCCGGTCGATTCTGTCCGGGGTGAAGACCGAATATTTCCAGCTCGCCTATCTATCGAAAACCATGGACATTCTCGAGAGCGATGGCGCGCTGCTCAATGAGGTCGAAAGAGCGGTTGACGCGCGGTACCGCTCCGGCATGGGTAGCCAGCAGGACATGCTGCAAGCCCAGCTCGAACGGACGAAACTGCTTCAGGAAATCACGATGCGCCATCTCGATGTGGCCAGGTCGCAGGCGCGGCTCAAGCAACTCCTCGGCCGCTCGCAAGCCGCGCCGGATATCGAGCCGGCCAGTTTGCCGGACACGCCGTTTCCCTACACCTACGATGAGGTTCTCACCGCCGCCAAGGCTCAGAACCCCGCCATCGCCGCCGCGGAGAGGATGGTCGAACGGCAGAAGCTGCAAGTGGACCTCGCGCACAAGGACTTCTATCCCGACTTCAACGTGCAGTACATGTGGGAGCGGCCCGACCCGACTCAATATCGCGCCCGTTACACGGTGAGCTTCGGCATTCGCATCCCCATCTACCGCGGCCGCAAGCAGCGTCCCGAGCTGGCGCAGGCGGAAGCGGAACTCAGCCGCTCGCGCAGCCAGCACGAAGCCGAATCGCAGCAAGTGGCGCTGGAACTGCGCACCGCATTCGACACGGCCCAGCAGACCGCCGAGCTGCTGAAAATCTACCGCGAGGGCCTGCTGCCGCAAGCCCGCGCGGAATTCCAGGCGGGCGTGGCGGCCTACCAGAACAATCGCCGGGATTTTCAGGCGCTGCTGGCTTCGTTTCTCGACGTGCTGCAATTGGACGAGGGGTATTGGCAGAGCGCCGCGGAATACGAGACGGCCCTGGCGCGGGTCGAGGAACTGACGGGATTGTCGCTGCGCGCGGAAGGAGCCCGACAATGAAAAGCTATCGCACCGGTTTCGTGCTCGCCCTGGTGGGCAATCTGGTGCTGGCAGGTCTTCTGGCGGGCATTTGGTGGCACGTCACCTCCACGAAGACGACCGGCCAGGCGCCCTCCGCTCCGAAAAGCGGCGCAACGCCGGAAGCGGGAGCTGCGCCGGCACCATCGGGCGCAGCATTCGAGGCTCCTTTGGTGCCGGTGCAGATCTCGCCGCAGCGGATGCAAAGCATCGGCGTGAAGACCGGCGCGGTGGAGCGGAAAAACGTCGTCGACGAGATTCGCGCCACGGGCAACGTCGCCGTGGACGAGACGCGCCTCGCGTACGTGCAGACGCGCTTTTCCGGCTATATCCAGAAGGTGTTCGCCGACGCCACCTATCAGTACGTCCGCAAGGGCCAGCCGTTGTTCACCATTTATAGCCCCGATCTAGTCGCCACCGAACGCGAGTATCTTGCCGCCCGGCAAAATCAGGAGCAGGTGGCGCAGAGCACGGTCGCCGGCGTGCGCTCCGGGGCCGCGGCGTTGCTCACCGCCGCCGCCGAACGCCTGAAGCAGTGGGGCGTCCCTGCGCAGGAGATCGCCCGGCTGGAATCGAGCGGGCAGGTGCAGCAGGAACTCGAGGTTGATTCGCCGGTCTCCGGCTACATCACCGAGCGCAATGCGCTGCCGAGCGTAGCCGTTCAGCCGGAAATGCGCCTGTACACGATTGCCGACTTGTCCGTGGTATGGGTGCAGGCCCAGGTTTTTCAAAACGATCTCGGGCGAATCCACGCCGGCGACAACGCCACGCTGACGGTAGACACTTATCCGGGGCGCGTCTGGTCGGGCCGCGTGGACTTCATCTACCCGCAGGTGGATCCCGATACGCGCACCGCCAAAGTGCGCCTGGTGTTTCCAAACCCCCGGCTGGAACTCAAGCCGGGAATGTTCGTGAACGTTTCGTTGAAGCAGTCGCTGGGGCGGCAACTGGTGGTGCCCGCCAGCGCAATTCTGCACTCGGGCACGCGCCAGATTGCCTTCGTGAGCCGTGGGGACGGCTACTTTGAGCCCCGCGAGGTGCAAGTGGGCTCGCACGCCGGCGACGATGTGATCGTTTTGAAGGGCTTGCAGGAAGGCGACATGATCGTCACCTCCGCGAATTTCCTGATCGACTCCGAAAGCGAACTCCAGGCGGCGCTCGGAGCGTTTGCGCCACCGCCGCCCGAGGCGGGCGCGGCCCCGGCGCTCGAACGCTCCTCATGCGAATGTCGAGCTGACCACGGAGCCGGACCCGCCGCAGAAGGGCGCGCTCACCGTCCGCGTCAAGCTCACCGATGCGAATGGCGCGCCGGTCTCGAGCGCCGATGTCACGGTGACGTTCTTCATGCCCGCCATGCCCGCCATGGGCATGGCCGTCGATGCGCACGCAGATCAATCTGGTGGAAAAGGGAAGCGGCACGTACGAAGGTTCCGGCCGGCTCGATAGCAGCGGAACGTGGCAGGTCATCATTCTGGCGCGCAAGAACGGCCAAACCGTCGCCAGCAAGCAACTTTCCGTGACCGCCGCGGGAGGGATGTAACGTGATCGCCCGATGGATTGACTGGTGCGCGCGCAACCGCTTCCTGGTATTCACCGCGACCTTCCTGCTGGTGCTCGCCGGAATCTGGGCGATGCGGCGCATTCCGCTCGACGCGCTGCCGGACATTTCCGACGTGCAGGTGATCGTCCACGTGCCGTGGGCGGGCCAGCCGCCCAGCCTGATCGAGGACCAGGTCACCTATCCCATCGTGACCACGCTTTTGGCCGCGCCGCACGTGAAGTCCGTCCGCGCGCAGACGATGTTCGGCGATGCCTATATATTCGTCGTGTTCGAGGACGGCACGGACATCTACTGGGCGCGTTCGCGCGTCCTGGAATACATGCAATCGATTCAGGGGCGGCTGCCCGCCGGCGCTCAGCCCATGCTCGGGCCCGATGCCACGGGCGCGGGCTGGGTTTATGAGTACGTCCTGGTGGACCGCAATCACCAGCACAGCCTGGCGGAAATGCGCAGCATTCAGGACTGGTATCTGCGCTATCAGCTGGACACCGTGCAGGGCGTGGCGGAGGTGGCCACCATCGGCGGCTTCGTGCGCCAGTATCAGGTGAATCTGGATCCGGACAAGCTGCGCGCCTACGGAATTCCGCTTTCGACCGTGATCCAGAAAGTCCGCGACAGCACCAACGAGACCGGCGGACGCGTGCTCGAAATCGGCGGCGCGGAATACATGATTCGCGGGCTGGGCTATCTGCGCTCGCTCGCGGACTTAGAGATGGTGCCGGTGGCGGCCAAGAACGGCACCCCTGTGCTGATCCGCGACCTGGGCACGGTAGCCTTTGGGCCCGACATCCGGGAGGGAGCCGCGGACTGGCAAGGCGAAGGCGAAACCGTGGGCGGCATTATCGTCATGCGATACGGCATGAACGCCCTGACGGTGATCAATGGCGTGAAACAAAAGCTCGCGGAGATCAAGCCGGCTTTGCCTCCGGGCATCGAAGTAATCTCCGGTTACGACCGCTCGGGCCTGATCCAGGCTTCGATCGACACGCTGGAGAAGGACCTGATCGAGGAAGCCATCATCGTCAGCATCGTGATTATCGTGTTTCTGTTTCATTTTCGCTCCGCGTTCATACCGATTCTGAGCCTGCCCATCGCCGTGGTGGCGTCGTTCGTTCCGATGTACTACCTGCACGTCAGCTCCAACATCATGTCGCTGGGAGGACTCGCGCTTGCCATTGGAGTGCTCGTGGATGCGGCCATCGTGATGGTGGAAAACGGCTACCGCCACTTGTCGGAGCGGCAAGCCAGCAGCAAGCAGGAGATTTCCGAGCGGGAACGGCGCCGCATCCTGATCGAGTCCGCCAAGCAAGTGGGCCCGGCGATTTTCTATTCGCTGCTGATTATCGTGCTGTCGTTTCTTCCCGTCTTCATGCTCGAAGCGCAAGAGGGGCGCATGTTTCATCCCCTGGCCTGGACCAAGACGCTGGCCGTCGGTTTTTCATCGGTTCTGGCGATCACGCTGGTTCCCGTGCTCATGGTCCTGTTCATTCGTGGGAGGCTCCGGCCGGAGGCGCGCCACCCGCTTTCGATCATCACGCAGGCGATCTATTTGCCAGTCTTGCGCCTTTGCCTGCGGTACCGCAAGACCACGCTCGTCGTAAATCTGCTGTTTCTCGTCGTGACCCTGCCTCTGGCGCTGAAGATCGGCAGCCAGTTCATGCCGCCGCTGTACGAAGGCTCGGCACTGTACATGCCCACTGCCATGCCCGGCATTTCCATTCGCCAGGCGTCGCAACTGATGCAGGAGCAGGACCGCATCATCCGCGCGTTTCCCGAAGTCGAGACGGTCTTCGGCACCGTGGGGCGCTCCGACAGTCCTACCGACAACGCTCCTCTCGACATGTTCGACACCACGATCATGCTCAAGCCGCGCCGCCAGTGGCGCACGGGCATGACCTACGAAAAGCTCATCCAGGAAATGGATGCGAAACTCCAGTTTCCGGGCCTCTCGAACACCTGGACGATGCCCGTTCAAAACCGCCTGGACATGGAAATGACGGGAATCAAAACGCCGCTGGGGATGAAGATTCAGGGGCCCACGCTCGACGGCATTCAGCAACTGGGCGAACAGATTCAGCAGGTGCTTTCCTCGCTGCCGGACACACGCTCGATCTTCGCCGAACGTGTCTCGCAGGGCTTCTACATCAACATCGAGGTCAACCGGGCGGAGGCCGCGCGGTACGGCCTCACCGTGGCCGACGTGCAGCAATCGGTGCGCTCGGGAATCGGCGGTGAAATGGTGACCGAAAATGTCGAAGGGCGCGAGCGATACCCGGTCAACGTCCGCTACAACCGCGATTTTCGCGACAGCGTCGAGGACCTGGGGCGCGTGCTGATTGCTACTCCCACCGGCGCGCAGATTCCCATCAAGGAGGTCGCCACCATTTCCTTCTCCCGCGGGCCCTCCATGCTGCGCGATGAGGACGGAGCGCTCACCGGATACGTCTACATCGACCTGAACACGAAAGACTACGGCGGGTTCGTCGAGCGCGCCAGCCAGGCGCTTCGCGAGAAGGTGGCCTTGCCGCCCGGCTACACGTACAAATGGTCCGGCGAGTATGAATTCGAGCTGCGTGCCAAGGAGCGTCTCGAGATCATTTTGCCGGTCGTCTTCTTTGGCATCTTTCTGCTGCTGTACATGGTGTTTCACTCGGTGGCCGAGGCCGCCGTCCTGATCTTCCCGACCATTTACGCGCTCACCGGAGGGCTGATCCTGCAGCGATTGATGGGCTACAATTTCAGCGTGGCCGTGTGGGTGGGCTACATCGCGTTGTTTGGGATTGCCGTCGAGACCGGCGTTGTGATGGTCGTCTATCTGCACGAGGCGCTGGACCACCGGCTCGCCACGGGCGCGGCGCTGCGGCACGAGGATATCGAGGCGGCGGTGACGGAAGGCGCGGTCCAGCGCCTTCGGCCCAAGCTCATGACCGTCTGCGTCGTCCTGGCGAGCCTGGTGCCCATCCTGTGGGAGACCGGCGTGGGCGCCGATGTGATGAAGCCCATCGCCGCCCCCATCGTGGGAGGCATGATTACCTCGACGATTCACGTGCTGATCCTTGTGCCCGTTTTCTTTGCTCTGATGAAGGAGCGCGCGCTGCGCCGCGGCACGTTGCGGCCAAGCGCGGGAGATTCGGAAACATAGGCCACGCGGTTTTTTCTTTGGCGGAAAGCACGGCAACAAGGAGTCAACTCAAACGACGAAGGAGGAAGAGGACGATGGCGAAAACATTCTCACGGAAGGTAATGGCGATGCTGGCGGTGGCGGCTCTGTTCGCGGCTGTGGCCCTGCGCGTGGAGGCGGCGGGGGCGGCAACCACGCTCACGGGCGTCGTCAGCGATGCCATGTGCGGCGCCCACCACATGGCCAAGGACAAGAGCGCCGCGGAGTGCACGCGCGGCTGCGTGAAGGGCGGCGAGAAGTACGCGCTCGTGGTCGACAACAAAGTCTACACGCTGCAGGGCCACGAGGCGGACCTGGATAAATACGCCGCGCAGAAAGTGACGGTGAAGGGTACGGTCAGCGGTAGCACCGTGACGGTCGAGTCGGTCACGCCGGCCAAGTAGCGCCGTGCGATAATGAAGCAAGGGCAGCCGGGCGAGTGTTCGCATTCGCCCGGCTGCAACGGCAAAACCGCATGGACACGAAAACGCATTGGGAGAAGATTTACAGCAGCAAGGCCCCGGAGACGGTGAGCTGGTACCGCCCGCATCTGGAAACGTCCCTGGCCTTGATCGAGCGGGCGGCGCGGGAAAAGTCAGCATCGATCATCGATGTCGGAGGCGGGGAATCGACGCTCGTCGATGACCTTCTGGCGCGCGGATACCGGAACATCACCAGTACTCGATATCTCTCAGGTCGCCATCGAAACCACGAAAAAACGCTTGGGGGCGGCTGCGGAGCAGGTCCGTTGGCTCACCGCGGATGTCACCGCCGCCACACTTGAGCCGTGCGCCTACGACGTGTGGCACGACCGCGCGGTATTTCACTTTCTCACCTCGGCGGAACAGCGCCTTTCCTACGTGCGTCAGGTTGCCCGCGCCGTAAAACCCGGCGGCCATGTCATCGTCGGCGCGTTCGGGCCGGAAGGGCCCACGCAGTGCAGCGGGCTCGACGTGGTCCGGTATGACGCCAAATCACTGCACGATGAGTTTGGCGCGCACTTCCGGCTGGTGGATAGCTCAAGCGAGCTGCACCACACTCCATCCGGCACAACCCAGCAGTTCCTCTATTGCTTCTGCCGCGTCGAATAGCAAGCAGGCCCGCGTATCCCCCAATCCGGTCGTCGCGTCACGCCCGCGCCGACCCATCCATCCCGGCCAGCAGGAGTTTGTTGTTGCCGGGGATAGTCATCTGGAAAATGGATTCGATGCTGGTGTAATCGTAGTAGCCCAGCCGGGCAATCGGACGGATTTTCAGCACGTCGATGCGCCCATCCGGCCCGATGACTTCGTCCTTGATGTGCACGGCGAGCACGCGGCCGATCACTACGTCGGCGCTCCCGATCAGGCCGGCGCCGGGCAAACGGATGGTCTGGTGATAGGCGCACTCGAACTGAATGGGTGATTCCGCCACGCGGCAAGGTTTTACAAGACGTGAGGGGGCTTTGGTCACGCCGGCCAACTCAAACTCGTCCACTTCGGGAGCAACCTCTTCGGCGGACTTGTTCACCGCTTCCCGCAGTTCGTAGGTGGCCATGTTCCAGACAAATTCGCCGGTCTGCTCGGTGTTGACGACCGTATCCTTGCGCAATCCCGCCGTGGTCTGTCCGGCCGAGAACAAGACGTACGGCGGACTGAAGTTGAGCATCTGAAACTGGCTGAATGGGGCCAGATTGTGGATGCCGCCCCGGCTCACGGTGGAAATCCATCCGATGGGCCTGGGGATGACGCAGGACTTGAATGGATCGTAGCGGAGTCCGTGGTCGGTCTTGCCCGGCTCGTAAAACATAAATGCCCTCCTGACACAGTGTTGTTTCGGCGGTCGTTTCGCGCAGGGCGTGCCGCCTGCCGCAGATTCACGAAGTCCTCGCGCCGTCTTACTTTCCGCTGCCCCGGCGAGGCGCGGGAGCTCTTCCCTGCGCCAGCGCCGTAGCGGCCGCGGTGCGCAACAGATTCAGAAAGTCCTGCGCTTCCTTGGCCAACGGGCGGTGGCGCGGATGGATCACGTCCAGATTGCGGCTGAGCGGCTCGGCATCGAGAATCTCGATTGCCACCAGCTTGCCCTGGTGCAGTTCCTGCGTCAGCGCGATCTGGGGAAGAAAGCTGAACCCCAGCTTCCGCTCGACCATGCGCTTGGCCGCCTCGATGGTCTCCACTTCCAGCACGACATTGGGCAATAGACCGGCGCGGCGGAACAGGCCCTGCGTAAGCGTCCAGTCGCTCGATCCGCGATCGTAGAAGATCAGGGGCCATGCTTCGACCTCTTCAAGATGCGCGTGCCGATTGCCCGCCATGGGATGCGCGGGATGTCCCACCAGAATGAGGGGATCGTCGCGCAGCGTCATGGTCTCGACCTCGGGATGGTTCAGCGAGCGCGCGACGCCGATGTCGGCCTCGCCGTCGAGCACCATTCTCAGCACCTGCATGGAATTGCCCGACCGCAGATGCACCATCACCTTCGGATTCGCGGCCTTGTAGCTCTCCATGACCTCCGGCATCAGGTATGTGCAGACCGAAAGCGCCGCGGCGATGCGCAGCGCGCCAGCGGTCAAAGGCTGCAACTCGTGGACGGCCTGGCGAGCCATGGCCACCGTCCGCAGAATCTGCTCCGCATGCGGTTGCAACGCTTTTCCGGCAGGGGAGAGCGTGGGAGTCGCGCGGCCCCGCGTGAAGAGGCTGACCCCGAGCGATTCTTCCAGCGCCCGGATGCGTCCGCTCACCGCCGGCTGGCTGACGTGGAGTACCTCGGCCGCGCGGTGAAATCCGCCGTAGGTGACCACGGCCAGAAAAGTTTCGACTTGGTCAATTTCCATGGGTGCCTCGCGCTTCGTTCCATAGCGAGCCAAATTCGATGCTTGCCATACGATAACACAGACTTATCGCACCGATAACGACAATCAGTTTGACTTACTAGTTCTAGGCCCTCAAAATGGCCCACAGTGTCGCACCGAAGTGGTCCGGTCGCGACATCAAGTTGAGTCAGTTCGCTGGGTTGAGCCAAGGGAGGCCTGCCATGGAAGGCGTGAATACACGTACGCACCCCCGGACGGCGTTGGATAAGCCCATCGAGCTGCGCATTGGCAGGGAGACGATTCGCAGCACGAATCCCGCCAACAACCTGAGTCCCAGCGGATTGTTTATCAGCCGCGGTGACTTGCCGCTGGGCGCCGCAGTGCGCGTTCGCATCCTGGGCCGGCGCGTCTTTGAGGCGCACGGCGAGATTCGCAGCTGCGAGCCGCACGGCGTAGGCATTTGCTTCACTTCGATTTCCGCACGGAGCCGCGTAGCCCTCGACGATCTGATCGAGGATTTGACGCTAAGAGGGCTTCCGGCAGCTTGAGTGCGGCTCCACTCTGAGAACCGAGCGCGACCTCTCGCGTTACCCCAGTTCGAGTGATCGGGAGCTTTAGATTTGGCGGACTCGACCAGGGTCCGTGGACGTATACCTTCAGCATGGCCTGATAGGAGGCACCAGTCATGGCGAGCAGCAACGGCAAGCCCGCAAATCTGGAAGCAGAATGGCGGACCAATCCGCGCTGGGCGGGAATCGCGCGCCCCTACAGCCAGAAGGACGTCGAGCAACTCCGCGGCTCGGTGCACGTCGAGCATACGCTGGCGCGCCTGGGCGCCGAGCGCCTCTGGAGCCTGCTGCACTCGGAAGGGCACACGGCGGCGCTGGGTGCCATGACGGGCAATCAGGCGGTGCAGCAGGTGAACGCCGGCTTGCACGCCATCTACGTCAGCGGATGGCAAGTGGCCGCCGACGCCAATGAGGCCGCCGAAACCTATCCGGACCAGAGTCTGTATCCCGCCGATAGCGTGCCGCAATTGGTGCGGCGCATCAACCGGGCGCTGACGCGCGCCGATCAGATCCACCATGCGGCTGGGAAGAACGGCATCCACTGGTTCGCTCCGCTGATCGCCGACGCCGAAGCCGGCTTTGGCGGCAATCTCAACGCCTTCGAGCTGATGAAGGGCATGATCGAGGCCGGAGCGGCCTGCGTTCATTTCGAGGACCAGTTGTCCTCGGCCAAGAAGTGTGGTCACCTGGGCGGCAAGGTGCTGGTCCCGACGCTCGAAGCCATTCAGAAACTGATCGCGGCGCGCTTGGCGGCCGACGTGATGGGCGTTCCCACCCTGATCATGGCGCGCACTGACGCCGACAGCGCCACGCTGCTGACCAGCGACATCGATCCCCGCGACCGCCAGTTCATCAGCGGCGAGCGGACCAGCGAAGGTTTCTTCCGCGTGCGGGGCGGCGTCGAATCGGCCATCGCCCGCGCCGTGGCCTACGCGCCCTACGCCGACCTGCTGTGGTGCGAAACGTCCAAGCCGGACATCGCAGAGGCGCGCGAGTTCGCCGATGGCGTGCACGCCAAGTACCCGGGAAAGTTGCTGGCCTACAACTGCTCGCCTTCGTTCAACTGGCGGAAGAATCTGGACGACGCCACCATCGCCAAATTCCAGCGCGAACTCGGCGCCATGGGCTACAAGTTCCAGTTCATCACGCTGGCGGGCTTCCACGCGCTCAATCTCTCGATGTTCGAGCTGGCCCGCGCCTACAAGCGCTCCGGCATGACCGCCTACTGCCGCTTGCAGGACAAGGAATTCCGCAGCGAGGCTGAGCACGGCTACGAGGCCGTGAAGCACCAGCAGTTCGTCGGCACGGGCTACTTTGACGCGGTGCAACAGGTGATTACCGGAGGAACGTCTTCCACGATCGCGTTGGAAGGATCCACCGAGGCGGCGCAGTTCCATGCCAAAGACGCGCCCGCGCCTGCGGCCGAAAAATCGCTCGCGGCCAACGATTAGTCTCCACCATCGCGGCCAGAAAATTCCAGGAGCAGGGCAGCGGGTTTCCGGCGAGCCGGAACCTGCTGCTGGCCTCGACCGATGCGCAATGGCCATGCGAGAGTCGCCCATCCATTCTGAGTTCGTTCGGCCGCAGCGAATCAAACCCACCGT
Organism: Terriglobia bacterium; assembly: GCA_963791705.1. GTDB lineage: Bacteria > Acidobacteriota > Terriglobia > Acidiferrales > UBA7541 > Palsa-295. Next base: position 883,559 of record CAWBTO010000001.1, on the reverse strand, counting down.
TGCCCTTCGCGCTTAGTACAAACGATACCCGCCCGCTACGGAGTATGCGGCGACGTCAAGCGGTCGATGCGCAAGACGAGCCTTGACAACCCCGCGACGCTCCATATACGGTATCTGTTTGCATAGCGGGCTTCAGGAAGACCGTACGAGCGCAGGGATCTTCGGCCGGCGCGAGTTCTGATCGTCAATTCACATAGATAGTTCCTTCGGGGAGGAAAAACGAATGGCGCACAAGTTGAAGAACATGCTCGCGCGCGTGCCGAGCGATATTGACATTGCTCAGGCGGCGACGCCGATTCCGATCGCGCAGATTGCCGCGGAGGCGGGCATAACCCCGGACGAGCTCGAGCTGTACGGCAAGAACAAGGCCAAGGTGCGCCTGGAGATTCGCGACCGCCTGAAGAACGTCGCCAACGGCAAGTACGTGGTGGTCACGGCCATCACGCCGACGCCGCTCGGCGAAGGCAAAACGACCACGACCGTTGGCCTCAGCCAGGCGCTTGGCGCGCATCTGGACAAGAAAGTGTTCACCTGCGTGCGCCAGCCCAGCCAGGGCCCGACCTTCGGTATCAAGGGGGGCGCGGCGGGCGGCGGCTACAGCCAGATCATCCCCATGGAGGATTTCAACCTCCACCTCACGGGCGATATTCACGCCATCACGGCTGCGAACAACCTGCTGGCCGCTGCGATCGACGCGCGCGTGTTCCACGAGAGCGCGCAGAGCGATGAAGCGCTGTTCGAGCGCCTCTGTCCGCCCGCCAAGGACGGCAGCCGCCGGTTTTCGCCGGTGATGCTGCGCCGCCTGCGCAAACTGGGCATCACCAAGACCGATCCCGCCCAGTTGACCCCGGAAGAGCGCAAGCGCTTCGCGCGCCTGGATATCGATCCGGCGAGCATCACCTGGCGCCGCGTCACCGATACCAACGACCGCATGCTGCGGCAGATCACGATCGGCCAAGGACCGGAAGAGAAGGGCATGACGCGCGTCACGGGTTACGACATTGCCGTGGCCAGCGAGATCATGGCCATCCTGGCGCTCACCACCAGCCTGGCGGATATGCGCGAGCGGCTGGGCCGCATGGTCATCGGCACGAACCGGGCGGGCGACGCGATTACCGCGGACGATGTGGGAGTCGGCGGCGCGCTGACCGTGCTGATGAAGGACGCCATCTTCCCGAACCTCATGCAGACGCTCGAAGGCACGCCGGCGTTCGTGCACGCCGGGCCGTTTGCCAACATCGCCCACGGAAATTCCTCCATCGTGGCGGATCAGATCGCCCTCAAGCTGGTGGGGCCGGATGGCTACGTGATCACCGAATCCGGGTTCGGCGCCGACATCGGCATGGAGAAATTCTTCAACATCAAGTGCCGCTACAGCGGGCTGATTCCCAACTGCGTGGTGCTGGTGGCGACGATTCGCGCGCTCAAGATGCACGGAGGCGGCCCGAAAGTCGTCGCCGGGCAGCCGCTGCATCATGCTTACACCGAAGAGAACCTGCCACTGCTCGAAAAGGGCTGCGCCAATCTGGCCAAGATGATTCAGAACGCGCGCCGCTTCGGAATTCCCGTCGTGGTGGCGGTGAACCGCTTCCAGTACGACACGCCGGCGGAGATCGAGCTGGTGCGCAAGCTGGCCATACAGGCGGGCGCGAGCGACGCGGTCTCGGCCAATCACTGGGCCGCAGGGTGGCCTGGGGGCCGTGGATCTGGGCAAGGCCGTGATCGCCGCGTGCGAAAAGCCCAGCAAGTTCAGCTTCCTCTACCCGCTGGAAATGTCCATCAAGGAAAAGATCGAGACCATTGTCCGGGAGATGTACGGTGGAGCGGGCGTCGAATATTCGCCCGAGGCCGAGAAGAAGATCGCTCTCTACAACCGGCTGGGCTTCGACAAGCTGCCCATCTGCATGGCCAAGACGCACCTGAGCTTGAGCCACGACCCGAGCCTCAAGGGCGTTCCCACGGGATTCACCGTGCCGGTGCGGGACATTCGCGCCAGCGTCGGCGCCGGCTTCCTCTATCCGCTGCTCGGCACCATGAGCACCATGCCCGGCCTCTCCACGCGTCCCGGATTCTACGAGATCGATCTGGATCTGGAGACCGGCCGCGTCATCGGCCTTTCGTGAGGTAGGCGGAAAACTTCGCCGCGCTGCGGCCTAGTGGGCGCTGGTGGCGGTCCACCAGCGCCGCAGCGCCACCACCGACCACACCGCTTCGACCATCCCGAACGGCCACGCCCCTTGCAGGAAGCCGTACACCGAACCGAGCGCGCAGGACACCGCGAACAACAAGACGTACCAGCGGCTGCGCTTCTCCAGCGCGTAGCACACCAGCATCGCCGTCACGGCGAAAAGTCCGAACAGCGTTAGCCGGCTCATCAGTTTGTCTTCTCGGGTCGGGCCTCAAGTACACTCACGATTTGGACTCTCCGTTTTCCGCTTCGCGTGGATCGCGGCTTCCATCTGCTGCAGGACTGACTCCGCCTGCCGAAAGGCTTTCGTTTCCCATTCACGCCGCGCCGCTCGCGGCCGCCTCATCCGGCGCCGAGCCGGACGCCAGTTGCTGGACATTGGAGTCGGCGCACAGAAGAAAGACGCGCAGCGCGCTGGCGAGGAGCGCGGCCGCCGCGCCGAGATCGGCGGCGACCCCCGGGTGAGCCATTCCCGCTGCATCCGCGCAGAGAGCGATGCCCGCGGCCGCCGCCCGTGCAGCGCCCAGGGGGACGTCGATCGCCGCGCGCACGGCGGAAGCGATCGCGCGCGCGCGTTCCTCCTGCTCGCTCGCGGTGGCGTGCGGCAAGCGGACGGCAGCGATGTAAGCATGGAACGCGGCGACATCGTCCTCGGCAAATCGCACCATGCGGTGCGATTCACTTTGTGCGGTTGCCAGGAGCGCTCTGAGTTTCGAGCGGTCGCCCGCGAAGTCTTTTCTCCTGCCGCTGACTTCGAGAACCTTGGCGGCCAGGCCGAGCGCGAAGCTGGCCGAGACGGCGGACGCCGAAACGCCGGCCGGCATCGGCTGGCCGCTCGCGACCGCGCTGCGAAATTCCTCGACAGTGGATTCTCGAATGGAGGCTGGCATGCCCGTCATCTTCTCCGTGAGTCTCTGCGAATACTACGCGAACGCGCGGCCGAGGCCCAGCCTGTTTTTGGGTGGCTGAGCTGCCTGATAAACGCGAAAGAATTACCACAGAGAGCACAGAGAAGGCACAGAGGTCACGGAGAAAGACAGATTCACCGCAGAGACGCAGAGGACGCAGAGAAAGAGACAGCGAACGAGAATGGCGGAGATGTGTCGCGTTGTCGCCGCGACCCTTTCCGCGCGGGCAGGCGCGGCCAGCGTGTGTTGCGAAGCCTCCTTGTCAGGCCGCTATCGGTGGGATAGAGTAGCCGCCTTCGCCGCAGGAGAGGAAGCGCCATGCCGTCTGCCCGGCACGAAAAACTGGACGTCCTGATTCGCCGCGCGGCGATTGAGAAACGCGTGCACGCCGTGGCGCGCCAGATCACCGCGGATCTCAAGGGCCAGCGCGTGCATCTGGTCGGGGTCCTCAAGGGCGCGTGCATCTTTCTTTCCGACCTGGTGCGCGAGATCGGCCTGGAAACCTCGATTGATTTCATCGCCGTGTCCACCTACGGAGCGGGCAACGAATCGTCGGGCCAGGTGCGCATGCTGAAGGACCTCGACAGCAGCATCGCCGGGCTGCACGTGGTTCTGGTCGAGGACATCCTCGACACCGGGCTCACGCTGAGTTACCTCCTGCGCATTTTGCGCCAGCGCAAGCCGAAGAGTCTTCGCGTCGCCGCGCTGCTCGACAAACCCTCCCGGCGGGTCAAGAAGGTGAAGGCGGACTACGTCGGCTTCACCATCCCGAATGAATTCGTCGTGGGCTACGGCCTGGATTACGCCGAACGCTACCGCAACCTGAAGGATATCTGCATTCTGCGCCTTCCTCCACCCGACGTCCTCGCCGAGCGCATCCCTGAGCCATGAGTTTTCCTGTGCCCAAGTCGCTTGCGGAGATCGCCCGCCTGATCGATCACACGCTGCTGAAGCCCGAGGCGTCCCGCCAGGATATTCAGCGGCTGTGCCGGGAGGCGCTGCAATTCGGCTTTGCGTCGGTGTGCGTGAATCCCTGGAATGTGGCCGAGTCGGCGAGCCTTTTGCGGCATAGCGCAGTGCGCGTCTGCGCGGTGGTGGGTTTTCCTCTGGGTGCGACCCTGCCTCAGGTAAAGCGATTCGAGGCGGAGGAGGCCATCCGGCTCGGCGCTAGCGAGATCGACATGGTTATCAATATCGGCGCGCTGAAGTCCGGCGAGACTGAAGCGTTCGAGGCGGACATCCGCGGCGTGGTGGAAGCGAGCCACCGCGGCGGCGCCATCACGAAAGTAATCCTCGAAACCGCGCTGCTCACCCAAGACGAGAAGATCCGCGCGTCGCTGGCCGCCCAGCGCGCCGGCGCGGACTTCGTGAAGACCTCCACCGGCTTCGGACTCGCGGGCGCCACGGTGGAAGATGTCCGCCTGATTCGCGAAACCGTCGGCAGCGCGATGGGAGTCAAGGCGGCGGGCGGCGTACGCTCCTGGGATGATTTTCAGAAGATGGTCGCGGCGGGAGCCTCACGCATCGGGACCAGTTCGAGCGTGGCCATCCTGGAACAGGCCCGCATCGCCCTCGCGCCCGGCAATTCCGTCTCCCCGGTCTCTTAACGATTCCCGATCCGGTAAATCTTCGGTTAAAACATCTCCCGAATCGAAATCTCTGATCCAGGCTGGCAAGGCCCGCCTGTTATACTGGGGCGTCTTGCGCCCGCGCGCGGGGACTTGTTGGATATGAACGCGCCACCGCGCGAGCTGGCGCTCGTCAAGTTTCAATGGAGCCGATTAAACTCAACCCGATGCTGGAAATCCCCGCGGAGACGCTGGCGGTCCTCGTGGAGATCAGCCACGAGATCAACGCGTCGCTCAACCTGGACCACGTCCTGACGGCCGCCGCAGCGCAGGTGAAGCGGCTGATCGATTACGAAATTTTCTCCGTGCTCCTGATCGAGGCCGGTACGAACAACCTCTACGTGCGCTTCGCCATCGGCCATCACCCCGACGTGGTCGAGCACTGGCGCATTCCCGTGGGGGACGGCATCATCGGCGCGGTGGCGCAGACGGGCCAGGCCATTCGCGTCGGGGACGTGCTGAAGGACCCACGCTACCTGCCGGCGGCCGACGAGGTGCGCTCGGAACTGGCCGTGCCGCTGATCGTCGGCGGGCGCGTCATCGGCGTCATGGATATCGAGAGCCGCCAGCGGGATTACTTCACGCCCGCTCAGCAGACGATTCTGACGCTCGTCGCCAGCCGCATCGGCACGGCGGTGGAAAATGCGCGGTTGTTTGAAAACACGCACAAGCAGGCCGAAACGCTGCTCCTGCTCAATGAGATCGGCCGGGAAGCCAACGCCACGCTGCAAGTCGAGGAGGTGCTGCGCCGCGCCGCCGAGCTGGCCAAGCGCCTGATCGATTACCAGATTTTCAGCATTCTGCTCTACGACGATGCGGCGGACGTCTTCCGCCACCGCGTCACGGTGAAATTCGGCCAGCGCGTGCAGGAAAAGTCCGTCGTGCCGGCCCGCGAAGGGATCGTCGGCGCGGCGGCAACACTCCGCCGGGCGGTAGTGGTTCCCGACGTCACGCTGGACCCGCGCTACCGCATGGTGAATCCGGAGACGCGCTCCGAGCTGGCCGTGCCCATGGTGCACAAGAGCCGCGTCGTCGGCGTGATGGACCTCGAGAGCCCGCAGCTGAACTATTTCACGCCCGACCACGTCCAGGTGCTTTCGATCCTGGCGGCGCATCTGGCCGTCTCCATCGAAAACGCGCGGCTCTACGAGCAGCTGGCTCGTGAAGAGGGCCGCATGGAGCGCGATCTGAGCGCCGCCCGGCGCATTCAAGGGGCGCTGCTGCCCCGGCTGCCGGGTCCGGAGTTCGGCCTGGACATCGCCGCGCGCGTCGTCTCTTCGCGCGAGCTGAGCGGGGACCTCTACGACTTTTTGCGCTACGGCCCGCAGGATCTCGGCATCGCCCTGGGCGACGTCAGCGGGAAGGGAAGTGCGGCGGCGCTCTATGGCGCGGTGGCCGTCGGAACGCTCCGCAGCCTCGGGTTCGCTGAAGCCGCGGCCCGCGCACATGCTCCGCGCGGTCAACGGATTTCTCGGCGAACGCCTGATCGAGGGCCGCTTCATGACCCTTTGCTTCGCCACCTGGAGCCGCCGCCAGAACCGCCTGCGCATTGCCAACGCCGGACAGGAGCAGCCGCTGCTGTACCACGGAGGACGCTGCGAGAAGATTCGGCTGACCGGTTTTCCTCTGGGGATTTTCGAGGAAGCGACCTACGACGAGCGCAGTTTTATTCTCGAGCCCGGCGAAATTGTGGTGTTCTATTCCGACGGGATTGGAGATGCGCAAAACCGGTCCGGAGATTTTTTCGGCTACGAGGGCATCGCGCGGATGGTCACTGAACACCACGGTTTGCCGGCCAACGGCATCGCCGACCGCATTCTCGAGGAGGTGGATGCCTTTTGCGGGGGCGAACATCCCGTCGACGACCGCGCCGTGATCGTGCTGAAGGTGCAGTGACGATCCGGCGAGGATCGTCATCCTGAGCGAGTAACGGGAGCGAAGGATCGCTCCTGCTCTTGCGCGTCCGGCCGATCGAACCAGGACGCGGGTGCCTACCGTTCTCCCCAGCGCAGCTTGCTCCGCAGGATTTCGAAGTAGGTCTTGTTGGGCGGGCGGACGAGTATCACTCGGTGGGGCGACTTCGCGATGCTGATGCGGTCGCGCGGGTAGAGCTGGAAACCGACTTGCCCGTCCAGCGTGACGTACACAGGCTCTTCCGCGGCCGCGAAATCCACGTCGATCCGGGCTGTGTCGGGGACCACCAGCGGGCGGTTCGTCAGCATGTGCGGGCAGATCGGGGTGATCACGAAGGCGTCGAGTTCCGGGGTGATGATCGGGTCCGCCCGCCGCCAGCGAATAGGCCGTCGAGCCGGTGGGCGTGGCGATGATCAAGCCGTCGGCGCGGTAGCGGCCCACGTGGTTGCGGTCCACGTAGACGTCGAAGTCCAGCATGCGCGCCAGCGTCGCTTTGTTGGCCACCGCGTCGTTTAACGCGGTTTGGTGCTCAGTGGCGTGTCCGGCGCGGTGGATCTCCGCATCCAGCATCATGCGCTCGCTGGTGCGGTGCTTTCCGGCGATCACCTGTTCGAGCAGGGGATACATCTCATCCAGCGTCACGCTGGTCAGAAATCCCAGGCCGCCTAGATTGACCGCCAGGATCGGCACGTTGTGCCCATGCAGCGCCCGCGCCGCCGAGAGCAGCGTCCCATCGCCCCCGAGCATGATGAGCAGGTCGACTTTTTCGGCCAGGGCCTCGCGCGCCACCGACGGCTGGGTCGGGTCGAGACAATCCTGGGTTTCCTTGTCCACCAACACGTCGATCTTCCTCCCGCGCAGCCACTCGATGAGCGGCGGCACGACGGAGGACACCATGTCCCGGACGGGCTTGCAGATGATGCCGGCGGCGCGAATCATGTCCTTGGAGGCAGCATTGTATTCCACTCGCGGCGTCGCGCGTGCAGAAAAAACTCCTGGTTGCCCTCGGCGCCGGGCAGCCGGCTGGGCCGCACGCCCAGGATCTCCAGGCCGGCGTCCGCCGCAGCCGCGGAGACGCGCTCGATGGCCTTCTGGTGCAGCGCGGCATCGCGGACGATCCCGCCCTTGCCCACCTCGCGCTTCTCCAGTTCGAATTGCGGCTTGATCAGAATCAGGAACTCGGCGGCCGGGGCCGTCACGGCCACCACCGCGGGCAACACCTTGGTCACGGAAATAAACGACACGTCCATGGCCACAAATTCGGCGGCCTCGGCGAGATCGTCCGGGCGCAGATAGCGCGCATTGCGTTCCACGGTGACGACGCGCTCGTCCCGGCGCAGCTTCCAATCGAGCTGGTCGATGGTCACGTCCACGGCGTACACCTTGCGGGCGCCGTGCTGCAGCAGGCAATCGGTGAAGCCGCCGGTCGAGCTGCCGGTGTCCAGGCATATCCTGCCCTGCGGACTCGCGCCGAAGTCCTCCAGCGCGCCTTCGAGTTTCAGGCCTCCGCGGCTGGCGTAGCGGAGCGCTTCACCGGCAATTTCGAGCCGCACATCCCGTGCAACCTGTGTGCCGGCCTTATCGGCCCGCGCTCCATTTACGCGCACCTGCCCGGCCAGCAGCAGCGCCTGCGCGCGCTCCCGCGACGGCGCCAGGCCGCGCTCGACGAGCAGCACGTCCAACCGCGCCTTGCCCGGCTTGGCCGTCTTCCTCAGCGCCGGCCCCGATGCGTTGGGCCCGGCATATTTCGGGCGGTGGACCACAGGAAACCTCAAGAACGAGCGCGGCGGTCAAGGCCGGCTGAAAGAGTGAAGCCACAGTTATGCGCTCAAGACCGCCGTGCGACCAGAAACTGCGCCAGCTGGCGCAGCCGCGCGGCGCGTTCGCCAAAGGCGTCCAGCTCCGCGAGCGCCCGGGCTTCCAGTTCGGCCGCAATGGCGCGCGACTTTTCCAGGCCGTAGAGCGCCGGATACGTCGCCTTCTGCTGGGCCTGATCTTTTCCGGCGGTTTTTCCAAGCGCGGCGGAGGATTCCTCCACGTCCAGGACGTCATCCACCACCTGAAAGGCCCAGCCGATCGTATCGCCGAATCGCCGCAGTCGTTCGACGTCCTCGCCGGCAGCGCCGCCGGCGATGGCTCCGCCCACAATCGCGCCGCGAATCAGCGCGGCGGTCTTCGACCGGTGGATGTATTCCAGCGTGGCGGCATTGACGGGTTTGCCCTCGCCTTCGACGTCCGCCACCTGGCCGCCCACCATCCCGTTGACCGTTCCCGCGGCGGCGGCGATCTCGGAAATGACGCGCACGCGGCGCTCCGGATCGAGCGGGGCGCCGGCGAGCGTCTGAAACGCGAGCGTGAGCAGGGCATCGCCCGCCAGGATGGCCATGGCCTCGCCAAATACCTTGTGATTGGTGGGCTTGCCGCGGCGCAGATCGTCGTTATCGAGCGCGGGCAAATCGTCGTGAATCAGCGAATAGGTGTGGATGAATTCGAGCGCGCAGCCCGTTTGAACCGCGGCGGCGAGATTTTCGGTGAACATCCGCGCTGCTTCCAGGCAAAGCACCGGGCGCACCCTTTTGCCGCCCGCGAACACGCTGTAGCGCATGGAGCGATGGATCGAGGACGGCGGCGTGGTCTCCGCGGGGAGAATCCGTTCGAGCGCCGCCTCGATCGCGGCGTGATCGGCGGCGTAAAAATCGGGGAGCTTCATGCGCGCGGCTGGGCCGCAGCCGGATGAACCGTTGCATGGAAGACGATGCGGCGGCTACGAGGATTCATCTTCGGTTTCAAACGGCTGCGCCGCGATCTTGCCGTCCGCTTTCTTCAGGAGAATCTCGACGCGGCCTTCCGCCTCCTCGAGCTGCTTCTGGCACTCACGCGAAAGCTTCACGCCTTCCTCGAACAACTTCATGGCCTCGTCGAGAGAAAGGTCGGTGTTCTCGAGGCGTTTTACGACCTCTTCCAGTCGCACGAGCGATTTTTCGAAATCGCTCTTGCGCTGGGGTTCGGCTGGTTTGCTCGCTGCTGAATTCATAACGCCTCGTCCCACGCGTCCGGCCCCGTTTGCATCGTGACCGCCAGGCGCCGGATCGAAAGTGCATTCTAGCGCACGTGGGAGAACGCCGCCAATGCCCTTGTGCGGCCAGCGGCGATCCGCATCCGGCCCGGTACATTCCCGCGACGCGCCTGCGGATTTCTCCCCCGGAGGCGCGCCTCCTGATAAAATCGCCCCGGATGGCAACCTTGGCGAGTCCCGCGCACGCAGTGTCCGCCCGGCAGGCCTCTGGGTCTTCCGCAGAGGAAGCGCGTTCCGCCGGCGGCGTCCCGATGAGGGCCACCCCCCGATGACCGCCCTGCACATTTTCGGGATGCTGTGTCTGATCGGCGTAAACGCCTTCTTCTCCGCCGTGGAGTTTTCGCTGGTGGCCGTCCGGCTTTCGCGGGTCCGCCAGCTGGTCGAGAAGGGTGACCCGCGCGCGCGGATCGTCGAGCATCTTCTCGGCGATCTCGGCCGCGTCGTCTCCGGCGTGCAGGTGGGGATTACCATCGCCAGCCTTTCGCTTGGCTATCTCGGCCAGATCACGCTGGCCGGCATTCTCCAGCCGTTCCTTCTGATCCTGGCGCGTCCCTGGGCGGCCGTGCTTGCTCATCTGATTGCGCTCGTCCTCGTGTTCGGATTCCTCACCTTCCTGCAGGTCGTTTTTGGCGAGCTGGTTCCGAAGACCCTGAGCCTGGCGCGCGCCGAACGCGTCGCCTTGCTGGTGGCGCGGCCGTTCCATTGGTTCCTCAACACGTTTAGCTGGACGATTGATCTGCTCGATGGTTTCGCGGAAAAGATCGTCGGCGCGCTCGGCGTGGTTGCGCCGCACAGCCACACGCTGGTGCGTTCAGCCGAAGAATTGCACGTGATGATTCAGCAGGCGCTCGAACGCGAGCTGCTGCCCGCCGCCGAGGTGCGCTTCGTGCAGAATGCGATGGAGCTGGGCAAAGTGGAGGTGCGCGAGATCATGGTGCCGCGCCCGGATATGCACGTGCTGCCCGCCGAAGCCAATCTCGATGAGTCGATGAAGATGTTCGCCACCACGCAGCGCTCGCGCATCCCCGTCTACGAAGCCTCCGTCGACCACATTCTCGGCTTCGTGCACATCAAGGACTTGATCTGGGTCTTGCTCGACCGCGCGCGCCGCGTGGACGAGCATCTGCCGGTTCCCCCGTTTCAACTGAAAACGCTCGTGCGCGATGTCCTGATCGTTCCCGAGACCAAGCCGGCCAGCGAACTCCTCCTCGAATTCCGCGCCCGCCGCACCGGGCTTGCCATGGTGGTGGACGAATTCGGCAGCATTCTGGGACTGGTGACGCTGGAAGACATCCTCGAGCAGATGGTGGGGGAAATTCATGACGAGTTCGACGTGGTCGAGCGCCCGCAAGTCCTTCCGGATGGCTCGATGGTGTTTGACGCCGCCATCAACGTCCGCGACCTCGCGGCGCAGCACAACATCCTGTTGCCCGACGATCCATCGTACGAGACGGTCGGAGGATTTCGTCCTGAGCCGCCTGGGGTTCATCCCCCGCGGCGGCGAAAGCTGCGAAGCCGAAGGCTACCGCTTCACCGTGCTGGAAATGGACCGCAAGCGCGTTTCTCGCGTGAAGATCAAGCCGCTCAGGGAGGCGTCCGTACCAACGGGCGCAGCTCAGGCGCCTTCCGCCGCGACCCCGGAAGCGGGCGCACCGGCGCCAGCAGGCGCAGGTGCCACGAAGGGACGGCGCCATCGGGTGCCGCACCCATGATCCGCTACCTTTCGCTGCGCTGCCTGCTGGCGATTCCGGCGCTCTGGCTGATTGTCACCATGGTGTTCCTGCTGGCGCACATTGTTCCGGGCGATCCCGTGCAGCAGATGCTGGGCGAAGGCGCGCGCGCCGAGGATTTGCAGCAGCTCCGGCACGCGCTGGGGCTGGACGTGCCGGTGGGCACGCAGTACGTCCGCTACCTGGGAAACATTCTGCGCGGCAATCTGGGCGAATCGTTCCGCTTCCGCGAGCCGGTCACGCGCGTGATCCTCTCGCACTATCCCGCGACGCTCGAGCTGGCCATCGTCGCGCTGCTGGTCTGCGCGGCCATCGGCATTCCGGCGGGCCTGCTGGCGGCCTCGCGCCGCGGCAGTTCCACCGACCACGCCATCGGCGTCCTCACCCTGTTCGGACTGTCGGTCCCCAACTTCGCGCTCGGCCCCGTTCTCATTCTCATCTTCTCGGTGATTCTGGGCTGGCTGCCGGTTTCCGGGCGCGGCGGCCTGCCGCACCTGGCGTTGCCGGCGATCACGCTGGGCGCGGCGCTGGCGGCCATCCTCACGCGCATGGTGCGCACCTCGGTGATCGAGGAGCTTTCCAGCGACTACGTCCGCACGGCCCGCGCCAAGGGGCTTTCCGAACGCGCCGTGCTGTTCCGCCACGCCTTTCGCAACGCGCTGATTCCGATTCTCACTATTCTCGGCCTGCAGTTCGGCACGCTGCTGGCGGGCACCATCGTCACCGAGACGATCTTTTCCTGGCCGGGCATCGGCCGTCTGACCGTGCAGGCCATTGGCGCGCGGGACTACCCGCTGCTGCAGGGCTGCATCCTCCTGATCGCGGTTTCCTACGTCGTCGTCAATCTGCTGACGGATCTGGCCTGCGGCTTAGCCGATCCGCGGGTGCGGCTGGAATGAGCGCGACGGGAAACTTCCTTCGCCAGAGCGGAACGGGGCGCTGGGGACTCGCGCTGACGGTTGTGCTGCTCGCGCTCGCGCTGGCCGCGCCGTGGCTGGCCCCCGCCGATCCCACGGCCCAAAATCTGGCGGTGCGCCTGGCTGGACCGAGCCTAGCGCACTGGATGGGCACGGATGCGCTGGGGCGGGACATTCTGTCGCGCATTCTGTTTGGCGCGCGCGTCTCGATCTTCGTGGGGATCAGCGTGGTTTTCGGAGCGGGCTTGGCCGGGCTGGCCATCGGTTCGCTGGCGGGGTATTGCGGCGGCTGGTTCGACCGGGTAGTCAACGTCGTGCTCATCAACGCGTTTCTCTCGTTCCCGGGAATCCTTCTGGCCATCGCCTTTGCGGCGTTTTTGGGGCCGGGCATCGGGAAGGTGATCCTGGCGCTGATTGTCACCGGATGGGCGGGCTATGCGCGGCTGGCGCGCGCGCAAATCCTGCAGGCCCGGGAAATGGAATACGTTCTCGCGGCGCGCTCGCTGGGCGCGTCGCCCGCGCGCATTCTGTTGCGGCACCTGCTGCCGAATATCCTGCAGCCCGTGCTCGTGCAGGCCACCATCGGCATGGCCGGCGCGATTCTGGCCGAATCGACGCTCAGTTTTCTCGGCGTGGGGGTCCTCGCGCCGATGCCCAGCTGGGGCGCCATGCTCAACGACGCGCGCAGCCATCTGTTCGACGCGCCGCACATCGTGATCTTTCCCGCGCTGGCCGTGATGGCCGCCGTCCTGGCCTTCAATCTCCTGGGCGACGCGCTGCGCGACTGGATGGACCCCCGCCTGCGCTCCTACCTCATCGTCACGTCGTTGTCGCGCTAGCCTGAGTTTGGCGCATGCGCGCAAATGTTCCTTGCGCTCTTCACGAGAGACATCTGCGGGCAGGGACGTCTACGCGGCTGCGTCGAGGACGACGACGGGCTGATAGGTGCGGGGAACCACGGCTTCGGCGATGGCGATCAATTTTCCATGCTGATTGAAGACGCGCAGGCGCGCCGGCTTCCAGTCGCCCGAGTCGAGTTCGGCGGGCGCTCCCTGGGCCACGGTGACCTGGCCGGGCTGAATCTGCGCCAGCGGCACGTTGAATTTCGCGCCGTGCAGCACACGCTTCTCCACGATCGGCAACACCGTGGTGCGCGGCAATTCCCCCAGCAGGTTTTCCAGGGGGATGACGCGCGCCGCGAGCTTGCCGGCCTTGGCGTCTTCGGCGAGGTCGGCGAGAGGCACGGCATGGTCGAGCGTAAACTCGCCGACAGCAGTGCGCGCGATCTCGGCCAGGTGCGCGCCGGCTCCGTGCCGCTTGCCCATATCGTGCGCCAGCGAGCGGATGTAGGTGCCCGAGCCGCACTCCACGACGAACCGCGCCACCGATCCCTCGATGCCGGTGAGCCGGAATTCATACACTTCCACCTCGACCGGTTCGAGGTTCACGGGCTTGTTCTTCCGCGCGAGCTCGTGGGCCGGGCGGCCGTGAATCTTCTTGGCCGAAAACGGCGGAGGCGTTTGCTGGATTTTTCCCAGACATTCCGCGGCCATGGCCTGCAGTTGTGCGGCATCGAGCGCGGGCGCTGAATCGGGGCCGAGCGCCTCGCCATCGGCGTCGTAGGTGTTGGTGGCGAATCCGAAGCGGAAGGCGCAGGCATAGCGCTTGCGCCGGCCCGTGTAGAAACGGGCCAGGCGCGTGGCGCGGCCCAGCGCCAGCACCAGAACGCCGGTCGCCAGCGGGTCCAGCGTGCCCAGGTGGCCGATCTGCCGGAATCCGACCAGCCGGCGCACCGCTTCGACTACGTCATGCGAAGTTCTTCCCGTCGGTTTATCCACGACGAGAATGCCGTCGAGCGGCGGAGGTTGTGGTGGGCGAGGCATAAGGTCAGGGAAAGCTAGTTCATCCTGTTTATGGATTGCGATCTTTGGTTCCGAGATGCCGGCGGCAGCGGGCCCGAAAGCGGCGGAGGGCCTGGCCATACTCCCGCCGGCCAGGGCGCTACCGTTTTTCCTGGCCGCTTACTTTGCGCAGCAGTTCGTCGATGTGCCGGCCGTACTCTTCCGATTCGTCCGAAAGAAACAGCAATTCGGGCGCGCGCCGCAATTGCAACCGCTCGACCAGTTCGTGGCGGACGTACCCCGCGGCGGCCTTCAATCCCTTGAGCGCCGCGGCGCGCTCCTCTTTCGGAGCCTTCCAGCTGCACGAACACGCGCACCGTGCGTATGCCCGGAGGCACGCGCACTTCCGTGACGTTGAGCACGCAGGCCAGCCGCGGGTCCTTCAATTCGCCCGCCAGCATCAGGTCGACCTCGTTGCGGATCTCCTCCGCAATGCGTTCCGCGCGATATCCCGCGACCGTCATTCGCCGTCCTCGAAATATTCAATCGTCTGCGAGACCAGGTCCCGCCCCAGCAGCCGCTCCGATTCGGCGGCAATGGCTTCGAGCGATTCCTCCAGATGCTTTCCGTCGCCCGAAATGCTCACCACGCCCACCCGCGCTCGCTGCCACAATTCCTGGTGATCGAGTTCCGCGACGGCCACGTTGTAGTGGGCGCGCAGACGGTCCTTCAGGCTGCGCAGCACTTGCCGCTTGTCCTTGAGCGAACGCGCGTCCGCGATGTGAATTTCCAGCGTGAGGAGGCCGATCGGCATGAGCGCCCCATCCGGATTCAACGGGAACGGGTGAACCGAATCCTGGTTTCCGTCCTGTGCCGTACGGCCGGGCCGTATGTTTCCGCCCGGCATGAGCATCCAAAAAGTTTCAGCCGCGTGGTCAGCTGCGCCGTGCTTCCTCGGCGTTTGCCGCGCGCCCGGCCGCGACCGTCTCCAGGGGCGCCGACTTTTCCATCTTGAAGCATTCCAGGACGTCGCCCACCTTGACGTCGTTGAAATTGGAGATGCCCACGCCGCACTCGAATCCCGAGCGGACCTCGTTGACGTCTTCCTTGAAGCGGCGCAGGGAGACGACCCGGCCGGTATAGACCACCGCGTTGTCGCGCAGCACGCGCACCTCGGCGTCGCGCTTCATGATGCCGTCCTGCACCGAGCATCCGGCGATCATGCCGGCGCCCTTCACGCGGAACGTGTTGCGGACTTCCGCGCGACCCAGGGAAACTTCCTTGATCACCGGCGCGAGCAATCCGGCGACGGCCTTCTTCAGTTCGTCGAGCAGTTCGTAGATGATGGTGTGCTGGCGGATGTCGACGCCTTCACGCTGCGCCAGCTCGGACGCCTTCCGCTCCGGCCGCACGTTGAACGCCACGATGATGGCGTTGGACGCCGACGCCAGCAGCACGTCGGTTTCCGACACCGCGCCCACGCTGGCCTGGATGATCTTCACCTTCACCTGATCGGTGGAAGTCTTCGGCAGCATCTCGTTGAGCACTTCGACCGAGCCCTGGACGTCCGCCTTGATCACCACGGGCAGTTCCTTCACTTCGCCGGTGAGCAACTGCTCATGCAATTGGTCGAGCGTGAGCCGGCCGGACGCCGCGGTTCTGGCCAGCGAGGCCTCGCGCTGCTTGCCCTGCCGGTATTCGACGATGTGGCGGGCCTTGGCTTCGTCCGCCACCTGGAACTGGTCGCCCGCTTCCGGGACGCCCTGCAAGCCCAGCACTTCAACCGGGGTGGACGGCCCGGCCTGCTTGATGGGCTGGCCGCGGTCGTCGAACATGGCGCGCACCTTGCCGTACACCGCGCCGACAACGAACACGTCGCCGATGCGCAGGGTTCCGTTTTGCACCAGCATCGTGGCCACGGGTCCGCGGCCACGGTCCACGCGCGATTCCAGCACCGTGCCGCTGGCCGGCGCATCCGGATCGGCCTTCAGCTCCGCCTTCAGGTCGCCCATATCCCCGACCAGCAGAATCATTTCGAGCAGCTTGTCGAGATTCTTCTTCGTCTTGGCCGAGACCTCGACCATGACGGTCTTGCCGCCCCATTCCTCGGGCATCAGCTCGCGGTCGGCCAATTGCCGTTTCACGCGCTCGGGTTGCGCCTCGGGCTTGTCGATTTTGTTGATGGCCACGATGATGGGCACCCCCGCCGCCTTGGCGTGAGCGATGGCTTCCTCGGTTTGGGGCATCACGCCGTCATCGGCGGCGACAACGAGGACCACGATGTCGGTGACCTTGGCTCCGCGCGCGCGCATGCGCGTGAAGGCGGCGTGGCCGGGCGTGTCGATGAAAACGATTCTCCGGTGGTTCACGTGCGCTTCGTACGCGCCGATGTGCTGCGTGATGCCGCCGGCCTCTCCGGCGGCCACTTCCGTGGTACGGATGGCGTCGAGCAGGCTGGTCTTTCCATGGTCCACGTGGCCCATCACGGTCACCACGGGCGCGCGCGGCTGGAGGTTCCCGGTCCGCTCTTCCTTGGTCATTTCTTCCTGGATGATCTGTTCTTCGAACGTGGCCACGTGCACGACGCCGTTAAACGCTTCGGCCAGGCTCGTGGCGGTGGGCACGTCGAGCGCCTGATTGATGCTGGCAAAAATTCCGCGGTCGAGCAGCGTCTTCAGCAAATCCTTGGCGCGAATATCCAGTTTCTCGGCGAGTTCGCGAACGGTGATGCCTTCGGTGACGGTGATGTCGCGCGGCTCGCGCACCACCGGCGCCACCGGTTCGGCAATGGCCGCTCGGCCGGGTCCCGCGCCGGCACGCGTCCGCACCGGATGAAGCCGGCGTTCGCCTTCGGCAAACCGCTTTTCAATGAGGGGACGCCCGCGGCCCGTGGGGGGCTTGCGCGCATACAGAGGTTTTCCGGGTTCCGCTTTGGGAATCCCGCCCAGGCCCGGTCCTCCGGGCCTAGGTCCGCCTGTGGGTTGGCCGGGCCGTGGCCCGCCGGGACGCTGTGGAAATCTCGACGGAGGAGCACCGGGACGCGGCGGACCCCCCGGCCGGGTTTGGCCGGGAGCGGCGGCAGGACGCATTCCTTGCGGAGCATACGGCCGTCCCTGGCCGGGCGCGGGCTGTCCCGGGCGTACTGGAAATCGTTGGCCTGAGGGCGGAGCGCCTGCCGGACGCGGCGCACCCGGAGCTGCCGGAGCAGCTGCGGGCGGAGCTCCCGCCGGACGTGGTGCCACAGGCGCCCCGGGCCTTCCGGGCGCAGCCGCAGGAGCTGCCGGGCGTGCCGGCGCTGGAATCTTGGGCGTTGCTGGGGCGCCTGCGGCCGCAGGCGCCGGTGCCGCAGGCTTGGCGGCGACAGGATGAGCAGCGGGTGGACCAGCCGGAGCCACCGCCGGACGCAGGGGAGCGCCAGCTGCTGGCGCAACTCCCGGGCCTGCCGGAGCCTTCACGGGTGCTCCTGCGACGACAGGTGCTCCCGGCACACCAACCGCAGGAGGTGCCGCAGGTTTCGCTGCTGCAGGCGGGGCCGCTTTGGGCTTGGCCGCAGCCGATTTCTTGGCCTCTTCCGCCGCAGCTTCCTGGGCAGCGAGATCGTGGAAGTGTTTCCGAGCCAGTTCGGCGTGCTCGATGTCCAGCGAGCTCGAGTGCGTCTTCTTTTCCTTAACGCCGATCTCGGGAAGGTAGTCGATCAGCACCTTGGCCTTGATCTCGAGTTCCCGTGCCAGCTCGTTGATACGAATTTGATTGATCTCGGACATGAGCTCCTGTTTTTACTGCCCTGCTTTTTCCGCCGAATCCTGGGTTTCCGCGGCTTCCGGCGTTTCCGCCGCCTCGGGAGTTCCGGGCGTTTGCTCAACCTCCGCGGTTTCCGCGGACTCGGTTACCGCCAGGGCTTCCGGCTCGCCTTCGACGGTGGCCTCTGCGGCAGGCTCGCCCACGACAGGCGGCGCTTCTAGTGCAGGCTCGCTCTCGGCCGGAGCCGCCGTGGCCTGCGTTTCCAGCGCTTCGAAGTAGGCCGCGACCGCCTGGTGAATCTTCTCGACCATCTTCTCGCCGATGCCGGGAATTTCGATCAGTTGCTCGGGAGTCATGTCGGCCAGTTTCTCGACGGAGGTGACGCCGGCCGCTTCGAGCTTCTCGATGGTTTTTGGCCCCACGCCCTGGAGCACGGAAAGAGCGGTGCCGGGAGCGGTGAGCGCGGCCATCTGCGCTTCGATCTCGCGGCGCTTTTCCTCTTCGCTCTTGATGTCGATGTTCCAGCCGATCAGCTTGCTGGCCAGGCGAACGTTTTGCCCCTTCTTGCCAATGGCCAGCGACAGCTGCGTATCCTCGACGATCACCTCGAGGCTCCGCGTTTCCGGGTCCACGATCTGCACGCGCGTGACTTTCGCCGGGCTCAGCGCCTTCTGGGCGAACGTCACCGTATCTTCATTGTGCGGAATGATGTCGATCTTCTCGCCGCGCAGTTCGCGGATGATCGACTGCACGCGCATGCCCTTCATGCCCACGCAGGCGCCCACCGGGTCCACGTCCTTGTCGCGGCTCTCGACGGCGATCTTGGTGCGCTCGCCGGCTTCGCGCGCCACGGCGCGGATCTGCACCGTGCCGTCGTAAATTTCCGGCACTTCCATTTCGAACAGGCGCTGCACCAGAGCGGGGTCGGCGCGCGAAACCACCACCTGCGGCCCCTTGGCGGCGCGCTCGACCGCGCGAATCGTGACGCGCAGGCGGTCGCCCACGTTGTAGGTTTCCAGGCGCGATTGCTCGCGCTTGGGCAGGCGCGCTTCGGTCCGGCCCATGTCCACGATGATGTCCGGGCCTTCCATGCGCTTGACGACGCCGTTGACCAATTCCCCGACGCGCGTGTGAAACTCGTTGTAGATGGTGTCGCGCTCGGCCTCGCGCACCTTCTGCAAAATCACCTGTTTGGCGGTCTGGGCCGCGATGCGTCCCAGCACCTCGGTCGGCCGCGCTTCGATGATCTCGCCGCCCACCTCGATCGCCGGATTCTGCTTGCGAGCGTCGGAGAGAGAGATCTCCCGCAGCGGGTCGGACACTTCCTCGACGACCGTGTGCACGGAATACACGTCCACATGGCCCGTCTCGGGATTGAACTTCGAGCGGAGGTCTTCCTCGGTGCGATAGTATTTCCGCGCCGCCACCACCATCGCGTCTTCAATGGCCGCGACGATGACCTCCGGTTCGATGTGCTTTTCCCGGCTGATCTGCTCAATTGTCTGGTACAGCAGACTCGCCATTCCCCGACCCCCTCGGCCCTTGACCGCTCCACTACAGTTCCACCACCAGGTTCGCCTTGCGAATCCCGGCGTATGGCACTTCGATTTCCCCGCCCTTCACCGCGAGCTTCACGACCCCATCCGCGTAGCCCGCCAGGCGGCCTTCCAAAAACTGCTGTTTCCCGACCGGCTCGTTGAGCCAGATATGCGCCAGGCGTCCGACGAAGCGCTCGTAATCGGCCGGCTTGATCAGCTTCCGGTCCAGACCGGGCGAACTCACCTCCAGCACATAGGCCGGCCCCGGTACCAGATCCTCAACATCCAGGAGCACGCTCAACTGCTGGCTGACCCGCTCGCAGTCCTTGTGGCTGACCCCCAGGCCCTCGGGATTTCCAGGGCCGGGCAACCGGTCCAAATAGACCCGCAGCAGCCGGTGCTTGCCGATCTTCCACTCGACGTCGAAGATTTCCAGGCCCTCGGATCGGGCCACTCTCTCCGCCGCTTCTCGAATCCGTCCCAGGTCCATGCTCAAGTCCCAGCGGTGCTTATCCCCGGGAGGGATGCCCTGCGCCCCGCTCCAGGTGTGACCGCCAACAAAAAAGTGGGCTCGCGCCCACTGGTTCGTGCGACCCATTCTGGTTGCAATTCAGTATAGAGTCTTTTGTAGCAGAAAGGCAAGACCGTGCGCCGGTTTCGGGTGCCCGCCAGTGGGGCACTTGGGGGCGTGTTCTGGTACCATACCGAGGGTCCAGACCCGCGAGGTCCCCTGGGGCACGCCGATGAACCTGCGCGAAGTGGTCGACAAATACCTGGCGGCAGCCGGGGCCTATGGCCGAACCGTGGCCCTGTCGTCGCTGGGGCTTTCGGCGGCACAGATCGAGAGCGTCTTCAGTTCCTTCGACGAGGATTACCACATCAGCCGGTTCTTCCACTTGCAATGCGCGGCGGGCGCCCACTACGAGATCAACGGTTTTCCGCAGACCCACGTTTCCATCGACGCCGAAATTCAGACCATCCTCTAGCTTTACTGCGGCGCATTCTCTTGGCGGGGAGGACGCAAGGCGCCCGCCTGAAGGCGGCCGCTACAAAACCAACTGGCTGGCGAAGACGCGCGCAGGCAAGAGCCCGCCTGAAGGCGTCCGCTGCAGAATCACTCCTACTTCCGCAAGCATGCGCACAGGCCAGAGCGCCTGTGCGCCAGGCCATCAACGCAGCGGGGGATGAAAATCGAAATCGGGGTCGACGTCCACGGGGATGTCGGAGGATTTCGCGAGCGCGGCGGCGAGGCCTGGCGGCATCGCGCCGTAGGTCTTGAACCAGCGCTCGACGCGCGCGCGGTCGCCAGTGGCTTCCTGTTCCAGCAACTCCTTGGCGAGAGAGGCAATTGCCGCGGGCATTTTCGCGAAATCAAGTTCGTAGAGGCCGGTGGCGGCATCCTGGCGGACCGCTCCGCGTTCGGCGAGATAATTGAATTCCATGATCCGACCGCTGCCATGCGCTTCGCCGATGCCGAAACGCACGGTGCGGAACGTCTCGCCCATGTAGGAGGCGTAGATCATGTTCTGTTTTTCCTTGGCCACGACGCCGTGCTCGACCAGCCACTGCACGCAGAGAGCACCGACGATGTCCGCCTTGGCTTCCTCGAGAGCCGCATACTGCGGGCCCATCGCCTCGCGGATGTCCGTTTTCCCCTGCGACGTGCGCGCATAGGCCGGTCCCAGGCCGTGTGAGATTTCGTGCAGGATGGTCCAGTCGAGCACCCCTTCGCCGGTCACCAGCGGAACCTGGTCCGGACGCAGCAAGCGCTGGGCGAGCGGCAGGATGACGTCGTGGACGCGCGCGTCCATGAAGTTTTTCCAGAAGATTTTCTTCGAGCCCTTCTGCTCGTGGATGCGCGGATCGTTGGGAAGATTATCGGCCACGGCCTGGTAGCCGTGGAGCAAGTCGCCCGAGCGGTAGATGGCGTCCATCACTTCCATGGGCGATTGCTTGCCGCGCTTGGACGGGCGGTCCTCGGGGGCGAGCGGGAGCCAGTCCTGCAGGTCCGGGACGCGCGCCTGAAAGACGGCGAGCTTGCGGCTCTCCTCTTCGTTGCGGATCATGACCGCCGCGCCGTAGGAGGTTTTCACGCCGAGCAATCCGTCGAGATAGGTTTCATAGGGCGCGAAGACGATGTCCAATTTCGGATTCTTCAGATCGAGCCAGGCGAGGTCGCTGGGAAAGTAGTCGTCGGTGAGCAGGGCGTGGGCGCGCAGGCGCAGGAAGTTGGCGAACGCGGGATCGTCGCTGAGCGCGGCGGCCTCGCGGAGATCCTTGGCCATGGGCACGAGAAATTCGCGAAAGGCGACGCGGTAGGGAACGGCTTCGAGCGCACCACCGTTTTTCCGGACGATCGTTTGCGGATTGTAGAGCGCGGCCTTTTCCTCCGGATGCGAGGCGGCGTAAGCGTCGAACTCCGCGCGGGTCAAATCCGCGGGAAAAAATCCGCGGCCCGGCGGCGCTGGCGCAGTACCGACGAACGGCTTGTTGTCGTCGATCAGATCGAAGCGGCCGCCGTTGATTTTCAGATAGCGGCGGAGGAGTTGGTCCTGCGGATTCGTGCTGTTCTCCAGCGAGAGATAGAGCTTCAGGCCCTCGGGGTCGCTCTGGCGCCAGTAGATGCAGTCGAGCAATCCGGCGGCGTCGACCAGTTTCTCGACCATTTTTTGTTCATGCGCGGTCAGCCCCGTCGAATCGAAGCTCATCTTTACGGGCTTGAACTTGGCGACGCGCGCGGCGAGGTCGGGAGCGACGATGCGTTTGGAGCGGGCGGCGGCGCGCGGGGCGGCGGCGGGCTTTTTGGCGGGAGAGGATGGAGTCTGCGGGGCCGCCCCAGCTAACATCGCCAGACCTGATGCCAGGAGCGAAACGAACACGATCTTGAGGCGGAATTCACCGCAGAGAAGCCGAGGACGCAGAGAAAAAAGAGGCCCGAAAGTGTACCGGGTAGAATGGACGCCGGTTCTTTGTTTTGAATGAGTTAGGTCGATTTCTACTAATTTGGGTGTACCGGGTAGAGCTGGGGCGGGAATGGGGCTGTAGCCTGTCGTGTGTCGCTGCATGGCCGGTGGGGCGTTTGGTTCGTATCGCGTGATCGGCATCTCATGCACAGGGCCATCATAGTGCAGAAACACGAAAGTGCAAGGGTGAGGTGCTGTGGACATCGCGCGGGGCAGGATTAGCACGAGGCTTGTGCATATACGGTGGTGAAGAGGGCCAAGCTGCCGGGCCGCCAAAAAACGGCCGCGCTGCCGCTACAAAACCGGGGCGGACGAGAGCGGGAGCGGCATGCCGCCAGCAGAAGAGCGCAGCCAGGAGTGGCTGCGCCACAAAAGGCAAAGGCGCGGCTATCGTGTGGTTCGCTGCGGAGCGGGTGCGGGCGGTTAACCTGCGCGCGTCCGTGGCTAACTGGTGGCGACGGTGGCGCGGGAGAGGCGGGCGGCCAGGGCCTGGTGCTCCTGGCGTAGCGGAGCCGGGAGGCGGTCGCCGAACTGCTTGAAAAATTCTCCGACGGACTGTTCTTCCTCGGCCCAATCGCTGGAATTAACGCGCAGCAACTCCGCGAGCGTGGCGGGCGGGATGGAAAGCCCGTCGAGGGAGAGCGAATCGGGCGTGGGGACGCAGCCGATGGGGGTTTCCGTGGCGGCGGCGCGGCCTTCGATGCGTTCGAGCATCCACTTCAGCGCGCGGACGTTCTCGCCATAGCCGGGCCAGAGAAATTTGCCGTCGGCGCCGCGGCGGAACCAGTTGACGTGGAAGATCTTCGGCGCGTTCTTGAGGCGCGGGCCCATGGAGAGCCAGTGACCGAAGTAGTCGGCCATGTTGTAGCCGCAGAACGGGAGCATGGCCATGGGATCGCGGCGCGTGACGCCGACGGCGCCGGTGGCCGCCGCCGTGGTTTCCGACGCCATGGTGGCTCCGACGAAGACGCCGTGCTGCCAGCTATGGGATTCGTAGACCAGCGGCGCAAGCCGCGCGCGGCGTCCGCCGAAAATCAGTGCGGAGATGGGCACGCCCGCAGGGTCTTCCCAATGGGAGGAGATCGAAGACGATTGCGCGGCACTCACGGTGTAGCGGGAATTGGGGTGCGCGGCGGGGCCTATGGCCGGTGTCCACTGCTCGCCCTTCCAGTTAATCAATCCCTTGGGGGCGGCGACGTCCATCCCATCCCACCACGGCTCACGCTCGGGAGTCATGGCCACGTTGGTGAAGACGGTGTTGGAGTGGACGGCGGCGATGACGTTGGGATTCGTTTTGGCATTAGTTCCCGGGGCGACGCCGAAAAAACCGGCCTCGGGGTTGATGGCGCGCAGGGTGCCGTCGGCGGCGATGTGCATCCAGGCGATGTCGTCGCCGATGGTCCAGACGCGGTAGCCTTCCTTTTCCAGGGCCGAGACCATCATGGCGAGATTGGTTTTTCCGCAGGCGCTGGGAAATGCGGCGGCCATGTAGGTGACCTTGCCGGAGGGGTCTTCCAAGCCGAGGATGAGCATGTGCTCGGCCATCCAGCCCTGGTCGCGCGCCATCCAGCTGGCGATGCGCAGGGCGAAACACTTCTTTCCCAGCAGGGCGTTGCCGCCGTAGCCCGAGCCGATGCTCCAGATCAAATTTTCTTCCGGGAAGTGAAGAATGAAGCGGCGATCCGGGTTCAGGTCGGCGAGCGAGTGAAGGCCGGGGACGAAGTCGGAGGAACTGCCGAGCCGGTCGAGCGCGACCTGGCCCATGCGCGACATGATGCGCATGTTGGCGGCCACGTAGGCGCTGTCGGTGAGTTCGACGCCGATCTTGCTGTAGGGAGACTTGGCCGGGCCCATGATGTAGGGCACGACGTACATCGTGCGGCCCTTCATGGCTCCGTCGAAGAGCGGCCGCACGCGTTCCTTGGCTTCGGCCGGGGCCATCCAGTTATTGGTGGGGCCGGCGTCGTTGCGGTCGCGCGTGCAGATAAAAGTCAGGCCTTCGGTGCGGGCGACGTCATTGGAGTTGCTGCGGTGAAGGTAGCAGCGGGGGTACGTATTCTGGTTGAGTTCGAGGAAGGTGCCGTCGCGCAGCATCTCCTCGGTGAAGCGATCGTTTTCTGCCTCGGAGCCGTCGCACCAGACAATTTTCGACGGTTTGGTCAATCGCGCGGATTCGTCAACCCAACTTTCCAGGGGTGTGGACACCATGTCTCCTGAGGCTATCGCGCGGGGTAGTTGCCGCCCGTTCCTCTGGGCCTGCGGGACAATATAGGAAAAAACAGACCCATTCTATAATCTATAAGCGAGAAATTCTAAGACAAGCCAAGGAGAAATGCAAGGCGCACCACACGCGAAATTCCGCCGGAAGTATCCGATGCTATACTGCGGCGGCGATGTACGCGCGGAAATTACAGGCCGAGATGACGATCGGAGGCGAGCGGCGGGCGGTGCCGCTGGACTGGCTGGATGGTTTTTGCATGCGGAATTTCACCGGCTCGGCGGAATTCGACGACACCTTGCCGCTGGAGGACGGCCGGCTGGAAGCCGGGCTGCGCGTGGATCCGGCGCGGCTGGCTCACGCGATGAGCGAATGGTTTACCAAGCGCGGGAAGGGAAAGGGTCAGGCGGTCATCGTGGAGTTGCGCGAGGCGATGTGAGGGCGAAGGTGCAGGCACAGAATTTCTATTCTTCTCACACCCGGAGCAAGAGAGATTCTTCGTTTTGTCCAGAATGACGGAATGGCTCTCTTTTTGTGTATTCTGTTACCAGCAGCACCCCCGCCGGAGTAACAGCATTCTCCATGGATCAGGTGCGTCTGATTCCTCTGCGCACTCTGTGCTTGCTCTGTGTTCTCCGTGTTAAGCCTTTCAAATGCGCCCGCGAATGATTCAACACAGAGATCACAGAGCAGGGCACAGAACACGGAGAAGAGGATCCCGGAAAATCTTCGGACAGCGCCCCTACGGACCGATCGGAACACGGGACTTTGTTGCGGGGCGGGCGGCGAGGGCGGCCTTGATCTGGGGCAGGGCGGCGTACGCGGCGGCTTCTCCGGCGGCCACCAGTTGCGGCGTCTTCTTGAATTCATACCACAGCACGTCATGGACGTCGGGCTCGATCAGGATGTCGGTGGCGGCGCGCCAGGGTTGGATCACCGCGGTTTGAATGATGGAAAACGAGCGGCTGATCACTTCGATGGTGTTGCGCGGCTTCTCGTCGAGAAGGCCGGGATCGAGGTAGACGGAAATCACGAGTTCGGCGCCGAGCTTGCGGACGGCCTCCGCCGGAGCCGCTTCGGTGAGAAATCCGTCGGCGAGAACGTGGCCGCGGTACTCGACGGGCATGAACAGCCCCGGATACGCGCAGGAAGCGCGCAGGGCCGGTCGCGATTTCCCCCTCGGTAAAGTAGACGCCCTTGCCGGTGACCAGATCGGTGGCCACGATGCTGAGCGGAATCTTGAGCTCGCTGAAATGGCGGGCGGGGGTGAACTTGCGCAGGAAGTCCTCGAGTCGCTCGTTGGAGGCCATGCCCATGCGCGAGAGCGTCCAGCGGCCGAAATCGTGAAACTCGGTTTCGGCGCCCTGACGCTGCATTTCGTCGAGCGGGCTTCCGCTGGCGTAGGCGGCGGCGACAAGCGCGCCCACGCTGGTGCCGGCGATGAAGTCGACTGGGATTTCGTACTGTTCGAAGACGCGCAGGACGCCGATATGCGCGATGCCGCGCGCGAAGCCGCCTCCGAGCGCGACGCCCACTTTCGGACGGGCACCCTGCCCGGCGTAGGCGAACGAGCGCAGGCCCTGGACGGCTTTGGCTAGCCATTTTGAGGCGGTGGCCATGGGTCGGTTCTTCCGGTCAGGGACACTGTAGCAAACTTCCCCGGGCGTACGGCGTTTCCCGTTGACCCAAGTTGGCGCATTTGCAACCATGTCGGGTGTGGCGGAGGCATCCATGAAACGCCTGATCGAACGAGCCGCCGTGCTCGGAGCCGGAACCATGGGCGCGCGTATTGCCGCCCACCTCGCCAATGCCGGCATCCCCTGCTATCTGCTGGATATTGTTCCGCCGGAACTGAACGCCGAGGAAAAGCGCAAGGGGCTGACGCTGGAGAGTCCGGCGGTACGCAACCGGATCGTGCTGGCGGGGCTGGATGCGGCGAAGAAGTCGCGCCCGGCGGCGTTGTTCACGGCGGAGACGGCGCGGCTGATCACGCCCGGAAATTTCCAGGACAATCTGGCATGGTGCGCCGAGGCGGACTGGATCATCGAAGTGGTCGCCGAAGATCTGGAGATCAAGCGGAAGCTGCTCGAACGCATTGACGCGGTGCGCAAGCCGGGGACGATCGTGACGACCAACACGTCGGGGCTGCCGGTGCGGCGCATCGCCGAAGGGCGCTCCGAGGATTTTCAGCAGCACTGGGCGGGCACGCATTTTTTCAATCCGCCGCGCTACATGAAGCTGGTGGAGCTGATCCCCGGGCCGAAGACGCTGCCCGGCGTGCTCGAATCGCTCGAGGAGGTTTGCGACCTGCGGCTGGGCAAGGGCGTGGTGGTGGCGAAGGACACGCCGAACTTCATCGCCAACCGCATCGGGACGTTTTCGATGCTGAATGCGCTGGGCCAGATGCAGGCGCTGCAGATGACCGTCGAGGAAGTCGACGCGTGCACCGGGCCGGCGGTGGGATGGCCGAGTTCGGCGACGTTCCGCACGGCCGACCTTGTGGGGCTCGACGTGCTGGTCCACGTGGTGCGCAACATTTACGAGAACATACCCGAGGACGAGTCGCGGGCGATGTACCGCGTGCCGCCGCTGGTCGAAGCGATGATGGCGCGCGGATGGCTGGGAGAGAAAACGGGCAGCGGCTTTTATCAGCGGACGAAGAAGGCGGGCGAAGCCGAAATCCTGTCGCTCGACTGGCAAAAGATGGAATACCGGCCGCGGCAGAAGGCAAAGTTCGGATCGATCGAGGCGGGCAAGGCGATCGAAGATACGCGCGAGCGGCTGCGCGCTCTCGTGGGCCCTGCGCTCGAGGGCAAGGGCGGGGACACGGCCAACCGTTTCCTATGGTCCTGCCTGGGGGCGACGTGCCTCTACGCCGCGCGGCGCGTGCCGGAGATTGCGAACACCATTGTGGACGTGGACCGCGCGATGCGCTGGGGATTCGGCTGGGAACTGGGGCCGTTTGAGATCTGGGACGCCATCGGAGCCGAGCGCATGGCGCGGGCGCTCGAACGGGAAGGGAATGCGATGCCGCCGTTGGTCGCGAAGGTGCTTGCGTCGCCGAAGAAATCGTTTTACGAGGCGGAGAAGGGCCGCACGCGCTATTTCGACGTGGCGTCCGGGGCGCCGGCGCCGCTGGCGGAGCCTTCGGGAATGATCGTGCTGAAGTCGCTCAAGGACCGCACGCCAATGGTGCAGGAAAATTCGGGCGCGAGCCTGATCGATCTGGGCGACGGCGTGCTGTGCTGCGAATTCCATTCCAAGATGAACGCCCTCGGCGGGGACATCCTCGCGATGCTGCAAGCGGGAGTGGCGCGGCTGGAAACCGAGTTCGAGGCGCTGGTGATCGCCAATCAGGCGCCGAACTTTTCCGCGGGCGCGAACCTGATGCTGCTGCTGATGCTGGCGCAGGAAGGGGAATGGGACGACGTGCATCTGGCGGTGCGCCAATTTCAGCGCGCCACCCTGGCGATCAAGTACGCGCCGCGTCCCGTGGTGGCGGCGCCGCAGGGGATGGCGCTGGGCGGCGGGTGCGAAATCGCGTTGCACGCGGCGCGGATTCATGCGGCGGCGGAAGTCTACATGGGGCTCGTGGAAGCGGGCGTGGGATTGATTCCGGCGGGGGGCGGGTCGAAGGAGATGGTGATCCGCGCGGGCGAACACGCGGCGGGCGGCGACGATCTGGATCTGATGCACGCGATGCAGCGTGTCTTCGAGACCGTGGCCATGGCCAAGGTGTCCACCAGCGGCGAGGAGGCACGATCGCTCGGCTATCTCCGCGCGTCCGACGCGGTCGCGATGAACCGCGATCGCCAAGTGGCCGATGCGAAGCAGACGGCGCTGGCGATGGTCCGCGCCGGCTATCATGCTCCGGCGCCGGCGCAGATCCGGGTGCTGGGGGAATCGTTTCTGGCGGCGGCCAAGCTGGGGATTCATCTGCTGGTCCGGGGAGAATTCGCGACGGAATACGATGGCGTGGTGGCGCGGAAATTGGCGTACGTGCTGGCGGGGGGCGGCATCACCGCGGCGCAGAGCGTTCCGGAGCAGTACATGCTCGATCTGGAGCGGGAAGCGTTCGTCAGCCTGTGCGGCGAGCGGAAGACGCAGGAGCGCATCGCGCATACACTCAAGACCGGCAAGCCCCTGCGGAATTAGACGGCGGCGTGCCGGGCCGAAGGCCGAATTTCGCCAAGGCAACGTTTTCAGTCAAAATGTGTTCGAATGGACGGGACGATTCCCGGCGAATCGGGCGCGGGGCGAGTCTGCGCAATTTTGCGGGGCGTGATGGCGCCGCAACAAGAAACGAAAACTATCGGCTGCCGCGTCGATGGCGCAGGCGGCGAACTCACTGGATTTGGGGAGCTCGGATGAAGACGAGGAGAATGGGCGGTATCTGCTGGCTGGCCGTGGCGGCAGTCCTGGCGGTATTCACGCAGGCGGCTTGCATGGGCGTGAAGAATTCGCCGCCTCCGCCTCCTCCGCCCGTGGTCGCGCCGAGCGCGGTGCAGGTGTTTCCGGGCGCGACGAGCGTGCCGGTGAGCGGGACAGCGCAATTCACCGCCTTCTTGCCGGGCAAGCCGAGCGCGACCTTTACCTGGAGCGTAAGCGGCGGCGGCACGATCAGCGCCGCGGGACTTTACACCGCTCCGACGACGGTGCCCAGTCCGGCGACGGTGACGGTCACCGCGACCGACAGCGCCAGCAGCGCAACCGGGACGGCGACGGCCAACATTACCGCGGCGCAGGGCGTGTCCGTGAGTCCGGCGGCGAGCGCCGCGCCGGCCGGGATGACGCAACTCTTCAGCGCCACGGTAGGTGGCAACCCCGTGACGCCGACGTGGCAGGTCAACGGGGTAACCGGCGGAGATTCCATTCACGGCACGATCGCGGCGAACGGGACGTATACGGCGCCGCCGACTCCGCCGCCGGGCGGTACGACGACGATCACGGCGATCAGCGGCGCTAACTCCGGCACGGCGACGGTGGCGGTGGTGTTTTCCAACCGCTCGCTGAGCGGGCGGTACGCCTTTTCCTACGCCGGGGCGGATTCGTCGGGCGCGCTGGCAGTGGTGGGCAGTTTCACGGCGACGTCGGCCACGGCGGCGATCAGCGGCATTGAGGACTACAACAGCAAGACGCTGGCGTCTCCGGCGCAGGCGGGAGGCATCAGCGGGACCTATACGGTGTATCCGGACGGCAGCGGCAGCGCCACGGTGACCAACGCGCTGATCAGCGCCACGGAGACCTGGCAATTCACCCTGACATCGACTCCGGGCGCGGCGGCCGGGCAAGGCTGGCTGATCCGTTTCGACACCTCCGGAACGGGCAGCGGCACGCTGGAGCAGCAAG
This sequence comes from Terriglobia bacterium, assembly GCA_963791705.1. Taxonomy (GTDB): domain Bacteria; phylum Acidobacteriota; class Terriglobia; order Acidiferrales; family UBA7541; genus Palsa-295. Next base: position 853,548 of record CAWBTO010000001.1, on the reverse strand, counting down.
ACGCCACGCAACTGACGCTCCCGTCCTCCGCGCAGAACTACGTGTTCAGCCTGGCGGGCCAGGATGCGAGCAAGAAGCCGCTGCAGATTGCGGGAAAGTTGCAGGTCGATGGCTTGGGCTCGATTCCGGTGAACTACGCCGTGGAGGATATCAACGACGCGGGCACGAACACGCAACTCGCGCCCGACACGTCGCTGTACGGCGATTACGCCATGGATGCGGCGCACCCGCTGAGCGGGCGCGGCACGCTGCACCTGACCAATTCCAGCACGGAGCTTCCCGGCACGTTCACGTTTTCCTTTTACGTCGTGAACCACACGCACTTGAAGATCGTGGAGACGGATGCCAGCCCGTTTCTCGCGGGCGATTTCTTCAGCGCGCCCAACACGGACGGTACGTTTTCGAATTCACTGGTGAACGGGAAGTACGCGTTCGTGCTGGGCGGGTCCAACGTGCAGCAGTCCTTGCCCTATGCGGCGGGCGGAGAGTTGGTGGCCAGCGGCGCCGGGGGAATCACGGGCGGGGTGCTGGACACCAACGAAGGCGGCGTCACCGTGCAGTTAGATCAGACGCTGACGGCGTCGGGCTACAGCGTGGATGTGAATCTGGGCCGGATCGGATCGTTCACCCTGGTGGCGGGCACTACCACGTACAACTTCGCCGCGTATGCGGCGTCGAGCGGGGCAATCGAGATCATTGAGCTGGATGCGCACACCGTGGCGGGGGGACTGGCGCTGCCGCAGTCCAGCACGGCCCAGCCGCAAGGGAACTTCGCGCTGAATTTCACGGGTTTGGGGAACTCCAGCGGGTATTATCCGCAGGACGTGGCCGGGCAGATCACGGCGGGCGCCGGGGGCACGGCGTCGGGGAGCCTGTACGTCAATAGTAAGGGCACGCTCACTTCGGGTGCGGCTTTCGTCAGCGGCACGACGATCGGGACACCCGCGTCCAACGGCCGGGGAATCGCGACGGTGAAGACGTCCGCGTTTTCGTTTCCGGTGGCCTATTACGCGGTGGACGGCAACACGGTGCTGATGGTCGAGACGGACAGCGCACGGGTGTTGACCGGAGCATTTGGGAGACAGTTCTGACGCCGCGGGCCGCCGGATCCTGAGGAATGGCGCCCGAACGGTACCTTGGTACTATTGCCGCGCATCGCGGCATACCCTGACAATCCACTAGCTGGGCAAAGACAGCGATTGGGGCCAGCCTTTTTCGGGGGACGGCGCACTGCCGTGGGTATCACCAAAATGTCTCAACAGGAAATGATCGGCGCCGCGCCGCTCACGATTGCGCCCGCCGTGTCACCAACCAAGCCGCACACGCAGGCCGATTCCGGCCGCCCTCACCCGGAGGCCGTGTTTCTGGAAGTGCCGGTGAAGATTCACGGGTCGCGCGTGCTCGCAGTCGTGCGCGGAATCACGCCGCACACCGAGCCGTTTGAAGAGCAAACCGTCACCATGATCGTGTTTCCCGGTGGCGGCGTGGTGCGCATGCGCACGGCGATGCATGCGGAACAGGCCGTGGTGCTGAGCAACTTGAAGTCCGGGCAGGATGCCATTGGGCGCGTCAGCAGGGTCCGGCCGTGCGGCAACCAACAAATGTACGTCGAAGTGGAGTTTGCCACGGCGCAGCCGGGATTCTGGGGCGTCGAGTTTCTGTCGGAGCGATCCGAGGTGGAAGCAAAGGCCGGACCTGCGGCGCCGCCGGTCGTTTCCGGCACGGCGGCACTCAACGCGCCACCGCTGGCCCGGGCGGCTGCTCCGATCGCGGAAGCGCCCACCGAGGAGAAGGTGACTTCTGCCGTTGACCCCGCGCCGGTCAACTCCGCAATTTCCGCGGCCGCCACGTCCCTCGCGGCCGGCACATTTTCCTCGGCACCTCCGGCGGCATCTTCGGCGACCGCGCGGTCAGTGAGGCCAGCATCCGCTTTCGTTTCGATCGGCGAAAGCGAGGAGGTGCAGCCGGCGGCCACCGAAAACTTCGGGCAGCGCCGGGATCGGCGCACCAAGAATGAAACTGCGACCGTGATGGCATGGGCGCCTCCAGTGGAAGCGCCTGCCGCCGCGGAATCATCTCCCGAGGATCCGCCGAGTTCGCCGGGAACTTCGGAAGGCGCCGGGAGCGTTGGCCGGACACGCGCGGCCTCGTCCGATGCCTCCGCTGGTTTTGGCGCGCGATCCGCGTTCGGAACTTTTGCAGGCGCGGGACAAAGCGAGGAACCGCGCCGGAGTTGGGTGTGGATCGTTATCTGCGCGGCATTGCTGCTGGCGGCTGCGGGCGGCGGCGGCGCGTATTGGGTCAACGAGCAGTTGGCCGCCGAGCCGCCTGCGATTCCCGTTCCTGTCGCACCCGCCCTGCCGGCCGAGATAACCACGGGCCGAGATTTGGCTGGGCCGACCATCGCGCAAGCCAATGCGGGGAATTCAACCGTCAACACAGCGGAATCTTCCCGCGCGGACGCGGCGCCGAGCGCCGGCGCGCCGGTAGCGGGCGGTTCCGCGGCGATTCCTGCGCATGCGAACCAACTGCCGCAGCCGAAGGCGGGAGCCGCGCGGCCCGATGTTTCCGGGACGGTCAATGCGCGTCCCGTCGCGTCCCGCGAAGCAAAGGCCACCGAAAATACCCCAGGGTTACCGATGGAGGCCGGTCCCGTGCGGGGCGGCCGAGGTGGAGTGGCGCCCGCAGCGGGAGGATCGCCTGAGGTCGCGCCACGTGCGTCGCAGGCTCTTGCCTTGGATTCTGGGGTGTGGGTGAAAGCGCCGCGCGTGATTTCCGAGACGAAGCCGGCTTATCCGGCGGCGGCCCGGCAGGCGGGCGTGGAGGGCAGCGTGGTCGTGCGCATGCTGATCGACAAGGAGGGCAACGTGGTGGATGCCAAGGCCCTCGCGGGTCCGGAGACGTTGCGCGGAGCGGCGGTGGATGCCGCGCGCCAGTGGAAGTACGAGCCGTCCATCCTCAATGGACAGCCGGTTTCCGTGCAGATGCCGGTTACGATTCCGTTCCGCCGTTAGCGTCGGTTGGGCCGGCCATGGCCGCATGGTTCCGGCGCATCGCCGCGATCCCGCGTGGTTGCATTTTTCTTCCTGGTGGCATTCAATGGGGAGGGTTTGGAGCGGCGGAGTGTGCCGTCCCTGCCGAGGTGAGCCATGCGCGAAGCGGTGATTGTAAGCTCGGTGCGGACAGCGATCGGGAAGGCCCCGCGGGGGATGCTGCGGGCGATGCGGCCGGATGATCTGGCGGCGTTGGCGATCCGGGAAGCGGTGGCGCGCGCGAAGGGCCTCGACCCAAAGGAAGTGGAAGACGTCATCATCGGCTGCGCCATGCCCGAGGCGGAGCAGGGAATGAACATGGCGCGCATCGCGACGCTGCGGGCGGGCCTGCCGGTGAGCACGGCCGCGATGACGGTCAACCGGTTTTGCGCCTCCGGGTTGCAATCCATCGCCATTGCCGCCGAACGCATCATGACGGGGCAGGCCGAGGTGGCCGTCGCGGGCGGCGCCGAATCCATGAGCATGATTCCGATGGGCGGCCATAAGATCGTCCCCAATCCCTGGCTGATGGACCACTACCCGGACACCTACCTGAACATGGGGCTCACCGCCGAAAATCTGGCGAAGAAATACGGGATCACGCGCGAGGAGGCGGACGAATTCTCGCTGGCCAGCCACCAGAAGGCGCTGGCCGCGATCGCGGCCGGGAAATTCCGGGACGAAATCGTGCCGGTCGAGGTGAGCTACACGGCGGTGGAAGGCGGCGCGGACGGCGCGGCGAACGGCGGGGCGGCCGAAGACGCGCACGATGGTGTTCGACACCGACGAGGGGCCGCGAGCGGATACGTCGCGCGAGGCGCTCGGGAAACTCAAGCCCGTGTTCCATGCCCGCGGCGTGGTGACGCCGGGGAACAGCTCGCAGATGAGCGACGGCGCGGCGGCCTCGGTGGTGATGAGCGCCGAGCACGCCCGCGCGCTGGGTTTGAAGCCGCTGGCGCGGTTTGTGGCGTTTGCGACGGCGGGATGCCCGCCCGAGGAGATGGGCATCGGGCCGGTGTACGCGATTCCGAAGGTTTTGAAAGTGGCCGGATTGAAGCTCGAGCAAATCGAGGTGATTGAACTGAACGAGGCGTTCGCGGCGCAGTCGCTGAGCGTGTTGCGCGTGGCCGGGCTCGATCCGGCGCGCGTCAACGTCAACGGCGGCGCGGTGGCCCTGGGCCATCCGCTGGGATGCACCGGCGCGAAGCTGACCGCTTCGATTTTGCGGGAGATGGAACGGCGCCAGGCGCGCTACGGAATGGTGACTATGTGCGTCGGCGGCGGCATGGGAGCGGCCGGAATCTTTGAGCGCGCGACGTAGAGGCCTGAGCACAGCCGGAGCGACTTGCCGGCCACGCCGGCCGGCAACGGCGTAAGATGGTCATCAGAGTGGCCCGGGCACGGCACGAAGGCGGCGCGGATTTCTCTGCAAAGGGAGACCAACATGGCGACGACACCGGCGGAGCAATTGAGGGTTCGCGGCGGAGCGTTCCTGATCAGCCCGGTAAAGCCCGGGGAAGTCTTCACCCCGGCCGGTCTCAACGACGACCAGCGGCTGATTGGCCGCACCACCGAGGAATTCCTCGCCAAGGAAGTGATCCCCCACACGGCCGAGATCGAACAGCACAAAGAAGGCTTGATGGCGGCGCTGGTGAAGAAGGCGGGAGAGATCGGGCTGCTGGGTGCGGCGATTCCGGAGGAGTACGGCGGCGCGGCGCTGGATAAGATTTCCAGCACCGTTCTTTCGGAGAAGCTCGGCGTTTATCCGTCGTACATGGTGGCGTTTGGCGCGCAGACGGGAATCGGCGCCATTCCGATCATTTACTTCGGCACGGAAGCCCAAAAGAAGAAGTATCTGCCGAAGATCGCGACGGGCGAATGGCTTTCCTGCTACGCGCTTTCGGAATCGCAATCGGGATCGGACGCGCTGGCGGTGCGCACGCGCGCGACGCTTTCGGCCGATGGGAAACACTGGATCTTGAACGGCCAGAAGATGTGGATCTCGAGCGGCGGTTTTTCGGACCTGTTCATCGTCTTCGCCAAGGTGGATGGCGAGAAGTTTTCGGCGTTTATCGTGGAGCGCGGCGCGCCGGGGTTCTCGCTGGGCGCCGAGGAAAACAAGATGGGCATTCGCGGCAGCTCGACGGTGCCGCTGTTTTTCGAGAACGCGCAGATCCCCAGAGAAAACCTGCTGCACGAAATCGGGCGCGGCCACCTGGTGGCCTTCAACACGTTGAACGCGGGGCGATTTTCCCTGGGGGCGAGCTGCATTGGCGGGGCCAAGCACGCGCTGGCATTGTCCGCAAAATACGCGAAGGAGCGGACCGCGTTCGGCAAGGCGCTCTGCGAGTTCGGCCTGATCCAGGAAAAGCTGGGAGAAATGGCCATTCGCACCTACGCGCTGGAATCGATGGTCTACCGCACGGCGGGGACGATCGAAGCGGCGGTGACCGGCCAGGGGTCCGAGCGCGTGAAGCAGTTGATGCAGGTGCTCGAGGAATACTCGATCGAAAGCTCGATCGCCAAGGTCTTCGGCAGCGAGATGCTGGACTACTGCGTGGATGAAGCCGTGCAGATCTTTGGAGGCTACGGATTCCACGAGGACTATCCGGTGGCCAGGATGTACCGCGACAGCCGCATCAACCGCATTTTCGAGGGCACCAACGAAATCAATCGGCTGGTCATCATCCAGATGCTGCTGAAGCGCGCCATGGGCGGGGTGTTGCCGCTGATTCCCGCGGCGCTGAAACTGGGCGAGGAATTGCTCGCCGGACCATCCTTGGAAGAGCCCGCGGCCGGGATCCTGGCCGAAGAAGATCGGTCGGTGGAGCGGGCGAAGAAGGTTTTTCTGCTTGCGGCGGGCACGGCGGTGCAGAAGTTCCGCGATCAATTGGCCAACGAGCAGGAGATTGTGGGTGCGCTGGCGAATATCGTAATCGAAGTGTACGCCATGGAGTCGGCGGTGCGGCGCGCGCAGAAGGCATCGGCGGGAGGCGGGGAAGCGGCCGATGCGATGGCGCCCATGACCGCCGCAGCGCGCGTATTTGTTTACGACGCGATGGACCGCGTGGAAAAAGAGGCGCGCCGGGCGCTGAGTGCGACGGCCGGCGGGGACGCGCTGGCCACGCAACTGGCCGCGCTGCGGCGGCTGGCCAAACACGCCCCGCTCGATACGATCGCGCTGCGCCGCCACGTTGCCGCAGCCGTGCTCGTGCAGGACCGCTATCCGTTTGACGGCCGCTGAAGCTTTGTCGCCTCGGGACTGCTGACGCGAAGTAGCAGCGCAGAGTGATTCTCATCTAGAGACGCACCGGTAACAAAAAACGTCATCGCACAGCTTCCCATTCTGTCATGCGCATTTCCCTTCCTGGGAAAATCACTTGTCCTTGGCCGCCGCCAAAGGTTTTTCAACCCCCGCCCCTTCAATCACTTAACAGACGGGTACTCTGGTACTGCATTTGCAGCACACATGTGCGGAGGCATTCCGCACTTGATCAACAGGGTTTGGAGTCAATTGAAGGGGTTTTTCACTGCGGCCTGGCAGAACGCCAAATTCCGCAAGCGGCTGGTGACGGCTGTGGTGGTGTTCGTTGTCCTGCAGGTCTATTTCGTGCGCGAGTTGATCGCGGCGGAACTTCTTTTTGGATTGGTCTTCGCAATCCTGTTCGTGCTGGGCGTGACTTTTCTACATTGTCGGCGCCATCGGCGAGCGGGGGCTGGATTGGGCCGAGGTGGCGCTGCGTTTCTTCGCGGATGCAGCGCGGCGCGGCTACGCGCTTGCGGAGGATCTCAGTAAAAAACCGATCCGCCATCCACATTCAGAGTCTGCCCCGTAATCGCACTGGCCCGGCCGGAAACCAGAAACAGGGCCGCCGCCGCGATTTCCTCCACGGTCTGCGGTCTTCCCTGCAGGGTACCCAGAGACATTTGCCGCGAGATCGTGGCTTCGTCCGCGCCGGACTGGCTGGCGAGGCCGCGCCGCAGCTCCTCCGACATTTTCGTCTCGGCCACGGGTCCCGGACAGATGGCATTGACGCGCACGCCGTGGCGCGCTGCTTCGGCGGCCAGCGTACGCGTCAGGCCGAGCAGCGCCGCTTTCGACGCCGCGTAGGGGCTGTTCCACTGGTAGGCGGCCTTCGCCGCGGTGCTGGAGATATTCAGGATGCTGCCCGAGCCGCGGGCGTACATTTCCGGCAGCACGAGCCGCGAGAGAAGGAAGGCGCTGCGCAGATTGACGGCCATCACTTCGTCCCATTCGCCTGGCGTGATGTTTTCAGCGGGCTGCACGGGGCCGTAGATACCTGCGTTGTTGACGAGGATGTGGATGGCTCCGAAGGCCTCGCGCGCCGCGTTCACGATCTTCGCGCACTCCGTTTCGCGCGCGACGTCCGCGGCCAGAGCCGTGGCGCGCCCGCCGGCCTTCTGAATCTCGCCGGCGACCTGCCGGACCTCGGCTTGGGTCCTCGCCGTGACCATTACGGCGGCGCCTTCGGTGGCCAGCGCCCGCGCGATGGCCCGGCCAATCCCGCGTCCCGCGCCCGTAATGATGGCAACTTGTCCGGTCAACAGCATGGCATCTCCGCGTGCATCGGTTTCAAAGCTTAGCATCGTCCGGCCGGCTTTGCCCAATTGGCGCGCAACGCCGGCTTCGCCGATTGACTCAGGCGCGGGGTCGGCATAGCATGTGGCCCGGCGCGGCTGTCCCATCGGAGGCTGTCGGAATGAGTTGAGGCAGGCTCCGATGCTTCGATTGCCAGGCACTTTACCGAGTGAGGAACCCCGAATGGCGCAAAACATCGAACTGCTGGGATCGTATTGGACGCTGGCCGGAGGGGCCATGCCCCACACGGAGAAGGACTATAGCCCGTTCGATTTCAAGGACCGAGTGGAAGCCGCCGCGAAGGCCGGCTTCAAGGGGATCGGAATCTGGCATACCGACCTGGCCCATACGCTCAAGACCCGCAGCCTGAAGGAGATGCGGCAGATCCTCGACTACAACGGGATCAAGCACTTCGAGTTGGAGTTTCTGACCGGGTGGTTTCTGGACGGCGAGGCGAAGAAGGAATCCGACCAGTGGAAGAAATTGCTGTTCACGGCCGCCGAAACCCTGGGCGCGCGGCACGTGAAAATCGGCCACTTCGTGAAGGAGCAGGTGACGATGCCGCGGCTGATTGAATCCTTTGCCGCAGTGTGCGCCGAAGCCGCCAACCACGGGACGAAGATTCTGTTCGAGCTGATGCCCTTCGGAATGATCGACACGCTTACCGACACCATGACCATGATCCAGGGCGCCGGCGCCAAGAACGGCGGCGTCATTTTCGATCTATGGCATCTGGTGAAGCTGGGCATCTCGTATGACGACGTGGCCCGCGTCGTCGGGAAATGCGAAGTCGGCGTCGAACTAAACGACGGGACCTTCAAATGCCCGTGGGACCTGCACGAAGACACCATCAATCACCGCCGGCTGTGCGGCGAGGGGGAGTTCGACGTGAAAGGGTTCGTCGCGAAGATGCTGAAGGCGGGCTACAACGGGCCGTGGGGAATCGAAGTGCTGAACGCCGAGTTGCGCAAGCTGCCGCTCAAAGAAGCGGTCACGCGGGCCTTCAGCACCACCATGGCGCAGTTTCCGAAGTAGGGCGGCGTCCCGGGAACTGTATGCAAGTCGTGCGGCGCGGCAGGGCGCGGCAAGCAGCGCCCCTACGGCCGATCATGAGAGCGGCGCGCTAGACCTTCGCGGTTTTGGCGGCCATCACGGACTTCACGGCCTGGGCGATTTTGTCTTCGTCGGGCAGGACGTAGCGCTCCATCGTCTCGCTGTAGGGGACCGACGTGTCCAGGGCGGTGACCATCTTCACCGGCGCCTTGAGATACGGGAAGGCGTGCTCGGCGATTTCGCCCGCAATGATGATGGCACGCCGAGGCGTGGCGCGGGGCCTGATCGACCAGCACCAGGCGTCCCGTCTTCTTCACGGACGCGACAATCGTGTTCACGTCAAGCGGCGCGAGCGTGCGCGGATCGACCACCTCGACGCTGATGCCTTCCTTGGCGAGGAGTTCCGCCGCAGCCAGCGATTTCTTCACCATCCATGCCGTGGCCACGATGGTGACGTCCGTCCCGGCGCGCTTGATGTCGGCCACGCCGAAGGGAACCAGGTGGTCTCCGTCGGGCACTTCACCCTTGTCGAGGCTCAGCATGTAGTGGTGGAGATAGACGACGGGATTGTCGTCGCGGATGGCGGACTTCATCAGTCCCTTGGCATCGGCGGAGGTCGAGGGGACGGCGACCTTCAGCCCGGGTATGCCCATCATCATGTGGTAGATGCAATTGGAGTGCTGTCCGGCCCAGCCGGCGGCGAATCCGAAGCCCGCCTTGAAGACGCAGGGCACCTTCACCTGTCCGCCGGACATGTAGCGCAGCCGGGGCGCCTCGTTGACCACTTCGTCGAAGGCCACCAGCATGAACTCGGCCATGTACAGCTCGACGATGGGGCGCAGGCCCGTCATCGCGGCGCCCACGGCGATGCCCAGCTCGGCCGTCTCGGAAATGGGCGTGAGCCGGACGCGGTCGTGGCCGAATTTCTTCACGTACGGGTCGCGCTCCGTCATGGCCATGTTCTGGCCGTAAAAGACGACGTTGGAATCGCGCTGCATCTCTTCCATGATTGCCGTGGCGATTGCCTCGCCGAACATCATTTCACGCGCCATGACTGGCCTCCTATGCCCACACGTACTTGAGTGCGTCTTCGGGCGCAGGCAACGGGCTGGCCAGCGCAAACTGCACGGCATCCTCGATTTCGGTTCGCGCCGCGTCCTCGATCTGCTTGGCGCCGGCTTCGGAAAGCGCGCCCTGCTGGATCAGCGCGGCCCGGAACTTCGGAATCGGATCATTGGCCTTGGCGGCCCGGAACTCGTCCTTCCGGCCGTAGACCTCGATTGCTTCGTGTTCCTGGAACTGCGTGGGAACCGGCGGCACGGTGATGGCGTTGCCGTGCGGGCTGAGGCGGTAGAACTGCGACTCGATCAAGCTGGGTCCCTGCCCGGCGCGCGCGCGTTCGACGGCCGTGCCCACCGCTTCGTAGACCTTGAGCGGGTCGGTGCCATCCACGGTCACGCCGGGAATGCTGAACGCCTTGGCCTTCTGCGACAGCGGATCGCCGGCGGCAAAGTTGGCGTCTTCCAGGCTGATGTGCGTGTAGGCCTGATAAAAATTGTTCTCGAGGACGAACACGACCGGCAGCTTCCACACCGCCGCCAGGTTCAGCGTCTCGTAGAAAGCGCCCTGCTTGGAGGAGCCGTCGCCGAAGAAGGAGTAGACCACCTGGCCGGTCTTCTTCACCTGCGCGGCGTACGCCGCCCCCGCCGCATGGGCGATGCTCTGTCCGACAATCCCCGAGGCGCTGGGGAAATGGTGCGCGGGGTCGGCGAGGTGCATCGAGCCGCCAAAACCCTTGCAGATTCCGTCGCGGCGCTGGTAGATCTCCGCCATCACCCCGCGGGGTGAGGTGCCCAGCACCAGGGGATAGCCGTGGCAACGGTAGGTCGGCACGACGAGGTCGTCTTCCCGCCGGGTGGCCAGCGCTCCGACGATGCTGGCTTCGGCGCCGTCGGCCAGATGCGCGTGGCCGCGAATCACGCCGGGGTGGTCAACGAACGTGCGCTTGACCCGCTCCTCGAACTCGCGGATCCGCACCATGTGGTTGTAGATCCAGACCTGCCGGTCTTTTCCTGGGGCTTGCATCGTTGATTCCTCCCGTCTCGCTGGCTCGGCGACAACCATTGGTTCCGGTGTCATCCCGAGTGCAGCGAGGGATCTGCTTTTCGATTCTGCGTCGTCCGAGACGACGCAGAACGACAACGGTCCCTGGCCGCGCTGGTTACGCGCTCGGAACGGTGTCGCCCGGCTCGCCGATGTAGCCGAGCAGGCCGCCCACTTCCACCTCGGCCGGCTCACGGACGGCAATCTTCAGCAGCACGCCGGCGACCGGCGAATCCAGCTCGTAATTCACCTTTTCGGTTTCCAGTTCGACGATGGGCTCCCCCAGCTTGAGCGGGTCGCCTTCCTGCTTGATCCAGCGGACCACATTCACCTTGGTCGTGTTCATTCCGCCGGTTTTGGGAACTACAAGATTGGTGATGATGGCAAATCCCTTCCTTGGCTCTGAAGTTCGACGCAGCCGCCCGGACGTCCTGCCCGGCGGATGGCCCCTGGCCGCGTCCCGAAGCTCGCGCCGCGACTCACCGGCGCACACTAGCGCGTTGCCGCTCGGCGTGGGGCCTCGTTTTTCTATCCCAATGCCCGGCGAATGTCAACCCGACCCGGGCCGGGCGATAAGGCACGGCGGTAGTTGTTCTGATGATCGACTGCCTTCATCCTTTGCGCGCGATCTCCACCGAATGTTGCTGGTTAGGCGATTCCTCGCGCACCAATTCGACCGGGTAGAGACCGCGGACGCTGTTGCAGAGGTAGATTTTGTCGGCGCCGAGCAGGTCGTTGAGGATGAGCACTTCCTCGCGGGTGTCCGGGCGTTCCCGCAAAATCTGCGCGCGGAGCGTGCCGGGAAGAAGTCCGCATTCGACCGGCGGCGTCCGCCAGAGGCCATCCTTCACCAGAAAGACATTGTGAATCGCGCCCTCGGTCAATTCGCCGCGCTCGTTGAAGAAGAGCGCATCGTCGCACCGGGCCTCGCGGGCCGCGGCCCATTCCTGATCGAACACGTGGCGGTGCGTCGTTTTGTGATACAGGAACGGATCGGCGCTCGAAACGCGCCGCGCGGAGATGCGCACGCGCCCGAAGCGTTCGCGGCGAAGCTCGCTGTGCTCGATGCGCAGCGCGCCGTCTCGCGCCAGGGTCATGCGGACGCGCCGCGGTTCGGTGCCCAACTCCTTGGCAAGTTCCTCGAGGGCCGCGCGCGCTTGCGGCCCATCGAAAGGGAAGCCGAAATATTCGGCCGAGTCGCGCAGGCGCGCGAGGTGCGCGTCGAGCAGCGTGTAGCCCGGCTCCCAGCTCAGCGTTTCGAGAATCCGGAAGTCCGGGGTGCTGCGCGTCAGGAACGCCGCCTTCCACTGGCACTCCTCCCACTCGGCCGGGCCGGAGGAATCGTAGGTGATGCCGCCGCCCACGCCGATCACGCCCTGATCCGCGTCGAGCGTGGCGGTGCGGATCGCGACGTTGAATTGCGCGGCCCGCGGCGCGAAATATCCGATGGCTCCCGTATAGACGCCGCGCTCGGATTCTTCCAGGGCCGCGATGTGTTCCATGGCGCGGATTTTGGGCGCGCCGGTCACCGATCCCGAGGGAAACAGAGCGCGCACGATGGCCGGGACGCCGCACCCTTCGAGCAGGGCTCCCTCGATCGTCGAGGTCATCTGCCACACGGAGCCGAAGCGCTCGACCTCGAAAAGCCGCGTGGTTTTCACCGATCCGCTGCGGCAAATGCGTCCCAGATCATTGCGCATCAGGTCGACAATCATCACGTTCTCGGCGCGGTTCTTCTCGCTCGTTTCGAGTTCCCGGCCGCGCTGCCGGTCTTCCTCGAGGGTTCGCCCGCGCGGCGCGGTCCCTTTCATGGGCTTGACGGTGATGCGTCCCCCATCCCGCCGGAAGAAAAGTTCGGGCGAAAGGGAGACGATCTGCTCACTCCCGGTGTTGAGGAACGCGGCGTAGGGCACGGGATGGCGGCCGAGGAGCGCGGCAAACAGTTTCCAGGCGCCGCACGCCGGGCGGAAGCGCACGCGGTCCGTGAAGTTGATCTGGTAAACCTCGCCCTGGGCGATCAGCTCGCGGATGGCTTCGATTTTCGCGCAGTAGCGGTCGCGCTCGATTTCCATCCGCGCGCCCTGCGCGAGTTCGCCCGCGTCATCGTCGGGGAAGGGCAGGCGATCGGCCACGCGCGCGCCGGCGTACAACCCGAACCATGCCAGTGGGCCGCGCGACTTGGCGAGCAGTGGATGCAGGCGGGGTTCGAGCGCATAGCCCGCTTCGTAGGGCAGGAAGCCGGCTGCCTCACCCCCGGAGTGGAGATGCTGCTCGATGCGTTCCAGGGCGGGCAGGAGAGCGGCGCGGTCGCTGGCCTCGACCACCTCTTGCGGGGCGCGATACACCCGCCACAACGGCCCTTCGCGCAACACGGCGAAGCCCGGCTCCTGCGCCCAGTGCGAGAGAAGCGAAGCGGTCAATTCCCGCGGTTCGTGCGGACCCGGCATAAAAGCGACTGTAACTCACCGCCAAGGAACTGACCACTTCTAACTGCGTGGCAAGACGCCCAGCGGCGTCGCGGGCCGCGGGCTCAGGCTCAGGACGCGACCTTGAGCTTTCGCAGGATGGCCATCATCGGGCACCAGTTGGTGAATCCCGACTGGAACAGATTCAGCCCGACGAAAGCGGTGAAGAGATACCAGTACGGATGCACCCAGTATCCCAGGGCCAGGGATACGACCACGAAGAATCCGGCGATGAGTCTGAGGTAACGTTCGACGGTCATGGTTTTGCCTCCTGTTATTCAGTTGAATGTGCGACGCGGTCGGTCGCAGGCGGAGTGTAGCGCCCGCGATCCCGCTCGCTCAAGTAATAGAGAACCGGGACGGCCATGCGCGACAGGATGGTCGAGGCCACTTCGCCCGCCATCAGTGAAATGGCCAGCCCCTGGAAGATCGGGTCGAACAAGATCACGCTGGCGCCGACGACCACGGCCGCGGCCGTCAGCAGCATGGGCCGGAAGCGCACCGCGCCGGCATCCACCACGGCTTCCTCGAGCGACATCCCGTGCGCGCGGCGCAGTTCGATGAAATCCACCAGGATGATCGAATTGCGCACGATGATTCCCGCGCCGGCAATGAAACCGATCATGGACGTGGCGGTGAAGAACGCTCCCATCAGCGCGTGCGCCGGCAGGATGCCGACCAGCGTCAGCGGGATCGGCGCCATGATGACGAGCGGCGTCTTGAACGAGCCGAACCAGCCCACCACCAGCACGTAGATCAGCACCAGCACGGCGGCGAACGCCAGGCCCAGGTCGCGGAACACTTCCACGGTGATGTGCCATTCGCCATCCCATTTCATGGCGTAGCGGTCGGTGCGCTCCGGCAGCGACGTGCCCATGAGCGGCTGGATGCCGTAGCCTTCGGGCAACTGGATCTTGCGGATGGCGTCGTTCATGTTGAGGATGGCGTAGACGGGGCTTTCGACCACGCCGGCCACATCGGCGGTCACGTAGACGACCGGCCGGAGATTCTTGCGATAGATGCTTGTGTCGATGGTGGTGCGCTGCACGTCCGTGACTTCGCGCAACGACACCTGCTTGCCGGAAGGTCCCGGCAGTTTCAGGCTGGCGAGATCCTCGATGCTCGAACGGTCCCGCCGAGCAAGGCGCACCTCGATGGGAATATCTTCCCGCGAGGAGGGATCGTGGAGGAGCCCGGCGGACGCTCCGCCCAGGCCAATCTGCACGGTTCGCGTCACATCGGCGGCCGAGACGCCGTGCAGCGCGGCTTTCTCGAGATCCACCTTCATGTCGTATTTCGTCTGCGGATCTTCGACGTACCAGTCGGCGTCCACCACGCCGGGCGTTTCCTGGAAGATTTTCTTGATCTTGGCGGCCAAGGCGATCTGCCCGTTGTAATCCGGGCCGTAGACTTCGGCCACCAGCGTCTGCAGGACGGGCGGGCCCGGCGGGACCTCGGCGACTTCGATGCGCGCGCCGAACGGAGCCGCGATCCTGTCGAGCTCCGGCCGCAGGCGGCGGGCGATGTCGTGGCTCTGCGCCTTGCGATCGTGACGCGAAAGGAGATTGACCTGGATATCGGCCTGATTGGGCTGGCGGCGAAGGAAGTAGTGCCGGATGAGGCCGTTAAAATTGTACGGGCCCGACGTGCCCGCGTAGATCTGGTAGTTGATCACCTCGGGCTGCTCCCCGAGGTAGCGTCCCAGAGCCTGCGCCACGCGGGCCGTCTGCTCGAGCGGCGTGCCGTCGGGCATGTTGATCATCACCTGGAACTCGCTCTTGTTGTCGAAGGGCAGCATCTTGACCTGCACCCACTTCAGCGGGATGAACGCGACCGCCGCCAGCAATAGAACGACGATCAGCCCAAGAAACATCCATCGCCGCGCCGAATTGTGAATCAGGGGATTCATCATCCGGCGATACAGCCGCGTGGTCCATCCTTCCGCCTCATGCACGGATTCGGCGCGGCGGGCGTAGCCGTGCAGCAAGCGCAGAGCCGCCCAGGGGGAAACCACGAAGGCCACGATCAGCGAAAACAGCATGGCCGCGGAGGCGCCCACGGGGATCGGCCGCATGTAGGGGCCCATCAGTCCGCGCACAAAGGCCATGGGCAGGATGGCGGCAATCACCGCGAAGGTGGCGAGGATCGTCGGGTTGCCGACTTCGTTCACCGCCTCGATGGCGACGTCGGCGAGAGGGCGGCCGCGGTTCTCGGGCAGCCGGAAGTGCCGCACGATGTTTTCCACGACGACGATGGCGTCGTCCACCAGGATGCCGATCGAGAAGATCAAGGCGAACAGCGTGACGCGGTTCAACGTGTAGCCGTAGAAATAGAAAATCGCGAGCGTGAGCGCGAGGGTCACGGGAATGGCCAGCAGCACGACGCCAGATTCGCGCCAGCCCAGCGCCAGGGCGATCAGCAGGGTCACCGACAAGGTGGCCAGGAACAGATGTTTCAGCAGCTCGTCGGATTTGTCCTTGGCCGTTTCGCCGTAGTTGCGCGTGACGGTCACATTCAGGTCGGCGGGCAACGTGTCGCCGCGGAGAGAGGCGATCTTGTCGAGGACGCGTGCGGCTACGAGCGTGGCGTTGGCGCCCTTGCGCTTGGCGACTGTGATGGTCACCGCCGGGTATTCCTGGCCGGGCGCGACGCCCGGTGTGCCCCGCGCGCTGGCGAACATCACGTAGCTATCGGGCTCAGCCGGGCCATCTTCCAGTTTTTCGGCGACATCGCGCAGGTAGACGGGCCGTCCGGCATGAATCCCCACGACGATCTGTTGCAAGTCTTCGGCGCGCGTGAGGAATTTTCCCGCCTCGACCTGGAACTCCCGGTTGTCGCGCGAAAAGCTGCCGGCCTGAGCGCGGCTGTTGGCGGCGCCGAGTTGGGCGACCACCGCCGCCGGGGCTAGGCCGTAGGCCGCCAGACGCTGCGTGTCGAGCACGACCCGCAACTCGCGCGTTTGCCCGCCGATGAGGGTGGTCTCGGAAACCTCGTCGAGTTGCTTGAGAGAGTGGTCCAGTTCCGCGGCCACGCGGCGCAGTTGGTATCCGTCGTAGTTCTTGCCCCAGAGCGTCAGCGCCAGAATGGGGACGTCATCGATCGAACGCACCTTGATGATGGGCTGCGAGACGCCCGGCGGGAATCCGGTCCAAGTTGGAATAGAGCTTGTTGTAGGTCTTGACGATCGCGTCTTCCTCTTTTGTGCCGACGTAGAAGCGCACGATCACGATGCTCAGGCCCGGATGGCTGATCGAGTAGATGTACTCGACGCCCGGAATTTCCCGCAGCAGTTTTTCCATGGGCACGGTGGCGCGCTGCGCCACTTCCTCGGGCGAGGCCCCCGGCATCTGCACGAAAACGTCCAGCATGGGAACTGCGATCTGTGGCTCTTCCTCGCGCGGCGTTTGCAGGATGCTCAGAGCGCCGAGAAGAAGGGCGGCCACAATCGCGAGAGGGGTCAGTTTCGATTGAATGAACAGACGCGCGATGCGGCCCGCCAGAGCCCGGCCGTGCGACGCAGTGCTTGCTTTGGCCGAAGTGTTGTTCATGGCTGCACGACGATCCGTTTGCCGCTCCATTCGCGCTCGCCCGGCGCGGCGATCAGCCGTTCCCCATCTTGCAGGCCCGAAAGGACCTCGGTTTGCTGACCGGCGGTTTTGCCCAGGGTGACGTAACGCAGCGCTGCGATCTGGCCGGCGTCGATCACGTACACGCCTTGCAATTGCCCGCGCCGCACGATGGAAGAATCGGGAATGACCAGCGCCGTCCGCTGTCCACGCGAGAAGCGCGCCCTGCCGAACAGTCCGGACCGGAGCCGGGCATCGGCGGGCAACTGCACCTTCACCAGAAACGTTCGGCTGGCGGGGTCGGCCGCCGGAACGATTTGCACGACTTTGCCGCGGAGTTCGGCGCTTCCGAGCGCGTCAATCGTGACGGGTGTGGCGGGAGTCGCGCCTCCCATGCGGACGATGGCGATGTCGCTTTCATCTACCGTCACTTCCAGGCGATAGCTGCGCGTGTCCTCGATGGTGAACAGAGGCATTCCGGGAGAGGCCAGCGTGCCCGTGTCCGCCTTTCGCTCCGTCACGATGCCGGCAAACGGCGCACGGATTTGCGCGTACCCGAGCGAGGCGCGCGCTCGCGCGAGTTCCGCGTTCGCCTGCTGTTGTCCGGCGCGGGCCATGTCTCGCCGCGCCAGCGCTCGCTGATAGCGAGCCTTGATCTCGTCGAATTCCTGCGGGCTCACGGACTTCTTGTCGTAGAGCTGCTGGTACCGCTTCATCGTGGATTCGGCGAGGGTGAGTTCGGATTCGGCGCCGGAGACATCGTTTTGCGACGCGGCTTCGGCGGCGGTGGCTGCCTGCATCGCGGCGCGGGGCTGCGTGTCATCCAGCACGGCCAGGACCTGCTGGCTCTGGACGCGGTCGCCCTCGTGTGCGCGCATCTGGGTAATCGTGGCCGTCATCTGGCTGGAGACTTGGCTGGTCTGCGCGGCCTGCACGGTTCCCGGCGCCTCCAGCCAATCGGGAACAGACGTCCTTTGGACGGCGATGACAGCGACGCGCGTTACCGTCTCCGGCGCGGCCGGTTTCGTGCGGGGTTCGTTCGAGCAGGCCACCAGCCCCGCCGCCAGGATCGAAAGTCCGAGACACAGCAACGCGGTCCTTGCATGATTCCGAAGATTGTTCTGGCTCATGGTGTCACCACGGGAGAATGGGGAGTCAGGGTTCCGCTGGCCAATTCCAGGCCCGCATAGCCGGTGTGGTAGTGATAGACGGCTTCCCAGTAGTCGGTCTGGCTGCGGCGCGCCGATTCCTCGGCGGCGAGCAGGTCGCTAATGGTCGAAAGGCCCGCGTCGTAGCGGTTCTGATTGATGCGCAAACTTTCCTGCGACTGCGTCACCGCGTCGCGCGCCACGTCGGCCTGCTGCCGGGCGGCGTCCACGTCATAGTAGGCGCGGCGCACTTCCAGCCGGATGGCATCGGTGGCCACCTGCTTGAGGGCCGCGATCTTTTCCGCAGTGGCTCGCTCGCGGGAGAGTTGGGCGCGCTTGGCTCCGCCCTGGAACAGGTCGATCTGCAGCTCGATGCCGGCCATCCAGTTGTTTCCGCCACCGCCGGCCACGAAGGTCGGGTTGTCCGCTTCCCAGCCGGCAAAGGCGTTGATTCTCGGACCGAACGCCGACTTAGCCATGGCCACGGTCTGCTGCTGGGCTTGTTCCTCGGAGCGAACACGGCCGAGATCGGGCCTTTTTTGCAGGGCTTGTTCGACGGCCTGGTCGAGAGCCACCGCCGGGAGAGCTCGCTCCGCCAAAGCCTCCGCCGGCTCGACATCCCCTTGCGAAGCAATGCCCATGGCCGAGGTCCACTGCGCCCGCGCCAGTGCGACATTGTTCCTGGCGCGGATGAGCTCCTGCTGGCGCGCCGCCAGCCGCACCTGCGCGCTCAGAAGATCGGATTCGACGGCCACGCCGCTCTGGAAGCGGTCGCGGCTCTGACCGAGGATGGATTGCGCCGTCTTCCATGACTGCTCGGCGACCTCCAGTTGTTTTTTTGCCAGCAACACCCCGTAGTACGACTCGATGACCCGGAAGACGATCTCCTGGTCGGTGCGGTCCAGCTGATGGCCCACCGATTCTTGCAGGCGCTCGGCCCGGCTCACGCCGTGCCAGCTCGCGAAGGAATCGAACAGGTTCCACGTGCCGCCGAAGCGCGTGCTGAAGTTGCCGTAAGGCTCCGGCGTATTGAGCACGTTCAGCGCGAAATCGGGCGTGGCGAAGCGCTGCTGGCGCAGCTTGCTGCCGAAAACGTAGACGGGATCGTTGCCTCGGGTGGCCGTTTCGGAAAACATGAGATGCGGAAGCAAGTAGGATCGGGCGGCCCCAACATCCGCGGAGGCCACCCGGGTATCGGCCAGCGCCGCTTTGTGCTCGGGATTCTTCTCCAGCGCAATCTGCACCGCTTGCGCAAGCGTGAGCGAAGCCGGTTGCGAGTTCTGCTGCGCGAAAATCGGCACCGAGGCCGAGATCGCGGCCAGGACCAGGAGTCCGGCGCTTCGTGACCACCGTGCGATGTTGTGATGTCTCATCAAGCGCGCCCCTTTCCGTGAAGTGACTGCCACACCGTCTATCCTCCTATCCATCGGGGTTCGTGGTCTGTGTGCAAGATCACCTGAGCCGCTGTACACATAAATGCAAAATCGGGGGAAATGTTACAGGGAAGCGGGACGAATTCGCGTCCCGGAAGGGGTGGTGCTAAGTTATTGAATGTATTGCGGTTGCGCCCGTCCGCCGGGCCTTCTCTAGCGCCGTCTGATACTGCGACAGCAGGTCCCGCCGCAACCTCGAAGCTGCGTGCGGGTCCGGCGACCCGCCTGGTACGGTGCGGCACTGCTCAATTGTGCCCCGGAGGGTCGCCAGAAACGCCTCGCACGGGGCGCAGCCCTGCAAATGCTTTTCCAGTTCCTCGCAGAGGGAATCGTCCAGTTCGTCGTCCAGATAGCTGGAGAGTTCGGCAAACAGCTCCTTGCACCGAGGTTCGCGAGGCCTGGCCGGCGGGGCGGCCTTCGCGGGGCGCTCCTTCGCACGCTGGCGGTCCGGTTTCGCCAGCTCCTTGCGCACGAACAGTCGCGCGCGATGCAGCCGCACGCGGACCGTCCCCAGGCGAAGTCCGGTGATGGCGGCAATGTCCGCCTTGGAAAGTT
Organism: Terriglobia bacterium; assembly: GCA_963791705.1. GTDB lineage: Bacteria > Acidobacteriota > Terriglobia > Acidiferrales > UBA7541 > Palsa-295. Next base: position 833,593 of record CAWBTO010000001.1, on the reverse strand, counting down.
CTTCCATGTCATGGAGCACTAGGATCAGGCGGTATGCGGGAGGCAGCTTTTGCACGGCCTCCTTCAATCGGGCCGCACTCTCCCGGCGCAGCAGAGACGTCTCCGGCGTGGCTGCCGATTCGCCCGCCAACTGTTTCATTTCCCGGCGGTCGGGCATTAGTTCCTCCAGCGAGAGGCTGGCCGTGGGGGCGAATTTGCCCTTGCGCCGTGTCATCAGGCAACGGTTCTTGGCCACTTTGTAGAGCCAGACCGCCAGAGCCTTGGGGCTGTCAAATTTCGGGAGGTAGGGAACGGATTTGAACAGCACTTCCTGCACGGTGTCTTCGGCATCTTGCCGCTGGCCGCACACCCGCATGCTGAACGAGAAGACCATTTCCTGGAGCAGACGGAGCGCCTCCTCCAGGGACGCCGCGTCCTTGCGCTGGATCAATTGCACCACTTGCTCCATCTCGGGCCGCACGGACCTAACTGTAACACGCCGGCCGCATCTCAAAATATACTCACGCCAAACCAGGGGCGGGGCACGGACCGGGCGGTTTTGCCTCCGGGTGCGCCGCGCCCCGGCGGCTGCCCTAGTGCTCGCAGGGATTTGTCATCACCGCGCCCAGATAGCGGTATTCTTATCCTGAGGCAGCAGTATATCGGGAGCCGGTCGGTGGCGCGATCCAGACCAAAGGGCGCGGCGGTTGTTATGGCGTGGATGGTTGCAAGCTTGGCTGCCCCAGCCGCGCAAGCAGCCGATCTGAAAGCGGAGACAGCGGCTGCGTTTGACCGCTACGTCCAAGTGACGGAAGCGCAAATGGACGGGGATTTGCGGCACGGCGATTTTCTCTTGCCGGATCGCTGGCCCGAGCGGGGCCGCGAGGCCCTGCAGGCGCGACTGCGGCGCGGCGAACTCTACGTCGCGCACCCCCACACGCTGGACGACGGCCACTTGATCCGGATTCCCCACGGCCTGGTCCATGACTGGATCGGCATCGCCTTCATTCCCGGCGCCACGCTGGCCGAAACGCTTGCCGTCCTGCGCGACTACGACAATCATCACAACATTTACAAGCCCGAGGTGCGCCAGTCCAAACTGCTCGAGCACAATGGAAACACCAGCAGGACTTTCGTCCAGTTTTACAGCAAATCCGTCGTCACCGCCGTGCTGAACGCCAACTTCACCGTGGAGTTTCGGCAGATCACCCCGATGCAGGCCGAGACCCGCTCTCACTCGACGCGCATTGCCGAGCTCGATCACGCCGGAGAGCCGGACGAGCGCGAACTGCCGGTCGGGAAGGACCATGGGTATCTGTGGCGCTTGTACAGCTATTGGAGGCTGGAGCAAGCCGATGGCGGCGTGTACATTCAGGTCGAGTCGGTGGCGCTGAGCCGCGGAATCCCCGTGGTCGTGGCCTGGTTTGTCGACCCGCTGGTCCGTAAGATTTCGAGGTCCTTCATGTCCAACCTTCTGATTGCGACCCGCAAGGCTGTGATCGAGCACAACCAGCATTTGACCGGACCGGCAAATCCTCCGCCACCGAACCGCCCGCCGGAAATCGGCGATCCTATGCCGCGCCGAGCCGGATTCCTCCGGCGGCCCGCCGGATCGGCCATGAAGCAGGCGCACGTTCGTTTCTATGCCGAATTGAACGATTTTCTGCCGCCCGGCAGAAAGATGCGAACCATCCCGTGCCGCTTTGACGTGAGCGGGTCGGTCAAAGACATGATCGAATCCATCGGCGTGCCGCATACGGAGGTGGACTTGATTCTGGTGAACGGAGAGCCGGTGGAGTTTGACTACCTGGTGCGGGATGGCGACCGGATCAGCGTCTACCCCAGGTTTCAGTCGCTGGACACTTCGTCGCTGGCGCACCTGCAGCCACCGCCGCTGCGCGAGGCGAGGTTTGTGGCCGACACGCATCTGGGACGGCTGGCGGCCTATTTGCGCATGCTCGGGTTCGACACGCTGTATCGCAACGACTACCAGGACGACGAGTTGGCGCACCTGGCGGCCAGCGAGCGGAGGATTCTGCTGACGCGCGACCGCGGAATGCTGAAGCGGACGATCGTCACCCGCGGCTACTGCCTGCGGAACACCGAGCCGGCCCGGCAATTGGCCGAGGTGCTCCGGCGTTTCGATCTCGCTCCGGCCATCGCGCCGTTTCGCAGGTGCATGCACTGCAACACGGTCCTGCGCCCGGCGGAGAAGGAAGCGATCCGCGACCGGCTTCTGCCCGACACCCAACGGCACTACGACGAGTTCTTCATGTGTCCGCAGTGCGCCCGGATCTACTGGAAGGGCTCGCACTATCGCCGCATGTGCCGTCTGATTGAGAGCGTGACCTCCTCGTAAGGATTGCCGAGCGAGCGCCCGAGTCCGGCGCGGGCTGGGCGTCTGCTCCCTGGCTGCACCGCTAGTGCTGGAACTTTCCCACGAGTTCGGTTTGCGCCAGCACGTGCCCTTTCATCGCGCGCTCCAGCTCACTCTTAGTGGCTCCGGGCTTGAGGTTGGTCTTGGAATCCAGCGCGTAGAGCTTGAAGAAGTAGCGGTGGACGGCGCGCCGGGGCGGGCAGGGCCCGTTGTAGCCGGTCTTGCCGAAGTCGTTGCGTCCCTGCCGCGCTCCGTCGCGCAGCTGGCGGTCTTTCGGCACGCCTTCGGGAAGTTCGCGCGCCGTGGCGGGAAGATCGTAGAGCACCCAATGCACCCATGTGCCCGCGGGGGCGTCGGGATCGTCCACAATCAACGCGAGGCTTTGCGTTCCCTTGGGCGGATCGGTCCATGCCAGGGGAGGGGATAGATCCGGGCCGTCGCAGGTGAACTTGGCGGGAACGACGCCGCCGGGAAACGCCGAGGTGGTCAGCTGAAATGCCATGGGCGATGCCTCCTTGCTGCAGTGACATCCAATCGCGCTCAGCCGCCCGATAGCTTTCTTATCCGCCAACTCCGCGTGGGATGCAAGGGGGACATTCCCAAGCGGCGTGTTGCGCGAGCTGGAGGTCTTCTGTTATACAGGCTCGTCGCGAGCGGGAGCGGAGGAAAGTGCCATGCGGAAGCAGCGTCTGACAGTGGGAGCAGCAGTGGCTCTCGTCCTGAGCTTGCTGGGCGGTCCCGTTAGCAGGGCCCAGGCGGAGAAGGATGTGTATGACCCGAACGTCTCCTACGATTGCGACCGTGCCTGCCTGAACGGTTTCGTCGATCAATATCTGGCGGCGCTCGTGGCGCATGATCCAGCGCGCCTGCCCCTCGCCCGCGACGTCAAGTTCACCGAGAATGGCCAGACGCTCAAGCTCGGCGACGGCCTGTGGGGCACCGCCAGCGCTGTCACCACCCACAAAATCTATGCCGACGACCCGCAGGCCGGGCAAGTGCTGTTCCTGGGCGCGCTGCAGGAAAACGGCGCGCCGATCATTTTAGCTCTGCGCCTGAAGGTCGAAATCCGACGCATCACCGAAATCGAAACGGTGGTCACGCGAAAGGAGGCGGGCTCGTTCGCGCGGCCCGAGGCGTTCGTCGAAAAGCCCATTTTTTCCGAGACGCTGGCGCCGGCCGAGCGCCGTTCGCGCCAGAACATGATCGCGATTGCCAACAGCTACTTCAGCGCCATTGAGAGAGGCCACGGCGAGAAGTACGTGCCCTTCGACAAGGATTGCAACCGCGTGGAGGATGGCGTGCAGACCACCAACAATCCGTCCCTCAATCTTGGTGGCAGCTCCACCGGGACTTTCGGCCTGGGCTGCGCCGAGCAGATCAAGACTGGGGGAATTTCAGCCCGACACCGCGATTCGCGACCGCCGCTTTCTGGTGGTGGACGAGGAGCGCGGGCTGGTGTTCGTCTTCGGCTTCTTCGATCACGACGCACAGCTGCGGTCCTACACACGCACCGACGGCCGCACCGTGCAGCAGACGCGCACGGCCCCGTGGACGTGGGAGATCGCGGAATTGTTCAAGATTCAGAACGGAAAGATTCGCCAGATCGAAGCGGTTCTCAATGCTGTCCCGTATACTATGAAGCCGGGCTGGTAATCCGCCCGCGCCGGCCGGAATCGAACCGGCCCGTGCGAGATGCCCGCCTCACCGCGCGCCCGTAGCTCAACCGGATAGAGCATCTGCCTTCGAAGCAGAGGGTTGGGGGTTCGACTCCCTCCGGGCGCGCCACTTATTTGCATGCCTCATTTTCAATTACTTCCAAGGTTGCCCTTGTGGTGGTGTCGAACTCCGGTTTCAAGGCGGGCCGGCACGGATAACCGGACATCTTGGTACGGGGACCAAGAAAGGCCAGTGCGAAATCGCATGGGCGATCCGTACAGAGCCAGGGCAAGACTCGTGCCGCATTACCCGCGTTGGAGCGGAAGCGATGTTGGGACGGTGGCGAATAACGATCTTTACGCCGGCGGCTGCGATGTAGACTTTCTGGTTGACGCTGGTACAAGATATTCGATAAGGGAAAGGCGGAACATGGGCCGTTCGATCCTGTCGATTTCTGGGACTCACAGCTTGTGGCGATTGCTTCTCCCGCTGCTGCTTGGCACTTTCTTTGCCACGCCTTGCCGGTCCCAGACAACAGCCACTCCGGGTGAATTCTTCGTTGAACCGTCTACGCTTGTCTCGCTCGGCTTTGAGTGGCGCATCTCCGGGGACGACAACCGCAATGCCCGCGTGGACGTGACCTTCCGGAAGAGAGGCGAACAGCAGTGGCGGAAAGCGCTGCCGCTTTTGCGCCTGCAGCGCGAGTCCGTGACTGGAGGAACGCCACGCGATGGCGGCGCCCACTATTTCAGCTATGTGGCTCCCAACATGTTTGCCGGAAGCATCCTGAATCTCGAGCCCGGCACCGAATACGAATGCCATTTCGTGCTTTCGGACCCGGATGGAGTCCAGGCCAAGGCGGAGAGAACTGTCACGGTGCGCACGCGCAAGGAGCCCGAGCCGGCCGAGGGCGGCCACGTCTACCACGTCTATCCATTCGGATACAAAGGAGCCAAGCAGGAGCCCTCTTTCACGGGCTTGCTGGCCGCGTATTACATGGGTTCCGACCAGTCCGACCACGCCAACGTGTTGCCGCCGCGCGTCCGGCCCGGCGACATCATTCTGGTGCATGCGGGGATTTACAAAGACAACCGGTTCGTTTACAGCGGCTTCGACCGCACGATGGCCGCCTACGGCACTCCCTTCGACGGCACCTACTATCTGACAGAGAGCGGCACGCCCGAGCAACCGATCGTCATCAAAGGGGCCGGCGATGGAGAAGTAATTTTCGATGGCGACGGCTGCCAGAACCTCTTCAACCTGATGGCGGCAAACTACAACTATTTCGAGGGCATCACGGTTCGAAATACCAACGTAGCTTTCCTGCTGGGGATCAAGAAGATTGCCGGGGCCAGCGGTTTCACGTTGAAACATTCCCGGCTCGAGAACATTGGCCGCGGCGTCGAGGATGATTGGTCCGGCTCGAAAGATTTTTATATTGCGGACAACGTGTTCCTTGGCCGGCACGATCCGAACAAGTTGCAGAGCTGGTGGACACCGGACGTGTGGGCAAAGTTTCCAGGCTACCCTGCGCTTATCACGTCGGAGTACGCGGTGAAAATCTACGGCCAAGGCCACGTAGTCGCCTACAACTACGTGGCCAACTGGCACGACGGCATCGATATTGCCACGTATGGCGATCCGGACGGCACGCCCAGCGAAACGCGGGACAGCGTGCCCGTCTCCATCGATTTCTACAACAACGACATCTACAACGTCGCGGACAACTGCATCGAAGCCGATGGAGGCGCGCATAATATTCGCGTCTTCCGGAATCGCTGTTTCAACTCGGCCGGCGGGGCCCTGAGTGCGCAGCCGACATTCGGCGGTCCGTTGTACTTCTACCAAAATCTCGTCTACGACACGACGACGGGGGGGCCGTTGAAATTGATCGACACGCCCGCCGGCGTCCTGGTCTATCAGAATACCTTTGTGGGCCAAGGCCGCCTCATGGGCCCCGCATCAAACGTCCACTTTCTAAATAACTTGATCTTGGGAGATGGCTGGGCCCAGCCGGTCCTCAACCTGCGAACTTTCACCAACTACTCCACTTCGGATTACAACGGGTTCCGCCCGAATCCCGACGTGGACGACGCCTTTGAGTGGTCTTCGCCGAGATTCGAAGTGGCCGCCGAATACCAAGCCCCGCTGATTGTGCGCCACTTCAAGTCGCTCAAGGAATTCAGCGAGGCGACGGGGCAGGAGCGGCACAGCGTCTTGCTCGACTACGACGTCTTCGTCAACGTAAGGATTCCGGACAAATCCGATCCACAGCGCCTCTACCATCCGGAAGATTTCGATTTTCGGCTGAAGCCGCGTTCGGCCGCCGTGGATGCCGGTGTCCTGCTGCCCACCATCAACGATGATTTCACCGGCCGTTCGCCCGACCTCGGCGCCTATGAGCTGAATCGGATTTTGCCGCACTACGGGCCAAGACCGAGTACGCGAAATTGAGATGAACGGATCGGCTCCCCTACAGCCCCTCCCTGGGAAGTTGGACACTCCATGGGTGCTTTGCTCCCAGTGCATCTGACTGGCGGCTCGTTCAGGAACCATCCGTCAAAGTAGAGTGCGACCTGTAGAAGCCCTGCACTGGGAGCTGCTTTCCCTTCGATGATCCGATTCCACTTGGATGGTTAGTCAGATTACCGGACATCTTGGTCCCGGTACCAACTTCTCGGGTAAGCGCGTTTACCCGCAAAGGCCATAACCGATGAACCTTGATCTGACGAGTATGACTGGAATATAGTGCTCGCCATGGCAGCCACACCCATTCCGCAGTCGCAAAGTCGGCTGGATCTGATTCTGGTCGAGACGGAAGATAAAGTTGCGCTAAGCGGCCTACTGTGGGAACCGCAGAAGGCCGGCGATTCGCTGGTCGTCATGGTGCCCGGGGGCACGACGGGCGCGGCGCTATTTCCGGCGCATGATTACTCTCCCCTTGCCAAGGCACTGACGGATATCGGCTACGCATTCCTGCTTTGCAACCTGCGCGCCTCGTACAACAATCCCTTCGCGGAATATGGCGACGCGGTGAACGACATCGCTGCATTCGTCGCGTACGCAAAATCGAAGGGTTACGCGCGGATCGCGGTTCTGGGAATCAGCCTAGGTGGCCCTCGCATGGCACAGTATGTGGCCGAGCGAAACGATCCCGCGGTCAAGGCCGTCGGCTTCATCGCTTCGATCCCGTCGCCGTATCTGGAGTTTCAACTTCGGAGCAGTGAAGCGGACAAGTGGCGCCTGGAGGACACGCTCAAGCACGCGCGCGAATTGGTCGCCCAAGGCAAGGGGCAGGAACCCGCCTGGTATGAGAACTGGTTTCCCGGCCTGTCAATCATGGGAACCGCAAAATCGCTGATCAGCTTCTTCGGAGCGCCGAGCGACCCGGGCACGCCCAGCTCCATCAAGTACGGACCGAAGATCAAAGTTCCCGCCCTGGTAATTCACGGCGAAAAGGACGAGCTTGCCCTCCCGCCGAACGCCCAGAAGATTTACGACAGCCTGACGGCGTCGCCGCAGCGCGACTTGATCTGGGTTAAGGGCGCGAGCCACTATTTGACGCCTGGCCCGCTCGCCGAGTCCTATGCCAGACTGACTGTCGATTGGCTGGTGGAAAACTTCCCCGCGTCCCCTCACCGATAGGACTTCGCACTCGATCGGCGTGGCCCTGAATGGCTTGTCCCGTTCGTGCGTTGATGACTTCGCATTTGTCGGCTGCCGCAGAAACTCCGGCCGCCCTGATACACGGCTCTCTCTTCCACTAGCTGGTTGCCTGTTCGAGACAATTTCCGACTAGGCCACCGAGGCTGCGGAAATCTGCCACCTCTCGGCGCCTCTAAACTCTCGAAGCGTCCCGCTTATGGGCGAGCCGGAGGAGGCGGAAAAGCCGGAGCGCCGCGCTCCAAATACGCACGAATCATCTTCTGTTGCGCAGGTGTTAGAATCGCCTTCGCCGCCAACATTGCTTCGAGGTAGTGATTGATCAGCTGCGATGTTGATTTCGAGATTTCGTCGCCTTTGCTCATCACTGCGGCCCTGTCCGGCTTATCGGCGCGAAGAAGTTCCCGGAGATCAATCGAATCGACTGCAATGACCGCCCCAGTCTTGATCGTGAATGTTTCCGTATCAACGACGATCTTCCGGAGGCTATCGGCCTGCTGGTCCGTGAGGCCAAGCATCGTCCGGACGCGTGTGTCGTCCAGCGCCGCCAGCAGCCTGGAAACCTGCTGAAGGGGCCCGCCCGTTCCTCGTCCGCGCCCTCCTGCGTCCTGGGTGCGCCCCAACATCGGTCCCATCATCTGCATCATTGCCGGACTCATCATGCCCGCGCCCATTGTGGCTGGACCCATTGGTCGCTGGCCCGGTGCCGCGGGGCTGGCGGACTGTTGCTGGCCTTGCGCGGGTGGAGGCTGGGCTGGTGGATTCTGTGCCTGGCCTTGAGCAGCACTGGCGCTGGCAACTGCCGAAAGAGTCGCTAGAAAAATCAAAGTGACCATCGTCTTGCATCGCATCGAGTTCCTCCCGCCGGAACGCACCGACCGCAATCCGGGATTCCGTTTCGTCCTGGCCTAAATCTGTGTCCCAACGTCTGCAAGTATACTCCTTGCGGCCTAGGGCCATCTGTGCGGTTAGTTGTTAATCAGGAGTTCGTCGCGCCCTGAGTTTCGAATCGTCGCAAAGTATCCAGGATTGCGCGCGCTGAGGCCAGTAGTCGGATAACCGGACATCTTGGTACTGGGACCCACTTCTCCCGTAAGCGCGCTTGTGAGGACTTGATCTTCGGTACGCGACGCAGGCTACATCAATTTCGGCAGCCTCCACTCTCCCTGTTGGTTTGCAGAAACTCCTCAGCGTGACGGCCATCACTGCAGATTTCTTGCGCTCAACGTAAAAGGAGTGTTGGAGCCGCAGGATGCCATTGATTGCTGCTGGCACCCGCGCCACCATATCGCTGAAGACGAGAGAGGCTACAGTGAAGACGGCGGACGAGAGATTCAAGAGGGGTTTGCAGCTCGCACTGGCAGTTGTGCTCGCCAGCGGTGTCCTCTCCGGAGCCGGCAAGCAATCTCAGACCGCCCCGAATGCGGAAGAGCAGTTTCCCCCGTTGATTCGCTCTGTCGAAGGACCAGACTTGTTCCGGGCCTACTGTGCTTCCTGCCATGGCGTTTCCGCCAAAGGAACTGGGCCGGCAGCACCTGCGTTGAAGGCCAAGGTGCCTGACCTGACTCTCCTGGCCAGGAATAATCGAGGGAAGTTTCCTGCGGCGCGCGTGCGCGAAGCGATCATGGGCGACAAGATTGCGGCCCATGGTTCCCGGGAAATGCCCATTTGGGGCCCTATCTTTCATCAGATTGAGTGGGATGTAGACCGGGGAAATGTGAGGTTGGATAATCTCGTGAAGTTCCTCGAATCGATACAGATGATCGCGGCTTCGAATCCCCCGTCTGGCGCTGAGCTGTATAGCCAACATTGCGCCGTCTGCCACGAAAATGATTTGAAAGGGGGTGGCCCCGCACCGTACCCCTTCCGAGCACCGCCCGACTTGACTACGCTCGCCCGGCGTCACGGCGGCCGATTTCCGGATGCTTATGTTTCGAATGTGCTGCGAAATGGTGTGGTGATGCCAGCGCACGGGCCAGCGGAGATGCCCATCTGGGGAGACGACTTTACGATCGACCGACTGGATGCGACTCAAGTGACTTTGCGGATTACAAACCTGACGAACTACATCAAGTCACGCCAAGCAAAATAGTTCGTTGTAGATAGGACCGCGCGCAATCTCCGCTTGGTTCGTTCCGCCATTTTGGGTAGCAGCCACGCGTCGAAGCGGATGCTCGCGTCCCTCGTGTTCTCAGCGGCCATAATCGCCTAAAGTAGCACGGTGAACAGATCCATCGTACACGGTTGAGTCTTGAAACATACTTCTGGGCCAAAGTTAATGTCACGGCACGCGGGGGACGCCCGTTAGCTCCCGCTTCTTCGTGTGACGAGCCGGTGCATCGAGGGAAACCAGCCGGCTAGCGCCAGCAGACGAACCCGTTGGCCGTGCCGGTGCCCGCCTCGGAGCGATAGCACGGCACATAATCCACAAGGCTGAATTCGCAGGATGTATCGGCCATGGCGCCGGCCAGCGCAATCCAGTTCTTGATCTCGGAGCTGCCCGACTGCAGCAGTTCCTCGCGCATCCCGGTGATGTTGTCGGCGTTGCGCGTGCGCAGGGCATCGAGGAATGCATGGTCGAGCTGCTCATCAATGACGAAGTGGGAGAGCCCGCCGGAACCAAACACCGCAACGCGGCCATTAGGCGCCCAGGTGCCGATCGCCTTGGCCACCGCCCGGCCGAAGTCATAACAGCGGCGCGCCGTGGGCTGGTTGGGAGGGAAGAAAGTGTTTTGCAGCAGCGGAAGGCTGGGCACCGGGTGGTCGCGCATCACGCGCCGATAGATGAAGCCGTAGGCGTGCGGAGTCTCGTGCGTTGGAAAACCCTTCATCGAGGCCACGTCAAATCCATCGGCCATCAGACTGCCGATGACGTGGCGGCCCAGCTCGGACTCGCCTGGGTAGGTCGCGCCTCCGGGCGGGATATAGCCGGGGATGGCTTCCTTGATGCCATCGGGCAGCTTGGCGTAGCGGGCCGGCGCCATCTCGTCGTTGACGATCTGGTCGCCCCACATCACGGCGAACGCCGGGTTCAGCGTTTCGTTGAAGATTTCCATCTGATCGTTGCCGAAGATGACGGCGACGTCGGGCTTGACCTCGGCGAAGATGTCGGCGAGGCGGTCGAGCGCCCGCTGGCACGCGGCATGGCGCTCGCGCATCACGTCCGGCGTGCTCTGCAGGTCAAAATGTTCGGCGCGGCGATGCCGGGCGAGATCGGCAAAGTTCCACGTCTGGCCGCGGAACGGGTGTTTGCCGGCGCGGTCGGCCGGCACGCGCAGCGGCCATTGTTCCGGCGTGGTGGTGAGCATGGGGCCGTGCGATACGGCCATCCCCAGAACGATTCTTGCCATGTAGGATTCTCCCGGCTGTGCGCCTGCCCGCCACGCTTGCCGGCGCGCGGAATCGCTGATTACTGCGGAGATACTACCACATCGCCACGCACACGGCGGCATCTGGAACGCTGCTGCCCGGTGCGGAGCGAGTTGTCCGCTAGAGATCGTCGGTCGGCATCTTCTCCGGCGCGATGTAAATTCCCTTGGCGACGAACTCCTTGATCGTGAGGCGCGGGTCCCGGGCGGCCCGCGTCTTCGGGGAAGCCTTCGCAAACTGGTTGGCGGGATAAATCGTCGGCTCGTAAATCTTCCGGTAGACCTCGTTGCGCAGCAGCGTCGGGAAGTTCCGGCTGGGGTCCATTCTCCGGCGCCGCAGTTCCTCGAGGTTGATGACCGAGCTGATGATGGCTTCGCCGGGATAGTCCGCGTAGGCGGTCACGACGCCGTTGTAATTGGCGATCATGGCCTTGCCCGGAGTGAAGTACTTGGGCCGCCGCGCCCCGAGCAGTGCGCCCCACGACGCGGACACCACATAGCAGATGTTTTCCCACGCCCTCATGCGGTTCATCATCTGCCAGGTTTCCATCGGCGGAGACATGCACGGCTCGATCAGGCCAGGGTGCAAGATCACCTCCGCTCCCTGGACGCCTAAGGCTCGCGCGGTTTCGGGCGTGTGGCCGTCCATGCAGGTGATGGTTCCGATTTTCCCGATTTCGGTTTCCGTCACCGGGAAAAAGCTCGACAGGGAATCCCCGTACATCGCCACGTACTTGTCGTAGATGTCGTGGGGGCTCACGGAAAGTTCGTAATGCGTGGCGACGGTGAACTTGCGGTACTTGTGAATGATCTCGCCCTTGGGAGAGATGATGAAATGCGTGTTGAAGAAATAGTCGTCCTTGATCCACGCGGGATCCCTCTCCAGCGCGCACGCCGCGATATAGACGCCGTGCTCCTTGGCTTTCTCGGCCACCAGGCGGGTCTCCTCGCCGGGGATTTCGATCAGCACCTCCTTGATGTAATGATCGAAGGGCCAGTGTCCTTCGTGGCCGGTGATGAAGAATTCGGGAAAGGAAATCAGCTTGATGGGAGCCCAATTGCCCTGAAAATGCTCCTTGGCCGTGGGCTGGACCTGCGGCGCGGCATCGATCAATTCCAGGGAACGTTTCAGATTGCGGCGAATGTCCTCGCGCTTCTCGACGGCTTTGATTTCCGACTGTATGGCCACCGCGGTATAAATGTCGTACGTTTTCATCGGGGCATCCCTCCTTGCAGTCCCTCGGCTGTGGGCCCTCCGCGACGTCGTCCCGGAGCGCAGGGAGAGTCTACCGCCGCAAGCCGCCAAAGGGAACTTGCCAGGCGCCGAACGGCCGCGCCCTGGGAGGAACGCTCGTGGAGGTTGAAGTGGTCTTGCACTTTTCAAAGCTTGCTGCTACGGTGCCAACCGGATGCTCCGCAATTTACGAAAATATCTTCTGCTTCTGGCCGGGCTGGCGGCACTGGCCTATTTCTTCTATCGATTCCGCGGCGCGATTGCTCTGGAAGGGTTTCATTGGGCGACGGTGGCGGAATCGTTGCGCCACGCCCGCCTCTCTCTGCTGCTCCTGAGCATCGCGGCCATCTACGTCTGCTTCGCGCTGCGCGCCCTGCGCTGGATCCGATTCTGCCGCTGGCTCGGCCCCGCGCACTTTGCGAACGTCTATAGCGCGACGCTGATGGGATTTGCCTGCACCTTTTTGCTCGGCCGCGCCGCGGAGCCGGTCCGCCCGGTGCTGATTGCCCGGAAGGACTCGCTTTCCATGCCGGGGATGTTTGGCGTATACGTTCTGGAGCGCGTCTTTGACATGGCGGCCACGGCGTTGCTCGCGGGTTTTGCTCTGCTGCTGTTCAAACATGAGGGCCTCTCCGGTGGCCCGCTGATGCGCGTGGCGCGCTCCGCGGGGATGCTGCTGCTGGCCGGCATGGTCGGCGCGATTGTGTTTCTGGTGTACTTCCGGCATCACGGCGCCGGGTGGCTCTCCCGGAAATTGCGGGAGAGTGCCTGGCGGCACGGCTGGCGCGGGAAGGTTGTGCTCCTGATGGAAGGTTTCATCGAGGGGTTGCAGGGCATTCGCACGTGGAGCGATCTGGGGGTGCTCTCGTTTTATACGGCGGTCCACTGGCTGCTCGTCGCGCTGGTCTATTTGTGGGTGGCCCATGCCTTTCCGGGCCGGCTGGCCGGGTTGAGTTTTGGCGGTGCGACGTCTGGTCCTGGCGTTGACGGCGGTCGGCTCGGCGCTCCAACTTCCGGGCGTCGGCGGGGGCGCGCAGGTGGCCACGTTTCTTGTGCTCACGCTCATCTTTGGAGTAGAAAAGGAGCCGGCTGCAACGGCATCGATCGTGCTCTGGCTGGTGACGTTTGCGTCATGCTCGCTGGCCGGGCTGCCCCTGCTGTTCCACGAAGGATGGTCCATGGGGGAACTGCGGCGCATGGCGGCACAGGAAGAGCAGGCCGGCGAGGCCGAGCTGCTGGCGGAAGCCGAACACTCCGCGGAGCTGCCGGCGCAGTCGAAAGAGAGGTTGTCGTGAAGTGTCCTTTTTGCGCGCATGTGGACGACAAAGTGATCGACTCGCGCGAGGCGCGCGTCGGCGACCTGATTCGCCGCCGCCGCGAGTGCCTGAAGTGCCACCGGCGCTTCACCACGTACGAGCGCATCGACGAGATTCCCTACATGGTCATCAAGAAGGATGGCCGCCGCGAGAGATTCGACCGTCAGAAGATTCTGCAGGGGCTGTTGAAAGCGTGCGAGAAGCGGCCCGTGCCGGTGAACAAGCTCGAAGCCATCGTGGACGAAGCGGAGTCGTTTGTCAGCGAGGCCCCCGAGCGCGAGCGCACCACGCCGGAGATCGGCAGCCTGCTCATGTCCCGTCTGAAAAAGCTCGACAAGGTGGCCTACGTCCGCTTTGCGTCCGTGTATCTGGATTTCAAGGACGTGAAGGAATTCATGGACGAGCTGAAGGGCCTGCTGAAAGACCGCGCCAAGAAGTAAGCGTCCTACCAGGATGCTGAAAGATCCGGCGAGCTTTGTGGGTCGCGGCTTCAGCCGCGACATAAATCCCACACACTGAGAACGGCTTTCGCCGCTGACGTTCCCTCATGCGTTCCTCTCAGCACCCCGCTAAGGCTGCCAGACGCCGGCGGCAAACGTCTTCACCGTGTGAAACCCCAGCTTCTCATACAGCTCGACGGCGCGCCGGTTGGAGCTCGTGACCGTCAGCGAGAGCCGCTCGTAGTGCCGCCGACGCAACGCCAAAATCGACTGCTCCATCAAGTGCCGGCCGATGCCGTGGCCCTGGTAGCCCGGCAGGATGCAGACCTGCGTAGTGTGTCCCACGCGCTCGGCGACCGTCGAGGTGAGGATCATGGCGATGGGGCCCTCGCCGGTGACGGTGCGCACCACGAAGGAGGCCTCCGGGAGAAACTGGCCGCAGCCCGGCAACAGCACGATGTTGCGCAGAAATCGCAGGCCGCCCGCTTCGCTGCAATACTGGTCGTTGATCTGGCTGTCCACGTGGTCCGCATAGGCGAGATAGATCAGACGAGCCGCCCCATCGAAGGCGCGATCGGTCCACGGCTCCAGGCGCAGCCCCGCGGAGAGGGGCGCGGCGCGAAGCTTCGCCTCGGCCAGCGGGAGCAGCATGAATTGGCGCGCGTACAGCCGGAAATATTGCGCGAGGAAGGCGGAATCCAGCTCCGTTCCAAACGGCATTAACTGGGCCTCGACGCGGTCGAGACCCGGCGTGGCGCGCAGCGCGCCCATCAATTCGGCGAGCAGAATCTGGGTGACGCTGGCCTGGGCCTGCTGCGGCGAGACGAACAGTCCTCCGATCAGGCCTTTGTGGTCCTCCAGAACATAAAAGCCGTAGCCCGCCAAATGGCTGTTTTGGGCCACGGCATATCCCCCCAGCGCGCGCGCATCGATGAACTTTCGGATCAGTTCGATCGAGGCGCGGTAGTCCCAGTGCAGCTCTTCGCGCCAGTAGCGGCTTTCCTGCTGGAATAGGTCTTCCAGCGAGCGGGAAGGCGTTTGGCGGAGATCGATAATTCGCATGGGAAGAGGTCCTGCTCCAGCGCCATTATAACTGTACGCTTGCTGAGAACCCAACGCGCTTGAGTGTTTGGACATTGGGTACCGCCCGTTCCACCCGTACCAGAGGACGGTGGGGAAGTATGCTAACATTCGGCCGGTCGAGACACGCTCATTCGACAGAGGTTCCGGCGCTGACTGCATGAACATCATTGCAAAAATTCGCAAGCCCTCAAAGCGTTTGTCCGAGATTGTCACGGGTGTCCTCGTGCTGGCCGTGTTCGGCTGGCTTTCCGTTTCGACGGTTTCCGGTTTCCTGTTGTATCAGATCCTCCGGCCGGCGCGAACGCCCGCCAACTTCGACCTGGACGTGATGATGGGGCATCCGACGACGTTTTCCTTCCCTCTGGCGGATGGCTCCTCGCGCGAGGGGTGGTTTTTCCCCGGGCTACGGGGGGCGCCGACTGTCGTGGTGTGCCACGGCTACCTGTCGCAGCGCGCCGATGTGCTGACGCTGGTCACGGCCTTGCAGGATCATCAGTTCAATGTGTTCCTGTTCGATTTCACCGGACACGGCACCAGTTCGGGCGTCACCACCCTCGGCTACAAGGAAACGGGGGAACTGCTCGCAGCGGTGCAGGCGCTGTCCACCCGCGATGATGTGGACCCCAAGCATTTTGGCCTGTGGGGAGTGGACATGGGAGGGTACACCGCCCTGGAAGCTGCCGCCGCCGACCGGCGCATCACGGCCTTGGCGGTGGACGACGCCTACAGCGACCCTCGGGACTTAGTGCGCATCGAAGTGCGGAAGTCCGGGCTGGGCGCCCTGCCTCTGGTTCTCCGGTTTTCCGATTTTGGATTCCGGATGATCAATTATTCCTTTCGGCACGAGCCTTCCGCGTTCGCGCAGCTGGCCCGGACGAGCGGCATCCCCAAGCTCTTTATACAGGCGGTCGATCGCCCGGCGCTGGCCGACCAGACCCAGCGATTGTTCATCCAGGCTCCCGGGCCGAAGCAGACGGTGCGCAATCGGCTGAGTTATCGCGACATGTCCGATGAGGACCGCAAAAATTACGAAAATCAGATCGTGAGTTTCTTCCTGCAGAATATGCCCCCGACACTCCAGCCTTAACCTTGGCACCCAGTTCCAGACTGCCGCGCGGGACTTGTTGCAATCCCGGCATGTCCGTTGCGGTTTTGTCGACCGATGCAAGTGGCGTGTGCTGGAATTGCGCTACCGCGGCGCCGGTGGAACGGGCACGTAGAGCACTCCCACGTAGGCTTCGTCGAGGCTGCCGTGAAACCTGCCTAGCGCCCGTATCTCCTGATAGCCCTGGGGGGTCGTCAATACCAGCGCCGGTTCCGGGTCGCCGGGCGACCACTCAGGAAGTTCGCGGTGGAAATAGAACGCCAGTCCATAATTCCAACTGCGCTCCAGGTGGTAGGTGAAGATGCGATCCGGCCGCCGGTCGGCCTGCAGGAATTCCGCAGGGCGTCGGGCGGACGAGAACGCATCGACCGCCGGGAGGACTCGCAGGCTCATGCCTCCCAGCGCGGCCGCCACGCACACCCCGCACAGCGCGATGGCGAACTCCGGCCGCCGGCGGAATCCCGCGGCGGCGAGTCCGGCGGCGATGGCGATCGAGATCCCCAGGACAACTGCGCTCCAGAGCGTCACGACGCTCGCGGTGTAATCGGGGTTGTAGCTGCTCCAGGAAATCCGGCGCAGGAGAACCAGTGCGGTGGCGGCCAGCGCTATCCACGTAACGCCCAGCGCAGCGCACAGTGCCACCGCCGGCGTGCGGCCTTCGCGAAATGCGCGGAACGCTCCGACCGCGCACACCAGCGCCAACGCTGGAATCGCCGGCAGGATGTAACCGGGAAGCTTCGACTGCGAACAGCTGAAGAACAAAACGGGAAAGGCGCCCCAGCACGCAAAAAAGAGCCCGGGAGAATCGTTCCAGGACTTGCTCCGCCACAGCCGCACGCCCTGCCGTGCCGCGGGCCACAAAAGCGCGGTCCACGGCAGCAGCGCCACAACGATCACCGGCCCGAAAAACCAGAACGGCTGCCGATGGTGAAACACCGGCGTCAGGTACCGCTCGAAGTTGTGCTGCAGGATGAATACTCGCAGAAAATCGGGATTGCGCCGCGCGCAGGCGATATACCAGGGCAGCGCCACCAGGCAGCACGCGCCGATTCCCAGTGGGTGCGCCAGCCGCAAGGCCGCGCGCCACCGCTTCGTCGCCAGCACCCACAAGGCGATTGCTCCTCCGGCAAGAAGGATGGCCGCCGGCCCCTTGGCCAAAACTCCTAGACCCAGAAATGCGCCAAACAAAATCACCGCCCCTGAGCTGCCGCGCTGTTCGCCGTATCCCGTGCCGGGAGCGGCGCGCAGTGCTCCCGCATGGCGCAACACGCTGGCGGCGCTCGCCATCGCCAGGGCAATCGAGGCGCTGAACAGCATATCCGGCGTGGCCGCGCGGGCGAATCCGATCGCCGCGACGCTGGTGGAGAAGATCACCGGGGCGAGCGCGGCCGGACCTCGCCAGGAGTCTGCTTCGTCCCTATAGTGCTTCCAGCCCAGCCAGCTAATCGCCAGCGCGGCCGCCAGGGCGGCGAAGGCGGACGGGAGCCGCGCCGCCCACTCCGAGGGACAGGTGCGCCAGAAAGCCCACGGCGGCGGCCCAGTAGTAAAGCACGGGCTTTTCAAACCACGGCTGGCCGTACAGTCGCGGAGTGACCCAGTCGCCCGTGGTCGCCATCGCCCGTGCGATCCACGCGTAGCGCGGCTCATCGGGGCCCAGAAAGCCGATGGCCCCCAGATGGCTGAACAGGCTCACGGCGATGGCCGCTGCGCCCATCCACAGAAGAGCGCTCTCGCGCCGCGGGCTGTTGTTGGGAGTCGGGTTCAAGGCGGAACCGAGTCTAACATTGGCTCACCCCCTCGCGCCTCCCCTTGCGCTGAAATCGTTGGACTGCCTCTAGCTTCCGGCCGCGGGCCTCCCGCATAATGGCTCGCCATGCGGGAATGGATGGAATATGCGGCGGCTTGGGTGGGGCTGAAGCTGCTGGGCCTGTTGCCCAGGCCGGCGGCCCGATTTGTCGGCGCGGCCTTCGCCGCGGTTGCCTACGCCGTGCGGGCGCCTTTGCGGCGCGCCGCCCTGTTCAACTTGCGCCTCGCCTTTCCCGAGTGGAGTGAGGCGCAGCGCCGGCTCGTGTGTCGCTCGATGATCCGTCAAGTGGGCTGGATGGCCGGGGAATTTTCCCAGTTCCCGAAGTACACGCGCGAAAACATCGAGCGCATCGTGATCCTCGATGGATTCGAGAATTTTGACGCCGCGCGCCGCCGGGGCAAGGGCGTGCTGTTCCTCACCGGACACATGAGCGCGTGGGAACTGGCGCCGTTCGCGCAAGCTCTGTACGGATACCCGCTGCATTTCCTCGCCCGGCCGGTCGCCAACCGTCGCGTGGATGCGCTCATCAACGCGTACCGCTGCCGCTCCGGAAACCAGCCCATCGATAAAAACCGCGCGGCCCGCGCGGTCTTGAAAGTGCTCGCCGAAGGCGGCACCGTCGGCATTCTGTCCGACCATAACGCCGTACTCGAAGAGAGCGTCTTCGTGGATTTCTTCGGCATTCCCGCTTCGACAACTTCCGGGCTGGCGCGGATCGCGCTGCGCACCGGCGCCGCGGTCGTGCCCGGTTTCCTTTGCTGGGATGAAGCGCGCCGGAAATACCGCCTGCGCTTCGAGCCCGCCATCGCCATCGCCCGCACCGGAGATGAGGAAGCCGACGTGATCGAAAACACCGCCCGCTTCACGCGTGCGATCGAAGACTACATTCGCGCGCATCCCGGGCAGTGGCTCTGGGTGCATAAGCGATGGAAAACGCGCCCGCCGGGCGAAAAAGCGATCTACCCGTTTTAGAGACGCGCGGCGATCTGGCATGCCGGGGACAACCGGACCCGAACCGAAGAACGAAACAGGCAGGAGAGGCTCATATGACTCGCACCGCTGGGGCACTGGCAGAATATCTCGGAGCCAAACTTACAGGAGACCCGCTCGCCATCGTCGACGGCGTGGCCAGTCCGGAGCGCGCGCGCGCCGGCGACCTCATCTATCTCGATTCACCGCGCTACCGGGAGCGGGCCGCGGCGTCGGCCGCGCGATGCGTGGTGGTTCTGAAGGGCGAGCAGATGGCGGGGAAAACGCTTCTGGAAGTGGGCGATCCGAAGCTCGCATTTGCCAAGGCCGCGGCGTGGCTTGTGCCGCCGCTGGCCGCGTCCCCGGCCATCCATCCCACTGCGGTGATTTCTCCAAGTGCGCGTCTCGCCGCCGGCTGTTCGGTTGGTCCCTATGTCGTGATCGAGGACGGCGTCGAAATCGGTGAGCGAACCGCCATCGAAGCGTTTTGCTTCGTGGGACGCGGTGCGCGCCTGGGAGAAGACTGCCGCTTGCACCCGCGCGTCACCTTGTACGGCGGCGCCCGCCTCGGAAACCGCGTGGAGTTGCACGCGGGCGCCGTGATTGGAGGCGACGGTTTTGGATACGTGTTCGGCGAAGGGCGCCAGTGGAAATTCCCGCAGATCGGGAGCGTCGAGATTGGCGACGATGTTGAGATCGGCTGCAACACCGCGGTCGATCGCGGCTCCCTGGATACTACCCGCCTGGCCACCGGCGTGAAAATCGACAACCTCGTGCAGGTCGCCCACAACGTGCAGATCGGAGAGCACTCCGTCGTTGCCGCGCAGACTGGCATCTCCGGCAGCAGCACGCTCGGCAAGAATGTGATCGTGGGAGGCCAGGTAGGCATCGCCGACCATTGCACCCTCCAGGATGGCGCGATCGCCGGGGCACAAGCCGGCATTCCCACCGGCAAGACCATCCGTCGGGGCCAGATTGTGTGGGGAACTCCCGCGCGGCCGCTGGAAAAATTCAAGGAGCAGTACGCGTGGTTTGCCCGCCTGCCGGAACTGGCCGGGCGCGTCCGCGAACTGGAACGAGGCAGGGAAGGCCACTGAGCCCTCCCCCGCACGCAACAGACAGGTGGCTGCGGCTGGTTCCACTCATTTTGAGACCGAGCAGGCAGCCCCGGGAGGCGTCGCGCCATCTGATGATAACTGCTTCCCAGGAAGCGGGGCGTTCGTTTTCAGTTGACCGTGGCGGGTATACAAAAGATAATATTACGACCCCGCATGTAAGTCCCTGCAATGCAGCGAGGTGGGAGGCGTTCTCGCCTCTGGGGTTGTTTGGACTGGCCGGTACCTGCGGCCCAGTACGACATCAAAATGTTTGGGGGCACGCGTTGGGGGTGTGCCGGGTAGACGTAAATCAACGAATGAGTGTATGTCCGAGGGCTTAATGACACCGGAAGCGAGACTGCGCGTGGAGGCTGCAAGCAGCGGCGGAACTGCGCCTGCCAGTGCCGCTCCGCACCGCAACGCGGCTCCGCTGGTCGAAGAGGCGATCCGACGCACCGTGGAATGGTTGTTGTCCGCGCAAAACCAGACGGGTTACTGGTGGGCCGAGTTGGAAGCGGATACGACCCTGGCATCCGATTACGTCCTTTTCCATCACATCCTGGGCCAGTTGAAATCGGAAAAGGTTCCGAAGGTGGCCAAGTATATCCGTGACCGGCAACTCCCCGACGGCGGCTGGAACATTTTCTATGAGGGGCCGTCGGATCTGAACGCGACCGTCAAGGCGTGGTTCGCCCTGCGTCTGGCCGGCGATCCGGCGGGGGCTCCACACATGGCGCGCGCCCGGGAGAAGATTCATGAACTCGGCGGTCTGGAAGCCACCAATTCCTACGTGCGTTTTTACCTCGCCATGGTGGGTGCGATCGACTGGAGCCATGTCCCGGTCATATCGCCCGAGTTAATCCTTGTGCCGAACTGGTTTCCGGTGACGATTTACGAGATGTCATCCTGGACGCGCGCTATCGTGATACCGCTGGCGATTCTGTATGCCGAGAGGCCGAATTGGGGGTTGCCCGAGGGCGTCACCGTGGGCGAACTGTTCAAGCGCCCCGGCTCCAAGCCGCAGTCGCTCAGTTGGGACGGCCGGGTCGTCTCCTGGAAGAATTTCTTCCTGCTACTGGATCGCGGCGCGAGGCTGTATGAAGGCCTGCCATGGAAACCATTTCGCAAGATGGCGCTCGCGCGGGCGCGCATGTGGATGCTGGAACGCCTGGAGCGCAGCGAAGGCCTGTGCACGATCTATCCGGCGATGATGAATTCCATCTTCGCGCTTCTGGCTCAGGGCAGCGACGCGACCGACCCTTTGGTCGCGCGACAAATCGAATTCCTGGTGCGCTACGAGGTCGCGGATACCGACACGCTGCACGTGCAGCCCTGCATCTCGCCGCTGTGGGACACCGCCATTGCCATGGTCTCGCTGGAAGAAGCGGGGCTCGATCCGGCACATCCGTCGCTTCTCGCGGCTTCGCGCTGGCTGGTGGACAACCAGATTCTGGGCCCGGGTGACTGGCAGGTGAAGAATCCTCATGCCGAGCCGGGCGGGTGGGCGTTTGAATTCCGCAACGATTTTTATCCCGATGTGGACGATACCGCCTTTGTCCTGATGGCCTTGAGCCGCGTGGCCGATCCCGAGCCGGTGCGCCTGCACGCCGCGATTCGCCGCGGGCTCGCCTGGCTGATGAGCATGCAGAATAGCGACGGCGGATGGGGCGCGTTCGACCACGAAAACAATCTCGATTTTCTCAGCCACGTTCCGTTCGCCGACCACAATGCCATGCTCGATCCTTCGACCGCCGACGTGACCGCGCGCGCCGTCGAGTGCCTCGGCTACATGGGTTGGCAGGCCAAGCATCCGGTGATCGAACGCGCCTGCGCGTTCCTGCGGCACGATCAGACGGCCGACGGATCGTGGTTTGGACGCTGGGGCGTGAATTATATTTACGGCACCAGCGGCGTGCTGCGCGCGCTGGAAACCGTGGGACTGGCGTCTCATCCCGACTCGCGCCGCGCGGCCGATTGGCTGCGCTCGGTTCAGAACCCCGACGGCGGCTTCGGCGAGTCGATCCTTTCCTACTACGACGAGTCGCGCAAGGGAATCGGGAAGAGCACCGCATCGCAAACCGCCTGGGGTTTGATCGGCCTGCTGGCCGCTGCCGGCCCCGCGGCCATCGGCGATCCGGCGGTGGAACGCGCGGTCGCCTGGCTGGTTTCCCGCCAGAACGCCGACGGAACCTGGGATGAGAACGAATTCACCGGCACGGGCTTCCCCTGTGTGTTCTACATGAAGTACCACCTGTACCGAATCTCCTTTCCGCTCTACGCCCTGGCGCGCTACCATAACTTAGATAAGGGCGTGCCGCGATTCATGGGCACGCAGATCCCTGCGACCGAGATCGAGCATCTAAATGGATATTGGGGGTAATGGATGAGAGTTCCCTTTAGTATGACCACCAGCATGGCGGGCTACCTGACGCGCAAGGGATTGAGCGGCCAGGAAAAATACCCGCTCGTGATGATGCTCGAGCCGCTGCACACGTGCAATCTCACCTGCACCGGTTGCGGCCGCATTCGCGAATACAAGTCGACCATTGACGAGATTCTCCCGGTCGAGCAGTGCCTGAAGGCCGTCGAGGAATGCGGCGCCCCGATCGTCTCGATCTGCGGCGGCGAACCGCTGATGTACCCGGAAATCGGGCGCCTCGCCGGCGAAATCCTGAAGCGCAAGAAGCACATCTATCTCTGCACCAACGGCATGTTCCTGCGCAAGCGCCTCCACGATTTCAAGCCCACCTCGCGCTTCTTCTTCAACGTCCACTTGGACGGTCTGGAGAAGACCCACGACATTTGCGTCGAGCGCGACGGCGTGTTCCGCGAGGCCGTCGAGGGCATCAAGGCCGCCAAGGCCGCCGGGTTCCTGGTGGCTTCCAACACAACCATCTACAAGGAAACCGATATTGAGGAAATCGCCGAGTTGTTCGCCTATCTGCAGACGCTCGGTGTGGACGGGCACATGCTCTCGCCCGCCTATTCCTACTCGTCCGTGATGACCCAGGACATTTTCATGTCGCGCCAGGAGATTCAGGAGAAATTTCGCCTGGCCAGCCAGTTGCTCGAGCGCTACAACATCGTCACCTCGCCCATCTACATGGAGTTTCTGCGCGGCGAGCGCGAGTTGATGTGCACCGCCTGGGGCAATCCGACCTACAACCCCCGCGGCTGGAAGGGGCCCTGCTATCTCATCACCGACGCGCACCACGAAACATTCAAGGGGCTGATCGAAAATACCCCGTGGGAAAAATACGGCCATGGCCGCGATCCGCGCTGCGAAAACTGCATGGTCCACGCTGGATACGAAGCCTCGGCCGTGCTCGGCGGCAACAAGAAGCTGGGCGACACCTGGAAAATGCTTCGGTGGACTTTTTCTGGAAAGATGGGTGGTCTCGCCAACGGCAAGGCTGCCAAGGTCAACGGCAACGGCAACGGCCACGGCCACGCGAACGGCAACGGCAATGCCAAGGCCGCTACGCCTGCCCATGCCGGAAACGGCGCCGGGACGTCCAAGGCGGCCCCGGGTGTAGCACAGGAGCCGAAGGAGAACAACGAGGTGTTCCGGATTATATGACCACGCTTGTCACCGGAGCTACGGGTTTCGTGGGAAGCCACGTGGTCCGGCAGCTACTTGCCGCAGGGCACTCCGTGCGCGTCCTGGTCCGCCGTTCCAGTAATCAGCAGGCGCTCGAGGGGTTGGCGGTGGAACGCGCCGAAGGTGATTTGCGCGACATGCTTTCCCTGGGCCGCGCCACGAAGGGCGTCCGCTGGCTGTTCC
The DNA here is from genome assembly GCA_963791705.1 of Terriglobia bacterium. Lineage (GTDB taxonomy): Bacteria > Acidobacteriota > Terriglobia > Acidiferrales > UBA7541 > Palsa-295. The sequence goes on along the minus strand of CAWBTO010000001.1, from coordinate 809,715 downwards.
ACGTGGCCGCTGACTATCGTCTCTGGACGAAAGATGCCGGCGAGATCTACCAGACCAACGTCGAGGGCACGCGCCGCCTGTTTGAAGTCGCGGCCCATTCCGGCGTCGATCGCATCGTATATACCAGCACGGTGGCGACCATCGCCGTCCCGACCCATGATGGTGCGCTTCCCACCGAAGAAACGCACGCCACCCTCGAGCAGATGGTCGGGCATTACAAACGGTCGAAATTTCTGGCCGAGGTCGAAGCCATCCGGGCCGCGGCGGCTGGCGTTCCGGTCGTGATCGTCAATCCCACCGCGCCCGTGGGACCGGGGGATTGGAAGCCGACGCCGACCGGCCGGATTCTCGTCGATTTCCTGAACGGCAGAATGCCCGCGTACGTGGACACGGGTCTGAATGTGGTGGCCGTCGAAGACGTCGCGGCGGGACATCTGCTGGCCGCCGAGAAGGGCCGCATCGGCGAGCGCTATATTCTGGGCGCCCGCAATATGGCCCTGAAGCAGATTCTGGATGCGCTGGCCCCCATCGCGCATCGCCCGGCGCCTCGCATCCGGCTTCCGCATGCCGTCGCGCTGGCCGCCGGGTATGCGGATGAACTTTTTTCGCGGATCGTCGGCCGTGAGCCGCGCATTCCACTGGAAGGCGTGAGGATGTCGCGCCACCGGATGTTCGTGGCGAGCGACAAGGCCGAGCGGGAACTCGGTTACCTTCCCGGCTCGGTGGAAGCCGCACTGGAACGCGCCGTGCGTTGGTACCAGGCGCACGGATACGTTTCCGGGAATGCGCCAACCAAACCGGCCGTGCATGCCGCGGCCGCCTAGGAATCGCTGTGCACATACTGGTCACATTCGCGCTGGACGCGGAATTCGCCCCCTGGCGCCTGTTGCGCCCCTTTCGTCCCGGAAAATGGGGTTTGACGGACGCGCATTGGACCGAGATCGGCGGCGCAAAAGTGGGCGTCGTCTTGACCGGCATCGGCCCCCGCCAGGCCGCTCTCAAGGCTTCCGAGATCGTTTGGGAAAGCAACGAAGCGGCCAGAATTTGCATCTCAACAGGGTTAGCCGGCGCGTTGCGCACCGAATATAAGCTGGCGGATCTGCTCGTGGCCCGCACGGTTTCTTCCGGCGTCGCTCAGGAGTCGCGAGTCATCGATTGTGACCCATCGCTGGTGGCGCTGGCCGGAGCCCATGGCGCGCGAATTGCGGGCCGGCTTCATACCGCCGATCGCGTGATTTCCACTGCCGCCGAAAAACAGAATCTGGCGGCGGCAGCCGACGCCGTCGATATGGAGAGTTTCGAGGTCGTGAAGGAATCCTTGGCCTACGGGGTCCGCTCGGTGGTCATCCGCGCGATCAGTGACACGGCGGAGGAAGACCTCCCGCTCGATATGGACCGGGTACTCACCGGCGATGGACGAGTGAGCCGGTCGCGAGTTTTGGGGCAGTTAGTGCGGCGGCCATGGGCCTTGCCGGGGCTGCTGCGGCTGGGATCTCGGAGCAAGCGCGCTGCGGAGGCGCTCGCGCATTTTCTCGACGCCTACGTCATCGCGCTCGCCCGCCAGACGAGTCCGATGCCGGCGCGGAATTCCACGGGCGAACATCCCTGGAGTGCCGTGCTCGAGAATGAAATCGAAAAGAGGCCGGCATGATGGCCGCCACGCAGTTCGGGCGGCGGTTGGCTGGCCGACGAGACGCTGAGGGGTTGGTCGGTGCCACTGATTCTAATCGCTACACATCTGGAAACAGGAATTCACGTAACTTCTTGAAAACACGAAATACAGGACTATGCTAATCGCTACGAGGGGGGACCTGGAGGCGGTAACCCGAACGTGAGCCACCTTACGACAGAAATCGATTCGACGCAGGCCGGCAACCCGCCGGCCGGCCAGATGCGCGCTGGTGTCTATCGCGGGAAGGGAAGCGTAGTCGTGGAGCGCGTGCCCATTCCGGAGATTGGCGAAGGCGAAGTGTTGTTCCGCGTGGCGGCGTGCGGCATTTGCGGAACCGACATCAAGAAGATTCATCACGGCTTCATCGCCCCGCCCCAGATTCTTGGCCACGAACTCGCCGGCACGATCGTAAAGACCGGCCGCGGCGTGACGAAATTCAAGGCCGGCGACCGCGTCATGAGTTTTCACCACATTCCCTGCGGCGCCTGCTTCTACTGCGAGAGAAAACTCTTCTCCCAGTGCCCGGGTTACAAGCGCACCGGACTGACGGCGGGCTTCGATCCCAACGGCGGCGGATTTGCCGAATACGTGCGCGCGATGCCCTGGATCGTCGAGCGCGGCATGCTGGCGCTGCCGGCGGATGTGACCTTCGAGGAAGCGACGTTCGTCGAGCCGGTGAACACGTGCCTGAAAGCGGTCCGCAAGGCGCGCGTGGCGCCTGGCGAAACCGTGCTGGTGATCGGCCAGGGGCCGATTGGAATGCTGCTCGCCATTCTCGCCAAGCACGAAGGCGCCCGCGTGTTTGCCAGCGATCCGATGGCCGGACGCCGGGCCGCGAGTCTTCGCTTTGGCGTTTCGGAAGCGTTTGATCCGCCGGCCGTGAATTTGTCCGAGGAAATCCGGCGGCGAACCGGGAGCCGCGGCGCCGACGCCGTGCTGGTTGCGGTGCCGAACCCCGCGTTGGTCCCCGAGGCTCTGGCCCTCGCGCGACCGGGCGGCCGCGTGTTATTGTTTGCACATAACGATCCGGTCCTGCGGCTGGAATTCCCGGCCGCGGCCGTGGGCATCGAGGAGAAGGAAATTCTAGGCAGTTACAGCGCTTCGGTGGACGACCAGGAAGAATCAGCGGCGCTGGTGTTCGAACGGCGCTTGCCGGTGCGCGAACTGATCTCGCATCGGTTCCCGCTCGAACGCATCGCGGACGCCATTGAATTGGCGGCGCATCCGCAGGATACTACCCTGAAAGTGATGATTACACACGCATGAACACGGCGATCAAAAACGGCCACATGACCGCGGCGGTCCTGTATGGCCGCGAGGATGTGAAGATCGAACGCGTCGAACTTCCCGCGCTCGGCGAGGACGAAGTTCTGGTGCGCGTCCAGGTGGCGTTGACCTGCGGCACCGACCTGAAAGTCTGGAAGCAGGGATTTCACGCGCGGATGATCAAGCCGCCGTCGCTGTTCGGCCATGAACTCGCGGGCATCGTCGAGGAAACGGGTAGCGCCGTCAACGGCGGCGTGCACAAGGGAATGCGCGTGGTGCCGGCCAACTCCGCCCCGTGCAACCAGTGCTTCTTTTGCCGCAAGGGCCAGCCCAACCTGTGCGAGGACTTGCTGTTCAACAACGGCGCCTACGCCGAATTTATCCGCATTCCCGGCCGCATCGTCCGCGACAACATGCTCGAGATTCCGGCGGATGTTTCGTTTCTGGATGCGGCCATGGTCGAGCCGCTGGCCTGCGTGCTGCGCGGAATTCATGAAACGGGCGTGCAGCCCGGCGAGACCGCGGTGGTGATCGGCTGCGGGCCGATCGGCCTTACCTTTATCCGGGTTCTTTCCGCGCGAGGGGTGCGCGTGCTCGCCATTGGCAAGCGCTCGAGCCAGATGCGCGCCGCCGAGCGTCTGGGCGCGGTAGCCACATTCGACGCGGCGGAGATCGAGAATCCGGTGCCGCTGGTGAAACAGTTGACCGATGGCGGACGCGGCGCCGATGCCGTGATCGAAGCCGCGGGACAGCCCGTGACATGGCAATGGGCTCTGGAAGCAGTGCGCAAGGGCGGAACGGTGAACCTGTTCGCCGGATGTGCCAAGGGTACCGAGGTCAAACTTGACCCGTGGATGTTTCATTACTCGGAACTCAGCATCAAATCCAGCTTTCACCACACGCCGCGATTCATCCGCGAAGCAATGGACGCGATCGCGCGCGGCGAAATTCATGCGAGCGACTTCATCACCGGCGAAGTCCCGCTCGCCGATCTGCCTCAATTGTTCGAGCAGATGAAAAACCGGAACGGCACGCTGAAGACCGCCGTGATTCCCTGAGCGCCGTTTTCGCCGGGCCCCATGCTGCCCACTCCTGAACTGGAAATCGCGCGCAACCTTCCGCCCGAGGGCTGCACCGTCGAGCAGGCTCAGCGCTACACGCGCTGGCTGGCGACGCACCACTACGAGAATTTCAACGTCGTCTCCTGGCTCCTTCCACGCCCGCTCCATCAGCATTTCTACAATGTCTATGCCTATTGCCGCTGGTCGGACGACCTGGGCGACGAAGTCCCGGTTGCCGCGCGCGCACTGCAACTCCTCGACGCCTGGGAGCAGGAACTCCGCCTGATCTGGGAGCCGGGAGGATCGCCGGCGCATCCGGTGCTGATCGCTCTCCGAGAGACCACCCGCGCCAAGAATATTCCCCTTGAGCCGTTCCGCGACCTGCTGCGCGCTTTCCGGCAGGACCAGACCGTGCATCGGTATGCCACCTGGGCCGACGTTCTGGACTACTGCGTCTATTCGGCCAATCCCGTCGGCCGCATCGTGCTCTACCTGTGCGGTTACCGCGATCCGCAACGCCAGCGGCTCTCCGATTTCACCTGCACCGCGTTGCAACTCGCCAATTTCTGGCAGGATGTCTCGCGCGACCTCGAAAAGGGCCGCATCTACATTCCGCTGGATGCGCTGGCCGCGTACGGATTGACCGAAGCGGACATTACCCAGCGCCGGTTCGATCGCCGTTACGTCGCGCTCATGAAGGGGCTGATCGAGCGCACGCGCGAGCTATTTGCCGCGGGCCTTCCGCTGGCCGCGTCCGTGGACAATACGCTGCGCACCGACATCGAGCTGTTCAGCCGGGGCGGCCTGGCGATTCTCGACGCCGTCGAGAGGGCCGGTTATAACACGCTGGAGTATCGCCCGGCTCTGACGAAATGGACGCAGGTGTCTCTGCTGGCTCGGGCGCTGGGCTCGCGCATGTGGCCCCACGCGAGCGGCGAAGTTTCGGGCGCTGCGGGGCCGGCGCCACGCGGAGCAGCGAGCACGGAGACACCGGCGCTTGAGCCCGCCCCGTTCGCGAGCGCGGCTTCTGCTCCTGGCGCGAACAACGCGGAGGCGGTGCGCGCCTCCTACGCGGAATGCCACCGCATCACGCGCGCGGCGCACAGCAGCTTCTATCTGGCTTTCTTCGGTTTGCCGAAGGAAAAGCGGCGGGCCCTTTGCGCGCTCTACGCCTTCATGCGTTTGGTGGACGATGTTTCCGACGAGCCCGGCGACGTCGAATCGAAGCGCCGGGGGCTGGCGCGCTGGCGCGCCCTGCTTGATGAGGCCGTGTCCGGCGAGACCCATGGCCACGCCGTTCTTCCCGCGCTGGCCGATACCATCGCGCGCTTCCGGATTCCCACACGCTATTTTCACGACCTGATCCTGGGCGCGGAGATGGATCTGACCGTCGCGTCCTATGCCACGTTCGAGCAGTTGTCGGAGTATTGTTACCGCGTGGCCGGCACCGTCGGGCTCACCTGCCTGTACGTCTTCGGCTTCCGCGATCCGCGCTCGCCGGATCTAGCCGAGCGCCTCGGCCTCGCCTTTCAGCTGACCAATATCATCCGCGATGCCGGCAGCGACTTCGCAATGGGCCGCGTCTATCTGCCGCAGGAAGATCTGGCGCGTTTCGGCGTGCGCCCCGAGGATTTGCGCGGACCGCTCACCCCAGCGCTGCGCGATCTGCTCGAGTTCGAAGCGGATCGCGCGTGGCGGCTGTACGAAGAGGGCGCGCCGCTGCTGGCGAATGTGGATGCCGACAGCCGGGCCACGCTCGCCGCCCTGACGCGGACCTACAGCAGTCTGCTGGCGCGAACCGAGGAGCGCGGGTTCGACGTATTCTCCTCGCGGATTTCGGTTTCGGCTGCGGAGAAGCTTCAGTATCTTCTGACCGCGGGTTTGACGGCAAAAACGCACGGCTGGTGGAAAAGCGATGCCCTCGCAAAGCGTTCTGGTGATCGGCGGTGGTCTGGCGGGCCTCGCCTCCGCCGTCGTGCTGGCTGAAGCGGGCCTGGAAGTCCGCCTGATGGAGAAGCGCCCCCACCTGGGCGGGCGCGCGACCTCCTATACGCTGCCCGACGGCAGTGAGGTGGACAACTGCCAGCACGTCACCCTGGGTTGCTGCACGAACCTGGCCGATTTCTATCGTCGCGTGGGAGCCGAAGGCAAGGTCCGCTTCTACGACCGCCTCTGTTTTGTCGATCGCCACGGCCGCCGCTCGTCGATGCGGGCGTCGGCGCTTCCTCCGCCGCTGCACATGGCGGCGTCGTTCCTCTGTTTTGGCGCGCTGACGTTGGCCGACAAGACTTCCATCGCCCGCGCCATGCTCGCGATTGCCCGGGCCGGTGGCGCGCCGCCGGATATCGACGGCATCTCGATGCTCGACTGGCTGCACCGGATGAAGCAGACGCCCGGCGCCATCGAGCGGCTCTGGCGCGTCGTCCTGGTGAGCGCGCTCAATGAGGAGCTCGCCCGCATGGATGCGCGGTACGGAATCGAGGTATTCTGGAAGGGGTTTCTGGCCAACCGCACCGGATATCAATTGGGCATTCCTTCGGTGCCGCTCGGCGAATTGTACGAAGGCTGCCGTGACGCCGTGATTCGCCGGGGAGGGCAAGTGCGGCTGCGCAGCGGAGTCCGCGCCATCACGGTGTGCGAAAATCGCTTCGCGGGCGCAGTCCTGGAAGACGGCACGGAAGTTTCCGCCGACGCCTGCATCGCCGCCGTGCCGCACGACGCGCTGCTGGGCATGGTGCCGGAGGAGATGGCCGCAAGCGGCGGCTTGCTCGAAGGGTTGCGCCATCTCCGGACGTCGCCCATCACCGGCGTGCATTTGTGGTTTGACCGCACGGTGATGACCGAGCCATTCTTCGCGCTGCTGGATCATACGACGCAGTGGGTGTTCAATAAGACGCTGCTGTATGCGCCGCAACGGGGAAGCGGGCAGTCGCCAGGGACGGCAGCGACCCGGGTGGAAGGCGGCAACGGGCAGTACCTTCAGCTGGTCATCAGCGCGTCGTACGATTTGGTGCCGCGCTCGCGCCAGGAGATCATCGATCTGTGCCGCCGCGAACTGGCGGAGATCCTGCCCGCCACGCGCGAAGCCAAGCTCGAGAAGGCTACCGTCATCAAGGAAGTGAACGCGACGTTTTCTCCCGAGCCGGGCGTGGACCGCTGGCGCCCAAAACAGGAAACCAGCGTGCGCAACCTGTATCTCGCGGGGGATTGGACGCGCACGGGGTGGCCCGCTACGATGGAAGGAGCGGTGCGCAGCGGCTATCTGGCTGCCGAGGCGGTCCTGGCGGCCTTGCGGCCCGCCCAGCCGCCGCGGAAATTCCTGCTGCCGGACCTGCCCTCGCAAGGCCTTTCGAGCTGGTGGGCGAAGGGGCGGGAAAAGGCCACGTCGTAGGGAACCGGCCGGCCGTCCCATCCGTCGAACGTTCAGGTCTGCGGATTGACTTCCACCCGGTTCGTCGGCGGCCTGAAACGGCGGCAGGTTCCCGATGGCCCTTGCTGCAACGAACCAGAAGAACACCCTTCACCCGGCACGTTTCGGAGTATGATGTTAGCAATCCCCCAGGAGGTATGAATGGACCGGAAGTATAAGCAAAAGGGTTACCACGACCGCGCATCCGAGGATCGGAAGCGGGAGCGGACACCCGAGCGCCCCAGCGAGTCGCGCCCGAAGCAGGATCTGCTCGGACCGCGCACGCCGCGGATGGTCGGGACCGTTATGCGAGCGCGCTGCACGAATTGTGGCGCCGTGCTCGCCCCCGGATTCGATCCCAAGGGCCAGTGTCCTCGCTGCCAGTCGGAAATGCACAGCTGCAAGCAGTGCGTTCATTTCGATACGGGCAAGCAATTCGAGTGCACCCAGCCGATTTCGGAGCGGGTGGCGAAGAAAGACGCGAAGAACGAGTGCGCGTTTTTTGAGTTCCGCATGACCGTCGAGAAGGATACGTCGCCCGTGTCGTATGCCACGTCGGCGACGCCTACCGCGACGACCACCGCCGGGCCCAGCAACGCGCGCAAGGCTTTCGAAGATCTCTTCAAGAAGTAGTTTCCCTCAAATCACCGGCGAGCCTCGCTCGCCACGCCAGGAAGATCAGCGACGTTAGGCTGAATCGGATGAGCCAAGGGTGTGCCTGGCCGTGTCCGCTTACGCCTCCGGCGGAGGCAGCGGGAACAGCGTGGGCTCGGCGGACGGCTCGCTTGCAATGGACTCGAGTTGCGCATAGCGGTGCCGCAGCGTTTCCGGAACCTTCACCGGAGCGTGCGTCAGCAGGTGAATCAGCTGCAGCGCGTTGACGATGCTCTTGCCTTCGAAGTGATTGTTGGCCACCACGAAGGTGGTCTCCGTGTGCGCGGCCACGCGGCGGATGCGCTCGGCCCAGGGTTCCAGCTCCTGCTCGGAATAGAGGTAGTTGTAGCGTTCATGGCTGGCAAGTTCGGGATCGTCGCTGAACCAGGTGTCCGCGCGGCGCCCGTGCAGGCGAACGTAGCCTCGCGCCGACGTGGCCCGGGCCCCCGGCTGGATCGAGCGGCCGATCAGCGGCTGGTCGATGTTGCAGATTCCGGCGCGGTGCTCGTGCAGGAATTTGTAAAACTCCGGCTGCGCCCACGAAGCGTGGCGGACCTCCACCACCAGAGCGTAATCGCGAAACGTTTCGAGCAAGCGTTCCAGGCGCGCCAGGTTCTCAGGCGTATGGTGGAACGAAAAAGGGAACTGGAGCAGAACGGCGCCCAGCCGCCCCGCGCCCTGCAGCACGTCAAAGCCCCGGCGGACGTTCTCCGCATCCTGGGCCGTCGCTCCCTCCTCGTGCGTGAACCGCTGCCACAGTTTGGCGGTGAAAAGGAATCGCGGGTTGGCGGCGATGCGGCCGAGCCATTGCGTGGCCAGCCGGGGCTGGAGCGGGCTGTAAAACGATGTGTTGATCTCGATGGTATCGAAGAACTCAGCCAGATACCCCGCCTCGTGAAAGCCCCGGGGGCGCCGCGCGGGATAGACGATGCCGTGCCAATCGGCGTAGGACCAGCCCGCCGGGCCAACGAGAATCCGCCCCGGATGGGCGGGGTGGGAAGAGGTTTCGTGCGTCATCCGCGTCTTCTTTCGGCTTTCGTAAGCAGCGTAGGGTGTCTTTCGCCCGGTGTCAATTCGCGAGCGTTCGCCGGTCCGCGAGGCATATTCGTGGTGGCGAAGGCGGGCGTTCGAAAGGGTAACTAACAGGGGCTTGCAACTGCCCGCCCGACGGCGCTATCCTGACCCCAGTTTCCATGCCAAGGCTTCTCCAGGTTGTCGAACCGGTTGTAACAAGGTGCCCAAATGAAAATCACCTACAGCCATGTCGATGTACAGGTTCGCGAAGCGGTCGAGGATGAAGTTGCGCATCAGGTTGAAAAGCTGAATCGTCTGCTGCAGCAATACGACGGCGATTCGGTCCAGCTCCACGGTTCCCTGGAAAAAACCCCCCGGCGGGCGGAGTTGTGCCTCTCGCTGAAGCTCACGCTGCCCAACGGTGTGCTCCACGCCACCGGCCGGGCCGCCGAGGTGCGCAACAGCGCCAAGGCGGCGTTCGCCGAAATCGAAGTGCAGGTGAAAAAACACCAGCACAAGATGCGCAAGGACCACGTCTGGAAGCGCCGGCGCGCCCGCGGCATGTTCAAGCCGGGCGAAATGCTGCTCGCCGATTGAACCACCCTTGATAATGCGGCCGGTCCCCGGCGCCTCCCGCGCCGGTTGCTCGTTTCGCGCGCGCACGCTAGAATCAACGGACGCGAAAAACAGACGCGGAATCGTTCGTGCCAGTCTGCCAAGCCCCCGCACGCGGGCGCCGCAACCGCACGCGCCTCCACGCCTCAGGGGCGTAGCTCAGTGGTAGAGCAGCGGCCTTTTAAGCCGAAGGTCGTGGGTTCGATCCCCACCGCCCCTACCAATCCAGTTGATTCATTGAAAGTCAGTTAGGTTGCTGTGGTTTCCCGTGTACCTCTGGCGTACCCTGCTGCATCATGAGAACGATGGGATCTTCGCTCCAAGCCCGCTGCAAATCGGCCTCAATTTGCGCCTGGCGCGACCGGGTCCAGGGCGAGTAGTGACGCTCCGTGATCCGCACGCTGCCGTGTCCGAGGAGTATGGACACCCTATCTAGCGGAACACCTGCAAGAAGTAGCTCAACGGCGAATGTATCGCGGAACATGTGAGCATGGCCTCTAACCCCGGCCAATCTGAACAGCGTACTAAGCCTTCGTTGCCATTTGCCCACTACACTGTGGAGCTTGGAATTGCCTGTCCAGAAGAAAAAACGGTTACTGCGTTTGGGTGCGGCCTCAAGAGCTTGGATAGCGAAATCAGGCAGAACACACCACACAGGTACGCGAGTCTTCTGCGTATATAAGAAGAGCTTGTTTCCGTCCATTCGCTCGGGGCCACATTGCACCGCATCTCCAATCCGCATTCCTGAATAGCGAAGGATGAGAATAAAAGCCCGAAGTAATTGCGCATTCCCGTTACCAGCGCGGTCAGCATATTTTTCTATAGCTGCAAGTATCTTGAGCATATCTTCACGAGAGAAGGGAAGCGTAGGCTTGTCCGGGACTTTGGGCGCTTTCAGATCCAACGCCGGATTTGATTCGATCCATTTGCGGCGCTCACAAAAGCGCAGAAAGGCGCGAAGGCGTTCAAGCTTCTTCAAACTTGAACGAGGACCGTCTTTCCAAGTGGCGCGAAATCGGTCTAGGGTTTGGAGATCGAGTTCCCGCAGGTACCGGATTCCAATTGCTTCTTCAAATTCTTTGAGACGGACAAATAACAGTTTGTACTTGTAGACCGTCGATTGGTTAAGCTGCCGTGCCGTAGCATCGCCAACAAATCGCTCTCCCGCTTGCTGGATAGTTACCGGTTCTGTCGTGTTCTTCGGTTCTGCTTCGTTAGCTTCCCATTCCCGGATGTAGTATTGAGCCTTCTGCCAGTCGCGCACACCAAGCGATTTACGAACTTCTCGCCCCCCAATGAATCCGTCGCCCCAGATTGGACATAGGCAATGGCGATATTTCCGTCCTTTGCGACGGTGCTCGCAGTCTTTTTGGTGCCGCCTGTAAATCGTAAGCATGGCTGCGTATAGTACCTATCTAGTCAATACCTTGACAAGTGATAGTCTTCGATGGACCCGTTCCAGCACAGATTGCGGGATGCGCAGCGTGACGTAAGCGCGCTTTCCTCGGCGCTGTCGCGAGGAGATTACAAGGACACCAGGTTCGTCCCGAAAGAGACGGCGGACGGAGTCTGTGCTTAACTTCCACAGCTGACCAACTTCATCCGCCGTGTAATGCGGTTCCGCGAACGTCTTGACGGAAATTGCACCCACACTGCCGCGCTCGGTTGTGGATTCCGACGCACAACGCGTTCCCGGATTAGGTCGCTTATTCCCCATATATAAATAGAACGGGATCGCGTCGAAAAATTTAGAAATCAGGGCGAAGACAAGGCGAAGTACATGGGAATACATAGGAGTGCATCGGGAGATTTCCGCAGAAATTGGCTAATTTTTCGATTGAACCCCGTTCTATTCAAGTAGGGAGAGCTTTCACGGTCTCATCTGGATTTGGGTCCGGATTGTTCGTGACACGTCGATGCTCTCTGAGACGGCAGGTAACTACAACCAGGTAGTTCCGGCGGGTCGCCGAGGAACAACTTCCTCTACCGACCGTGGTGGCCTCCGCTAGGCGGTGGCCCGCCGGAACTGCCAATCCTAGCGGAGGAGACAGAAATGAAATTTCCCAAACGATTCTTCAGACGTATTTTCGGAAACATCTTGGAAGACCATGCGTTGGACGTGGAATTCCGTTGCTTGCATCCTGCGATGGACAAGGAATCTCTTCGGCCACGGCAGTTTTGGTTTCACAGCGTCAAGGAAATGGAGGACGCTTGGCCGGAGGTAGAAGAGTTAAACAGACAGGGCTATGACATCCACTTCACAGTCGTGCCCAGGCTTAGAAAATCACAGGGCAAGAAAGAGCATCCACTGCCGGATGAACCGATAACAGCCTGCGTCTGGGCAGACCTCGATGTTGGTGAGGACAAACCCTACAAAAATATCGAGGAGGCACAGAAGCGAATTGACGTACTCAAGGTGACCCCGAGCATGATCGTTCATTCTGGAACAGGACTCCATCCATACATTTCGCTGAAAGAGCCGATCAGTAGGTCCAAGGACAGGCTAGAAGGAGTGCTGCACAGTCTCACCAACCTGCTGGACGGCGACAAAGGTGCCGGCCGTGCTAGCCGCCTAATGCGTGTCCCCAATACCATCAATTGGAAAACGGGGCGACCCGGCAAGCTGGCAACAGCGCAATACCTACCGAAAATCCGGTACCGCTTGAAGGATCTGGAGGCGGCATGGAACAGCAAAGAAAGCGAGAGAAAGGGTGCCGATCAAAACAAGGAAAAGAAACAGAGCAAGACCGGCCCCGGCAAGTATTGGGAAGTTTTCGACGAGCATGTAGCCAAATTAGTGTTGATCGGGAACAGTTCTGAAGCCAGCGGATTGTGCCCGTTCCACGATGATGAACACCCCTCCTTTTCAGTCAACACGAAAACCGGTCTCTGGAAGTGCCATGCCAGCGGGTGCAATGCCGAGGGGAATGCGGTCCAGTTCTGTACGAGATTAAATATTCCGGTTCCAGCAACCGCCATCAAGCGATTCCCACGACTCCGGGTAATTCCGCGCGAAGACGAACTAACTAGCGAAGAGGTGTTCCAAGAAGTTTATGACTACATCACACGCCAGATTCGCTTTGCGCATAGTTGGCAGCCTGTCGTCGTTACATTGTGGGCGATGGGCACCTACGTGTACATGCAATTCCCTTGCTATGGGCACCTCTGGCTAAATTCACCTACCACGCATTCAGGCAAGACAAAAACAGAAGACGTCATGTCCACAATCTGCTACAAGGCAACCGAACCGCAACTGGCACCCACGGCTGCGGTCGTCTTCCGCTTCCCCACGAGTATTGGCGGGACCCTTATCTTGGACGAAATCGACAGACTTAGTCCTGACAATCAATCTGACGTGATCGCAGTTCTAAATCACTACAAGAGCACCGGAGGTGTCTTACGGAATGTGCCTAGCAAGGACAAGCAATACACGCTGGCAGAATTCAAGGTCTACTGTCCCAAGATAATTGCGGGAATTAACAACTTGCCGGAGGTTACCCAAGACCGATGCCTCAAAATCTACCTCCACAGAAAGAACAAGGACGAAAAGGTGGAACGCTTCATGCCCGGCGCACGTGAAGAACGGGAGCCATTGCGAAACCAACTGGAAGCTTGGGCCGTTAGAAACGGATTCAGACTTTTGGGAGCGTATCATCGGCAGGACCAGCTCGGTGTTCCGGCAGAAGCTGATGATCGTTTGAGGGACATCATCGAACCGTTGTTCGCAATTGCAGTCGCCTTGCCGAAATGGGTCAATGAAAAGTTAGTGGAGGCCACAGAGAGGCTTGCCAGGAATCGCCGGGCAAACGAGGCAGAGTCTGATCCGGTTGTTCTCGGTGTCCAGATATTGAACGACCATTTTCCAAAGAATCGTGACGACTGGCGCTTGAGGTCGGACCTTGCATTGGAGTTCCTTGAAGAGATTCCGGGCATAGAGACAGTGGCGAACGCACAAGCGCTGCTTCGCAAGCTTGGCTTTCGATCACAGAGCGTCCGTGTCGGGGACAAAGTCTTGCGTGCCTATGTGATTCCAAAACGACGCTTGGACAGGCTGGTAAGCAGGTATGGGGGACAAGACGCCGCGTAGCGCATGTAGCGGGTGTAGCGGGCGGGTGGGGCAGTACCCCAACGTGGCTCCAGCCCCAGCACTCGAACGTCCCAACGAGGAATTTACCGTGGGGACTTGTGCCTACCCGCTACAAGCGCTACAGCCGCTACACTCCAAGAACGGGTTCGAATTGCTTAAGGTAGGCCACTTTTACGTGGCTACCCGTTTGCGTTCGTCCTCGGGCTCCGTAGGAGCTTGGCGGACCATTACGGGGGCCGCCCAAAACGGAGTAATCTTCATCTGTTAGGCGGGTTTTGGGCCGGAGAAATGACAGCACGAAGTCACGGAGCGGCTACAGCCTAGACCGGTACGACGCACGAACCGCCGAGGTCCGCCGAACCTGGATAGGTCGTCCAATGAATGAGCAAAGTCTTCCACGGCACATTGCTTGGCGCCGCCAATACGATGCGCGGAGGTATGCGCGCCACTTATCGCCGCCCGAACTGAATCGGCGCATACGTGATGTTGTGCTGAACCTTTTGCGTGTGAATCCGAACGCACAAATAAGCCTCGGCCCGATCACCAACGAATCGTCATTATGGATGGAGAAATTCACACACGTGCTGGAGGAAATGCAACTGCGATACGGCCCCTACCCGGCTGGATTCACAGAAGACATCTTTCATACAGAACCGTTCCCCAACTTTGTTTCTGACCTTGCTGCGAAAGCCGCAAAGCGACTGTCGTCAATTGGATTGAAACGTGGCGACGTGTTTATCAAGTTCGGTAAACGTGCGCGCATGGAGCTTCTTCACGAGTTAGGAGCATTGCGTATTCAGCCTGGAAGCTATTTTGCTCAAGTAGATCACAACGGTGCGATTAGGGATGATGAACTAAAGCTAACTGTATCGCTTGCTCTGTCTCGCGATGACATCGTTAAGTTAGTAAAGAATCCGCAAGACGTACCTTCGGCGGTCCCAGAGCAGCGAGTCGACGTGGAGTTTGAATCGCCGACCGATTATTGGCTCTATTGTCTAACGAATTCCGTCGAGCCGCGTCTGTTTGTGGACTTCGATGCAGATTCCTGTGTAATCATTCGGGATCGCGCAAGGTTTAGTCAGATGTTGCGGGAGGCGAGTTGGCAACAGTTGAATGGGGCATCCACGTACGAAGGGGCAGCTCTGTATGTTGAGCCATTGTTGCCAACAACAGCTCAAATCTTCGTGCCTTTTGTTAAGCACTTTGGTTACGCATATCAGGACGAGTACCGATTTTGTTGGTTACCGCCTGCCCCGGTTAAGAAGGTTACGCCCTTGGACATACAAATTGGCAGCCTGCAAGAGTTCAGCGATCTAATAGTGTTGTGAATGGTTGTGCATGAACGGATCAACATCCCTCCACATCCCTGCCCACTTTAGCAGAACATAACGCCACGTCGCGCTAACGTACGAGGACAAGACGAAGGCGCGAATATCTGTGGCGCGGGGTTCTGAGACGCGGTACACCCTGCCCAGCGTTATCCAGCAACGCATACGCCAAAACACCGCAGTTTACCGGGCTTAAATAGCCAAAACAAAAGGCTTTACATGCCAGCTTAAATATAGTATATATATCACTGTATGGTAAAGCCTTGTAATACGCAGCAGGCTGCTAGCGCCGTAGGCATATCCATGATGACCCTGCACCGCTGGATTGTGGCCAAAAGGCTTAAGGCCCCCAAGCTGCGCATCCGCAACGGCAGGGCCGTGCGGCTGTGGAACCAAGCGGATTTGGACCGGCTCCACAAACTCAAGCAGGAAATCTACTGCAAAGGGAGGGGCCGGAAGAAGGGCTACAAGCGAAAGTAAAAGCGGGACGCGCCGGTGCTATCAACACCGAACGCGCCCCTAACCACCAAGACCTGAATAGGAGGCCCAGATGGCTGGAGTAAACCGTAGCACCCACGCAGCATTCCCTCAAGTTATCAACGGAGCAGATCTGGATCGGCGGGCTGTGTTGTATGCCCGCGTCAGCACCCACAACGGCCAGGACCCCGAAATGCAGCTTCGAGAACTGCGCGAATACTGCCTGCGTCGAGGATGGCCGGTTGTCGGCGAGTACGTAGACCTGGGCATCTCCGGCGCCAAGGAGCGCCGTCCTGAACTGGACCGCCTAAACGCTGACGCCCACAAGCGAAAATTCGAGGTTATCGTAGTCTGGAAGTTCGACCGCTTTGCCCGCTCTGTATCCCACCTGCTAAGAGCATTGGAGAACTTCCGCGCCCTCGGGGTTGAGTTTGTTTCGCTGTCCGAGCAGATCGATACCTCCACACCCACCGGGAAAATGATCTTCACCGTGCTTGGCGCTGTAGCAGAGCTGGAGCGCAGCCTAATTGCCGAACGGGTACGGGCTGGCCTGCGCAACGCACGCGCCAAAGGCAAAACGCTAGGCAGGCCCGCCAAACAGGTAAACCCCGCCCAAATAGCCGCCCTACGCGCCCAGGGCGTGCCCTGGCGGCGCATTGGGGCACAGCTAGGGGTAAGCGCTGCCACGGCCTACGCCGCCGCCAAGGGGCGTTTGTAAAACCCTAGTGGCCAGGGGGTGGCAAGTTGCTCATTTAGCAGGGCCAATGGGGCCTAAAAAGTTGTTTGGTAATCACATGTTTTACAAACGGGTTAGGTACGCACAAAGGAGGCACTAGCATGAAGGCGTTTTGGGTAAGCAAGCGGTTGGCGTTTGGCAGCGCGGTAACCGCCTGGGGCCACGTGGAAAAACTGCAAGCCCTCGGGATAACCCACATCATCAACCTGCGGCACGGCAAGCACGGAAGAAATCCGCGAGTTTCAGAGTCTGTGGCTGCCGTTCAAGGATGATATGAAGCCACGTCCGAATTGGTTCCATCGTCGTGCGTTGCTTTTCTACCAGAAAGCCCTGCGCAGGCCGAAAGCCAAAGTCTTTTGCATGTGCCATCACGGCGTTTGCAGAAGCGCATCGCTCACCTATTTTCTGCTTCGGGCCGATGGCCTTAGTCCCACGAGAGCCAACAGCACAGTCCTCAAGGCCAGACGATGCGCCCGCGTCGCTCCAGCGTACCGGGAGTCGGGCGAAAACTTTCTATCCCTTCACAAGATGCAGCAGATCATCAAGCGCAGCAAATCCTAATCAGGAGCGGCACCATGAAACGTCAGCAGACCATAACGTACTGGGAGTTTTCCATCGACATCGTTGGTCCAAGGTACAGGACGAAGAGTCAGCGCCAGGCTATCCACAAAGTGCTGTCCAGAAAACGGCTGCGGGGCATCGAACAAGCGGCCCTGCTTATCACGAAGGCGAAACTCCCTGTGAGCTTTAGGGCCGTCGTCTCCTAAGCCGCACAGTCACACGCCCCGGAACAACTCCGCTATCGTCAACCTGAGTGTCTTCGCGATCTTCTCGATGTTAGCCAGCGCGACGTTGCGCTCCCCGCGTTCGATCCCGCCGATTCAGTTCTGCCCAGACCATACACTGCTAATCTTTGTAAATTCCTCTATCCAGCCCGCGCACGATTCGGTCCATTGGAGTCTTGAACACGCTGCAGATGCGAAGCAAGGTCCTGACGGTGATCGGACGCCCTGCTTCGATCTGTTGCCAATGACGAGCCGAAAAACCAAACGAAATCATGTCCTCTTGGCTGTATCCGCTCTTCTTGCGTAGTCCACGGATACGTTGCCCCAGCGCTTTGAAGAACTTCTGTTCGTCTACCACGTCGCAGGTTGTACTGTTGCACGAGCAGAAACACCACGAGCAGATTAGCTGTGCCTGCAATCCCCGAGCGCTACAATTGTTCAGCTAGTGGAGGCTGCGATGGCACCGATTGATCGGGTAACACGCCAGGAGATAGATACGTGGTGAAAGAGAATTTGGTAGTCAATTACGGCGCATTATGGGCGAGGAATGAGAACAATTTTGGAAAGCTGCGAGCAACGGCCAGAAATTCTAAAGGGGTTTACTTGCTCTATTGTGGATGGTTTCCGGTGTACATCGGCCACGGAAACCTTTCCCGTAGAATTGTGGGACATACACGTGCTCCCAGAAAGATTTGGGATCGATTCACTTGGTTTGCGTCGCTGATCCCAGGCGCTCCAGGGAGTTGGAAGCCATTTTCCTTCGAAGTCTGCCGTTCTATCTGCGATTGAACAACCAGCAGGGCGCTAACCTACCCGTTCGGCCCACCAAAGCCAAAGATAAGACTCCGATCTTATTCAAAATGCCCAAGATGATGCCGAAGAAAAAACCGAAGAAAAAACATAGATAGCAGTTGAGGCGAGGTGCTGGCCGTCTGGCATTATTCCCGCATGCCGAAGTGGGCCAAACTGGGAAGACGAGGTCATTATGAACGGAGGACGCCGCAATGAAAATCACAATCATATCGCTTCTGCTTTCATCCATGTTCTTGCTGGGCGGCTGTTCAAGAACCCAACGAATCTCGGCTCTCGCTGATCGCTGGGAGACCGGGCAGCACAAGACATGTACTTTCCTTGTTCCCGCAAATATCGTGTGCGACATGCCAGATGCTCCTGTCACTCATTGGGACGCAGACAATGTGCGAAACGAGACTTCCAAATCAATCGTGGTTGAGCGAGGGGACTACAATGCGTCGTTCTCTTCTGGGACGCCGGATTATTCTGTGTGGGACTGTCACAAGACCGGAGGGGACAATGTTGCGATCAATTGTTCCGCAATACACAAACTCAGCGACGACGAATCCCGAAAGCTACGAACGTGGGATGCGACAGAAAAGCAATCTATGGAAACTCTTGCCGAGCTAAAGGCCGAAAAGGACGCCGCTAAGGTGGATACAGACCACTGCGACGTATTTTCATCAGATTTTGTTCAGTGTACTCAGTCTGGCATGGATAGACGAAAGGCCGCATCGGAAGCGCTAGACGGGAAAAGCCAAGATGTTGTCGATGCCACGAAAATCGAAGCTGCAAAGGTCGGTCGTAATTTCGATCCTAGATAATCCGCCTGTGGCATGCCGACGCAGATCGACTACGCGAAGGTCATGAGGTCGAGGAAGTAATCCGGAAGGGAAATTCCCAAAACAGAATCAAGATTGCAATATCCAAACGGAAGCTGGCGAACAAAGAATGCACGCTCATAAAGATTCACTCCGGAGCCATGTCCATCAACAGAGCTGCGCTTGCAGCAGACTAGAGCGACAGGTTTCCCGCGCAGCCCCCTGGCAGGCCCGTACGAATTATCCCGGTCAGCGTTAAGAGATAAAGAATCAGCACAATGCCGAACAGGACAAAGCCATTGCGTAAAGCCTGAAATGCGGCCTCGTTCCTTACCTGTCGAATCTGATTAGCTGTCTCCTGCCTCAGCAAAGCATCAACATAGACTTCCAGCGGCGCAGCCGCTGTATTCGCCTCGACCTTAAAGCCAGTGCCGTAACCAAAGGTCGGCAACGTCGCAAGACTAGTTAAGGCAATAAAGCCTCCGATAAAAATATACAAAATCGAAAGTGTGACGCCAGACCGCATGAGAGTCGCAATTGTCGATTGTCCGACGTCTCTGAGAAGCACCGCAGTCACCGACCCTAAGATCGTTAGCCCAAGAGCAAGGGAGAGCGTCATCTTAAATGTTTTCTCGTCCAACAATTTTGCTCGTTCGTGTTCCTCAAGAATTCGCTTCTCAAGGTCCGGAACTACCAATGTTCTATAGCGGCCGAGTGTGTCAGATGATGCTGGCGGATTGTCTCCAGTCATTTGTGCTCGCAAGCGTTTTCGATGGATGAAATAAGTGATGAAGGGAAATAACTCCTCACAAGCGCATTTCGCAATCTGCCATAACTTGTATCTGCACTTTTGGGAAGCGGCCTCAATCACGAGATGCCCCCTCTTGCTTTGCCAACCAGTCGGCGATCGCCATGTCAATTGGAAGACCGGAACGAATAAGCCATCCCCATTCGCCAGTTGGATTTATTTCCACGAAGACAAATTTGTGGTCATCGCCGATCTCGAGAAGGTCGATAGCTGCAAAGGGTAAGCCGAGTGTTTCCGCTAGTCGCCGGCAAAGTCGCGAGCACTCCTCCGGCAAATCGATTGGCACGAATCGCACCTGGTTGCGTGGTCGCACGCGCCAATCCCCTTCTATGCCGCGACCGTTTTCCTCAATTCTGACTGCGAAGAGGTTGTCCCCAACGACAGTCACTCGAAGGTCCGTCTTGTCACGGACAAATTCCTGGCACAGAGCAGGAGTCGAAGACAGGTCTTCTTCTTGCCAGCTAGCGGCATCGCTCGCCATCGAGTAGGTAAACAAGCAATCGCTATCCTCGTGTATTAAAACAGTGTCGAGAGATTTTACTATCAGAGGATCACCTAACTGAGCAGACCGGATACCTGTGAGATCGTTTCCGATGCGGGTGCGAGGGACGGTGAAGCCGAGCTTTGCGGCCACCCGCAACTGATAGGATTTACATTCCGCAAGATAGGTCTTGGCTGGATGGTTCATCCAACATGAGTTATCAAGAACGCAGAGTCCACGCAGGAAGGCTGACCATTGGGAACGTTCCAGTTGCTCGGCCACAGACAGGGCGTGACCCGGCGTATTCCTTAAGAAGACCGGTTGCCGGAAGAGCACGGCATGCAGACTTGACGCATCGATTGTTGTCGTTAGACCACTGGGACTTCGTACCGCAATGACCGCTGCCACGGGATCGAGAGTCACACGACAGGTCGGCAGTTGTTCGCGGTTCAGCCGTAAGAACGTTGTGCCGCGTTCCTTGAGTGCCGCTGCAATAAAATCAGTCGAGAAGTCATAAAGGCCCGACAGCAACAGAACTTGTGGCGTCATTATTCGCCTTTTTGGTCTTCTCCGGTCTCCTGGTCACACTTCTTTGTCTGGCGTGGCGCGAAAGCCATGTCGCGAACGAGAATTGTTCCGTCCTCAAGACGCCACAGACCTGAAGCGTCGTCGTAAACCGAACCCTCTGGCAATTCTACCGTTTCCCGATACGGACGGCGGGTGGCGTTAGTAAGGAGAATGTGCTGACGGACACTCATGGATTCCTCCGTTCGTGTCATCCTACTACAATCATTTCGTAATTTGTGACGCAATAAATTAATAACCTCAATTTCTACATAATGTTCTCGATACTGACAAGCGCCCCTTTCCGCTCGCCGCGTTCGACCTTGCTCATGTTGAGGCCGCGATTTCAGTTAGTTGGTGCACCGTTTGTGGGCTTCTGGAATGAGGACACCCCGGCCTTCAGGCCGTCCTGCGTATATGGGAAACATTTCCAGAACCTGGAATCAGGACCGAAGCAAAAAATCTAAGTCAATGGTGATAGTGCTCTGCATTGAAGGCCAGTGGCCCTCAGTCAGAAACGACGGACATATCCGAATGACCTACGTTTTCGCTGGTGAGGATACTTTTGTAAAGTGGAGAGTTGTGCTTCTTGCTCAACACCATATGCTGGCGCTGATTATGTTCCCACTCCGGTTGTGTCATTGCGCGGAAGTGTTGTCCGCACATTGCACAAATCCGTGGCACCGCTCCAAACGGAAGAATCCTTCTGCGTGGCATGGTTCCTCCAACTGTACAAATAGTGTGTGACCGTGGCGGTTCTACTACGCATCGAATCCGCCAAGAAACCCAAAAAAGAATATGGCAAGTACCGCACCGATAGCGAATTTGAGTTGAGGGCTTGCGGGGTTTCCATTTCTGATGTACGAACTAATGTGTTCACAATTCGGTCCGCCAGTACGATTCACAACGCTGTTCGCGACGACTTCACGCGCCCGTGCTTGTACGCGCATCTGATCGTACTGATTTCCCGGGCCGCGTTCGCCCACAAGTAGTTGCTCTTTGTTTGGAATCAAATCGAAGTGAACAAAGCGAGCGGACTGTCCTTTAGCTGGATCGACAACATCTTCCCTGTAAGGGCCGATAGGGCCAACGTATTCTCTCTTGTGGGCGGGAAACCCCGGCTCCACAAGTTCATCACCAATCCGCAAGACTACAAATTCACCACTTACGCTCTTCAACGTTCTTTGGTTCATAATGAAGCTCCAATCGACCAAGGGAGACGAATCCTCCCCCCACTTAGCGTGAGTGTGCTCGCAAATCGAATTGGGGTCAAGCCGATTCCTGGTGTTCACATGTCCAAGAAAACTGGTGGGCTTGCAATCCCGGTGCTATTCACCATCTGTACTCCACGAATGCGCTTATCTGGTGACTTTGATGGCCACTCAGAAGATACTTGGGGCCGTGAAAATTGTCCGAGAGGAAAGCCTAATTGGCCGTGGCCGATTTGCAAAATCAGCGGAGTGGAAGACCGCGCGTAAGAAGCTTCATAAGGCTATTAGAGCGGTTGAATGGCCACCCCGAAGTGGAAAATTCACCATCTACGCCGAAAGCGGAAAGAAGAGGGGCATGGGCAATGGCGTCAAACCAATAAAAACTGGCTTGATGCTTGACCTGAAGAAACAGGGCTGGAGTATTGAAGGGCCTGCTGAAATGGGTGGGACACGAAATCCGGGAAAATTCGATGCGGTCTTTCAAACTGAGCATGGCCCTGTCGTGCTTGAATGGGAAACGGGTAACATTTCCTCAAGTCATCGGTCACTCAACAAGATGGCACTAGGGATCATGCGCGGGAAAATCGCGGCAGGTATACTCATCGTTCCGTCCCGTGCGTTTGCCCGATACCTAACAGACAGAATCGGCAACATTCAGGAACTCGAGCCTTACTTCGAGCTTTGGCAATCCATTCCGTGCAAACACGGAGGCGTACTAGAAATAGTTGTGATTGAACACGACGCGACCAGCTTGGATGTTCCTAGAATAACAAAAATGACAGATGGTCGGGCGATGGCCTAATCTTCTACGAAATCGTGGTTCTTGTGGTGGTGAATTGCGTCAGTTTCCAGCCGTTCGATAATTTCGTTCGCGTAGTCTATTTCAATACCCAGCCATTGCCGATTCCGTGATTCGCACACGACGAAAGTGGTGCCGCTACCCCCAAAAGGGTCCAGCACTAGGTTGCCCGTCTCTGTAGACATTTCGACGACCCGGTCGAGGATTTTTGTCGAGAGGGCGTTTGCAGTGCGATTTTTCGACTTGAATTTCCAGTGGCGTACCGGCGGGATATCTGTCCAAATATCTTTGAGTGTTACGCCGTTGGGATTCATCGCGTCACGATGCCCGCCATAGTCCTTAACCTCACCCCCACAGTGCCGACATGTTTGAATCGGTGTGCGAATACGACGGAAGGTGTTCGGCTTCCCTTTCGAATAGTAGAGCAGGCTGTAATGGCTTGGGTGGAGGCGGCCCGGTATCGGTAGGCACGCGCTGATCTCTATACCAATCCAGTGACGAAATTCCATGCCAAGTTCGTTCAGGTAGCCACCAAGCGAAATGTTCCACTTGGGAAGGTTGTAGATAAACAGTGACCCGCCCGGTTTCAGTGTGCGGACACATTCGCGCACCCAATCCCTGCACCACGCTAGGTACTGTTCCTCGGGAAGCCTATCATTTGTGTTTTTGCGGTACTGCTTGCCGATATTGAACGGTGGGTCGGCAAAAACCGTATCCACCACGCCGTCCCTAATCTTTGGGAGCGCTTTCAAGCAATCATCCGCAAACAGTGCACCCAGCGCGGTTACGTAATCGGGGCGCGTTCCGTTGTTCACAAACGGCCCGGCATCAAACGGTTCCTTTTTCCACTTGATAACAGCCTGTTTCACTCTTACCCTCAATCCCTCACCGCAACCGAGTGTATGCACACAGGTTGCAGAGAATCAAGGTGCATTGCGTTACAAAAGGCATCCTAGCATATTCGCCTTATATTCGCCACGTGATTTTGCCAGTGGGAGGCAAATCGTTTGGAAAAGAGACGGACGGCTGGAAGTGGAATCGGGTAACCATCCCGAAACCCAAAACTGGACCCCTACGGGAGGCTGACTGCGCTGCCTGAACTGCATTGTTTCCAAACGACACTCTTAGAAGGACAAAGACCTGGGAAATAGGGGGAAAATCGCTCTGTGCGCAGACCGGGCCGATATTCTGCGGGGTCCTTAGGGAAGGGTGAAAACTGCCACTACGGGGTGTTCGTGGATTGTGCTTTTTGCATATTCAAGTCTGCCGAACTATCCCATCTGCACCGTTTTTTCGTAGATGATCATGGGGACCCCGCCGGTTCGACCCTCTGCTGATATTCATGAGGTTTTCTGGAACCTGGAAACGAGGCCGCGTGGGGAGTCTGGTTGGTTGTTCCTGCAAATGGTTCTGCCGTACGGAGCCTCGGGGACACAAACTGACCTAATAATGGACTAAATGGCCCGCTCCAGTTTCTGCGTGGGCCGTCTTGGTTGGTCTGTTATGAGGCCTAAAAGCTAGGGTGTTTGGTCGGGTTTGTTGCACTAACTCCGGTCTAGCGCCGTGTGATTCTTATCTTTGGCAGGCGAATACGGATATTGTTCTTCTGTACGTGATCTACCACAGCGTCAATGAGGTTCTGGAGATCGATATCGGTCAGTTCGATTGGAAACTTTACCGCCTTCCCATCAGCCCGGCGCAGATCCAGTTTGGAGAACCCGGATTTGTCGCCCAGCGTAAGAGTCATGCAGATGCTGCGTGCACCACCTGGATCTAAACTCCAAAGCTCAGTTTCGGATGGCACTGCGATTACCTCCATTGGCCTTACAAGTCGCGCCGCCGATGGTAGAGCGAGTACGGCGACACGTCAAGCATCGTAGTGCGTGTACCCGCCGTGTACCTTGGTCTGGCGCTTTGGGCGTTTTTGGCGTATTGGGCGTAACGTAAAATGAGTAAGTTACGTCGTTTCGAATGGGCCGCCATCGTACGATCCCCACCGCCCCTACCAAATTCCCAATATCTTGATAGGTTTCCGAAGCCAACAGGTACCCGAAGTACCGCCTTCCGCGAAATTCTAAGTTGGTCCACGTTCTACCTGAGGCTTTCCCCTGACGAAGCAGGGGATGGTTCGAGGTCCATGTCTAGCCAGAGAGCCATGTTGTCAAGCTGGGCGCTGTGATTATATGATTCCGCCACGATGCGAACCTTAATCTTACAGCTATGTATGCTCCTTACGATTGCAGCGAGTGCGGTGGCGCAGGTCAAGCCAATTCCTCCCGCCCCCAAACAGAGAGCCGCCACGCCCGCTGATCCAGCGCCGGCAATGCTCGCGAACTTTCCCGTTTTCATAGGTACGTCGCGCATATCGCATTCTTCGATGCGCCAGGATAGTACATGGCAGGACCGGGCGTACTACACGGTCTCTGTGGCGCCGGCTACCGTTTCCGCGGAATACTGGAAGCAAATCGTCAGTGCCGGATGGACCGCGCTCTCGCGCGTCCAATCGGGCGACCCGGCCAAGAAGAACCAACAATTCACGTCAGATTTCACGAAGAGCGCGACCAGGGCGCACTTGGTTGTGGCACAGGACAGCGCGCAAGGTGCGACGATCGCCTTGGCATTGACCAGCATATTTACCGGACCGGCGCCCGTGCTATCGACCGGCGTGGCCGGCACGCCCCCGAGCGGCGCTACGGCATCCGCTTCCGATCGCGGTGCGCGGGACCCGGCGGGCTTTCCCCGTCTGCCCGGATCGGTGCGCGTTTCATTCGATGTATCTGCCGGAGCGGCGTCCCCGCGCGAATTGGCATACTATTCCGCCACGTGCGCCCTAGCCAGCGCCGAGGCGTTTTACGTACAAACTCTTCCGGGCACTGGATGGAACGAGGTCATGCGGTGGGATAACGTAGACGATGTCGCCAAGACCGAGCAGGTGGAGATGACGTGGAAGAATTCTAACCGATCGGCGTCGATTGCCCTCGCCGCCGGCCCGAAAGGCGGCACGAGTCTCCGCGTGACTCTTGTAACTGACACAACGGGTGTGCTCACTAACGCGGAGATGACAAAAGAATATGCGCGGCACCTGGCCGAGGAGCTAAACAGTGTCGGCGTTCCGATGAGCTCAACGGACCTAAACGATTTGGAGAAAGCATTGACGGAGGGAGGGCAAGCCGGGGTGAATGTCGCGGAGTCCATCGCGACGCAAATTACTCAAGCCAAGGCCGCGGCTCAGCCACAGAATCAGGCCGATACGAACTCCCCGAACACGACAATTCAGCTTAGTCACACTCAAGTGGACCGGATGATAGTCACGCTGTCGACCGGTAACAGCTCGTCCCTGCAGATTTCTCAGTTCCTCAAAGGGAAATTGTTGCAACTGAAGCAGAAGTGAGAATCCGTCGCCGATGCGCCGGAGTACGACCGCCGGAATTCTCAAGCCCCGCCATGAACGGCAAGGCCTTGCCTTCTCGGGTCCGAGCCACGGCACGCCCTTACAAGGTTGCTTGCTAGCAGGTGTGTTGGCAAAGTCCCGTGGCAAAACTTGCGTGAACGCACCGATGCTTTCGAGCGCGCGGAGCCGCCGGAAGAGACTCGGCGCCACACGAAGATGGCGCGAACAGAGCTGGCCGGCCTGAAGGCCGCCATTACAAATGCCGGTGACTGAAGATGCCGCGCTGAAGGCCGCGGCGCTACATTTGAGCCTGAAAATCGCGGGGCGGACGGCAGATTTTCGTGCTTCGGGCCACGGCTTGAGGTGCCCGACGGTGCGCTCAGATGGCTAGTAGAGCTCGGCGCTGTTCAGCACCGCGTTACCGGCGCAGCCAACGATCAGAACCTGGCCGTTGTTGAGAAGAGTGGCGGCCGCGCCCAGACGCGGATTATTCAGATTGGTGGTCGAGCTAAACGTTCCGGCGACCGGATCGAACACCTCCGCGCTGGACAACGGCCCGTTGAGAGCGCCGCCTCCAGCGATTAGCACCTTGCCGCTCGCAAGCAGCGTGGCAGTATGGTGATCGCGCCCGGTGCTCAGGCTGCCGGTAGGAGCGAAAAGTCCGGGCCCGAAGAAATAGATCTCCGCACTGGTCGACCAGCCGCCGGAGCTCAAGCCGCTGGCGATCAAGACTGCTCCGCCTGGAAGTAGCGTCGCGGAATGGAACTCACGGGCTGTGCCCAGGCTTCCGGTCATAACGATCACGTTGTGGATCGGGTCGAAATTCTCCGCGGTGGCGGTAAAGGCGCCGCCCGTTGTTTGCCCTCCGGCTAGCAAGACCGTCGCGTTAGGCAGCAGCGTAGCGGTGTGTCCGGCCCGTGCAACCAGCAAACTTGGGGCGCTCGAAAACGTGCCGGACACGGGATCGTAGATCTCCATGCTGTTGAGGAATGACGATGCGGAGCTTTGGCCTCCCGCGATCAGAACCGTGCCGTCGAGCAGGAGGGTGGCGGTGTGGTTATACCGCGCGGTGATCAGATTTCCAGTCGAGGTGAATGTTCCAGTCGCAGGGTCGTAGAGCTCCGCGCTGTTGCTCGGAGCACCGCCTACGAAGCCTCCGGTGATGAGAACCTAGCCATTCATCAGAAGCGTGGCGGTGAAGAAGGCCCGGTTGGCGACGACCGGAATCCCTGTCGTAGAGAAGGTGCCGCTCGCGGGATCGTAGAGTTCGCTGTGGGAAGGAGGAGCCAGCTGGGTATCGCCGCCAGTAACCAGCACGCGCCCGTCGTTGAGCGTAATGGCAGCGGCAAATTCGCGCTGCTCTATTAAGTTCCCGGTGAAAACAAAGCCGGTCGGCCGAACGTTGAGCGTAGCCATCCCGCTGACCGTGCCCGCCGCCGCCGTAATGGTGATGGATTTCGTGGACGCGGGAGATCCGACCGCAACGGACGCGCCGGGATTGGTTGCGTCGCTGCTGATTTCCGCCAGCGTGGAGTCCGAGGAGCTCCACAAAACGGAAGCAAGCTGCTGCGGCCCGCCGGCGAAAGTGCCAGTGGCGATGCATCGCTGGTAGGTTCCCGGCGATGCGGTCGGGCCTGCCGGTGAAACCGCGATGGACTCAAGTCCCGGCGGCGTGAGTGAGCCCGGTTCATAAAGCTCCGCGGTGCCAAGAGCGGTGGTGTTTCCGTCCCCGCCGCCGGCGAGCAGCACTCTGCCGTCATCCAGCAGCGTCGCGGGCATCACCACCCGGGCAACGTTCATGCTTCCGGTAACGCTGAATGTCCCGGCCGTCGGGTCATACAGTTCCGCGTCGACTATGGCAGCGTTGCTCGAGGCGCCCGTGCCTTGTCCTCCGGCCAGCAGTACCGTACCGTTGTTCATCAGTGCTGCGGCCGACCCTAGCCGCGGTGCGTTCAAAGTGCCGGTAGCGGTGAACGACCCGGTGGCAGGATTATAGAGCTCTGCGCTGGTCAACGCCGTTGTGGTCGAGCCACTCGAAAGACCCCCGCCCGCAATCAGCACCATGCCGCTATTCAGCAGCGTGGCCGAGTGGAAATAACGCGCTGCAGTCAGGCTGCCGGTGAAGGTGAACGCGCCGGTATTCGGATCGTACACCTCCGCACTGGCCAGCGTGCCGCCTGGGTGCAATCCGCCTGCAACCAGCACCGTTCCGTTGTTCAATAGAGTCGCCGTGGCGTTTCTTCGCGGGTCATTCATGCTGCCCGTGGGCCTGAACGTTTCGGTCACGGGATCGTATAGCTCCGCGCTCGCCAGCGCACCGCTCGCGCCATATCCACCCGCCACAAGCACGGTCCCATTGTTGAGCAGTGTGGACGTGAACGTCCGCCGCGGCGTGTTCAAGTAGCCGGCCGGTGTGAATATCCCGGTCGCGGGGTTGTACAGTTCCGCGCCGGCCAGGCTCCCGCTGCCGTCGTAGCCTCCGGCAACCAGCACCATTCCATTGTTGAGCAGCGTGGCGGCAGCGAAGTAGCGCGCCGTGCTCATGCTCCCGGTCGCCGTGAACGTCCCGCTGGATGGATTGAACAGCTCCGCGCTCGCCAGCGCGCCGCTCGCGCCGTAACCGCCCGCAACCAGCACCATTCCGTTGTTGAGGAGCGTCGCGGTGGCGGCGTAACGTGCTGCGGTCAGGTTGCTCGTCGCACGGAACCCGGGCGTCACCGTGAGCGTGCGTGGACCACTGGTGATGCCGTTCGCCGACGCCGTGATTTGCGCCGTTCCCGGCAACATGCCCATGGCAACGCCCGTGCCGGCGTTGATCGTAGCCACATTGGCGGCGCTGCTGGCCCACGTGAAGCTAACGCCGGGTATGGCGGTGCCGTTGCGGTCTTCGGCAATCGCCGTGAATGAGTCGGTCCCGCTCACCGCAATCGACGCCTGGGCGGACGTCACCATAATGGTTGCGACGACAGGCGGAGAGGAGCCACAACCTATCGGCAGGACGCACAAGACCGGCAGCAAGCAGAACAGGGCCGCGATTTTCCGTCGCGACATAGGAACACCACCCCCGTTTGTGACTCGGTTCCCGCCGTGAGTTGCGCCTTCGGCCCGGCGGAAAGGCTGGCAGTATAACATGATAGTATTGCTGCATCGGGAAAAGGTTGTCGCCAATATTCGCGGCCGGGTCGCCACCGGCCTCGTCTGCAAGCGATTCGGCTTGCCCTTCGACAAGTCCCAGGCCAGGGGCGCTTCGAGCGACCATGCTGGCCTCTTCTGAGGGCCCGGCAACTCGAAAATTGAAAATGGGAAAGTGGCACACCGGGGCTCGGGATTTCCGCGTCTCTTTCAAGCCGAAGGGAGGGGGTTCGATCCCCACCGCCCCACCAATCCTCACTGAATATCAAGTCCTCGGCGGTTTTCCTCGCCTGCGCTTATGAAATCCTTACGAATTGCTTATGAATCGTTCATGCCGCAGCGCTTAGCCTAACTACGTGAGTTTGCCGACTCTCTAACGCGCTGATGGCCTCCAATCCCAACGGTTCTTCGCCCTCACAGTCCGTCCGGCCCCTAGCCCAGGTTCTCGTGGCGACGACGGCGATGCTCGCCTTTATCTCCTATTGGCGCGCGGCGGCCATTGTCCTTAACGACCTCGGCTCATCCGCCTTCTACGCCGGCGCCATCGCCGAGCACTTTGTCGGCAAGACAGCTCCGTGGTTCATTCTTGCCATTATGCTGTTCTCGTATGCAGTGCGGTCGGTTTACATCGAGAGTTGCAGCATGTTCGTGCGTGGCGGCGTCTATCGCGTAGTGAAGGAGGCCATGGGCGGGACGGCGGCGAAGTTCTCCGTTTCCGCGCTCATGTTCGACTACATCCTGACGGGGCCCATCAGCGGCGTATCGGCGGGGTTATACCTGGTCGGACTTCTGAACGAGCTCCTGCAGCACTTCCATGCCAGCTTCACCCTGCCCATGAACGCGACGGCAGCGCTCTTCGCGGTGCTGGTCACAATCTACTTCTGGTGGGAGAACATCAAGGGCATCTCTGAGTCCAGCGAGAAAGCCATGCGCATCATGTACGTGACCACGATCATGGTAGTCGTGATGATCGCGTGGTGCGCATATACCCTCATGGTGCGCGGCGTCCACCTCCCGCCCTGGCCGAGGCTCTCGACCTTGTCCTACTCGAGCGATGCGCTCGGCTGGCTGCGTCACACCTCGCTGCCGTATACGGTCGGACTGATCGGCATCTTTATCGGCCTCGGTCATTCGGTTCTGGCCATGAGTGGCGAGGAGACCATGGCCCAGGTGTATCGGGAGATCGAGCACCCTAAGCTCCGCAACCTGGAAAAAGCGGGACTGGTGATTTTTATCTACAGTCTGCTCTTCACCGCAGGAGTTGCATTCTTCGCGGTGATGATCATTCCCGATACCGTGCGCGACAATTTCTCAGACAACCCAATTGGCGGAGTGGCGATGTACTTGGTCGGGCCGCTGTCGCTCCGGCTCGCATTTCGAGCCTTTGTCGTAGTGGTCGGCGTGCTGATGCTCGCAGGCGCAGTGAATACGGCGATTGTAGGCTCGAACGGAGTCTTGAATCGGGTCTCCGAGGACGGAATCCTTCCCGACTGGTTTCGGCAGCCCCACCGTCGCTTCGGGACCTCCCATCGCATCCTGCACCTCGTTGTGGGCCTTCAGATCCTCACCATCGTCTTAAGCCGCGGAAACATCTTTGTGCTCGGCGAGGCATACGCTTTCGGCGTGATGTGGAGCTTTGCCATGAAGGGGCTCGCGGTAATGATGCTGCGCTACAAGCAGCCGGGCGAGCGTGACTTCAAAGTGCCGCTCAATGTGAAGATTGCGGGCGTCGAGATTCCCGCCGGGCTGGGACTGATCACGCTGGGCTTGTTTGCTCTCTGCCTCATCAATCTCTTCACGAAGCAGGTCGCCACAATTTCCGGAGTCGCTTTTACACTTATCTTTTTCGTCGCCTTCGAGGTTTCCGAGAAACTGGCAAATAGGCGCAAAACCACGAACGCCGAACTCGACAAGTTCAATCTGTCGCAGGCAGGCGAGTTGACGATGGAGAACGTCGGGGTCAAGCCGGGCAGCGTGCTGGTTCCCGTGAGCAACCATTACGCGCTCTATCCGCTGGAAGCCGCGCTGGGCCGGGCGAAGCGGCGGGAGGCGGAGATCGTCGTGCTGCACGTGCGCATATTGCGGCGCTCGGCCTCCGGCGAATACGGCCTCGCGCCCGATCAGCTGTTCACGGCGATCGAACAGGCGCTCTTTACGAAGGTGCTCGCGATGGCGGAAAAGCAGGGCAAGCCCGTGCGGCTTGCGGTCGTCGCCGCAAACGATTTGTGGGAAGGAATTCTGCGCGCCGCTGCGAATTTGGAGTCGAGCTCCATCATCACCGGGAACTCATCGAAGTCCACGGTGGCGGAACAGGCGCGAGAGATAGGGCTCGCATGGGAGCGCATGCCCGAGTCGCGTCCCCGGGTGACCCTCGAGATCTTCAAGCCTTCGGGAACGGAACAGGTCTTCTACCTGGGCCCGCACGCGCCGCGGCTGACTGCCAAGGAAATCGACTTGCTGCACAAAGTCTGGCTCGATTTGAGCGACCGTCTGCCGGGCGAGGAGATCCATCACCACGACATCGTCCATTTCGCGCTGACCGAAGTCGAGCGCAAAATCAACGAGCCACAGGAGGATCATATCCTTGCGCGGTTGCGAGGGCATCTGGCTGGAACTCAGAGGCGCCGGCAAAGCGTATGAGAGGCTTGTTGGGAAAAGTGATCCGACCCAGGGCTCTTTGTGGATGAGATCGACTGCAAACGGATGCCGAACATCAAGAGTACCCGCCCTGCATTAATTCTTCCGCAGTTTCCCTCGCCGGGGCTTATGAAATCCTTATATCTCTCTTATTTCGTCCTGAGGTTCGCGGAGTAGTCTCAACATCGACTCTCACTCACGTCCAGCCAATGAGGCGCGTGACGGGAATTCCATGGGAGAATCGCGATGGTACCCTTCGTCATATTTGTCCTGGGCCCAGCACTGATCTTCAACCTGTGCTTCCTGACCCAGTTCTGGCGCGAGGCGAGGCGAGCGGCAGCGGCGCGACGTCGTCATGTACAACTGGGGCATAGTGTGACGTCCGTCGCGGCACAAGCACCGGCACATCAATGGCGCCCTGCTGGGCGCCGTCAACACGTCGGAAGCCCCGGCGGCATCGGACCAGCCAGCGGTCGGTCGCGATGTTCCCGCGTGCGGCGAAGCGGTCCAGCCACGCGAGAAATTGGATAGGAGTGACTCGAATGCGAGACCTTGTGTTTGTCTTATGCACGGCTGTTTTCTTCGCCGTGTCCATTGCATACGTGTGGGCCTGCGATCGGCTGAAGTAAGGAGCGAGATCAAATGATAGGCAACAGCGTTTTATTGGGAGTTTGCGTTCTGATGTTCGGGTACCTTCTGGCGGCGCTGCTCTGGCCGGAGAGGTTCTGACATGACCGTAAACGGTTGGCTGCAAATTGCGTTGTTCTTCGTGACTCTCCTGGCCGTCACAAAGCCGTTGGGCGTCTTCATGGCGCGCGTGTTTTCCGGCGAGAAGACGTTCCTCGACCCTGCCCTGCGGCCCATCGAGCGCTTGCTGTACCGGCATGACGGGGATCGATGAATCGCGCGAGATGGACTGGAAGGAATACAGCGTCGCGATGCTGCTCTTCAGCGGCGTGTCGATGTTGCTCCTCTACCTGATCGAGCGCGTGCAGCAGTGGCTGCCGTGGAATCCGCAGCATCTTGCCGCCGTGGCGCCCGACCTCGCGTTCAACACCGCCGCCTCGTTCACCTCCAATACCAACTGGCAGAACTACGCCGGCGAATCGACGATGAGTTATTTCACGCAGATGGCCGGGCTGGCCTACCATAACTTCGCATCCGCCGGAGTGGGCATCGCGCTCGCCATTGCCGTCATCCGCGGCATCGCCCGGCGGGAATCGAAGACCATCGGCAACTTCTGGGTGGATCTCACGCGATGCATGCTGTGGGTTCTGCTTCCGGCCTGCCTTCTGATTTCTCTGGTCTTCGTTTCCCAGGGAATGATCCAAAATTTCCGGCCCTATGACACGGCGAAGCTCGTGGACCCGCAGACCGTGCAAACCGCGGGATCAGACGGCAAGACCACAACGCAAACGATCACGGACCAGGTGATCGCGCAAGGGCCGGTCGCCTCGCAGGAGGCGATTAAGATCTTCGGCACGAATGGCGGCGGTTTCTTCAACGCCAACAGCTCCCACCCATTCGAGAATCCAACCCCTCTGACCGATTTCATGCAGATCGTCATGATGCTCGCGCTCGGGTCGGGCCTCACGTACACGCTGGGCCGGATGACGGGTTCCCAGCGTCATGGCTGGGCGGTGTGGGCCGCGATGGCGATTTTGTGCCTCGTGGGCGTCACCGTGGCGTACGCCATGGAATCTCGCGGCAACCCGCTGCTGCACGGAGTGGACCAACACACCACCGCCATGCAGCCGGGCGGCAACATGGAAGGCAAGGAAGTCCGCTTCGGGATTGCACCCACTGCGCTCTTCGCGACCACGACAACGGATGCGAGCTGCGGCGCGGTCAACGGGATGCATGATTCATTCACGCCGATCGGCGGGCTGGTTCCGCTGGTCAACATTATGCTCGGGGAAGTGGTGTTCGGCGGTGTCGGCTCAGGGCTTTACGGCATGGTGGTTTTCATCGTTCTCGCGGTGTTCATCGCCGGGCTGATGGTGGGCCGGACGCCGGAATATCTCGGGAAGAAGATCGAGGCATACGACGTGAAGATGGCAATGTTGACGGTCCTGATCTTCTGTCTCGTGATTCTCGTCTTTACGGCCGTCGCCGTGGCTTCACCCTTCGGCACCTCGTCCATTTCTAATCCCGGCCCGCACGGCCTCACGCAAGTCTTGTACGCTTACACCTCCACGGCGGGGAATAACGGCTCGGCGTTCGCCGGGCTGAACGGGAACACGCTTTGGTACAACGTGAGCCTTGGATTCAATACGTTGCTAGGGCGGTTTCTAATGATCATTCCAGTGCTTGCCCTCGCCGGGAACCTGGCCCGCAAGAAACTCGTGCCGGAGTCGGCGGGCACATTTCCCGTGACGACACCGCTCTTCACGATGCTCCTGATCTCCGTGATCCTGATTGTCAGCGCACTTACATTTTTCCCGGCGCTCAGCCTGGGCCCGATCCTCGAGCACCTGCTGATGCACGCCGGAAAGGTTTTCTGAGGCCACCATGAGCGGACGAGAAAGAAGAAAAGCACTTTGGACCTGGGGAATCGTCGGCGGCGCGGTGCGGGACGCCATTGTCAAACTCAACCCGCGCACGCTGATGAAGAACCCGGTGATGTTCGTGGTGGAAATCGGCGCGGTCGTGACCACCGTCGAGCTGGTGCGGGATCACATGCTGCACGCCGGCGGCTTCGGATTCGAGCTTCAGATCACGCTGTGGCTGTGGTTCACGGTGCTGTTTGCGAACTTCGCCGAAGCGATGGCTGAGGGTCGCGGAAAGGCCCAGGCGGATACGCTGCGCAAGGCCCGCGCCGAGACCATGGCCCACCGGATCAAGACCGGCGGCGGGATCGAGGAGGTGACGGGCTCGAAGCTGCGCACGGGCGACCTCGTGAAGGTCGCGGCGGGCGAATTCATCCCCGGCGACGGCGAAGTGGCCGAAGGTGTTGCCTCGGTGGACGAATCCGCAATCACAGGGGAATCAGCGCCGGTGATCCGCGAATCGGGCGGAGACCGCTCAGCCGTCACCGGCGGGACGCGCGTGCTCTCTGACGAAATCATCATCCGGATCACGTCGAACCCTGGCGAAACGTTTCTCGACCGCATGATCAAGCTCGTGGAAGGGGCGGAACGCCAGAAGACCCCGAATGAAATCGCGCTCAACATTCTTCTTGCCGGCCTGACGATTGTCTTTCTGTTGGCGGTGGTGACGCTGCAGCCGATGGCTATCTACTCCGGCGCGCCGCAGTCCGTTTTCGTGCTTATTTCGTTGCTGGTTTGCCTGATTCCCACGACCATCGGAGGCCTTCTATCCGCCA
Organism: Terriglobia bacterium; assembly: GCA_963791705.1. Classification (GTDB taxonomy): domain Bacteria; phylum Acidobacteriota; class Terriglobia; order Acidiferrales; family UBA7541; genus Palsa-295. The sequence continues at coordinate 774,650 of CAWBTO010000001.1, read as the reverse complement.
TCGGAATTGCGGGGATGGACCGCGTGGTGCAGAGGAACGTGCTGGCAATGTCGGGCCGTGCGGTGGAAGCCGCTGGTGATGTGGACACGCTCCTGCTCGATAAGACTGGAACCATCACGCTCGGCAATCGCCGTGCCACCGAATTCGTCCCGGCGCCGAACATCACCGAAGCAGAACTCGCAGATGCGGCGCAGCTAGCCTCGCTTTCCGACGAAACTCCGGAAGGGCGCTCGATCGTGGTGCTGGCGAAGGAGAAGTACGGCCTGCGCGGCCGGGAACTTTCGGCCTACGCCGCCACGTTTATTCCATTCACCGCCGTGACGCGGATGTCCGGCGTGGATCTTGACGGACGCGCGATTCGGAAAGGCGCATTCGACGCCATCGCCAGCTACTGCTCGGAAAAGGGCAACCACGTGCCGCCGGAAATCGAGGAGGCGGTGAAGAGGATCTCCAATGCGGGCGGGACCCCCCTGCTCGTGGCGGAAGATTTCCGCGTTCTTGGGGCGATCCATCTGAAGGACATCATCAAGGGCGGCATGCGCGAACGCTTTGACCAGTTGCGCGCCATGGGGATTCGTACCGTGATGATCACGGGTGACAACCCGCTGACGGCGGCCGCCATCGCGCGCGAAGCGGGCCTCGACGATTTTCTCGCGCAGGCGAAGCCCGAGGATAAACTCGCTTTGATCCGCCAGGAGCAAGCCAAGGGCAAACTGGTCGCCATGACCGGCGACGGCACCAACGACGCCCCGGCGCTCGCACAGGCCGACGTGGGCCTGGCCATGAACGCCGGCACGCAGGCGGCCAAGGAAGCCGGCAACATGGTGGACCTCGACTCGAATCCCACGAAGCTGATCGAGGTCGTGGAGATCGGGAAGCAACTCCTGATCACGCGCGGCGCGCTGACAACCTTTTCGGTGGCCAACGACGTGGCGAAATATTTCGCCATCATTCCGGCGATGTTTGCCGGTGCGTTTCCCCAGCTCAATCTCCTGAATATCATGCGGTTGAAGACGCCGGAGTCGGCGATTCTATCGGCGGTGATTTTCAACGCGCTCATCATCATCGCGCTCGTGCCGCTCGCCCTGCGCGGGGTGCGCTATCGCCCGCTGGGCGCCTCGGCCCTGCTGCGGTGGAACCTGCTCATTTACGGCCTGGGCGGCATCATTGCCCCGTTCATCGGGATCAAGCTGATTGATCTGATCGTCACACATATCGGAATGGCATGAGGCTACCGTGAAAAAGAATCTTCTGATCTCCATTTGGTTTACTCTGGCGACGACGTTGCTGTTCGGAATCATCTACCCGCTGGTGGTAACCGGCCTCGCGCAGGTGTTGTTTCCCAAACAGGCCAACGGCGAGTTAATCCGAAAGAATGGACAACTCGTCGGATCGCACCTGATTGGCCAGCCCTTCACCGCCGCCGGGTATTTTTACTCGAGGCCTTCCGCGGCCGGCACAGCGGGATACGATCCCACCGCATCCGGGGGCTCAAACCTCGGCCCGACGAATAAGGCACTGATCGACCGCGTCAATGCCAGCGTCCAGCAACTGCAGCCAACGAATCCGAGCGCGACCGTGCCGGTCGATCTCGTCACGACGTCGGGCTCGGGCCTCGACCCCGATATCTCTCCGGCGTCCGCGGAGTTTCAGGTTCCGCGCGTGGCCCGCGAACGCGGCATGAGCGAGCAGGATGTCCGCGCGGTCGTGGCCAAGCACACGAAAGGGCGCCAGTTCAAATTCCTCGGCGAGCCTCGCGTCAACGTTCTCGACCTGAACCTCGACCTCGACGCCATCCACCCGAGGCGCTAAATGGGGCTATAGGATTACGCAAGAAGCCAGTTGGCCTCATACGACCGGCGTGCCTACTTTTCCGAGCGGCCGGAACGGGCTCTTTCTGGCGGGCGCTCGAAGCGGTAGCCGATCCACGGTTCGGTGTGGATGTAACAAGGGTGATGCGGGTCCGGCTCAATTTTCTTGCGAAGCTGGTTGATGAAGACCCGGAGATACTCGGTCTCGTCGCCGTAGTCCGGGCCCCAAACAGCTTGCAATAGGCGGCGATGGCTGAGCGCCTTCCCTTGATTGGCGACGAGCTGCCGGAGCAATTCGAATTCCTTCGGCGTGAGCCGGACGAGCTGCCCACGGACCGTGACGGCGCGCTTTTCGAAGTCGATCTTGAGGTCTGCCGAAAGAAACGGCGGCATTGCTTCCGAAGGAGCGGTCCGGCGCAGTGCGGCGCGGATGCGGGCCATCAGCTCCTCGGACCCGAAGGGTTTGACGACGTAATCGTCGGCGCCGGCGTCGAGGGCCTGCACCTTGTCCCGCTCCGTGTTGCGCACCGTGAGCATGATGATGGGAATGTCGCTCGTCCCGCGGATCTCGTGGCACACTTCGAGGCCCGAGCGGCCCGGCATGTTGACGTCCAGAAGAATCAGATCGGGGCGTTCCTCGCGGATCTGTTCGAGCGCCTCGTCGCCGTTCTTCGCTTCGGCTACGGTGTAGCCTTGTGAGGTCAGGGTCGTGCGCAGCACGCGCCGGATTTGCGGCTCGTCGTCAACGACCAGGATCTTTGCCGAGCTCATGGTTGTCCGGGACGGCCTCGGTCGATGGGCAGCGTGAAGGAGAAGACGGAGCCATGGCCGAGCTGGCTGGTCAGACTGATGGTGCCGCCGTGCGCTTCAATGATTGCCTTCGCGATGGGCAAGCCCATTCCCGTTCCCTCGACGTTGTAGCGCTGGCCCCTGCCGCGATAAAACTTTTCGAAGACGAGGGGTTGCTCCTGATCATCCACGCCAGGGCCGCGATCGGCGACGCTCGTGACGACGAAATTGCCGTTTGTCTCCGCGGTGATCGTGATGGGCTGATCGGGCGGCGAATACTGGTCGGCATTCTCGATCAGTTGCACCAGAGCCTCCCGGGCCCGGTCCACGTCCACGCGGACCATGGGCAGGCGCTCCGCAATCTTGACGTTCACCACGCGGTCCCCGAGCGAACTGCGGCAGTGTTCCAGCGCGGCGGTGATCACTTGGCCGATGGGATGCGGCTCGATCTTCAACGCGACCTCGCCGGCGTCGAGCTGGGCCATCTCGGCTGCGTCCCCGACGAGCCGGTTCAGCCGGTCGCTCTCCTCGTTGATGATCGTCAGCAGTTCGTTCCTCTGGCTGTCGGTCAACCCGGGGTTGGAGAGCAGGTTCGTGACGGAGGCTTTAATGGAAGTAAGCGGGGTGCGCAGCGCGTGGGTCACGGCATCGAGCAGCGCCGTCCGAAGCTGCTCGCCCTGCCGCGCAGCCTCGTTCTGGCCGAGCTGTTCCACCGCGCGCGCGTGCTCCATGGCGATGGCGAGAAGCGTCGCAACCGCTTCCAGGGTCTGCAGCGGGAGCACCGTGCCGGAAATCCCCAGGCTGCCGATCGGGCGGACCCCCAGGCGCACGGGAATAAAGCAGAGGCTGTTCGCAATGTCGATCTGCGGTTCCTCGCGGGCCATGACGGACTTCAGCATCTCGGTATCGAGCTGCGCGATCACCGGCCCGGAGCGATAGACTTTCTGCTTTTCGGCGAGAAAAAGCGCGGCGGCGCCAACTTCGAAAATGTTGACAATCTGGGCGGGAATCCGGTTGAGCAGCTCCATGACGTTGCCGGATTCGAGCAAGCCTTGGCTGAACTTATAGAGCTTTTCGATGTCGCGCTGGCGGGCCGAAGCATCCGCGGCACGCTGGCGTGCGCGGGTGGCCAGCTGGCTCGCAAGCACCGAGACCACGAGAAAGGCCAGCAGCGCCACCCAGTTCTGCGGATCGGCGATCGTGAGCGTGCCAACCGGCGGGAGAAAAAAATAGTTGAAGGCCAGCATGGCGGCGACAGACATCGCGATCGAGACCGCCATGCCCCAAATCGTCGAAACGATTAGAATAGCAAGCAGGAACGTGAGCGCGACTGTGGTGGCATTGACGGGAAGGATCTTGCGGTAGAACACCGTGATGGCAACGACAGTGGCCAGAGCAACTGCAAACTGCAGGATGCGGTTTAGAATCGGAGAGCGCACGGCGCTATTCTACCGTAGCTTTCCGGGCACCCATAAAAGAGAATAACTCCATGCCGAAGACTCCGGAACAGTGGCTGGCAGCCGTATCGCCCCCGCCCGAAAAAACCAAAGGCGCGCTGAAGCTGTTTCTTGGGTTCGCGCCCGGCGTCGGCAAGACCTACAGCATGCTGAGCGAGGCCATCCGGCGGCACAGCCGCGGCGAGGACATTGTCATTGGTCTGGTCGAAACCCACGGCCGAAAGGGCATCGCCGAGCTGTTGCCGCAACTGGAAGCCGTACCGCGCAAGAAAATGGACTACAAGGGCACGACGTTCGAAGAGATGGACGTCGACGCAATCAAGGCGCGGCACCCTCACGTTGTCCTCGTGGACGAGCTCGCGCACACCAACATTCCCGGCAGCAAGCACCGCAAAAGATACGAAGACGTGCTCGAACTTCTCGACGCCAAGATCGACGTGCTCTCGACCGTGAATATTCAGCACATTGAGAGCATCGCGCCGACCGTGAACGCGATCACCGGAGTCGTCGTCCGCGAAACCGTGCCGGATTGGGTGCTGCAAATGTCGCAAGAAACCGTCATGGTCGATCTGACGCCGGAAGCGCTCCAGAACCGCATGCGGCGCGGCGACATTTACGGCGTGGAGAAGGTCGACCAGGCGCTCAAGAACTTCTTCCGCCGCGGAAACCTGATCGCGCTGCGCGAACTGGCCCTGCGCCAAGTGGCCGAACAGGTCGACCGCAGCCTCTCGTCCTACATGGACGAGAAGGAAATCCAGGAAACCTGGGCGGTGCGTGAACGCATCGCCGTGTGCATCAGCTCGCATCCGCGGTCTCAATACTTGCTCGCTCGGGCTGCTCGCATGGCTCGGCGCATCGACGCGGAGCTCTATGCCGTCTATGTCGACCTCGCTCAAGACACCACCGACGAAGATCAGAAGACGCTGGATGCGAACCTGCAATTTGCAGGCAGCTTGGGCGCCACCGTCGTGCGCCTGAAGGGCGACAACGTTGCAGATCCGGTCGCTGCTTTTGCGCGCGACAAGCACATCACGCAAGTGATTTTCGGACGGTCGGCAGTCGATGGCTGGAGAAACTTTCGTTATCTGTCGGCAATCAATCGCTTCCTTCGCCAGGCCCCCGCAGTCGATGTACACATTGTTACGCAAGAACCAGATTGAGATCACGGCCGATCTTGGTTCGGGACTGCGATGTCGATCGTTCAAGTCGGCTCGCCCCTTGCATGCCGCAGACCTGGAAACATAATTGTAGGAAACGCCACGCGAGTGTCGGAAGGCAGAAGCTCTTTGGCTCTGTCAAATTGTGAGTCAGCAGAATCAGCAATTGGATTTGGCTGGCGGTTGCAACGCCAGTGGTCCATGGGACTTAGAACTTGGGGGTCGTGTTCGATCCCCATCGCTCCTACCAAATTTCTCCAAGCCATTCCTTTACAGGTGTGCCTGTAGCGCCAGGCCCTTCAGCCCGGCACGTTGCGGATTTGGCATCCTCATCCGATTTCGGCGGCCGCGCCCAGTTGGTCGAGCAGGTAATCGCGATAGGGGCCGCTGGTGAGGAAGAGTAAGAAGGTTTCGTGGACCAGATGGATAAGTCTCTGCAGAGCGGATGCGTAATCATCGTCGCGGACGGTCATGGTCAAAGAGACGGTGCTGCCACGGTGGGCGCAGCGGACGCGCGCCTTGGTTTTTTCGATGCGCCGGTGATCGGGCAAACTGGCCGCATGGTGCGCCGCGACGAAGGCCTTGAAATTCTTGTATAGCGGAGAACGGGCCGGAACGGCCGGCAGGACCACGGGGATCCGCAGGGTCTTCTTGTGCGTGTCCACGATGAGATCAAAGACCCGGTCGCGATGCCAAACCATGTGGAAGGCCGCGACGCCCTTGCGGACCGGCAGCGCGTGGAACCCGCGGAAGACGCCGCGCTTGGCATAATCTTCCATCAGGGCGCGAACCGCGGACAACGACGCCTGTGTTTTGCCTGGGGCCAAACGTTTTCACTCCCGCTAGAAGAACGAATCTCGCCAGTCCCGCCGCACCGCGCGGCGCCCGGCCCGGCCGAGACAGCGCGATCAGTGACTCACGGCTCCGACGCCGGGCTCGGGCGCGAAACTCGGGGCCGGAGGATAGAGCTTGTCCACGTTGAACTCCATGATCCCCTGGCAGTTGATCAGCGTCGAATAGCCCTGCTTGGCCGCCGCATCGTAGCTGCGCTTCAGGGCGGCGCGCAACTCCTCCGGCGTGCGCACGTACTCGCCGCGGGCACCGAGATGCTCCGCCATCTTGTCGTAGCGCAGATTTTCCTGGAACAGGTACATGTGCACGGCACGCGGCGTGTTCATGCCCAGCGCAAACGGGAAGGTGCCCCACGCATTGTTGTTGTACACGATGCAGATCACGGGGATTTTGTATTTCACGAAGGTATCGAGCTCCAGCAGGCTGAAGCCCATGCCAGCGTCTCCGGTCACCACGACGACCGGCGCGCCCTGGTAGGCGGCTTGCGGGCCAACGCCGCGCTGTACGGCCACGCCCGCTCCCATCATCATGGCCAGATCCGGCCCCATGGGGCCGAACTGGTACACCACGGGAATCTCCTGCGCGGGACGATTGGCGCGCAGCCAGCGCATCGAGGCGAATCCGATCATGTTGCCGCCCCAGCCCGTGACCGTCTGCTTCGGATCGATCTCGCCTTTGTAGAGAAAATCGTGAACTTCCTTGGCCAGAACCCACGGATGAAGAGCGTTCGTGTCGCGGCTATATTTTAGATAGCGCTCGTTCAGCGTCGAGATTGGCCTGCTCGCGCTTCTGCTTATCCGCGGCGACTTCATCGACCCAGCTCGCCCGTTTCTTGGGCGGGAGACCATTGGCCAGCGCCTCCAGGAAAACTCTTTCATCGCTCACGATTCCCAAATCGACGGGCCAGTTCCGGCCCAAATCCTCCTGCACCGGATGGACGCGTATGGTTTTCACTCCCGGCGGCAGGGTCCATTCGCCGACCGTGGGCATGAGGTACTGGCCGACGAAAATCACCAGGTCCGCGCTCATCAGCGCGTCGTTGGACATGCTTCCCGACAGCCGGTGATCGTCGGGGAAGTGGCCGCGCACCGGCCCCGATCCGACCACGACCATCTCATGTTTCTCGGCGGCCTGCATCAGGGCGTCCCAAGCCTTGCGCACGAAGACGCCGTGTCCGGCGATCAGCACCGGGCGCTCGGCCTTGGAGATCATATCAATGGCCTGCTGGAGTTCCTTCGATCCGGGGTACGCCCGGGATTCGCTGCGGTAGCGTTCCTTGCCGTAAAAAGAGCCGATCTTCGAGGGGTCCTGGAATCGCTCGGTGGCCACGTCGAGCGGGAAATCGAGGTGCACGACGTTGGGCACGCCGGATTTCAAGTTGCGGAAGGCGTAGGCGCCGTATTCATAGACGCGGTTCGGCACGGTGATCCGCTTGCCGTATTTCTTGAGGCCTTCGGTGGTGGGCTGCTGATACATGAACTGGATGCGCTTCCAATTGTCCTCCTGCTGAATGGATTGATTGCTGGCCAGCACCAGCACCGGGCTGTTGGCGAAGTGCGCCGTGGCGATATTCATGATCATGTGCGTGAAGCCGGGCCCCTCGGTCCCCGAGCAGGCCGCGACCTCTCCCGTCGCGCGGGTAAAACCGTCGGCAGCCGCGCACATTCCTCCTTCGGTCCGCCCGCCGTAGCAGGGAATGCCGACCTGCGCGATTTCGTTGATGATGTGATAATTTCCGGCCGCGCAGAACAGCGCCGCCAGCTCTTCGTCCTTGCAGAGGTTGGCGAACACCTGCGCTCCGGTCATCCCCGTGCCGGAAAAGTCCGCGCGGCGGGGCGGGGCGGCCAGGGAGTCCGTCACGGCCTTGGGAATGCGGATCGAGGGAATCGCCGTGTCGCCAAACAGCGGTTGCGTCTTCAGGAGCGCCCCCGCGGCCGTGGCGGCGGCCACGGCGCCCAGAAACGCTCGGCGCGGCGCCGGGGTATTCTTCTCGCCTGCTGCTTTCTTGTCCGTACGAGGATGATTGCGCATCAACAACCCCCTTCACTGCATGTCCTATGTGGGCTGGCGGTACGACCGGGAACATACAACCGCGCACTTCGGAATGCAATGGCCGCGTCGTCTCCGCCTACCGGAATCCGAAGCCGAGCCGCAGAACGCGCTTGGCCCGGTGTTTGGCTGGTGCTAGTCTTCGCGGTGGCTTGTTTTTATTCCGGAGCGAACTGAGGCAACGTGCCAGAGTCGGAAACACCGAAGAAGCTGTCTCGGCCCGCGGTGAGAATCCTGCCCTTGCCGGGAATTCCCGAAGTCGCGCCGGGCGACGACCTCGGGGCGCTGATTGTGGAAGCCGCCCGCAAGCAGGGCGTTGTGTGCGCCGAGGGCGATGTCTTTGTCGTCGCGCAGAAGGTTGTGTCCAAGGCGGAAGGAAGGATCGTCCGTCTGGATTCGGTGGGGCCTTCCGAGCGCGCCAGCCGCTGGGCCGCCGAGTATCAGAAAGATCCGCGGGTGATCGAGCTGGTGTTGCGCGAATCGAGCGGCATCGTGCGCATGGAGCGCGGCGTGATTGTCGGCCGGACGCGCCACGGCTTCGTGTGCGCCAACGCCGGGGTCGATGTGTCCAACACCCGGGAGGGAACCGCCCTGTTGTTGCCGGAGGACCCCGACGGTTCGGCGGGCAAGCTTCAGGAGCAGCTCGCACGGGCGTTCGGCTGCCATGTGGCGGTCATCGTGTCCGACACGTTTGGACGGCCTTGGCGGGAAGGCCTCGTCAACGTGGCGTTGGGCGTGGCCGGGATGGCGCCGCTGGACGATTATCGCGGCCGCCGCGACGCGCACGGCAAAGTGATGCAGGCGACGATCATCGCCCTGGCCGATGAACTCGCGGCCGCCGCGGGGCTGGTGATGGGCAAACTGGAGCGCGTGCCCGTGGCGATCGTCCAAGGCGTCGCCCTGGAAAAGGCCACGGGGAGCGGACGCGACCTCATCCGCGCGGCAGAGCGGGACCTGTTTCGATGAACGCGTTGCCCGCATCGGTGTTATCTTTGCACTTTGGTGGCCGGGCAGACCCCACGCTGCGTGGTGACAGGAGGAGCTGACACGATGAGTGAAAGAAAAGATCTCCCAGAGCAAACCGTGGTTCCTATCTCCGGACTTCGCGCGTCGGGCGCCGTGACGCTGGAGGCGCTCAACCCGCGCGGCGAGATCCCTCCTCCACCGACCGTGGGAATCAGGCCGCGCGTGACGGACCTGGCCGGAAAGAAGATCGGGCTGTGCGACAACGGCAAATTCGGCGCCCACCATTTTCTGGACAACCTTGAAGCCATGCTGCAGAAGAACTACCCGGCCGCCACGATTCTCCGGCTTCCCAAGCCCGCGGCGCAAACCATCACGCTGACCGAGGGTTGGTACCCGGAGGTGGCCGCGCAGGTCGATACCTTCGTCTTTGCCACCGGTGATTGAGGGTCCTGCACGTGGTGGGGTTCCCACGACACGATTGAAATCGAAAAAGCAGGCATCCCCGGCGTCTACGTCACCATCTCCGAATTCCTGGGCGACGCGAAATCCGCGGCCACCGATCGAGGCATGCCGGGGCTGCGCATCGTGGCCCTGCCGGCCGAGCCAGTACTACAAGGCGCGCCCGAGCCTGAGTGAGATGCAGCCCATCGCCGCCGGCGCGTTCGGCCAGATCGTTGACCATCTAGTGCGCCCGTTGACGCCGGAAGAGGCGGCGCCCGCGCAAATTCAGCGCGAGCCGCAGCGGGCCGCCATCCAGGTGGGTGGCGCCGATTACAACGACGCGGCCGAGCAGCTCAACCAGTTGTTTCTGGAAAACCTGTGGGCCGACGGACTGCCGGTTGTCCCGCCCACCGCACGCGCCGTGCAGTGGATGCTGTCCGGGACCACGCGTTCGCCCGGCGAAATCATCGGGCAGGTGGCTCCCAAGGGCGGCACGGCGACGGTCGAAAAGATCGCCATCAATGCCGTGATGGCCGGGGCCCGGCCCGAGCACTTGCCGGTCATCCTCGCGGCCATGGAAGGCTTCACCGACCCGAACTTCGACCTCACGCACATGCAGGCCTCCACCGGCTCGTTCACTCCGGTGGTGATCGTCAACGGGCCGATCGCCCAGGAGTTGAAGTTCAATTCCGGGATTGGGCTGCTGGGCCACGGGTGGCGGGCCAACAGCACGGTCGGCCGCGCGCTGCGCCTGTGCCTGCTCAATCTGGGCCACACGTGGCCGGCCATCAACGACATGTCGCTGACCGGGCGTCTGGAGGCCTACACCTTTTTCACATTCGCTGAAAATCAGGAGGCCAGCCCGTGGGAACCCTGCCACGTGAGCCTCGGCTTCCAGCCCGAAGACAGCACCGTGACCGTGGCAACCACCGGGGGGCCAGTTCAGTTTGGAGGGGGCGCCGTCGTGGCGTGGTCCGCGCAGGGAATTCTCGACAGCCTGGTGTCCCGAATCAGCAGCGTGGGATTCAGCTGGTTTCATTCCCAAACCTACATCCTCGTGCTGCACCCGGATTGCGCCGTCGAGCTGGCCAAGCTCGGCTACACGCGCAAGAGTCTGCAGGAATGGCTCTACGAACACTCACGCATTCCCTACGAGAAGCTGACGTCGGCCACCGCCGGATTCTCGCACGCAGCGGCGATCGACTTCACCCGCCAGACCATCGCCGACGGCCGGATCCGCCCCGAGCATGCCGCAGCCTTTCGGGAAGCTCTGAAACCGGGGGGAAGGATTCCGGCGGTCCAAGGCCCCGAGGATTTTCACATCTTCGTGGCCGGCGGCTCTCCCGGCTACGATTTGCTCTTCAGCTATCCGGGACCCAACCAGGCCCACCAGACCAAGCGGATCACCGGCGCCACGCTCACCAAGGCCGGGCGGTAGTGTCCTGAGTCGTAGTTCATTGCGTGGTTCTTAGGAGGCCGGGGCTTCAGCCCCGGCGTTAAGGCATTTGTTCACCCGAGGCTTTAGCCCCTGAAGCTCGGTGTGGTTATGCAAGGAACTTCTGATTCAGCACTCTGCTAGCTGCCCGCACCGCTGTGGCATGTCGTGCACGGCGTTCCCGCCAGCGCGCTGAAATCGATGGGATGTTTAAACGGTGGACTTTGCCCGCCATTCTTCGCCGGACGGGCCGAAGCAGCGTTCAAAAACGAATGGCAGGTCGTGCAGTCATTCGATAGGACGCGGCCGTCCGCGCTGACGTGCTGGCCGTCGTGGCACCGGAAACAACCCGAATAGTACAGATGCCCGATATTGTCGGGATGCGTTCGCCAATCGGCGTTCATGGTGGGGAAAATATTGTTCACATAGATGGCCTGGGTCGTGGCAATGGCCTGCTTGATCTGCGCTTGCTTCTCGGCATAAACCTTGGCGTAGTGGGCAGAATAAAAGACATCCAGTCCGGTGGCGATCCCTTCCGCCGCGGCCGCGTTGGAGGGATAGGAGTCGGCCAGCACCTTCACCGCCTGCTGCTTGAGGAAGGGGAGCGAAGCATCCAACTGGCCTGCTTCAAAGGCTTCGTCCACGGCTTGGTCGGGCGGCCGGAACTTGTGGGAGGGTCGGCTGTGGCAGGTCACGCACTCCACCAAGTGCTTCGGCAATGCGTCGATTTGTTGGGGCGTGAGGGCCCCGTCCTTGGCGACGTATTCGGTCAGTCGGCCGTCCTTGGTCTCCATTCTCACCCAGGGAATCGTCTGCTGCTGCTTGTCGGTGGCGACAAACCAAACCTTGTTGGAAATGGCCATGTGCCAGTGAATGCCGGTGGCCCTCCCGTACTCGGCACTGCCTCCGCCGGTGTCGATGAGCAGGGAAATCTGCGTCGGCGTGTTTTTCTCGTCCGGGGCGAAATGCGTGAACACCTTGAACTGCGCGCCGTAAAACTTCTCCGGCCAGTGGCAGCGTTCGCATCCCTCGCGCACCGGACGCAGCGCCCGGATGGGCGTGGTAATCGGCCTCGGGAAGGTGTTCGATAGCACGGCGTAAACCTGGTACAGTCCGGAAAATTTCGAGCGCACATACCATGAGGCTCCCGGCCCCACATGGCAGGCCACGCAGGGCACACGCGCATGGGGCGAGTCCTCGTAGGCGATGAATTCCGGCCTCATCGGCGTGTGGCAGAGCTGGCCGCAGAACGTTACTGAATCCGTGAAATTATAGGCCTGGTAGGTGGCCACGATGGTCAGTACGAGGAAAAAGCTGGACAAGCCGGCCACGGTGAACAGGCCGCGCCGCGCCGAGCGTAGGTTGAGGTCGATCCGCGGGTAGGTGGGAACTTCTCCGGGAGCAAGCCTGCGGCGCCGGCGCCGCTCCCACAGCATTCCGGCGGGCACCAGGATCAAACCGAACAGCCCAATCGTTGGGAAGAGGATGTAAACCAGCAGCCCGAAGTAGGGGTTTGGTACCACCCCCAGCAGCATGACCAACAGGGCGAACAGCGTGTAGGCCAGCGCCAGCGCAATGAAGAGCAAGCCGGCCAGGCTCACCCAGTTGCGAACCAGGCCCGGCGCTCGCGGACCTGCTTCGTCGTGAGCCGGAGCCGAGGGTGGACCTTCGCTATCGGGCGCCTTTGACTCTGCGTCATTCGGGGCGGTCATCTCGCCAGTCTCCCTTCGCTCCTTCGTGGGACTCGCTGCATCCGGCTCTTTTCGTCAACCCTTGAAGAACGCTGTAAGGGTAAGCCATAGCAGCACAAAACCGATGGCAACAACCACCGTGCCGCCGATTTTGGCAATGCGAACGGCCCAGCGCGCCGGCGCGCTGGTTTGCTTCGCTTGCAACTGGCCCTGAGCCATCAGACGCTGGTAGGCGGCCGGGCGTTTCCTCTTCATCTCTTCGGCCGTCTCTTGACCCGTAAAGATCACGAGATCCATGGGAAAACTGCCGGGACGAAGGTGCGTGTTGAAGAAGTGGATCGTGAAGATAAACCAGACTGCCAAGAGCGCTTCCTCACCGTGGATAACCAGGGCCACGTTAAGCAAGTATCCCGGTATGTGCAGCGCGAAGAGCGGAGCGAACCACATGGCGTAGCCGGACAATCCGATCACCACCATGCCCCAGAACACGGCCCAGTAATCGAATTTTTCCCAATACGCGAAGTGGTCGAACTGCGGTTTCGGGCCGAGCCATAAGAACCACTTCACGTGGGCGTACAAGTCTTGGAAGTCCTTTGGTTGTGGGACGAGCGAAGTGGGTCCCCAGAAAATCCCCTTTTCCCTCTTGAGAAGCCCGCGGTACACGATGTCCCCGACATGAATTAGGAAGGCGACAGTCAGTACCACGGCGCAGAACTTGTGAAAGAACAAAATGGCGGCAAGACCGCCAACCACGTGGGCGAAGCGCACCGACCAGACCGCGCCGCTAAATCGAAGAGGCAGGCCGGTCAGAGCCAATCCGACGAACGTGGCCATCAGAATTCCGTGCAGATACCTCTGGCCGGGAGTGAATCGAATGTAATACTGCCCCCCTGGACTGCCTTGGGGCGATTCCGTGACATTGCCTGGTGTTTGGCTGGACATGTCATTCCTTCCCGGCGTTGCGGATCTTGCGGTGCTCGAACGTCGCGCGAATTCCCCACAGAAGCGTATGCAATGCGAAGGATCCGAGCACACCCAACAACAGCATGTTCATGAAAAGCGTGCTGAAGTAGACCGCGGGATTCGACTTTCGGTTGCGGTAATTCGCGTGCGGCTGGTAGCTGACGAAGCTGGCGCTCGCGCCCGCATGGCACCGCCGGCAGGTCGCCACTCGATTCGCCTGCGCAACCGGTGACTTCGGATCCGAAGCGCCGAGGACTTGGTGGAACCCGTGGCAGTCCCAGCAGTGAGCGGTCTCCACATACCCCAGAGCCGAGACCTGAGCGTGGAACGTATCCCGATAGGTTGTGAGCCGTTCCTTGTGGCAATTCCCGCAGGTGGCGGAGGTCTTCATCTGCCATGCGACGTCTTGGGGCCTCGCTATCTGGTGAGCGGTGTGACAATCGGTGCAAACCGGCGCGGCCAGATTGCCGGCTGCTAGTGTCTTTCCATGTACGCCCGAAAAGTAATCCGACTCCGGTCCCGCGTGGCAGGAGCCGCAGGTGGCGGGTATGTTGGCCTTGTAGGTGCGGCTTTCGGGATTTTTGCGGCTGAGGATCTTGTGTGTTCCGTGGCAACTCGAACAGGTCGCGGCCACCAGCAGCCCATCCCGGCTTACGGCAAGCCCGTGAATCGAATCCACGTAGAGCGAATAGACGTTCGATAATCCATATTGCTTCGCCAACTGGGGATTCCCGTGGCACGCGCCGCAGGTACGAGGCACATTCAGCGGATACACGGGGGAGTGCGGATCACGCACGGCGACAATCTCATGGGCGGTCCCGTGGCACCCAAGGCAGGGTTGCGCGCTGGCAGACGCGTGCACACTCGCGCCAACGCCGCTGGCCTCGTCGGCATGACAGGTGGCGCATTGGACGGCTTGCGGGTGGTGCGGGTGCGGATAGTTCTCGATCGACGTGTGACAGTCCGTGCAGGCCAGCGTTCCGTGGACGCTGGCCTTTTGCCTGGCCTGGTCCACGTAAACGCTGTGGCCGGACTCGTCTGACAAGTCCTGGCTTCCGTGGCATGACAGACAATCCACACGCGGGGGCGGGACCAGTGTGAGTATCAAGACAGCCACCATGTCCCACCCCATGTGCACCTCAATCCCATTCCCACAAGGTGATCGCGCCCCACCACGGATTCAACGCTGCTCGGTTGGCCGCAGGGACGCCTTCGGCGGTTCGACTCGAACAGGTGGCCGCGGCGCAGCGTCCAACCTTGCCGCGGCCTATTTCTTTTTGCCGAGCTCGCGGATGTAAACCACGACTTCCTTGATCTGCGCGGCGCTCAAACTCTTTTCGTAGCCCGGCATCTTGTTTTTTCCCTTGGTGGTGATCTCGATCAGTTGGGCATCGGTCATCTTCTGTGTCGTGGCGGACGTGAGATCGGACGCGCCCATGGCCTTCGCCGCCGGGGTGGCGGCCTTGCCGTCCGCTCCGTGGCATACGGCGCACTTTGATTTGTACAGCGCCGCTCCATCGCCATCGGCGTGAACCGGCGCACCGGCGAGCAACGCCAGCGCCAGTACGACAATGCCTACAGCACCCCTGCGCATCCGAACTTGATTCATCTTTTCCTCCTGGGCGGCAACGAATTTGCCGCCGCGATTTTACTACCGCGAAACTGGCGACGGGCCGGGCGTCGTTCGCCTGTGCATAAGTCGTCAACCCATAGTTGCCATGGCCGGTCTCTCCGCTACGGTGATCTGGCTCACCCGCCAGTGTGACCGCGGTCACAGCACCGCCGCCCCGCGCACTCGCATACTGCCGCGGTGTTCGGTGCGGCTAATTCCGGCGGCTCCGCGATCCATTCGGAGTGAGCTTTTGGGCGGCAGATGTGTGCGCTGTGCCGCATGCACGCAGGCACACGCGCGGCACCCCCAGACCGGTCGCGGAAATCGGTAGTACGCGCGGCGGCCGCAGACCAGCAAAGGGCTAGAAGTTCCGAGAGGTGAACGATGGGCTCACTGGATCATCAGACGTTGCCCGCAGCGCTGAAGGCTCGCGGCGTCTCGCGCCGCCAGTTCGTGAAATTCTGCAGCACCATGGTGGCCACGCTGGCGCTGCCGCACCGCTACCTCGGTGCGGTGGTGAAGGCCATGGAGAGTGCCAAGCGCCCCGTGCTCGTCTGGCTGGAGTTCCAGGATTGCGCGGGCAACTCCGAATCGATGCTGCGCACCAGCAACCCCACCGTGACCGAATTCGTCCTCGATCTGCTGTCCTGGGAGTATCACGAGATCATCATGGCGGGTGCGGGCAAGCAGGCGGAAGCCGCCCTGGAACGCGTCGTGCGCGAGCACAAGGGCGAGTATATCGCCGTGGTCGAGGGCGCCATCCCCACGGCGGACGACGGCGTCTACTGCACCGATCGGCGGACGGACGGCGCTGGAAATCGCCCGGCACGTTTGCAGCAATGCGGCGGCCACCATCGCCGTCGGCGCCTGCGCCTGGGACGGCGGGCTGGTGCGGGCGAATCCCAATCCGACCGGCGCCGTCGGCCTGCAGGAAGCGGTGCCGGGGATCAAGGTGATGAACCTGGGAGGTTGTCCTCACAATCCCGCCAACACCGCTGCGGTGCTGGTCCACTATCTGACCTTCCACGAAATGCCGGCGCTCGACCAATACAACCGGCCGCTGTTCGCCTACGGCAACCTCATCCACGATCAGTGCGAGCGCCGCGCCCATTACGATGCCGGCCGCTACGTCGAGGAGTGGGGCGACGAGGGCCACCGCAAGGGCTGGTGCCTGTACAAAATGGGCTGCAAGGGCCCCGAGGCCACGTTCAACTGCCCGGTGGTTCGCTGGAACGACGGCACCAGTTGGCCGGTGAAGTCGGGCCACGGCTGCATCGCCTGCGCCTCGCACCGCTTCTGGGACAACAAATCGCCGTTCTACGAGCGCCTGCCGCAGGTGCCGGGCTTCGGCGTGGATGTCACGGCCGAGAAGATTGGGTGGGTCGCGCTCGGGGCCATGGCCGGGGCCGCCGTGGCTCAGGCCGTCGGCAGCACCATTCGCAAGAAGGTACGACCGCCGGACGCCGGGGAAGGTCCAACCACCCCATCGGCATCGTCGGAAGCCTAGGAGGTTTCGATGGCGCGCATCGTAGTGGATCCCGTGACACGCATTGAAGGGCATCTGCGGATCGAAGCCCAGGTCGAAGGCGGAGCCATTGCCGACGCCTGGAGCTCCGGCACGATGTTTCGCGGCATCGAGCTGATTCTGCGCGGCCGCGACCCGCGCGAGGCGTGGATCTGGGCGCAGCGGATCTGCGGCGTTTGCACCATGGTGCACGCGCTGGCGTCGGTCAATTCCGTGGAAGATGCGCTCGGCATCGAGGTGCCCGACAACGCCCGGCTGGTCCGCAACATCATCGCCGCCACGCAAACCGTGCAGGACCACGTGGTCCACTTCTATCATCTCCACGCCCTCGACTGGGTCGATGTGGTCTCCGCGCTCCAGGCGGACCCGGGAAAAACTTCGCAGCTGGCCCAGTCCATTTCCGACTGGCCCAAATCCAATCCGAAATATTTCAAGGGGATTCAGGAGCGCGTCAAGGCGCTGGTGGAGAGCCGTCAGTTGAGCCTTTTCGGCGCCGGCTATTGGGGCCATCCCGCCTATCATCTGCCGCCCGAAGCCAATTTGATGGCGGTGGCGCACTATATCGAGGCACTGGCATTCCAGAAGGACTTTATCCGCATCCACGCCGTGCTCGGCGGCAAGAACCCCCACTTGCAGACGTTTCTGGTCGGCGGCATGGCCACTTCGCTCGATCCCAACGAGCCCGGTGCGACGATCAACCCGGAGCGCATCGACTTTCTCCTCCAGACCGCCAAATCCGCGTTGGAATTCGTCGATCAGGTGTATATCCCGGACGTTCTCGCCGTGGCGGGCTTCTACCGCGACTGGTTCGGGCGCGGCGAGGGACTGGGGAATTTCATGTCCTACGGCGCCTATCCGCAGGGCAGCATCAAGAATTCGTCGCGCTTCTTCCTGCAGCAGGGAATCATCCTCAACCGCGACCTTTCGAAAGTTTATCCGGTCGATCCGGCGAACATCACCGAGTACGTCACGCACTCCTGGTACGACTACGCTGGCGGAGACGCGGCGGCGAAGCATCCCTCCGAGGGCGAGACCAGCCCGCGCTACGCCGGGCCGAAGCCTCCGTATGAATTCCTCGATGTGGACAAGAAATATTCCTGGCTCAAGGCCCCGCGTTATCAGGACAAGGCCATGGAAGTCGGGCCGCTCGCGCGCCTGCTGGTGGCTTATGCCTCGGGACACGAGGAGGTCAAGAGTCTGGTCAATGGCACGCTGGCGAAACTGAACGCTCCCCCTTCGGCTCTGTTTTCCACGCTGGGCCGCGTGGCGGCGCGTGCGCTCGAGACGCGCCTGCTCGCCGGCCACCTGGTCGAATGGATACAGGCCCTCTCGAACAATCTGGCCTCGGGCGACCTGCGGATTCACAACGGCGAAAAATGGGATCCGCGCACTTGGCCGCGGACGGCGCGGGGCTTCGGCTTCTTCGAAGCGCCGCGCGGCTCGCTGGGGCATTGGGTCGAGATCGAGGACGCGGCGATCAAGAATTACCAGGCCGTGGTGCCCTCCACTTGGAACGCCGGCCCGCGCGACGCCCACGGCCAGCGCGGCGCTTACGAGGCGGCCCTCTTGAAGACCCCGGTGGCCGATCCGGAGCGCCCGCTCGAAATCCTGCGGACCATCCATTCGTTTGATCCCTGCCTGGCCTGCGCCGTACATGTCCTGGACGCGCGCGGGCGCACCTACGCCCGGGCGACGGCCGCCGCGGGCTGAAGGGGAGAAAGACCATGACGGAAATGCGCGGCGGCTCCCGGCGAATATCCGGGCCTTATCAACTCGCCCCGGGCCGCACTCGAATTTATGTGTGGGAGAAGCCGGTGCGGCTGGCGCACTGGTTGCTGGTGCTCTCGCTGGTCGTCCTCAGCGTGACCGGCTACTACATCTACAACCCCTTCGTCATCAGCCGCGGCACAGCCGCCTACATGATGGGCACGATGCGCTTCATTCATTTGACGGCGGCGTGGGCTTTCATCGTGGCGATTGTGGTTCGCCTCTATTGGTTCTTCCGGGGCAACCGCTGGGCGCGGATCAGCCAGTTCATTCCTACGACGCGAGAACGCCGGGAGGACTTGGTTGAAACCGCCAAATACTACATGTTCCTGCGGTGGAGACCCACGGCTCGAATTGGTCACAACGCGCTGGCCGGCGCGACGTACGCGCTGATTTTCGGAATCGCGGTGATCGAGATTATCACCGGCCTGGCGCTGTACAACAATGTGGTGCACAGCAGGCTTTTGGGATTGCTCGTCGGATGGGTTCCGCGGCTGGCGGATATCCAGTGGCTTCGGGAAATCCATTTCCTGGTGATGTTCGGCCTCTGGCTCTTCTTTATTCACCACCTGTACAGCGTGTTGTTGGCCGCCAGTGAAGAGAAGAACGGTTGTGTCGAAGGCATGGTCAGCGGATATAAGTTCGTCACCCAGGCGGACCTGCAAAGAGAGTTCGGCGCTGGCCCGGGCGGCGAAAAGCCGCAGCCGGTGCGCGCCGCGCTGAAAGTTCCCGCGGCCGGGAAAGTCTCGAGCTGAGAGTGTGAGGATGCCGATAGCTCAAGCGCCCAAAATCGTCGTGTTGGGACTCGGCAACACGATCCTTTCCGACGACGGCGCCGGCGTCCGCGCGTTGGAAGCAATGCGGCGGGATTCGAGGACGCCTCCCGGCGTGGATCTGATCGACGGGGGCACGAAGGGCCTGGAGTTGGCTTGCTTCGCCTCTGATGCCGCCCAGTTGCTGCTGCTCGACGCGGTGGACGTGGGCGAGGCTCCCGGGACCGTGGTGCGAATCTCCGGCTCCGAGTTGCTGGGCTTGCCGGCGGGAAGGACCGTCCACGAATTGGGCCTGGCCGACCTGCTGGCTACCTTGCATTTGGTGGCCATGCAACCCATCGAGATTGTCCTGCTGGGCGTTCAGCCTGCCACCACCGGATTGGGCACCACGCTCTCGCCCGCGGTCGAAGCGGCTATCGAGTTGCTGGTCGATGAGGCGTTTGCCCAACTCACTCTGTGGACGCAGCCGTGCGCCGCGGCCTTCGAAATGGCCGCTGAGGCGACGGCCGCACAACCTTCCTCCGAAATTGTTCTGAGACCCGTTTGATGCAAGGAGAGCGCCCGTGTGCCTGGCCATACCTGGAAAGCTCTTGACGGCGGAAGAACACAACGGCGTTCGGATCGGCCGCGTGCAGTTCGGCGGCATCACGCGCGAGGCGTGCCTGGATTTTCTCCCCGAGGCCTCGGTGGGCGATTACGTCATCGTCCACGTCGGCTTTGCCATCAGCCGCGTGGACCGCGAGGAGGCCGAGCGGAGTTACGCCCTGCTGGAATCCATGGGCCTGCTGGAGGGCGAGCTGCAGTCCGACCTGCAAGATTCGGAAGGCAGTTCGGGCGGTCTCGCCGGCGCCGGCGGAAGGTTTTTGTGAAATACCTCGACGAATATCGCGATGCGCGCATCGCCCGCAATCTGGCGGCGGAAATCGCCCGGCGCGCCCGGCGTCCCTGGACGCTCATGGAGATTTGCGGCGGCCAGACGCACACGCTGATGCGCTTTGGCATCGACGAAGTCCTGCCGCCGGAAATCGAAATGGTGCACGGCCCGGGATGCCCCGTGTGCGTGACGTCGCTGGAGACGATCGACAAGGCCATTGCCATCGCCTCGCGTTCCGGCGTCATCCTGGTGTCCTACGGCGACATGCTGCGTGTGCCCGGATCGCACACCGATCTGTTTCACGTCAAGGCCGGCGGCGGAGATGTCCGCGTGGTCTATTCGCCGGTGGAAGCTCTGAAGGTCGCGCGCGCCCACCCGGATCGCCAAGTGGTCTTCTTCGCCGTGGGTTTTGAAACCACGGCGCCGGCCAACGCCATGGCCGTCTGGCAGGCCCGGCGCGAGGGCTTGAAAAATTTCTCGATGCTTGCCTCCCACGTGCTGGTGCCGCCGGCCATCCGCACGCTGCTCAGCTCTCCGCACAACCGCGTGCAGGGTTTCATCGGGCCGGGGCACGTCTGCACGGTGATGGGTTGCCGCGAATATGATCAGCTCGCGCGCGAGTTCCGCGTCCCCATCGTCGTGGGTGGTTTCGAGCCCATGGACCTTCTGGAGGCGATCCTCATGCTGGTGACCCAGCTGGAAGAAGGGCGCGCCGAGGTCGAAAATCAATATGTGCGCTCGGTCACCTATGAGGGAAACCGGCTCGCCCAGAAGGTTTTGGGGGAGGTTTTTGAGGTTTGCGACCGGAAATGGCGCGGAATTGGCCAGATTCCGGCCAGCGGGCTAACGATCCGGCGGGAATATGCCGATTTTGATGCTGACAGGGTCTTTCACTTCGAAGGATTTACTGTGCCGGAGCCGGCCGAGTGCATCAGCGCCCAGGTGCTGCAAGGACTCAACAAGCCGACTGGCTGCCCGGCATTTGCGACGCGCTGCACCCCGGAGCATCCCCTGGGCGCGCCCATGGTCTCCTCCGAGGGAGCTTGCGCGGCCTACTACCAGTACCGGCGGCACATGGTGGCCCGGAACGGAGCAAACTGATGGCGGCGGCGAAAATGCAGCCTGGCCTGGCGTGCCCGGTTCCGATTCCGGCCCGGGACTTCGTGGTATTGGGCCACGGCAGCGGCGGCCGCATGAGCGCGGACCTGCTGCGGAACATCATTCTGCCGGCGCTCGAGAATCCCGTGCTGGCGCAGCTCAACGATCAAGCCGTGGTCGAAGTGATGGGAAGCCGCCTGGCGTTCACCACGGACTCCTTCGTGGTCAAGCCGCTGTTCTTTCCGGGCGGCGATATTGGATCGCTCGCGGTGAATGGCACGGTCAACGATCTGGCCATGGGTGGCGCGAAGCCGTTGTTTCTGAGCCTGGCGTTCATCCTGGAGGAAGGGCTTTCCATGGACGTGCTCCGCCGCGTGGTGCAGTCGATTCAGCGGGCGGCGGCCGAGGCGGGCGTCGTGGTGGTGACCGGCGACACCAAGGTGGTGGAGAAGGGCAGCGGCGACGGGCTGTTCGTCAACACTTCCGGCATTGGACTGGTTCCCGCCGATGTGCGGCTGTCCGCCGATCAGGCGCGTCCCGGCGATTGCGTGTTGCTGAGCGGCTCGATCGGCGATCACGGCATCACCATTCTTTCGCAGCGGGAGGGGCTGGCGTTTGAAACCGGCATGCAGAGCGACACCGCGGCGTTGCACACCCTGGTGGCGGACATGCTCGGCGCGAGCCAGTCGATCCGCTGCCTGCGCGATCCGACGCGCGGCGGACTATCGAGCGCGCTGAATGAAATTGCGGAGCGCTCCGGCGTGGGGATCGAACTCGAGGAGAGCGCGATTCCGGTGCGCGAAGAGGTGCAGGGCGCCTGCGAAATGCTGGGGCTCGATCCGCTGTACGTGGCAAACGAAGGCAAGCTGATCGCCATCGTGGATCCCGCCGCCGCCGGGCGGCTGCTCGACGCCATGCGGCGCCATCCGCTGGGCCGCGAGGCGCGAAGGATCGGCACGGTCACCGGCACTCGCCCCGGGATGGTCACGATGCGCACCCGGCTGGGAACGTCGCGCATTGTGGATCTTCTGGCGGGAGACCAGTTGCCCCGCATTTGTTAGGGCACGTCCATGCACGAAATGGGCATCGTCAATTCGGTTCTCGACGCGGTGCGCGCCGAAGCGGCGCGTTTTCCGGACGGCCACATTTGCAAGGTCGGGGTGCGCGTCGGGGAACTGGCCGGCGTGGCCCCGGACGCCATGAGCTTCTGCTTCGAAGCCCTGGTGCGCGGCAGCGAATTCGAGCCGCTGGAACTGGAGATCGAATACTGCCCCCGGCGCCACCGCTGCGCGGTCTGCGGGAAATTATTTGGCGTGGCGGCGGACGGCGCGGAGTGCCCGGATTGCGGCGCCCCGGGCGCGTGGTTTGCCGGCGGCGACGAACTCGAAATTGCGTATCTGGAGGTCGAAGATGGAGCGAGTGCCGGTCGAACGTAAGGTGCTGAACGAGAATGAGCGCGTGGCGGCGAATCTGCGCGCGCGCTTTGCGGAACACAATATTCTCTGCCTCAATCTCATCAGTTCGCCCGGCTCGGGCAAGACCACGCTGCTCGAGCGCACGCTGGCCAGTTTTCCTCCCGGCGAGCGAGTGGCCGTGCTCACCGGCGACATCCAGACGGAAAACGACGCGCGGCGCCTGGCGCGCTTCGGTTTCCCCGTCCGGCAGATCACCACGGGCGGCACGTGCCATCTGGACGCGCGCATGATCGAACGCGCGCTCGCCGATTGGCGGCTTGAGGAGATTGAACTGCTGCTCATCGAGAACGTCGGCAATCTGGTCTGCCCGTCCAGCTACGACCTGGGCGAGGCCGCCAAAATCGTGCTGCTGAGCGTCACCGAGGGAGAAGACAAGCCGCTGAAGTATCCCTCGATCTTCTTCAAGTCGGAGTTGCTCGCGCTGACCAAGACCGACCTGCTGCCGCACCTGCACTACGACATCCGCGCCGCCGAGGAAAACGCGCGCAAGATTCAAAGCGGCATCCGCATCGTCCGCACGTCCTGCCTGTCCCGCGCAGGCTTGCAGGAGTGGTTCGCCTGGCTTGACGCGCGCCGCCGCGCGTTCAGCGCGCCGCCGGTGGCGGTTTCCTGAGGCGCCATGGAAGTCCGCAAGGAAATCCGCGTGGCCGGCATCGTGCAGGGCGTCGGGTTTCGTCCCTACGTCTACCGGCTGGCGACGGACCGGAAGCTTTCCGGCAGCATCCGCAACACGTCCGCCGGCGTCACGATCCAAGTGCAGGGCCCGGCCGGATTAGTCGACGACTTTGTCTCCCGCCTTCCGGCGGAAGCCCCGGCGCTCGCGCGGATCACCGGCGTGCTGATTCGCGAGCTTCCCTGCGGCAGGGAGCGCGACTTTCTGATCGAGTCGAGCCGGCGCGGCGAACGCGTGCGCACGCTGATTTCCCCCGATGTCGCCGTGTGCGACGACTGCCTGCGCGAGTTGTTCGACCCGCACGACCGCCGCTACCTCTATCCGTTTATCAACTGCACCAATTGCGGGCCGCGCTTCACGATTATCCGGGACATCCCCTACGACCGGCCACGCACGTCGATGGCGGAGTTCGCGATGTGCGCGCGCTGCCGGGCCGAATATAACGATCCCCGCAACCGGAGATTTCACGCGCAGCCCAACGCCTGCTGGGAATGCGGGCCGCAACTGGTGTTGTGGGATGCGAGCGGCGCCGGGATCGAGGCGAACGACCCGCTCGCGGAGGCGGCCCGGCGCATCGCGCTTGGCGAGGTTGGCGCAGTGAAGGGCCTGGGCGGTTTTCACCTCGCCGTGGATGCGGCCAACGCCGGCGCCGTCGCGGCCCTGCGCGAACGCAAGCGCCGCGTGGAAAAGCCCTTTGCCGTGATGGTGCCGGACATTGCGACGGCGGCGCAACTGTGCGATGTCGACGCGCTGGCGCGCCGGGCGCTTCTGAGCCGCCAGCGGCCCATCGTGCTGCTGCCGAAAAGGGACGAAGCCTTGATCGCCGATGCGGTAGCGCCGGGCCAGCGCGACCTGGGCCTCTTCCTGCCCTACACGCCGCTGCATCATCTGCTGTTCGCGGCGGGCGGGTTTCGCGCCCTGGTGATGACCAGCGCGAACCTGAGCGAGGAGCCGATTGCGATTGACAACCGCGAAGCCGTGCACCGGCTCGGGGAGGTCGCGGACTTCTTCCTGGTCCACAACCGCGAAATCCTTCTCCGGTGCGACGATTCCGTGGTGCGCCCCTCGGCCGGGCGCGTGCGGCAGGTGCGCCGCTCGCGCGGGTTCGTGCCCGAGCCCGTACAGCTCCACAAGGAAGTTTCGCCGGTGCTGGCGGTTGGCGGGGAATTGAAGAACACGATCTGCCTGGCGCGCGGCCCGTTGGCATTCCTGAGCCAGCACGTCGGCGACCTGGAGAACGCGGAGAGCTTCGATTTCTTCGCGGAGGCCATCGAGCATCTGTCCAGGGTTCTGGAGATCGAGCCGTCCATCATCGCCCACGACCTGCACCCCGATTATTTCTCGACGAAGTGGGCGCTCGCGCGGCAGGGCGTGTGCCGGATCGGCGTGCAGCACCATCACGCGCACATCGCGTCCTGCATGGCGGAAAATCACATCGACGGGAAAGTCATCGGCATCGCGCTCGACGGCACCGGGTACGGCACCGATGGCCATATCTGGGGCGGGGAAGTGCTGCTGGCGGATTACACCGGCTTCGAGCGCGCGGGCCATTTGGCGTACGTGCCTATGCCGGGCGGCGCGGCGGCCATTCGCGAGCCGTGGCGCATGGCGGTCAGCTATCTGGCGCAGACGTTCGGGCCCGCGTTTCTCGATCTGGAGATTCCGTTTGTTCGCGAACTCGGCCAGCGGCGGGCCGCGACGACGCTGCAAATGATGAACCGCCGGTTGAATTCACCGCTCACGTCGAGTTGCGGCAGGCTGTTCGACGCGGTCGCCGCGCTCGTCGGGATTCGTACAACGGTGAGCTATGAAGCCCAGGCGGCGATGGAATTGGAGGGCGCGGCGCGGCGCGCGCCCGCCGGCACTGGCGCGTATCCGCTGGCGCTCGAGCGCAGCGATGGCTGCTGGCAAATCGGCGCGGGCCCGCTGTTCGAGGCCATCGCCGGCGACCTGCGACGGGCGGCGCCGGTGGAGATCATCGCCCGGCGGTTTCACAACGCGCTGGTATCCATCTTTGTGTGCGTGGCGCGATCGGTGCGCGAGGAGTCCGCGCTGAACCGCGTCTGCCTGAGCGGCGGCACGTTTCAGAACGCATATCTGCTGGACAGTATGATTCGCGGCCTGGAATACGAGGGATTCGAAGTCTTCACCCACGCCGAAGTTCCCGCGGGCGACGGCGGCCTAAGCCTCGGCCAAGCCATGATCGCGGCGCACGCAGGGGATACCAGAAACGACGAGAGGCACCGCAGAGACGCAGAGGACGCAGAGTCCTGAGACAGAAGACAAAGAACGCGTGGGGAAGGCACCGGGAGCACGGAGACGCTCCGGTGCGGTGCCCGCATCCGCAATGGGGTTGTTGAACCGCTTCTATAGGATGTGGCGGCTAAGGGCGGTATTCTCGGCGGCCATGTCGTCGCCGCGGAGGTCGCGCAGGGCATAGGTGACGAATGCCGTGGTGACCTTCTTGCGCCAGCTCATGTCGAAATCGGTGTTGTCGAGCGGCTTGGCGAGGCGCGCGGCCTGCGCCGCGGCCTCGGCGATCGCTCTCCGCAGTCAGGGGACGCCCGACCAGGGATTTCGCTGCTTCGTCGGCGGGCAGGGGGCGCGAGGCGACCGCTCCGAGCACGATGCGCGCTTCTTCAACGACGCCCGCGGGGGAGATGCGCGCGGCCGCCGCCACCGACATCACCGGGAAGTCGAACGACCCGCGGCGCCGCAGTTTCCAGTAGGCGCTCTTCCATCCGTGCATCGAGGGCAGGCGCACTTCCTCGACAATCTCGCCGGGCTGCCGCAGCATGTAATTGATGCCGTCATTTTGATACAGGTCCGAGAGAAGGACCTCGCGTACTTCCGCGCCCGACCGCAGCAGCACGCGGGCGCCCAGCGCGATCAGCGCCGGCGCCGTGTCGGTGGAGGATACGGCCATGCAGCGGTCGCTGCCCGGCGCGGTCCAGCAGACTTCGCCGTCCTTTTTCATGCAAAAACTGATGGACTTGCGCCATTCGTAATTCTGGTCGTAGTAGGAGCAGCGGGTATCGAGGCAGATGTTGCCTCCGAGCGTGGCCATGTTGCGGATGTGCGGGGTGGCCACCTGCGCGGCGGCTTGCCACAGGGCGGAATAGCCGTTGCGGAAGCGCGGATCCTCGGCGATTTCCGTGAGCGTGACGCAGGCGCCCAGGCGCGCGCCCGCGGGGTTGAACTGGGATTGCTTCAAGGTGCCGATGTTCCGCAGGGAGATCAGGGTTCGCGGCACCTGCTGGCGGCGCTTCATGTTGGGGAGGAGGTCGGTGCCGCCGGCCAGGAGCATGGCGTTGGCGCCTTCACCGTGCAGAATGCGCGCCGCTTCGTCGGTGGTGCGCGGCGCGCGCAGGTCGAATAGTGGAAGTCGCATCATCGGCTTAACACCTTCTCGACCTTAGCGGCCGGCTTGGGCGGCTTGGGCGTGTCGTTGATGGCGCGGCCGTCGCCTCCCTCCCAAGGGGGAGGGACGCGCAGAGCTTCCGGCCACGGGATCTCGGGGAAAGTGTTTGGGACCGAAACGCGGCGCGCGCCCGGCTTTCTTTTCGGCGAGCGCCTTGAGGATTTTCTCCGGCGTAATGGGCACTTCGTCGATACGCACGCCGACGGCGTCGTAGACGGCGTTGGCCACGGCCGGAGCGATGGGGAGCATCGGGCCTTGCCCGACTTCCTTGGCGCCGAACGGACCGCGGGGATCGGGTCCTTCGACGAATTCCGTGTAGACCATGGGCATGTCCAGAGAGGTCAGACTCTTGTACTCGAGCAGGGACGGCGCCTTGTGCACCAAGGCGTGGGACAGCTTCTTGGGAAGGCGCCGGAAGTCCTGCTCCTCCATCAGCGCTTCGCCGAGACCCATGTAGATGCTGCCTTCGACCTGTCCGAGTGCGAGTGTGGGGTTGAGCGCGCGGCCCAGGTCGTGCGTGTTCCACACGTTTACGACGCGTAGCCAGCCCGTGTTTGAGTCCACCTCGACTTCGACCACGGCAGCCGAATACGTGTAGGTGGGCGAAGTGCCGACTCCACCGCCTTTGTACTTGGCCGCGGGCATCTTCGGCGGCCAGTAGGAGCCGACAGTGCAGATGGTGCCGAACTTGGCTTCTGCAAGGCAGATCGCTTCCGGGAAGGTGAGCTTCTTTTCCGCCGTCCCCGGATCGAACACGTGATTGTTGGCGAAAACGAGATATTCCGGCGGCACTTCCAGGCGTTGCGCCACGACCTCCGCCAGCATGGCCTTGGCTCTTTCCGCCGCCTGCACGGCGGCGTTTCCAGCCATCAGGGTCACGCGGCTGGAGTAGGAGCCCAGATCCACCGGGCCGAGATCGGTGTCGCCCGAGTAGATGCGGATGTCCGCGGTAGTGATACCGAGAATCTCTGCCACAATCGCCGAGAGAACGTCGTCGGACCCCTGGCCGATCTCTGTGGTCCCTGCCTGGATCGTGACGCCCCCTCCACGATCGAGTTTCAGCTGAATGCCGGAGTGAGGCATCGCATTCCAATAGATGGAGAGACCTGCCCCGGTGAGATAGCAGGAGCAGGCCAGACCTACACCGCGGCCCTCCGGCAGCTTGCGGAACTTGTCCTTCCAGCCGGAAATTGCGACGACGCGCTCGATGCATTCGCTCAGGCCGACCGTGCCGAGTTGCAGAAAATTCGCAGTGAGTTCGTTGGGTTTCACGGCGGTGCGCAGGCGGAGTTCGGCCGGATCAATCTTTAGCCGCTCGGCGATCTTGTCCATCTGCACTTCCTGGCCGAAGCGCGGCTGCGGGGTGCCGTGGCCGCGCTTGGGGCCGCAGGGAGGCTTGTTGGTGAAGGTGCGGCAGGCGCGGAACTTGTAACGCGGCAGGTGATAGGCGGTGGTCTGCAGCGCGCCGGTATAGAACGTGCTGGCCACGCCGAACGAGCCGTACCCGCCGCCGTCAACCAATGTTTGCAGATCGAGCGCCGTCAGCGTGCCGTCCTTCTTGACGCCGGTCTTGAACTTCATCAGCACGGGATGGCGCCCGCGGTGGCAATAGAATACTTCCTCGCGGGTGAGAGTAATCTTCACCGGGCGGTCGAGCATGAGCGCGGCCTTCGAAACGACGAGCTCGTGGTTCATCGGGTCGCTCTTGCCGCCGAAGCCGCCGCCGTTGGGGGTAGCGATCACGCGAATGTGCCCCGTGGGCATCTGCAGGACTTTGGCCAGCGAGCGGTGCAGATAGTGAGGCACCTGCGTGCTGGTCCAAAGAGTGAGCTTTCCATCGCGGTCCTTGACGGCCACCGAAGCATGTTGCTCCATGGCGAGATGCGTGCTGCCCTGGTAAAAGAAGAGATCCTCGAACACCTCGTCGGCTTCCGCGAAGCCCGCATTGACGTCGCCGAATTCAAACGAAACGCGCTTGTGAATGTTGCCTTCTTCGCCGTACTTATGAAGCCGTGGCTCAGGAGTCGACAGGGCCTCTTCAGGACTGGAAATCGTCGTCAGGATCTCGTAATCCACTTCGATCAGATCGAGGGCTTCGAAGGCGGTCAACTCCTCCCGGGCGATGACGGCTGCCACGGGGTCTCCCACGTGCCGCACGTGATCGGTGGCCAGGGCGGTTTCATCCTGGCTGACCGGCAGGATTCCATATTCGATCGGCATGTCCTTCCCGGTCAGCACGAGATAGACGCCGGGATGCGCCGAAGCGCGCGATACATCGATGCTTCGAATGCGCGCGTGGGGATGCGGCGAACGCAGCAGCTTGCAGTAAGCCATGCGGGGCAGCGAGATGTCGTCGGCATAGATCGGCTGGCCGGTCACCTTGCCCCTGGAGTCCACTCGGCGCCGGGAAGCGCCGATGACGCGCAAATCGTCGCCGGACCTCTTGGGGTCCCGCGAAGCTCGCTTTGGCAGATCCTTTTCCCTTGGCAAGTTCCTACCTCCCGTCGAATGTCTTGCTGGCGCGCTCGCGGCTACTTTGCGGCGGCTTTGCGCTTGCTGATCTCGACAATGGCGTTTTCCACGGCGTCAAAAATTTGCAAATAGCCGGTGCAGCGGCAAAGGTTCCCTGACAGCGCCTCCCGAATCTGCTCGTGGGTTGGATTGGGATTGCGATCGAGGAGCGCCTTGGCCGTCACGATCATGCCGGGGGTGCAATAGCCGCACTGCGAGCCCCCATGATCGCCGAAGGCTTCCTGCAGGGGATGCAGTTGCCCATCCGCCGTCAGGCCTTCGATGGTCACCACTTTTCGCCCGTCGCACTCCTGCGCCAGGACCAGACACGAAAGCACAGGCTTGCCATCGAGAATAACGGCGCAGGCGCCGCACTCTCCCAGCTCGCAGGCATGCTTGGTCCCGGTGTGCCCCATGTCTTCGCGGAGCACTTCGAGCAGGGTCTTGTACGGGGCGAACGAAACATCCGTCAGCTCGCCATTGAGTTCGATGCGAATGTGAACTGTCTTCTGTGCTTCCACTGGCTGAGTGGCCATCGATATTTCCCTCTAAATGCTCATTATATCTCTTTTCAATGCCCGGGGCTGCTCGGGACGTGTTTTCCCAGATGTCAGCTTTCATCCAGACGGCGGAAGCGCCGGGCCTTTTTCTCGTTCTCATAGCGAGCCAGACTTCCCGGCGGGGCCAGAGTGACGGTGGGCCGCAGGGAAATCACATGATAGATGGCTTGCTCGACGCGGATGCGCACCTGCTCGGGATTGTCGCCGCCGCCGACCTCAATCTGCACTTCGAGATCCTGCATTTGCTGCTTGCTGCGAACCGTCACGCGGAACTCGTCGACGGTGGTGAATTGGCGAATGACGTTTTCGATGGCGGTGGGATAGATGTTGACGCCGCGGATGGTCACCATGTCGTCGGCGCGGCCGAGCAGCCCGCCTTCGAAGCGCGCAAACGTCCTGCCGCAGGCGCAGGGCGCGAGGTTCAAGCGCACCAGGTCCCCGGTGCGATACCGGATGACCGGAAATCCCGCGCGGCCCAGGTTGGTGATGATCAGCTCGCCGGTGCCGCCGGGCGCCGCGGCCTGGCCCGTTTCCGTGTCCAGCACTTCCACGATGTATTCGCTTTCAATGACGTGGGTCCCGCCCGGCTGGACCTCGCATTCGAAGCTGTGCGGCCCCACCTCGGAGGCGCCGGCATGGTCGAAACACTTGGCTCCCCATTCCGATTCGATGCGCTGCTTGGTGCGGGGGACGTTGGCGCCGGGTTCGCCGGCGTGGATCAAGGCGCGAATGGGAAGCGATTTCAGGTCGAAATGTTCGTCGCGCGCGATTTCCGCCAGGCGCAGGGCATAGGTGGGCGTGCAGCAGACGATGGTGGCGCCCAGGTCGCGCATGGCTTGCAGGCGCTGCAGCGAATCCCATCCGCCGGCCGGGATCATCATGGCGCCGATCCGCCGCGCTCCTTCGACCGCGGACCAGAAACCGATAAAGGGACCGAAGGAGAAGGCCAGGAATACGCGATCGGCGGATGTCGCGCCGGCCCCGGCCAGCACGTAGGCCCAGCAGTCGCCCCACCACTGCCAGCTTTCCTCCGTATCGAGCACGCGCAGCGGCGTGCCCGTCGTGCCGGAGGTCTGGTGGAGGCGCGTGTAGCAGTCGTCGGGAAAGGTCAGGTTGGTTCCAAACGGCGGCGCCTCGTCCTGGGCTCGGAGCAGTTCGGTCTTGGTGGTGAAGGGCAGCTTGCGCAGGTCGGAGAGCGAGTTGATGGCGGCGGGCGTGACGCCGCTTTCTTTCCATTTTCGGGTGTAGAAGCGGTTGGGGCCGTGGAGACGAACCAGCAACTTCTGCAGCTTCTCGAGCTGGAGGGCCTGCAACTGCTCCCGCGGCATTGTCTCAATGCCTTGGTTGAAGAATTGCATAGCCTCTATTAAGGACCTGGAATTCCTCCATTCGAACGCTCGCCCGGGCCGGTGGGCCCGCACGCATGATGAAGGAATCTAGTTGCATCCTAGGAAGCGCGCGTTGGGATGTCAAGGTATTAGCGGTCGGATTGCATGAACCCGCTCGAATTGACGCATGAGGCTGCTTCACGCGTGGCCGGTGGCGCGCGCCGGGGGGCGCTTGCTAACTCGCGTCGTATGAAGCGGAAACGGGCTGTCCCGCGCGCGGGCGGATCGCGGGGCGCGACGGAAATGCAGCGCGTGAGGCGCGCGAAACGCGATTGGACTGTTGTCCGGCGCCAAGCGGAGTGCTATACAATGAGGCCGTACTTGCTAGGCGCGAAAAGTTTGCGTTGGCGGTTCTCGCGGCGCGTTCTGAATTTAAAGGAGCATTTTTATGCCATCCTTCCCAGGGGTCGATTATCTCGACATCGATTCCTTTCTAAGCGACGAGGAAAAGCTGGCGCGGCAGACGGCCCGGCAGTTCGTCGACGAGCAGCTGCTGCCGATCATCGAGGAGTACAACCGCGAAGGGAAATTCCCGCTGCAACTGGTACCGCAACTGGGCGAACTCGGATTTTTCGGCGCGAGTTTGAACGGGTACGGCTGCGCGGGCATGTCCAACGTGGAGTACGGCCTGGTGACGCAGGAGTTGGAGCGCGGCGATTCCGGACTGCGCAGCTTCATTTCCGTGCAGTCCGGCCTGGTGATGTTTCCCATCTATACGTTTGGCACCGACGCGCAGAAGGACCGGTGGCTGCCGCCGCTGCAGCAGGGAAAAGCGATCGGCTGCTTTGGCCTCACGGAGCCGCAGTTCGGGTCGAACCCCGGCGGGATGCTGGCGCGTGCGGTGAAGAAAGGCGATAGCTACATCCTGAATGGCGAAAAGATGTGGATCACCAACGGATCGATTGCCGACGTCGCGGTAGTCTGGGCGAAGTGCGAGGATGAAAAGATCCGCGGCTTCCTGGTGGAGAAGGGCACGCCGGGCTTCAAGGCGTTTGACGTCCACGGGAAATGGTCGCTGCGCGCTTCGGTGACCTCGGGGCTGGCCATGACCGATTGCAAAATTCCTGCGGAAAATCTGCTGCCGGGCGTGGCGGGTTTGCGCGGTCCGTTCGAATGCCTCAATCAGGCGCGCTACGGCATCGGCTGGGGCGCCATCGGCGCGGCTATGGCGTGCTACGATTCGGCGCTCAACTACGCCAAGCAGCGCAAGCAGTTCGGGAACAAGCCCATCGCCTCGCACCAACTGGTGCAGGAAAAACTGGTGTGGATGATCACGGAAATCTCCAAGGCGCAGTTGCTGGCGTTGCAGGTGGGCAGGCTGAAGGACCAGGGACGCGTGCATCCTTCGCAGATTTCCATGCTAAAGATGAACAACGTGGGCATCGCGCTGAAGACGGCGCGCATGGCCCGCGATATTCTCGGCGCCAACGGCATCGTGGACGATTATCCGATCATGCGCCACATGAACAATCTCGAGTCCGTCTACACCTACGAAGGCACCAACGACATCCACAAGCTGATCATCGGCGAGCGGATCACCGGCGTGGCCGCGTACGCTTAAGGCGTGCGGGGGCGGACACACCCACGCGGAGGCTCGGCGGACGAGCGCTGCCGCAACATGGGTGCGGATTGGATTGTCAAAGGCGTTGGCTCAGAGACGCGTGATCTACAGTAGCGACAGGTAGTGCCACGTGGTGCCGATCGACTTCATCTGATACACCCCGCCCTCATCCGCATGGAGGAAATAGCTTCCATTTGGGATGCGGTGGGTCGTAGCCGAGCGGACCGAGCACCGTGCCCATCGAGTTGGCCGGACGCCCCTGCCGTGTTGATTGGTTGGCGGAGAGAGCTGAATCCCGAACCGCACGCGATATTCGACGCCTGTCGGCATCGTTGGAACTAACCGTCCCGTCCCCTTACGCTTGTGTGCTGCTATGCCCATAATTATCCGATGCTTGCGATAGCCAAAAGGTTTCCCATAAATGGATAATTGGATGTGTGTCTGAACGGCCACACCAATTACTAGCTATTATACATGAATTTCTGGATTTCCATAACAGCTAGTTTTTGTTTTTGGTACTGCGACTGTATGTCCTTATAACTCTATGGCTTAAGACCGGCCCAGGCATAGGAATCCCGGTTAAAGGCTTCCACAAGTTCCGGGCGATCCTCGCCGGGAAGATTGGAGTCCACGGCATAGCCCTGGGTGGTCAGGTAATAGGACAGCATGCGGTAGGAGGCACGGAACGGCTTCACCTCACTGGGATCAATGGAGATTCCCTGGCCGGGAACCGCGGGGGTGAGCTCGTCGCGCATGTAGATGGCGTCGAAGCCGACGATGCCCCAGCGTTCCTCGCGCCGCTCCACGCGATAGAGGAAGCGCGAGAACGTCGCCAGATTCATCTCCACGCCTTGCAATTTCACGGGCAGGTCGATGATGGCGACCAGCGTGGCGATGGCCCGGTCGCCCGCAAGCGTGACCAGAATGGGTGCCAGGCGGTGCTTGGCCAGGATGTTGCGCCGGGCCATGTCGATCGAGCCGGTGACGAAATCGGCGCCGGTGCCTTGAAACCAGCTCACCCGCACCAGCGAGTCGGGCCAGAAGCAGCCGCGCATCCGCTCCCAGCGTCCCAGGTCGCGGGATTCGCGCTCGCGCAGGATCAGTTGGGTAATCGCGGTGATGTCGGCGCTATCGAGTACGGCTTTCGGCAATCTCACGCTCATGGTTGTCTCCCTGTCTGGCGTTGGGCCGGCTGTTTCTGTTTCGGGTGCGACGCTGCCGGCCGGCCGCATTATCCCACGAGATCCACTTCCAAGTTGAAAACGTCTGCGAACCCGCATAGGCTGTTACGTTTAGCGGTGATTCCGAGTCTGCGGTGGCAGACGAGGAATCTCGCTGTGGATCTTTCAGCGCGAAAGGGAATGGAGCCGAAGCATTTCTATGCAGCCAGGACGCAATTTTTCGGCGGGTAAGGTACGCATCGGCGCGGGCGCACCCCTATTCTTGATCGCGGGCCCCTGCGTGATCGAAAGCGCGGCGCATGCTGGCTTCATGGCCGAGGAGTTGCAGAAGATCACCTCCGATCTGGGAGTGGGCTTAATTTTCAAGGCCTCCTACGATAAGGCCAATCGCTCGTCGGTGGCCTCGTACCGCGGCCCGGGCCTCGAAGACGGCTTGCGGATTTTGGCCGGGATCAAGAAGCGCACTGGGCTGGCGATTCTCACCGACGTGCACGAAGCTGCGCATGTCGCTCCGGCCGCCGAGGTCTGCGACGTCCTGCAGATTCCGGCGTTTCTGTGCCGCCAGACCGACCTGCTGGTGGCCGCCGGGTCGTCGGGGCGCGTGGTCAACATCAAGAAGGGGCAGTTTCTTTCGCCCGAGGATATTGCCCATGCCGCGGAGAAAGTGGCCAGCACTGGGAACGATAAGATCATCCTGACCGAGCGTGGAACGTCGTTCGGGTATCAGAATCTGGTGGTGGACATGCGCTCGTTTCCCATCATGCGCAAGCTCGGCTATCCGGTGGTGTTCGACGTGACGCACTCGGTGCAATTGCCCGGCGGGGAGGGGAAGTCGAGCGGCGGGCAGCCGGAATTCATCGAGCCGCTGGCGCGCGCCGGCACGGCCGCGGGCGTGGATGGGATCTTTCTCGAGGTGCACGACAATCCGGCGAAGGCGCTCTCCGACGGCACCAACGCCCTCGCCTTGGACCGGCTGCGCCCGCTGCTGGAGAAGATTCTGAAGCTCGCGGCGCTGGTCCGCGAATGGGATGCGCCGCGATGACGCCTCGCCCGGTCAAGACGAAGAAGAAAAGCTCGCGCCGGACGCCGGATGGCGCTGCGCGGCGCGATGGCGGCAAGAAAGTGAATCTAGCGGCCCGGACAGAGGGAGTCTCCGCAGAAAGTAAACTGAGGCGGCCGCTGGCCACCGCCACGCGCGTCCTGCGCATGGAGGCCGAAGCGATTGCGGCGCTGATTGACCGGCTGGACGCGCGGTTCGAGAAAGCCGTCGAGCTGGTGTACGCCTGCAAGGGGCGCGTGGTGGTTACGGGCCTGGGCAAATCGGGCCTGATCGGCCGCAAGATCGCGGCGACCTTTTCGAGCACGGGCACGCCGTCGATTTTTTTGCACGCCGCGGAAGCGTTGCACGGCGATCTGGGCATGCTCACGGCTAACGACGTGCTGCTGGCGATTTCATCGAGCGGCGAGACCGAAGAATTGATTGCGCTGCTGGAGGCCGTCAAACGGCTGGGCATCCACCTGATCACGCTGACGGCCAAGCCTCGTTCGACGCTGGCGCTGGCGAGCGACATCGTCCTCGACATTGCCGTGAAGGAAGAGGCATGCTTGTTGAATCTGGCGCCTACCGCTTCGACCGCCGCCGCGATGGCCATGGGCGACGCGCTGGCGATTGCGTTGCTGGAGCGCCGCGGATTCCGCGAAGTCGATTTCGCCGCGCTGCATCCCGGCGGAGGACTTGGGAAAAAGCTGCGCCGCATCGAGGCGCTGATGCACGCTGGCGAGGACGTGCCGCGCGTGCACGCCGGGGCGAAAATGCCCGATGTTATTTACGAGATGAGCCGCAAGGGGCTGGGGCTGGCGGCGGTTACCGACGCGGACGGGCGGCTGCTGGGCGTCATCACGGACGGCGATCTGCGGCGCATCATGCAGCGGCGCAGGGAAAATGTTCTGGACCTGATCGCCGTGGACTGCATGACGAAGAATCCGATCACGCTGCCGCGCACGGAGTTGGCGGCGGCCGCGCTGCGCCTGATGGAAGAGAAGAAGATCACGTCCGTGCTGGTGGTGGATGCCGCTGGAAAGTTGGAGGGCGTGGTCCACATCCACGATCTCTGGACGCTGCAGCTCTTCTGATTCCACGCCGCCGGCACACAAAGGGTCTGCTCGTCCCGTACGAGTTGCGAAAGAGCGGTTCTGCCCCTAGCTTTCACTCAATGAGGAAATAGAGATGCCCATTCGCGAAATCAAATTTCCGGCCAAGGTCGTGCGCCGCGCGCGCAAAATCCGCGTCCTGCTGATGGACGTGGACGGCACGATGACGTCCGGCGCCGTGTGCCTGCAATCGTTTCCCGACGGCAGCGTGGCCGAAATGAAGATGTTTAATTCGCAGGATGGCGCCGGGATCAAGCTAGCGGGCCTGATGGGCATCCGCACCGGAATGATCACGGGCCGCGACGCGCCGGCCACCGCCCGCCGCGGGCGCGAAAGCGGAATGGAGTTTGTCGTGCAGGGAGCGCCGAAAAAAACCGAAGCCTACAAGGCCATTCTGGTGCGGGCGGGGGTCACCGACGAGGAAGTCGCCTACGTCGGCGATGATTTGCCCGACCTTCCGTTGCTGGAACGCGCGGGCCTCGCCGTCGCCGTGGCCAACGCCGTCCCGGAAGTAAAGCGCGCGGCCCACTACATCACTACGTCCCGCGGCGGGGAAGGCGCCGTGCGGGAAGTGGTGGAGTTGATCCTCAAGGCGCAAGGGAAGTGGAAGAAGGCGATCCCGCTCGCCATTGCCTGACCGGAGTCGGCAGCGCGGCAGGCCCCATTGTAAGGCCCTCCCGCCCTACGGTTGTCTCCCCGTGAGGTGTCGCGCTAGTTTGCGGCGCTGTGGGGCCAGTACAAGGGGCTTGCTTTTCGCATAAAACGGTACTACATTACACTTTTATACGTAGAAGCTGCATGGGCCTAATCCAACAAACGCGCCGGCCGGCCACCTGCCCGCCCGTCGTTCCGCCGGGGGAGTCATGACTGCCGCGGCGGCACCTGAAGAATCCTCGAAGCTCCGCATTCGCCCGGCGGTCAGCCGGGACCTTCCGGCCTTGATCGCGCTGGACGAAGAAGTCACCGGCATCGCCAAGCGCAAATACTGGAAGGAAACTTTCCAACTCTATGGCGCGCGGCACCGCGTACCGCGTTTCTTTCTGGTGGCCGAATCTGAGAGAACGATCGAAGGATTCATCGTCGGGGAAGTGCGCGCCTGGGAGTTCGGCGAGCCGCCCTGCGGCTGGATCTTCGCGGTGCAGGTGCGGCCCGGGACGCGGCTCGCGGGCACGGGGACGCTGTTGTTCGGCGCATTGTGCAATGCGTTCCGGCGCGCCGGGGTGCAGAAAGTGCGTACCATGATGCTGCGCGGCAACAATCTGGTGCTTTCGTTTTTCCGCAGCCAGGGAATGATGGCCGGGCCGTTCATCGAGCTGGAGACCACGCTGGACTGAGCGTAGGAGGAAGCGGGAACCATGCGGTTGCAGAAGGCCACGTCGTTCGCGCTCTACGCGGTGCTGGAACTTGCCGCCGATCCGTCGCGCCAACTCTCCGGCACCGACATCGCCGACAAGTACGGCATCTCCGCGCATCATCTGGCCAAGGTCCTGCGCGATCTGGGGCGCGCCGGGCTGGTGGATTCGGCCCGCGGCGTGGGCGGCGGATACCGCTTCATCGGCAATGCCAAACGCCTGACGCTGTTCGACGTCATTCAGATTTTCGAGCCGGTCGCCTCGGAAAGCGCCGCCAGTCACGACTCCGAGCTGGAAACCGGCGCGGGACACGCCTTGCGCGTCGTATTGAACGAAATTGATGACCACGCCATCGCCACTTTCCGCTCCATCACCATCTCCACCATGCTCAAGCTGATCGCCCGCCACCCGTGGGAGAGCGCAGCCGGTACGCCAAAACCCGCCGGCAAAGTAGCGTCGGATCGCTGAGCCGAGCCATCTTCCACGAAGAGCGTTTCGAGCCAGATTCAAAGGAAAGTTATAGAGTCGGCGCGGCGCGATAGGTAAAACAGGCCGAATGTGCCACGGAGCAAATTCTGGAGCGGGCGATGGGAATCGAACCCACGTCCGAAGCTTGGGAAGCTTCTATACTGCCATTGTACGACGCCCGCTCGCGAAGCAACTGGGTGCAGAATAGCATTGCTATCGAGGGCGGCGCAAGAAGCGAGCATCATTTGCGCTTCGATGAGCGATAATGCGAGCGGAATAGCGGGCAACTGCACCGTGGTCGCGCAATATTCGGCGCCGTACCTGGGGCATCGTGAGATACTCCAGGCAAGATATCGTCCTGGCTTGGGGCAGGGCATTTGGGGGATGCGGGCAATTGATGGATTGTAGTACCAGAATAGTGTTGACATGGACTCGCCGCCGCCCTACAATCACCGCATTGAACGGCACCCCGGCCGGCACCGGCGAAGTGGGCCGGCAAGCGGACCAGCGCAACGGCAGAACGAGATGGCTCGGCAGCGGTAGCGGGCGTATGATCCATGGCGCGGACGCGCCGCGAGGGAGGTAGCAACGGTGGCAACGACGCCGGTACAGGAAGCAACCAGGCTGCAGGCGATTTTCGAGTCCTGCCGCGAGATTACCCAGGACGTGGAATTTTCCGCCGCCAAGCAATGGCTGGCCGAGCATCCAGGGACCAAGGCCATCGGCTGTTTCCCGATCTACTGCCCGGTGGAGCTGATTCACGCCTGCCGGATGCTGCCGTTGGGGATCATTGGAGCGGGCAACCAGATTGAGATCACCTACGCCGATTCGCGCTTTCAGTCGTTCGTCTGCTCGATCGTGAAGACCACGCTGGAGCTGGGATTCACCAAGCGGCTGGAGTTCGTCGACGGGATGCTGTTCCACAACATCTGCGATCCGGCGCGCAATCTGGCCAGCGTGTTCATCCGGAATTTCCCCGGGATGTTCGTGGATTACATTCACTTCCCGCAGAATTTC
This sequence comes from Terriglobia bacterium, assembly GCA_963791705.1. Classification (GTDB taxonomy): domain Bacteria; phylum Acidobacteriota; class Terriglobia; order Acidiferrales; family UBA7541; genus Palsa-295. Next base: position 735,632 of record CAWBTO010000001.1, on the reverse strand, counting down.
ATGTCCCCGCTCGGCATCCAGTATCTCGAAACGGAATACCGGAGGATTCTCAATGCCTTGCAGGAGCGGTCGGGCTACAAGCCCACCGCCGAGGATCTGAACCGCAGCATCCAGCTGTACAACCGGATTCGCGCGGCGCTGCGGAAGCTCTACCGGCTGCGTTCGGAAAATCCGCATCTGATTTCCGCCGCGGAGCAGTTCTTGGTGACGCGCGCGGGCACGCTGATGGCGCCGGAGAAAAACCTGGAGATGCTGGAGGAGGTTCTGGCGGCGCTGCCGACGCGTTCGGCGCGGCCCAAGGACCGCATTCGCGTGGTGCTGGAAGGCTCGTTCTGCGAACTCCCTCCCGTGGCCCTGATCGAGACGATCGAGGAGGCCGGCTGCTACATCCTGGACGACGATTTCCTGCGGGGCTGGAGATGGTTCACGGCGGACGTTCCCACCGAGGCCAACCCGCTGCATGCGCTGGCCGAGAGTTATTCGGAGCGCGCCTACTATTCGGGCTCCAAGCATGATTCGAGGGAAGTCAAGGCGGCGCACCTGATCAAGATGGCGCGGGATCATAAGGCGGATGCGGTGATCATCATGGCGGCGAAGTTCTGCGAGCCGGCCCTGTTTGACTACGCGCTGTACCGCAAGGCTCTGGACGATGCCAAGATTCCACACCTGCTTCTCGAATTCGAGGAGAAGACGTGGATTTTCGACCGCGCGCGTTCCGAGGCGGAAACATTCGTGGAATCCCTGCTGTTTGACTGAAGCGTTCGACCGCAGATCCGGGAGGGAAGCATGGCTCAGCCAGCACCGAAATCCGATTATCAAGGCAAGCTGCACAACCTGCAGAAGGACATGATCGGGCGCTACTACGAGAGCCTGACGGCCTCGGCGGAAGGCAGGGGCAACAAGGCCGTCTACATGTTGGTCAGCGGCAACCCCGTAGAATTGATTCAGGCGTTCGACATGGTCCCGGTCTATCCGGAGGTCAACGCCCTGCAATTGGCGGTGAAGAAGCAGTCGCTGGGGCACATCCTGGCGGCGGAGGAGATGGGCTACTCCACCGACAACTGCGCCTACGTCAAGGCAGACGTGGGAATGTATTTTGCGGGGCGCAAGACGCCGTTCGCCACGATTCCCGAGCCCGACCTGATTCTGTGCAACTACGTGGGCTGCAACGTCTACCTGCAATGGTTCGAGCACCTGGCCGAATTTTCCCACAGGCCCATCTACAATCTGGACGTTCCATTCAGCCGCAACATGGCGAGCGACGATCCCTCCGCCGAAGACCTGAACTACGTGGTCAAGCAACTCGAGGAGCTCATCGTGATCTTCGAGCGGATGACCGGCAAGTCGCTGGACTACAAGAAACTGCAGCGCATCACCGAGCTTTCCGCCGAGACCGGGCACCTGTGGTCGGAGATCAAGAAACTGACGCGCGAGCGCCCGGCGCCCTTCGACGCCTATTTCGACTCCGTCATGATGATGGCTCCGCTGTACTGCCTGCGGGGCACCGAGGACGGGCTGTGGTTCTTCCAGGAAGCCTACAAGGAAATGAAGAAGCGCGCGGAGATGCGCGAGGGCCCGTTGCCGAAGGAGAAGTTCCGCATCGTGATGGAAGGGCCTCCACCCTGGCCGTACCTGCGGCAGTTCCGGGACATGTTCTCGCGGCTGGGGCGCGGTGGCCATCGCCTCGACGTACTCGACCGTGGGCGGCATCTGGGAATTCGGATTCCAGCATGATCCGCTGCGGCCGATCGAGAGCATGGCCAAGCACATGCTTGAATTCAACCTGAGCCAACCGCAATTTCCTGCAGCGGTATAAGCAGATCAAGGACTACGTCGACCTGTGGGGCGCCGACGCGCTGGTCATCCACTCCGTGAAGAGCTGCCGGCTGTTTTCCGCCGGGCAGGGCGACATGCGGGAATACTTCACCAAGCAACTGGGCGTACCGACGCTGCTGGTCGAATCGGACATCGAAGACCCGCGGTATTTCGCCGAAGCGCAGATCCGCAACCGCGTGGACGCATTCTTCGAATCGATCGAGCACCAGAGAATGCTCGTCAATAAATAGGAGCGCGCCGGGGACGCCCGGCCGCGGGAAACAAGATCAGGAAAGGTAGGGCGACATGATCTACGCAGGCGGAGTGGACGTCGGATCGACGCAGACCAAGGCGATTGTGCTGTCCGAGCAGCGCAAGATTATCGGCCGCGCCCTGATCAATACGGGGGCCATGGTTTCCCAGGCGGCGGAGCGCGCGTTTCGAGAGGCCGCTGCCGATGCGGGAGTCGCCGCGGACGGCGCCGCCTACGTCGTGGGCACCGGCTACGGGCGCTACAAGGTGACGTTCGGCAACGCGCAAATCACGGAAATCTCGTGCCACGCGCGCGGCGCGAATTTCCTGTTCCCCAAGACCCGCACGGTGATCGACATGGGAGGGCAGGACGCCAAGGGCATCCGCGTCGGGCGAAGACGGAGACGTAAAGGACTTCGTGATGAACGACAAGTGCGCGGCCGGCACGGGGCGCTTTCTGTCCAACGCCGCGGAAACCGCGGGCCTCACGCTGGATAAAATGGGTCCCGATTTCGCTGCTGTGCAAGAAGCCGGTGCGCCTCAGCACGGTCTGCGCCGTGTTCGTCGAGTCCGACATCATGTCCTACCTGGCCGAAGGCAAGACCGTGCCGGACATTCTGGGCGGCGTGCACAGCGCGATCGCCTCGCGGACGGTGGCCCTGGTGCGCCGCGTGGGAATCGAGCCGGAGATTACCTTCACCGGCGGCGTGTCGCGGAACATCGGGATGGTGAAGGCGCTGGAGGAGAAGCTGGGGTTTCCCGTCAACGTCTGCGACGACTCGCACTATATCGGCGCGATCGGCGCGGCGATTTTTGCGCTGGAACGGGCCTTGGCCGGTGGCGTGGCGGCCGCCTCCGGGGCGGACAAAGCAGTCAAGAAGTAGTTGGCTGCGCCGGGCGCTTCCAGCCCGGCATCGCGTTCGGAAGTCGAGGAAGGGAAGTCATACTGAGAGCGACAGGGGTGTTCCATGGATTATGTGGCGGGAATTGATATCGGTTGCAGAACCACCAAGGTCGTCCTGTTGGATGAATCGCGGAAAGTTTGCGCCACCGCCCTGGTGAGAACCCGGCCGGACTTCCCCGGCGTGGCCAAGGAGGCGCTGGAAAAGGCGCTGGCCAAGGCGCGCGGACATCTTGACGACGTGAAATATGTGGCCACCACGGGATTGGGGCGGTACAACATCCCGTTCCGCGACTTGCAGATTACCGACATCACCTGCGCGGCGCGAGGCTCCGAACACCTGTTTCCCAACACCAAGTGCGTCCTCGACGTGGGCGGGCAGAGCACGCGCGCCATCCGGCTGCGCGAAGGCGGGAAGGTGAAGGAATTCAAGTCCAACGACAAGTGCGCGGCGGGCTCGGGAGGATTCCTCGAGCGGGCCGCCCACTATCTGGAGATTCCCATCGAGAAGCTCGGGCCGCTTTCCAGTTCCGCCGGGAAACCGACGACGATCAGCAGCGTGTGCGCGGTGCTGGCCGAGACGGAGATCATCAACCACGTGAGCGACGGCCAGAGCGTCGAGAACATTATCCGCGGAATTCACAACTCGCTGGCCAGCCGGTCCAAGGCGCTGCTGTCCCGCGTGGGCCTGGAGGACGAAGTCACGTTCGTCGGCGGCGTCGCGCGGCAGAGCGGGATGGTGGAGGCCTTGAAGGAAACCATCGGACACGCCATCAACGTCAATGACGAGCCGGACACGATTACGGCTCTGGGCGCCGCGCTGCTGGGTTACCAGAGATACCAAACGGCTGGGCGGCGCGGTCGCCGGCGCGCAACACAAGAAGTTTTCCTAGGTTTTCCGGCACGGCAACGCCGATACGATTTTATAACTGAGCGGGATGGGAGGAAACGATGGCTGGTGAAGTAAAATCCGCAATTGTAACCGGAGCGGGACGCGGCATCGGGCGGTCCATCGCCTTGGCGCTGGCCCGGAACGGATATCGCGTGGCGGTGCTGGACATTCTGGCCGACAACGCGCAGTCGGTGAAGAAGGAAATCGAGGCCCTGGGGCGCGAGGCCCTGGCCATCCGCGTGGATCTGACCAAGCGGGAGGACGTCGACGCGGCCATCAACGAGGCCCTGAGCCGCTTCGGACAAATCCACACGCTGGTGAACAACGCCGGCTGGGACAAGGTGCAGCCGTTCCTGGAAAACGAGGAGAGCACCTGGGACCGGGTGATCGCCATCAACTACAAGGCGATCCTGTATACCTGCAAGGCGCTGCTGCCGCACATGGTGGCGCGCGGCTCGGGCAAAGTGATCAACATTTCCTCCGACGCCGGGCGCGTCGGCTCGACGGGCGAGGCGGTGTACGCCGGGGCCAAGGGCGCGGTCATCTCGTTTTCGAAATCACTGGCGCGCGAAATGGCCCGCCACAAGGTGACCGTCAACGTCATTTGCCCGGGCGTCACCGAAACGCCGCTGCTCGATGAAATTCGCCAGAGTTCCGAGAAAGCCCACAAGGTGCTGGACGCGGTGACGCGCGCGATTCCGCTGGGCCGCGTGGGCAGCCCCGAGGATGTCGCCGGAGCCGTCGCGTTCTTGGCATCGCCCGAAGCCGATTTCATTACCGGCCAGATCATCAGCGTCAACGGCGGCCTGACGATGTGTTAGTGCTGTTCCAGGTTCTTGGAACGAAAGTGGCGGAACTCGTTGGGGCGTTGCTGGCTGCGCTCCCTGGCAAGCTAGAGGCACAACCCAATGTGCGCGGAAGCGGCAAGCCGTGAGGCGGCGTCGAAAATGACGGTTCCCCCAACGCTGTTCGACCCGGAATACGAAGGTCTGGCACAGCGGGTCGAGGATTTCTCGCGCGCCAAGATTGATCCGCGTTCCGCCGAAGAGGAAGACTACATCGCGCAGGGCCTCGCGCTCCTCCGGCTGCTCGCCCAGGAGGGCTTGGCCCGCTACGTCGTGCCCGCCGCGTACGGCGGGGTTCATCCTTCCGTCGACATCCGCTCGGTTTGCCTGATCCGCAGGGGGCTGGCTCGTTACTCCGCGCTGGCCGACACGATGTTCGCCATGCAGGGGCTGGGCAGTTATCCGGTCACGCTGGCCGGCAGCGAAGAGCTGAAGAAGAAGTATTTGCCGCGCGTCGCCGCCGGCGATCTGATTGCCACCTTTGCCCTCACCGAACCCCAGGCGGGCTCCGACGCCGCCAGCCTCCAGACCACGGCGCGGCGCGACGGCCACCACTACATCCTCGATGGCCATAAGAAATTCATTTCCAATGCCGGTGTGGCCGATTTCTACGTGGTCTTTGCGAAAACCGATCCGGCGCAGGGACGCAAGGGCATCTCCGCCATCGTCGTCGAGAAAGATTGTCCCGGATTTACCACCCAAAGACTCGAAGTGATTGCCCCGCATCCCATCGGCGAAGTCCGGCTGGAGGGTTGCCGGGTGCCGCGGGAAAACCTGCTGGGGCAGGAGGGCGAGGGATACAGCCTGGTGATGAGGACGCTCGAAGCCTTCCGCACCACGGTCGGCGCGGCGGCTCTGGGCCTGGCGGAACGCGCGCTGGAAGAGGCGCTCGGCTACGCCAAGAAGCGCGTGCAGTTCGGCAAGAGCCTCTCCGAGTTCCAGGGGCTGCGTTTCATGCTGGCGGAGATGGCCACCGAGCTGGAAGCCAGCCGCCTGCTCGTATTTCAGGCGGCGCGCAGGCTCGATGAGTCGCGGCGCGCGGCAGCCGCCGGAGCGGCCGCTGCGGGCAAGGACGACGCGTCGTTGGTGCTGGCTTCCTCTATGGCCAAGCTCTACGCCACCGAGAGTGCCCAGCGCGTGATCGACCAGGCGCTGCAGATTCACGGCGGAATCGGCGTGCTCCGCGGGAGCGTCGTCGAGCGCCTCTACCGGGAAGTCCGGGCGCTGCGAGTGTATGAAGGGACGTCGGAAATACAGAAGGAAATCATTTCTCATCAATTATTGAAGGCGCCGAAGAATTAAATCGTACTCATCTTCCAAAACGAAGGAGCGGAGCACAACCATGGCAATCGAAGCGAAGACGTTTCTGTACAAGGAAGAGGACGGAGTCGCGCGCATCACGCTCAACCGTCCCCAGTTTCTCAATGCGATCACCTTTGAAGTCTATGCCGAATTAAGGGACCTGTTTGCCACGCTGCAGCGCGTCGATAGCGTCCGCTCCGTGGTCATCACGGGGACGGGGCGCGGCTTTTGCTCCGGCGGAGACGTCGAGGAAATCATCGGGCAGCTTCTGAAGCGCGGGCCCAAGGCCATGATGGAGTTCGCCCGCATGACCGGCGACCTCACCAAAAATATCTGCGAGCTGCGCAAGCCGGTCGTCGCCGCCCTGAACGGCGTCACCGCAGGTGCCGGCGCGGCGATCGCCCTGGCCAGCGACTTTCGCATCGCCGTCGAAGGCATGAAGATGGCCTTCCTGTTCACCCGCGTGGGCCTCACCGGTGCGGACATGGGCGTGGCCTATCTCCTTCCGCGCATCGTGGGCACCGCCCGCGCCTTGGAGTTGCTCTACCTGGGCGAAGCGATCACGGCACAGCGAGCCGAGCAGATCGGCCTCCTGAATAAGATCGTCAAGCCCGAGGAACTCGAGAACGAAGCCATGGCGTTGGCTCGCAAGCTCGCGGCCGGTCCGATCTTCTCCATGGGCATGACCAAAGTGATGCTCTTCAACGAATGGAATATGTCCCTGCCGGCGGCCATCGAGGCGGAGGCGCAGGCCCAGTCGCTGTGCATGCTCGCCGAGGAATTTGCCGAGGGCTACAAGGCGTTCAAGGAGAAGCGGCCTCCCAACTTCCAAAAGCTGTCCAGCTAGAAGTTGCGGCGGCCCAGCCGCCGGGCAGCAACGGTACGGGCAGGATGCCGGAAGACTTCGACGCAGCAGTCGAGGCGGCCCGGCATCCCGCCATACGAAGGGATGGTGCGTCATGGTATATCCGGTGAATCGTCTTACCCACAACCCAGAGACGGGCGTGGACGCGGGAGTGGCGATCAACGATCCGCTGAAACATTTGGTCGCCTGCCACGATCGCATCGAGGAACGCCTGCAAGTCCTCGAACGAGTGATTCCGCATTTGCGCTCCGAGTCCGAGGCGAAGCGCCAGGAAGCTCGCGAAGCTTTGGAGAACGCCCTGCAATTTCTCGAGCGGATGGGGCGCCTTCACACCGAGGACGAAGAGGAGTCGGTATTTCCCCGCATTCTGGCCAACGGCGGCGACGACACGCCGCTCTTCAAGGAACTGACGACCATGCTCGAGAGCCAGCACCGGGAAAAAGAGGGCATCCTCGAGAAGCTCAAGGCCGAGGTGGCCGCGTTTCCCGCCGCGCCCGCGTCTCCGTCACCGGAACAGGCCGGCCGGTGCGACGGGCTGGTCGCGCACCTTACCGGGGTGTATCGCCCGCACATCATGGTCGAGAATGAACGCCTGATCCCTCTTTCGGCGGACCACCTCACCCCCCAGGACGCGGAGCTGATCCGCCAGGAAATGCGGGCCCGCCGCGGTGCGTAAGCATCTACCGGAAAATTACCGGCGGAGGTCACGCCGCTCAATTCGTACCAGTGAGGTCTTATGGCAGAGAACGTAGGAGTCATCGGCGGGGGATTGATGGGCTCGGGCATCGCTTACACGGTCTTGCTCAAGTCGCCCGCATCGGTCACCATCATGGAGCCGACCGAAGAATTGCTCGCCGGCTGCCGCGCCCGGGTCGCCAAACTCTTCGACGGCGGCATCAAGCGCGGCGTCTTGACCGAAGCGCAGGCGGCGCCGCTGCGCGAGCGCATCCGATACGCCACCGACTTCGCGGCCCTGAGTAAGGCGGAGATCGTGATTGAAGCCGTGACCGAGGATCTGGGCGTCAAGCAGAAGGTATTCGAGCAATTGGACCGCCTATGCGCGCCGGGAGCGATTCTGGCCAGCAATACGTCCGGGATTTCGATCACGCAGATCGCCGCGGCCACGCGCCATCCCGAGCGCGTGGTGGGCACTCACTTCTTCAATCCCGTCCCGGTGATGAAGCTGGTCGAGCTGGTGCGCGGCGAGAAATCGTCGGACGAAGCCATTGCCACGGCGCGGGCCTTCTGCGCGGGACTCGATAAAGAAGTGGTCGTTTCGCGCGACCGCCCCGGCTTCATCACCACCCGGATCGGGCAGGCCTACATCTGCGAGGCGCTGCGTTGTCTGGAGGAGGGCGTGGGCACCATCGAGGATATCGACAAAGGGATTCAGCTTGCTTATAACTTCCCCATGGGCCCTTTTCGCCTGGCTGATCTGGTGGGCCTGGATACCGAGCTGCACATCATGGAAGACCTCACGCGGCAGCTGGGGGCACGCTTTGATCCGGGCCCGATCCTGCGGAAGATGGTTCAGGAGAAACAGCTGGGACGCAAGACCGGCCGCGGCTTCTTTGATTATTCGGAAGCCAAGAAGGGCTAGCATCGCGGCCAAGTAGTTCGGCCGGCACGCCCCGGCATGCGACAATCCGGATCCAATCCGGCCGAGGAGCCAGCACATGGGAAAACTCGTTGATTATTCCGCGCAGGACGGCATCGCCGTCCTGCAGCTCGACGCCCCGCCGGCCAATACCTGCTCCTACGATCTGCTGCGCGACCTCGATGACGCCATCCTGCAAGCGCGCCTGGACGAAAAAGTGCATTGCATCATCCTGCGGGGCAAGGGAGACAAGTTTTTCTGCGGCGGCGCCGATATTCAAATGCTGAAGGAGAAGTCGTCGGAGTTCCTTTACTACTTCTGCCTTCTCCTCCAGGAAACCATCCGGCGGCTGGAAGTGACGCCCAAAATCGTGATCGCCGCGCTGAACGGGCATGCCCTGGGGGGCGGGTTGGAGATGGCGCTGGGCTGCGATTTCCGCCTGGCCAAGCGCGGCTCGTCCAAGATCGGTCTCCCGGAGGTCAACTTGGGGCAGGGCCCTGGCGGAGGCGGAACGCAGCGCCTGCCGCGCATCCTGGGTTACGCCCGCGCCGTCGAGTTGCTCACCACGGGCCGCTTGCTCAGCGTCGAGGAGGCCCTGGCCATCGGCTTGGTTCACCATGTCTACGACGCGGAAACCTACTGGGACGACGTGATGGCGTTTGCGCGCCAGTTCTGCCCGCCCAACAAGCCGCCTCGAGCCATCGGCAAGGTAAAGCTGGCGGCACGGGCCAGCCTCGAGACCGGCATTGCCGAGGGCGTGCTCATCGAGCACGAAATCCTGCAGCCGTTGTACGACAGCGAAGACTTGAAGGAAGGCATCGACGCATTTCTGAATCACCGCAAGGCGATTTATCGAGGACGTTAGCGGCTGCGCGGCCGGCCGCGTCTTGCGTCAGGGCACGGCTTTAGCCGTGCCGCAAAGGCGGCAAGATGCGAGCGGCTTTAGCCGCTGAGGGAAGCGAATTCCAGCTGCGCTACGGGCATTGTAGTCTTGCCGCCGGATCGTGACGCCTCGGGAGGCGAGGAAAATCATGGCTAAAGACATCAAGGCGATTGATTTCATGTATTACGTGGCCACGCCGGAGTTCATTGCCCGGTGGACCCAGGCCAAGAAGGGCGAGCTCATCTGCCGCATGGAGCGGGCGCTCGGCGGCAGCCTGCCTTCGTTCGAGAGCATGGAGGCGATGATTCGCCAGATGGACGAAGCCAATGTCGACAAGGTCTTCATCACCCAGACCAAGATGTGGTCCTACCGCAACCGGTGGATGTACATGGACACGAAGCTGGAGGAAGTGACCCAGTACACGCAGAAATATCCGCAGCGCTTCGTGGGATTGGCCGGCTACAACCCCTTCCGCATCCCCGAGAGCCTCCAGGAAATCGAAGTGGCCGTCAAGCAGTACGGCTTCAAGGGCGTCTACGTCCATATCTACGGCTTCGATATCCCCCTGTCGGACCGAAAAATGTATCCGCTGTTCGCCAAGTGCGTCGAGCTCGATATTCCCGTGTCCATGCAGGTGGGACACGTGCTGGAGGGCATGCCGAGCGAACACGGCCGGCCCGCGTATCTCGATCAGATCGCCAGCGATTTCCCGACGCTCAAAATGGTGGGCGCGCACACCGGCTGGCCCTGGGTGGAGGAGCTGATTTCGTGCTGCTACAAGTGGGAGAACATCTACATCGGCATTGACGCCTGGATGCCCAAGTATCTGAAGCCCGAGCTGGTGCAATTTGTCGGCAGCCGCCTGGGGCACGAACGCTGCCTCTGGGGCACGAACGGGCTGCCCTGGAAGCCCAGCCTCGATCAAGTTGACCAGCTCGGCCTGCGTGACGAAGCGCGGCGAAATCTCCTCGCCGACAACGCCATCCGCCTGTTCAAACTGTAGCAGGATGCTGAAGAACCTGAGAGCTTTGTGGGTCGCCGCTTCAGCGGCGACATCAGCGCTATACAATCAGTGGGGCTTTAGCCCCTGAAGCTCCCTGACGCGTCTTTTTCGGCACCCTGTTAGTCTGCCCCGAGGCCTGCTTCGCACAGCCCCGAAAATAGAAGACGGCAGGGGACTGGTGCCGGTTGTCCCCTGCCGTCGCGATGCCTGCGTGTTTCGAGAACTCCCCGCTTCTAGGCCTCACTCCGCATCAGGATGGTGTCCGGACGCGCCAGCGAAACATGGTTGTGGTACAGCTTCCAGGAACCCTTCTCCCGGAGAAACACGTCGGTTCCGTAGCCTTCCCGGTAGAGATGAGTTCCATCAGTCTTCGATCTCCCGTCCGTGCGCCATTCGTAGACCACGGTCGCCGTGTCGCCGAACACCCTCACCTTGCGCGGGCCGAATTTCAGAGTGACTTCCTCGAGATTGTCGAAATACTGATCCAACATTTTCTTCGCCGCAGGCCACCCGTAGTAGGCTCCACGCGACGTGAACAGCACGAACCCGTCGTTGTGCCAATAGTGGCTGTAGAGTTCCGGCAGGTTCTTGTCGCTCCAGGCCTTCTCCATCGTGTCCATCATGCGAAGAACGGCGTCCACATTCGGTCCCACGATTTCCACGATGGCCGTGCTCGCTGCAGCCGGGCTGGCCACCGCCCGGACTACGCTCTTCGCCTTGTGCGGACGAGCGACTGCACGCTTTGCGGATTTCTTCTTTCCGGCTGACTTTTTCATGATCTTCTCCAAGTGAAATAGAACCTGTGCTCCAGCATCCTCATGGCCACTGCTGTATCAGTCCCCGCGGCGCGGTACTGGCACGCCGCCTCGGAATGGTTTGAATAACATCAAAAAAAGACAGTGTCCAGCGTTTCCCGCGAAACGGACCCGCCATTCCCTTCATATTACCCATCTTCCGGGGCGATTGATCGGTTGTATCTCGTTACCGCCTGAGTGGACCCCGACGCTCAGGGTTTCTTTGGCTGCGCGGGGTACTCGTAGACGCCGCGCCCCACCTTGCGGCCCAGGCGTCCCGCCTTGACGTACTGGATCATGAGCGGGCACGGGCGAAATTTATCGCCCAGTGTTTCGTGCAGATACTCGAGCACGTGCAGGCGCGTGTCCAGCCCGACCATGTCGCCCATCTCCAGAGGGCCCATGGGGTGGTTGAGCCCTAGCTTGACGGCCTTGTCGATGTCCAGGGCGGTGGCCACGCCTTCCTGCAGCATGTAGAACGCCTCGTTGCCGATCATGGCGTTGATGCGGCTGGTGATGAATCCGGGCGACTCCCGCACCACCACGGTCTCCTTGCCCATTTGCCGGCCTACTTCCTCGGCGATCTGGATCACTTCCCGCGTGGTTTCTAGCGCCTGGACCAGTTCCAGCAGTTTCATCTTGTGAACCGGATTGAAGAAGTGCATCCCCAGGATGCGCGGCGCGCGGGTCGTTACCGCGGCCATCTCCGTGACGCTGAGCGAAGACGTATTCGACGCAAAGATCGTGTGAGCGGGGGCCACCTTGTCCAGGCGCGCGAACGTCGAGATCTTGAGCTTCATGTCCTCGGGGAGGGCCTCGATCACCAGGTCGGCGGTGCGGGCCGCCTTCTCCGGGTCCTTTTCGAGGATCAGGTTCTTGAGGGTTTGATCCCGCTGCTCCTCGGTGAGCTTTCCCAGGGCGACGCCCTTTTCCAGTTCCTTGCGGATATTTTCCTGCGCCGCGCGCAGAATCTCGTCCGATACGTCCACCATCTGCGTGCGGTACCCGCCCATCGCCGAGACCTGCGCGATGCCCCGGCCCATCTGTCCAGCTCCCAGCACGGTCACATTCTGAATGCCCATGATGCCTCGCTCTTCCTCCGGCGGCGCGAGCCCCCATGCGCCTCCGGGGAGATTAGTGGAGTGAAATGAATTACGTCCAATTGTGAAAAAGGCTCGCTCCCACAGATACCATTGGCGCTCGGCAAGGTCAACCATGACCCGCGCGCATTCCCGCGGCTGAGCGGGTTGCGGAAACACCCACTATCATGTCATTCCGAACCCCGGACGCCGTTTGACCGGGGTGAGGAATCTGCTTCTCTCATTTAGGCTGGTGCGACAAGCAGATCCCTCGCTCCGCTCGGGATGACATGCAAACGACTTTTTCCGCAAGCCGCACCATCCAGCCACTGGCGCGCGACGGCGCACGCACCCAACTTGCAATCGAGCCTCGGCCTATGCTACCTGTATCGCGTGGCACCGGGGCCCGGGGCTCTTTCTGCAGCGGATTGCGCACCTTCCTTGCCCCTCGTTTGATCAAGCTATGAGGAGGAATTCTTCGTGCGTCTCCAGGGGAAGATCGGGGTTGTCACCGGCGGTGGCCGGGGAATTGGGGAAGCGATTGCTCTGGCTCTGGCGGCCGAGGGCTGCTCGGTCGCCGTGGCCGGGAGAACCCAGGCGCAGCTCGAGAAGGTCGCCGGGCAGATTCAGAAGTTGGGGCGCGAATCCCTGCCCGTCGTCTGTGATATTTGCGACCCGGGCTCCGTGGCGGCGCTGTTTCGCACCGTCCACGATCGTTGGGGCCGACTCGACATTCTGGTCAACGCCGCCGGGGAGAGCCACAGCGACCTGCTCGCGCGCCTGAGCTTCGAAACCTGGCAGCGGATGCTGGCCGTGAACCTCACCGGCACGTTTCTGTGCTCGCAGGAGGCCTTGCGGCTGATGCTGCCGCGCAAGTCGGGCCGGATTATCAATATCGGCTCGACGGCGGCCAAGATCGGATTCCGTTATGCGGGCGCGTATGCCGCGGCCAAGCACGGCGTACTGGGATTGACGCGGTCGATGGCTCTGGAGACGGCCACTTCGGGGATCACCGTGAATGCCGTCTGCCCCGGCTGGGTGGATACGGAAATGGTGGGAAAGGCGGTCCAGACCATCTCGTCCAAGACCAAGATGACCGCCGAACAAGCCCGCGAGATGCTGGCGGCGGACAGCCCGCAAAAAAGGATTTTTGCACCCGAGGAGATCGCCTTCGCCACCGTCTGGCTGGCATGCGACGAGGCCCGCGCAATCACCGGCCAGGCCATCGACGTCTCGGGCGGCCAGGTGATGAGTTGAGGTTTCTTGCCGTTCTCCCGTAGGGGCACGGCGCGCCGTGCCCGGCCCCAGCACATGGTCGCGCGTCTGGCGCGCCCGTCGGCTTCACCCCCTATTTGATTTCCGGGTAATCGAGGTAGTAGCGGTGCAGATCGGCGACGGTCATCTGGCCTTTGCGGATGCGGCTGGCCGTGGGGTCGGCAGGGTTGGAGGACAGAACCCACACGGTGTCTCCGGCGCGCAAATCGGAGAGCGTCAGCGGTTTGCCGGCGTCGTCGGCATACTTCGTCTTTTCATTGACCTTCATGAGCATGGTGACCTCGCTCGGCCGCTTGAGCAGAAGCTGCGACTTCATGAGATCCACCGACGCGACGATAAAGAACTCCTCGCCCGTGGATGTCTTCTTGTCTTGGGCGTAGGTGTTCGCCCCCCCTGCAATTCCCGCCGCCACCGCGGCGGCCAACACCGAGTACCGCAACATCCGATTCCAGCATTTATTCATAGCGGAGCGCCTCAATGGGATCCAGCCGCGCGGCCTTGCGCGCGGGGTAGTAGCCGAAAAAGACTCCAACGCCGGCTGAAAAGACGGCGGCCACGACGACAGAAAGGGGCGAGACCAGCGTGGACCACTGCAGAAAGTGCGAAATCAGGATCGACCCGGCCGTTCCCAGGGCGATTCCGATCAGCCCGCCGATCGAGCTGAGCACTAGCGCCTCGCTCAGAAACTGCCGCTGCACATCTGCTTCCGTGGCGCCCACGGCCATGCGCACGCCGATCTCGCGCGTCCGCTCGGTCACCGACACCAGCATGATGTTCATGATTCCAATGCCGCCGACCAGCAGCGAGATGGAAGCGATGGCGGCGAGCAGGGCGGTCATGACCAAGGAGCTCGCGGCGGCGGCGTTCGCCATTTCGTTGGGGCTGCGCATCATGAAGTCGTCGTCCTCGCCGGGGCGCAGGTGGTGCCGCTGGCGGAGCAAGGCCGCAATGGCGTCCTGCGCGGCTGGCATCGCCTGTTGGGAGGTTGCGGACATGAAGATCGATTGCACCCAGGTGATGCCGGCGATTTTCTTTTGCAAGGTGGTGTAGGGCATGATGATGATGTCGTCCTGATCCTGTCCGATACCCGACTGCCCCTTCGTTTCGAGTTTGCCGAGAATTCGGAAGGGAAGATTCTTGATGCGGATGGTCTGCCCTACGGGGTCCTGGTCGCCGAACAACTGCTGCGCCACCGTATTGCCGACCAGGCAGACATTCGCGGCCACGTCCACGTCCCTCTGGGAGAACGGGCTGCCCGCCACCACCGGCCAGTTGCGGACTTGCAGAAGGTCCGGCAAGGCGCCTTGGGCGCGCGTGAACCAGTTCTGATTGCCGGCCACGACCTGGACCGGCGAAAAGACCACCGGAGAGACGGCTGCGATGTTCGGCACATTGTGCAGGATCGCCTGCGCGTCGTCGGCCGTCAGCGTCTTAGTCGCCTGGCTGCCCATGCGCACCCCGCCGGTGCTCACGCTGCCGGAGAAGACCATCATCATGTTGACGCCCAGAGACTGGATTTGCTTCTGGACCTGCGCGCCGGCGCCCTGTCCGATGGCCACCGTGCAGATCACCGCGCCGACGCCGATGATGATTCCCAGCATCGTCAGGATGGTCCGCATCTTGTTACGCGCCAGCGCGCGGAGCGCTACGCGGATCACTTCTCGCAGGTTCATCGTTGCGCCTCAATTCCTTCGCGGAGCCGCATTAGCGCGGACCACGCGGCCCGCCGGGCGCTCCGAAACCCGGTGCCGTGGCCGTACGGGCGGTTCCCTGGGTCTGCTGCGCGCTGATCAGGACGTCGCCTTCGCGCAGGTCTCCCTGAATGAGCTGCGTGTTGCTGTAGTCGGTAATCCCGGTTTGCACCGCCAGCGGGACCAGACTCTGCTTGTCGGGTCCGATCTTCCAGACGGCTTGCCAGCCTCCCAGATGTGTCGTCGAGGCCTCTCGCGAAATATTGTACCGCTTATAGAGGTCTTGGAGGTCCTTGGATGCGATGGCGGGCTTGAATGTGAGCGCGGGATTGGGAATCAACACCGCGTCCTTGGCGTGGCCGATGGGAATGGTCACATAGGCCGTCTCGCCAGGTAGGAGCTTTTCCTGCGGATTGTCGAAGTTGACCACCACGCCGTAAGTCACGACGTTCTGGACGGTCGTGGGATTGAGCCGGACGGCGGTCACTCGGCCATTAAAGAGGTCGGTGGGGAACGCGTCCACCTGAAACGTCACGGGCGCCCCGACGTGAATGTTTCCGGTATCGGATTCATCAACGGCCACGTACACCTGCATGCGCGTGAGGTTCTGTGCGACGCTGAACACGTTGGGCGCCTGCAGGGCCGCGGCCACCGATTGGCCCACGTCGATATTGCGAGCCACCACTGTGCCGTCAATCGGGGAAAGGATCGTGGTGTATTTCAGGTTCGTCTCCGCCACTTTCAGGCCGCCTTCCATCGACGTGACTTGCGCGCGCGCCTGATTCAATTGGGCGCGGGCCTGCGCGAGCGCGGCCTGCGCGGACTGCACTTCCGCTTGGGATTGCCCCAGCGACGATTGCACCAGTTCGTTAGCATCGGTGGATATGACGCCCGACCGGAAAAGATCCTGCGACCGCTTGGCGGTGTCCTGCTGGTATCGTAAGTTGGCCTGAGCCTTCGCGAGGTTGGCTTCGCCCACCTGGATGTTGGCGGCGAGGGTCAGCAGATTGGCCCGCGCGTTCTCCAGGTTGCCGCGCGCCTGCGTTGCCTGCGCTTGATAGATGGCTGGATCGAGCTGCGCTAGCACCTGCCCGCTTTTTACCCGGGTATTAAAATCCGCGAAGATATATTGCACCGTGCCGGAAACGTAGGAGCCGACGGGAACCGTGGTCAACGGGTTGATGGTGCCGGTGGCCTGCACGATCGCCGTGATATCACCCCGCCGCACCGTTACGGTAGTGTATTTCGGCTGTGACGAGCCGCCTTTAAAGACATACCACAGGATTAGGATCAGGATCACGCATGCCAAACCGATGACGTATGCCTTCTTGTGCTTTTGATAGGACTCTTTCAGCGACATGGGCCTCTGCTTTCACAACATCAAATGACGCCGCCGAGTTCGCTCCCCGGCGCATGGGCGACATCCGCTCCTGCTCCATTACAGACGTACGTTCTCCCGGTCCCGTTACGTCCGCTTGGCCCGCCGCGGCCAAGGCGCGGCCGGTGAGTTTCTTTGGGCCACGGTTAGGTTCCACGGAATTGTGTCCGCGAGTCGGATTTCTCGAGCGCCCCTTTCTGCGGCCCGGCCGCTGTCTATGTTTAGCAGTCACGAGCGTCCGTGTTACAGTGGGCGGCGCAGAAGGCGCCGGCTCATTGGTGCAGAGCGAGGGAGGGGAAGTGGCCTATCAAGACCTGCGGGATTTTGTGCACAAGCTCGAGAAGGAGGGCGAACTCCGGCGCATTTCCGCGGAGGTCGATCCGGTCCTCGAGATCACGGAGATCACCGACCGGGCCGTCAAGGCTGCCGGTCCCGCGCTGCTGTTCGAGCGGCCGCGAGGATCGCGCGTTCCCGTGGTGACCAACATCGTCGCCAGCCACCGCCGCATGAACCTCGCTCTGGAAGTCGATTCGCTCGACGAAATCGCCGGGCGCATTTCCTCCTTTGTCGACATGCAGTCGCCCCAGGGCCTGCTCGACAAGATGAAGATGCTGCCCAAGCTGGCGGAGATCGGTTCGTTCTTCCCGAAAACGGTGAAGAGCGGCGCTTGCCAGGAAGTGGTGCGCACCGAGGGGTTTTCCCTGCTCGATTACCCCATCCTGCAGTGCTGGCCGCAGGATGGCGGCCGCTTCATCACCTGGCCCATGGTCATCACCAGGAATCCGGAGACGGGGAAGCGCAACGTGGGCTGCTATCGCATGCAGGTATATGATGCCCATACCACGGGGATGCACTGGCAGACGCAGAAGCAGGGCGCCGAGCATTTCCGCAGGGCGCGCGCGAAAAACAAGGACGGGAAACTCGAGGTGGCTGTCGCCATCGGCTCCGATCCCGCCACCTGCCTGGCCGGTATTTTGCCGGCGCCGCCCGAGATGGATGAGTTTCTTCTGGCGGGTTTTCTCCGGCGCGATCCGGTCGAACTGGTGGCGTGCAAGACCGTCGACCTCGAAGTGCCCGCGAACGCCGAAATTGTCCTCGAGGGCTACGTCGATCTCGCCGAAATGCGCACCGAAGGACCCTTTGGCGACCATACGGGCTTTTACTCGCTGGAGGGGCTCTACCCCGTGTTTCACGTCACCTGCATTACCCAGCGCAGGGATCCCCTGTATCTGGCCACGATCGTCGGACCGCCCCTGCAAGAGGATTACTTCGTGGGCCATGCCATCGAACGAATCTTCCTCCCCATCATGAAGATGCAGCACCCCGAGATTGTGGACGTGGCCATGCCCGCCGAAGGCGTGTTCCACAATCTGATGATCGTGTCGATCCGCAAGAGCTATCCGGGCCATGCGCGGAAGACCATGAACGCGATCTGGTCCCTCGGCCAGGCCATGTTCACCAAAGTGATTGTGGTGGTGGACCACGACGTCAACGTGCAGGACTCTCGCGAGGTATTGTGGAAGGCCCTGTGCGCCATTGATCCGGAGCGGGATATCCAGTTCGTTCTCGGGCCGGTCGACACCCTGGACCACGCCGCCCGCCGCCAGGACTTCGGCTCGAAGATGGGAATCGACGCCACGCGCAAGTGGCCCGAAGAAGGTTTTGCGGGACGCTGGCCCGACGAAATCAAGATGGACGAAGCGACCAAGCGGCGCGTGGACTCCATCTGGAAGCAGCTGAAACTCGATCGTTAGGATCGGCCCTTCACTCCCGCTTCCCGCGTCCGCGCGCAAAACTCCCGAATTCCAGCGATTCTATGCGAGTTGGGCGCGCTGGTTGCCGGCGTCCGTTGCCAGGGCCACGCCGCGTCCCACCCTGGGATGGTGGTTGGTTAGGGTCTCCTAGAAGAAAAAGTAAAGGGCAAAGTACCAATACGGCAACGGCCGGATCGTCCCCGTTTCCCAGCACTCCAACGCGCAAATCGTGCGTGCCAGCTTGTATTTTTGGCGTTTTCGAGCCGCACCTGTCCCTCCGGCCGGTGTTTGGCAAAAGCACACTGTGAGCACATCCCGGTTGACAGCTTTAGACTTGGATGCCATAAACGGTCTCAGGACGTACCGGGTCTCTTAGTACTTTTGGTACATGAGTTGGCGAGAGATCTTCCGGGCAGGGGCGAAACGACAAAGGGCTTTTTTTTCGAGCCGCAGCAAAGGCATGCGGAGTCCTCCCCCGAAGGGGAGAGCGAGGAGCAAAGGGCCGCGCGATGTTCAAAAAGACGAAAACGTTAATTGGTTTGGACATCGGCTCCAGTTCGGTGAAGGCTGTCGAGCTGAAGAAGTCGAGAACCGGCTACGAGCTGGTGAGTTATGGGGTGGAGGCTCTCGCGCAGGACACCGTGGTGGACGGCGCCATCATGGACGCGCCGGCCGTGGCGGAAAAGATCGTTTCCATTTTCGACAGCCGGAAAATCAAGAGCAAGGATGTCGCCACCTCCGTCTCAGGGCACTCGGTCATCGTGAAGCGCGTGACTATGCCCCTGATGACCGAGGAAGAGCTCTTCGACCGGATTCAAGAGGAAGCCAGCCAGCACATCCCATTCGACATCGCCGACGTCAACCTCAGCTATCAAATCATGGAGACCACCGAAAGCCAGTTGGACGTGCTGCTGGTGGCGGTGAAGAAGGACAAGATTCTCAACCACACCAACGTGCTGGCGCAGGCCGGCAAGGTGCCGGTGGTGGTGGATATCGACGCCTTCGCGCTCCAGAACTGCTACGAAGTGAATTACGAGCCGGATCCTTCGCAGGTCGTCGCCTTGCTCAACATTGGCGCCACGGTGATGAACATCGCCATCGTCCGGGGAGATATCCCCTTGTTCACCCGCGACGTTTCCGTGGGCGGCAATCAGTACACCGACGCCCTGCAAAAGGAGCTCGACTTGAGCTTCGAGGATGCCGAGAATCTCAAAACCGGTGGGACCCATGCGGGCGTCAGTGAGGAGCAGCGCACCTCGATCCTGCGCTCCGTCTCCGACATTTTGATCTTGGAAATTCAAAAAACCTTTGACTTCTTTCGCGCCACGGCCAGCGGCGAAAACATACGCCAGATCGTGGTCTCCGGAGGGACGGCGCGTGTGCCGGGACTGCTCGACCTGTTGAAGGACGAATTTGCCATGACCGTCGAGGAGTTGTACCCATTCCGCAAGATCGCAATCAACCCTGCGCGTCACGACGAAGCACAACTTCGTGAACTGGCGCCCCGCCTGGTGATCGCCACAGGCCTCGCGCTGAGGAGTTTCGATACGCCATGATTCGGATCAACCTACTCGGACAGGCCCGTCCCAAGGCTCCCAAGCAGGCCTTGCCGCTCGAAGCGACCATGCAGGTGCTGTTCGCGATCGTGGCGGTCGGCTTGGCCGTCGTCATCCTTGGGATTACCTATTATCAACAAAAGCAGCAGCTCAACGAGACCACCAAGCGCATCAACGCGCTGCGCGCCGAGAAGGCCAGCCTGGAACAGATCAAGCAGGATGTGGAACGGTTCGAGGCCCAGAAGGGTGTCCTGCAGCAGCGTATCAACGTGATTGAAACGCTGCAGCGGAACCGCAGTGGCGCGGAGGAATTGCTCCAGATGGTTGCCAATACCGTGGTTCGCGTCGATGCGCTGTGGCTGACCTCTCTGAATCGCAGCGGCGACTCCCTCCAGATCGAAGGAGTGGCCGGATCGATTAACGCCGTCGCGAACTTTATTACCGAACTGAAGCGCTCCGGCTATTTCGATAAGGTGGAAATCAAGAGTGCCAAGGAAAACGATATCGAGCCGTCGGTGGAAACCTTCGGCTTCTCCATGTCCGCGTCCATTGCGGGACAGCCCGCCGGCGAGCCGACACCCCAGCCCGCGGGATCGGCGCGACCCCCGAAGGCCGCGCCCAAGGGGAGGAGTTAGCGATGGCGACACCATTCCGCGAATGGCCGTGGTTTCTCCAAGCCCTGTTCTATCTCGGGCTGACGATCGTGCTGGTGCTGGCGGGACTGTTCGTGCCCGGGCTGCCGTTGTCCTCGGTGCGGACGGACCTGCAGACGGCGCAGGACCAGCTCAAACCCTTGGAGACCGAAGTCGGGAACCTGCGCGTTTATAAGCAGCGCCGGTCGGAGCTTCAAAGCGAGATGGATGCGTTGCAAAAGCAGTTGGCTACGCTGCAGACCATTGTCCCAGAGGAAAAGGAAGCCGATCAATTCATCCTCATGGTGCAACGCGCTGCGGTGACCGGAGGGGTCTCGATCCGATCGATCAGCTCGAAGCCCGTGGTCCAGAAACAGTACTACTACGAGCTGCCATTCGATGTTGAGGCGGACGGCCCTTACTATTCGGTTCTCGATTTCTTCACGCGCATGGGCCATCTATCGCGAATCATTAATGTGGGAGATCTGAAGCTGGTATCCGCCAAAACGGGGGCCGGGAAATTTCGCATGGCTCCGGGCACATCGGTGACCGGGACCTTCACGATCACGACTTTCTTTACAAATGGCGGCCAGCCGCCGGCAACGGCTCCGGCTGGCGCGCAGGCAAAGAAGAAGTAGGGCTATGACGATGACATTGAAAAGGGCGTCCGTGAATCTCGCAAGAATACTGGTGCTAGCGCTCTGCGTCGTGCCCTGCGCCTGGTCCCAGTCGAGCACGGATAAGAAACCAGAGCATGATACGAAGGCCGCACCGGCCCCAGCAGCCAAGCCGGGAGTCAAGCCAGGTCCGGCAGTAGCAAAGAAGCCGCCAGTTCCTCCGGCACCGGCAGGCAAGGCCGCACCGGCCCCAGCAGCCAAGCCGGGAGTCAAGCCAGGTCCGGCAGCAGCAGGCAAGCCCGCTTCGGCGCAGGCAGGCAAGCCGGGAGTCAGCCGAAGCCCGGGCCCGCAGGTACGGCAAGGCCGCCAGCTCCTACGGTACCGGCAGCTAAGGCGGTGCCGGCACAAGCAGGGAAAGCGGGAGTGAAACCAGGACCTGCGGCAGCAAAGCCCGCTCCGGCGCAGACAGGGAAGCGGGGACCTAGGCCAGGGCGGGCCACAGTGGCGAGGCGACCAGCCCGACCCAAGCCGATGTTGAAGGAGAAGGAGAAGGCGGCGACGAAGCAGGCTACGGGAGTGCCTCCCCCAGGCGGGACACCGAAGCCCTCAGAGGCCGGAACGCAGGGAAAGACCGAAACCGAATCGGCCAATAAACGCGATCCGTTTGTCCCTCTGGTTAGTCAGGAGAAGGCCGGCCGGGGCGGTAATTTGCCTCCGGGTAAGGCCGGTCTGGTGGTGGGGACCGTGCGAGTGGACGGAACCGTACGCTCGCAGGGAGCCATGATCGCTGTGGTGACGAATCCAGAGCAGCGGGTTTATTTTATCCGCCAGGGAGATCATCTCTACGATGGCGATGTGGAGAAGATCGACATGGATGGAGTTACATTCCGAGTCAGCTCGAAAGATGCTTTCGGCAGGCCCATCGAGCGTGTCATAACCAAGCGAATCTACGCGAAAGCAGGAGAGTAGCAATGAGGATCATGTGGCGGGCGTGGGGTTTGGGCGTGCTGCTTGCGGCAGGCCTGATATTGTCGAGCGGCGCAGTGGCAGGAACGGATGCGCCGGTAGTGCATTTGAATGCCGTGGTCAAGGATGGTGGTGTCCAGCTCGTGGCGCAAGCCAATGGGCCGTTTGACTACACCGTCCATCGTCCCACGGAGAGTCTCTACGTGATTGACCTCAGCGGTGTTGCTGCGGCCGATCCGGCGGGAGCTCGCGTGGTCTCCTCGGATTTGGTCAAGAGCTATCGCGTGATGACCTACGCGGCCGGCGACAAGCCCGTGGCCCGCGTCGAGGTGCTCCTGTCCGAAGGCGTCGAGCCGCGCGTGGAACGGAAGGACTCGCAGCAGCTTACCCTGGTCGTGGCACGCGCCGCTTCGGCGGGGACGGCTCTGCAGCCACTTCCTGCGCCAAAGGCTGTGCCGGCGGCGAAACGAGCTGAAGCCGGCCCCGAAGCGATTCAGAAGGTGAATTTGGTCCAACATGGCAGCCAAACCGAAGTAGCCATTTCCGGTTCCGGTGCGCTGATCTACCACGCCCTGCGGCTCCGGAATCCCGACCGTCTCGTGCTGGATTTCTCTGGATCGCACCTGAGAACCTCCGAGAATCATATTCCGAGCAACCTGGACCCCGTGCGCGCCATTCGCCTGGCTCAGTTTACGCCCGAGGTGTCGCGCGTGGTGATTGACCTCCGGGAGCCCGCCGTCTATAGCATCAAGCGGGAAGGCAACGTGGTTACCGTGTCGTTCGCGCCGCATGTTGCTGCCAGATCGGCTGCGGATATGCCCGCTGGCACCGCCACCATCAAGGCCGAGACTCCTGCGACGGTATCCCATCCGGAGTCCGCCGCCCGGCCCGCGGAGATTCCTGTTCCAGCCACGGCGCTGCCGGCTACTTTGACCCAAACCTCTGCGGCACTGGCATCGCGCGGATCGAAGCCAGGTCAGCAGGCCGCCATCGATGCAAAACAGATGGCTGAACAGGTGTCCGCCGCTGCCTCAACCGCTCCCAATGCGTCCCAGCCTGCCGAGGCTGCCTCGGCCCCGCAGGCAGCCCCTGCGGAGTCTGTCCGGCCGTCTTCGGCCGTCGCGGCGGGTCGTCCTGCAGGGGCCAGCCGGTATACCGGCGAGCCGATTTCCGTCAACCTGAAGGATGTGGATCTGCGCGACTTCTTCCGCCTGATTCATGAAATCAGCGGCCTGAATGTGGTGATCGATCCGGCGGTCAAAGGGACGGTGACGATCGTCCTGGATGATGTGCCGTGGGATCAGGCCCTGGACATCGTGATGCGCAACAACTCCCTCGACAAGCAGCTCGATGGGAACGTTCTTCGCATCGCCATGAAGTCAACCATACGAAAGGAAGCGGAGGACGATCGCGATCTAGCCAAGGCCAAGGCGGAGGCGGCCGATGTCATCACCACCACGCGGGTCCTCAGCTATGCCAAAGCGAGCGCGTTGGCTCCGACGATGAAGAAATTCCTCTCGTCTCGCGGAGATGTTATCTCCGACGACCGCTCCAATACCTTGATCATTCGCGACATTCCCAGCACTCTGCCCACGATCGATAATCTGATTCGGCAGCTCGACCGGAAAGCGCGCCAGGTGGAAATCGAAGCCCGGATTGTGGCCGCCAGCCGCTCGTTCTCGCGGGACCTGGGCACCCAATTGGCCTTCGCCGGCGCTGGGGGGAACAGTTCTGTCAGCGGGGCGAAGGGCGGCACGAGTGGTTACACCGCAGCGGCTCCGACGCCGCCCATCGTTCTGGGCTCGGGCGGTACCGGGCTCGCCACCAACTTCGGTGCCGTGGGGGCCAGCGTCAGCGCTGTGCAGTATATGTTCGCTTCGCCGAGCTTTGCCCTGGACTACGTGATCAGCGCGGCGGAGAGCCGGGGCGTAGGCAAGCTGCTGTCCAAGCCGAAGGTGATCACCCAGAACAACGAGAAGGCTACCATCAAGCAGGGGACGAAGATCCCGATTCAAACCAATGTCAACAACACCATTGCCATTCAGTTCGTGGACGCCGTCCTCGAGCTTGATGTGACGCCCCAGATCACCGCCGAGGGCACCATCTTCATGGACGTCACGGTCCAGAACGACCAGATCGACAACGGTATCGCGCGGATCAACAACGTCCCGGCCCTCGACACCCAGTCCACGGTTACGCGTGTCACCGTGGCAGACGGGGCTACCGTCGTGATCGGCGGCATCATCGTCACCAATCAACACACGCAGATCGATCAGGTGCCCTTCCTGGGCAGCGTTCCGATCCTCGGCAATCTGTTCAAGCATGTGTCGGTGACCTCATCGTCGCAAGAATTACTGTTCTTCCTGACCCCCCGGATTCTCCCGGACTAGGGCGCGAACCAATCGGAGATGCCAGCGGCCCGTCGTGGCGGAGCAAGTAGCAGCGAAGACTCTAAACCGGAGCCGGTTCGCAGATAGACTGCGCCGGCTCCGCGCTTCTTTTTCCGGACTGGGTGCGGATGCCATCCTGGTCTCCTCCCTCCCCAACATTCGGTACTTGTGTGGGTTCACCGGCAGTTCCGGACTTCTCCTGATCGAGTCCTCCGGCGGCACCTTCTTCACGGATAGCCGGTACACCTTTCAGGCGGGCGAAGAAGTCGCCGGGGCAGGCATTCACATCGCGAAACAAGGCTTGTTGCGGGCCGCCGGAGAGGCTCTGCGCCGGAGACGCGGGCATCGCCGGGTGGCGTTTTCGCCTAGCAGCCTCACCGTGTCTCAGAAACAAGCCTTGGAGGCCGCCGCTGGGAAAGGGATGCGCTGGGTGTCCGATCAAAGCGCCGTGGAGAAATTGCGCTGCGTGAAGGATGCCTCCGAGCTGGCCTGCATGCAGGAGGCCGCCGATATCATCGGCAGGGTGTTTGAAGCGGTAGTGCCGCTAATCAGGCCCGGAATCACCGAACTGGAACTGGCGGCTGAGATCGAGCACGAAATGAAGCGGCGCGGCGCCTCTGGAGCTTCGTTCGAGACCATTGTGGCGTCCGGTGCCCGGTCCGCCTGGCCGCATGCCCAGCCATCCTCCAAGCCTCTCAGGAAAAGGGAGTTGGTGGTTCTCGACCAGGGTGCTATACTCCGCGGTTACTGCAGCGACATGACCCGGACGGTCTTCCTAGGCAAGGCCCCAAGTAGAGTTAGGAAGCTCTATCAGGCCGTTCTGGACGCGCAACACGCGGCCAAGTCCATCATTCGGCCCGGACTGAAGGCAGGGGACGTTGACCGGGCCGCACGGGCTGTCTTGAGGCATGCCGGGCTGGTCCGGTACTTCACCCACAGTACAGGTCATGGACTCGGCCTGGAAGTGCATGAAATGCCTCGCTTGGGCAAGGGCGAAGAATTTGTTCTTCAAGAAGGCATGGTGGTGACCGTCGAACCTGGTGTCTACGTCGAAGGCCTGGGCGGCATCCGCATCGAGGATGACGTGGTCGTGACCCCGCAGGGCGCGGTGGATCTTACAAATGCTCCCAGGGATTTTCTCGAGCTCTAAATGGCCAAAAAGTCCAAACCAGCAGTAACTGCGCAAACCGAAACTCATGGGGTGGACCTCACCGAGGTGGAGCGCCTGCTGGCCTTCATGCAGAAACACGGGCTCCAGGAGTTCGAATACGAGCGCCGCGGCGTGCATATCCGCCTGAAGAAGCTGGCGCCGGCCGGCGCGGGCGAGATCGAAGCCCCTCCGGCACCCAGTGGCGCACACCCAGCCGTCTTGGCCGCACCCCTGGCGGGAGAAGCCCCGCAGGCTGCCGCTCCGGCCGCCGCCGAACAGCTTCACCTGATCAAATCCCCCATTGTGGGAACCTTCTATGCCGCTGCGGCTCCCGATGCCGACCCGTTTGTGACGGTCGGCGCGCGCGTCCAGCGCGGCCAGGTGCTGTGTATTATTGAGGCCATGAAACTGATGAACGAGATCGAGTCGGATGTAGCCGGCGAGGTCGTGCGCCTATTTGTCGATAACGGCCATCCCGTCGAATACGGGGAGTCGTTGTTCGGGATCCGCCCGGAGGGCAAGTAATCGCCCGCCCGGCGCCCGAGAGTCATGCCCGGGTGCTGCCGCACCTGCCCTAAACGCCATGTTCAAGAAAATCCTGATCGCCAATCGCGGCGAAATTGCACTGCGTATCCTGGCTGCCTGCAAGGAGTTGGGCGTCCGGACCGTGGCCATCTACTCCGAGGCGGACCGCAACTCCCTGCACGTTCGCTTCGCCGATGAAGCCATCTGCATCGGACCTCCGCGCAGCTCGGAAAGCTACCTCAACATTCCCCAGGTGATCAGCGCGGCCGAAATTGCCAATGTGGACGCGATTCACCCCGGCTACGGCTTCCTGTCGGAAAACGCCAACTTCGCCGAAGTCTGTGAGGCCTCGCACATCACGTTCATCGGACCCTCCCCCAACGTCATCCGCATGATGGGGGAAAAAGACCGGGCCCGCGCCGAGATGGCCGAAGCGGGATTGCCGATGATTCCCGGCAGCCCGGGCATCGTTCCCGACCAGGCTACCGCCCGGGACGTGGCCGCCGAAATCGGCTTCCCGCTGATCATCAAGGCGTCCGAGGGCGGCGGCGGGCGCGGCATGCGCGTCGTGCACGCCAAACGCGAACTCGTGCGCGCTTTTCAAACCGCCCGCGCCGAAGCCGAGCAGGCCTTCGGTAGTCCCAACGTATACATCGAACGATTCATCGAGCGGCCCCGGCATATCGAATTTCAGGTGCTGGGCGACCGCCACGGCAATGTCCTGCATCTGGGCGAGCGCGAATGTTCCATCCAGCGCCGCCATCAAAAGGTCCTCGAGGAGTCTCCCTCGGTGGCCATCAATCCGGAAGTCCGCGCCAGCACGGGCCGCCAGGTAGCCGAGGCGCTGAGCAGACTTGGCTATTCCAGCGCCGGAACCGTCGAGTTCCTCCTCGATACCACCGGGAAGCTGTACTTCATCGAGATGAACGCCCGCATCCAGGTCGAGCACCCCGTGACCGAAATGGTGACCGGCGTGGACCTGGTCAAATCACAGATTCGTCTGGCGGCCGGGGAGCGCCTGCACGACGTGGTCGGGCCGGTCGAATTCCGCGGCCACGCCATCGAGTGCCGCATCAACGCGGAAGACTCGGAGACCTTTGTGCCCTCGCCGGGACGCATCACCGCGTTTCGCGTGCCGGGCGGACCCGGGATTCGCGTTGACACCGCCGTCTATGCGGACGCCGTCGTCCCGCCGTACTACGACTCGCTCGTCGCCAAGCTGATCGCACACGGGCGCGACCGCGCCGAGGCAATCGCGCGCATGCAGTGCGCCTTGGACGGGTTCGTGGTCGAGGGTATTAAAACCACCATTCCGTTGCAAAAGCGCATTCTGGCCGACCCCAAGTTCGTGGCAGGGAACTTCGACACCCACTTCCTCGATCGGCCTGCCGCTGCCGACGCGAGCGCGTAACCGCCGTTGGGAGGCGCCATGTTCCCAGCGCTGTATGCCATTCTGGACCCCAGCATTGTTCCCGGCCCGCTGGGCCCGTTTGCCGAGGCGCTGGCCCAGGCAGGCGTGCAATTACTCCAACTTCGCGACAAACGCTCCGGGGCAGGAAGAATCTGCGCCGAAGCCAAGGCCCTCGCGGCGCTTCTGGCCTCCCGCAACGCGCGCTTGATTGTCAATGACCGGCCCGACGTTGCGGCCATCGCCGGCGCCGGAGGTGTCCATGTCGGCCAGGAGGATCTGCCGGTGGAAGACGCCCGGCGCATCTGCGGCGCTCCCCTCTGGGTAGGCGTTTCGACACACACCATCGAGCAAGTGCGCCAGGCGGCCCTCACTTCGGCGGATTATATTGCGGTCGGGCCCGTCTTCCCGACGGCCACAAAAGAGAATCCCGATCCCGTGGTCGGATTGGAGTTCATTCGCGCGGCGCGCGCGTTGACGCCCAAGCCGATCGTCGCCATTGGCGGCATTACCGTGGATCGGGTCGCCGAGGTCTACCGTGCCGGGGCGGACTCCGTCGCGGTGATTCGGGACCTGTTATCGGCTGCTGATCCGGTAAGCCGCGCGCGTGAGTATCTGGCGATTGCGGAGCAGGCGAGGCCGCGGAGTCGCTGAGGGTAAAGCCAAATGGCAGACCCAGCAACGCAAGGGGCAGAGGGCACTGGCTCGGCGGCTGGCCGCGCTGACACCGGATTGGTCAAGGGCCTCGGCCTGTTCGATGCCACGATGATTGTCGTCGGGTCGATGATTGGCTCGGGAATCTTCATCGTCTCGGCCGACATCGCCCATCAGGTGCAAAGCCCCGGCCTTCTGCTCGCGGTATGGCTTGCTTCCGGCGTGATGACGCTAATCGGCGCGCTGAGCTACGGCGAACTGGCCGCGGCCATGCCGCATGCCGGCGGCCAATACGTCTACCTGCGCGAGTCGCTCGGGCCCCTCTGGGGATTCCTCTACGGGTGGACGATGCTGCTGGTGATTCAGACGGCCACCATCGCGGCCGTCGCCATCGCCTTCGCGAAATTCACGGCCGTGATTCTGCCCTGGTTCTCGGCCTCCGCGTGGATCGGGAAGGCCGGCACGTTTGGTCCGTGGCACCTCTGGTTCGGCTCGCTGGGACCCTACCACGTCGGCCTGAATCGCCAGAATCTGCTCGCCATCCTGTCCATCGTGCTGCTCACCTGGATCAACACGCGCGGGCTGCGTATGGGCAAAATCGTGCAGAACATTTTCACCGTAGCGAAGACCGGCGCGCTGGCGGCGCTGGTCGCGCTGGGATTCTGGTTCGCCACCTCGGCGGCGCGCGCGGCGAACTTCACGGACTTTTGGCGCCACATGGGCTGGTCCGCGATGCATCCCTATCCGCCCGATAGCCCCACGCAGACGATTGGAACGCTCACGCTCGTCGGCGTCGCCATGGTGGGTTCGCTCTTTGCCATGGACGCGTGGAACAACGTCACCTTCACGGCGGGCGAAGTCCGGAAACCGAGCCGCGATCTCCCGCTCTCGCTGGCGTTGGGCACCTCCATTGTCGTTCTGCTCTACACGCTGGCGAACGTCGCCTATTTGCGCGTGCTCCCGCTTTCCGGCGATCCGCACGCCGCCACCGTCCTGGGGCGGGGCATTGAGTTCGCCTCCGACGAGCGCGTGGGCACGGCGGTTGCCCAGGTGATTTTCGGCCCGGCCGGCGCGATCGTGATGGCTCTCGCCATCATGGTTTCGACCTTTGGCTGCAACAATGGCCTGATTCTGTCCGGCGCGCGCATCTACTACGCCATGTCCAAGGACGGGCTCTTCTTCCGCTCCGTGGGCACGGTCAACCGGCGCCACGCCCCCGGCGCGGCTCTGGTGGTGCAGTGCCTCTGGGCGTCGCTGCTGTGCCTGTCGGGCACCTACAGCCAATTGCTCGATTTCCTGATCTTCGCGGTTGTGATTTTCTATATCCTCACGCTCGCCGGACTGTTCCTGCTGCGATGGAAGCGCCCGGAAATGGACCGGCCGTATCGCGCCTTGGGCTACCCGATCCTGCCCGCCGTCTATCTCGTCATGGCGGTGTTTCTCGAAATCCAGTTATTGCGGTATAAACCGCAGTACACTTGGCCGGGCCTGATCATCGTTCTGCTCGGGTTGCCGGTCTACGGGCTGTGGAAATGGGCGAGTGCGGCGTCTGAAAAGTAGCTGCCGATAGTGCGCAGGTTGGGATTTGCCGCAAGGGCGCTGCTGGCCGCGCCTCGCCGGCTTCGGTTCCTGGGAGGATACACCGCATGGGCAATGGACTGCTGGCCACCAAGCCGCTGAGCGTCATCATGGAGGAGTCCGCCGAGACGCACGAGCATTCCCTCAAGCGCGCTCTCGGCCCCACCAACCTGATCTCGCTCGGCATCGGGGCCATCATTGGCACCGGTATTTTCGTGCTCACCGGGCACGCGGCGGCCAGTTACGCCGGCCCGGCCATCGTCCTGTCGTTCATTCTGGCGGCGATCGGCTGCGTGTTTGCGGGGCTGTGCTACGCCGAATTTGCGGCCATGATCCCCATCGCCGGCTCGGCCTACACCTACGGCTACGCCACGCTGGGCGAAATTTTCGCCTGGATCATCGGCTGGGACCTGATTCTCGAGTACGCCTTCGGCGCGGCCACGGTGGCTTCGGGCTGGAGCGGCTACGTCATCAGCTTTCTGCAGGACTTCGGGATTCACGCTCCCACCGGCGCTCGCGGGCACGCCCGGCACCGAGTTCGTGATGTACCACAATCGCTGGGAGATGCTGAGCCGCGTCGGTCCCACGCTGCAGGCTGCGGGAGTGGACCCGGCATCGTTGCCACACGCCAGCGGCGTATTTAACCTAATTGCGTTTCTCGGGATTGCGTTGGTGACGACGATCTTGGTGATCGGCATCAAGGAGTCCGCGAATCTGAACTCCTTCATCGTCCTGGTGAAGGTGGCTGTGTTGCTCGTGTTCATCGGCCTCGGCGCGCATTACCTCACCCGCCACGCGGCGCTGGTCTCCGCCAACTGGCATCCCTTCCTGCCCCCCAACGCCGGATCGTTTGGCGCGTTCGGGTGGTCGGGGGTGGTGCGCGGCGCGGGGGTGATCTTCTTCGCCTACATAGGGTTCGATGCCGTCTCGACCGCCGCGCAGGAGGCCAAAAATCCCAAGCGCGACATGCCCATCGGCATCCTGGGTTCGCTCGTGATCTGCACCATCCTCTACATTCTCGTGGCCGGAGTTCTCACCGCACTGGTGAAGTACACCTCGCTGAGCGTGCCCGACCCGATTGCCGTCGGCATCGACCAGACCGGTGTTCGCTGGGGAAGTTTCCTGGTCAAGCTGGGAGCCATTTGCGGCCTCACCAGCACCATGGTGGTGATGCTGCTCGGCCAGTCCCGCGTGTTCTTCTCCATGTCGCGCGATGGACTGCTGCCGCAGTGGGCCAGCAAGGTTCACCCGCGGTTTCGCACGCCGTATGTATCCTCGATTTTCGTGGGGATCTTTGTGGCCATCTTTGCGTCCGTCATACCCATCGGCATTCTCGGCGAACTGGTGAGCATCGGGACGCTCCTGGCGTTCGTCATTGTCTGCGCCGGCGTCTGGGTCCTGCGGCGAAAAAACCCCGGCGCGCCCCGTCCGTTCCGGACTCCTTGGGTGCCCTTCGTTCCCATCATGGGGATGGTCATCTCGCTGCTGATGATGGCGGGTTTGCCCGGCGATACCTGGATTCGCCTGATCGTCTGGCTGGTAATCGGTTTCGTGATCTACTTCACCTACAGCCGCCATCACAGCCACGTCCAAAAGCGCGCCCCTTCCGCGCAATAGCACGCCCGTTCAACCGCGTCTGTACCAAAGAAACGCCTGCAGCCGGAAAAGTATTCTTGGGGGTCGGAGCTTCAGCTCCGGCATAAGACGCGTCTCTTCGTCAGGGGTTTTAACCCCTGAGGCAAGGTTTTGTATTTTTCCGCGAACTGTTCGAGCCGCGCCGGTCCGTGTTAGATTGCCTCACAGGGGGAAATGCCCGGAGGGTGCGCCGCGTTCGCCGAACGCCGCACCTCCGCTAACCGGACTTCATGAATCGATTTTCTGCGCGCCGCGTGCTGGTTTTCCTGGGGCGATTCTCGCTTCTGGATCGAATCGCCCTTGCCATCGTCGCGCTGTTTGCCGCCGGGCGCGCGGCGACGGCGCTGGGCCATGCGCCTCCCTTTGCATCGTTCCTCGCCTTCCTCTGTTTTGTGGCCGTGGTGTACTTGGTCGTGCGGCTGGCTCCGGCGGTGCGCCAGCGCCTGTTGTGGCGCCTGCGCAACCGCCTCATCGTGGCCTACGTTTTCATGGCTCTGATTCCCGTCGCGCTGCTGCTGACGATGGTGGGCATCACGGCCTACATGCTCGAGTTGCAGATCGGCGCGCATCTGCTGACTGATGATCTGCACGCGCATATCAACACCCTGGCGGCGGACACCGATGCGATCGTTGCGGCCATCGGCCTGGAACCCGGCGTAAAGCCCGACCCGCCGGTCCCGTCAACCGCGCCCGCCGTTGACGATCCCGTCCTTTCGCGTCCCGGTGTCGCCAGCGTCATTGCCGCGGCGCAGAAGCGCTGGCCCGATCTCCATGCGTATGTCAATCACGGCCAGCAACTGGTCCACTCCCGAGGGGGCCAGCAGTTTGCCGGCCTGGCCGAATTTCGCGGCCAGTTATGGTTTGCCTCGGCGCAGTCTCTGGTGCTCAACGGCGGGCGGGCCACGGTCCTGGTGGTTGCGCCGGTCACGACGCCGCTTCTCGATAGCTTGCCCTCCAAGCTGGGGCCCATCCGGCTGACGCTCCTCGATCCCGCACCGCCCAATTCCGTCGCCGCTCTGGCGGTGGAGGGGAACCGCTACGTTACCGGCGCGTCGGTCGGAAGCAGCCGCCGCACTCTGGCTCCGGCGATGTATTGGTTCGACATGCGCGTCAACGGCGTGGCCACGCTGGAAGCCTTTCGCGCGGATCTGGGCGCGGAGGCATCCAAGCGGCCCGTGATGGCGCAATTTTCGCTGCGCCTTTCGGCGGTCAACAAGGACCTGCTGACCTCCGTGGGCGCCTGGGGCCCGGTCCTGGTGGATCTGCTGCTCCTCGCCGGAGCCATCTTCCTCGTGCTGGAACTGGCGGCCCTGGCCACCGGCATTGTTCTGGCGCGCACCATCACCGGGTCGGTCGCCGATCTGTACGATGCCACGCTCCACATTCGCCGCGGAGATTTCACCCACCGCGTGCACATCCACCGCCGCGACCAGCTCGGCGCTCTCGGCGAGTCCTTCAACGAAATGACCAGTTCGATCTCCGACCTGATCGAGGAGCAGCGCCGACGCCAGCGCCTGGAGCACGAAGTGGCCATCGCCCGTGAAGTGCAGCAGCAGCTTTTCCCGCAATCGTTCCCGTCCTTGCCGGGCCTGGAACTGGCCGCCGTCTGCCGGCCCGCGCGCATGGTCAGCGGCGACTACTACGACTTCTTCCCCCTCGGGAGCACGCGCGTCGGAATCGTGCTGGCCGACATCAGCGGAAAGGGAATTTTCGCCGCGCTGCTGATGGCCAGCCTGCAAGCCATGCTGCGCAGCTCGGCGGCGGCGGATGCGCAGGGCGGCACCGCGGAGGTCGTCAGGCGCGTCAGCAGCCAGTTGTTCCAAAGCACGTCGGACGACCGCTACGCCACGCTGTTCTACGCCGTCTATGACTCCGAGGCGAAAACGCTCACCTACACCAACGCCGGACACCTCGCCCCGCTCCTGATCGCCGATGGCCAGGTACAGCAGCTCGACCAGGGTGGAATGGTGGTGGGCGTGTTCGAGAATTCGCGCTTCACGGAAGCCACCCTGCACGTCGCGCCCGGAAGCCTCCTGGTGGCCTTCAGCGATGGGCTCACCGAACCCGAAAACGTCTTTGGCGAGGAGTTCGGCATCGAGCGCCTGCGCGCCGAAATTCTCCGCCAGCGAGCCCTCCCCGCCGAGCGTCTGGCCGAAAACCTCGTCCTGGCCGTCGAGCAGTGGGCCGGCATGGCCGAGCAGTCCGACGACATCACCGTCGTCGTCGCCCGCATGGGCTAGCGAGCGAGGAAGTCGTCGAAGAATCTCCTGCCCTTCGGCCTCTCGGGGCACGGCACTGCCGTGCCCGCTCTCCTGTGGCAATGCTTCTCTTGCGATTCATGGCCGCAGCCTTAACGCCGCCGTAGGTGTTGTCCTGTCTTCGGGCTTTCGTGCTAGCCGTGCGTCGAATCCCTCCGCACGACTGCTTTCTCTGCGTTCTCAGCGCCCTGCGGTGAGTCTTCTCTGCGGAGAGATAACCTGGCCGTGCCGCGATGCTGCGCGACTTTCGTTGCGCGCGGCATTATACTCACGGGGAGCAGCGAACCCGGTGCAGCCGTGAGCCTTCAGCCATGAAAATTCTGACCGCCGCGGAAATGAGGGAAGTCGATCGCCTGACGACGGAACGCTACCGCGTGCCGAGCCTCACCCTCATGGAGAATGCCGGAAAGAGCGTCGCCGAATTCCTCCAGGCGCGTTTCGGCGACCTGGCGCAGCGCCGCGTCGTCGTGTTGTGCGGCAAGGGCAACAACGGCGGCGACGGTTTCGTGGCCGCGCGGCACCTCCTCAAAATGGGCGCCAGGCCCGCCGTGATTCTCTTCGCCGATCCGCGCGAAGTGAAGGGCGACGCCTCCACCAACCTCAAGCGCTGGAAAAAGGCTTCGGACAATCTCGTCGTGATCCGCAGCGCAAGCGCCTGGCATGCCTCCCGCGCCGCGCTCGCCTCCGCCGACATGATTGTGGACGCGCTGCTCGGCACGGGCCTGCGCGGCCCTGCGGAAGGCCTGCTCGCGGAGGTCATGCACGACGTCAACCGCCGCCTACCCACGCAGATGGTTGTCGCCGTGGACATTCCATCCGGCCTGGCGGCTGATACCGGCGAGTTCGCCGTCAGCATCCGCGCGGACCACACCGTCACGTTCACGGCGCCCAAGCTCGGCATGTTCCTGCGCGACGCCTCTGGCGCGGTGGGGCGCGTCACGGTATGCGAGATCGGCTCTCCGTGGGGACTGATCGAGGAGACGGGGAAGGGCGCGCTCCGCTGGAGCGAGCCGGGCGAGTTCCGAGGCTTTGCCGCGCCGCGCAGTGCCGCCGGCCACAAGGGCGATTACGGCCATGCGCTGATCGTGGCCGGTTCAGTCGGCAAAAGCGGAGCGGCGGCGCTGGCAGCGTGGGCCGCCTTGCGCGTGGGCGCGGGCCTGGCGACCGCGGCCGTGCCCGAACCGGTGTTGCCTCTTGTCGCCGGGCACACGCCGGAAATCATGACCGAGCCGCTCGCCGCCACGGAAACCGGCAGCATCGCGTTTCGCAACATCGAAAGCGGCCGCTTCGACGCCATACGCAAAGGGAAGCAGGCGATCGGAATGGGCCCCGGCCTCTCCACCCACCCCGACACGCAGAACTTCATCCGCGCTGTCCTGGGCGCGCGCTCGGTTCCCATCATTCTCGACGCCGATGGATTGAACGCCTTCGCCGGCCGCGCCCCGGAACTCAAGCACCGCGACGGCGCGCTTTGCGTGACGCCCCATCCGGGCGAGATGGCGCGCTTGCTCGGCTGCACTCCCAGAGATGTACAGGCCCGGCGCATCGAGCGCGCGCAGCGGGCGGCCGCCGATTGGAACGCCTGCGTCATCCTCAAGGGCCACCACACCGTGACCGCCGCGCCCAGCGGCATGGCCTGGATCAACTCCACCGGCAACCCCGGCATGGCCAGCGGCGGGACCGGCGACGTGCTCACGGGCATGCTGGCGGGACTCACCGCGCAGCACGGCCCCGAGTCCTGGCCGCACCTGCTGGCCTGGGGCGTCTATCTGCACGGACTGGCGGGCGACATCGCCGCGGCCTACGTGGGCGAAGTCCCGCTGATGGCTTCCGACCTGATCCGCGCGATCCCGCGCGCCTTCCAGCAGTTTTACGCCGAGTCCGGCCGTGCCTAGCCGCGATATCGTCTCGCACTCATCCGAGGAAACCATCCAGCGGGGCCGCGAAATCGGCGCGCAGCTCAAGCCGCCGGTCCTGATCCTGCTTTCCGGCGACCTGGGGGCAGGGAAGACCACGCTCACCAAGGGAATCGTCAGCGGGGCGGGCGCCGCCACGGAAGAGGAAGTTACCAGCCCCACGTTCACCCTGGTCCACAAGTACGACCGCGGAATGCGCGTCTATCACGTCGACCTGTACCGCATCGGCGATCTGCACGACCTCGAGACGCTGGGTCTGGAAGATGTTTTGGCCGAGAAGGCCGTGGTCATCGTGGAATGGTCGGAAAAGCTCGTCCTGCGCACCGATTGGCCGGTCGTGCGCATCCACCTCGAACACGTTGGCGAGGATGTCCGCCGAATTTCCATTGATGATCCGGCGGGCATCTTATCGGGAAGCTGATAGGGAATAGCCGGACGTAAGGCCAAGAAAGCGAAGCCCCTGCTCCTGGGCCGTCCGGGAAGTTCATAGCGTTTCTCTTTAGGAGGCCGGGGCTTCAGCCCCGGCGTAACGCGCCGGGCGGCAGGGGGCTTTAGCCCCTGAAGCCACGCAACTTTTGAGGCGTATTGCAGCGAAGAAACACTACCCCATGATGTGAAATCCGGCGTCCACGTAGATGACGTTTCCGGTGACGCCGCGTCCGAGGTCGCTTCCGAGAAATACGGCGGTGTCGGCGACCTCGCCAACGTCCGTATTGCGCCCCAGCGGCGCATGCTGCGCGGCGAACTCGAGCATCTTCGAAAACTCCTTGATGCCCCGCGCGGAGATGGTTTTGATGCCGCCTGCCGAAATCGCGTTGACGCGGATGTTTTTCGGCCCCAGATCGCTGGCCAGATATCTCATCTCGGCTTCCAGCGTCGCCTTGGCCACGCCCATCATGTTGTAGCCGGGCACCACGCGCGTCGATCCCAGATAGGTCATCGTCATGATCGCGCCGCCATCGGTCATCAGCGGCGCAAGTGCCCGGGCGATGGCCACCAGGGAGTAGGCGCTCACCTCCAGCGCGAACTGGAACCCTTCCCGCGAAGTGTTCACGAACGGCTGGCTCAGATCTTCCGGTTTCGCGGCCGCCAGGCTGTGGACCACGACGTCCAGCTTGCGTCCTTGCGCGCGGAGCGTCTCGGCCAGTTTGTCGATGTCCGCCTGTTGCTGCACCTCGCAGGGAAACAGTCGCCGCGGCGCCCAGTTGCTGCCCCAGCTCCTCGACGGTGGGCCTGGCCCGTTCATTCTGGTAGGTGAGCAGCAGCGTCCCGCCCTCGCGGACAAACGCCTGCGCAATGGCGTACGCGATGCTCCATTTGTTCCAAACGCCTAGAACGATTGCTGTCTTGCCTTCGAGTAGTTTCGACATGGTGCGGTATTTTACCCGGAAATGCGCCATTCCGGGGCCATCTTCTGCGTTTCAGGCGACATTTCGGCCTGGGAAGGGGGTGACATCCGCTGCTCAGGCCAAATGAAGGGGGGCGGGGTGGGGGCCTCCAGGTGGATTGTTGGCGCCCCGTTAACCCTTACGCTCCGTGCCATTGCTCCCGGCTTAGGGACTTGGCTACAGTTGACCGTACACTAATTCTGCAAGCAGGATCTGTATGTCTGATACCCGAATTGCGTCGCCTCTCGTCCGCCCCGGCCGGGTCAAGCTCGAGCCGTATTCCGCCGAAATACAGCTCGCCAGCCTGTCGCTGGGCATTGATAACATCCATTACGACGTCTTTCTCAGCCCGCGCTTCCTGGAATTCACCCACAAATATCTGCTCTCCTTGATTCGCCAGGCCGCCAGCTTGCCCGCCATGCCCAACAAGGACAAGGACCGGCGCCCGTCCGGCTCGCCCGAGCACGCGGCCTTCCGCAAGCTCCTGACGGAAATCCTCCAGGAGTCGCTCACCCGCGCGAAGTTCCAGCAATCCATCGAGCCCGACGTCCTGCATCACCTGGCCCTGTTGAAGTTCATCACCCAGGAAACAGGTAACCAGTTTGCCAGCATCATCGTGGAGAGCAAGGACTGGATCCGCTCCCGCGGCCAGCAGTACGAGCACAGCCAACAGGGCCACGTGATGCGCTCGAAGATCGCCGACCTCCAGGCCGACCGCAAAAACGTGATCCGCCAGGTGGGCGACACGCTGTGCCGCATCTGGCGCGAGGTGGACGAAAACTCGATCGCCAAGGCCCGCCGCGCCCTGTTTGGCGACGATTTCCACGACATCTACGAGATCTTGCAGAACCACCTGCTGTTTGTCGAGGGGGGCAGCGACGACCAGCTCTTGCTCGAACACTACGTGCTGCTGGGCAACTTCATGAATGACCCGGACCGCTTCGACGTCTTCGACGCGATCCTCCTCGATGTGGTCCGCGACTACGTGGCGGGCGGCGACGGCAGCGACGATCTCGCCAAGGCCCGCAAGGCTCATGACCGGCTGGTCGAACAGGCGCGTTCGTTGCGTTCCGAGCTCGCGCGCGTCGAAGAGGAGCAGGAAGAAGCCTCGCGCCGCAAGGGCGATGGCGAAGATTCGTTTCCCTGGCCCTTCAAGCGCAAGCCCGACGCCCCCGCCGAGATGCCCGGAGAGCTCAAAAATCTCCGCCGCAAGTACGCCGCGCTCGAGAAGAATCTCGAGGAGCTCGCCCCGCAGATCACCGCCGCCAAGCAACGCTTGGATTTCCTCGCCGAGGAATTCCAGAACCGCCTGGGCGATTATCTCAACGAGCCCGGCAACGCCCGCCGCCTGTTCGACGCGCGGGCCGCCTTTGGCCCGGGCGAGTCCTCGCCGGAATTGCGCGCGCGCCAGCTGGAGGAATGGCTGCACCGCATCGAGGAGCAGGACCTGCTGGGCCACGTCCTGGCGAGCTACGAACTGCGCAAGATCGCCTTCGAATATTGCCCGCCGGTCAACTTGCAGCAATTGAAGAAGGCCCTGGTCAGCCGCGAGGAATCCCGCCGCGTCGAACAGATCCTCGAACAATTTCCGGCCCGCAAGATTTCCCTGAAAAAATTCGAGGAGGCGTCGCGCGCGGTGCGCCGCCGCGGCCGCGAGGAGACCGTGGCCCTCGCTCTCCAGTTCGCCGAGGACTTGATGCGTTTGCGCCGCGACCGCCGCAACTACCATCACGCCGCGG
The DNA here is from genome assembly GCA_963791705.1 of Terriglobia bacterium. Classification (GTDB taxonomy): domain Bacteria; phylum Acidobacteriota; class Terriglobia; order Acidiferrales; family UBA7541; genus Palsa-295. The sequence goes on along the minus strand of CAWBTO010000001.1, from coordinate 696,894 downwards.
CCTGGATGGAGCGCATCAACCTGGTGCGCTCCGAGCATTCGCGCGAGCTTTCGCGCGCCAACAAGAGCCTCTACGAATTCCTGCACCCCGAGGAAGGCCGCCCCATCGACGACCCCATCATCAACCACGTGGTCATCAAGGCCGACGTGCGCGGCTCGACCGGCATCACCAAGGACCTGCTCGCCAAGGGCCTGAATCCCGCGTCGCACTTCAGCATGAACCTGCACGAGCCGGTCAAACGCATGCTCGAAAACTACGGCGCCAGCAAGGTCTTCATCGAAGGCGACGCCATCATCCTGGCCATCTACGAGACCGAATCCACCCGCGCCACGCGCCGCGGCGTGGCCCGCGCCTGCATCCTGGCCCGGGAAATCCTGGCCGTCACCGCGTCGTATAACGCCCGCGCGGCCGGCACCGATCTGCCGCCGCTGGAGCTCGGCGTGGGCGTCGCGTTTCAGGACTCCGCTCCCTCGCTTTGGACCGACGCCGATTCCCACATCATGATTTCCAAGGCCCTGAACCTCTCCGACCGCCTCTCCGGCTGCTCGAAGATGGCCAAGCGCCTGTTCAAGGGCAACGCCGCGCCCTTCAACGTCTACCTCCTGCAAACCCTGATGGACGATGCCACCGGCGACGAGGGCGAGGAGTTGCTGGTCCGCTACAACCTGAACGGCATCGAGCTGAACGAAGAGGGTTTCCAGAAGCTCAGCGCCGAGATTTCGCTCGCCCCTATGGGCGGCAATTTCCCCCTGCCCTGGGGCAAGGAGCGCGTGCAGCTTTATTTCGGAGAAGTCCCGCTGGGCGATTCGCTCGAGCCCATCGTGATCCGCCAAGGATTCGTCCGCCAGCTGTTGCCCGGAGGGAAAATCGGAGAACCCGGCAACCGCCCCTACTACGAAGTCTGCACCGACTCGAAGCTCCTCGACCTCGCCCGCAAGAAGGCCGCCTCCTCCCTGAAGGAGTAGCACCGCCCTCCCCTCGCCCCGTAGGGGCGCGGCGCTCCTGGAGTTGATGCCGCGCTCGCAAGGCTTTCCTCGTCTCCACCCGTAGGGGCACAGGACTGCCGTGCCCGCCTCCACCACCATGCGCCGTCTATTCAGGTTGCTGGCAAGAGCCCCGGGCGAATCGAAGGCAATGCAAGTCGATAGCATGCTGGTATAATCTCGCGTCGGACACGCGCAGGGGCTTAGGCTACTCCGTACGAAGGAACGGTTTGCTTCTCTGGGTGTCCATGCGATTCGCGACGCGTGCGGAGGTTTTGTAGCGGCCGGTCCGGTCGTATCGGACCGGGCAGCTTCTGCTTGCTAAAGTGCAGTGCAAAGCAGTGCTGCGCAGCACAGCTTGCTCCAGTTCGGAGGCGAATGGGGTCCGGTGACCCTCGTGGCCTTCAAAGCCATTGATCCTGTCCTTCGCGGCCAGGATGGTGGGTTCGACTCCCACACGCTTCCACCAAATCCTCGATGATTCGACTGTCTTTGTGGGAGTCGAGGCCCAAGTAATCGCTCTTCAACCCCCTGGCTTTGTTCCCAAGTTGTTCCCAAGCCGAGAAGTGTGTCTGATGGCGACACCGGCAAGGATTGCGAGTGAAGCAGTGCGCGCCGGACTTCTGCGCGGCGCTGTGGGCGCTTGCACGCCCTCAGGATTCTTGGGCGCTGCATGTTCGGCTTCACTGATAAACAAATCCCGCATCCAGTTTGTAGGTCGTCCCGTCCGGATTCCGCAGAACCACTTGTGCTCCGCCCGCGGCCCCCACCGGCGTCGTAAACGTAAGCGTGGAGCTGTCAATGAAGTTTGGGCTCAGCTGCGTGCCGCCTACGCTTACCGTGATCCCCGTCGCAAACCCGCTGCCTCGCAAAGTCACGGAAGTTCCTCCCGCCTTCGCTCCAGTCGCAGGGGAGAGGTAACCGATGGAAAGTGGTGTGGGCCCGAGCTGCACGACCGTCAGACCCGCATCCGTGATCAAAAATAACCGGTTCCCGGTTTCATCAAGTGCCATCGCGTTCTGCACGACCGGGACCTTCTCGTTGAGCAGTATGCGGCCGATCCAGGAACCATGGTTCGTATCGAGTATGTCCACGCCGTCCAGCAGCGCGGCGTAAACCAGGCTTCCCGAAGAGTTCATCTGCTCGCCGGGCACGGTTCCGTTCGGAGGACCGATGAACGGATCGAAAAAGAATTCCGGCACCTGGACAGCCGCGCGCCCGATCAGCTGCGCGTCCAGCAGCGTGTAATCGCTCGCGAACCATACTCCATCTCCTGATGCCGCGCCGTTGTCACTGACAAGATTGCTCCTGACAAATTGATCGGATAAGGCGCTCCATAGATAGGCCCCGCCATTAGGACTGGCGATGAAGACCTTGTCTCCCGCTGAATTGGCAGAGAAGTCCACTCCACCCATCTGAAGGCAGGCTAGGGAAGCGTCCGTGCGAAGAGTAACATTGAGCGTATTGAGATCGATCTCCCATAGCTGAGCTCCACATCCGCTAAATGTCCCGGAAACCCCGTCAACAAATACCTTCCCAGTGCTCGTCGCGGCTACCGCGTTTACGCCGGGGCTGTTGGCGACTGTCACGGGAATCTTTACGACGGTGCTCGACAGTGGATTGTCTGGGTCCACGATGGCAACGGATAAATCAGAAAAGTTCGCAATCAGCAGCCTGGAGCCGTCTGGAGTGAGAGCCAGACCACGCAACTGGCGAACGCCCGAAGCTGTCGACGGCACAATGGAGGATAAGAATTGCAGCGTGTCTCCGGAGAATACATCCACGTGGTCGCCGGCCGAAAGATACACGCGATGCCTTCCGCTGTCGTACAGCACGAAAGTGAACGTGTCAGGCGACGGATAATCCGTCACGCCTGGAAGATACTGGAACGCCTTGGAAAGCGTCGCCGATCCGCTCGCGCTCGTAACCGTCACGTCGGCGGCGCCTGGAGTTCCTGCCGGAACCTTGACGCGCAGGTGATCGATTCCCACGAACGGAAATGGGGTCTGGCTCGCGTACTGCGTCGAGCTCTGAATCTGCGCCGGCTGGCCCCCGATCGTTACGCTCGTATTTGTCAGGAAACCGTGGCCGATCAAATCCAGTGTCGCTCCTCCGCTCGCTCCCGCGGCGCTTCCGCCCAAATAATAGATTTCCGTGCCGTACGAGAATCCCTGCGGCGTAAAGCTGAACCACCCATCCGGCGTCACCGCTTTTACGTTCACAATCCCGGCCGTTGCAGACGCCGGCGCCGTCAAGGTCACCTGAGGCCCGCTCAGCTGAATGTTCGTTGCCCGCGCGTTGTCAAACCAGACGTCCGGAGCGACCGAGAAACCCTCTTGCCCCAATGTAGTGGCCAGAGGCGCATTCAGCGGCGCTTCGTTGGCGGGACCGATCTGTCCAATCCCGGGCACCACTGGCAGGCTGATCAGATTCTGCAGATTTGCCGGATCGTCGAGCACGATGCCGTGGCTGAAAAGACTGATGATCCGGCCCGTGCTGTCGACCGCCGTCGGCGTGGCCAATTCGTTCGCAAAAGGAAAGGCGGCGAAGTAGGGAATCGCCGTTTGGAAGGCGGGCGCCTCTCCGATAAAAGTCAGCGTTTGCGCGTCATAGACTTCGATCAGCGGAAGTGTTTGGCCATATAAATTGACCAGGTAAAGCTTCGTTCCATCCGGGCTGAAAACGATTCCGTAGATGATGTTTACGTTTTGACTGAGACCTGCCGTCGTCGTCGCCACCGTATTCAGCTGCGCATCCATCACCGCGATCCCGTTCGTGCCCATCACCGCGAAGCGATTTTGCGTTGGACTGGCGGCCGAATACATAACCTGCCCTACGGGCGACTGTCCGCTCGATGGAAACGAGTCGGTAGCCGAATCGTAAACGGCCATGTTGAGATCCGTTCCGTAGTCGACGACCAGAACCTTCGATCCATCGAAACTTCGCACCATGCGATTGATCCAGGCGCTGACTCCTGGCGCCGAGCGCGGCGTGAATGTTCCAGTGTTCGGGTCCCACTGTTCAAGGAAATAGGCCGGCGGGTCGCTGTTCAGCGTCATGCCCACCAGGACGCTTCCATTCGTAGTGGACGCGAGAAGGGCAGGGATGGAATACGTCGCGCCACCTTGGACGAATGGCGTCACGTTTGTCCGGCTCGTGATTTGAAGCGAAGCCGTATCGACGGCCACGATCTGTTGCACGCCGCTCCCGACGCGCAACAGCGTGCCGTCCAGGCTTAGATCCATCCCGGACGGATTCGGGACCGGAATAGTGGCTGTCACTTGTCGCGTTGCTGGTGAAATTACGTCCAAGCGGTTCCATTCCGGATCGCTCGCGTAAATCACCTGATGCGCTGTATCGTACACACCTGCCACAGGCGTCCCATCCATGCGAATGAAATCGGTGCGAATGGGCGGCAGGCTTCCTGCCGGCGGCAGCACGTTGAACGTAAGAGTCGCGGTCTCCTGCGCTCCATCCGCGGTGCGCGTACCAATCAAGGTCACGGTAATGTCGTTTGCGAGCGTCGCCGTCGAATTGGCCGTGAATGTCAACGAAGTGGCGGGCTGGGAAATGATTAGGGGGTTGGTGGCGAACACGGCCTGCACGCCGTTTGGCAGTCCGGAAATAGAGAATTGAACGGCGAAGTTCGTGCTTCCGGTTTGCGAAGCGATGCTGAGTCCCGCGATCGTCGAAACGCTGCCCCCCTGGTAAACCGACAGTTCCGTATTGTTCAAGCTCACCGAGAAGCTTGCAAACGCCTCCTGTTGCACCATCAGCGTCAACGGCGCTGAGTGCTGCAGCGTGCCGGCGGAGCCTTGCACGTTCAACGTGTAACTGCCCGTCGCCGTACCGCCCGAAACAAATATCGAAAGGCCCTGCTGGCCTGGGGCTAATGCTAGCGGCAGCGCAGGCGTGAACGTGACTCCGGCGGGAGGCCCCGTTACACTGATGCTCACATTGCCGCTAAATCCATTCAGTGCTGAAATCGAAACTTGAACGACTGCGGCGCCGCCAGGCGCCACCGTAACAGAGCCGGGTGAGACTCCGATCCCGAAATCGGGCGTTGGAGGCGGAGGAGGCCCTCCGCCGGGCGACGATCCCCCTCCGCAACCTGCCGCCAGCAGGGAAAGCGCAGCGATCGCCAGTAGATTCGCGCGAAGACTCCGGCAGCAATGAGTCGATGTGATTCCCAAGCGCACTGCAAATCTCCCACAAGTGCCGCCGAGTCTAGCGCACCACCGCATAGTATGTAAACATGCCAAGTACCGCCTACCGAATGCCCGTGAGTTTTCTGCAGCCCTTCGTCCCAGTTCCGGCACAAGCGCGGAGCCCCGGGCCCAAACTCATCGCGGTGTTGAGCTGTCACCCCGGTACTATATTCGAAACCTTAACTAGTTCAACTCCTTCGCAAAATGGATTATCCAGAGGTGATGCCTGATAAACGCAGTAACCCGAAAGGTTGATACTGGGACCAGGATGTCCGGTTATCCGACCGGACGAGTGGTTCCCTGGGTCGAAACCTGCCGAGGCGCGTGCAGAACGCAGCCGCGCGCTGAGTGGCAGCGGCGCGTAGGTTTGAGAAGGAAGCGTGTTAACCTGTCGCGGCCGGAGCGAGAGTTCGGCGAAGGCGGAAACAGATTGAAAAGAAGGAGCGAATCATGAAAGTGGGAGCACGGAACCGGATTGTGGGCAAGGTGACCGAGATCAAGAAAGGCAGCGTGATGTGCCTGGTGAAAGTGAGCGTGCCGGCGGAATCGCGGATGGCTTCGGTGATGACGCTCGAATCGCTTGAGGAACTCGGGCTGAAGAATGGCGACGAAGTGGAAGTGGTCGTGAAGGCGGTGAATGTGCTGCTGATGAAATAAGCTGCAACTGCAGATTGCTCGGTGCTTCGCGCATCCGCCGCTGCGCCCTGCCCGGCTCGCCGCTCATTCGGATGTCGGTGGGGATGCTTCACTGTGATCGAGCAGGAGCAACGCCATGGTGGTGTCGCGCAGGAGCAGTTCGGCCCACTTTTGTTTCTTGCGGGGCTCCAGGCCTCCCAGAATGAAAATACCCGGTCTCTCGGCCCGCAGGGTGCGCACCAGCGCCGTGGTGTCTTCCGGGTCGAGGACGCGGTAGCGTGTCTTCAGATTCCCACCCTCCAGCAAGCCAGCGGCCTCTTCCTTTCGAGCTGAGCCCGACGCCGCATCCGTCGCGCCGAGCAGGATGGTAATGCCGTCCTGTGTGGCGGCCGCCATCCGCGCGGAAACGAGCAGGCCCAATCGCGAACCGGGCGAGCCGTCGAAGTAAACGGCCACCCGCGCGCCGGGGGCGATTCCTCGCGCCGGGATCAGCAGCACGGGGGCCGCTCCTGCGGCCAGTTCCAGCGCGGCGGAAGCGATTCGGCGTGGCCGCCCCAGGGGCCCGCCGGCTTCGCTGATGGCCAGAAGATCCGCTTCGCCGGCCGCCGCCAGGACCTCCGGAAGGATTTCGCCGCGAACCGTACGAAACGACCACTGGACCCGCGCCTGGCTCGCCGCGGCCGCCAACGCTTTGCGGGCAATCTCGGACAGGGTGCGCAGCTTGAGTTCCATCGTGGCGCGCGATAACGGCGTTTGCGTCGCCGAAGGATAGAGGATCTCGCAGGCATACGGGGAATCCGCCAGGTGCAGCAGTTCGATGTCTTCGACGAACAACCCCAACAGCTCCGCTTCCATCTTCGACGCCAGCTCCGCCGCCGCCTGGAGAAGGGGCAGGCTGTGCGGCGACGCATCGAGGGCCACGAGAATCCTGCGAATTTCGACGGCGCGCGCGGTTTCGCTCACGGCTTGATCTCCGGCTCGGCCATCCGTCCGGCGGCCAGCCGTTTTTCAGACAAATCCACCAGGCGCGCTTCGACCCGGGCGTTGACGCTTCCCTCGGGGAATCTTCCGGAAGCATCGCGCTGGCCGGCAGGAAAGCCGGTAAGAATTTCGATTCCCTCGTCAATCGTTCGCACCGCATAGATATGGAATTTCCCGTTCCGGGCGGCTTCCACGACATCCTGCCGGAGCATCAGGTGCGGGACATTGGAAGCGGGGATGAGAACGCCCTGTCCGCCGGCCGGGCCGCGCGCCTTGCACAGGTCAAAGAACCCCTCAATCTTTTCGTTGACGCCGCCGATGGCTTGCACCTCTCCGTGCTGGTTCACCGAGCCCGTGACGGCGAGCGACTGCTTGACCGGGAGTCCCGAGAGGGCCGAAAGCAGGGCGTAGAGTTCGGCCGACGAGGCGCTGTCGCCCTCGACGGCGCCGTAGGATTGCTCGAAGACCAGGCTGGCGGAAAGCGATAGCGGATGGTCGGGCGCGTAATGCGCTCCCAGGAAACTCGAGAGAATGAGCACACCCTTGGAATGAATGGGGCCGCTCAACTCCACTTCGCGTTCGATGTCGATGACCTCGCCTTTGCCGATCCGGATGCGGGCGGTGATGCGCGCCGGATGGCCGAAGGCGAACTGGCCCAGCTCCATCACCGACAGTCCGTTCACCTGGCCGACGCGTTCTCCCTGCGTGTCCAGCAAGATCGTTCCACGCAGGGTTTCCTCCAGCAGGCGTTCGCGCACCCGGTCGGCGCGGTAAATCTGCGCGTCGATGGCCTGTTGCACGTCGGCTTCGGTGACCACCGTTCGGGATGCGGCCCGGGCGCGGTAATCGGCTTCCTGCAGGAGGTCGGTCAGCGACCTGCGGTGCGTCAGCACTTTCTGGGAATCGCCGGCCATGCGGGAAGTTTGCTCGATGGCGCGGCCGACGGCTTGCCGGTCGAAGGGCAGGAGCCCTTCGCGCCGGGCGATGGTGCCGATCCAGCGCGCGAACAGCAGGTCCGAGGCGGCATTGCGCGGCATGCGCTCCTCGAAATCCGCGGCCACCTTGAACAGCTCGTTGAATTCGGGATCGAGCGAACACAGCAGGTAATAGAGCAGGCGCTCGCCCACCAGCACGACCTTCACGTTCAGGGGAATCGGCTGCGGTTCGAGCGAGACGCTGGTCATCAGGCTCAGCATTTGTCCCAGCGACTCGATGCGAATCTGCGAAGAGCGCAGCGACCGCTTGAGGGCTTCCCACGCAAACGGCTGCAGGAGCAGTTTCAAGGCGTCCAGAATCAGGTATCCGCCGTTGGCTTGGTGCAGGGCGCCCGGCCGGATCAGGTTGAAATCCGTGGTGACGGCGCCGAGGTGGGACATGTACTCGACCTGGCCGACCAGGTTCTGATACGTCGGATGATCTTCGTAGACCACCGGCGCGCCGTGATTGCCGCTGTGGTCCACCAGCACGTTCACCTGATACCGCCGGGAAGACGCCAAGCCCTTGGCCGCGAACGGCGCGGAAATGCCCATCAGGGCGGCGAGCGGGTGCTCGGGAGGCGTGAGGAACTCATCGACGTTTTCGATGATGTCCGCCTGCATGTCGTCCAGGAAGCTGACCACTTCGGGCAGGCCGCCGTACTTCTTGCGGAGTTCGTCGATCAGGTGCCCGACGGCAAAGCTGGCGACCTCGTTGCTCAGTGCCCGAATGCGCTCGCGGCCTTCCTGTTCGATCCGAGGCGCCTGGCGCAACGCGGCGTGCAGTTTTTCCTGCAGCTCGGCGATGGCGGCCTGAATCTTCTGATGTTCGGCTTCCGGCAGGCTTTCGAACTGCTCGGGACTGATCACTTTGCCGTTGCGCATGGGGGCCAAAGCCAGGCCCGTCGGCGTGCGCAGCACGGCGATGTCCTGCTTATCCGCCTCCTGCTGGATATCCTCGAAGGACTTGTCCTGGCGCTCCTTGATTTCCTGCTCGATCACGTGTTTGCGCGCGCTGTAGCTTTCGCTCTCGAACGCGGAGCGGATCGCGGAACGCAAATTGTCCACCAGTCGGTGCACATCCTCGCGCAGGAGCACGCCGCTTCCGGCAGGGAGCTTCAAAACGCGAGGGGTTTCGGGCTTGGCGAAGTTGTTGACGTAGCACCAATCCTCGGACGCCGGCTCCGCGGCCGCGATCTTCTCCAAAAACGCCCGCACCGTGGCGTACTTGCCCATGCCCGAGGGTCCCAGGAGATACAGGTTGAATCCGTGCCGGCGAATGCCCACGCCAAACTGAATGGCTTCGGAGGCGCGCGCCTGGCCGACAAATTCGGTGAGATCTTCCAGGTCCGCGGTCGTCTGAAACGCGAATTTGTGTGATTCACAATGCTGGTACAAGGCGTCTGGAGACAGCGGTGTCACTTGAGCCATGTTCTCCACCCAAAGTGTGAGTTCGGCTTCCGCTCAGCAGGATGCGCCGCGCGGAGCCGTGAACAACCAACAACTAGTGTCGCGTCCCGCAAGTAACTTCCAATAGTTCGCATCTCGTAACGCGTTGTAGGGGCGCTGCTTGCTGCGCCCTGCCCGACCAATCGGGGCGTCATGCGGCTCCTCGGAGCGAGATGAGATAGTCCACGCAACCATCCAGGGTTGCGAGTTTCGAATAATCCGCCTCCGGAATATCCACGTCCAGTTGCCGGTGCAGGCCGATGACAAAGTTCAACAGGTCCATGGAATCGACGTCCAACTGATCGCGGATTCGCAGATTCGGCTTGAGCTGGGAGAGATCGGCTTCCGGCGCGACCTGGCCCAGGGCGCGCAGCACGATTTCGCGGATTTCGTCCTTGGTCATAGTTGCTCCGGTTCCTGCAGCAGCCGGTCCACGGCGGCCAGGAAGAGTCCGCCGCGGTGGCCGTCGGTCACCCGGTGGTCTCCGGAAAGCGTGGCGGCCATCACCGGCCGCGAGACCACCTGGCCGTTCTCCGACCAGGGACGCTCGACGATTTTGCCGAATCCCACCAGAGCCACCTGGGGCGGGTAGATGATGCCGAACACGGTTTCGACGCCCTGCTCGCCGAGACTGGTGACCGTGATGGTGGGATCGCTCAACTCCGAGCTGCGCAGCGAGCCCGCGCGCGCCCGCTGGACCAGGTCGCGAAAACTCTTCATCAGGTCGCCCAGGCTCTGCCGGTCGGTGTGGTGCAGCGCCGGAGCCACCAGCCCGCCCCCTCGCAAGGAGATGGCTACTCCCACGTGCACGTCCGGACAAGGAACAGCCTTACCCTCGGTCCACAGCGAGTTCAGCTCCGGCACCTGGCGCAGGGCCAGCGCCACGGCCTTCAGCAGCAGCACGCCGTAGACGAGGCGTTCCTCGACGGAACGCTTGAGGTTTTCCTGCGTGAGCCATGCCAGGGCCCGGCTCATATCGATCGTCGTGCTCAGGTAATAGTGAGGAATTTCCCGCTTGGAGCGCGCCATCGCAGCGGCAATCACCTGGCGCATGCGCGTTTGACGATCCGGCTCCGCCTCGGGCGCGGCCGGCGGCGCGGCCGATTCCGCGGCGCTCTGCACGTCTTCCAGGGTAATGCGCCCACCCGGACCTGTGCCCGCGAGAGATGCAACGTCGATTCCGAGATCCGCCGCGAACTTCCGCGCGGCGGGCGATATGCGCAAGCGGCCGGGCGCACCGGCGGGCTGGCGGATGGGAATCACCGGAGCGCGAGGCAAAAACGTCGGCGGAGCCGGTTCCACGGCCGCCGCGCGAGGAGGGCGTGGGACTTCGGGTTTTCCCTCTTCGCGGATAATGGCCAGGAGAGTGCCCACAGGAACTTTTTCGCCCGGCTGAACGAGCAGCTTCTCGACGACGCCGGTGGCGAACACCTCGACCTCGATGTCCGCTTTATCGGTCTCGACGTCCGCGATGATGTCTCCGCGGCTCACCGTGTCTCCCACGTTCTTGCGCCAGGCCAGGAGTTTTCCCGCGGTCATGTCCGCTCCGAGTTGGGGCATCACGAACTCAGCCATGGCGAGGCACCAGTTCCCGTGCGGCGGCGACGATTTGGTCCACCTGGGGCAGGGCGGCGTCTTCGAGGTGCTTGGCGTAGGGCATGGGCACCTCCGCGCTGCAGACGCGCGCCACCGGCGCATCCAGGTCATCAAAGGCGTTCTCCATGATCTGGGCGCTCACTTCCGCGGCGAAACTTCCCGTGCGCCACGCCTCGTCGATGACGACGGCCCGGTGCGTCTTGCGCACCGACTGCACGATGGTCCGCGCATCCAGCGGGCGAAGCGTGCGCAGGTCGATCACTTCGGCGTCGAGTCCCGCGGCCGCGAGTTGCTCGGCCGCTTGCAGCGTCTTGCCCAGCGATCCGCCGTAGGTGATGAGCGTCAGGTCCCGCCCTGGCCGCCTCACGGCCGCCCGGCTGATATCGCATTGTCCCGCTTCTTCGGCGAGGTCGCCTTCGAGCGCGTAGAGCGTGGCGTGCTCGAACAGGAACACCGGATCGGGCTCGCCCAGCGCCGCCAGCAACATCCCGTAGGCGTCCGCGACGGTGGCCGGGGTGAGGACCTTGATTCCGGGAATGTGCGCGTACCAGCCTTCCAGACTGTGCGAATGCTGCGCGGCAAGCTGGCGTCCCCCTCCCGTCGCCACGCGCACGACCATCGGAACGCGGAGCTGGCCGCCGGACATGTGGCGCAGCGCCGCGGCGTTGTTGAGAATCTGATCCAGCGCCAGCAGGCTGAAGTTGATGGTCATGATCTCCACAATGGGGCGCATGCCGCCGAGCGCCGCGCCGATCCCGGCGCCGACAAACGTGGATTCGGAAAGCGGCGTGTCGCGAATTCGCTCCGGCCCGAACTCGCCGAGCAGCCCCAGACTCACCGCGAAGGCGCCGCCGTAGCGCCCCACGTCCTCGCCCATCAGAAACACGCGGGGATCGTTTTGCAAGGCCTTGCGCAGGGCCGCCCGTAGCGCTTCGCGATAGGTCATCTTGCTCATGACAGGCTCTGCCCGCCGACGTCCTTGAGCAGGTCTTCGACCGGCTCGCCGGCGCTTTCCTCCGCAAATTGCACCGCCTGGCCGATTTCAGCGGCAACTTCAGCTTCAACGCGCGCCAGGATTTCGTCCGTCAGCATTCCCGATTCCCGCAGCCGGTTCTCAAACAGCACGATGGGGTCGCGCTTCTTCCATTCGGCGATTTCTTCCTTGGTCCGGTACAGATCGGGATCGGACATGGAATGAGCGCGGAAGCGATAGGTGCGCAGCTCCAGCAGGAACGGCCCGTTCCCGCTGCGCACGAACGCGGCGGCCTCGCGCGCCGCGCCTTCGACGGCCAGGACGTCCATCCCGTCCACGGCGCTCGATCCCAGGCCATAGGCCGCGGCTCTCCGGCTGATGTCGGTCTGCGCCTGATGGCGATCCAGTGCCGTGCCCATGGCGTAGAGATTGTTCTCGCAAAGGAAAACGACCGGGAGCTTCCAGAGCGCCGCGAGATTGAGCGATTCGTGGAACTCGCCTTCGGCGACGGCGCCGTCCCCGAAGTAACATGCGGTGATCGCCTGCCGGTTCTGCATCCGATCGGCCAGCGCCAGGCCAACAGCGATCGGCAAACCGCCCCCCACAATGGCATATCCGCCATAAAAGCGGCGATTTGTGTCAAAAAAGTGCATCGAGCCGCCGTGGCCGTGGCTGCACCCGGTGACTTTTCCAAACATCTCGGCCATCAGGACGCGGGCGGGCATGCCGCGGGCCAGTGCGTGGCCGTGCTCCCGGTACGTGGCCACAATGGCGTCGTCAGGCGTGAGGGCCTGCATGGTCCCAACTCCGGTGGCTTCCTCGCCGATATACAGGTGAAGGAATCCGTGGATTTTTCCAAGGCTGTACATTTCGGCGGCCTTCTCCTCAAACCGCCGGATGCGCAGCATTTCGCGGAGCAGGAACAACGCGTGTTCCGGCGTGACCGGTGGGCGCTCGGGCAGTGTGGTTACGGACATTCAGCTTGTCTCCAGCGTCGAGATGTCCCCTTCGGGCAGACCAAGTTCCCGCGCCTTGAGCAGGCGCCGCATGATCTTTCCGCTGCGCGTTTTCGGCACGGCGCTGACAAACTCGATTTCCTTGGGAGCCACCACCGCGCCCAGCCGCGTGCGCGCAAACGCCAGCAACTCGCGCTTCATCGCATCCGACGGCTCGTATCCCTGGTGGAGCACGACGAACGCCTTCACAATTTCGAAGGCCATCGGGTCGGGCTTGCCGATCACGCCGGATTCGGCCACGGCTTTGTGTTCCATCAGCACGCTTTCGACCTCGAATGGACCGATCAGGTGTCCGGAGGTCTTGATGACGTCGTCCTTGCGCCCCACGAACCAGAAGTAGCCGTCGCGGTCCCTTTTCGCGAGGTCGCCGGTCAGATAAAAGCCTCCCGCGAAACACTTCTGATATCGCTCCTGCTCCCCCCAGTAGGCGCGGAACATCGAGGGCCAGCCCGGCCGCAGAGCCAACTCTCCCTGCACGTCGGGTTCGCGAATTTCCTCGAGGGAGCCCTCCGGCGTCGCGCGCACGATGGCCGCGTCAATGCCGGGCAAGGGCCGGCCCATCGAGCCGGGACGGATGTCCATGGCCGCGAAATTGGCAATCATGATGCCGCCGGTTTCCGTCTGCCACCAGTTGTCGTGAAACGGCAGCCCGATCGTCTCTTTGCTCCAGACAACCGCTTCGGGATTGAGCGGCTCGCCCACGCTGGAAAGAAACCGCAACGAGCGCAGATCGTAGTTGCGGGCCATGCCGGCGCCCGCCTTCATCAACATGCGGATGGCCGTCGGGGCGGAGTACCACACGGTGACTTTCTGGGACTGGAGAATTCCGTACCAGCGCTCCGCGTCGAAGTCGCCCTCGTCGACGATGCTGGTGATTCCATTGGTGAGCGGGGCAATGATTCCGTAGGATGTGCCCGTGATCCACCCCGGGTCGGCGGTGCACCAGAAGATGTCGTCGTCGTGAAAATCCAGGGCGAGTTTGCCGGTGATGTGGTGCGCGACCACCGCGCCGTGGACGTGCACCGCTCCCTTGGGCGTGCCGGTGGTCCCGCTGGTGAAGTGCAGCAGCGCGATATCTTCGGGATCGGTCGGCTGAATGGTGTAGGAGTTCGAGGCCGCGTCCATCAACCGGCGATAGCTTTTCGTTTCGGGAACCTCCGTGGGGCCGTGGTCGTCGCCCACCAGCAGAACATGCTCGAGGAAGGGAAGTAACGTCCGGAGGGCTTTCACCTTTCTCTCGTAGAGCGATTGCGTGGTCACGAGCACCCGGGCGCGGCCGATGCTCAGGCGCGCCCGGATCGGTTCCGGGCCAAAAGCGGAGAAAAGAGGAGAGATCACGCAGCGATGTTTGAGGGTGCCCAGAGCGGCGATGTACAACTCGGGAATGCGTCCCGCGAGGAGGTACACGCGGTCGCCCGGGGCGACTCCCAGGCCCTGCAGGACGTTGGCGAATCGATTCGTCAGATCGGCCAGCTGGCGATACGTGTAGTCTTCCACCTCGCCGTTCTTGCCGAGCCACCGGATCGCCAGATGTTCGCGCCGAGGTCCCGCGGCATGCCGGTCCACCGCTTCGTGGGCGATATTCAGTCCCCGGTTGCCTGGGAGCCCATCGAGCATGCCGCGCGCCGCTTCCCACGAGAAGGTACGCCGCGCCTGCTCGTAGTCGGTGAGGTTGGGCGCAACGGCCCAATCCCGCGTTCCCTTGACGATCGGTTCCCACGCCATGCCGTTATCCAGGTCGCGCTTCATTCGCAAGCGGCGACGCACATCCGGGGTCGTCGTGCGCCGGGAACTACCCCAAAGTCTCGACGGCCTGTTCCAAGGCGACCGGACACGCCAGGGAGCGCGTCACGAGACACGCCTTTTCCGCCTTCTGGAGCAGGCGGTTGGCGCGTTCGACGTCCTGTGCGTGCGCGATCTTCAGGCGGGGGCGCACGACCACGCGCGTAAAGCGCCAGCCGCCTTCTTCCTTTTCAATCACGCCCTCGACTTCCAGGCTGAGGGAGCGGAATTCCAGCTTGGAATAGTCCGCCATCCCCGAGAAAGTGCTGATGAAACAGCCGGCCACCGAGGCTACGAAAAGGTGTTCCGGCGTCCATTGACCCGGTTGCCCATAGAACTCCGGCGGGGCGCTGAAAGCGATCGGGCTTTGGACCTCCGGCGCGGCCAGTGTGCCGCTGCGCACGGTGGTCGATAATCCGTTCACCACGTAGGTGTATTTGTGCTCCATGAGGTCCTCCCGCCGCGTCAGGCTGTGCTCGGAATTGAGCGGTCGCTCATTAAGTCCCCTGGCAACACTGTAGTCGAGAAGGAGGAGTTCGGGTGTGATGGGGCTCACGAGGGCGAGTGACACACATCACGCCGGAAGGGACGCACTTCCTTGCCCTGTTCACAAGAGCGCCCGGCAAAGAGCGAGATGACGCTTACCGGTGCGCCATGCGCGTGACGATGGGCTGAGGCCGGGCACGGCGTGCCGTGCCCCTACCGAGAAACGGCCAGAAACAGCGTGCTCAAGGAATCAGCGGCTATTTGTGACGGTGTTGAGTTGGTCCGCATTTCTCACGAGAATTCTCGAAAGAGATTCTTTGGCTGCATCCACGGCTGGTTTATCGCTGCAACTTCGCTTACTAACTGCGGCAACACCATGCCGCCTTGCCACCAACCCGTGGGGGCACGGCACTGCCGTGCCCGCCTCCACCACCATGCGCCGTCTATTCAGGTTGATGGCAAGGGCCCCGGGCGAATCGTAGGCAATGCAAGTCGATAGCATGCCGGTATAATCTCGCGTCCGGCTCGCGCAGGGAGTTCGGCCATTCTGGACGAAGGAAGGGCCTGCTTCTCTGGTCGTGGGTCGTGTCCATGCGATTCGCAACGCGTGCGGAGGTTTTGTAGCGGCCGGTCCGGTTTTATCGGACCGGGCATCTTCGCGTGCCGAGATTTTGTAGCGGCCGGTCCGGTTGTATCGGACCGGGCATCTTCAGCTTGTTCCAGTTCGGAGGCGAATGGGGTCCGGTGACCCTCGTGGCCTTCAAAGCCATTGATCCTGTCCTTCGCGGCCAGGATGGTGGGTTCGACTCCCACACGCTTCCACCAATTTAGCTGGCGCGGCGAGCGAATTGTATGCAGGAGTAGCGGGGCGGGACGAGCGCGGCGGGCCTGTGGCGGCTAGCAAATTCCAGTTATGGCGCGGCCTCTCCTAGATCCTTCCATTCTTCGTTGCTGACTAGAGTTGACCGTGCAATGTCGAGATCTCCGCATCCGTCAGTCGACCACAACGCTCGCTTGACTTGGCTTGCCACTGCGGGGTTTAGCCACGGGCTGAGTGTAATCCTGTTGATGCAAGACAAATGAATGGGTACGTCGAGCGTTGAGACCTGTCTTTTCGCGGACTCGTAAATCATTCGGAATTCCATATCGTCCCGGAATGCATGTCTCTTGAGGAATGGCAGGTCGCGAACGTGAGGTTGTCGTGAGCGCAATTGCTTTATTGTAGGGTACTTAACTTCTCCGGTCCGCAGGCGGTCCCCTCTTACAGCCATCAGAAGGTTCTTACGTTTAAATTCAATACACACGCCGCTCGATCCATTCGAGAAAACGCGCCAGTGGTGATAGGTTTCGCTGGCTTGAGTGAAGCATAGTGCCAACACGGATTTGAGCTTCCTTTTGGCTCGATACACGCTGAGGTAGTGCGAATCATTGCTGTCGTCCCACGTTTGCGGATCGACGAGCGTGATTCGCCGCTCACGGAGTAGGTAAATGAGTGCAGGCAGATTAGTGTAGCGTCGTAGAAGGGTTCGGAGACGCGGTGTACTGGCTGGCATCCTCCCTCCGGCTCATCGGTCTTCGCCAGAGCATAGCATAAGAGGTTCGCCTTGTCTTCGCCTTATCCTTATGATAAAACGAAAACGGTAGGGATAGCGATATTGAACACGATCCGTATAGACCCCCGCGACTTCATAATGACGCCTTATCTCCGATGCCCGAAGTGTGGCGCACAGGAGTACGGTGTGCTCAGTGTCGGTCACACTCGGTGTCTACGTCGATGCCGCGCTTGCTTGTACCGAGGAACCGTATACTTGCCTGAGATTAAGAAGAAGATCGTCTACATCGACCAATTCGCGTTCAGCGACATCATGAAAATGCTCAGTCCCGAGGTGAAAGGGCATGAGCGGGCCGCTTCCAACCCGTTTTGGAAGGAGCTATTTGAAATACTATCTGTCGTTTGTCACTTGCAGTTGGTGACGTGTCCAGACTCCCGCGAACATCAGCACGAGTCTCTGACTTCTCCTTTCAATCAATCGCTGAAGCGAACATACGAACACTTTTCTGCCGGCGTGAGTTTCGAGCAATCCGAAGCGATAAAAGTGCGCCAAGTTGCACAAATCGCCAAATGTTGGCTGAAAAAGGATACGGTCACCTTCGACTTTAATGCAGAAAAGGTTTCTTCTGGCAGACTCCATGAATGGAGTGGACGCATTTTCATCACTGTGGATGGCGTTTTGCCCGGAACCGTCGGAGGGCTACGCACGTCGAGGGACGAGATTCACGCGGGGCTGCAAGAAGTGTTTGCACAGTGGCAGAGGGATAAAAAACTCTTCAGGGAAGTGTTTACTGCTGAGAAGTCTGCGTATCGCCAGAGTCTTATAAACGGCTATATAGGACAGTGTTTGAAAAGAGCGCAGATGCCAGCACAGATGATGCGAGGCCAGATGCCTTCACTGAATGAGATGTTACCGTCATGGGAAGAAAATCAAATGATGGGTTTAGAGCATTTATTTCAACTGAACGCAGCCGATAAAAAACAGTCAACAGAACAACTCGGCGAGTTTCTGCGTTCAAACGCAATCGACGAGGCTCCATTTAGCGTCATCGGTGCGGCGATGTATGCTTCGTTGTCAAGAAAAGCAGCTTCAGGTCAGAAGAGAATCCCGAACCGAGGCACTGCCAATGATGTGGAAATTGTTTCGACGCTTCTACCTTACTGTGACGCGATGTTCATGGACAACGAGTGTAGGGCGCTGTTGCAAGATATTCCAAAGAGCCATGCGCTTCCGTATCGTTGCCGCGTGTTTTCTCCAAAAACGGGCACGGACTTTATTCGCTATCTCACAGAGATAAGAGATTCGGTAACACCGGAACATCTTAAGCTAATCGAAGAAGTCTATGGCCCTGACCCCTTTGAGCCCTACAGCGGCATCCACGGAGTGGGGCAGTACCGGAAGGCGGCATCCTCATGATGCCGCTGCGTTAAATCGGGGCCGAATAGGGTCACTTCAACAGAAGAGTACTTAGACATGCGGTAGACCGTTGTGCGTTGGCACCACTTGGCATCTATTCGATTGGAGATGCGGTGGTAACGCCTTCTAGGGTCGGGTCTTAGAATGTTTTTCTGCAACCTTCGACTCCCACACGCTTCCGCCAATTTAACCGCTGCGGCGAGCGAATTGCATGCAGGAGTAGCAGGGTCGGACGAGCGCTGCGGGCCTGGAGCAGGGGACTGACGCTTCCGGCGGCCCCAGGCTAAATCTGGAAGTCGAGATCGATGACCACCTGAAGGGCAGCGGACGTGCGCGGCTCCGCGCCGCCGTTTCCTTCGAGCTTTTGAATCCTCTCACGGAGTTCCTTCACCTGGCCCACGACCTCGGCCAGCGCCGCCGAGAGGGGATCGTTGATCAGTTTCGGGTCGGTAATCACCACGCGCTTCCCGTTCAGCAGGACGATGTGCCCGGGCACGCCGACCACCGTGGAATTGTCCGGGACGTCGCGCAGCACCACCGACCCCGCGCCGATGCGCGAGTTGTCTCCCACGCGGATGTTGCCCAGGATTTTTGCGCCGCCGCCAGCCACCACGCCGTTGCCGATCGTCGGATGGCGCTTCCCCTGCTCTTTTCCCGTGCCGCCCAGCGTGACGCCCTGGTAGAGCGTCACGTCGTCGCCGACAATCGTCGTCTCCCCGATCACCACGCCCATCCCGTGATCGATGAACAGGCGCCTGCCGATTTGCGCCGCCGGATGAATCTCGATGCCCGTCAGCCAGCGCGCCACCTGCGAAAGCCAGCGCGCCAGCAGCCGGACGTTGTGGTGCCACAGCCAGTGATTCAGCCGGTAGGCCCACAGCGCGTGCAGCCCCGAATAGCACAGCACGATTTCGAGCTTCGATTTTGCCGCGGGATCTCGTTCAGAAACCGAGGCGATGTCTTCCCGAATGGTTTCCAGCACGGCGCCCTCTACATGGCGACAGCGGTCAGTTGCTGCGCCTCGGTCCTCAAACTATCGAACAGAATGCTGGTCAGATAGCGCTCCCCGTAATCCGGCAGCACCACCACGATCATCTTGCCGGCGTTTTCCGCGCGCGCGCCCACCTGCAACGCCGCCACCACCGCCGCTCCGGACGAAATCCCCACCAGCAAACCTTCTTCCAGCGCCAGCCGCCGCGCCATGTCGATGGATTCCTGGCTCGACACCTGAACCGTCTCGCTGACGTAATCCATGCGCAGGATGCTGGGCACGAAGCCCGCCCCGAGGCCCTGGATCTTGTGCGGCGCAGGCTGCCCGCCGGAAAGCACCGGGCTTTCGGTCGGCTCGACGGCAAT
Source organism: Terriglobia bacterium (assembly GCA_963791705.1). GTDB lineage: Bacteria > Acidobacteriota > Terriglobia > Acidiferrales > UBA7541 > Palsa-295. Next base: position 677,485 of record CAWBTO010000001.1, on the reverse strand, counting down.
GGCCTTGAACGACGGCTTCTTCGGCTTGATGTACGAGGTGACGCCCGTCAGCGTGCCGCCCGTGCCGATCCCCGAAATCAAAATGTCCACCTTGCCGTCCGTGTCGTTCCAGATTTCCGGCCCGGTGGTTTCGAAGTGAATCTTCGGATTCGCGGGATTGTCAAATTGCTGGGGGATAAAGCCGTTGGGCGTGGCCGCGAGAATTTCTTCGGCCTTCTGGATCGCGCCCTTCATCCCCTTGGGTCCGGGCGTGAGCACGATGTCCGCGCCAAACGCCTTGAGCAGAACCCGGCGCTCCAGACTCATCGTCTCCGGCATGGTGAGAATCAGCCGGTAACCCCGCACGGCCGCGACGAAAGCCAGCGCGATCCCCGTGTTGCCGCTGGTCGGCTCGATCAGGACGGTCTTGCCCGGCTGGATTTTCCCCGCCTTCTCCGCCTCGGTGATCATGCTCACGCCGATGCGGTCCTTCACGCTGGCGTTCGGGTTGAAGCCCTCGAGTTTCGCCAGCACCGTCGCCTTGCACCCGCCGGTGACCTTGTTCAGCTGCACCAGCGGGGTATTGCCAATCAGTTCGGTGATATTCTTCGCCACCTTCATCGTGTTCTCCCTTTGGGACTGGTCCGCCAACGCGCCCAACGGCTTGGTTCGGCTTGCGTCGCGATCCCGGTCCATGGTCTGGAATTTTCGCGCATCATCTCACGTTCGCCCGCATCCTGCGACGCCCGTGCCACAAAAAAAGAAACGGCCGGCGATTCTGGGATCGGCGGCCGTCGAGGAATTCTGTCTTCTGTTCAGCTTCTGCGATTTGCTCGCTTCCTCGTTCAGAACGCCGCCCCGCGCGCACACGTACAACAGGCGCACCCGCTGCAACACGTGGTCGGCTTGCCGCTGTCGAGGAGCATCATCGAGCGGAGTATAACACCGGGCAACTCCGGCTGTGAATATCAAAAATTCCCGGAAGGGAAGCGGCGCGACACCCCTCCGCGCCTGTGTCTCAACCTGAGATCGACCCCGAGTGCTGCGGCCCGCCCGCAATCCCCGTCAGCGGCGCTGCTTGCTGCGCCCTGGCAGGCGGCAAGCTTTGCCAGCTTTGGTGGAAACACCCGCCGGGTGGCCTGCCGCCAGGTGCTCGTGCCGCTTGACGTTGCTTGGCCGCCCATAGTACAAGCGCCGGGAGAGGAATGGTCGCGCTTCGGCGGTTATCCGCTGCCGCGTCCGGCCACGTCCAGGGAATGGGCCGACGATGCCTCGCAAGAAGGTAAAGCGCCTGAGGGTGACCAAGGAAGCGCGCCGCCGCGCACGCCTTGGTGTCGGCATGCCGCCGCCCGGTCGCACCATCCTTAACAAGCGCAGCAAACCGCCCAAACATAAGAAGTCCGCCGCCGATCTGATCGAAGGCGCCTGATACCGCATCTGTTGCGGCAGAACGGCAGCGAGAATCTTCCCGCAGGCTGTTAGTGAATGTTGCGCGTCTTCCGGCTGACGTAATCCATCAGCAGGTATTGTCCGAGGGTGTAGGGCGTGGTGAAGTAGGCCTTGCCGCGGCACAGTTCGGTGATCTTCTGCACGAAATGGACGAGGTGGTAATCGCTGGCCAGCATGAACGTGTTGATCAGAATCCCGGCGCGCTTGCACTTGGCCACTTCCTCCATCGTCTCCGCCACCACCATCGGATCCAGGCCGAACCCGTTCTTGTAAATGCGACCGTCCTCCAGCGTGAGCGCGGAGGGTTTCCCGTCGGTGATCATGACGATCTGCCGCATGTCCTTTTTCTGCCGGGCCAGAATCCGTTGCGCCAGCCGCAGGCCCTCGCGCGTGTTGGTGTAGTACGGGCCCACCTGCACGCGCGCCAGCTTGCCCAGGGGAATTTCCTCCGCGCTGTCGTGGAACAGCACGCAGTGCAGGGAATCGCCGGGATATTGCGTGCGGATCAGGTGCGAGAGCGCCAGCGCCACGCGCTTGGCGGGCGTGAAGCGATCCTCGCCGTACAGGATCATGCTGTGGCTGCAATCCAGCAGCAGCACCGTGGCGCACGAGCTTTGATACTCGCACTGGTGCACCATCAGGTCCTCGTAATCCAGCTCGATGGGCAGGCCCGCGCCGTTGCGCTGCACCGCGTTGAAGAGCGTGCCGCTGATGTCCATGTTCAGCGTGTCGCCGAATTCATACGCCTTCGACGCGCCGCCCGACTCCACCCCCGTCGCCAGGTCCCGCGTGTCGTGCCGGCCGAAGCTGCTCTTGCCGAGCGACCCGAGCAGGTCCTTCAGCGTCTTGAACCCCAGGAAATCCACCGCCTTGTCCGTGATCTCGAAGCGCGCCTCGCTGGTGGGCGCCTCCTGCCCGATCTGGCCGCCCGGAGTTTCCGACGGCGGCGGCGTCACGCGCGCGGACTGCTGCTGCATGACGTAGCCTTCCTGCTCGAGCCGCTCGATGATCTGGTCGATCAGGTCGCGCAACTCCTGGTTCTGCGAGAGGTCGGGATTTTGCAGCATTTGTTCGAGCAGTTCCGGCGGGATCAGGTCGCCTTCCTGCAGCGCGCGCAGAATCGCCTCGCGGAGCTCGTCCATGTGCTGCTCCTGCGACTCCTCCCGGTCCATCTCCGAGATGCCGTAGGGCGAATCAAATCCGCTCTGCAGGAAGAAATCCGCCAGGCGGCTCATCAACTCGTTCAGGTCGATGTCGCTGGCTGCTTCGGGCGCGTACCGCGAATATTTTGTGTATTTCATCGAGCCAACTTTCGCCGCTCAATCCCGCTTCAATTGAACTGCCGCCGCGGCATGCGTCCCGAGGGCTCGCGCGGATCGCGCGGCTCGGGTGTCTTGCGCGCCTCGGCGAAAAACCCGCGCTCCTCGCTCCGGCTGATGCGCTTGTGCGACCACAACCCCTCGAGCACGAACTCCGCCGCGCTGGTCTGCAAGCCTGCGTCGTCCTTGGGCCCCACGCCGAGCGAGCCCAGATGGTCGCACAGCCCCGGAATCTTCTTGAGCTGAGCCAGCACCTCCGAGCTTGTGGCGTCGGCGGGCACCTTCAATTCGCCGCCTCCCTCGAACCACTGCACCACGGGCTGGAAGTTGACCTCGGCGAAATATTTCGAGAACGTCTTGCCGACCGCCCCGCGGATCAGTTCCCGCGCGATATTGTCCGCCCCGCGCATTTCGCCTTCGTATTCCAGCTCGAATTTCCCGGTCATCGCCGGAATTGCGGCATAGACGTCCGCCACGCGCGCCACGATGGCCGAGTCGCGATTCTTCACCGCGCGCTGCTCGGCGCTGCTCAGCACGTTTTCCAGCGTGCTGATCGGCAGGCGCTGGCTGACGCCCGACCGCCGGTCCACGCGCTTGTCCTCGCGCGCCTGGAACGCCACTCCCTCCACCACTTCGCGCACGTACTCAGGCACGGCCACGCGGCGGCTTCCGTCGCGGCTGGTCCACGCCTCCTGCGCCGTGATGGACATCCCCTCGGCCAGCGTTGCCGGATAGTGCGTGCGAATTTCCGAGCCGATGCGGTCCTTCAGCGGCGTCACGATCTTCCCGCGCGCCGTGTAATCCTCCGGATTCGCCGTAAACACCAGCAGCACGTCCAGCGCCAGGCGCACCGGATAGCCCTTAATCTGGATGTCGCCTTCCTGCATGATGTTGAACAGTCCCACCTGGATTTTTCCCGCCAGGTCCGGCAGTTCGTTGATGGCGAAAATGCCGCGATTGGCCCGCGGCAGCAGGCCGTAGTGGATGGTCAGCTCGTCGGAGAGGTTGCGCCCGCCGCGCGCGGCCTTGATGGGGTCCACGTCGCCGATCATGTCGGCGATGGTCACGTCGGGAGTGGCCAGCTTTTCGACGTACCGCTGTTCCCGGGCAAGCCACGCAATCGGCGTGGCATCGCCCTCGGCGGCGATCCGCTCGCGGCACGCCCGGCACAGCGGGCGGTACGGGTTGTCGTGGATTTCGCAGCCGGCGATGACGGGAATTTCCGCGTCCAGAAACGCCGCCAGCCCGCGCAGGATGCGCGACTTCGCCTGCCCGCGCAGCCCGAGCAGAATGAAATGGTGCCGCGAGAGCACCGCGTTGATGATCTGCGGCACGACCGTATCGTCGTAGCCGTGCACGCCGGGGAAGAGCGGCTCGCCCTTCTCCATCTTCGCCAGAAGGTTGTCGCGCAGTTCCTGCCGCACCGTGCGCTCGGCCAGCTTCTCTTCCGGCCAGCGGCTGCGGCGCAGCTCCCCCAGATTTTTCGGCTGCGGACTCATCGGCTCACCCCCGTTTGCTTGCGAACACCTGCGACTGCCTGCCAATACTTATGAAGACGCCACGCGCGTCCCATCCTCAGTGCTGCCTCATTATAGTGGAATGCCGCCCGCGCCGATACTGCGGCATAACGTCCTCGGGGCTGTGTGCGAAGGTTTTGTAGCGGCCGCCTTCAGGCGGGCGATCGAGCCTCACGTCTTTGGGGTTGCTAGTTGGGCCGGTGGCCGTTGCCTCCGGCGCGCTTCACGGCCTGCTGCCGGCTGGCCAGTCTGGGTAGGAATCCGTTCATCCAATCGAGGAGAGCCTCGCGCCGCGCGCGCTCCGACCGCATTTCCAACAACGCCTGCCGCTTGGCCAAGTCCATCGGCAGCAGCCCCGCCATCCGGTAGGCCAGCGTCGCCTCATCGTTCTCCGTGTCCATCCATGCCCGGCCTAACAGCAGCAGGTGACATTGCTCGAACACGCCCAGCAATTGTCGTTCGGCCGCCGCGTCGCTGGCCGTCGGATCGTCGGCCGGATACTCGACGGCCGCCTCGTAGTATTCCTTCTCATCGAGCAGCGCAGTGAGCCGGAAGACGCTGCGGCCCCGCGTCAAAATGTCGATGCGCCCGTCGGGATAGTCGCGGACCTTCTGCACGATCTCGGCGGTGCAGCCCACCGATGCCATGGCATTCTTCGCCGCTAGGATGATCCCGAACTCGATTCGCTCGCGGAGGCACCGCGCGATCATCACCTTGTAACGCGGCTCAAAGATGTGCAGCGGCAGCGGCATGGAGGGCAGCAGGACCACGTCGAGCGGAAACAGCGGAATTCGTGTAGGTCTCAGCACGATTCTGTCAACCGGGCCGTCTGGTTGCTCTCATGCGGCCGCTAACCACAACAGCTGATAATCCATCGTAGGGGTCTTGCTTGCCGCGCCCTGCTGCCTAAAGTTGCATCGTAGGGGCGCTGCTTTCTGCGCCCTGCCGGCCCACGAGTCTCGGGAAGCTATCTCCGGCACCGCGCTACCGCAGTTGCGTCAGCGCCGCCTGCATTTCATCCCGCGCGTGCATGTCGCCCGCCTTCTGCGCCACGACGATGCCGTCCGACAGCAGTTTGCGCGCCTCGTCCAGCCGTCCCAGCCGGCCCAGGAACTGCCCGTACTGAAAATAGCCCGGAACGTACTCCGGATTCGTTTCCCGGAGCTTCTCGAAGTGGCCCAGCGCGGCGGTGTCATCCCCCAGCTTCACGCACTCCAGCGCCAGCCCGTAGCGCGCAAACGCGTCGCCCGGCTTCGCCGCCACAAACTGCTCCAGCACTTCCCGCCGCGTCTTCTGTGCCTGTGTCATAAGATGCCGCGTATTATAGCGGCCCCGCCCGCCCCGCGCCACCCGCGCCGCACGAATCGCCCGCATCTCCGTGCTGGTCCCGGCTCGGATAAGCGCCGCACTCAACGAAGTGGATTGCCTCCGAGTTGGCCGTGATCCGACCGGACTCGGCCGCCAGCGCCTTTGAAACTTGCAATTTCCCAGAGCCGGACTTCGGGGGAGTCAGAAGTTGCGTTGCAAGCATGTTTACATGGAGTTGAGCGGGTTTGGACTTTGCTCCACTAACTCGGTCAGATGCTAGCCATTTAGTGGATCTGCACACGCCATGGGGTCGAACCTTACGCCCAGATGCAAGCGGGCACCATCGCCAATGTCGTGTAGTGAGATCGTATGGCTAATTTCACGAAAGAATGGAGCGCAATCACACTTTTTACGTGTCCTTGCGCCCCATATCTCTTCTCGGCGTCCCACCGCGCGGTTCTCAAGCGCTAATGCAACTGATCCAGAAATACCCCCAACTTACGGCCCTCGGAGTGAATCAGCGCCGTCACCGGCCCTGTCGGCAGGGTAAGCGACGTCACGATCGCGTGAACCGCCCTCCCCTGATCGCTGAGCACAAATTTCACCGTAATGATGGTGCCGGGACCATTAATCGTAAACGTTCCCGTGCAATCCGAGTACACCTGGTAGGTTCCAGTCTCCATGGTATGGAAGCCTGTCACGGGATCTGAAGGAGGAGCAGGAGGCGTCGGCAAATTGTTGTGACCCGACATCACAAAATCGACCTGGGACAGACCGCCTATTCCATCAAAATGAGTCATGGCGACACCACCGCGTTGCACTTCCTCGAGGACGCCCTCGGGATCTGTCACCCAGATGGTCCCGGACACCGTGAACGCATAGTCCCCCCTGAGCGTCGCATTGCTGCATCCATCATTGTCATTGCCTTGCGCTTTCGCGCCAACACTCAGAAATCCCAGCAGAAATACCCCCGCAACCATCACCTTCCAAACAATACTCTTCATGGCCAGCCTCCTCTTCGATTTCCCCTCGGTCGAACCGCGGGAGCCGCCATACTCAACGCAATGCTGTTCCGCGACAATGGAGCCGGGCTGAAGTTCTCGTGTAGATTTCCTGAATCCCGAAAGGGCTTTTTTTCACGTACTTACCTCGACTCTTTCGGCTGCCCCACCTCACCTTCCTCGAAGTATCTTCCAAATCATCCCTTTGTCTCCGGTCGGCCAACATGTAGAATTAGGCCGCGCTCCCGCGTATGGGTCACATGCCCCACGAAACCATACGATTTGAAGACTTCGAACTCGACCCACGCTCCTTCGAACTCCGCCGGGCTGGCCACCTCGTCAAACTCGAACGCATTCCCCTTCAACTTCTCTTCCTCCTCGCCGAAAACCGCGACCGTCTCGTCACCCGCGAGGAGATCCTCCTCGCCATCTGGGGCAAAGACGTCTTCGTCGATGCTGACAACAGCATCAACACCGCCGTCCGAAAAGCTCGGCAGGCCCTCAAGGAAGACCCGGAAAATCCTCGCTTCCTCCGTACCATTCCCGGGAAAGGCTATCGCTTCACGGCCCTGGTCAGCAGAGAGACTGGGGTCGCAAATTCCCTCATCGATACTTCTCTTCAGGGCGCAACTTCAGCGGGGCCCAAAAGCTCCTCGACCTCAGGGGCCTTAACGCCGAAGGTCCGCTGGGCCATCTTCACTGCAGTCGTTCTTCTCGCATTGGTTGCCACCGGACTCATTCTTCGTTCCCGAGTGACCAAGCCTCCCAAAACTCTTCCAAAAAAAGCGATGCTCGTCGTTCTCCCGTTTATGAACCTCAGTGCTGATCCCCACGAGAATTTCTTTGCGGATGGCATGACCGAAGAGTTGATTACCCAACTCGGCAGCCTCGATCCCCAACACCTAGGCGTGATTGCCCGAACATCTTCCATGCAATACAAAAACGCCAAAAAGGGAGCCGCCCAGATCGCTCGCGAACTTGGCGTGGATTATTTGCTCGAAGGCAGCGTACGCCGCTCGAGCCAGCGCGTCCGCGTCACCGCCCAACTTATTCAGGCCAGCGATCAAACTCACCTCTGGGCCGCTGATTTCGATCGCGATCTCAGTGATGTCCTGAAACTCCAAAGCGACCTCGCCCTCGCCATCTCCACGAAAATCGAATTAACCCTTTCCCCTTCCGCGCGCGCCCGTCTCGCGGGGACCCCTGCCCTCAACGCCGCTGCCTACGAAACCTATCTTCAGGGTCTCCATGACTCGGAACTCCGCACCAAACCTTCCGTCCGGCGCGCTATCTTGGAGTTCCAACACGCCATCGCGCTCGATCCAAACTACGCTCCCGCCCATGCCGCCCTCGCCCGCGTCTACAGCTTGGCTCCCGTCGTTGGCGCCATGTCCCCCATGGAATCCATGCCGATGGCTAAGGATGAGGCCCTTCGCGCTATCACTCTGGACCCTTCCCTCGCCGACGGACACGCCACTCTCGGTTTCGTTTTAGCTCACTATGATTTTGACTGGCCCGCCGCAGAACGTGAATACCTGCGTGCTCTGGATTTAAATCCCAACGATGCCTACGCCCACCTCTTTTATTCCAACAGCTACCTCTCTCCGCTCGGTCGCCATGCGGAAGCCACAGTCGAAATGCAAAAAGCCGTCGCCATTGATCCCTTCTCCGCCCCCGTCCAATCCTTCCTCGGCCGCACGTACATTTGGGCCCGCCAATATGACAAAGCCCTCGCGCAATTCCGCAAATCCGAGGAAATGTTCCCCGGATTCGCCATCGATCACGAGCGCCTGGCGCAACTCCTTGCTTTCTTGGGGAAATTTGAGGACGCCATCGACGAAGACACAAAAGCACGCCTGCTCGCCGGCGAAGACGTAAGCTCCGCCGAGCAGAAAAGAGCGGCTCTGCGCCACGCTTGGACGACTGGCGGCTCTCACGGCTACTGGAAACAAGTTCTCGATTTCATGCAACTTCCCGGCAATCCACCCGAAGATTACAACTCGCCGTTTGGCACCGCGATTCTCTATGCCCAGCTTGGTGAGAAGACGAAAGCGTTGGACTCTCTCGAAAAAGCTTTCGAGCAACGCTCTCTGTCCATGACGGAGATTGCTATCGAACCGGCCTTTGATCCCATTCGCACCGCCCCACGGTTCCAAACCCTTCTGCGCCGTGTGGGTCTTGAAAAGACAACTGCAAAATGATGAGCCCAGCGCTCCGCCGTTCTGGACCAGTAAGTGTCCTGCGCGTCATGTCGCGTTTCGTTCCTGGACCAACGCGCACGTTAGACAATTGTCCGCTTGCATTTGGTAAAGCGACTGGACAGGAACTCGAAGCCAAAGACTAACCGCGCAGCACCCCGATAGGTTCACTGCTGCCCTCTATCGTCACCTACTCGGAGACTGTCCCCAAACGGGGTTCTGGGAAGTGAAACATGACGTCCCGTGCGGATCGTCGCGGACCCGGAAACTACCCCAGCGCCTTGCGCCCTTGCAGGTAGGCGTTGACGGCGTCGGCAGTCTGCACGGCCTGCTCGGCGCATTTGCCGACGGCCGGGCCTTGCAGGTAATTGCCGGCAAAAAACAGGCCGGGAAGGGCGCGCTCGCCGTCGCGGATGGCCTCGACGACGTGCCCGTGCCCGAGGTTGTATTGCGGCAGGGCCTTGGGATGCTTCCACACCGCCGACGCGATCGGCGGCCCGGAAATCTCCAGTATTTTCGCGTTCTCCATCTCGACGATGGCCGCGATCTCCTTGGGCGGCTTATCGGCCATCTCGGGATCGGTGGCGCCGCCGGCAAAGCTGGTCATGGCGAATTTTCCGGCGCCCGCGCGTCCCGGGAAAAGCGACGAATTCCACACCGTTCCCAGCGTGCGATATTTCTCCGCGCGGGGAATCAGCACGCCGAAGCCGTCGATGGGCCCGCTCGCCTGCCGCGTGTAATATCCGGCCGCGACCACGGCCACGGCTGCGTAGGCCACGCCCGAAAGCATCTGCGCCAGCGGCGCGGAAAGCGGCGCGACCAGCCGCGATGCGGTATACGCGGGAGTCGCCAGCACCACGGCCTGCGCGGCGATGGTTTCCTGCTGGCCGGCCTGCGTCACGCGGATTTGATAGCCTTCCGCGCCGCCGGTGGTAACCCGGTTCACTTCGTCGGCGCGCGTGCCGGTGCGCGCGCACGCGCCCAGCTTGGCCGCCAGCGTTTGCGTCAGCGTCTCGAGGCCCTGCCGGAACGAAATCAGCGGCGGCGAACCCTTGCTCGCCCCGTTGGCCGGGCGCGACTTCATCGCCCCGCGCAGCACGCTGCCGTATTCCCGCTCCCACTCCTCGATCGAAGGGAACGCCGCGCGCAGGCTCAGCTTTTCCGGGTCGCCCGCGTAGACCCCGGAAACGAACGGCGCCACCAGGTATTCCAGAATCTCGTGCCCGAACTTCCGCCGCACGAACGCCGCCACGCTTTCTTCGTCGTCCGGGGGGCGCGTGGTGCGAAACATCTCGGAAAAGATCTTCCAACACGACGTCACGCTCAGCAGGGAAGTGGTGAGCAGCGCCTGCGGCGACATGGGAACCTTCTGCAGACGCCCGCGCTGCAGCACGTAGCGCGGCGCGCGCGCATCGGCCGTGCACATCTCCCCGTCGAGCCCAACGTCGCGGATCAGGTCGAGCAGCGCCGGCGTGCCCTGCACGCTCTGCGGCCCCGATTCGAACAGGAAGCCGTCCATCTGCGCGGTTCCGATCAACCCGCCGGCGCGCTCGGCTTCCTCCAGCAGCACCACGGACATCCCCAGCTGCTGTAGCCGCCAGGCGCACACCAGTCCCGAAATGCCCCCACCGATCACGGCCACCGTCATTGGTCTGGATTCAGCCATTCACTTTGGCTCCGCCCGCGCACTTCGGCCCCGCCGCAACAACTACCATGCTGTAATCCAACCACTTTCACGCGGTCATCCTGAGCGGAGCGAGGGATCTCTCTTCGCTTTGGCTCCCGGCGGTGCGCACATTCGAAGAGGGATTCCTCATCGCGCCGCTCCTCGGAATGGCAGCCGCATGGCTCCAGGACTCCTCGGCGTTTCTCTGCGTCCTCTGCGCCTCTGCGGTGAGTCTGCTTTTCTCCGTGGCCTCTGTAGCGAGCCGTTGCCGTTGGTTTCCTCGGCCTATAGCGTCTTGGAAAACAGCGGCCGCTGGTCCATTTGCTGTTCGTGGAGGTAGCGGTCAAACACCATGGCCATGTTGCGGATGAAGATCCGCCCCAGCGCGGTCACCCGGATTTCGCCCGGCTCGAGCGTCACGAGTCCATCGGCGCGGGATTCCTCCAGGCGCTCCAGCTCCGCGCGAAAATAATCGTCGAACGAAATGGAAAACTCCCGCTCGATCTCGCCCTTGGGAATGACGGTGTGGCACAGCAGGCGACCGATCACCGCGCGGCGCAGCCGGTCGTCGGCCGATAGCCGGTAGCCGCGCATCGTGGCGAGGCCGCGCTCGGTGACGGCGGTTTCGTAGGCCGGCACCTCGCGACGGTTCTGCGCGTACGCGTCGCCGATCGAGCTAATCGCGCTCACGCCCATGCCGTAGAGATCGGCCCCTGCCTTCGTCGTGTAGCCCTGAAAATTCCGGTGCAGCGTGCGGTTCCGCTGCGCCGTGGCGAGTTCGTCGCCGGGCCGCGCGAAGTGGTCCATCCCGATATACACGTAACCCGCGTTGAGAAACCCTTCCAGCCCTGCCCGGAAGATCTGGAATTTCTCGCGTCCCTCGGGCAGGTGTGCCGCGAACGACCCCTGCTGCTTCCGCAGCCACGGCACGTGCGCGTAGCTGAACATGGCCACCCGGTCGGGAGCCAGCGTCAGCACCTGCGCGATGGTCTCCTGGAATGTCGAGCCGGTCTGGTATGGCAGGCCGTAAATGACGTCCACGTTGATGCTCTGAAAACCCATTTGGCGCGCCGCCTGAATCAGGTCCCGCGTCATCTCGTAGGGCTGGATGCGATGGATGGCCTTCTGGACCTCCTGCCGAAAATCCTGTATGCCCATGCTCAGCCGGTTGAACCCCAGTTTGCGCAGCGTCTCGAGGTGCTCGCGGCTGGTCACGCGCGGGTCCACTTCGATGCCGAGTTCGGCATCCGGCGCGAACGCAAAGCGCTCGCGCGTGTATCCGAACAGGTCTTCGAGTTGCTCCGGTGCGAAATAGGTCGGCGTCCCTCCGCCCCAGTGAAACTGCTGCACCTGCCGCTTCTTCGAAGCCAGCCCGGCCATGTGGTCGATCTCGCGTTTCAGCGCGGCCAGGTAGGGAATTCCCACGCTCTTGTTCTTCTGGATCGATACGTTGCACGCGCAGAACAGGCACAGGCTCTCGCAGAAGGGAAGGTGCATGTAGAGCGAAAGCGGCGTGCCCAGGGTCTCGGCCTGCGCGCAGACCTGCTCGAAATCGTCGGGGCCGAAATCGTCGGTCCACACCGGCGCGGTGGGATAACTCGTGTAGCGTGGGCCCGGCCGGTTGTACTTCTCGAGAATTGCGTCCGAGACCTGCCCGATCTCGATCTTGTCGTCGCGTCCTGCTTCCCGCTGCGTCATCGCGCTAACCCTCGTGTTGCGCCGCGCGGTTTGGTTCCCGCGTTGCGCGTGATGCTAGTTCTCGCGGCCTGCCTGTGCCCGCGCCGCCACCATCGCCGTCTGCCCCGCCTCGACGAACGCCCGCGCATTGGCCACCGGCGTGTTCGGCAGAATCCCATGCCCGAGATTCAGGATATGGCCCAGGCCTCCGGTCTTCTCAATCGCTTCGCGCGCCGCCCGGCGAATGGTCGCTTCGTCCGCCAGCAGAGTCGTCGGCTCGATATTGCCCTGGAGCGCGACGCGGTTCCCGAGCAACCGGCGCGCTTCGGCCAGGTCCGTGTTCGCATCGACGCTCAGCACCTGCGCGCCCGACTGCGCCATATTCTCCAGATGTTTGGCCGAGCCCTTGGCGAACAGTATCTTCGGCACTTCCGGTGAGCCCAGCGCCTGCAGGACCATCTGCGTTGCCGGCAGTTCGAAAGCTTCATATTCATCCGGGGTCAGCTCGATCGCCCAGGTGTCGAACAGTTGCACCACCGCGGCGCCCGCGGCGATCTGCGATTTCAGGTATTCCGCCGTGGTCCGCGCAATCCGTTCCAGCAGTTCGCGCACGGCCTGCGGCTCCTCGCGCAGCATCTGCTTGGCCCGCGAGACGTCGCCGCGCGTCCGCCCCTCGATCATGTAGCACGCCAGCGTCCACGGCGCCGCGGCAAACCCGATCACCGGCACGTCCGGCCCGGCTTCCTTGCAGATCGCGCGGATCGCGTCGCCCACGAACTTCGTCTCGCGCCCCGGATCGAAATCCCGCAGCCGGCGGATCGACGCCACGTCCCGCACCGGGTTGGAAAGCACGGGCCCCGCATCGGGCACGTCGAGCGGCAGGCCCATCGCCTCGGCCACGATCAAAATGTCCGAGAAGACAATGACGGCATCCACGCCCAGCGCGCGAAACGGCTGCAGCGACACTTCCGCCGCCAGTTCCGGCGTTTTGCAGATTTCCAGGAAGGTGTGCCGCGCCCGTACGGCCTGATACTCGGGCAGAAAGCGTCCCGCCTGGCGCATCATCCAGACAGGAACGCGCTCGACCGGCTCGAATCGGCAGGCCCGGAGGAAGAGTTCCTTCTTGTTTTCACGCCTCTGCGGCATCGGATCGGTAGCCCAAAGCCATCATATCAGAAACCCCGCAGCCCCGGGTTGGCCCCTGTCCGCTCGCCACGAACACGGAAAAAGTCCTGCAACTACCCCACATTTCGCCGCCTTTTCGGCGCTATAATTCCTAGTGCTTGGGGGAGTTATCACCCATATGCCCATTCATCTCGGCTATCTGACCATCGCGCTCTACGCCGTGAGCTTTCTCTGTTACGCGCGGATTCTGTACGCCCCGCATGTCTGGCTGGGGCGTCTGGCTACGATTCTGCTCGCGGGCGGCATCGTGGCCCAGTATTTCGCGCTGCTGCAGCGTTCCCACTGGACCCACTCCGTTCCCTACGACGATCTCTACGGCTCGATGTCTCTGTTCGCTTGGCTTCTTGGCGTGACCTATCTGGGCCTGGAGATCCTGCACCGCCAGCGTTCCGTCGGCGCCTTCGTGACGCTTTTGCTGGTCGCCTGGATCGCCGCGCTGCGCTCGCTGGTGCCCACCGAGGCTGTGCCGCCTCCGCCGGCCCGCGGCCTGTTGCCCGCTTTCCATATCACGCTCAACACCTGGGCCTACGCCGCCTTTGCGCTTTCCTTTGTGTTTAGCGCTGTCTACCTCCTGCAGGACCGCGTCCTGCGCTCGCATCATCCCGGCGCGGCCTTCTGGCGTTTTCCCGCGCTCGACGTGCTCGACCGGATGTCCCGCAGCAGCGTCTACGTGGGGCTGGCCGCGATGTGCGTCGGAGTGACCAGCGGCCTGATCTTGCGGCACCGGCTCACCGGCGCATATTCCTGGGGCGATCCGAAGATCATCGTCACCCTGGTGATCCTGAGCGTCTACGTCGCCTATTTGCGCCTTTCGCGCACCGCCCACTGGCGCGGCGCGCGCGCCGCGCTGCTGTGCGCCATCAATTTCATCGTCGTGCTGTTCAGCTACACCTTTGTGAACGTCTATTTGACGAGGTTTCATCGCTTCTTCTGATGGCCGCGCATTCCAATACGAAGCCTTCTGAGTCCGGCCACTCCCGCGGCCGCATTCAGGTCGCGCTGATCGGCTGCAGCCACCGCACTGCTCCGGTCGAACTTCGCGAGCGCGTGTCCTTCACCGTCGAGCAGGCGCTCGAAGCCTCCCGCGAACTCCGGCGGCAGGGCATTCTCGAGGAAGCCGTCGTTCTTTCCACCTGCAATCGCAGCGAACTCTATGGCGTGCCGGCCGGAGATGGTTCCGATGTCACCGAGGCGATGCAGGATTTCATCACCTCGTATCACCGCATTCCCCGCGCCGAACTCGAAGCGCACATCTATCGCTCGCTCGGCGCCGACGCCCTCCGCCACTTATTCCGCGTCGCCGCCGGTCTTGACTCCATGCTCCTCGGCGAAGCCGAAATTCTGGGCCAGCTCCGCACCGCCTACGGCCAGGCTCTCGACAGCGGCTCGACCGGCCCCGTGCTCAATCGAGCCTTTCAGGGCGCGCTCGAGGTCGGCAAACGCATCCGAGCCGAAACCGAAGTGGGCGCCCGGCCGATGTCGGTGGCGCTGGCGGGTGTGAAGCTTGCCGAACGCGTCTTCGGCAACCTCAAGGGACACACGGCGCTGATCGTCGGTGCCGGTGCGGTCGCTGAACAGGTAATCGAGCATCTCCGCAGCCGCCATATCGGCAGCCTGCGCGTCGTTAACCGCTCCCCGGATCGCGCCGCCGAACTCGCCGGCCGCGTCGGCGCCGAGGCCGTCGCGTGGGAGTCTCTGGAAAAAGTTCTCGCCGCGCCCGACATCATCGTCACTTCCGTCAGCAGCGAGGAACCGGTCCTGACGCGCGAAATGCTCTCTCGCACGCTCGACGCACGCGGCGGCCGCCCCATTTTCATTGTCGATCTCGGCGTTCCCCGCAACGTCGCCCCGCAGGCCGCCGGCCTGTACAATCTCTATCTCTACACCATCGACGACCTCGGCGAAATCGTCGAGCAGAACAAGCGCGCCCGCGAAGCCGAAATTCCGCGCGCCGAAGCCATCATCACCGAGCACATCGGCAAATTCGAAGCCTGGCGCGCCGCGCTCGAAGCCACCTCCATTGTGGATGACCTCCGCGGCCGTTTCCGCAAGCACCGCGAAGCCCTTCTCCGCGAACGCCTGGCCGGATCGGGGCAAATCTCCTCCGAGGAGCACCAGCGCCTCGCCAGCATCACCGAGGAATTGATCGAGCGCGTGCTCAGCGACCCATCCGAGCGGCTCCGCAATGGCCGCGGCATGCGCGGACGCCTGGGCGCCATCGAAGCCGTGCGGCATCTGTTCGCCCTGGACGACAAGAGCGAAGGCGGCGAGGGCCGCCAGTGAACTCGCTGCGCATCGGAACACGCGGCAGCCCGCTCGCCCTCTGGCAGTCGAATCATATCGCGCAACTTCTCGCGCAATTCCACGGCGTCCCCTCGGAGATTGTACGCATCCGTACGGCGGGCGACCGCCTCCAATCCGCCCCCGTTTCGCAGGTGGGCGCGGCGGCCGACGGCAAAGGTCTGTTCATCAAGGAGCTGGAAGACGCGCTCCTTGCCGGCACCGTGGACCTCGCCGTCCACAGCATGAAGGACGTGCCCACGGAGATTCCCGCCGGCCTGATTTTTCCCGCCCTCACGCGCCGCGAGGACCCGCGCGACGCCCTGATCGCGCGCGGCGGCGGCACCCTGCAAACTCTGCCGCAAGGCGCGCGCGTCGGCACCAGCAGCCTGCGCCGCCAGGCGCAGCTCCGCCACCATCGCCCCGATCTCGTTGTCGTGGACGTGCGCGGCAACGTTGATACGCGCCTCCGCAAGCTCGCCGACGGGGAATTCGATGCCATCATTCTTGCCGCCGCCGGCGTCAATCGCCTGGGCCTGGCCGGCCAGGTCACCCAACTGCTCGACGCCGATGTCATGCTGCCCGCCGTCGGCCAGGGGGCCATCGGAATCGAAACCCGTGCGAGCGACGCCGAAACGGCCCGGCTTGTTGCCGCCCTCGACGACGCCCCTACGCGCGCCTGCCTAACGGCGGAACGCGCTCTGCTTCACGAACTCCAGGGTGGCTGCCAGGTTCCCCTGGGCGCCTGGGCGCGTATTGGCAACTCTGAGTTGCAGCTGGATGCCGCCGTTTTCTCCGCGGACGGCAGGGAAGTTGTGCGCCGCAGCGAACGTGGCTCGCCGGCCGATGCCGAAGGGGCAGGGAAGCGCCTGGGAAAAAGTTTGATCGAGGCGGGTGCGGATCGAATTCTGCGCCTCGCGGGAAAGTCCGTTGGACTCCGTTGAAAAGCCGCTGGCCGGCAAGCGCATCGTGCTCACGCGCGCGCCCGAGCAGGCTCGCGAATGGGCCCGCGCGCTCGAGCAAATGGGCGCCGAGGTGATTCTGTTGCCCACGGTGGCCTTTGCGCCTCCCGAAGACTGGCGCTTGCTCGACGAGCAATTGCGCCGCCTGGACGCCTTCGGCGCCATTCTTTTTCTCAGCAAGAATGCTGTACGATATCTGCTCGACCGGCTCAGTCAGCTCGGCATAAAATTCGAAATGCTGCAATCTCCGAATCGCATCATCGCCGCCGTTGGTCCGGGAACAGCCGGGGCGCTCGCCGCCCAGGGAGTCCGTGTCGATCATGTGGCGGAAGGGCGCACCGGCGAAGCGCTCGCCGGCGAGCTTCGCCAATCGCTGAAGGGGCGCAAGGTTCTTCTGCCTCGCAGTGACCGCGGGGACGATCGCGTGCTGCAAGCTTTGCGCGAAGCCGGCGCGGAGGTCTTCGAGGTGATCGCCTACCGCACCACGACGCCCGCATCGCTCGATCCCGCCATCCTCGGCCGCATTCGCCGCGCCGAAGTGGATGCGATTGTCTTTGCCAGCCCCTCGGCCTACCATAACCTGTCCGATGCGCTCGGCCCGGCCGAAGCCGCGGCGCTTTCGAGCCGCGATCCATTTCGTGGCCATTGGTCCGACGACGGCGCGCGCCATGCGCGAAGCCGGCGCGCGCGTCGCAATCGAAGCGAGCGAAGGATCGGCGGGCGCGGCGGGATTGGCCGCCTCGATCGCCAAGTTTTACCAGAGCGCGCACGTTCCAGCAGGGAAGCGCGCCCTGCCGCAACACCCGGAGGATAGGCAACGCACATGACATTTCCGGTTCATCGTCCCCGCCGCCTGCGCCGCTCGGAAGCCTTGCGCGGAATGGTCCGCGAGACGCGCCTCTCGGCACAGGGCCTGATCTACCCCATGTTTGCCTGCCCGGGCACCAAGGTCCGCACCGAAGTCAGCTCCATGCCCGGCGTGTTTCAGCAGTCCGTCGATCAGATTGTCGAGGAGTGCCGCGAGGTTGCCGATCTCGGCGTTCCCGCCGTGCTGCTGTTTGGATTGCCCGCGCATAAGGACGAGACCGGCTCGGAAGCCGCCGCCGCGCACGGCGCCGTGCAGCGCGCCATCGAGGCCATCCGCAAGGCCAAGCTCAATCTGCTCGTCGTCGACCGATGTCTGCCTGTGCGAATACACCAGCCACGGCCATTGCGGCGTCGTCAAGGATGGCGAAGTCCTCAACGACCCGACCCTCGCGCTTCTGGCCGAGGCGGCGCTTTCCCACGCCCGCGCCGGCGCCGACATCGTCGCGCCTTCCGACATGATGGATGGCCGCGTCGCCGCCATCCGCCGCAAACTCGACGAAAAAGGTTTCGCGGACGTGGCCATCCTTTCCTACGCCGCGAAATACTGCTCCGCCTTCTACGGCCCGTTCCGCGAGGCCGCCGAGTCCGCCCCGCAGTTCGGCGATCGGCGGAGTTACCAGATGGACCCGGCCAATGCCCGCGAGGCGCTCCGCGAAGTCGCGCTCGATATCGAGGAGGGCGCGGACATCATCATGGTCAAGCCCGCGCTGCCCTATCTCGACGTCATCCAGCGCGTCCGCGAGCGCTTCGACGTTCCCGTCGCCGCCTACAATGTCAGCGCCGAATTTTCGATGGTGAAGGCCGCCGCCCAGAAGGGCTGGATCGACGAGCAGCGCATCGTCCTCGAAATCATGACCAGCATCCAGCGCGCCGGCGCGTCCATCATCCTCACCTATCACGCCAAGGACGTCGCCCGCTGGCTCAAAGCCTGAACGATTTCTAGGGGGTCGGAGCTTCAGCCCCGACATAAATGGCGAGAAGTAGAAGGGGCTTTAGCCTCTGAGGATAAGCTGAGAATGTCGCGAGCGTCGTGCCCGATATGACCCAATCATCCGCTGAACTCTTCGAACGCGCACAAAAAATCCTCGTCGGAGGTGTGGATAGCCCCGTCCGGGCGTTTCGCTCCGTCGGCGGAACTCCGCTCATCGTCGACCGCGCCCAGGGCTCCCGCATCATCGACGCGGACGGCCGGGAATACATCGACTACGTGTGCTCGTGGGGCGCGCTGATTCTCGGCCATGCGGATGCCGACGTGGTATCCGCCATCGCTGATCAGGCCGGCCGAGGCACCAGCTACGGCATGACCTCGCCTCTGGAAATCGAGCTGGGCGAGCGCATCGCGCGCGCCGTTCCTTCAATGGAGCGGGTGCGTTTCGTCAGCTCGGGCACGGAAGCCACCATGTCCGCGGTTCGCGCCGCGCGTGGTTTCACGAAGCGCGACCTGATCTTGAAATTCGAGGGCGGTTATCACGGCCACGCCGATAGTTTTCTCGTAGAGGCCGGGTCGGGCCTGGCTACGTTGGGGATTTCGTCCAGTCCCGGCGTTCCGGCCGCGCTTGCAGAACTCACGCTCAACGTCCCCTATAACGACGTCGCCGCCGTCGAGCGCATCTTCGCCTCGCACGCGCGGAAAATTGCTACGGTCATCGTCGAGCCTGTGGCCGCCAACATGGGCGTCGTTCCTCCCGCCCCGGATTTCCTGCCGGCGCTCCGCCGCATTACCCAGCGCGATGGCGCGCTTCTGATTTTTGACGAGGTCATCACCGGCTTCCGCCTTACTTGCGGCGGCGTGCAAACGGTTTTCGGCGTCCAGCCGGACTTGACGGTGCTTGGAAAAATCATCGGCGGGGGATTGCCTGTCGCAGCCTACGGAGGCCGCCGCGACATCATGGAAATGATCGCGCCGCTGGGGCCCATCTACCAGGCGGGAACCCTCTCGGGAAATCCGCTGGCCATGCGCGCCGGCCTCGCCATGCTGGCCAAACTCGAAGCGCCCGGATTTTACGCGGCGCTCGAACGAAAAGCCGAACGCCTCATCGGCGGGCTGCGTGCAGCGGTTCGGGAATCCGGCGTGCCTGCGCAGATCAACGCCGCCGGATCATTGCTGACTCTATTCTTCACCGGCCAGCCAGTTCACAATTATGCCGACGCGAAAAAATCCGACACGTCCCGCTTCGGCGCGTTCTTCCGCGAAATGCTCGCGCGCGGAATCTTGCTGCCACCCTCGCAATTCGAGGCCCTCTTCGTCTCCGCTGCTCACACCGACGACGACATCGACCGCACGTTGTCCGCCGCTCGCGCCAGCCTCCAAGCCCTATCCGTCTCCAAGTAACTTAGCGGAAAGCTACGGGAGGGAACTGGTCCGTGCCGCTTACCCCGATACAGAATGGAAGTATCCTTCCACTTTGAGGAAGCTGCTGATCTCTTTTCCCTTCTCAAGATAACGCCTAGTTATACGTATCGTGTTGAAACACCAGGACATAGGTGCACGCAAACACTGGGCCGGTCATTGCTCTTCCATATGGTGACATATTAAGGAGCCTCTTCCATGTTTCTTGGTTTTTCTTGTATCTTGTTTCAGCTAGCCTCGCTAGTGCAGACGCTGCCTGCAAGCGTGCCTGAACCTGCTGTGGCAATCGCCGCATCGCCCGCCCGCGATTCCGCGCCGGTGGCAGCGGCGGACTTGCCATCACCTGTTCCGGTCTCACCGCGAGCGTTGTTGGCGGATGCCGAACCCAATCGGAATTCGTCGAGCTTACGAAATGTGAGCTCTTCGGCGTCTTCCGCGCAGAATTCGCAGGCTCTCTCGACCCTCCGCGTACCTCCGGTCGAGCCGGGACGCACCGTCCGCGCTGCCAGAACCATTCCTTCCCGCAAGAGCTGGGTCATGCTGTCCCTCGCGCAGCATGGCGCTGCCACTTTCGATGCGTATGCCACTCGCCGTGCAGTTTCTTCCGGCGCGATCGAACGCAATCCACTGATGCGTCCCTTCGCGGGCTCGCCGTCCATCTACGCTGCAATTCAGGTTGCCCCCATGGGGCTGGATTATATTGCTATCCGAATGCAGCGCAGCCCGCATGGCTTTCTTCGCCATACCTGGTGGCTCCCGCAAGCCGCAAGCACTGGCTTGTTCATCTTCTGCGGAGCACATAATCTCCACTTGGCGCATTAATTCCGGCCATGCATTTGCTCGCCTCTGCGCATTTGACGGATCACTCGGCCATATCGTCCACCTAGACAATTCTGCCCACTAAACCATAAAGCCCCACGCAGCATCCCGATCTCCGACAAGTAGCAGACTTCTGGCCAACGGGGCGGTCTGGTGGGGACGACGGACGGGTACGGATTGACCTGGCCGTCGGTGCCCTTGATCGGGCAGCGTATTGGGCTGCTCTACCGGCGCGCGCATCAGCTGCAGGCTCAGGAAAAAGCGGAGCGGTTCCACCGCACGCCGGACGAAGCGGTTCGGCATCGCGGCAAGCCGAAGCAGATGCCCCAGTGGCCCGGGGTGCGGGAGGAATTTCCGCAAGTGTACAACGAGCGCCGGCCGCGTGAAGGGCTGGGGATGCAACGGCCGCGCGAGCGGTATCGAGCCAGCGCGCGGAGCTACCAGGGGCACGTGCGGGAGTGAAAGCATCCGGAAGGAAGCACGGTGCGACGACTGAACCCGGCCGGATGTCTGGACTGGGAGGGAGCACGCTGGTGTATGTGCGAGTTGCTGGCCGGACGGCGCGTCCGCGCCGAGCAGCTTTGCTGGTCAGCTACCGACACCTGTATGTGCTGGAGACCGACCGGAAACAGCGGTGCAGTTGGCCCATGGTGTAGCCGCGCGGTTTTGGCAGGGCTCTCCGCCTTCCGGCGAAGCCCCCTACGAGCCCTCCCAACGCACCAAACCGGGGGTAGGAACCGAAACCGAAGTCCTGAGACACGTTGTAACGCGGGTCTTGACAACCGACACCGCGCACCCCCACCGCGCCCGAAATTCGGCCTAGAATCAAGCCTGCCAAAGTGGAGAACATAGTATCCATTAGCGGAAGTCAAGTGGAGTATTCGGGGTAGGGCGGAATCGGCGGTGTGATTGTCGGGGCTAGCCGAAGAGGGGTTCTTTGTATTGAGAGGCCATGAACTACAGCAACAACGCACTGAGGGAGCTGGGTACTATCGTGACTGCGTCGTAGGCTTTGATGCCAGAGTTCGGAACGCCGATGATCTCAATGTACGGTACGGGATGACGTAGTGGGTGATGTTCCGGCGGCGGGCGGAGTGCCGGGAGCACTGAGGCTTGGGCAAAGAGGGGCGCGCGGGGTGCTATCGGGAGGCGGCGTAACCGGCGGCGGCGCCGGTGCCGGCTCCGACGGCGAACCACAGGGCGTTGCGGCGGAGGCGTCGCCAGAAGCTGCCCCCTTTGGCGGCGGTAATGGCGGCGTCTCGCTGTCGGATGAGCGCGGCGATCTTCGCGGCGTCGTCGGCGGCGTTCTGGCTGGCGACGGCGAGTTGCGCCTGGCAGGCGCGACAGTCCTGGACAAAATCGTAGAGCGGCTTGAGATCAGCGGCGGGAATCTGCGCGACGGGAGCAGCGGGGACGTCGCCTGCGTTTGCTGGCGGAGGAATCGGAGGCGAGGGAGGTGACGACGGCGTGGACGGCAAGGAGAGGAACTTCCCGGCCGGGCAGTTCCCTTCCGCGTGGGGCGGGGCGCGGCGGGTTGAGCGAGCGTAATGGGTTGCGGGAGCGGGAGGTATTGCGGGAGGCTGCGGAGAATTTGCGCCGGAGTCTGCGTGGTGCGTTTGAGGGTTTCGATTTGCGCCAGCGTGTCGTGGAGCGTGGCTGCGCGGGCGCGCTCGCGGGCGTCGGCGGCGTCGAGGAGTTGCTTCTGCGCGGCGAGCGTAGCTTGCAGGCGCTGCTGCTCGTCGCGTGCGGCAAGCCAGGCGTGGAAGGCCAGCGCAGCCAGGAGGAGCACGGCGCAGAAGGCGGCGAATTGAAGCAGTGTGTGGCGGGGCATCGGAAGGTCCTAGTAACTAGTGGCGAGTGGCTTGTGTTTAGTGGTCGGTGACTAATGAGTAGTGATTCGTGAAGTGGTCTTTGTAACGGGCGATCCCGCGACCAGCTCCCGCTAGCGTAGCGCAAGGCGCGACTTCAATGAGCTCATCGCAGAGGCGCAGATAAAGGCAATCACTTACCGCAGAGAGCACGGAGACTACACAGAGAGCCCGGAGAATGGCCGCTTGTGCATGCTGAGGCGAACGCCCGACGACGAACCAAGGCGGTTCGTCGCGGCTGCCCGAGCGATCCCGCGGTGCTGGGGTGCCGCCGAAGAGAGAGCCCTCGTCCACACGGCGGACTCGGGATGACAGCGTGGTAGAGAGCTACCGCAGGTCGCCAAGGTTGCACAGATCTCTTGGCGCGGCGGGTACGGCTCGCGCCGCTTTGGAGTGCGGTATCTGGGCACCGCTTTTACGTGGGGGACGGCGTTTCCGCTTCTGGCCGGCGAAGCTTGCTTCGCCGTGGCACTCGCGACCAGATGCAACGGCGCGGCAAAGAGGCAGCGAGCCGCGGCACTCCATAGACTGCGTGCGAAGCCAGCGGTAGCGGGCGGGCGACTGCCACCAGCGGCGGAAATCGGTGAGCGACCAGATCATCGGTACTTCCCTACCCTGGCGAGCACCTCGGCGGGATAGCCGGGGTTGGCGCCGCCGTTCCACAGGGCGAGGGCGCGCGTTAGCATCGACTCCGCGGGCGACGGCGCGCCGAGTGCGGGAGAAAGTTCGCGCGCGGCGGCTGCGAGTTTGGCGGCGAGAACCTGGCAGCCGATATCGAGGCCGGAGGCCGGGTCGCACAGCGCGCTGAGGAATTTTCCGATGAAGCCGTGCTCGCGGGCGACCTGTCCCATCACTTGCATCAGTCCCCAGGAGATGGAGCGCGCGATTTCCTCGGTCGGCGGCAGCGCCAGCGAGGTCACGTAGCGCATGCGGAAGGCCGGCTCGTAGCGGATGGCGTGCGCGTCCCAGGAGGATTCCTGCTCGACGACGGCGCAGACCAGGGCCGGGTCGAGGGCATGGCGCGCGGCCGTGGCGCGGGCCAGCGCGAGCAGTTCGGCCGAAGGTGAAGTGGTCGGTGTCATGTGTGACTGTGATGTGGAAGCGAAAGGCAGACTCACCGCAGAGGCGCAGAGGGCGCTGAGTTTTGTAGCGGCCGGTCTGGGTGTATCGGACCGGGCACATTTTGGCGGGTTATTCCGAGGGCCCTAACTTCAAAGGCCCAACACAGAGCACACAGAGCCGGCACTGAGTGCGCAGAGGAACGGCCCGGCGCCTACTGCACCACGATGGTGAGCCTGGCGTTGTGAATGATGCCGTTGGCGGAGGCGGTGACGACGACGGCGTATGTTCCCGGAGTTGCGGGAATTTTTTGGATGATTGGCGGCGGAGGGCCGGAAGAGCCGGCTCCTCCTCCGCAGCCGTTGATCGAGAGCAGCAAAGCCAAAAAGCCGCAACTGCACGCCCAACGCAGTCGCGACGGAATTCGACGCCCAGGAAGAAGTAGAACCAGCGAAAGGACGAGCGCCAGCAGGGCGATGAGTCCCGGAGGAATCCGCTTCGGACGGCGCGGGCTCAGCGGGAGGAGTTCCGCGCCGGTCATCACGTAGGCGTTGATGGTGGCGGTGACGGTCGTGGCAGAACTCACCATTGCCGTAGGCGGGTTCATCGTGCATCCGATTCCGCCCGAGACAGCAAGGCATGCGAACGCGACGTTCACAGCGGATCCGTTCACGGGGCTCAAGCTGAGCGTGGCGCTGCCTGACTGGCCGGAGCGCACCGCGATCTGATTTTCATCGAAAGATATCGAGAAGTCCGTCGGAGTGTATGTGACGGAAACGGGCGCGCTGATTGAGGGACCGAATGCAGCGGCGCCGGTTAAAGGGAAGCCCATGTAGCTTGCTGTGATTCGGCTTATGCCTTTGGGCAGCGCGGTGGCGGCCAAGACCACGGTAGCCGTGGCGGATGTTCCACTGGTCGATTGGGGGACTGTCGCAGAGACGGCGACTCCGTTCGCATAAAACGAGACGGGTCCGAAGGGCGGTCCAGTAGCGCCAGCACCGGCTTGCACGGTGGCGACTAGTGTGACACTCCCCTGCGAATTAACCGACGTGGGCGTGGCGGTCAGTGTCATGGTAGTGGGTATCACCGTGACGGTGGCCACGCCGATCGGATTCAGAGCTGTGTAAGCCGCCGAAGTCCAATTGGAATCGCCGGAATAGCTTGCGCTCAACGTGAACGAGCCCGGCTGCAAATTCGTGAAGGTGACTTCGGCATTTCCCCAAATCGCGCCCTGCGCAACCAAGGAAGAGAGCGGAACCGTCTGCGTGGCCGTGCCAAGCGTGACGCTGATATTTCCCGTGGGCGCTACGCCGCGGCCTGTGCCGATGAGAACGCTGACCGTGAGATTGGTGCCGGCCGGGTACGGAACGGGACCCCCGTTTGAAATAATCTGCGGGAGGTCGGGGATCAGCCTGATTTGCGGCGTGCCCTGCACCACGGTGAACGTCAGCGGTCCGCCGCTGGAGGCGTTGTAACTGGCGTCGCCCGAGTAGCTGACACTGACGGAATGCTGGCCGAGGGCGAGACTGGGCACGATCACAGCAGCGTTGCCGTCGCTGGCAATGGGGACCTGCGTGGACGTAGTCCCGTCCGTGAACGTGACCGTGCCGGTCGCCAGGCCGAAGGCTCCGGTGCTCGCGCTGGCCGGGGCGGCTTCAAAGGTCCACCGGCTGCCGAAAGGAACCTGCTGGCCGGTCAGGACGTCGCCGCCCAGGGTAATGCCGATGGCCGAATAGTTCACGACCGGCGTGACGACGCTGGCTTCCGGCGTGACGGTGAGGCTGAGCGGCGCTGAACTACTGGGCGCATAGGCGGCGTCGCCGGCGTATTTCGCAGTCACCGGGTACGTGCCGCCCGGGAAGAAATCTACAGTCTCCGTGGCGATTCCATTTACGACGGGGACGCCGCCGCTATTTGGCAGGGGCTGGGGCGAGGCAATGGAAATGACCACATCGCCCGAGGGCGTGCCCGAACCAGACGACGGAGCGACGGTCGCCGTGAAGGTGACGGGAGTGCCGTGAACGATCGACGTGGGCGAAAGCGAAAGCGTCGTCGCAGTCGCCAGGAAGGAAATCTTGTTCCAATTGGTGACGAGCGCGTTGGCGTCGACCGAACCCAGCCCGGATGCCAAATCATAGCCCGGGCCGGCGTTGTACACGCCGTAGGACTCAACCCCGAACACATTCGGCAACGGAGTGTTGCACGCCGGGTTTTGCGTGGTCGAACAAATAGCATCGTTGTTGCCGATGGTGATGTCGTGAAAGACCGAAGGCTGTTGCTGTGCGAGCGCGTACAACGTGAAATCGGCCTGGCCCTGCCGACCGAATTTCTGATTGACCAGCGCCATCATGCCGGCCATGGCAGGGCTGGACGCGGACGTTCCGCCGACCAGGGTGACCGTGGAGGGAGACGTCAGCGTGCCCGCGCAGTCGCCCGCTCGAGCGCAGATGGGATACGCGCTGAGATTATTTCCGGCGGCGGCGAAGAGCGAAACGTCGGGAATATCGCGCGCGCCGTCGGCAGGAACCCCCGGAACATTTTGCCACGCCGGCTTGGGATACCCAGCCACGCAACTCGGTCCGGTGGTGGTGACCGATACCTGCGAGCAATTGCTCGGTCCGCCGCCAGCATCCCCTCCCAGAATCACGGGATTGTTACTCGAGCTGAGGACTGAGGTGAGCCGGAGGATGGAGATGGCATTGAGCCCGAGGTCGTCGGACCATGGCTGCTCGGGGAGCGGAGCGATCAGCGAGCCAAGCTTCGAATCGTTTGTCGTGGTCCAGAACGTCGGCGCGCTCGGCGCGCCCGAAGCGTAGTCCGAATAGTAGAAATCGGTGCCGCCAACCGCGACATTCCACGGAGTGGAAGCCAGGCCGTTGACCGTCAATCCGGGGCTGATATTGTTGCCGTTCGAATCCAGATAGACAGGGCAATCCGCGGGACCCGAATCGCCGCTGGAGACGAACACCGTCTGGCCCTGCGCGGCGGCCTGTTCCCATAGGTCGGACCAAAACTGATTGCGGGCCAAAAGCTCGCACTGGCCATAACTCATGCTGAGAACCGAGGCCTGGTTGTCTTCAACCGCTCGCAATGCGGCGAGAAGCAAACCGTCCTGCACTCCGCCGCCATTGCCGATATAGAGATTGACCGCCGCATTGGGCGCGATGGCGCCGCTCACTTCGACATCGAGATACGCCTCGACGCGATCGGCGCCCACGCCGGGATCGTCCCCATCGATGACGACCTGCGGCGGATTCGACGCCAGGCCAAAAATTGTCCGATAGGCGCTGGCGAGCGAGATATCGACGTTACTGCGATTGATGATGCCGATGGTCTGGCCCGCGCCGTTGGTTCCGGCATTGTAGAGCGGGCTGAGATCGTACTGCGTGGCTAAGTCTTCGGGAGCGACGGCGAAGAATTCGGTCCGGCCATTGGGGTCGGTGAAAAGGGGCGTGGCTCGGCCCGTGGAGGGCGTATAGGAGGCTGGTCCTACGGTGCGCAACATGGGCTGCGCGTAAAAATCGTTGAGCGGAGAAACCGCGCGGATGAGAGGCGCGAGCGCCTCGGGA
Source organism: Terriglobia bacterium (assembly GCA_963791705.1). Lineage (GTDB taxonomy): Bacteria > Acidobacteriota > Terriglobia > Acidiferrales > UBA7541 > Palsa-295. The sequence goes on along the minus strand of CAWBTO010000001.1, from coordinate 650,412 downwards.
ATCGCGAGGTCCGAGGAGTTGGCGTAGTGCTCTTCCCCGTTGACGTTGTAGTGGTGGATCTCCGTGCCGAAGGCGTCGCGGATCATCGCGGCGGTGCCGGAAAATTCAAGGAAGCGCTTGCTCTTGGTGACCCGCGCCACCGTGAAGCCGTGGGATCGCAGCCACTGCGCGGCGGCCTGAATATCGGAGTCGGCGGGGCCGAATCGCTCGGCAAACTCTTCGGGCGTGACCCAGTGGTGATGCGAGGGCGAGCCGGGCGTATGAACGTCCGTCAGAAATTGCCGGAGCGCCTGTTCGCGGTCCGGGGGGCGACTGAGCATCAGGAGCATGCGGTTCGCCGCGAATGAATCGGGAACGGCGCCCTGATCGAAGCGGGGTTGCGCGAGCGGATGCCGCGTGCCCGCCAGCGTTACCCTCTTCGACTCGTCCACCGCCTGCGTCACAAGTTGCTGCGGCGGATTCTGCGCCGCCAGCGAAGCCAGAGGCAGAAGCGAGATCGTCACGCCGACACACCATCGGGACCAGAACCGCAGGCGCCTAGCGTTCATCGATCAAGCCTCTTCCCTAACGGCCATCGTGCCGCGACCCTCGCGTGGATGCGTCTGCGTGTGTGTAATGCAGAAGCCAGGGCTCTGGCACGCGGGAGGCAATATATAACTAGCTATCTGCTAAGTAAACAGGAAAGCTGCTGCATGGCGGCCGCGCCGCCCTTGCGAAGGGCGCAGGCGCTTGGTACAACTACGCTTGAGGCGCGCGCATGGAATGGCACGGGGTATGGCGGATGGCGCTGCGCGTGATGGCGCGCAACAAGCTCCGCACGCTGCTGACGATGCTGGGCATCACCATCGGCATCGCCGCGGTGATCTGCACGGTCGCTATCGGACAGGGCGGGCAGGCCATGATCCGCGAACAGATGGAGGCGCTGGGGACGAATCTCGTCTGGGTCGAGGCCGGCGGGCGCAACGTGAACGGCGTGCGCACCGGCAACGGCGCGACGAAGACGCTTACGCTCGAGGACAACCTCGCCATCCGGCGCGATGCCCCGCTGATCGCCCTCACGGCGCCCAATGTGGACGGCCCCGCGCAAATCGCCTACGGCAATCAGAACTGGTACACACGCTACCGCGGCATTCCCCCCGACTATTTCGCAATCGCCCACTGGCAGATGGCCGAAGGCTCCCTTTTTTCCGACAGCGATGTCGCACGCGCGGCCGGCGTTTGCCTGCTGGGCAACACCGTCGTTCAAAATCTGTTTCCGCACAGCGACCCGCTCGGTACGACGATTCGCGTGGGCGCGCTTCCCTGCCAGGTGGTCGGGACGCTCGCGCCGAAGGGGCTATCCGCCACCGGCATGGATCAGGATGATTTCGTGATGTTGCCCTACACCACGGCGATGAAGAAGCTCAAGGGCCAACCCTGGCTCGACGATATTTTCTGTTCCGCCGTTTCCACCGACACGATGGGTCCGGCGGAGAACCAGGTGTCGCGCCTGCTGCGCAGCCGCCACCACCTGCTCGCGAGCCAGCCGGATGATTTCAACATCCGGCATCCGCAGGACCTCTTCGCGGCGCAGGAGGAAAACAGCCGTACGCTCACGCTGATGTTCGCGAGCATCGCTTCGGTGTCGCTGCTGGTGGGCGGCATCGGCATCATGAACATCATGTTGGTGAGCGTCACCGAGCGGACGCGCGAGATCGGCGTGCGCATGGCCGTCGGCGCCACCGTACAGGATGTCCAGCGGCAGTTTCTTGCCGAATCCGTGTTGCTGAGCCTGGTGGGCGGCGCCGCGGGCGTGGTGTTCGGCGTGGCCGCGTCGTCGAGCGTTTCGCGCCTGCTGGATTGGCCGACGCTGATTTCCGCGACCTCGATCGTGGTGGCCGCGGCCTGCTCGGTGTTTATCGGAATCTTCTTTGGCTACTACCCCGCGCAAAAAGCCTCGCGCCTGGACCCCATCGAAGCCTTGCGCTACGAGTAGTGCGTGGTGATTCCTGTCCCGGCATCGCGGCATCACCGCGATGAAGTCATCGAGGCAATGAGGCATGCGATCGGAGTGGGGCCGATCGTGAAAGCCCGTGAGCGCCAGAATGTCGCGCTGGTCGCGCGCCTATGTGACGGCCGGGCAGTGCGGAAAAGAGGCAGCGGCGAAGCGGGCCACCCGCCCGAACGTGCGGCAAAAGCCAGCTACGTGGAGGTCATGAAGCGTGGAGGGTCGTCCGCGACGTCCACAACCATCCGTCTCACTTGGTCTATTTCCTCAATTTCTTCCATGCTTATGTCCGGGAAAGGGGCGTCTTTGGCAACCTGGTTGAAAATGAGATAAAAGAGAGTTTGCTCTTCGCCGGTATCGTGTGGTGCTTTGTCCCGTTGCATCATCGCGCCACCTTTCTCTTGGTCTGAAGTTCTAGCTGTCTGCGCAGAGCCACCAAATTATGGCTCATTTTACACTGACTGCAAACAAGAATGTCATTGGACGGGAATCGTTGTGCTCCAGGTTGCAAGGGCAGCTGTTTATCAAAATCGGCCTGGAGTACGTGAGCTTTCTTGCAACTGCTACAGACAAATTGGACCATCGCACCGGTTCCCATCACTGATTGCCCTCCGGGAATTGAAACGGGCCGCTGTGCGGGCCCAGCAGGGGCGGGCGTCTGCGGTGGAAGTGGCAGCCCAGCGGGAATGGCGACTTGCACTTGTTGATTGAAGAACCGATAGATCTGAGAGGTTGGGGTCTCAATCAGCTTGTAGATATTGGTTGTATCGAACGTCATCTGGAGCAACACGTGGTACCGTCTGATTGCGTCTGCAAGCTTGACGTCCTTACTGTAGTCGGTGATCTCCAGTCCGATACTTTGCAAGTCTGACATCTTGATGGATCTGCCGTGACTCAGCCATTTGCTGTGATCACAAAGTTCATCAGCTATTTGCTTAGCGCGCGCTTCCTTCTGGGCGTCCGTGACTGGTGTGCCCGGATCGTGAGTCCTATGCACGGTCCAGTTCTTGAATTTATGTTCCTTCAACCACTTTGTCACAAGAACCTTTGCAAACGATAACGCATTCTCAGCGTGCTGGATTTCACCGGGCGATATGCGTTGGAGGATCGGGATATAGGCTCGGTTCAGAGAGTTCGTGGCCGTCACTTCCTCCTTAATTCTTTCGAAACCCTTCAGGAATGCCTCTGCCGAAAAGACCTTACCCTCCCACTGAATTTGTGCATCGATTGGCCCCAGTGATGAGGACGCTGGTTCCATGAGGATTTCATCGCCAGCCATTACCATTATGGTTCCGGCGCTTTTTGCCATCCCGGGAACAATGAACCCAACGCTGCCGTATCTACCGTGCAGAAATCGGACTATATCTTCGGCGGTTTCGCCCCTTCCTCCGCCGGCTCAAGGATCACATCAATTGCCTTGCCGTCCAGATTGGACAGTTGATCTGTAATTCGAACGAGGTCAGAGTTGTCAAGCGCAGTGGGGGCTTGCCGGCGTTGTTAGAATCAGCCGCGTGACCAACACATCGCGTTCGCGAATTTCTGCTATGCGACTCAGTTGCTTCTTACGTCCACGATCAGGTCGAACAATGGCCCCTTCGTACTCACTGCAAATCCCCATCTCCGGAGCGGCTCCTTATCACACGCCACACTGTGGCCGTCAGCGATAGAAATGACCGTTAACCGAAGGTCTACTCACTTGGACTGTTGTCTAGCGCTGATACGGAAGAGAAGCCTGGCAGAGCCGAAGGCTATCTGTTGCGCATGCGTGCCGGACTCGATTTTGTGCAAATCGATCCAGCTGATGGGCGGCGGCGTACGTGATGCCCTGCCGGACGCTCCGGGTTTGGTGGCCTTTCAGCGGGGAGGCTTCGTGCTTCGGCGCGGCGACTAACCGCCGGCGATGGCGCCTACGATGAGAAATGGTTCTGCGCCTGACGCGACGGCGTCCGGCAGCGGGGCGTCGGGCGGCTCGAGCGAGACATCCTCCTGGCAGGCGAAGAACCGCAGGAACGACCGGCGCTCGCTGCGTGACGTGGTCGCGGATCGTCCCGCGCAGCATCGGGTAGCGCGCCTCGATCGCGTCGAGGACCGCGCGCTGCGTCAGCCGGCCTTCGGCGTCGAGCGGGACGTCGAGCCGGACTTCGCCTTCGACGCGCGCCAGGGTCCGCAGGTGCGCCGGAATCACGACGCGAATCATCGTCGTAATCATGATTCTGTAATCATGACTCTGTAATCATGGCAGCGTCTGGACCTCGACCGAAAGCACGGCCGGAAGATCGCGCACGATGGGCGCCCAATTCTCTCCGGCATCGGCCGACGCGTAGACCTGCCCGCCGGTGGTGCCAAAATAGACGCCGCAGGAATCGAGCGAATCAACAGCCATCGCGTCGCGCAGCACGTTGACGTAGCAGTTGCTTTGCGGCAGGCCTTTGGTGAGCGCCTCCCACTCGTTTCCGCCCGTCCGGCTGCGGTAGACGCGCAGCTTTCCCTCGGGCGGAAAGTGCTCGCCGTCGCTCTTGATCGGGACGACGTAGATGGTCTCGGGCTCATGCGCGTGCACGTCAATCACGAAACCCGAAATCGGTGGGCAAGTTCCCGCTGACCTCGTGCCAGGAATCGCCGGCGTCGTCGCTGCGCATGACGTCCCAGTGCTTTTGCATGAAGAGCACGCGCGGGCGCGACGCGTGCATCGCCATGTGGTGAACGCAGTGGCCGACCTCGGCTTCCGGATTGGGGATGTGCAGAGACTTCAGGCCGCGGTTGATCGGCCGCCACGTCTTGCCGCCGTCGTCGGTGCGGAACGCGCCCGCCGCGGAGATGGCGATGTAGATGCGCTTCGGATCGGCCGGGTCCAGAAGGATGGTGTGCAGGCCCATGCCGCCGGCGCCCGGCGACCATTGCGGTCCGGAGCCGTGTCCGCGCAGCCCGGCGAGTTCGTGCCAGGACTGGCCGCCGTCGGTCGTGCGGAATAGGGCCGCGTCTTCCACGCCGGCGTAGACGGTATTGGGATCGCTCAGCGACGGCTCGAGATGCCAGACGCGCTTGAATTCCCACGGGTGCTGCGTGCCGTCGTACCACTGATGCGTGGTGAGAGGTTTGCCGGTTGCCGCGGAGACGTCGTAGGCGAACTTATTGCTCTCGCCCTGGGGCATTCCGCCTAACGCGGTGGTGGGTTCGCCCGGCGGCGTCCCGGGCTGCAGCCAGGTCTTGCCGCCATCGTCGGAACGCTGAATGATCTGGCCGAACCATCCGCTGGTTTGCGACGCATACAGCCGGTTGGGGTCAGCGGGCGATCCCTTGAGGTGATAAATCTCCCAGCCCGCAAAGTGCGGGCCGCTGACGTCCCACCGCTCGCGCTTTCCATCCGATGCGAGAATAAACGCGCCCTTGCGCGTGCCCACCAGTACGCGAACCCTGCTCATGGGTCACTTCCGTCGGAGCTTCGCGCGGTGACGAGCACGATCAGCCTGCCCAATCATCCTGCCCGTCGACGCCGCTCCGCTCACCACTCCATCGTACGTAGGCCCTACTTTACAACAATCTTGGCGGCAAATTCCATGGTGGCTGCGCGGCTGCGGCTAGTCTCGACGGCGGCCGTTCAAATCAATCCAGCGGATGGGGGGATGCGGGGCGCGCTCGATTCCCTGCTGCTCGCAGAGGCGTTCCAGGCGCTCGTAGATGTGCGGGAGATGATGGGTGGCCATGGCCTGGACGAAGGAGCGCAGGATTTCGTCGTTGCGGATGCGGCGATAGAGCCAGCGGAGAAATAGGACAAGTTGCACCAGCGACGTGAACGCGGCGGTGAGCCAGTAGGGGTTCAGGAGGGTGCGCATGATGGCGAGTGGCGATTAATGAGTAGTGATTGGCCTGCCCACCGACGCCGGCGGCGGAGGGGACAAGCGGATCGTTTGCAGAACGATGCGAAAGACACGCAGATCCGCACCGAGATAATTCGGCCTTGTGTGCAAGCCCAGGTCGTAGTTGATGAAAGGAACCGAGGGATCGAATTCCGGGTCCGGCGTGCCCGCCTGAGTAACCACGATAATGTCAATCCAGCCATCGGAACGGTTCACCCTCGCGGCGGCACTCGGCAGCCCAGGGACACGGAGACCGCCGGGCGCCGGGCGGCACGGTCCTTTCGCGACGTGGGCGCACTCCCATCTCAGAAACTCGTGCAGCTTCTTTGTTTCGTCCGATACATTGTAACTGGCAAACACGTCGACGGACCTATGGTGCTCGATATCGTGACAGCCCTTTGAGTCGGCAGTAGCCAAGAGCATGTACGGACCGTGATCGTGCTCGTCCTGCGGGGTAGTGCATAGCAATGCCCCCGCTGGAGCGGGAAGCACGATCCCAAACTCTGGGTTCCGATAAATCTCCGGCTTTGTAGCCGGCGCATTCAACAAGGCCGCCACCGCGATGGCAGCGGCGGCCGTTCGCATGGCAGGGAACATGTCAGTCTCCTGCCCGTCTGATTACCACGGGGCGGGCCGCTACGGCCTCTGTGCCAGATAGGTTGGAATATCTCTTCGCATTTGATGAATGCCGCCTTCGACGATACTCCCCCATCTGGAGTTGCGACTATTGTAAACCTTCCAGCCTTTCACCTGCTCGCCGGATGCATGGCGGCCCTGGAGAGCATTGATGAATGCAGCACTATCGCTGCCGGCGTCGCGAATCTGGCTCCCGTAGTTGTCGAAAAATTGCCGGACGTTCTCAGCGGGTGAGGCGGCCCTCGTCATATGCTTCGTACTGCCGCCGGTCATCCCAAACGCGTCTCCCGTCCTGAGATAAGTTCCCTGAGAGGCGAAGCCCGATTCCACCCCTATCCCCAAGACCAGTGCGGGATCGACATTATACTCCTTGGCCAGAGTGGCCACCGCGTCGTAGTACTTGTCGAAGTATGCTTTGTCTCTCGGTGATAACTGTCGCGGCCGCCCTGCCTGCGTTTTCTGGATCAGGACATGGCGTCCATCCATAGTCACCCAGTGGGCGTTCGGGTCCTGCGGTTGCGCCTCGTGTTGAGTGGAAATGGTTTGGGCGGCGCGGGCCTGCTCTACGGCTCAGCCATACGCCGAATTCATGTAGAACCTGCCGTTGATAAAGGGCATCTGCGTTCTCCACCGTGTCACGACCTTGCGCAGAAGGGGTGCGGGCAACGCGTCGCCAAGAATTTGTGGCGGGCACCGCAGTGCTGTGCCGCTGGGGCGCGGGCCGCTACAACAGTTCTCCGGCGGCGCTATAAAGATTTCTGCCTGACTGCGGAACCGTTTTGTTGAAAACCCAACAACTACCCCTCGACTATCCGAACAGCGAGGCGATGCTGGAGCCGAGGCCGAACAGTCCGCCGGGGACGCTCGAGCCGCTCGAGGCGCGCTGGCGGACGCTGAGGAGTTCGGCGGGAACGCCCATGGCGCGGCCGAGAAGGTTGGTATCGACGCCGTAGGTCTGGCCGAGCGCGCTCAGGCCGGCGAGTTGCTCCTTGAGCTGCTGGTTGGCGAAGGCGATCTGATTTTGCTGCGACTGGCTGGCGTCGGTCTGGGCCTGCTGGCGGCCGAGCTGCGCGAGGACGTCGCCGTAGCCGGCGGCGTTGTGCGTGGCGGCCAGGCGATTGGCGGCGCGCTGGCGGAGCGCGTCGAAGGCGGTGTTGGCCGCGCCCAGGCTTTGCTGCGTGATGGCGGAGCGCTGCTCGGGCGTGTAGCCCTGGCTATTCAGCAGGTCCTGGATCGTGGGCATCATCAACGACCGGTCCTGACCGCCCTGCTGGTTGGACTGCGCGATGAGCTGGTTCTGCTGCGCGAGTTGCTGGTCGGTGAGCTTGCGCGTGGTTTGTTCTGCGGCGCGGGACATGAGGGTCTCCTTGTCAGCGCCCGGAGGGGGCGCAAGAAAGTGGCGAGTGGCGAGACTTAGCGTTGTTGCTCGCCCTAAGTGAGCTCATAAATGGCCGTTTAGGCGGTTCACATTAGAGCCTGTTTACAGCATCGAAACTGTTTAATATAGTGGCTAATGACCATGATGCTACGGCTTTGCGCATGTTTGTTTGCCATAGCGGCACTCGCCGCTGCGTGCGAGCAATCGTTCCCTGAGTGGCACCGCGGAAGGAGCTTTTCGGTTCGCGTGGCCATGGGGAATAGACCTATACGGGGAATGCGAGTGCTTCTGGAACCCACGGATGACAAACAGAAATTGGAGCGGGCCGAAACGGCCACGGATAGAAACGGCGTCGCGCGTTTTAGATCAGTTCAGCCAGGGTCCTACTACGTGGAAGCCTCGCGACTTGGTGTCAAAGTTGGCCCCGGAACGGTTGTTGTGGCCGAGAATGGCAGTTCGACACGAATCAACGTAGAGTGGCCGCTTCGGTCGCAGTACACGGCAATCACAGTGGCTGGACGTCTTCGGCATCGCTTTCTCCGGGGGGCGACTCTTATCGAGGCGATGAAGCATCCCGAGGTGGGCCCGCTTGGCAACGCGAAGCTTACACTGAGCCGGATTGATTCCGAAAAAGAGATCGGGGTCATGGCCACGGATTCCGACGGTGATTTCGCCTTCCCGTCGGTGAGACCTGGTTACTACCTGCTCCGGGTCGAAGAGAAAGCATCTCCCGGCAGTTGGTACCGCATTGACGATTACTTGGTGATCGCAGTCGACCCGGCCAGTCCGCGAGACAAATTGAATCTAGAGCTAGCGTGGACTTCTTGCGGGATAATCGCTACCGAGACGCAGTAATTTCTGATCGCCCGCCTACTTCAGCCACGGCAAGCTTCGACGGACAGGCCGGGCACGAATCACCAATCACTACTCACGAATCTCTAGCCACTCGCCACTAGCCACTTCTTTCAACCTGCGGCAGTAAGGCGTCCAGGCATCGTCGCGGACCCAGCCGAGGCTTACCAGGCGGCGGCCGAACCGGGCGGCGATGGGCGGGGGGAGCCAGGCGTGGGCGTCGTCGAGGCCGCGCACGAGCAGGTCGCGTTCGCCGGCCTGGTGCAAGGCGAGCAGGCGGGCGTAGCGCTCATGCGGATTCCCTGCCCCTGGGTCGGCGAGCAAGTACATCTCGCACGTCAGGCGCGCCAGCGAAGCCATCACCGCGCGCCCGGCGTCGTCTTCGACCACCAGCTTCGAAACGAAAATCGGATCGGCGAGGTCGGGAAACGCGTAATCGAAGCCCTGTCGCGCGTGCATGCGGCGCAGCGCGCCGAGATCGGCTTCCGTGTATTCGCGGATGAGCATGAAGGCAGTGGCGAGTGGCTAGTGGCGAGTGGCTACGTGCGATCGGAATCCCGCGCCTCTCTCTGTGCCTCTGTGTCTCCGTGGCCAATCCCGAAGTGAATCGTCAGAAGACGCGGTGACGCAGCAGCGGGTGGACGCGCGCGAGGGTTTCGGCGGCGTCGAAGGTGGTGGCGCCGGGGGCGACGCCGTGCGGCGCGAGCGCGGCGTGCGCGGCGTCGGAAATCGGTTTCTGCGCGAGCGCGTGCGGCAGGGCCTCGAACGCCGATTCGTCCTCGAGCGCGAGGTGCACGCCTTCGTCGGCTTCGATGAGGACGAGGATTTGTCGACGGTCCTCTTCGGCGGAAGTTGTAGCGGCGGCCTTCAGGCCGGCCGATCCGGACGTAGGGGCGCTGCTTGCTGCGCCCTGGTCGGCGGCGCCGGGCGCGTCGAGCACGATGAAGTGCGAGTTGGCGAAGCGCGCGGCGTGCTGTTGCCAGGCGCCGAGCGTGGTCAGGTAGTAGCGTTTGCCAGTCATGGGGAATCAGTCGATAGCCGATGGTTGACAGTTCACAGTTGACAGCAGAATCGCGCCGCCCTTCGGTAGCGACTCATTCTGAATCTGAGATGGCCTAGACGCTTGCCGCCAATCCTGCTGCCCTTTTGGACTGCCAACGAGCTTCCTCTGCGACAGATAAGACGGCGCCAGTCGCCGCTTGTTACGGGCGCACCTGCCCCTATCGAGAGTGGGGCACCAGGGCATGCAATGCTTCGGTAATCAGCCGAAGCGTTTCCCTGTTGGCAGCGTCTCCCTTGCGGAGTTCTCGGGAAAGCGCATCCTCGAGAATCGTTTTCGCTCGAGTGCGGTCACCGGACAACACGGCGATCCGGGACAGGTTGACCAGGACCACGCCGCTCGAATTGGCGGGAAGTTTGTTTGAGTCCTCGGCCAACAGTTGCCGATAGTAGTCCGCGTGCGACGCGCTGTCCTCCACCAAGCGACTCCCGTTCCACCGATATATGTCCGGGACATCTAGAATGCTCGCGTCCCTGTGCGCGATGAGGAAAGGCAGTTTGCTGCCGTCGAGACGTTTGACATCAAACCGGAACCCATCGATCTGGAGCAGACGCATGACACGCCCTGCTGTTTTTCCAATCACATCCAGTTGCGATGAGGCGGCTCCCGTTTGCCGTTCGACCAATGCAAGCGGCAGGCCTTGCACCGTAATCTCGGGGATAAACCGAATCTGCGGAGAATAAGAATTATCGAGCGGGGACTGCCACAGCAGTCTTGCGAACCCTTGGGAGTCCGTCTGAACGACGATGATTTGGGACAGATAGCCAGCGCGTGCCTCTGGGATGCTCCAACAGAGAACGCTGACATCTTCCCGCTGCGGGAAATGTTGCAGAACAACGCTCTGGCCTTCAGCAGTCCTGCCGAGGCCAGCCGTGCAAAACACAAGCACCGCAAGCAGGCGAAATGTACTGTAGCGCATACCCCCCCAACTCTCAGTGTCGCACGGGCCCTAGCGGCGTATCCGCAGGTACCACCTCTATTCTATCTAATTTAATCAGTCCTGCATTCTTTGCATTCTCGTCGTCGTTGATATCCTGGCCCGTTAATGCGGAGGCCGCCGCGTGGGAGAGGTCGAGCACCCGTGTGGACTGAGGGTCTCTGTCGCCAGCGCCCCTGTCATTGATCTCGACGACCACGCGGTTGCCGTCGTGTGTGAGTCGGACACGCGTGCCGAGCGGCACAGTGTGCCACCGGGTGCGCGGAAGTAGGGCTGCAGTGTATCCGTTTTGAGAAAATGTCTCCCCGTTTGCGGTCTTCCGTCCATCAAATGAATCGGCATAAATACTAGCCTGCCCCGAGGGAGGAAGCGGCCTCGACGTAGGATGTCTACGATGCATCGGCCCGGATTTCTGCTCTTGCTGCTGGGGCGTTGCGTTCTGCTTGGCCTGCGTTTCGTGAATCAAGACGTGGTGTCCATCGAGCGTCACCCAATGGGCGTTCGGGTCGTGCGGCTGCGGCTCGTGTGGAGAGGAAGCGGCTTCGGCGGCGCGGGCGTGCTCTATCGCTCGGCCGTACGCCGGATTGATGTAAAACCTGCCGTTGATGAAAGGCATCTGCGATCCCCGTGTCGGAAAGCGGCGAATGATCTGCCCGTGCAGCGTCCCGGAACCAGCTCGCAAGTTATGCCACCCGGCAGGGCGCAGCAAGCAGCGCCCCTACGACGGAGTCCGCGCGGAGGCCGGTGGCGGTGCTGGTTGGCGGCAGGCTCTCGACTGTGGACTGTCGGCTGTCAACTGTCGACTGCCGACGCACCCGCGCATCACCAATCACTAATCACTAGTCACCACTCACGACGAAAACGTGTAATTGTGCGTGAGCACGGTGGCGGCGTGGCGGCCGGCGAAGAATTCGTGGGTGGGCTCGCAGCTCACGGTGACCTTGTTCGCGGCTTCGACGACGGCCTCGATGCGCTGCAGCGTTAGGCGGCCGAAGCGGCCGACGAGAATGTCGCTCAGGCAGAGGCGCTCGGCGCGCATGGGCGAGCCGTCGGCCAGAGTGAAGATGTGGTGCGGGGTCACGTCGAGCGATTCGGCGTTGGAGAAATGCAATCGGATGAACGTGTCGGCGTCGCGGATCTCGAGGCGCACGATGCGCGTCCAGGTCTCGCCGCCGGCATGCGACGCGCAGCGCAAATGCTCGCCCACCTGGCATGAGCCGATCGGGACGGTGCCGCGCTCCTTCGTCAGCACGACGCTTTCGGCGCGCAGGCAGCTTCCGCTGCCGCCGCCCGACCCGCCGCCGGTGCCGCTGGTGGTCGTCGCGGCGACGACCGCGCCCTGCGACAGCGGGATGCGTCCCTGAAGTGCCTGCTGCTGCGCTGCGGAGTTTGTTTTCGCCGCCTGCGCGTTCGACGGGCTCCCGGCCCCGCCCGCCACCCAGCCGATCGCCGACGTGGTTTCGTCCCAGTAGGGATAAAAATAGTAGGTGGTGCCGGCGGTGAGGCCGGTGACGGCAACGGAGCCGTTCGGCATGGCAGTGGTCGTGCCGTCGGCGCGGAAGATGCTCAGGCCGGTCCAGCTCCACGTAATGCTCGAGGTGGTCGAGACGTAGGTGAACGCGCCGGACCACGTCGGCGGGACCGAGCCGCGCATCAGCACGCCCGATTTGGCTGGATCAATCTTCCCTGCCGTGAGCGCGCCGGAAACCACGCGGGCGTAGTTGGCGCCGTCGGTGATCTGGTGGTCGAGGCTCCAGCCCTGGTTGGGGCCCAGCGACGCGCCCGCCAGGCGCTTCAGCGCCTCGTACAGCTGCGGGTTGGTCTGGCGCAGCGCTTCAATTTGGGGAATGGTGAGCATATGTGTTTGGCCACAGAGGCACGGAGGCACGGAGCGTGACTGGTGATTCGTGAGGAGTGGCGAGTGTGCCCGTTACTGCTTTTGTGGGGAGCTATCGGGGCTCTTGTGAGCGGGCTGCGCGATATCCGGTTCGATTACGCGCTTTGCCTTCAGAATCGCTACATAATCTTCAAGAGAGACCGTGCAGCTGATAAGACCGGCCAGTTGGTCTTCATTCACTTTCAATTGCTGGCGTATCTTGTCGCGTGGCTGTTCCTTGTTACCCTGTGAGCGCCTTGTACGCACAACCGTTTGACCGTTATAGACAAACCAAGCAAGGCGGTCTCCGCTGTTACGCGTCTTGAGTCCAAGTTTGTTGACTATTCGCTCGAACTCGTGCGTTTTCATTTCCGGCGAACCACGTACTCCTTCAATACCGCCCAGACGCGCTGCAAATCGGGGCCTAGTCTTCCTTCATCAGCTTCGAGCGAGCGATAAAGTTCGGAAAGAGTGCGCCCGAGCTCCACGCATGCCGAGGACATAGACGCTCCAGTTCCAAATTCATCTATATCCTGCCAACAAGCGACGACAGAGTCCTCATGGGTTTCAAGCCGCACGGGGATAGCTCGTACCACGCGAAACCCTAAATCGTTTAGGGTCCCGAGTAAGATCTGCGTGGGCCGAGGAGTAGGTGCCGACGGTGCAACGAACTTCACCTTAGTTTCGACGCGCGCGGCCAGGGCGAAGCGCTGGATCTTAACACTTGTCTTTCCTGGTTGAGGGACTTCTTGTGCTGGAGGTTGTGCCACTACGAGAGCTGAAGCCATTATTAACCCCCTATTGTATTGCTGGCGGCATCGTCAACTTCTCGACCTTGAGTACCGCGCGTCCCAAATAAATATCATTGGCAAAAAGTTGGAACTCATAATCCCCGAAAGCTGGAAACTGGAGACCGCGAAAGTTCACTCCAAACTCCAAGGCCGCCTCTGGGAGCTGCCAGTTCCCGGGTGTCGTGATATCCAGCAACAGGGATTCATCTTTCAGGTTAACCAGACGAATCTTGAACGCGTATTCCCCACTACCCTCCACCAGTCTTGCGTAAACACCCAACCCAGAGATCGCCACGGGAAGACCTGTTGACAAGAGCCTGTCGAACACTCCGACAAGCGTTTTCTTTTGCGTCTCCGCGTCATGAATGACCGACTCGCAGATGAGAAACGCCAGAACCGTTGGTATCGGAGTGTTGTCAGCCAAATGAGCCTGCCTACCCTTTTGTTTAGACGAACTCCCGTACGTTCAGGATGCCTGCACGCGAGAGACCAGACCACTGCATATGAGAATACATCGTTTACATGCCCGGGTACTTAGTACGAGGGTACTATTCTTCACATTTTGTCCAAGCCGTCAAGCATGCTGATTTGCAACAACTTCCGCCAAAGGGTGTCAATTCGTGCCGCGGATGAGGGCGAAGGGGTCGGGCTTGGCCCAGGGGACCAGCTTGGTGAGCGAGAACCAGGAGCCCGGGGCGCTGGTGCCGAACTGATACGAGACGCGCTCGGCCAGCACGTTGGTGAACTGCTCCAGGTCGCGCGCGGCGGGCGCGCCGAGCGTCCACGAACCGAGCGGCGTGGTGGTCACGTCGCCGGGCGAAAACGCCGAAAGCGCCAGCGCGCCAGCGCCCTGGACGTACGCGGTGAGATACCCGAATAAGCTGCGGCCGCTCGGGCCGGTGGCCGAAAGAAACGCGGTGGCGTAGAAGGAATTGATGGCCGCGCCGTCGTCGGAGTATTGCCCCGGCGTGAGCGCGTAGATCTTCCCGCTGGAGTTGTTGGTGCCGAAGAAAATCTGCGCGACGCCGGTGGAGCGCTCGACCAGCGCGCAGGAATTCGCCGCGATCATCCACGGCGCCCATTGCCGCGAGCGGCCGGGAGCGACGAGCATGGCGGCGAGCGGATCGCCGAAGCCTTCGGTGTAATCGAGCATGAGGATTTGGTTCGGCTGGGTGGCCGCGCCCATGGGCACGCCCACGAGGATGCGCTTGTGCTGCGTATCCACCTGCACCCAGAGCCGGTGGCCGTACTGCCAGTTGATGGCGTCCCAGGTGGGCTGAATTTCCTGCGAGATTTTCACCGGGTCGCCGCCGTCGAACAGATACAGCCCCGAGCGCCCGGCGATGACCACCCAGCCTTCGCCGAATCCGACGCCGTGCACCGAGGTGGTGCCCACTTTGTTGGACACTTCCTCGACCGGCCAGAGCGCCGGCTCGTTGACGCCGTCGGTGGCGGTGACGTACAGGCTGCGCTCCTTGACGAAGTAGAGATTGTTGCGCAGCGTGAACGCGGCGCGAATTCCCTGCCCGTTGTTTTCCGCGATGCTCAGGATGCCGGTGACGCCGTCGTAGGATTCCGGCTCCTCGGTGCGCGACGCGCGCACCAGCGACGGATTCTGCGCCTGATTGGTGGGATAGATCTCGATGTTGTCCACGAGGAAGGATTCGCCCGAGGGCGAGGGCAGGCCGTCGGCGTAGACGCGCAGGATCAGATCGGAGGGCAGCGAGGCCAGCGCCGGGAGAAGGACGCCGGAAAATTCCTGGTAGCTGTCGTTGGTCTGCCCGATGGTCGCGGCGATGCCCGTGGCGAACTGTCCCTGCGTGGGGCTGAAGGCGTTGACGCGCAGCGTGCCGGCGGCGAGATTGATGGTGCGCTTGACGCGGGCGCGCACCGAATAGCCGGTGTTGGCCACGCAGCAGCGGATTGCCGGCGGCGTCGTGAATGGCATTTTGCCAGATCATGCCGCGCGCCACCGTGGCGGCGTCGGCGGTGATGCGATAGGCGTCGCCCCACACCGTGTCGCTCGATTCGCGGCTTCCGCCCGCGCCGAACGTGGCGTCGAGCTGCCAGCCGAGCGGGCGGCCGTTGCCCGAAGCGTCCCAGCCGCCGTCGAAGGTGGGGTTGCGCCAGTTGTCCATGGCGGCGCGTTCGCCCCACCAGAACAGCCGCTCGGCGTAATCCACCACGCCGAGCTGCGCGGGCAGTTCGATCTGGCTGAACAGGTCGTCCATGCTCGTGCCGGAGAGCAGGATCGTGTCGGTGAAATCCACGGTGAGCGAGGTCGTGGTGTTGTCGTTGATGGCCATCGTCGCCGGGACGTGATAGAAACTGGCGCCACCCGAGGCGGTGAAGGCCAGCAGGCGCGCCACGACGTTGGCGGGGCCGGTGGGAATGTTGGTCACAGCGGCTTTCAGGCTGCCCGCCGCGGTCCACGAAACCGGAGGCGAGGGCGCGGTCCAGTAGCCCTGTCGCGTGACGAAGACGACCACGACTTGGTGCACGCCCGGCGAAATGCTGCCCGACGTGGCCGAATCGGCGACGGCCGGGCCTTCGCCCGGGCCGATCTGGCTCACGCGGTCGAAATAGGAGTCGTCGAATTGCCGCGGCAGGTCCTGGCCGAAACCGGCGTCGCCGAAGGCCATGTATTCGCGGCCGAAGTGCGTGGTCGAAGCCAGATACAAGCCGGGCCGGATCACGCTCCCCGCCAGCAGGGCAAGCGTTCCCGACGAAGTTTCCTTGTAGAGCGTACCGGTAGAGTCGAGTACGAGCAGGCGCTGCACGAGATTCGTGGTGATGTAGGTCTTCAGGCCGTTGACCTGGGGCAGCCCGCCGAGCGGTGCGAACTGCGAGGCCAGCCCGGGGCGCGTGCGCACTCCTCCCGGGAAGAAATCAACGTCGCCCAGACTCGGCGACATCCCCGGCGGCACGTCGGATGGATCGAGCAGCGTCAGCCAGGTGCCGAAGGTGTTCAGCGGAAGAGGCGAAAAGGTTTCGAGGGACATGGGGAGTCCAGTGGCTAGTGGCGAGTGACTAGTGGCTAGAACTTAGAGCGGGAGTGGACTATGGTGTGCGAAGGTGTTCACTCGCCACTAGTCACTAGCCACTGCTTACTGCAGTTTCTTAAAGATTCCGTAGAACGTGATCGTGTCCGACGTGATCGCGCCGGGATAGGCTCCGGCGGCGACTTCGGGGAAGGCTCCGGCGGAGGCTCCCTGCTGGAACATTTTCACTTTGCCGTTGCTCATTCCCGAGCCGGGATAGAAGACGTAGTCGTAGCCGGCCAGGCCGTCTATCCAGGCGGTGCCTTGGATCGGCGCGCCGGCCGAGGCGATGACGGGAAACTTCGACAGATCGAGCGTGTCGCCGCCGGAGACATAGCTGCCCGATGCGGCGATGGTGCCGGCAACGTGGACGCGCTTAGTGTCGTCCCACGTGTCGACGAGCGTGAAGGTAAGTGCCATGGTTTCTCCTGAGAGGCGTGAGTGGTGATTTGTGAGTAGCGACTAGTAATTCGTGACTTGTGACTCGTGGCGGACACCACATAGCACTCGCCACTAGCCACTAACCACGAGCCACTGGTATCATTGCCGTCTTGCGACGCAACCCCAACGCCCGCGTGTGAATCCAATGGCGTCGGAACTTCGAGTACAAAAGGGAGAGCTTGGTGCACCGACGGCTGGTTATTTGTGCGGCAGCAGTGGTGATGTTCGTGGCGTGGGCGGTCGCGCGAAAGGGCCCAGTGACGGCCGCGGCGGCCGATGAACCGCAGAGCGCGCCCGCGGCGAATCTGCTGGCGCCGGGGGGCGCGAGCGGCAAGACGGTAGTGGTCGCCGAGGGCGTGGCGGCGCGGGCGCTGGCGGCGGACGCGCGCGGCGCGCTCTACCTGACCTCGGCGGCGGCACCCAATCGCATCTTCCTGCTGAGCGCGGAGCACGCGACGCCCGCTCCCGCTTCTGCACTTTCGCCCGTGGCGGGCGATGGCCAGGCCGGATCACTCGGCGATGGCGGCGCGGCTGCTTCCGCGCAACTCGATTTGATGGCCGATGCTCCGGCCGCACGCAGCGGCATCGCCGTGGGGCTGGACGGCACGCTCTTCCTCGCCGACACGCGCAATAGCACCGTGCGCCGCGTGGCGGGTTCATCGAGCACCGAGCCGGGCATCATCCGCAGCGTTGCGGGACGCTGGGCGGCGCGGCAAAATGTCGCGCTCGCCGGGCCCGCGGGTCTCGCGCTCGACCGCGCGGGAAATCTCTATATCGCCGACCTCGCCGCAGGAGCTGTTGACGTCCTGCATGCCGGGACGGGACAGCTCGAGACGCTCGCGCACGTGGCCGCGCCGGCGAGCATCGCCGTCACGGCGGATGGCCGGAAACTTTTCGTGGCGTCCGCGCAGACCGGCGCGGTCATCGTGATTGATGCGGCTACGCGCGAGCTGCAAACGCTTCCCGGTTTTTCGCCCGCGCCCAATGCCTCGCCCTGCGCTCCAGCCGCCACGGCAGCGGGAGCCGCGAGCCAGGCAGTCTGCCCCGCGGGGCTGGCGGTGGACGGCCGAGGAAACTTGTTTGTCGCGGACGGGCGCGCGGGCCGCATCCTGCGCGTGGACGCCAGGACGCTCGGCACAAGCATCACTGCAACGGGCCTGAGCGCGCCGGGCGCGCTGGCGTTTGACGCGCCGGGGAATCTCTACATCGCCGACCAAGGGACGAGCCGCATTTTGGAAATCATTCGCGCCGGCATCGCGGCCACGAGCATCTCGCTCACCGCGCCTGCGGCGTTTCCCGCGCCGTGTCCCCAAGTGACGTCGCCTTACACGTTCTGCAACGAGCCGCAGGGTGGCAACACGGCCACGGCGGCGTTCACGCTGGCCAACAGTTCGGCCACCGCCGCCACGGCGGTGACCCTGGCGTTCAATCCATCCACCACGCCGGGAAATTTCACCATCACGAGCAAAACCTGCACGGCCACGCTTCCGGCGAATTCCAGCTGCGTGATCAACATCGAGTTCACGCCGCAGGCCACCGGCGCGCTCGCCACCACGCTCAACGTCACCGATTCAAACCCCGCCGACCTGGCCAGCGTGGATCTGGCCGGCACGGGCGACGATTACAATTTGGCGCTGATCAACGGCCAGCCTCTGGAAATGACGGTCGCGGCGGGCGGCAGCGTCACGTTCTTCGCGCAGGTGAATCCCGACAGCGTGTTCGGGCTGGAGGGCGAGCAGGTGACGTTCACGTGCCCGTCGAATATCCCGGACAATACGAGTTGCGCCATCACGCCGTGCCCGGCCACGATCACCGCGGGCACGCCCAGCAAGTTTCAGATTACGTTCGTGACCTCTTCGGCCACCAATGTCGCGCCCATGCCCGCGCCGGGATGTTCGGGCTACGGGCCGATCCTGGCGACAGCGTCGCCGGGCGCTCCTGGGCCGGGGGTGCGTGCGCCGGGTCATCCCGGCCGCGGCGCGCCGCGCTTCCCCGCCGCGTACGTTTCCGTGCCGGCATTTTTCGCGCTGGCGATTCTGGCGCTGTGCGCGCTGGCCGGGCGCGTGCGGACGCGCGTGCCGCTGGCGCTGGCCTGCGCGGCCTTCGCCGCCGTGGCGATTTTCGTGGGCTGCGGAGGACATGGCGTCACCAAGGTAACCTCGGCCACGCCGCCCAGCACCACGACCATGCAGCTGCAAGGCAGCGCGCTCGATGCCAACGGCAATCCGCTCAACGCCTCGCGTTCGCTGCACATTATTTTGAACGTCACGGCCAAGTGACGATGCGACGAGCATCGTCATCCCGAGGCGGACGAATTTAGTCCGCCGAGGGATCTCTCCTCCCCTTCCACCAGCCCTCCGTGCGTTCGCCGCGCTCAAACACCTCACCGGAGAGGCGCAGAGGACGCAGAGAGGATTGGTTTTGCAGCGGCCGGTGAGGGTGTATCGGACCGGGCAATTCTGTGGCAATGGCAAGGTGCCGCGTCGGACACTTCGCGCCCATTCCTTCACAAGGGGTTCCTGTAGCGCCGGGGCCTTCAGCCCGGCACGGTGGCATCACCGAGGCACGTCGTACATGCCGCGCTAAAGACCGGGGCTCTACATCCACAGCGCACCGGCGCGCCTCTACAAAACTCCTGGCGACGTGTTTCCGTGCGCCACCAGCACCGTTTTGACCTGCCGGCGGTCGGCGGTCAACTGTTGGCTGGCAATTCCCTCTACAGATACACCACACGGCGGTGATAGCCGTAGGGCTTGCGGCGGCGGCCCTGTGCCTGCTCGGGGCGGACGTAGCGCTCGATCAGTTTTTCGGTAGCCATTTGCGCGGCGCCCAGCAGATCCTGCGCCAGGGCGCGCGCGCCGCGCGAGCGGGCCGCCAGCGCGGCGGTGGCGAAGGCCATCGGGTCGGTGGCCGAGCGGATCTGCACCGGGTCGGTCCCCAGCGTCAGCGCGGGAAGAAGTTTTTCGTAGCGCAGGCGGACGGTGACGGCCTGCGTCGCGCCGATCAGATTGATTTTGTCCTCGCGCCATTCCCACAGCCGGAGGTAGCTGCTGGGCTGCAGATTCAGCATCCCGCCGCCGCTGGTGAATTTCTCCATGGGGACGAAAACGTCCGCGGTGTTGGCCGTGGCGCGCTCCCACAGCATGTGCGGCACCAGGCAATCGGTGGGCAGTTGCGGCGTGGAGACGTCGCTGATTTCCGCCGGCGTGACGCCGCTGACGGGATCGGGCACGAGGCTGAGGTCCTGCTGCTCGGCCAGCACGCTCACGCCATTTTCGGCCAGCTCGCGCTGCAGCCCGCGATAGGCCGAATTGAGCAGCGGCATCAGCAGCGCGTCGGTGAACACAGCGCCGGCCGAGTCGTTGACCAGCGCACGCGACAGGTTCAGCGCGTCCGCGGCCTGCGAATATGCCGTGGTAGGGACGACGGGCATGGGAGCCTCCAAAAGACGTGACTCGTGATTGGTGATTCGTGAAGAGCCCGCCAGGGCGATGAGGGTGCGGCGTGGCAGCGATCTCCACTAGCGACCAGCTGCTAATCACTAGTCACTGGGGAATCGGCGACTGGCGCAGATACAGCGCGACGCCGAGCACGGCGCTGATGGTGGCGCTGGCGCCGCCAATGGCCAGCGTATGCGTGATGCCGGCCTGGAGATTGAAGTGGTTGGGGTCAATGCCGATGGCGGCGAGGCCGGTTACGACGCCGTTGGCGCCGCCGGAAATGGCCGCCGCCGCAATGCCCTTGATCCAGACGCGCAGGTCCATGATGTTTGTCCTCAGGCCGCCAGCGCCGCGCAGCACGAAGTGCCCGGTCCGATGGACCTGGACCGGCCGCTACAAAACCATTCTGGTGGCCGACGCGCTCGCGCCGCGTTACCGCAGCACGCGCCAATTCAGGGTGGCGGCGGCGGGGGTGAGCGAGCCGGCGGTGGGGTTGCACACCAGAAAGTTGACGTTGCCGCTGGTCACGTAGGGCAGCACGTACAGGCCCGCGGTGTAGCCGGTGCCCGGCGCGGCGTTGAATGACCACCCGATCGCGTCGGTCGTGGCAACCCCGGTTGCTGCCGTGGTCACGACGGTGGCGCAGGACGTCGCGGAGATAGCTGTCGTGCCCAGTGCTGCGGTCCCGCTGGCAATCACCTGCGGCACGTTGAGGAAGCTGCCGTTATTCCATGAGCACTTCACCGCGTGCGCGGTCGAGTCGCCGTAGCAGACATCGTTGCCCGCTGCGCCTGATGGCGCGGTTCCTTCCTCAAGTGACATTGGACCGTTCATATCCAGCAGGTAAGCAGGCGCATTGGTTCCCAGACCCAACTTGCCTGCGCTATTCATGTACACCAGCCGATTGCTGAGAAGGGCGGGAGTGTAACTCCCACCGCGCGCATAGATAGCCGGAGTTGAGCCGCTGAACCCCACGATGGCAGCGCTACCTGACCAGACACCGCCGTCGAAAATTATCGTAGGCCCCTGGCTCGTTCCGTTGCTCAGAACGTTGATCGTATTGGCAGCTGAATCCCCGGCCATATAGCCGCCGATGAAGTGAATGGATACCGGGCTCCCGTTCGTAGACGGCATGGTTTGTAGCCACGGCACATTGGAAGTACCTGAATCCGCCAGATGCGGATTGTCGAAAACAAGCCCGGCCACGTCGCCAAAGATATTCCGCGCGCCCACAGGCGTGTTGGAAGCTACCATCCAACTCCCTATCGGGCCCTCCCATAAGCAATTGCGGAATGAAAAAGCGGAACTGTAACCGTAGGTATTGGGAACTCGTATGTCGTGCCAAGTGCCGTTGCCTACTCCGGCAAACCAACAGTTTCCATCAACGGTCATATCCTGAATCGTCGATGCCGGAGAACTATCAATACACCAGTCAGACGTCTCGCAGTACAGGTTCCTCATATGAATTTGAATCGAGTTGTACGAGGAGCGGAACCCGATATGGCCCAACAAGTCAATATCATCGAGGTTTAATATCCCCGAAGGACTAGAAGGCACGTAGTCAATTCCGATTCTTCCACCAGCAAGGTACAAACCCTTCAATGTCGCAACGGACGTACTCACTCGGAATATATCAGCGCCGGGGTTGAGTTGATTAATCGCGCACCCGCCACCGGGGTATGCGCTCAGACCAGTTTCTCCTAGAATCGTAGTGTTCACATTGGGAATCGACAAATCTCCCGTGAGGTAAAACCGCCCCATCGGACAGTGCACCGAAGTTGCCAGCGTTGTATTCGCGGCGTTGATGGCGTTCTGCCAGGCCGTGGTGTCGTCGTGCCGCACCGTCTGGGAGGAAAGGCTGACGCTCGGAGCGGAGGCCAGATTCAATGTTGTCGTTCCGCCGCCCGACGTGATTGTGGTTGTAAAAATCTGGCGCTGGGCGGTCGAAGCTACCGTAATACCCGTGTTGGATAGCATCGGAAACGTGGTGCCGAAGTCAAAGAATGTCGGGTTGATAACCACGGTACAGCCGGTCGCCGTGGAATTTGTGGCGACGTGCTGGTACTGAATGATCGTCTGGCCGACAAACTGTGCCTGCCACGTCCCGTTGAAAGTCGTGTCGGAACAGTTCGTGACGGTCACATACCAAGTGGGAAGTATCGGCGTCGTGGACCCTATGGTCAGAGTGTCGTAGTTGCTAGAGCGTGATGCCGCGATTCCGGTATATGTCGTAGCGGAAGATTCTTCCCACGGCATGTACTGAAGGGCTATCGGCGACCCCGCCGTTCGTCCGATCAGCACATATCCCCGGCAGTTTGCTTCGGGCGTCATGTAAATCGCGTTGTAACTCGTCCCTGAGAGAGTGGCGTTGCCCGTCGTCGTGTTCACGAGCGATCCCCAGCCGGAGTTGCCTCCCAGGGCATCAACGCACGCCACGCCGTAGCTGTAGGTCGTCGATCCCGCCGCGCCAACTTGCGCGATTCCCGCTATCGCTGGAGGTGTCACGCTCGGCAGGGACCCGCAATTAAGAAGGGAAATTCCCTGCCCATTCTTAAAATCAGCCGCGCCCCCCGTAAGCGTCAAACTCGCCACGCCGCTCGCGCAGTTCGCCGTGCTTGTCTGCGCGCTTCCGCTGGCCCCGTAAGCCGTCACGTCGATCCACGGTCGCGGCCCGCCATGGGCTTCGCCGGAAGGCGTGTAATAGATCAGCGAAATGGTGCTAGCAGTTCCCGCCGGGAGGGACACCGAGGCGTTAGGAGGGGCAAAAATCGTTCCACTCCCTGCCGAGCATGAAGCGTTGCCGCCAGGAAGCGCAGCACACGCCCCTGCCATAGTGAGCTTCGCCGTGCCCCACGATAGCCCGTCGTTCGAGTCATTCCCCTCGGGCGTGACGTATTGCACCGCATCCGCTGATCCTGGTTTGCCCGCCACGTTTCCCGTGTTGGCCGCGTTGATACTGAGCGGCGCGCTGAATGTCGTGCTCCCGCCCACGGCCAGCGTGCCGTTGACTGCAGCATTTCCGGCGACGCTGAGATTTCCTCCCAGCGTCATCCCGAAGGCGGAAATGTTGTTGCCAGCACTGGAAGATGAAACGTCCGGGGCGAGAATCACGTCGCGGTAGGTGAGCGTGCCGGTGATGCCGGGGCCGGAGATTTGCACGACATAGCGGCCCGGCGCCGCGTAGAAGTGATAATTGCCGATGCCGTCGGTTTGCAGCGGGTTGGCGGCGGAGACGGTCAGCGTGGCGTCGGTGTAAAGCGTGGCGAGCGGCGCGCAGGGCGTGCCCGTGGCCGACGCCTGGCATACGGTTACCGTGGCGCCCGCGACGGGATGCCCGCCGGGGCCGAACACAATGTCGTCCTTGCGCGAGCCCTGGGCCTCGGCCCTGGGCGCCAGCAGTGCGAGCAGCGCCACCAGCGCGGCGACCGAGCGCCAGTGTCGCCAGGGCCGCGCGCTTCGCGTGCCTCCAGTTGCCGCCTATCGAAATGGTTCTCATGATCTTCCCTTCTCCACCGGCGCACCCGCGCCGGCAACGAGTCACTAGCCACCAGTCACTATTCACGTCTTTCCACCCAACCCGTGCTGCGCGGCTTTCTTTGCATCGAGAATCGCGCCGCAGTGCTTGCAGACGGCGACGCCGTTCTTCACTTTCTCGCCGCACGCGGGGCACTCGCTCATGCTCATGGGCACGTAGGCCCACTCGCGCTCGACGCCCAGGGCGATGGCGGCGCGGCGGTGCAAGTCGGAAATTTCGCGGAACGAATGGCCGCGCGCCCACATCGTGTCGCCCTCGCCGATCAGACGATGATAATACGCATCGCGCCGCGCCGCTGCCGCGAAGAGTTCTTCGCCGGTGGGCCGCGGTCCGGCGCAGACGAAGACGCCGTGGTCGTGCAGGTCCTGCAGCAGATCCTCGGCGATCTCGCGCGCGGAAATGGTGAACGGGAAGCGGCGGTTATCGCCCAGGTCAATGGCGTCGCCGCGCGAGGTGATCAGCAGCAGCGCATAGGCTGGCTCGGAGCCCGCTGATGCCCCGGCGCCCGCCTTGGGGCACGCGGGAATGTGGTAGACGCCATGAGTACGCGATATATACCAATCCTGCTCGGAGATCGAAGCGATCGCCACGGTCGCGGCCGTGTCGCCTTTAGCGCGTGTCTCCACCACGATGTCGCGCCGCCCCGCGCCCGTGGGCGCAGGCCGCGGGGCCGGAGTTGTTGCCGTTGCTGTCGTTGCCATGTTCAAGGGGGGTGTTCCTTTCAAGGGTGGATAGTGATCGGTGATTAGTGGTTGGCCAGCCTGCTGGAGCGCCGGTTGTTCTTCTCTGCGCCCTCTGCGAATCCTCTGCGCTCTCTGCGTTAGATCTTTTGCCTTTCGGCGGCGCGCGTCAAAAGCTTTACCGCAGAGACGCAGAGTACGCAGAGAAAACCGGTGTTGTAGCGGCCGCCTTCAGGCCGGCGCTGTGTGACGACAACATTAACGCAGAGGGCGCAGAGAGGCGCAGAGTTCACTGAGAAGAATGGTCTTGTGCCGGCCGGTCCAGTTGTGTCGAACCGGGCAGATGCCCTGCCGGGAAAGTCATCGGTACGTCTCCACGCCTCGCGCCTCGCCCCTAATCACTGAGCACCTCATCGGCAGCGCGGTCGAAGTCGCGTTCGCGACGCTGCTCGCGTGCATTGAGGGCGGCGCGGGCGGCCTGGCGAGGCTGCCGGCGCGCCCATTCGACGGCGCGGACGATGGCGTCGCACGCCGCGGGCGTCAGCGGCAGGAATTCCCCGTCCGGGCCCTCCAGCGTGAAGCAATGCTCGTACTCGCCGCGCGACGGGTAGGGCCCCAGCGCGGGGATGCGGATACCGTCTTCGGTCTCGACGGTCTGCTCGTACCACTGGCGCGGCGTGCCGTAGGATTCCGGAGGCATCCAGCGTTCCAGATGCCAGCGGTCGAGCGGAAGATATTTCGGCACGCGGCGCAGCTCGACCGTCTCGCGCGTGACGTTGCCGTGCGCGTCGCGGTCGGTCCAGCGCCCGCCGATCCACGCCAGACGCGACCCGCCCCACACCACGCGGAAGTTCGGCTCGCCGAAGCGGTTCCGCCCGCCCGCGCGCTCGACGCGCTGCTTTACCAACGCCGGCGCCTCGTGCGTTTCACGCAACACGCGGATCATAAGTTGCTGGCCCGACGGCCGATTCGGCGCACAATAGCGGAAGTGTTCCCAAGGAGGGTTCCAATGGTGATGAATTCAACAGGACGGGCGCGCTTGCTCGGATGGGCGGCGGCTCTTGTGTTTGTTTTCGGCATGGGCGCGGCGCAGGCGCAGACGGCGGGCCACATGCGCATCGTTACGCAGCAGGGGCCGGTTGACATCGCGATTGCGTCGGTTGTCGCGGCGGACCTGAATGGCGATGCAACAGCCGACCGCGAGGCGTCGGCGCCTTCGGTTTCCGAAATCACCGTGGCGCGCGAGCACGGGTCCGGCATGGCCACCGGCAAAGCGGAGAATATCGGATCCCAGAGCTCAGGGGCCGGCGCGGGAAAGGCAGCCGCAATGCTCCGCGAAAGCCCCACAAAGCAGTCCACAGGGCAGACGACGGTTCGTGAGAGTCCGACGAAACAGTCCACCGGAGTCGCGGCGCCGCGCGACGCTTCCTCCGGGATGGCCACCGGCAAGCGGATGCACAAGCCCTTCGTCATCACGAAGGAACTCGACAAGGCCTCCCCACTGCTCGCGAAGCTGGCGGCCAGCGGGTCGCTCATTCCGGAAATGGACGTGTACCTGGAAAACGGGCGCTTCAAACTCACGAACGTGATGGTCAGCTCGATTCACGCCGTGAGCGGCAGCACCGGCGGCGACCGGCCGATGGAATCAATATCGTTCAACTACGAGAAAATCGAGATGAAGTAGTCGGCGTTACCTGCACGCATCGAACTGTGTGGAACATTCGGGGCGGCCTCTCGGATCATCGAGAGCGCCGCCCCTTTTGTTTGGGAAGGGTCACAGAGGCGCGGCTTCCGCCGGCCCGTATCGAGGAGCCCTCGGGCATCGCGTCGATGAGCGGGCCAGCTCGTAGCCGTGCCTCTGCGGTCGTGGTGGAGCGGTGAGGAGAGCATGTAGCGCCGCGGTCTTTAGCGCGGCGGGTAAGACGCGCCTCGGTAGTGCCACGGTGCCGGGCTGAAGGCCCCCGGCGCTACATGAACACCTCCATCACGTAGTCATCCCGAGCGGAGCGAGGGAACTCTCTTCGGCATGAGCACAGCCACGCGCGCACGCGAAGAAGGATTCCTCGTCGCTCCGCTCCTCGGAATGACAGGCGGATTGGAGGACACCGAAGAGGGATCCTTCGGCGGGCGGAGGGCGTCCGCCGAAGGATCAAGACCCTAACGGGAGGTTAGTACCCCGTCGGGATGGCCAGGTTGTCGATGTAGGCGCCGGCGCGCGGCGCTTCATTCCACACCTGGAAGCCGGTGACGAAGTAGAAGATGTACGCCGCAGCGAGGCCTCCGCTGGCGCCGTAGATCGGGAACACGGTTTGCCCGCCGACATCGTAGAAGTCGATGTCCTGCATGACGGCGCGTCCCCAGTGCGACAGGTCGAGAAAATCGACGCGCGATTGATTCGCGTTGATGCTCGACTTGATGGGCACGCCGGCCATGGACTTCTCGCCGCTGAATAGCAGGTCGAGGTCGCTGGCGCGCCCGCCCGCTCCCTCCTTGATGATCTGCGAGATGGTGACGCCGAGCTGCTCCCACTGGTGCTCCTGTTCGAGCGAGGTGTAGGCGATCAGCTTGCTCACCTGGTTGCTGCCCAGGGACTTGCGGACCTTGTTGATGGCCAGGCGCACGACGCCCGGCGTGAGCGCGGAATTGCTTCCGTTGACGCGCGGCGTGGCCAGCTCCACCGGATAGGTCGCGCGGTTCAGGTTGAGCCACGTGCCGGTGGTGGCGTTCGACTGGTGGTACAGGATGCCGAACAGCGATACGGGCGACGCGCCGGTGAGGCCGTCGTGCACGATCACGTCGTTCACGCTGGTACCGGCCGGCAGCGTGTCCACCTGGATCAGCGAATTGAACGGATCGACGAGCATGACGTTGGCCGAGCCGCGATTGGTCGTCAGCGTTGGGTCGTACACCTGCACGGTCTGGTTGTGGTAGAACAGCTGCGCGCCGGGCGGCTTCGCCAGCGTGTACTGCGCGGCGACGCCGCCGGGCAGGCCCGTGGTGGTGATGGCGCTGATCGTGCCGAGCACGCCGTTGCCGTTGGTCTGCATCACTTTGTCGAGAAACGCCCGGAACTGCGCCATGGCGTTCTTCACTTCGCGCTTGGCGGCGTTCTCGATGGCCTTCTCGGGAGCGCCGGTGGCGTACTCGACCAGCTTGGTGATTTCCACGGCGTGCCGGAAAAAGACCGGCGTCACCTGGGCCACGTCGTAGATGGTGCCCGAGCCGCGGCCCAGGTCGCCGCCGTCCATGTTGGCGAGACCGGCCTTGCCTCCCGGACGGATCTGCAGCGGAAGCCGCATGTTGCGGCTGGATACTTTTTCCACGTCGCCGCGCTGCTGGATCATGGTCAGCAAAATGTCGTCCCGCTCGTACAGCAGCGGAAGTTTGTCGCGGACCTTTTCCAGTTGCAGCGCAACGGATTGCGAATTCTGCATCTGTGCCATTGGATTTGTTTCCCCCTTGGAGAGAAATTCGTGATTGGTGAGTAGTGATTAGTGAGTGGCTTGCCCGCCGGAGCGCGAAGCGCGTAGGCGGGTGATTCGTGAGTCGTTGCACAGCCACTCCTGGCTGTGCTCTTCTGCGGTGTGAAGGCGCGGCAGAATTCCTCCGCGCGATTCATTTTCATGCGGGGCGCACACCCAAGAGTGGGTGTGCCACGGGGATGTCCGTCACGGACGAGGAAACTCTATTGCGGCGGTCGAATTGAGTGCAGCGCCGGGGCTCCGTCTAGTCGAGCGGCGGGTTGGTGGAATAGGGTACGGCCGGTCCCCACTTGATCTCGGACATCTTTTGCGTGTCACGGTCGAGGACAAAATAGCGGAGATTGTTAAGCTGCGCCTTCCCCGCAGTTCCCTCTACGTTCCAGATTTGATCGATCGGCACGCGTGGATCTAAGAGCACAACAATGGGCGCATTCGGTCCACGCTTTTCGCAAACACGGTTGAGCAGGTAGAGCAGGCTCGTCGTAGCCGTGAGGTCGGCCCGCTGACCATCGACCTTGTATGCGACTCCTCGTGGGGTCTTGTCCACTTCCACAACGGTCGGCGGCGTGTTCTGGCCCTGCTTCCCGGCTGGATGCAAAGGGACGGAAAGTGATGCCGCGAAAGCCAATGATACGGCCACGTTCCTCAGATGGAGCAGCGCCATCACCGACCTCCTGTATATCTCCGGTATGTCACCGGCGTGCTTCTGGTTGAATTGAACTTATCGTCCGGGCCGACAATCTGGCGGTGCGCGGCAATGGCATGTACCGTCCCATTTTGGTCGACAGAGGTCACAATTCCCGAGTGTCCCGAGAAGTATATGCCGCCGCCAGTCAGCTTGTACGCGGCGACGTCGCCGGGCTGCGGCGTCTCGTTCGGTCCGAGCACTTGTCAGCCGGAGATCGGCGTGCGTGCGTCAGCCCATTCTGCAGCAAGCGGGGGACGGGGCTTGCCGTCGCTGCCTATCACGGTTGCCTCGGCGCCGGCCTCCTTGGTGACGTCGTACACAAATTTATTACATTTGTTCGTCTAAGTGGGGAAATCGTCTTTCGCTTTGGCAAAGGCCCAATCCGTGCTGCCGTTGTACTTCTGTGCTATCGCGGCGATCCTGTCGCGCGCTGACCGCGAGGTGCGTCCGGCCTGAGCCTCGTGGATCAGGACATGGCGACCGCTGATCGTAACCCAATGCCCTCTGCCTTCTTGCTCCTGCTCGCGGTTGCCCGGAATGGCCTTCGGCTCAGCTTGGGCAATTCGGGCGCGTTCAACCGCTCGGCCGTATGCAGGGTCTATGTAAAACCTGCCATTGATAATCGGCACGGGGGTAAGTCTCCTTCTTGCAGGCGAAGGTTCCTAGCAGCGACTGCCGTGCGCGGTCTGGGGCACCCCTACAAATTCAAAATATCGGCGTCGGAGAGGCGGGCGTAGTCGAGGTCGCGTGGGGTCATGGAGCGGCGGCCGTCGTTCGCTGCCCCGCTGGAGCCGGCGATGTCCACGCGGCGCTCGGCGGCGCGCTGGCGCGTGCGGCGATCCTGGCTCGCGGAGACGATCGTTGAGGTCCACTCGCCCAGCACGCGCTTGGCCACGCTCGGCAGCGCCTGCTTGGCGCGGCCCGTGAGCAGCGACACGACCGCGCGCTGGTGCGCGGCGTCGAACGAGCCCGAGCGAAACGCTTCGCGCATCTGCTGCGCGAGCTGGCGATTGGATTGCAGCGACGCGTCGAGCTCGCGGTAGATTTCGCCCACCACGCGCTGGCGCGCGCTGGTGGAAATTCCCTCGGGCAGCAGCCGCTCGACCTGCGTCTCGATGGCCTCGAGCACCCCCTGCACCGCCGCGGCATTCGCCGCATGATAAAACTCCGCCTGCGCCGGCGTGACCGATGCTGCGGGTGTAGGGGCGCTGCTTGCTGCGTTCTCCTCGCCGGCCGCAGCGGACTTGTTCCGTAGGGGCACAGCACCGCTGTGCCCGGAATCCGCGTCGGTGCCAACCACGGGCACGGCGTGCCGTGCTCCTACGGCCTCAGCCGCGTTTGCAGCGACGGAGGCTGCAGCAGCGCCGTGGTTCCCTGCCCCCGTGATTCCCTGTCTCGTTGCACCGTTTTCTCTGTGTCTCTGAGCCTCGGTGGCCAACCCGTTCATGGCCTGCGCGAGCGACGCGAAGGCTTCCGGGTCGAGGCTCGCGACCGCGCGCGCCAGTTCGGCATGATCCTCGGGGCGGCGCGAAAAGAATAGCGCATCCATGCGGTCGAGGTCGGCGAGCAGCGCGGTGGCGGCGCGCGCCTCCTGCGGCGTGGCGAAGGTCTCGCGAAAGGCTTCGGCCTCGTCCCAGGCGCGGCGCAATTCCGGGTGCGCTTCGAGCGCCGCGCGCAACTGTTCGGGGTCGGCGGGCGCATCCTGCGATTTGTCGGTGCTCTCGGGCGCGGCTTCATCGCTTTGCTGCAGTGGCACGGTCCGCCGCAGAGGGTGCGCGGAATCCGCGCCGGTCGTCGCGGCGGGCATGGTCCCGCGTGACCCGCGGGATGCCCCAGCAGGTGAAGAAGGCGGGACAGTACTGGTGATGCCGAGAATGTCGTCGTCGGTCGCGTGCCGGTTCGGTGGCGCGGGTGCGGGCTCCGGTGTCGTTTGCAGCGTAGTGGCCATGGAGAAACCTCGTGACTGGTGATTAGTGATTGCTGATTAGTGGCTAGTGACGAGCCTGCCCGAAGTAGTGCGCAGCGCGTAGGGGGTGAATCGTGGAAAGGTCTTGTAGCGGCCGCCTTCAGGCGGGCCAGCTGGCCGCCCGCCACAGCGGCGTTTCTTCTTCTCTGCGTGCTCTGCGGTACTCTGCGCCCTCTGTGTTAAGTCTTTCGCCTTTCGGCGGGACACGTCAAGTCTTCACCGCAGAGTCGCAGAGTTCGCAGAGAAAATCGGTGAGGGGTCTTCCCTAATCCCTACCCCCTACGACCTACCACCTGCGACCTTCCCTGGCTGCGGCGCGATTCCCTGCTGTGCCTGAGCCTGCTTGCGCAAATAATCGCGGTGGAACATCGCATGCGCGCGGACGTTGGCGTAGCCCGCCGGCGCTTCGATTTTGGCCACCTGTCCGGCGTCGGAGGAAAACCAGCGCATGCACGTCTCGAGTTCGACCGCGTGATTGTCCGCAAACTCGTCGGGCACGATGCTCGGCAGCATCAGCTCGACGCCAGTGGCGTCGTGCCGCTGCGCGACGGGCGTTTCCGCGACGAGCTGCGCGATTTCGCGGTACTGCTTGGTGCGCGATTCTTCGTCCGGGACGACAAACTCCTCGAGCCCGATCAGCCGCTTCAGCAGCGCCATGTTGTCCGGATGCGCCAGCACGGCCTGGATCTGCGGATCGGGGCTGCCGAGCAATTGCAGCAGGACGCCGCGCTGCTGCGACCACAGCGTCGGGTACTGCTCGTCCGTCTCGGGATAGCTGAAGAGATTGCCTTTCAAATCCGCCAGGCGGATCCATTTCGATTCGAACGCGGCGCCCGCGCCGAGCAGTGTCACTTCGACGTCGTGTGGGCGGTTCCGCCGGAAGCAATCCACCGCCAGCAGCATGAGGTCGGCGTGAAAGAATTTCATGCGCCGCCAGACCAGCCCGATGCGGCCCATGGCCTGGTCGCGCGCCATCGAATAGCCCGCGGCCGTGTCCGTGTTGGTCATCGAGCCGCCGAACAGCGCCGGAAACGCGCCGGTCAAAAACTGCGCGACCGGGCCCATCAGATTCGCGGCGTGCTGCGCGAGGTCGGGCGGGACTTCCGCCGCGGCCGGCTGAAAAAATCCCGCCGCGAGCGATTGTCCGGGCTTGGCCCGCGCGGGATAGTGCGCGCCGGGCTCGGCGGTCTGATTCTGCAGCGAATCGAAGTCGAGCACTTCGCTATCGGCGTAAATCGGCGGGATGCCGTACTCGTAGGTCTCAATCTGCAAATTCGAAAGCGTGTTGAAACGCTCCTGCACGCTGATCAGAACGTCGCCCAGCCCCGGCCTCCCGCTCGATCCGTCGCCGGGAAGCGCGTGCAGGACGCGCCAGTGGTCGTCCATGTTTTCGTTGCGCGATTCGCAGTAGGCGTCGCCGGCCAGCGCGACGTAGGCGCCGTCGGGAAACAGTTGCAGCAGCTCGTCGCGCAGGGCTTTATCCTCCAGCGCGAAAAACGCCCAGGGGCGCAGCCACGTCCGCTGGAAGGTGATCAGGTTGCTGTTGAAGTCGCCGCCCTCGGTGAGCGGGCCGCCCTGCGATTGCGCGAGCCGCGCCAGACGCTCGTACTGCTGGCCGCTGGTGGCCACCGGCGCGCCGATCTTTTCGGCGGCGTGCGGATAGGCCGCGCGCAGCCGCGCCTGGTGCACTTCCATGTTCCATTGCAGGTAAGGATACTCGTGCATCTCGCCGGCCCACGGCGGAGTCTTCAGCTCCAGCCCGCCGACGATGGTGATCACTTCCTGGCCGTTGGGCACGCGCAGCCGCGTCTGCGCCGCCGGAACCGTCACCGTCTCCGCCGCCACGAAGTCCTCTTCGGTCAGCAGCGCGCCGCAACTGGAGCAGGGGTGAGGCGTGATGGACGAGGTGCGAGGGGTGAGGGAGGATGGCTGGGCGTCGTCGGCCGAGGCGTCTTGCGTTTCTCTGTTCCCACGCCCCTCAACCCCTGCCCCTCGTCCCTGCTCTCTCGCCCCTCGCCCCACGTCCCTCGTCGCTGCTTCCTCTTCCGCCCCGCACTCCGGACACACATAGGCGTCGGTTCCAATCCGCACCTCCCGCGCGCCGATTTCGCTTTCGGGATGGAATCCGAAGCGCTGGCCGTCCACGACGAAGCGGACGTACGCTCCCACTTTGCCGCCGGTCCACAGATTGAAGGCCTCGTCCACAATCAAGTTGCCGATGCGGTTGTTGCGCTCGACCAGCGAGGCGACTTCCGTCGCGGCCTTGGCCGCGGCCACGTCCTCTTCGGCCTGCGCGGAAGAGGGGAAGAACCGCACGCGCGGCACGTCCTGCGAAAGCACGGAGATCAGCGAAAGCCCGAACGCCTGATAGATGTTGGTGACGAATTCGTAGCGCGGCAGGTCCTCGAGCGACGCATTGTCCGTGATTTTCTGCTCGAAGGGCAAGTGCCAGTTCTGGTCGCGCTCGTTCCACCACAGATATTGCAGCCCGCGCCAGAATTGGTGCGCCTGCTTGATGCGGCGAATCTCCTGCCGCCGCGAAGCCTCCGATTCGGTGGAGAACTGCTGCACCAGCCGCCGCAGCGCCTCCTGCAAACGCTCGGGCAGCTGCTCGTTGTTCGCACCGTACGCGCCCGCGGTCGCGCCGCCCTTTTGGTTTTCGTGGTCATCCCGAGCGAAGCGAGGGATCTCTTTTCCCTGCGCAGGCGCGCGATCATGTGCCGCCGAAGAGGGATTCCTCGTCGCCTCGCTCCTCGGAATGACACCGTTCGCGGGTTGCGCCGGCCCTTCGACGGCCACAATCGCGCCGTCGGCCTTGGGGAACTTCGTCTGTGTGGACATGCGTTTTTCGCCTTTGCAAAATCATCCTGCGCGGAATCGGTCTGCGTGGCGCTGGCGCCAGGCGCTTGTCGCGTTGGACGTTGCGGGTGCCCCAGCCTTCGCGAGGTGTGCGAAGCGTGGGCCTTCCACCGTGTCGCGCCGCCGCAACCTGCACCCTATCCACCTACGCCCTACGACCTATCTCTTCCCCAACTCGTCGTGCAAAAAGTTGACCAGGTCGCGATGATCGGAGAAGACGTGCGTCTCGGCGGGCGACGCCGCGCCGGCGCCCTCGCCGTGCGCGTCCTGGGCCGGCTGGCGGTGTACGCGAGCCACAAAGCCGCGCGCCGCGCGCCCGGAATGCGACGGCACCATCTCGGCCGCCTCGATCTCGACGCGATGCACCGGCCCGTGCGCCGCCCCATCGACCGCATGGCCGCTCGTGTGAGGACTGGCGAACCCGTCGGCCTGGTCGTGTGGCGCGCCGTGCGATCCGTGCTCGGCTTCCAGCGCGTGCAACGCGGCTTCGGCTTCCCGCGCCGCTTCCAGCGCTTCGCCCATCACCGGATTGATGTGATACCGCCCGCGAATGAATGGCATGGTTTCCTCCAGAAGAAAGTGGCTAGTGGCGAGTGGCTAGTGGCTAGAAAAAGGCGCAGTCGAAGTTTTCACTAGCCACTAATCACTAGCCACTGTTTTTCGTGCGGATTCGAATTCCAACATGCGAGTGATCTGTTGCCACGACCGCCGCCGCATCGGCGGGATGACCTGCGCGTTCCCCATAGACCGGTCGCGATCGGTCCGATTCCGTAGGGGCACAGTCCGCCCCGGCGGATGCCCGGACGGTGCGACGGCACGATCGTCAGGCGCGGTCCCGCGTGATCCGCGGGATGCTGCTACGGATGGATCTCCTTGTTGCGTCGCCAGGGGCACAGCGATGTCGTTCATGTCGTTTGTAGGGGCGCTGCTTGCTGCGCCCAGGCCACGGCCAGCATCCGGCAAGTCCACCGGAATCGGCGGTATGCCGGCGATGCCGAGAATCGAATTGAGCAGCGCGCGATTCTCGCCACGCAGCCGGATAATCTCCGCGCCCTGCCGGGCGACTTCCGCCTCTAGCGTGCGTGTGTATCGCGTCGCCGTCATGCGCCGCCACATCTCGCGCACACCCATGCGTGACTCCTTTAGAGGCGTTGTTAAGAGGCTCGATTTACGGTTTGGCTGGGGTAGCCGGAGCGGGTGGGGCCTGCCGCGCTTTCAGCTTTGCGGGAACTACAAAGACGTGGTGAAAGAATTCCCTTGTGAACTCGATCATGTCACGAGAGTCCGGCTCAGACACATCGTTGAGGCCGTCTTTACCAGGGTGGGCACCGTCATTACCGGTTAGCCTTACTTCATGCGCCATCTGTTTCAGAGATTCCGTAATGACGCCCTTACTTGCCAGTTCGTCTATCTGATCCTGTAGTTTGGCGTCCTTTGCCTTCAGTTCGACGCACGAGGCTTGTAGAGCCCGGCGACACATTGTCACGGTAGCCCTATAAGCGTTTACCCATGCGCATCTCAGTGCCTCTTGAAAATCAGCCGCGATTGGTGCTGGAACCTCGGGTGCCACAAAGTCATTCGGTTTACCGAGCGGATACACCGCGTCAAAAGTCCAAGCCTGTTGATTTTGTTCATATTTCTTGCCAACGACCAGAACGAAGCCCTTACAAGCTTCACACTGGGCGCCATTACATATGGTGTACCATCTTCCACCACGATCTTCGGTGTGGGCGGACGTAACTGGCTTGAAATAAGATCGAAAGGAGCAATGGGGACAGATCCCCCGGCCTCCGACCTGACTAAAATTCTGCGCCTGGAAGTTAACGATCTCCATTGACTGTGGAGTATACCAATCCCACAGCGCCGATGTCGATAAGCGGCATAATTCGGACAGGCTATGCAATGCGACTCCTCGTGTTACCGTCTGCGTCGGAAGAACGATACGGGGTGCGCGCGGTGCGTTTCCTCGATCTGCGCCTTGCGCGCCTGGATGGCGCGAATGGTTGGATCGTCGGACAGCACGCGCGCGGCCAGCCGCTCGGCGAGCGGACGGTGGTCCGGGGCGTCGCGGCGGGCGCCGTAGCGCGATTTCAATCCGTAGCGCGCGGCGTCGGCGGCGTCGTCGCCGTCCATTTTCTCGACGTCCTCGATGCGCGCCGCATCGCGCACCAGGTTGGGCAGCGTGCGGATCAGCTCCGCGCAGTTCTCCGTGAGCAGCCATTCGCCGGCGTCGAGCATTTGATACATCAGCATCCAGCCGCCGATGCGATCATCGTCGGCGGGCACGGGACGCGGCAGGCCCGCCGCGACGAAGACGTCGCCCATCTGCTCGGCGATCGAGGCTTCGTCGGTACGGCGCGCAAACGCGTCGGGCGAAAGATATATCGCGTCAATCCGCTCGCGCATGCTCGCGTTGTCATCCTGAGGGAGCGAAGCGACCGAAGGATCTCTTTTCCCTGCGTCGCCGCGCTCGGAAGGACGATCGCTTGAGACACTGCGCCGGACGATTTCGCGCGCGAGCTCGCGCGGCGGCGTGCGGTGCGTCACGTATTCGCGGTACGTAACCACGCGCGACCCCGGCCGATTGGCTGCGGAGTGCGGGAGCTTGCTCCCGCTTTCGCCGGGCGAAGCTTGCTTCGCCGGTATGTCGGCGTCCGAAGGCGCTAGAGTGTCGCAAAGCGGCGGCAAGCCGCCGCACTCCAAAGGTGCCGCCGCATGCCAGTAGACCGCCGCGGGATGCTCAAATCCCCAGTCCATCGAAATCCAGCGCGGCCACCACGGCTTCCAGTCGATGGCCTCGGCGCGCGCGACGTGCCGGGTGAAATCGAAGCGGTCGAAATACTGTCCGGCGAAGACTTCCCAATCGCCGTCCAGAAACGCGCGCTTCAGGTGCGACGGCAGCGCTCGCAGCGTCTTGAGATAATTCTCGTCCGCCGCGTAAATCGGATTGTCGGAAACGCGCGCGGGAATGAAATCGTAATCCGCGGGATCGTACGCGGAGGGATCTTCCATGCCTGGCGCGGCCCGCTTGTCAATCCAAAGCGACTTCACCCAGGCGTGCCCGATGTTTCCGGGATTAGTCGCGCCGGCCATCGAGGCAAACGCGCCGGGCACGGGACACCGGTTGCGGCTGGTGAGAAACTGCCACTGGCGCAGGGTGAAAAGCGTCAGCTCGTCAATACCGATGAAGAGAAACTCAGCGCCCTGATACTGATAGACATCGCTTTCCGAAAGGCAGTAGCCGAAGCGCGTCGTCGAGCCGTTCCACCAAGTCACTAGGTGCTTCGATTCGTGGAAACTCTGGTACAGCTCGCGCGGAATGTCGCGGCGAAAATAGAGCAGCAGCGATTGTTCGAGTTCCGGAAAGGTGCGCCGCAGCAGCAGCGTGTTTGCGCCGGCGTGCTCGTGCGCCTGCAGCACGGCCTCCATCAACAGCGCCTTCGATTTGCCTGGTCCCGCTGCGCCGCCGAAGAGGCGATACTTCGCCGGCGACGCGTGAAACTGCTGCTGCTTGGGGAATGGCTGGTAACCGAGCTCGATGCGCCGCGCTCCAGCCTCGTCCTCCGCCCAACGCTCCAAGCCCGATGTGATCGTCACCATGAGAGTGTGAGAAATACGCGCGCTGTAGCGGAGGGCCCGGGTGCGGCTGACCGTGAATGTTGTGCGGCGTGTAGGGGCGCTGCTTGCTGCGCCCGGCATCAACCGCATGGCCTATCCTCGCCGCCGCTCTTCTCCGCGATCCCTGCGCCTCCGCGGTGGGATGTCGGGCGCGGCTGGAGAAAGCAAAACAGTAACGCAGAGGGCGCAGAGGATTCGCAGAGAACGCCGAGAATACCGCCGTTCAAACCGGCAGGGCTGGTGGTTGCTCTAGCCACCAGCCACTAGTCACTAGCCACTAGCCACTTCCCCATAACGCATGCGATCATGAATGCATGACCGAGTTCGACCAGTATTTGCGGCCTGCGGAGTTCATCGACAGCGGCGACCCGGACGTCCGCGCCTTCGCGGAGAGGAAATCAGCGGGCGCGTCCGACGCGATCGCGCGCGCCATCCAGCTCTACAACGCGGTCCGCGACGACATTCTCTACGATCCGTACTACGTCGGCGAGGCCCGCCGTTTCTTCCGCGCCAGCGATTGCCTGCGCGCCGGACGCGGCTTCTGCATTCCCAAGGCGGCGCTGCTGGCGGCCGCGGCGCGCGTCGTGGGCATCCCGTCGCGGGTCGGCTACGCCGACGTGTGCAACCACCTCTCGACAAAAAAGCTGCGCGACCTGATCGGCGGCGATCTCATCATCTGGCACGGCTTCACCGAGCTGTATCTCGAGGACCGCTGGGTGAAAGCCACGCCCGCGTTCAATCTGCGGCTGTGCGAGCGCTTCGGCGTGGTGCCCCTGGATTTCGACGGGCGGCACGACTCGCTGTTCCACCAGTACGATCGCAGCGGCCGCCTGCACATGGAATACATCAATCAGCGCGGGACGTTCGCGGACGTGCCTTACGATCTGCTCCTCACGGATTTCAAGCGCGTCTATCCCCGCTGGATCGCGTTGCTCACTGACGCGCCGGAAGCCGCCCCCGACTTTCACGCCGAAGCATCCGCCGAATAGCCAGCAGCTGCCGATGGCGTCACGCGAGGGCGCGAATCTTCTGCCCCACGTAAAACGCCGCCGCTCCGCCCAGAAACGCCGCGCCGATCGCGGCATGATGCACGCTGGCAATCGCGCCTGCCGTGAACGCGGCAATGCCGCCGAGCTGCACCAAATAGCCGAGTGTCTTTTTGTTGATCGTCATGATCACTCCTTGGAAAAGCGGAAAATGGAAAGTAGAAAATAGAAGATGGAGGGCGGCGTGAGGGCGGCAACGTGTCTGGGCCGGCGCACGTCAAAGCCTTACCGCAGAGGCGCAGAGGCCGCAGAGAACAGCGCAGAGTGAATCGCGAAGGATCGTCTCCGCTCTCGCCACTAGCCACTAGTCACTTCCTCATCCGCAGGCTGCCGCTCCGGGCGCGGGACGACGTGGACCAGCTGCACCGTGACCGGTGTGTCGCCCGCGCCGGAGCGTTCCGTGGGACGGGAGGACTCGAGGTGCCGCGAGCATTCCTTCATAATGTCGAACAGCAGTTTCTCGGTCCCGCCGTCGCTTCGATTCTTGTTCTTGAGTTTCTCGACTTCTTGGGCGTACGTCTCCGCCACGGCGTGCTCGTCGAGTCCCTCGCGGCGCAGGGCGTCGCCGATGCGCACGCGCTTCCGCCGGCGCCGACGGCGTCGCGGCGAAGCCTTCGCCGCGCTGCCCGCCACTGGCGCCGCGGCCGCGGCGGAGGAGGAATGCGCGCGCGGCTTCGCGGGCGCACGCGGCCGCTTGCGTTTCGCCCGCGGCTTCTTCGCGGTGTGTTCGGTGGGCATGCTGGGATGCGCGCGCGGCGCGCGGGCAGGGGTTTATCCGAGGATCTGCACCACAACACCCGAGCCGCCGGTAATGGAGGACACCTTGGCGCGCACGAAATTGGCGCGCACGCCGGTGACCGTGCGCGATTCGCCGGCCGTGGCCGTTGACGTGTCAATCGTGGCGTACTGCGCGTCCACGTCGTTTAGGGCGGTCTGCAGCACGATGTTCACGGCCGTGGGCGCCGAGCCGAACAGGGTCTGCCAGCGGAGCGTCCGCCCGTTTTCGGGGAATCCCGCGTAGCTGGGCAGCGCAAACTGCTGGCTCGCCTGCCCCGCGGCAGGCGCTTCGCTGTTGAATGCCAGGGCCACATCGCCCGGGAAAATCGAGTACGGCGGTACCTGCGTGTTGTAGTTCGGCATGAGTGTCTCCGGAGGGGTGATTGGTTCTGAGTGACTAGTGGCTAGTGACTAGTGGCGAGTGGCTAGAACGGCTCGAATGGCAGCCGCAACGCGCCAGCGGGTGATTCGCGGCGGTCTTGTAGCTGCCGCCTTTAGGCGGGCCAGCAGCCGGTCCGGGTGTGTCGGACCGGGCTTTGCCTTTGCAGGTGCAGCGCCAAGATTCAACACAGAGGACTCAGAGCCAGCGCAGAGTGCACGGAGAGAAACGATCTTGTGGCGGGCGCTGCCGCGCTGCTAGCGACGCAAATGGGTGGTGCGGAAAAGTATGCATAGCCCGGGGTGTTTTGCTACAAACCGTTCAGCGGGTAGCGCGCGGCCTTCGCGCACTCTTCGAGGATAACGAAAATACTTATACACCAAGTCGCTATTCTTTGCAAGTGGTTGTTGGTGTAAACAATTTCCGCCCAAGGCGCCGATCCGACCAGGATCAGCGTCCCCAGAGCGCCGCAGGCGCGCGAGGGACCTGCTGCGGCGTTTCCGATCTGCGCCAGGGATCCCTTCTTTGTCGCTGCCTCTAAAGACCCTACCGCAGAGGCGCAGAGGCTGCAGAGAACTGCGCGGAGTGAACCGAGAGGGAGCGGATCCGTTCTAGCCACTCGCCACTTCTCTCTCGCCGCGCGCCAGTTCGGCTATACTGATACCATGTTGCCGTTTCTGCATCTGGGTCCGCTGACGATCCCGACCTACGGCCTGATGGTGGCCCTGGGGATGGTGGCGGGCTACTACTTGCTGGCCGCTGACTTGGCGCGGCGCGGCATCGCTGCGAAGGATTCCGGCGTGGCCGAGATGTTCGTGGCCGTCCCATGCCTGGCGGGAATCATTGGCGCAAAAATTTACAGCGTGCTGGAAACCCCGCGCGAACTATTGGCCGACCCGCTGGGCCAGATCTTCAGCCGCTATGGGCTCACCTGGACGGGCGGGCTGATCGCCGGCGTGGCGACGTTCGTGTGGCTGGCGCACCGCAAGAAGATCCCGCTGCTCGACATGCTCGACGCGGGCTCGCCGGGCCTGGCGCTGGGCTACGCCTTCGGGCGCATGGGCTGCCTGCTTTCCGGCGACGGCGATTACGGCATCCCGACTTCCCTGCCCTGGGGCATGAGTTTTCCCAACGGCCTCGTGCCCACCACTGAGCGCGTCCATCCCACGCCCATTTACGAAATCCTCGGCGCGTGCGCCATCGCCTGGGTGCTGTGGCGTCGCGGCGCGCGGCAGGTGGCGCGATCGAACGGTCGGCGCGAGCTGCGAGCCGCGTCGCCCGAGAACGGTGCGCGCCTGCAGCCGGTGCTGGCGCGCGGCAGCGTCTTCGCGGCCTACCTCATGCTGACTGGCGTGGCGCGCTTCCTGGTCGAATTCATCCGCATCAATCCCCGCGTGCTCTTCGGCCTGACCAACGCGCAGATCGCCAGCGCCGCTTCGGTCCTCGGAGGCGCCGCGCTGTGGCTGGCCCGCCGGCGCGACTAGCAAGCAGTGGCGAGTAGCCGATGACATTCAGTCCGTGTGTCATTCCGAGGAGCGGTGCCCCTGAGCCCTGCTTCTATTCGCCTGTTTTGTCATCGTCGCCTCACTCCAGCCGGCTGTCATTCCGAGGAGCGGAGCGACGAGGAATCTCTCTCCGCGTGCGCATCCCCGGGAGGCAAACCGAAGAGAGATCCCGCGCTCCGCTCGGGATGACAGCGTCGTGGGTGTGGCGACGGAGGCGGCCGCTCGGGGTGACAGCGTGGCGGATGTAGCGGATGCCGAGCACTCCTGCGGACCGCACGCGACGGATCCCTCGGGCGGGCAAGGCGCGGATGGAGAGCAAGCTCATCGCTCCGCGTTTCCCAGATTCTGCCCAGGAAACGCGGAGCGCGACCTTAACGGCAGCTTTCCCTTTCAGCTTGACAGCCAGATTAGAGCACCGCGGAGCCGTGATTCAATTCGGAACAGTGCGGCATTTGATTGCGGAACCTGCGTATCAGCACTACCCGTAAATGTGCCAATATGACACACGAACGCCTTGACATGTGTTCTACTAGAGATTACAGTCACGGTACTTATAGAGTAGTATGCGGCGCTCCCGGGATGGCAGTTCCCGGCAGGCCCTTTGGTGGGAGTGCCGATCACGAGCTTGCGCGGTGGACGCTGAGGCGGCAGATCGTGCGCGGATAGCCGGCAGTGGCTGGTCCGACGCGGCTGACAGTGCGAATCGCGCGACCGGGGATACCCAGACGCCCTTATGAGTGCGGGTCCTACGAAAGGCAGGGCGAGCCTTGTGCCGGGCCGGCATGGTGCCGGAGCGCAGCGGGCCCCCGTTCGTCCGCACAAAACCCAGCATCCCCACGCGCCATGGCACGAGGTCCCCTCCGGCGAGGAGGTGGTCGCGGCAGGAAGTCTCGACTGGCTGCTCCTCACGCTGCGCGAATTTGCGCTCGTCCTGGATTCGAAGGGAGCGATCCAGATGCTCTGGACTTCGAATCAGTCGCTCCGCCGCCGCTCCCTGAGTCCGCTCTGGTCGGACGCCGCCTCGAAGACATTCTGCAGCCGGGACCTTTCGGCCAATTGTCGCAGATATTTCAGCGCGCCATCCAGACCGGCCAGAACCACGACGTTCAGTATTCGATAAATATCGCCGGAGGCCTTCGCTGGTTCATGCTGCGCGTAGCGCCGACTGTAGATGCGGCCGGTGGGGCCGCAACGCTTTGCCTGAGCTCGCGGGACAACACCGAGCGAGTCAAGCATGGCGAGAAGCTGCGTCAAAGCGAGGCCCTGCTGGCGCACGCCGAAGAGATCGCCACACTGGGCAGCTGGGAATACGACCTCGGAACGAAGAAAGTCACACCCTCGGCGCAGTTGCTCCAAATGTACGGCATCGCATCCGAGGCCGAGTGGAGCGAAGACAAGTACTGGGAACGAATTCATCCGGACGACCACGAACAAGCTCGCGCGATCGTAAATCGCGCTTTCGCCGAATGCAAACCGTTCGAGTATGTTTCGCGCTTCTTCGATCCCGGCTTCAAAGTTCGCGTTCATTTTCTCCGCGGCCTGCCCATACGCGGGCCCGACGGGAAGACGGCGCGGGCAATTGGCATCGTGCAGGACATCACCGAGCGGGCGCAGGCCGAGGAAGATATGCGGCGGTTGTCGCAGCAGTTGCTGAGCGCGCGGGATGAGTTCAGCCGGCACGTAGCGCGAATTCTGCACGAGTCGGCAGGGCAAAGCTTGGCTGCGCTGAAAATGACGCTAGCGCGCTTGCGCGACGCGCTCCCCGGCGAGGACCGTGACGTCGGCCAATTGCTGCAATCCGCCAGCGCGCTGGCCGACGCCGCTATCCGCGAAGTGCGCACCGTCTCCTACCTGATGCATCCGCCCCTGCTGGACGAGGCCGGGCTGGGCCCGGCCTTACGGTTATACGCCCAGGGATACAGCCAGCGTAGCGGGATCGCTGTTGCCGTCGAGGCGTCCGATGATTTCGGTCGCTACTCCCAGGAGACCGAGATCGCCGTCTTCCGCATCGTGCAGGAGGCGCTCACCAACGTGCATCGCCATTCCGGCAGCCCCTCGGCCACCATTCGCATTGCCCGCCGAGAGCATCAGATTGTGGCCGAAGTGAAGGATCAAGGCTGCGGCTTGCCGTCCGCGGGGCAAGGCCGGACTCAGCAGGCGCTCTACGGTGTGGGCATTGCCGGTATGCGTGAGCGCGTCAAGCATCTGGACGGCAGCTTCGAAATCCTTGGCGCCCCCGGCCAGGGGGTCACTGTGCGCGTGGTCCTGCCGGATTCCCCGCGCAAGGCGCCCGTCAGGCTCTCCGCGTCGGATTGGAGTGTGTGATGCGAACTTCGGGAAGATGGAAGCGAAAAAACGAGCGCGAGGAACCGGCGCCGCACAAACGCGCGTCCCACCATTCCCCGGAGCGCGCCGCCGAACCGGCCGTGTCGCCCGCACCAGCCTCCGCCCCCGCGCCAACCCCGGCGCAAGCGCCCGCCGAAACAAAGGCCGACAACTTCTGGTCGCCGTCGGACCCGTTTCCAGCCTCGGGCGATCCGCCACCGAAGGAGCGCGCGCGGCGCAGCTCGTCGCGGCACGCCCAGGAAGCTTCGCCGGCGCGGCGCAGCTGTTATCAAATTCTGTTGGTGGACGATCACGCCGTCGTGCGCCACGGCCTGCGCGCTCTGCTGGACTCCCAGCCGGATATCGAA
The DNA here is from genome assembly GCA_963791705.1 of Terriglobia bacterium. Lineage (GTDB taxonomy): Bacteria > Acidobacteriota > Terriglobia > Acidiferrales > UBA7541 > Palsa-295. The sequence continues at coordinate 606,888 of CAWBTO010000001.1, read as the reverse complement.
ATTTGCGGAGAAGCGGCGACGGGGCCCGAGGCACTGGAGTTGGTTCGGCGGGAGCGGCCCGACTTGATCATTCTGGATCTGACCCTTCCGGGAATGGACGGCCTGGAGGTGATGGAAGCGGTGCGCCAGCAATCCCCGACCACCGAAATCCTGGTACTGACCATGCACTTCTCTGACGAGCTGGCGCGCGCGGTGCTTCGCGCCGGCGCGCGCGCCTACGTCCTGAAGTCCGATGCGGATTTGGACTTGCTGGCCGCCGTGGACCACGTGCGCCATCACCAGCCGTTCTTTACCAGCCAACTTGCCCAGGCCATGGCACAGAATTTCCTGCAGTTCCCCACGCAAAGCGGACCTAATGGTATCTCCCTGACGGCGCGCGAAGTTGAAGTCATCACCCTACTGGCCGAGGGAAAAAGCAACAAGGAAGCTGCCGCCTCGCTGGGAGTCTCCACCCGCACGGTGGAGAGCCATCGCAATCACATCATGCGCAAAATGGAGTTCGTCAGCTTCTCCGACCTAGTGCGCTTCGCTGTCCGCGAGAATCTGGTCGCGCCGTAGTTCGGAACTGGCTAGTGACTAGTGGCGAGTGGTTCGTTCTCAGATTGGCTGCCAAAGCCTCGGCTCTTTGCTCGACGCATACGGCGTGCGCATTACGTGAGCCAAGCCGAACATGGGTCCCTCGGTCACGTTGCTCCCTCAGTTCACGATCGCGGCGGCAGGGAGACGGGAGATCCCTCGGCGCGCTCAATTCGCGCGCCTTGGGATGACGATCCTGGCCGGATCGTCACTTCTTGGCGGTTTTGCGGCGCCCGCGGCGGCGCACGGGCCGGCCGGCGGAGGCCTCGCCGATCAGTTCGGCGCTCCAGATCGAGGTGATGAACTTCTTCACGCCGTGATCGTCGAAGTCAATGGTGGTGCGCTCGACGTTGGACTCGGTGACGCGGCCGATGCCGTACTGATTGTGGCGGATGGTTTGGCCCTCGGACAGGATGTTCACGTAGCCTCCTTCGGCTGAAGACAATAGTGCGGATGTTTCGGAGTCACACGCGCAGAGACCAAGCCCGGCCGCTGGAAGCGTCCGGTGAGTCCCCGTCAACTCCAAGTCGGTAACGGAGATTTCGTGCGCCGTCCCGAAGGGCGGGAACCTTGCGGCTCGCCCTTCGGTGTCGGCGTCAGAGCCTAAACTGGCAGCAGTCTTCGGACGGGATTAAAGCGCTGTAACCCGCTCGGCTTGCAGACCCTTGGGGCCCTGCTTGACTTCAAATTCCACCGCTTGTCCTTCGTTGAGGCTCTTGTATCCCTCCGCCTCGATGGCGGAGAAATGGACGAAAACGTCCTCGCCGGACTGACGCTGGATAAACCCATACCCCTTGGATGCGTTGAACCACTTGACGGTACCTTGTTCTCTGGCCACTGCTGTTACTCCTAATCGATTGAGAAGGCGATGGTTACTCGCCCCGTACTATCTGCGCTCTTTGCTTCGCTTGCTGCGCCAAAAAAAAATGGCCACCGGACAGTTGCCCAGCAGCCTCGTTGAACGCATCAAAATCGACATAAGAGCAACAAACGCACATGAATGCTATCACACCACACACGCTTTTGCAATACCCAGAGTGGCACACGGCACATCCCCAGCGCGACGGTGTCATCCCGAGCGGAGCGAGGGATCTCTCTTCGATTTGGTTTGCGGCAATACGCAGGGGAACAGAGATTTCTCGTCGTTCGGCTCCTCGGAGTGACAGACAGTTGAAGTGAGGGCGCCGCGCAGTTGCGGCGAGCACATGACGAATCACCAGGCACGAATCACGAGTCACTGCCCCTCGCCCGCCTGTTAACCGTGTGGGCGCATGCGGCGCGGCCACCGCGCGTGGCGGCGGGATCTCCCGGTAAAATGAAGGCATGAACTGCCCCAAGTGTCAGGCCCAAGCTGCGGACACGGCCCGCTTCTGCCCACGCTGCCACGCCACGCTGCGTTACCTCTGCCCGGCCTGCGCCCACGAGCAACTCCACGGCGGCACGTGCGAAAAATGCGGCGTCGATTTCCTGAAATACCTTTCGGCCATGGTCTCCTCGAAAAAAATCGAAGCCGACCGCGCGCGCGACCGCAGCCGCCAGAACAGCACGTTGGCGAAGGGAGTTTTCGCGCTGCCGTTCGACATGGGCTTTTCCCTGCTGCGGAATCTGCTGCGCGGCCTGCGCGGCGGGGGGCCGCAGTGAGCGCCGCGTCTGGGCCGCCAGCTTCCGCGGTACACTGCCCGGTCTGCCAGCAGGACAACACCGCCACGGCGCAATTCTGCATCCATTGCCACGCCATCCTGATCCGGCGCTGCCCGAAATGCTGGCACGAACAACGCGTCGGCAACGTGTGCGAAAATTGCGGCGCGAATTTCGCCTTCTGCTGGGAAGCCGCCCTCGAGCACTCGCTGAAAGAAGAAAACCGCGTCCAGTGGGCCGGATGGGCTGCCGCAGCGGCTGCCTTCGTTCAGATTCTGCTGCTGCCCTTCACCAGCCTCGGCGGACTGCTCCGCGTCCTGGTGGCCCGCCTCCTCGCCGGACGGCTGCAGGGCCGGTAGTTCTTAGTGGCGAGTGACTAGTGGCTAGAGCCAGATGGAACGCCCGCCTAAAGGCGGCCGCTACAAGACCTGCGCCAGCGGCCAGCGACGAGGCATAAGTCACGAATCACTAGCCAGTCGCCACTGCTTCCGCTACGGATGAAAATACCGCGACGGCGGAAACAGTCCGGTGCGGGAAAATTCCGCGCCCACCGCGCGCTTCACCTCGCCGTACCAGTAGTCGAACGTGCCCTCGGCCACCCCCACCAGCCGGATGGCGCGACGGTATTCCGCACCGCCCACGAAGGATACCTCGAACAACTTCAGCCGCCCCTTCCACTCCGGACGCCGCAGCGCGTGCCGCCCGATGCGCTCGAAATCGGCGATGTACTCGCAGGCCCGCGCCCGGCCCGGCCGCCAGTGATAGCCCGCCGACGGCGTGTCCAGATCCGGCGAGCGCACCGCGCCGGTAGTGTCCGCCAACCAGTCGCGCAGCCCGCGATAACGTCCGTGGCAGATGTTGAAAATCTCAGCAGTTTTCATGGGGGGGATCCTCCGCTCCGCGACTCGCGCTGATTTTGCAGCGGCCGCCTTCAGGAGGGCGCGCCGCCAACGATTGCCATCATTGTTTCCTCTGGGAACTTAGCGTCTCTCTGCGTCCTCTGCGTTAATCCTTTGCCTTCCCCGCCGCGCGTCATAGACTCACCGCAGAGACGCAGAGGCCGCAGAGAACATCCCTTGCGCACTCCAGAGTCCATGTAACGGTTGCGGCCGACTCTAGCCACTAGTCACTAGCGACCTGCCACTTGCCACGGGAAAAGAGATCCCCCGGTCGCGCACATGCTCGCGTGACGCTCCTGGCCGGCCGGAGAGAGAGCCCTCGGTCGTCCGCCTGCGGCGGACTCCCTCGGGATGACGATCCTGGTCGGATCGTCAATTTTTCCGCCGAGGATTCTTCGCATCCGGCGCCAACTCCCCCAAATCCCACACCGCGTCGTCGCCCCAGAGTTCCTGCTGCACCGCCTCGAGGCATGCATGGAAGCACTCGCGCCATCCCGCCAGATAGCCGCGCGCGTATTCGTCGGCCATCTGCAGGCGCTCGCGATGCGTCCGCTGCATTTCGAACAATTGCGCGCACGCGATCGGCGGCGCGCACAGCGCCAGCCGCGCGCGGTACCGCAGTTCGCGAAGCGTCCCCAAAATCCAGTGCAGCGGCGCCGGGTAATACACGCCCACGCGACGCCGCGGCTCATACCACGCCATCCTCCAGCCGCGCGGCACGCTTCCTCCGTGCCCCGCCTCCCTGCGCCATTGGTTCCACTCTCCCGGCTGTTTCATGAACGCCTCACCTCCGGGCCGCTGCCCACCGCCAGTTCGCGCCGCACCGCTTCCTCGCGCTCGGCGCGCAGCAATTGCAGCCGCAGCCGCGCCTCCCTGAAAAAGTTGGCCTGCTCTTCGGGTCGCCCGTCCAGTGCCCTCGAAGGCGCTCGGCCGGTTGCATCGGTTTGGTTTGTCCCTAGCCCGGAAGGGGTTGGATTTTGATTTTGTCCATGACTGGCCGGGCGTTGGCTGTGGAAATCAGCGGGTTGTGGTTTTGATTTGTCTATACATGAACTACGTATCCCCTCCCCATCCAGCTGATTTCCCGGGACTTGTCTCCCACTCGCTACGCCAGATCGCGTACCACCCCCCGCCACTCTGCGGCCCCCCTCCGCCGATGCGCGGGGTCCGGCCACGAACTTCTTCGCCTTAGTGATGCGGATGACCATCCCACCGGGCACCGCTTCGGTCTCGATGTAGCCCTCGCGCCGCAGCGTGCGCATCCAGCCCTCCAGGGTCCGCGAAGGAAACCCAGTTTCTTCCTCGATCTCGCGGTAGGTGACCGGTGCGCCCCCTAGCACCCAGCCCACCGCCCCGCTCTGGTGCGTCTGCCGCAGCACCAGCCAGCCGTACAGCCATACCGCCGCGCCCATCCGCCGGTAATGGCCGGACTCGAACAGGACGCCACGTAATCCCGTGCTGTAGTTCTTCTCCCTCATCGCCTGACGCCGTATCCGCAGTTCTCCGCTCCGCCGGGCTGCTCGCGCACGACTTCCCTGGTGCTTCGTGCCCGCACGAGCAGCCGCAGCCTGTCCCGAAAGGCTTCGCCGAATCTCAGCACAGCCCGCAGTACGGTAAACGCACTTCCACGAAGCCGTCCGATGCCTGTTCGGAGATTTGCAGGCGCATCACGTGTTCCACCGGAGGGCGCCGCCCGCAATACGCGCACACTTCCTCTCCGCGAAGGTTCGTATTCTGGCCGGGCTGGAACTGCGCCCGGCGCGCCTTGCGCGCGTAGTAGGCGCGCTGCCGGCGGTCGCGCTCGGCGGCTTGCAGCTCAGGACAGGCGCGCCGCCGTCGCATGTACTCGCGGCGGTACTGGCGCCGGTGCTCGCGCGCCCCCGCGCCGCCCTCCTCCTGCCTGCCACCGTCTCCGCACCAAATCTCCGCCTCTGGCTTGCATCTCATGGCTCCCTCCGTCACCACCGAGATTTCATTTCGCCGAAGCTGTATTCTTTTTTATCGTTGGCTGCTCGCCGGCTCGCCATCGCAATAACTGTGCATGTATATCACGTGCTTGATATGGTATTATCCGGCTGCGTCATGCCCCGACAGTTGCCGTCGTACGCTTGGGAGGTGTGGTAATGGAGCACACGGGTCCGCCGCTGGACTATTTGCTGACCTGTTCCGAGGCAGGCCTGGAATCGTTTGAAGTGTCGCGTCTGAACCGCATCGCCAATTTGCGCCGCGAGCTGCGCGACGTGCTGGATGAATGGATGGACGCTGAGGTGAGCGCCCGCGTCGCGCGCTGGCTGCTGGAATGCAAGCGAGCCGAATCTTGCGCGGCCGACGGTCCCGCACTTCCTCCGCCAGTGTCGCTCCTCTTGGGAACTCATGCCGCGTCGTTCCTCCCCCCCCTGCCCGGCGTCGACGATTGGCGATCGGAGCTAAATGGCCAGGCGCTTGGCCCGACTCCCACCGCTGGCGACCACTCTGCGGTCCGTGCCCAATACGCCGTGTCCCTGCCGGCCCACCACCCAGCCCCACCTAATGGTGAGCATGCCACCGACCTTCGCCGACTCGAGCGCCACGCACGCCGCACTACCGAAGCACGCGATCCGCGTCTGCCCCACGGACGTCCCCGCCAGGAATCCCGTGATAGGCGCGGTATGCTGTCCTGCGCGCCTCCTGCGGCGCGCCCGATCACCCCGCTTCGCCCCGCTCCCCCCGTCCGCGCCCGCCTGAAGCCCCCGATGCTTCGCCACCGCCGTTTGCCACCAGCTTCGTGATCTTCTCGGGCGCGGAGTCCGCGTGAAATTTCTTGCCTTCTGTCGATACCACGATGTAAGCCCCCGCGGCGCTTTCGGCCTTATGCCGGCCCTCAGACCGAGGTGCCGGGCTGATTGGCCGACTGATTGGCAATACGCGTCCATGCCCACTGGGCCCTCTCCGCGACCTGCGGGGAATCTTGTGCCATTGCATCTTGCCAATCTGATAGCGAGGGCGCAGAGCAAGCAAAGAGTTCGCTCCGCGTATCTTTGGAGTGCATCCGATTGATCCCGCTCTTTCCCGGTCATACGTGCCTCTTTGTTCGCCTGGCAATGTGCCAGGTAGCCGCCGCCTCCCAAGACTGCTCCGCGAAGCAGCCAGTTTTAGTAGCAATGTCTTCCTCTTCCCGCCCGTAGGCCCGCATGCGTTGTTGCTCCGCCCGCTCAGAATCGTATCGACAGATCCATGTTGCCCCGGCCTTCGCCAAGTTGTTCTCGCATGGATTCCGCACCCAACCCGCACGAGCTGTTGTGCGACCCCTTCATCTCTTGCTTGACCGCACCGCTATCTACCTCGCATCGGCGATCATCCACAGTGGTCTCTGCCGGGGGACAGCCCGCGCGATGCCGCCGGCCTACGCGGATCGCTGCCATTCGTCCCTGCGCCAGCTGGACCTCCGACGGGGACACAGAGCAAAGGTGATCCCCTAAAGAAAGTTCGCGACTGTCAGACACCACCATCCACTTCGTCCACTTGTCCCGCTTGGCTTCTTTTCGTATTCCAGCGCCCCTTTTATCGCCGCAGTGCAGCTGCCGTCCACGAACGATTCGTTCCACTTCAGTTGCTGGCGTTAGGTTAACCCGCTCAAAAGCGCGCCAGATCTTCAGCTAGACGCCCTGCTCGTCCCAGTTCCGTAGCCGCTATTAGCAAACAGAGGGATGCGGATATTTCTCCGGCAGCTCCCGCCAACAAGCCCAGCTCCGCAGAGTCCATACAATCCCTTCAAACGCACAACGGTTCTCGATCCACAGGCGGCCCCGCCCGCAGTTTGGGAGAGCAAAAGCGCGGCCTTCTTCCACAGCCCTGCGGCCCGCAGGGGACCGGCCCGCGCCATCGGCATTCCCTCGGCGCTGCGGGCTCCGCTTACGCCCGATCTCGCAAAACACAGCCATTGTTGTTCTCAATCGCATGTGCTTAGGTGTGCGACACCTGCTAATCAGTGGTCACTTTCATAGCCCACCTTCCGCAATGCCTCCCTTCAACCGTCAACATAAACTATCCATTATTGAAGCCGGCATCAGGAATGGCCGACCCAAACGGTTGGGAGGAAGTCATGCGACGTTCCGGCAGTCCCCGAGAGCGGAGGGCGCCGGGTTCGCGGTTTGGTGCTGCCGCGGGAGGGCTTGAGTGCGGTCGACGTGGCCCGGCGGGTGGGCGTGGATCGGTGCGGTGTACGGCGTTGGAAAGCGGCGGTGCGTGCCCGGGGCTCGCGCGGCTCGTGGACGCCCGCAGCGCTTGAGCGCCGGAAATCGACTCCGCTTCGAGAAGGATCTGCTGCGCGGCGCGCGGACTTCGAGGCCGAAGCGTGAACCTGCCCGCGCGTGGCGCTGTGGATTGCTCTCCGGTTTGGTGTGCGCTCTCACCCCGATCGTGTCTGTCGCCTGCTGCACTCTCTTGGCGGGAGTCCGGAAGAAGTCCAGTGCGGTGCCATCGAGGGGAAGACAAACGTGGTTCGCCGGTGGATGCGTCGTACTTGGGTGCCCGCCACGAAGAAGCGCGATACCCCAATGTTTACCGTGTGTTTCAGCGTGGCGTCATAACGGGCCGGTTACGAAAGCGCGGATTCGTGCAGCAAGGCGACGAAGAAATATTTTTGAGATGGAAACGAAGCAGATGGCGGCTGCGAGGGTGGTGCATGGCGACGATGCGAAATATTTTTGAGCGGCGGATTAAATTGGGCGAGTGGCGGCAGGCGGCGCGGCGGTCAGGAGACGGGGCGGCGCGGCGGCCAGGACTCGAGCAGCTGTTCCTTGCGGAAGAGCAGGGCGTTGATGTCGTAGGGCGCCAGTTCGAGATCGTGCCCGTGGGTGATGGCGTCGGTGGGGCACGCCTCGACGCAATAGCCGCAGAAGATGCAGCGGGAGTAGTCGATGTTGTAGATTTTGGCGTAGCGCTCGCCGGCGGAAATGCGCTGGGTCTCGGTGTTCTCGGCGGCTTCGATGTAGATGCAATTCGAGGGGCAGGCCGCGGCGCAGAGAAAGCAACCTACGCACTTCTCGAATCCGTTTTGATCGCGCTGGAGTACGTGAATACCCCGATAGCGGGGCTGGACGGACGGCGGGGTTTGCGGATAGTTCTCGGTGGTAGTTTTACGAAACATGGTCCGCAAAGTTATGCTGAAGCCCTTGCAGAGTGTCGCAAACGTTTCGCCGACTTCCCTTACGATCGATGCCATGGTCCCTCACTTTAACAAAGTTGCCCGAGGCGCGCAAACTCCGTTCTTGGATGTTTCTCCGTCTGGGGGCACGCAGCCGGCCAGAGGCTATTCGCCGGGGGGCGACACCGGGGGAGCCTCGGCGACCTTTCCCTTCCCGGTGATGCCCGCGACGATCTGGCGCCCGTGGAAGCGCCCGTTCTCGATGAAAATTTCGGATGTATTCTTGCCGCCCAGCACGACACCCGCGATGTAGATCCCGCCGACATTGCTTTCGAGCGTTTCAGGATTGCACTGCGGCCGGCGCGTTTCGGGGTTGAGGTAAATGCCCTGGCGTTCGAGGAATTCGAAGTCGGGGTGATAGCCGATCATGGCGAAGACCTGGGCGGCCGGGACGGCGTTTTCCTTGCTGCCGTTTTTGACCAGGACCTGGCCGTTTTCGATGCGCGTGACGTGGGACGAGAAGAGCGCGCGGATTTCGCGGGCCTTGATGCGGTTTTCGATGTCGGGGCGGACCCAGTATTTGAGGCTGACGCCCAATTCGGGCTCGCGATGGACCAGCGTCACGCGCGCGCCGACGCGGAACAGCTCCAGGGCCGCCTCGGCGGCGGAGTTCTTGCCGCCGATCACGACGACATCGCGATTCCAGTAGGGATGCGCCTCGGTGAAATAGTGCGACACCTGCGGCAGGTCCTCGCCGGGGATGCCGAGCTGGTTGGGCAGGTCGTAGTATCCGGTGGCGATGATGATTTTTGCCGTGCGGTAGCGGTGCTTGGTGTCCGCAGAGTCCTTGGTGTGGACGACGAAGGCGCCGACGCGGCCGTCAATGCGCTCGACGCGCTCGTAGAGGCGCGTTTCGAGTTCGTAGTGCTCGGCGGTGCGGCGATAGTATTTCAGGGCCTCGAGGCGCGAGGGCTTGCCGCTGGAGGTGGTCATGGGCACGTCGCCGATTTCCATGCGCTCGGGCGTGGTGAAGAAAAACATGTTGATGGGATAGTGGAACAGCGAATTGCAGAGGCAGCCCTTGTCGACGACCAGGGGGCGCAGGCCGGCGCGCTTGGCCTCGATGGCGGAGGCGAGGCCCGTGGGACCGGCGCCGATGCAGAGCACGTCGTAGGAATTATTGGGCATTAGATGGCGGAGCCTTTCGGTACAAATGCAGTCTGGACGACCCCCGGCGAGTGTAGGGAATAGAACAGGGCGCGGGCGTGTGTTTTCAATGAGTTGCGGTGATGTCTGTATCCGGGAGTGTGGGGATTAGAAGAGTGGCTACTGGCTAGTGGCTGGTGGCTGGGAATACGTGATTCGTGATTTGTGATTTGTGATTCGTGCCGGAGATTCTGTAGCGGCCGCTCCAGTTTCGTTGGACCGGGCAGCTCTTGCTGGGATGGCTTCAAAAGCTTCAAAAGCTCACCGCAGAGGCGCAGAGGACGCAGAGGAAGGCAACGGATTACCACAGAGGGCACGGAGACGGCACCGAGGGCACAGAGGCGACGGATGCCGATTCGTGATTGGTGGCCGAAGGGCCGTGAATCGTGATCTGTGAATCGTGATTCGTGGGGAGGTTTTGTAGCGGCCGCCTTTAGGCGGGCCAGCAGCTTCCCTGCCCTCGTCGTGCAGCGGCGCGGGTGCGAAAAGCAGATCCCTTCCCGCGACACCCGCCGGGACGCGAACACCGCGCGTCGGCCAAACGGCGGCCTCTGTCGGTATGACAGCAAACTGCGGGATGCGCCGGGGCTGACGGCTACTGGTGGCGCGCCCGGCGCCGGGGGTTCCGGGCGGGGGCGGACGTTTCCCTGCCCTGCCGGCGCGTGGCCAGGGGCCGAGATGCGCCACGGCTGCGGCTGGCCGGCGGGCACGAATCGTCCAGGGACGATCAATTGGGCTGCATAGTTCACCAGACCAAGCTAGCGAAGACGGGGGTGGGATTCAAGGGGATGTTGGTGTGAACAGGCGGGGGCGAGGGGTGGGGGACGAGGGGCGAGGGGTGGGGGACGAGGGGCGAGGGGTTAGGGTGTAGGTGGTAGGGGGCAGGGCGCGGGGAGGCTTGCTCTTCGGGGGCGGGCTGCCTTTGTCGGGTCGTCCGGCCAAGTTTGCGTTTTGGCCGACACGGGAGCCGGGAGTGGTGGGAGTTAATGTGGCCGATTGAATGCGTGAAGCCGGGAACGAACTTAAGACCCCCACCCTAGTCGGGCAAAGGATGGGTCACCCGGCAGGACCGATGAACGCATGTCTCCCGGCCAGTCTCTCAGGGCCACCCACCCGGATCTCGGCGACTTTAAGTTGCGATTGCGCGGACCTTGCACGATGCGCTCGCATACGCAAACAATCACTGCGCCGGCTGGGGACCAGCAAAAGGTACAAATGTCCCGCAAAATACGGCGTAAGGGAAGCCGCGTGAAAACTGGCCGGCCTGCAGCTTCTCGCCGTAGCAACGTGGCGTCCGTGCGCCATCGATCCCCTTGCGCAGCAGATTATCAACACTGTAGTATTGTTGCTGCACTTTCATGCCCAGCCCATTGACCATCGATGACTTTAAGCTGGTCAGCATCACGACCGAATTACGCTACAAGAATGCCTTCCTCATTTACGACCGCACCGGTCGAGTTTTGAAGGATCTGCACGACTCTTTCACGAATATCAACGTTTCCAGCGCATCTCCCCAGCAAACAGCTTTCACGGCTGAGGAAGGGAACTTTGTTCTGGAGCTTGGGGCATGTAGGTTCACGAGCGGCCAGACGGATGCAGAAACTTTTGCGAAACACAGCAGGGCTTTTTTCGACGTCGTCGTCGATCATTTGGAAATCAAAGTGTTCACGCGAATCGGACTGCGGTGTATTCTTAGGAAGGAATTCAAGGCTGAAGAGGAATCTAGGGCGGCGTTGGCATCTTTGAGGCTGCCAAATCTTGAGCCGATAAAGCGTTTCAATATTTCCGACAGCCCTACGGAAGTCATGTTTAGGTGGGAAGACACACAGATCGGCGCAACTGTCCGATTGAAGGCAGAAACGGTCGAGATTAAAGTCACTGCGTCCCCGGAGCTAAGAGAGAGTCTGCCGAATCTCGACAAGAAGATAATTGGCCTGACTCTAGACACTGATTACTACACGGCCGCACCCGTCGAACGCGAACAATGGAACTCTCAAGAATGGTTGCCACAGAAACTCCGGATAATTAGGAAGGAAATGAACGGGATGCTGCAAGGCGGCGGAAGATGAGTGACACCCAGACGAGCATTCCGAAGGTCCGCGTAAATGACTCGCCCCGGTTGCCCGATGAAACCGGAGTGTCTGCTACTAGTCGCACCCAATTGACACACTCTCCCGCGGGAAACATCGTCTTCGAAGTGCGAGGCGCGACTGCTCTTGCCCCAGTGATTGAAATCGATCGTTTGTGGGACGCCGCCCCGGGAACAATTTCGCAGACGGTTAGAGCTCTAGAGCTGCTCAAGCAGGTATCCGATTTCCTCGCGGCGGCTCAGCGAGCTGATCGCCCGATGGATGTTGATCGTTTTGTCCAGCGCGCACAGCTGGCGCTGCCGAAGTTGTTTGCGTGCAGATCCGTCGGCGAAGGATTTGCAGTGATTGTAAATTCGCTCCATTTCGCCTTTGCCAATTTGCACGGGGCGCCCCTGAGGCCCGACCAACTTAATGTGATTTGGCGCGTGTTGCGGGAGTTGCGAGATCGCCCGGCGATGTCGCTGGAACAAGGAATCCAGCGCGTCGAAGAACTCGAAGACCGTGGACTCGAAGTCGATCCGCCGGAATTGGGGGAGCTGCTTGATGACCCCGGACCGTCGGACAATGAGTAAAGCATACGTCGAGACAACAGTTCTCACCGATCTTCTTCTCAAGCCCAATTCTCCGAAGCAAGCAAGAGCAAAAGCGGCTTTAGCGCGTTACGAGAAGACGTTACTCCCCGTCTATTCAATCAAGGAATGGAAGGCTGGACCGCTGAGTTATTTCGCGTATCTTCATGACAAGCTCGTCGTGACGCAATCTTTGCGGGACACTCTGCAGGCGGTCTCAGTCCTAGCACGAGGAAGTTATCGTCAGGCAACGTCGATAGAGGCGCTTGCGGCCGCCGCAGCCATCTCCAGTAGCCACCCCATGAAACACGTAGGAGTAGGCAGTTGTGATCAAGACGCAGCCGACAGCTACAGATTGGCCCTCGCGTCTCTTATCGTTCGGAGCTGGCGCAAACGGCGCAAAATTACAACCGATGTGGTTGGCGACCTGCCGTGTTATATCGAGGCAGAGCCTCGAATCGGAAGAGATGGGCTGCTCGACTTGAACCCTCGGAAATGCGATCGGGACCAGGAATGCTGCTTAGCGCCGGAACTGAAGTCGGAACCCCAGTTGCTCGACGCTCTTCGCAACTCAATTTCAGAGAAATCAGCAAGAAGAGAAGACCAAAAGCGGCGGCAAGCTTTGAAACAACTGATCAAACGTCCGAAAGAGAAAGTCAGCCGTGAAACCTGTTGCGATCTCGGCGACGCGGTCTTTGCGTTTTTCTGCCCGAAAGACGCGGTCGTCTTAACGACCAATCTTCGAGACCACGAGCCATTGGCTAAATCCGTCGGCAAGAAAGCAGAGAAGCCATAGGCTCCGAGATGTCGGGCTTGTCGGCATCTGTCGCCCGCGCAATTTCCCTAAAGCAGAAGGGCTCGCTGAACGCAGGTCCCCGCGACCGACGCTCACCCCGATCTCACAGTAGCCGTGCATTTTTAGGTCGCCATTGCACGGCTATTGGACAATGAGGCCCTGCAACGCCCCGCGCGGAGGGAAGGCTTGCCGGGCGGCCCGGCGCGGCGGGCCGAAAGATGGGACCGGCAAGAGGTAGGCGCCAGGCGCCGCGGCCTTCACGGCACGGTCCCGATTGCTGTCCGGGGCGCGAGATGCGGATGCCGCGTCGCGGCTAGTGTCCGGGATGCAAGAGGCAGATGCCGCGCTGAAGTCCGCGGCGCTACATTGAAGCAAAAGCGGCGTCCCGACGGCGGTCGATCGGGCGTGTAAGCCCAGAAACGGAAATAAGTTCCCCGTTGCTGGGCGGAAATGATGGGTCACGCGGCAGGACCGTTGAAGGCACGTCTCCCGGACAGTTTCTCGGCACCATCCCCTTGATTCGGAGCGACTTTAGGCGCCGATTGCACGGCCTTTGCACGCTCCCGTTCGGGTAGCCGGACAAAGACCCAACCGGTACCGACTTGTCCCGTTACCGCGTTAATCAGGACTTAACCCGGCGTTGCGCAACGTCACCGCTTCATGTAAGGACCATCACATACAAAGGGCGTACCAAGTAGAAGCATTCAGATGCTATGAGCCGGAAGCAAATACAGGACTTCCTCATTGCAAGTGCCCTCATTACATTGATTACACTCGCGGGAACGGAGCTATATGTTGTACGTGACCTGCTCGCCGCGCTCCTCATCTTCTGTACCTTACTCGTTGCACTTGGAATAACAGTTCTGGTGTTATTTCTCGTTGGCGAAGGGGTCGTGCGTTGCTTGGGGCTAATTGTGGCCTCCGCTTCTTCATTCCGTCTTCGTCAACCAGTTCCCTCAGTTGTTCGCCGCTTGGCGCATGGAATTGGCAAGAACTAGGTCAGTCGGGTCACCGGACATTGTGAACAGCGCTTTTCCGGTTTGCGCGTTTGTTGGGAGTTGGGAAAGCCTCGTGAACCTGCCTGGCCAAGCGTGCTGCTTGCTTTACATCCGGGGAGTCACGGTTGCCGCCTGTTGCCGTTCACAACTTCGTTACTCGTGTTGTCCCATGCGCTTTTATGAGAGTTACAGAAATGCCCGAATTGAGCCCTAGCTCAGAAGAGGGGTCGCCCGTCCGGAAGGCCAAAATGGAAATCCCGACTACTAATGAGTCAGAGGCAGCGACCGGTAGTGAAGTGTTTCCGACAGTTGTTCGCCGGCGCGTCGAAATTCCTGGGCGCGTACACCCTTCCGCCTGGTCGCCGCCTCTTGCGAAGAACGGTTACCGCTTCCTGGTTACTTCGGTTTGAAGCCAACCATGGAGGGCCTCTGTGCTACTTTGGACTTCCCTCATCCAAAATGTCTTGGAGGCTCCCCGTCGCGGTTCCCATCCTTCGACCATTTCTTTTTACCCCTAAACAAAGAAAGAAAGCTGTGATGCAAGACACAGTTGGTGGTGATGGGCTTTAATAAATGTTTTGATCTCGCGATGGCTTTTGCAGAGGATAATTCTCACCCTCAGGCGGAGGAACAACCCAAACCAACAAGCCGAGCGCGGCGACACCGCTTGAAGTTCGCACGGCTCCCGTATTAGACCGCAGTCCATGCTGCGCGGACAAGCTTGTTTCCACTTGCCCGATTAGTCGGGCGGTCTCAATGGGTCGACGCAACACTTGCCCGAAGTACAATTGCAGCAATTTCAATAGCTAAAGGCGTTCGCGACCATTGATTCAAAAGCAGCTACCTGTTTAGGGATAAACGAACACAGCTCAATGGGCCGATGCCCTAGTGGAAGTATTGCTGGATCAATCGATTAGATCGTGTTGCATCGACCGGTTGAGCTGGCACGGATAACCGGACATCTTCGTACCAGGACCAAGTTGTCCGGTAACCGCTGTCAGCTCAACCGGTCGATGCAACACCATCTGGTATAAAGCTGTTTTCAAAGGTGGTGTTTATGAAACAAGGGAGGCGGTTTGGGCTCTCTGCGGCGCAGAAGAGCGACGTGTGGCGTCGTTGGAAAGCAGGGCAGACGTTGCATGAGATTGGGCGCGCCTTCGGCAAGGAGCATTCGTCCATTCGTTGCCTGGTGTCGCGTCACGGTGGGTTTGTTCCGGCAGTCCGGCGGCGCTCGCTCCTCGCGCTCACGCTGCGTGAGCGCGAGGAAATCTCTCGAGGGCTCGCTTCCGGTTCGTCGATTCGCGAGATCGCTAGACGCCTGGACCGGGTTGCGTCGACCGTGAGCCGGGAGGTCGCACGTCATGGTGGCCGTCCTGCGTATCGAGCCAATGAAGCCGATTCCCAGGCCTGGGAATCGGCTTCGCGCCCCAAGCCATGCCGGCTTGCGATCCATGTGGGGTTGCAGAAGGTCGTTGCGAGTAAACTGATGTTGGATTGGTCGCCGGAGCAGATTTCCGGATGGCTGAAAACCCAGTATCCCGCGGACCAGAACATGCGTGTGTCCCACGAAACCATTTACCGTAGCCTATTCATTCAAGCACGAGGAGTGCTGAAAAAAGAGCTGATGGGGCATCTGCGGTCCAAGCGCCGCACACGCCGGTCGCAGCACTCTCGTATCTTTAAAGACGCGCGCGGTCAAATCGTAGATGCCATCTCCATCCGGGAAAGACCCGCTGAAATTGAAGATCGCGCCATACCGGGTCATTGGGAGGGCGATCTCCTGAGCGGCTCAAGGAACAGTCACATTGTGACCCTGGTGGAACGCCATTCGCGTTTCACAGCGCTCGTAAAGGTGCCCAGCAAAGACACGGCGGCGGTCGTCGCTGCACTGAGTCGGCACGTTCGCAAACTCCCAGCTTCACTGCGGCGCTCCTTGACGTGGGACCGCGGGCTGGAGATGGCGAAACACAAGACCTTTACGGTAGCCACGGATGTGAAAGTCTACTTCTGTGATCCGCAGAGTCCCTGGCAACGCGGCTCGAACGAAAACACGAACGGGTTACTGCGACAATACTTCCCGAAAAGAACCGATCTGTCCGGCTTTACGCAAGCAGAACTCGACAAGGTAGCGCTGCGACTAAATCAACGTCCGCGAAAGACTTTGGGCTTTGAGACTCCTGCGAGTAGACTTCGAGCAAGTGTTGCAACGACCCATTGAGACCGCCGCATGTATCAGGAGTTGGTTTATTAAGGTCGTCTCAATTGGGGGCGCGAACTTGAATGCCAGCAGCAGGATCGTGATATAATTTCTGATGCCGTCAAAGCAAATTGCCTCACGATTTTTTCGTGTAGCGTTCATGCTGGCTGGTCTGTTTCTTCCGTCCCGGATTGCGACTGCTACAAGTCCCATCTTACCAGAGCATCGATTGTTGCTGTTCCATTTGCATACCAATGAGCGGATCAATATCGTTTACAGGAGGGGAGATTCCTATCTACCTGACGCAATCAAGCAACTCGATCATTTCTTGCGAGATCATCGAACGGGCGATGTAACTGGTTTGGATCCGCGGCTTTTCGACTTGTTGAGCGATCTCGCCACCTCGCTTGGTCGCCCCGGAACCGAGATCGATATTGTCTGCGGTTACCGCACCCCGTGGAGCAACGAATTGCTTCGTCGTACGACCTTGGGAGTGGCGGAACACAGCCAGCATATGCGAGGAGAGGCAATCGATATTCGCATCCCTGGGGTGTCGACTGCACGCTTGCGCGATGCGGCGCTACATTTGCATCGCGGAGGAGTCGGCTACTATCCCCAATCCGGATTCGTACACGTGGATCTCGGGCCTATCCGACGCTGGTAGTGAAGTTCAAAATCGGCGGTTATTCATTCTCCGAATATGGATATCCTTTCGCGAGCGCGTGATCGAGCATCGCGTCAAGTCCGTAGATATCGTCAAGAAAATCCACCTCTCCATCGTCTGTGATAATCGCCGTCCCATACAAAATCAAGACTGGAATGGGCTTCGAAAGCACTACGCGGACCGTTTGGTCTCCATCCATGGCAGCGAGAATACGATCGGTGTTCCACTCTGTCTTGTCGCGCAAAACCCAGGCGGCCAATGCGACCGGATCTTCCAATCGGATGCATCCGTGGCTGAAGTCGCGCCGAGAATGTGAGAAGAGCTGGGTGGCCGGCGTGCCATGCAAGTAAATGTCATAAACATTGGGCATATCGAATTTAACGAGTCCAAGTGAATTGTCCCGGCCGGGTCTTTGCCGAATGGCCAGCTTGCCCGATTTGAGCTGCCGCTTCATGTCTTCGCTCACGCTATCTTCGCTGACGATTTCTCCTTGGGCGTCCACGACTTCGTAGGAGTGCTCCCGGAGATAGTGCGGATTCTTTCTTAGTTCACGAAGCAATTCCTTCCGTTGAATTGCCAGCGGAACATTCCAATAAGGGCGGAAAATCACTGATTTCAATTGTGTCGCGAATACCGGAGTCTGGTGCTCAAAGGATCGACCGACAATCACTTTCATCGAAAAGGCCGGACGGTACTCCTCATTCGCCGCGTACAAACGGAATCCAGGAATGTTTATCACGATTGGCGGGCGTTCGAATTCGTGAGGAAGCCACCGCCATCTTTCCAGCGTAAGTTTGAGTTGAAGGACTCGCTTGCTCAACGGTGTGTTCAGCTCTTTGAGTGTCTGCGTGTCAAGAATGCCATTCGGTTTGAGTCCGTGACGCTGCTGAAAATGTTTCACCGCGGTTGCCAGTGATTTGCTGTAAATTGGATCCGCTGTGATAGCTTCGCCGGTACTGGGCAAATCTCCCAATAGGCCAAGCAGTCGCTTGAGTTGTGGTACGCCGCTGTACGTATCGCCGACCTTTGCTGATTTTGATGGCAGCGGGAGCGGATCGCGGTCAACTTGTTTCGCGAGTTTCATATAGATTTTCAATGCGTCGGCCGTCTGCCGATAAGCTGGAAATGCCGGTTCGACAGTTCTCATCACGGCGTTTACGTCGTTGGCTCCGATAAGTCTTTGCCGCAGAAACTCGGAGAGGTCGATCTTCATGTTCTCGATATCTAGGTCAAAGTGAAACTCACGGGGAATCACGCGGCCACGATGTACGTCGGAGATATAGCGCATCGTTGATATGGTGACCGCGAGGTCGAATCGCACGAAGTCAGACTCCCGCGCTTGGCCCGAATCAATCATTTGGATGCGGCCATCCCACCGGGGACCATCGTAATCGACGGGATTGAGTCCTTCATCTTCGGCAGTCTTGAAAAGGTTTACGAGTGCCTGGGCCTGAGGTGAAGGCCGGCGATCCGTAACCCATGGCAGCGTGTCACCGACTGATTGATAGAATTCCTTTGTCTCCGCCCGGTAATTCCGGAAATCGGGAAACTGCAGGTCAGGGAGTTGGGCCGCGTTGACGTAAGCCTCGAGAGCGTCCTTTCCATCAGGCGAAAGCGTTTGAGGTGTCTCCGTATCAGTGAACATGAGGGCGGCACTTGATCGCGTAAGTTGACGCGACGATTCGCGACAGCCGGCAAGAAAGGCACTCAGGAACAGGAGACAGAGGACTAGAGGAACGCCGCGGCGGGATAAAGCTAGTCCGTTTCGGCACGACTTTGCTATGCCGTGAGCGGTGCGGAGACCGGCGGAGTGATCGTCAAGAGATCGAAAGTCGCAACGGTGAGAGCGCCTCAGATGATAAAGATGAGAGTAACCGTACAGCTCATCTGAATCGTCAAGGGGTGTACCTGGGAATTCTCTAATTCGCTCATATAAACTGGGTGGCATCGGCTACTTTCGGATTTCGCTGGCGTGCACAATGAACCGATTCGGCGTGTGGGCAATGTAGTGAAAGGGAAAGCAGATAATCAACGTAAGTTCCTTGGCTCCCCGAGATTGCAATAAACTGATTTCGGTGACCTCGGCGGCGAAACCAGTATACGCAGCTGCCAGAGCATTGGCGATTCGAAAGAACCTGTCCCCGGTATTGTTTGTGCAATCGGACCACCATCGTGGATGTCTCCAACGCAGTGAAAACGCAATCCGTTGCGGGCGTTTGCAATCTTGATGGGTGCGAACGTGCCCAACATTTCGGCGGCGCTCCGAAATGTCGTAGTCAGATGGACTGATCTGAGTGTTCGTCGCACCGAAACAGATACACGGGGACCGTCCAGATTGGGCGTAGCCCCCCGCAGCTCGGGCTACTCTGAATCGGACAACATTGTTGACGTCGGTGATAGCTCGTCCGAATAAGTGCATCATCCGAAGTAAGTGCCCGGTACGTCGTGTCAGCTCAACCGGTCGATGCAACACCATCTGGTATAAAGCTGTTTTCAAAGGTGGTGTTTATGAAACAAGGGAGACGGTTTGGGCTCTCTGCGGCGCAGAAGAGCGACGTGTGGCGTCGTTGGAAAGCAGGGCAGACGTTGCATGAGATTGGGCGCGCCTTCGGCAAGGAGCATTCGTCCATTCGTTGCCTGGTGTTGCGTCACGGTGGGTTTGTTCCGGCAGTCCGGCGGCGCTCGCTCCTCGCGCTCACGCTGCGTGAGCGCGAGGAAATCTCTCGAGGGCTCGCTTCCGGTTCGTCGATTCGCGAGATCGCTAGACGCCTGGACCGGGTTGCGTCGACCGTGAGCCGGGAGGTCGCACGTCATGGTGGCCGTCCTGCGTATCGAGCCAATGAAGCCGATTCCCAGGCCTGGGAATCGGCTTCGCGCCCCAAGCCATGCCGGCTTGCAGTCCATGGGGGGTTGCAGAAGGTCGTTGCGAGTAAACTGATGTTGGATTGGTCGCCGGAGCAGATTTCCGGATGGCTGAAAACCCAGTATCCCGCGGACCAGAACATGCGTGTGTCCCACGAAACCATTTACCGTAGCCTATTCATTCAAGCACGAGGAGTGCTGAAAAAAGAGCTGATGGGGCATCTGCGGTCCAAGCGCCGCATACGCCGGTCGCAGCACTCTCGCATCTTTAAAGACGCGCGCGGTCAAATCGCCGAGGCCATCTCCATCCGGGAAAGGCCCGCTGAAGTGGAGGACCGCGCCATACCGGGTCATTGGGAGGGCGATCTTCTGTGCGGCTCAAGGAACAGTCACATTGTGACCCTGGTGGAACGCCATTCGCGTTTCACCGCGCTCGTAAAGGTCTCCAGCAAAGACACGGCGGTTGTCGTCGCCGCACTGACCCGGCATGTTCGTAAGCTGCCCGCAGCCCTGCGCCGTTCCCTAACATGGGATCGCGGGCTGGAAATGGCCAAACACAAGAGCTTTACCGTGGCCACGGATGTGAAAGTCTACTTCTGTGATCCGCAGAGTCCCTGGCAACGCGGCTCGAACGAAAACACGAACGGGCTATTACGACAATACTTCCCGAAGAAAACAGACCTCTCCGACTATACCCAGTTGGAACTGGACCAAGTAGCGCTGCGCTTAAATCAACGCCCGAGAAAAACCTTAGGCTTTCAGACTCCTGCGGGTAAACTTCGTGCAAGTGTTGCGTCGACCCATTGAGACCGCCGCGTTAATCAGGCACAAGCCCCTGCTCGCGTATGTCAGCTTCGGAAACGGCATTCAGAAAACGGAGCAGGCGCGGCGGGTGCAGCATCCTTGGCTTCAAGGACGATGCACCCGGGCCGTATTGCGTGGCGTGCCGGTACAGGGGAACGGCATGCAGGTTAGAAGCGATAGTTGATGGCGAATCGAACGAGGTGCGCGCGAAGATCCGTTGAGTGCGTAAACACGTCGCCCGGGGCAAAACAGACACCGTCACAGTTGTATTGGAGATTGGTGCTGGTGATCGTGGAGCGGCCGTAGTCTTCGTAGAGGTATTCACCCCGCAGCAAGACGTGGTCCGCGACCCGAAACTCGGCGCCGCCGCCGGCCGACCAGCCGACCGCCGTCTTCTTCACGCCACCGGTTTCCAGCGCGAAACCGTCATTGTCCGTGAACATCGCTCGATAATTGAGGTCGGTGATGGCAAATCCTCCGGTGCCATACAGGAGTGTGCGGCCCCAAACGAAACCCGCGCGCGGACGCAGACCCGCGTGCCAGCTCGTTTCCACCGATTGATCTATCGTAAAAGTAAAAGGTGCACAGCAGGTATACGTCGCCGTGTTGCTGTGCGTTTTGTTCAGGGCCATGTAACCAAACTCGCTCTCCAAACCCACCAGGAAGCTGCCCTTCTGAAAGTTGTATCCAGCCTGGATGCCGCCGGTGAAATTGTTCCCGTTCAGGCGCATGGCGCCCGCGGCCGCGATGTCCGCCGGGTCGGTGGGGAGCAAGTAGTCGCTGCCGCTCGGGACTGCGGTAGTGGCCGCATTGGCCCGGCCAAGGGACCCGCCTAGATTGGCGCCGACGTAGAACCCGTTAAAATTCTGCGCCTGGGCAATATTCCCGGCGAGCAGCACAATCACAAACGCGCAAGATAGCACTGTCAATTTAGGAAGCTTCATTTGCCTGTCTCCTCCAAGATTGAGTTTCCGATCGTTTGCCTACTTATGCGAAAGCCCCAACATCTTGATTCATGCCTACGCTGGTTAAGGACGACAACATCTTCGCCCCCGTTCAAAGGGTGACTATGGAAAACGCCCAAGCAAGGTCTCATGGTTACCTCTCAGGCAGTGTTGCCTTTGCGTTTCCTCGTGTATGTGACGATGCGCACCGGCCAATGTGACCAATAGGCCGAACGCATTCGTGGGTCGCGGACCGACGACACCCGTTTGGCAAGTTCAGGGCATGCACGGCTTGGCCTGGTATCGGTACCGGCCTTCGTGGGGATGACGTACAGCGTTGGGGCGTGGCTCCCGACCTACCAGAAGCGCCCGGCTCAGAAGTTTAGTCAGTTAACCGAACAAGCGCACCGTCCTAACTCCTGAGTAGTCGGATAACCGGACAAGTTCCTCCTAGCACCCCACTTTGTCCGATTAGCGAGTTTCGGGTCCATCTCTGTGACCTCAGGTCTTGGCAACCGACTCTCACCCCGATCTCACAGTAGCCGTGCACTTTTGGGTCGCCATTGCACGGCGTTTGCACAATGAGGCCCTACAACGGCCCGCGCGAACGAAGGCTTGCCGGGCGGCGCTGGGGCGCCGAAAGATGGGACCGGCAAGAGGTACGCGCTGCGCGCGGTCGGTCGGATGTCGGACCTGAAGGTCCGGCCTCCTAAGGGACGATACCTTCGCCCGGCTCAGGCGATGGGCGGCAGGGCCGGCCTGAAGGCCGCCGCTGCAAAACAAAGAAAACAGCAGATCCCTCACCCCCATCCGCAAAAGACGCGGCTGGGTTCGGGATGACAACAGGGCGCAGCGAGCAGCGCCCCTACGGAAGACTATTGCAAGGCAAGAGGGATCCCTCGCTGCGCTCAGGATGACGGCGTGTAAGGATGTCAGGCGATGGGTGGCAGGGCCTTCTTGTTCCAGAGCTTGAGGAACTGGGCGATGGTGGCGGGGCCGTGGCCGGCGTAGTGGTTGTTGGCGTAGGCGAAGATGGTGATGCCGCGCTGCTGGATGGCGTAGCAGAAATCGACCCAGGTGGTGAGTTGGCTGGTGCGGTCGACGACGACTTTGTCCCAGGTCTTGGTGAGCTTCTCGATGCCCTTGCGGTCGCCGAGCCAGCGGATGTAGGTCCAGTCGGCGGTGATGGGGTCGAAATTGTACGCGGCGGGGAGCGGCATCCAGCTTTGGTCCTGAAGCGCGAGGGCCACGCCGTGGTCGCGGAGCAAGGCGGCGAAAGCGGCGTCGAGCCAGTTCTTGTTGCGGATTTCGACCGCGAATTTGTGGCCTGCCGGCAGTTTTTTGAGAAACGCTTTCAGCCGGGCGATGAACTGCGCGCCGCTGGTGAAGACGCTGCGGTTGAAATAGGGAAACTGGAGCAGCATGGGGCCGAGTTTTTCACCGAGCAGGTCCATGGTGTCGACGAACTGCTTGAATTCCGCGTCGCAATCGAGGAGCACCTTTTCATGGGTGATGAGCTGCGGGACTTTGACGGCGAAGATGAAGTGCGTCCGGGGTCTTGCGCGCCCAGCCAGTGACCGTCGAGGCGGAAGGGGTGCGGTAGAAGGTGGAGTCGACTTCCACGGTGTCGAATTTCGTGGCGTAATAGGTGAGGTAGTCGGCGGGCTTCATCCCGGGAGGATAGAACGTCCCTTCCCAACCGGCGGCGGTGAAGGCGCTGGTACCGAGATGTATTTCGGCGGGCATCGGGGTGCATTCTATCGCAGAAGCAAGTGGCTAGTGGCTGGGGGCGAGTGGCTAGTGACTAGTGGCTAGTCGGACGGCTGGGGCGTCAGGTGGGGTATTTGGCCTCGATGTAGTTGTGGAGGTGCTGGATGGTCTCTTCCTGCTCGGAGACAGCCCACTTCACCAGGTCGCCGATGGAGACGATGCCGAGCAGTGTATCGCCTTCCAGGACCGGGAGATGACGTATGTGGGCTTTCGTCATGACCTCCATGCACTCGTCCACGGTGTGGTTCGGCGTAACGAAAATCACCGGGCTGGTCATGATCTCGCCTACCGGCGTCGTAGCCGATGATCTTCCCTTGAGGATGACCTTGCGGGCGTAATCGCGTTCCGAAATGATGCCGACGAGCTTGTCTTCGGAAACCACGAGCAACGCGCCGACCGCTTTGTCGGACATCATTGCAATGGCCTCGTAAACAGTCTGTCGTGGCGTGACGGACCAAGTGGCCGTTCCCTTCCGCTTCAGAACCGAGCCGATCGTGCCGGTAAGTTTGACCATGGTGGGGCCGCCTTTCCAGGGAGCACCTCGTCTCCCAGGGGCATTGCGGGGCCGGAGGATCTTTGGCCCGGATCATAACGCCGCGCGGGGATGGGGTCAAACATTCCGGACATCCTGACAAGGGGAGAACTTCCGTCAGGCGACGGGGAGGAGGGAGGCGGCGAGTTCGGCGGCGAAGGTGTCCAGCTCGGAGATGCGTTCGGGGGTGGCTTCGAGTTGGTCGCCCTTGCGGACGAAGTAGTGGCCGTCACTGCGAAGGACGCGGACGCTGAGGTTTCCTCCCACGAGATAGGCGGGTTCGCCGAAGATGGCGAAGCCGTTGGTGCCCGAGGGCACGAGCAGGGCGGCGCAGTTCCCTTTTCGGACGCCGACGTAGGCAGAGTACATCGGGAAAGCGACGGTCTCGAAGCCGCGCTGCTGGAGGCGTTCGAGAATGCTGATCTGGTGGGCGGTGAGGTCCATGGCGTCATTAGAATACAGTGGCTCGTGGCGAGTGACCAGTGGCTAGTGAAGTGGGAGCGGGACGGGGCGGCTGCCAGGGCGGCTACGCGCAGACGGCTTACCACAGAGTGCGCAGACAAGGCACGGAGGGCACGGAGAAAGATAAGCTCACCGCAGAGACGCAGAAGGCGCAGAGACAGACTAACGGGGGCTGCGGCAGTTCGGTGGTAGAATGCGGGCGATTTACGAAGCGGAGGAGAGGCATGCGCAAACTTTGGCTGATCGCGTTGTTGCTGCTGCCGGGATGGGCCGCGGCCCAGCAGGCGCAGGATTTTTCCAAGGTCGAGATCAAGGTCACGAAGGTTTCCGGGAACATCTACATGCTGCAGGGGCAGGGCGGGAACATCGCCGCGTCGGTGGGCGAAGACGGCATCGTGATCGTGGACGATGAATTCGCGCCGCTGGCGGAGAAGATCGAGGCGGCGCTGAAGCAGCTGGGGATCACGGACAAGCCGGTGCGCGTGGTCATCAACACGCACTATCATGGGGATCACACGGGCGGCAATCTGCCGTTTGCGGCGGGCGGCGCGACGGTGATCGCGCAGGACAACGTGCGCAAGCGGCTGGAAAACGGCAGCGCCGGCGGCAACGGCGGGTCGCAGAAAACGCAGACGCCGCCCCAGCCGAAGGGGGCCCTGCCGATCATCACATTTGAGCACGACGTGACCGTGCATTTGAACGGCGAGGACATTCGCGCGCTGCACGTTCCGGCCGCGCACACCGACGGCGACGCGATTATCTTCTTCCCGAAAAATAACGTGGTGCACATGGGCGACATCTTCGTGCGCTACGGCTTTCCGTTCATCGACGTGGCCGCCGGAGGCAGCGTGCAGGGCATGATCGCGGCGTGCGAGAAAGTGAGCGCGGAACTGCCGGCCGATGTGAAGGTGATTCCGGGGCACGGCGCGGTGTCGAATCTGGACGATGTGCGCGCGTTCGCGAAAATGCTGCGGGAAACTTCGGCGGCGGTCCAGAAGGCGCTCGACGCGCACCAGACGCTGGAGCAGATGAAGCAGGCGAAGATCCTGGAGCCATGGCAGAAGTGGTCCAACACCATGGTGAACAGCGACGTCTTTATCGAGACGCTTTACAATTCGCTGACCGGCACGCCGGGGAAGTTTGTGCCGCACAATTGAGGGGAAAGTGGCTAGTGACTAGTGGCGAGTGGCTAGAAACTAGTCTGGCCGCCGTAGTCCCGCGGTGATGGGGACGGAGACGCCGCCCGAACGGGTTACCACAGAGGGGAAGCTCACCGCAGAGGCGCAGAGAAAAACTACGGCGACGGCTTACCACAGAGGACACAGAGTAGGCACCGAGCGCACAGAAGAAGCGCCACAATCGCTGCTTTTAGGAAGCCGGATGGCTGCCTCAGGCCGGCGGGTTTTCGGCGGCGCGCAATTTCCAAAGAATCTGGCGCACGATGCCCTGCCAGATGATTGCGTCGCGGGCCGGGAGATTCAGGCGGCGGACCAGGCGGCGGATGCGCTGGTCGGCATCGGCCACGCGGCGGCGGGTGAGGAAGCCGCTCGCGTGCAAGGCTTCGAGCAGCATTTCGGTGATGCGCTCGACGTCGGCGGCGGCCGCGAGGTCCGCTTTTGCGGCGGCGCGCGCGGCTTTGGCGTCGCGGATGACTTCGTACAGGCAGACCGCCACGGCCTGGCCCAAATTCATGGAAATGTTTTCTTCGCTGGTGGGGATGCGCAGCAGCCAGTGACAGTGGCTGAGCGCCTCGTTGGACAGGCCGAACTTCTCGGAGCCGAACAACAGGGCCACGCGGCCCGAGCGGAGACGCTTGCGGATGAGGCGCGCCCCGTCTTCCAGGCGGCGCAGCGTGTGCTGCAGCTGGCGGTGGCGCACCGCCGTCGTTCCCACGACGAGCGAGCAGTCCGCCACGGATTCCCCGACGGTCGCGTACTCCTCCGCCTTCGCCAGCACCGACACCGCGCCGACGGCGGAGCGCGCCTCGCGAAAAGCCGCGGCGTACGGATTCACCACGCGCAGGCGCGGGACGCCGAAGTTGCTCATGGCCCGCGCGGCGGCGCCGATGTTCAGAGGGTTACGCGCCGCCACGAGCACCACGCGCAGACGATCGAGTTCAGCCGAAGGCAGCATGTGCGCCTATTCTATGACACGCGCGTGGTTCCACGCCTTCGGCTTGCGAGAAATCTTGCGGAGAGAAGAGCGAGTGGCGAGTGACTAGTGGCGAGTGAACCGTGATTGGTGACCTGCGCGGGGGTGTATGAGTTGAAGCCGTGGGGCGCAGCGAGCAGCGCCCTTACAGCAAGCCAAGGCGCCCCCCCGAAGGGGACCGCTACAAAACCGCCGCACCAATCACTAGTCACCAATCGCCGATCACTGCCTTCAGGCAGCGGAGGAGGAGATGGAGCCGGCCTCGATGCGGCGGAGGACGGCGCGCAGGGCGGCGGCCAACTCTTCTTCGCTGACCTGGCTTTTGCGGAACTGGATGCGCAGGCGGAAGGAGGCGTCCTCGGGTTCGTAGTCGAAAACGAAAGGCTGAGGCCGGGGCGCGGAGGAGGTTTCTTCCTTGCGGGCGCGGCGGGCTTCGTCGCGGGTGAGGCCGCTTTGGGTGATGCGCTGGACCAGCTCACGCATCTTCTTTTCGTTGGGCTGGCGCGCTACCTGGAGCAGCAGCGACTTCGAGACGACGGCGTGCTCGACGCAGGCCCGGCGGACGTCCTCGGGAATCACGCGCAGGGACATGGTTTCGGTGACCGAGGAGCGGGCGCGCCCGATTTTTTTTGCGATGTCGTCGTGGGTGTAGTCGAACTGGTCGGCGAGGCGCTGGAGCCCGTCGGCTTCCTCGAACGGGGTCAAGTCCTTGCGCTGAAGATTTTCGATGAGCGCGAGTTCGAGGGTTTCGGCGTCGTCGGCGATCTTTTCGATGCAGGGGAGTTCGTGGAGCCCGGCGGCCTGCGAGGCGTGGTAGCGGCGCTCGCCGGAGATGATGTAGTAGAGGTCGTCGTGCGGGATGTAGCGGACGAGCAGCGGCTCGAGCACGCCCTTTTCGCGGATGGAGTCGGCGAGCTCGCGGACGTCGCCGATGTGCTTGCGCGGCTGATCGGGGTTGGGCCGGATCTTTTCGATCGGGATCATGCGCCCGATCGATGCGCCGCTGAAACTGGTGAGTGTCTCTACGTAATGCGCGTCATGCCGCATCTTGAGAGTGACGGGCAACCCGATCCGCTTCGACACGTTGGACTACCTCCTGGGCAAGTTTCTTGTATTCCTCGGCGCCGGAAGACTTGGGCGCGTAACTGAAAATGGTTTCCTTGTAGGCCGGGCTTTCTTCCAGGCGCACATTCTTGCTGATGCGGGTCTTGAACAGGGCATTGCCGAAGACGGCGCAGATCTGCTCGTAGGTGTCGCGCGAGATGGTGGTGCGCTTGTCGAACAGCGTGATCACCACGCCGAGCACCTTGAGGCCCGGATTGGGGCGGGCGCGAATGCGGCCATAGGTTTCGAGTAAATCGTCGGTGCCTTCGATGGCGAAATAGGCGGCCTGGATAGGCACGAGCAGGTGCGTGGCGGCGACCAGGGCGTTGACGGTAAGAATGCCGAGCGCCGGCGGCGTGTCGATGACGATGTAGTCGAAATCCTTCAGGATGGGCGCGAGCGCGTCCTTGAGCTTGAAGGGCGCGTCGAACTGGCCGGCGAGCTGCTGCTCGATCCGGGCCAGCGCCAGGCGCCCGGGAGCGACAAACAGATGCGGGTCGTTGGTGGGGCGAATGACGCGCGCCATTTCGCCGGGGCGTTCGCCAAAGACGTCGTACATCGTCAACTGAATCTGGTCGGTGGCGAAGAAAGCGATGCTGGAGTTGGCCTGCGGATCGAGATCGATCAGCAGGGTCTTCTTTTTCTTCAGCGCCAGCGCGGCGGCCAGATTGATGGATGTAGTGGTCTTTCCGACGCCGCCCTTTTGATTGGCTATCGCCAGAACACAAGCCACGTTTATGCCCCTCGCTCCCCGTGTAGCAACCGGGGGCCTACATATAGAACCCCGGCGCAACTACCCTACTACAAGTAGGCTAACTGTACAAACTTTGGCGGGAAGAAGGCAAGCGAAAAGTAGACGTGCGCGGGAATTTCCGCTCAGCGCGCGCCGCTGTCCTTGAAGGTGATGGCGAAAAAATGGCCGCCGCGATCGGCCGGCGTTTTGAAGACGGGCTTCGAGCCGGCCGGGAGCCAGAGAACTCCTCCCTGCATCGGGGTGCGGGGAGATGCACCGGCTAGCGAGACAGAGGGGCCGTCGAGGTCGACGAGGAGCATGTCGAAGCGGTCGTCCCAGGAGGGCGCGGTGAAATTCGCGGCGAGATTCCAGTACTCGACGAGAATTTCCGAAGTCTCGAAGACGGCGTAGTGCAGCGGCGGAGGAAGCTGCGCGGACGCCGCACGGTCGCATTGCTCGCGGGGCTGGTTGGGCAGCACTTCCTGGCAGCGGTTGCGCGCGGCACCTTGGGGATGAAGAAGCTCGACGGTGACGTTGCGGAACGGAACGTCGGCGGGGTTCGGCACGGTGTGGGAAACAGCGGTGGGTGAAAAGATGGCGCGCGGCGCATCGCCGGGTTGCGGCGGCGTGGCACCCGCGCCGGCTGGGGCGCCGCCTCCGCTAAGAAGCACGGCGAAGTACGGGAGGTCGTGCCGGTGCCGAAGCGTTGACTCGTGCGGCGCCACGTCCACATAGTAAGCGCGGACGTAGCCGTTCTCGAAGACCAGGTGATGATGAGGCTCTGCGCTCAAGGGCACCGCGGCGGGTTCCTGCGCCGCAGCGAGGACCGGCACCAGCAAAAGGGCAGCCAGAAAGAATGATTTCATGCGTTCGCCTCCGGAAAGGGCCGGGGGCAACGCTACTGCGGAAGCGCGGGCGTGTCAACACGGCGGGGAGCGATGCGCGGGTGCGCTCACAGGAAAGAGTTACCACAGAGGGCGGGAAGAAGTGGCTAGTGGCGAGTGGCTAGGGGGCCGTGATTCGTGACTTGCGCCACGGAGAAAAGCGAATTCACCGCAGAGGCGCAGCGCAGAGAAAATCGCGGAGATGGGGGGCGCACTGGGAAGCGCCGGGCAGAGAGAAGCACGAGGCTACATCTTGTAGCGGCCGAGATCGTCGTCGTTGAGGTTCTCGAGCCACTTGCGCAATTCCTCGTTGCTGCTTTTTTCGGTGATGGTGCCGGCAAGCTTGGAGGTCTTCAGGACCTGATCCTCGACGAAGATGGGGCAATCGAGGCGCAGGGCCAGAGCCAGCGCGTCGCTGGGGCGCGAGTCCATCGACATCATGTGGCCTTCGTGCTCCATCCAGATGAGCGCGTAGAAGGTGTCTTCCTTCAACTCGGAGACGACGACGCGCTGCACGTGGACGTTCAGGCCGGTGAGCATGTTTTTCAGCAGGTCGTGGGTCATGGGCCGGGGCGTCTGGACCTTCTCGATTTCCAGGGCGATGGCGTTGGCTTCGTAGACGCCCACCCAGATGGGCAGGACGCCCGCTCCCTGGGTTTCCTTGAGAACCACAACCGGCATGTTGGTGACAGGGTCCATCATCAAACCGCGGATTTTGACTTCGAGTTCCATGATGGCCTCCCCGCTACCGAAATGTTCAGCCGCCGCGGGCCGCGTGCACCGCCGGCACGCCGAAGAAAGGCGCTTCCCGCGCGCTCAGATGGCTTGTTCGCCGATGAGACTGTTCGGGCCGGCGCGCAGTATGCTCACCTGGACGTATTGTCCCAGAAGATTTTCACGCGGCGAAGTGAAATTTACGATGCGGTTGCTGGTGGTGCGGCCCGACCACTGTCCGCGCGCCGGGCGGTGCGCATCGACAAGGACTTCGAGCGTCGCGCCCACCAGCGCCTGGTGGCGCTCGCTCTGAATCTGTCTCTGGCGCTCGAACAGCATGGCCAGGCGCCTTCCCTTCTCTTCCTCGGGGACGGCGCCGGGCAACGAGGCGGCGGTGGTATTCGGGCGGGGCGAATAGGTGAAGGCGAACACGCCGTCGAAACGCACGGCCTCGAGCAGCGCGAGGGTGCCGGAGAAATCCTCGGCGGTCTCTCCGGGGAATCCGACGATGAGGTCGGTGGTGACGCTGATGGGTCGGCGGGCGGCGCGAATCCAGGAAATCTTTTCGAGGTAGTTTTCCAGAGTATAGGTCCGGCGCATGGCCTGGAGGATGCGCGGGGAGCCGGACTGGACCGGCAAGTGAATGTGATCGCACAGCGCGGGCGTGTCATCAATGGCGGCGACAATTTCACGGCTGAAATCGTTGGGGTGCGACGTGGTGAAGCGCACGCGGCGGATTCCCTGCGTGGCGGCGACGGCGCGGAGGAGACTTGCAAAATTCAGGCCAGCGGGCGAAGGGTCGCGGTAGGAATTCACGGTCTGGCCGAGAAGCTGGATTTCCGTGTAGCCGGCCTGGGCCAGGCGGCGGGCTTCCACCAGGACCGATGCGCTGGGGCGGCTGCGCTCGGGCCCGCGCGTGTGCGGCACGACGCAGTAGGAGCAGGCGTAATCGCAGCCCTCGATGATGGTCAGATAGGCGCGGATGGGATTGTCGCGCCGGGTGATCTCGGTTTCGAAGGTGTCTTCGGTGTCGAGGTCGAGGCCGGTGACGCGCCGGCCGCCCGCCTCCACTTGCGCGAGGAGGTCCGGCAGCCTGCGGTAGCTCGCCGAGCCGCACACCAGGCTCACCCAGGGCGCGCGCTCGAAAATTTCCTCGCCTTCCTGCTGGGCCAGGCAGCCGAGGACGCCAATCGTCTTGCCCGGGGCGACCTCGCGGAACTCCCCCAGGCGCGAGAAGACTTTTTGCGCGGCCTTCTCCCGGATGCTGCAGGTGTTGTAGAGCAACAGGTCGGCTTCGGCGAGAGTCTGGGCCGGCGAGTAGCCGCGGGCCAGCAGGACGCCGGCCACTTTTTCCGAGTCGTGGACGTTCATCTGGCAGCCGAAGGTCTCGATGTAGAAACTCTTCCCTGCTCCGGCAGAGAGCGCGTGCGTTGCCGGGATGTGCGTCGGAGAAAGGGCAGCCTCGGGATGAGGATTCGGCGGCGGCGCGCCGGGGGAAGGTGCGGCGGGCAGTCTGCCGAGAGCATCCAGACCGATGTCAAATGCTTGGCTCATCTACCGGTCGATTCTAGCATAGGGCTGCGGGCGGCCATTCAGTTGTGGGCCGGGAGGATATGGAGAAAGAGGATTTACCGCAAAGACGGAGAGGGCGCAGAGGAACGCGCGCTTCATCCCCTGGGCGCGACGCCGGGGAAGGTTCAGATTGCGCCAGGATGAAGCGGCGATGAATATGTGTCGTGTCAGGCAGCAAAAATCTGGTTCGCGGCGTCTCAATAGCTTTGACCCTCCGGGAGGCGTGTGTTAGCTTCGTGGGGGTCGCGCGGGCAAACTTTTTTTCAGGGGGCGAACAATTTCAGGCGCAGCACTCCTTCTTTTCGCAAGCCCGTTGATGCTGCTCGAACAGACGAGCGGGCTGGCACGAATCGTCCTCGGCATTCTCCTCGTTGTTTCGGTATTTTCCTGGGCGTTGATTCTTCAGAAGTGGCACCAGCTTCGCGGGATGGACAACAAAAGCGCGAGCTTCATCGAGAAGTTCCGGGCCAGCGGGGGGCTGCCGAACCCGAAGGCGCTGCGGTCGCGTTCCGACGGCACGCCACTGGTGGCGGTCTACGACGCGGGGTACACGGAACTGGCCGCTCAACTGGACCGCGCCAATGCTCCGGCGAGCGCGAGCGCGGGCGGCGCCCGCGTGAAGAACGCCAACGCTATCAGCGTGGAGATGCAGTCGGCGGCCAGCGAAGAGGTTCGCCGGCTGGAAAAAGGGATGTCCACGCTGGCGACGATTGCGTCGGCCTCGCCGTTCATCGGGCTGTTCGGGACGGTGTGGGGCGTGATGGATGCGTTCCTGGGCCTGGGGGACGCGGGCGCGGCCAGCCTGCGCGCCGTGGCTCCGGGCATCGCCGAAGCGCTGATCACAACCGCGGCGGGACTTTTCGCCGCGATTCCGGCGCTGATCGCCTACAACCATTATCTACACAGTATTCGCAGCCTCGCGGCACGGATGGATATGTTCACGGCGGAGTTCGTCGCCAAAATCGAAACGCTCTACAGCAGTTAGTCCGAATTGCCGGCGTGACTTGCCGCGCGCGCCAGCAAGCCGGGCAGGGCGCAGCAAGCAGCGCCCCTGCAGCGGGTTACCAGGCTTGAACGATTGCCAGTGATTTGCTGGACGCGATACTGGTTCAGCGGGCTACGAGAACACGGCTATGGCGCACATGCAACGCGAAACCGGGACGTCGCTTTCCGACATCAACATGGTGCCGTTCATCGACGTGGTGCTGGTGCTGCTGATCATCTTCATGATTACCGCGCCGATTTTGCAGTCCGGGATCGAAGTGGACGTTCCGAAGACCAAGACGGTGAAGGAACTGACCCAGGCCCGGCGGGTGATCACCATCGACCGCGGGCAGCGCATCTACCTGGACGACAAGCCGGTGAACATTCACGAACTGGCGACGCAGATTCTGGCGGCGTCGCGCGGGGCGAAGAATCAAGCCGTCTACGTGCGCTGCGACGAGACCGTGCCGTTCGGCAGCTGGGCCACCGTGGTGGACGCGCTGCGCCAGGGCGGCATTCAAAACATCAGCGTGGTGACGCAGCCGCTGAGCGAGCGGCCGCAGACACAATGACATGTCCTCCATTGCCGCAAGCCGGACCGACCAGACGCTCCAGCGGTTTCTGCTGGTGTCGGTGGGGTTGCACTGCGCGCTGGCGGCGGTGGCGGTAGTGTCGGCGTGGTTGGGGCACCGGGGAGACACGTGGGGCGGTCCGGGCGGCTCGGTCACGGTGGGCGTGGTGGGCAGTCTGCCGGCGATTCCGCTGCCCCAGCCCGAGGTGGTGTCGCCCAGCCGGGTGGTGGACGAATCGAAGGGATTGTACAAATCGGAGCCGCGAGCCAAGCCGAAGCCCGAGCCCGACGCCACGCCCATCCCGAAATTCGAGCGCAACAAGCCGCCCAAATACGTTACGCGGCCGTCGAAGATTCTGGAAAATCCCGTGCCGCCCCCGGCGAACGCGGTGCCCTACGGGGGCGGCGGCGCGCCGACCGTGCCGACCACGTCGTTTGCGCTGGGTGCGGGGACGACGCAGGCGGGGCTGGGCTTCAACGGGGTGGGCGGCGGAGACTTCGGCGCGCGCTATTCGTGGTACGTCGAGGCGGTGCAGCGGCGGATCAGCCGGAACTGGCTGCAGTCCACCGTGGACCCCAGCGTGACGTGGGCGCCGCGCGTCGTCGCCACCTTTACGATTCTGCGGGATGGCTCGGTGACGAACGTGCAGGTGGTGCGCTCGAGCAACAATTATTCGGTGGACAATTCGGCGCTGCGCGCGATTCGGGACTCCAGCCCGCTGGATCGCCTGCCGAGCGGATACGCCGGCTCGCAGGTGCAGGTGGAGTTCTGGTTCGATTTTCACCGCTGACGGAAGATGGGCCACGGAGACACAGAGACGCGGAGTGGGAATTTCAGATTTAAAATTTGAGATTACAGATTGGGAATGGCGGATCTTAACTTGGAGAGAGGCGCACGACAAGCCGGATTCCCTATGAGACAGACCAACCGATTGGTTTTGGCCCTTTGCATCGTACTGACCCTGGCGGTGTTCTGCTCGCCGGGGCGAGCGTCCGCGCAGGACTGGTTCAAGACGGGCACTGGCTTGGGGGTGACAAAGGCGCGCGTCGCCGCGCCGGATACGGTCGCGCGGTCGGCTGCCGCCGAACCGCTGGCGAAGACGTTCCGCGACGTTTTGCGCGCGGACCTGGATTACTCGGGGATTCTCGAGCTGGTGAGTCCCAGTTTCTATCCGACGCAGGCTCTGAGCCAGCCGAGCGAACTCAAGCTGCAAGATTGGGCCGCCGCCCCGGTCGAGGCGTACATGGTGGCGTACGGCAATCTGGCGGTGGACGGTTCCAATCTGGCGTTCGCGGGATTTCTGTCCGACGTCCACAATCCGGCGGCGCCGCTGGTGCTGCAGAAGATCTACCGCGCGGCGAACACCGATGGGGACGCGCGGAGGCTCGCGCATCAGTTTGCCGACGACATCGTCAGCGTGCTGAGCGGCGGGCAGCCCGGCGTGGCCCAATCGCAGATCACGTTCGCCAGCGCGCGGAGCGGAAACAAGGAGATCTGGGTGATGGATTATGACGGTGCGAGCCAGCAGCAAATCACCACGCTGAAGTCGATCTCGCTGACTCCGCGGTGGTCGCCCGACGCCACGCGGATCGCGTTCACGTGCTACGTTCCCTTTCGGGGAGTGACTTCCGCGCAGATCTGCATCTACTCGACGGCGTCGCGGCGGCTGATCGCTTTCCCGAGATTTCGGGGGACCAATAGTTCTCCGGCGTGGTCGCCCGACGGGTCGCAGATCGCGTTCATGTCGAGCCTGAACGGCGATCCGGAGATTTACGTGGCCGATACCAACGGGGCGCGGCTGCACCGCGTGACCTTCGCCGCGGGCGTCAGCACGTCGCCGGCCTGGAATCCCAAGACGGGCAAGCAGATCGTCTTCGTGAGCGACCGCGGCGGCCAGCCCGCGCTCTACCTATCCAATTCCGACGGCACCAACGCGCAGAAGATCGATCTGCCGGACATGGGGTACGTTGTCGATCCGTCGTGGTCGCCCAATGGCCAACTGCTGGCTTTCAGCTGGCGGCGGCCGAGCGGCAACTACGACATCTACGTGATGGACATCGTGAGCCGCCAACTGGTCGAGCTCACCCGCGACGAGGGGCGTAACGAAAGGCCCAGTTGGGCGCCCGACGGCCGCCATCTGGTTTTCGAGTCCACGCGCACCGGGACGCGGCAGATCTGGTCCATGCTGGCTGATGGAAGCCAGCCGCGGCAGCTGACGTCGGCAGGGCAAAACGAATCGCCCAACTGGTCGCCTCGCTAGCGATCGGGCGCGGGATGCGAGTGGCGCGTTCCCTGCATGGCAGGGACAAGATTTCCGAGGCAAGCCCGAAGGTTGGAGGACGGGTTGGCGTTTGGAAGGTAAAAAATCCAATACCGGCGTGTCCGCTCAGCCCAGGTGGATGCTCCGAAGGAGGAATGTCGATGAGGCGAGATAGTTTTCGGAAGCTAGCATTGGTGTTCGGTTTCATTGCTCTGGCCGTGTTTGCGGGAGGCTGCAAGAAGAAAGTGGCGGCGACACCGCCCGCTCCGGCACCGGCGCCCGCGCCGGCTCCGCCGCCGGCCAAGCCGACGGTGACGATGAACGCGTCGCCGACGTCGATCAAGGCGGGAGAGACGTCACGGCTCTCGTGGTCTTCGACCAATGCCACCGATCTCGACATCGAACCGGGGGTCGGCAAGGTGGCGCCCGAGGGCGCGACTCCGGTGAATCCGACCGAGTCGACCAATTACACCATCACAGCGACGGGCCCCGGCGGAAGCGCCACGGCCAGCGCGCGGGTGGAAGTGGCCGCCGCTCCCCCGCCGCCGGCACAGCCGAACCTGAGCCAATTGTTCGAGCAGAACATGAAGGACGCCTACTTTGACTTCGACAAGTCCGACGTCCGCGAGGATGCGCGCGCGGTGCTCACCAAGGATGCGGAGTTCCTGCGCTCCTATCCGCAGGTGCGCGTGTCGATCGAGGGCAACTGCGACGAACGCGGCTCGACCGAATACAACCTGGGCCTGGGCCAGCGGCGCGCCGAGGCCGCCAAGAAGTATCTGGTCTCGCTCGGAATTTCCGCCGAGCGCATGGAAAGCGTGAGCTGGGGCAAGGAACATCCGGTTTGCACCGAGCACACGGAAGAGTGCTGGCAGAAGAACCGCCGGGCACATCCGGCCATGGTTCACTAAGAGCGGTTGGTTGGGCGAAGCACCGCACTCCGGCGGGTTCGTCGGGAACCCGCCGGAACGAAGTGCAGCGCATCTGATGAAGGACGCGTCAAAACAGTTCCGAGAGGCTCACGGGGTTTCCCGGCCTGAAAACGCGAGCCCGGTGAAATTTCCCGAAGGAGGCATTCCCTTGCGTACACGATGGCTTGCGCTCGCACTCGCAGCGACATTTTTCGGCGCTCTCGGCGGAGCGATCCTCATGCCCCAGCCCGCCGGCGCCATTTCCAGGGAAATGATCGAGCTCCAGCAACAGGTGGCGCAGTTGCTGCAGGCGCAACAGGACCTGCGGAGCACGGTGGACACCAACAGCGCCGCGCTGAAGACGCTGGTGCAGCAGACCGCCGAGTCGGTGAACAAGCTGAACGGCGAGATGGTGGGGGTGCAGCGCACCGTGCAGGACGCCCAGGCGAATTCCGGGTCGCGCATCGACACGCTGACGCAACAGACGCAGGGACTCTCCGATAATTTGCAGGACGTGCAGGCGCGCGTCGCGAAACTCTCGCAGCAGTTGTCCGACGTCCAGAACCTGCTGCAGAGCATCGACGCGAAACTATCGGGCGGCGCACCCGGCGCGGCGCCGGCCGCGGGCGGCGCGGGCGCAAGCGGCGGGACGCCGGCCCCCGGCGGGGCGCCCCCGATATCCGCCGACACGCTGTATCAGAACGCCCTGCGCGACTACACCAGCGGGAAGTACGATTTGGCGCACCAGGAGTTTTCCGACTACATCACGAATTTCCCGTCGAACGATCTGGCCTCGAATTCGCAGTTTTATCTGGGCGAAATCGCCTACGCCCAGAACAATTTCAAAGACGCCATCACGGCGTACGACACCGTGTTGACGAACTACCCGAAGAGTTTCAAAATCGCGGCTTCCCTGCTCAAGAAAGGCATGGCGGAGTTGGAACTGGGACACAAGACCGCCGGCCTGCGGGACCTGCGCGAGGTCGTCCGCCGGTTCCCCGGCTCCGACGAGGCGCGCCGGGCCCAGGCGCGGCTGCGATAGAGCGGCGGGCGGCGGATTAGGCCCGCAACTCGTCGGGCTGCCAGTCGCGAATCATCTTCTTGATGGCCTTGCGGTCGGTGAGCTTTTCTTCGAGGACCTTGCGCGCCAGTTCGGGCAACTCCGCATCACTGGCGAAGCGCAGGGCAATCAA
This sequence comes from Terriglobia bacterium, assembly GCA_963791705.1. GTDB lineage: Bacteria > Acidobacteriota > Terriglobia > Acidiferrales > UBA7541 > Palsa-295. Next base: position 569,678 of record CAWBTO010000001.1, on the reverse strand, counting down.
CTGTCCCAACGCGAACTCCGGAATGCGCGCACGCAGGTCCGGCGGAAGCAGTTGCTGCAACCGCAGGCGCATCTCCAGGCGGATGACCCGATCCTGCACCGCGAGCGCGAAAACCCGCGCGAAGAAAAACATCAGCACGAAGGCCACGGCGAGCAGGAGCGAGAGGACGTTTTCAGCGGAGAAATGGCGAATCAGGCGATAGATGGACCAAAACAGGTTGATCGCCAGGATCGGAAAAGCGACATAGTGAAACAGCGGGACCGTCTTCGCATGATTTTCAAAGCTTTGCGTCTTAGCGGACATGGACCCCTCCCCAGCGAGCATATGGAGCCGGCGGGTGGATTCTATCAGAGAGCGTACCGCCGCGGCACGAAGGAGGAAATACGTAGGGAGGCTGGTATCGCTGATGTATAATCCGCACCCAAAGAATACCGCCGGTTGCCGGCGGGCGCGTGGGCCCTGCAAGAATCGCGTTCCGATCAGGACGCGAGCGATGGAACACTACGACACACCATAGGCGCGGCTGGAGCGGCCAGAATCGCCTGCTCGAATTCGCGGGGGCAGAACTCATGTTAAGTACCGGCACCAGGCTGGGGTCATACGAGATTGCGTCGCCGCTGGGCGCGGGCGGGATGGGCGAGGTTTATCGCGCGCGGGATTCGAAGCTCGGCCGCGAAGTGGCCATCAAGGTCCTGCCCGATGCTTTCGCGCGCGATGCCGCCCGCATGGCGCGCTTCGGACGCGAAGCCAAAGTTCTCGCCGCGCTGAATCATCCCAACATCGCCTCCATCTATGGTCTGGAAGACGCCACCAACACGCACGCGCTTGTGATGGAACTGGCCGAAGGACCGACACTCGCCGAGCGCATCGCGCGGGGGCCGTTTCCCATCGAGGAGGCGCTGCGCATCGCCAAACAGATTGCCGATGCTCTGGAATACGCGCACGAGAAAGGCATCATCCATCGCGACCTCAAGCCCGCGAACGTGAAGGTGAGCGGGGACGACACGGTAAAGCTTCTCGATTTCGGTTTAGCGAAGGCGCTTGAAACCGAAGCCTCGGCGGCCGAGCTGGCCAATTCTCCGACGATCAGCCGAATGGCGACGCAGGCGGGCGTGCTGTTGGGCACGGCCGCGTACATGTCGCCCGAGCAGGCCAAGGGCAAGCCGGTGGACCGCCGCGCGGACATCTGGGCGTTCGGCGTGGTGCTGTACGAAATGCTGACCGGCAAGATGGCGTTTCGCGGCGAGACGGTGACGGATACTCTCGCGGCGGTCATCACGAAGGACCCGGACTGGTCGCTGCTTCCTGCGGCGACGCCGATGCGAGTTCGCGTGCTGTTGCAGCGTTGCCTGCAAAAGGACCCGAAGCAGCGCCTGCGGGACATCGGGGATGCCCGCATTTCGCTCGACGAAGTTTTGTCCGGCGCGCCGGAAGCCACGCCGTCGCTCGCCGCCACAAGCGCCGCGAATCCCTGGCGCCTGTGGATCACCTATGGCGTTGCCGGGATTTTCATTGTGGCGACTGCTTTGCTCGCCGTTCTCTATCTTCGCCAAAAGCCGCCCGCGAGCCAAGCCATGCGCTTTGAAATTCCCGTGCCGGACAAATTCGTCGTCGGATCCTACGCCTTGTCTCCCAACGGCCGCCAACTGGCATTCATCGGCACAGGTGCGGATGGCCACCCCCGGCTCTGGGTGCGCGCTGTAGACACACTCGATGTGAGGCCGCTCGAGGGTACGGAAGGTGCGGCTGGCTTTGTCTTCTGGTCGCCCGATAGCCGCTATGTCGTCTTCCTCAACCAAGGAACGCTGAAGAAAATCGAGGCGGCAGGCGGCCCTCCTCTGACGCTCTGCGATCAAACGTCGCTGCTGGGGGGCTCCTGGAACCTTGACGACAAGATCGTTTTCGGAACTATTAGTGGCCTTTCCCAAGTCTCCGCATCAGGCGGCTCTGCATCGCCAATCACCGACGATGGCGCTGCCGTGACCCCGTTCTTCCTGCCGGATCGACGCCATTTCATTTACGCTCACCTGACAGCCCAGGGTGGCGGCCCCGGCATCTACCTCGGATCTATCGGCAGTCAATCAGGACCGCAACCTCCGAAGAGATTGCTCGCCGACTACTCGGCTGTCGCATACGCGCCTTCTACGGACACCGCTCTCGGGTACATCCTCTTCGTGCGGGGAGTAACGGCTGCCGGAGCAACCGGCACCTTGATGGCGCAGCCCTTCGACACGCGGCGTCTCGAATTAGCTGGGGAGGCCGTGCCGATTGCCGAACAAGTTTCAAATCTGAGTTTCTCGACCTCAGCCACGGATGTTCTTGTTTATTTGAAGGGGGCGCAATCTGTCACGTCGGCGGGAGTCCGGGGCATCATTTCGGGGCAGTTGGCGTGGTTCGGCCGCGATGGGAAGATTCTAGGCACATTCGGCGATCCCGGCTCGTACCGCACCGTAGCGCTCTCGCCCGATGGAAAGCGTGTCGCCTTCGACCGCGGCGACACTCAAAACTCGGGAACCCGGAACATCTGGCTCTATGATTTCGCGCGCGGAGTGACCACGCGGTTTACCTTTGACTCGAACTGGGACGCGTACCCGCTTTGGTCGCCCGACGGCAGCCGGATCGCATTCTCTTCCAATAGAGATGGGATATTCAACCTGTATCAGAAGACTTCGGATTTAGCGGGTGAAGACGAAGTGCTGTACAAGTCTGCGGACCACAAGGTGCCGACCAGTTGGTCGGCCGACGGACGCACCATGCTGTACTTCAACCCTATTCCTCCAAGCCACCTTTGGTTTCTGCCCCTCGATCGCGGCCAAGATCGCAAACCCACTCGGCTCGAAAGCTCCGAGTTCAACGAGGCGGTGCCTCGCTTTTCCCCGGACGGCCGCTGGATCGCGTATATATCCAATGAATCCGGTAAGGACCAAATCTACGTGAGGCCGTTCACCCCTGCCGCCCCAGCGGGAACATCCGCCGCGAACGGCACGCCCGCGACCGGCAAGTGGATGGTCTCGAAAGATGGCGGGACCAATCCGCTGTGGCGTCGTGACGGCAAGGAGCTGTTCTACATGTCCGCAGGGGGCGGAACGGCGATGGCGGTGGACGTCAGCACCACCGGCGTGTTTCAGGCAGGAGTTCCCAAACCCTTGTTCAATGTGCCGCCGGGCGTGCTCTTCTGGGATGTCTCCCCGGACGGCAAGCGGTTCGTGATGGCGACTCCCGCCGCTGCAACGCCATCCACCCAGCCGAAGTTCACCATGGTGCTCAACTGGCAGGCAGCGCTACAGAAATGAATGGCGCGATTGCGATGTCCGCGAAACGCTGAATTTCGGGTTCGACGAAGCGGAAATTAGGATATACTGCGGCGCATGTCCGTTAACAAAGCAATTCTCGTGGGGCGGCTGGGGCGCGATCCCGAGACGCGTTACACCTCGGGCGGCCAGGCCGTCTGCAATTTCACGCTGGCCACCGACTCGAGCTACAAAGACCGCTCCGGCGAACGCCAGAAGAAGACGGAGTGGCACCGCATCGTGCTGTGGGGCAAGCTGGCGGAAATCGCGCAGCAGTATCTGAAAAAGGGCCAGATGGTGTACATCGAGGGGCGCATCCAGACGCGCGAGTGGGAAGACAAGAACTCCGGGCAGAAGCGCACGACCACCGAGATCGTGGGCAATGAAATGCGCATGCTCAGTTCCCGCGCCGAAGGCGCGGCCGCCGGTGCGGGCTCGAGCGCAGCGCCGAGCAGCCGTTCGGTGGACGCGGATATGGACGCGGGCGCGATGCACGAAGAACCGCACGCCGGCCCCGAAATCTCCGACGAAGACATTCCCTTTTAACGTTTACTGCACCATTCCATCCAGGGTGTTCCTCCGGGGTAAGAGGCCCGGAGGGATGCGCCTCGAGTCCGCGCCAAAACCCCTCAAAGACACGCGGTTCGATAGCCCTGGCCAGCCAACCGGCACATCTGCCCGGTCCGATACGGCCGGACCCGCCGTTACAAAACCGTCCTCCATGCGAAGGCGGTTTTTCTCCGGCATTCTGTCAGGGAGTCACGAAGCGCGGGAACTACTTCTTCGGCGCGGCGCTGCCGTTCGGAGGCGGTGCGGAGGTGCCGTTGCCCAACGTATCGATCAAGCCGTCTTCGAGCGCGGGCAGAGTGGGCAGGACTTCCTCGGCGACCAGGCGGTTCTGGATCAAGACGTCGTTGCGGATGCGGCCGTCGCGGAACTCGATGGCGCGCTTGGCGTACTGAGCGATGTCGTGCTCGTGGGTGACGATCACCACGGTCAAGCCGTGCTCGTCGTTGAGCTTCTGAAAAATTCCCATGATCTCGACGCTGGTCCGGCTGTCGAGGTTGCCGGTGGGTTCATCGGCGAGCAGGAGCGAAGGGTTGTTGACCAGCCCGCGCGCGATGGCCACGCGCTGCTGCTGCCCGCCGGAAAGCTGCGACGGGAAATGCCCGGCGCGGTCGGCCAGGCCCACTCGATCCAGAGCTTCCTTGGCGCGGCGCGCGCGCTCCTCCATGGGAACGCCCGCATAAATGGTCGGCAGCTCGACGTTCTCCAGCGCCGAGGTGCGCGAGAGCAGGTTGAATTGCTGGAAGACGAAGCCGATCCGCTGGCTGCGAATCTTCGCGAGTTCCCGCTTGGTCAGCCCCGAGACATCCTTTCCGTCGAGCAGATAGCGTCCCCTGGTCGGCCGGTCGAGACATCCGAGAATATTCATCAGCGTCGATTTTCCGGAGCCCGACGCTCCCATAATGGCCACGAATTCCCCGGGATAAATTTCCAGCGAAACGCCGCGCAGTGCGTGCACCTGGATTTCGCCGAGGTCATAGATTTTGTAAACGTTTTCAATGCGGATGGTGGGAACGCGTCCGGGGGCAGCCGGGGTTTCCGAAGGGGCTTGGGCCGTGGTGGAGAGGTCGTCCATGAGGTGTGCGCGGCCCGGTGGCCCGCTGCGCTGGATCAGTGTTGATCCTGATGCTCGGCCGCTTCTTTCTTTCTCCGCTCGTCCAGGCGGCGCATGAAGTCGTCAAATTTGACCTGCTGCTCCGGCGACAGCGCGCCGCGAATGCGCGCGCGGCCCTCCTGTCGGATCTGCTCCCGTTGCGCGTCGAGCGGGCTATACAGAGCGTCCCACTTGTGGCGGGTGTCGTCGATGACGATGCCGAGCTGCTTCTGCTGGTCCGGAGTCAACTGAAGTTCGCGGGTGGACTGCTCGATGATGTGGGCCCGGGTGGGCATCAGAACCGACTGTGCGCTCTGGTGACCCAATACGCGCTCCTGCCACAGGTGGTTTCCGACACCGCCGAGCAGTGCGCCCAGCAGGAACACCACGACAAACAGAATGGCAGCTTCGCGGCGCGCTTTAGTGGTTTCCATGGTTGTTTTCCGCCAGCATCATCAGGACGTCGTCTCGGCTGGCCGGCGTCTTCTCCGGATCGGGCGAAAACAGATCGGTCACGTTGCTAGGACGTACCGCGACGAGATTCGGTTGCAGGCTGCGCCCCCAGCCTGCCTCGTAGGTGATGAGAATGGCCAGCGCCAGCATGGCCGTGGCCGCGAATCTCCAGCCAAAGGACACAAAGGGTTGCCAGAAGGTGGCTCGCTCCGCCGTGCGCTCCTGTTCGGCGGCGTGAATCCGCGCCATGACCGTGCGGCTAAATGCCGGTCCGGGGCCATCGGCCGGGCCAACCGCGCGCAGCAGGCGCGCACTGGCCGCGGCTTCGTCCAAGGCCTCGCGGCATCCCGCGCAGCTCGCCAGGTGCTCGGTCACGTCCTTGGCACCGGAGCCGCCCAGCTCGCCCGCGACGTAATCTTCGAGCCGTGCCTCGAATGGCGCACAGGCCGACGTCCGAAAATCCGGATGCTTTCGCATGGGTCTTACCCCTTCCTTTCCGCGGGAGCCGCGGACCGCACACCGGGCTTCGCCCGGCGGCGGAAGGCTTGCATGATCCGGCCCCGCGCGCGGAACAATCGAACTTTCACCGTGTTCACATTGAGGTCGAGCATTCCCGCCAGTTCCTGCACCGAAAACCCTTCCAGCTCTTTCAGCAGCAGCAATTGCCGGTCCTGCTCCGGCAACATGTCCAGAATGCGTTCGATCGTCTGCCGGGCCTCGGCGCGCTGGCTGGGACTCTGCGGCGGCCGGTCGGCCGATACGATGCCGTCCAATTGCGAAACCTGCTCTTCCGACAGGTCCGCCTCATAGACCAGAGGCCGCACCTTCTTCTTCCGCAAATAGTCCCAGCATTCGTTTACGGCGATCTTGTACAGCCAAGTGGAAAACGCCGCGCGCTGATCGAATCTCCGGATGCCGAGATACGCCTTGAGAAACACTTGCTGCGCCACATCTTCCACGTCCTGGGAACGCCGCAGGATGCCGCCGACCAGCGCGAAGACGCGTTGCTGGTGGCGGCGGACCAACTCTTCGAACGCCGTCGCTGTTCCGTTCTGGCACAGACGCACCAACTCCCAATCTTCCTGCTTTGCCCCGGCGTTGCCGGGCAATGCAAGCGTCTGGGCGCTGGCTGCCATTGTCTTTGGGACGTCGCTCATCGCTTTTAGGTTACGTGGGAAATGCTATTTCGCAAGTTTAATCTTGATCGAGTCACTAGTCTATGCGACAATGCCCAGCATGATAATCGGCGACCGTATTCGTTTGCTACGTGAAACAAAAAAGCTTTCCCAAGGCGACATCGAGAAGCGCACGGGTCTGCTTCGCTGCTACATCTCGCGCGTTGAGAACGGCCACACCGTTCCGGCGATCGAGACCCTCGAGAAGTTGGCGCGGGCCATGGAAGTTCCGCTCTACCAGCTCTTCTACGACGGCGAAGAACCACCCGAACTCCCCAATCTTCCCAAGCGGAAGAGCGCGGACGACATTGCCTGGGGCAGCGCCGGGAAAGATGCGCGCTATCTGGGCCGTTTTCGCCGTCTGCTGGGCCGCCTGGAGGACGAAGACCGTCGTCTTCTGCTCTTCATGGCTCAGAAGATGGTGGGCCGCTAAACGCGGTTTCGTCCCCGTCGTATAGACGCCCAGCCGGAGCGACAAACTTCGGCCGCTGGCTTCCCTGAAGAAGCAAGCCCCTTGCATCGCTCGCTACGGGTGTGCCCGCGGGCTTTCGCTTCTTCGACACGCGGCCTTGCCCTCCGGCGAGTCCCCTACTCCCATTCGATGGTGCTGGGCGGCTTCGAGCTGATATCGTAGACCACGCGGTTCACGCCGGGCACTTCGTTGACGATGCGCACGGAAATTCTTTCCAGCACTTCCAGCGGGAGGCGCGACCAATCGGCGGTCATGGCGTCCTGCGAATCCACCACGCGCACGGCAATCGGGTGGCCGTAGGTGCGGCCGTCCCCCATGACGCCGACGCTGCGCACCGGCAGCAGGACGGCGAACGCCTGCCACACTTTGTCGTAGAGCCCGGCGCGGCGGATCTCCTCGACCACGATGGCGTCGGCGCCGCGCAGCATTTCCAGTTTTTCGGGCGTGATTTCTCCCAGCAGGCGCACGGCCAAGCCGGGCCCCGGGAACGGGTGCTTGACCAGGATCTCGTCCGGCAAGCCGAGTTCGCGCCCGATCAGCCGCACTTCGTCCTTGAACAGGTCGCGCAGCGGCTCAATCAGGCCGAAGGGCATGTCGTCGGGCAAACCGCCGACGTTGTGGTGCGACTTGATGACCGCCGAAGGCCCCTTCACGGAGACCGACTCGATCACGTCGGGATAGAGCGTGCCCTGAACGAGGAATTTCACGGGGAGCCCGGGTTCCGCGCCGGCCAGCAGCTTCCGGCCCTCCTCCGCGAAGACGGAAATAAATTCGTTGCCGATGATCTTGCGCTTCCGCTCGGGATCGCTGATGCCGTGCAGTTTGCCGAGGAATCGCTCGGAGGCGTCGACGCCGATGACGTTGAGCCTCAGGCGCTCGCGCAGCAGCGCCAGCGTGTCGAGGAATTCATCCTTGCGCAACAGCCCGGTATCCACGAAGACGTTGGTCAAGCGGCCGCCGATGGCCCGGTCGACCAGCGCCGCCGCCACCGTCGAATCGACTCCGCCGCTGAGCGCGCAAATGGCCCGCGTCCCTTCGCACTGCCGGCGGATGCTTTCCACCGTCTCGGCGATGAACCCGGCGCGGTTCCAATTCTTCCCCGCGCCGCAGATCGTGAAGACGAAATTTTGCAGGATTTCCGTGCCGCGGTCCGTGTGCAACACCTCGGGATGAAATTCCACGCCGTAAAACTTCTTCTCCGGATTTTCGACCGCGGCCACGGTTTTGTCGGTATGGCCGGTGATATGGAAACCGGCGGGCAAACCGACGACGTGATCGCCGTGGCTTTCCCATACCTTCAGGCGGTCCGGCAATCCCTGGAACAGCGGCGAGGGCCGGGCGACATCGAGCTGGGCGGGGCCGTACTCGCGGTGCTGCGCGCGCTCGACTTTTCCGCCGAGCGTGTGCGTGAGCCACTGCATGCCGTAACAGATGCCCAGCACGGGCACGCCGAGCTGCAGCACCTTGGGATCACACACCGGCGCGTCCTTGTCGTAGACCGAACTGGGCCCGCCCGAAAGGACGATGCCCACCGGTTGCTGAGCGCGAATGTCGTCGAGCGGCGCCGTGCAGGGAAGGACGGCCGAAAAAACCTGCTGCTCGCGGATGCGCCGGGCAATCAGTTGGGTGTACTGCCCGCCGAAATCGAGCACTACAATGCCATGTCGCGTGCTCACCTTGCCTCCGTGCTCATGCTCAGCAGCTGTTCCTGTGGTGGCCATGTGGGAATGTCGCTCGCCTTACTGATTCCATCTTACCAGCCCCGGCTCGCCGCGTGGGCAGCGGGGCCCTGATTTTGCGGCGCCCGGCTACGCCATGACGATGTTGACCAGTTTCTTGGGCACGACGATCGTCTTGAGGATGCGCTTGCCGTTCAAAAGGGCCGCCACGCGCGGGTCGTTCACCACGCGGTCCACGACATCCTCGTCGCTCAGATCGGCGTCCACCAGGATGCGTCCGCGCATGCGGCCGTTGATCTGAATGACGATTTCGACCTGCTCTTCCCGCGTCAGGTCCTCGCGGAACGCCGGCCATTTCTGCTGCGCCAGCCCGCCGGAGTAGCCCATCATTTCCCAAAGTTCCTCGGCAATGTGCGGCGTCATGGGAGAGAGCATCAGCACCAGAATCGAGAGCGAGCGTTTCAGAATCACGGGCGAAACGTCCTGGTCGAGCGGCTCCTGCGCGATGAGCTCGTTGACCAGCTCCATGATCAGGGCGACGGAGGTATTGAAGTGCCAGCGCGCATCGAAATCGTGGGTGACGCGCTTGAGGGTCTGGTGGGTCTTGCGCACCAGCAGCTTTTCCTTGGGCGTGCAGTTGGCCAAGTCGGTCCGCGCGTTCCAGTCCACGGCGATGTCGCGCAGGCGCGCGGCATGCTTATCGATGAGGCGATGCACGCGGACGAGGAATCGCGCCGAGCCTTCGATTCCCTGCTCGCTCCATTCGAGATCTTTTTCCGGCGGCGCGGCGAACAGCGTGTACATCCGCCCGGTGTCGCAGCCGTACTTATCGGACATTTCGATGGCGCCCACCAGATTGCCCTTGGACTTCGACATCTTCGCGCCGTCCTTGAGCACCATGCCCTGCGAGAACAGCCGCTTGACCGGCTCGCGATGCTCGACCAGCCCCAGGTCGTGCATCACCTTGCAGAAAAAGCGCGAGTAGATCAGGTGCAGGATGGCGTGCTCGACTCCGCCGATGTACTGGTCGATGGGAAACCAGTAGGCGGCCTTGGCCTTGTCGAAGGGCGCGCGGTCGTTGCGCGGGTCGGTGTAGCGGTAGAAATACCACGACGAATCCATGAAGGTGTCCATGGTGTCGGTCTCGCGCTCGGCGGGGCCGCCGCATTTCGGGCAGGTGGTGTGCACGAACTCCGGCACGCCCGCGAGGGGCGATTGTCCCTGGCCCGTCAGGGTTACGTTTTCCGGCAGCCGCACGGGCAACTGATCGTCCGGGACGCCCACGATGCCGTCGGTCTTGCAGTAGACCACCGGGATGGGCGTGCCCCAGTAGCGCTGCCGCGAGATGCCCCAGTCCTTCAGCCGGTAAGTGGTCTCTCCCGCGCCAAACTTTTTCGCCACCGCGTCGGCGGTCATCTTCTCGATGGCTTGCTCGGAGGTAAGCCCGGAATAGGGTCCGGAGGCTTCGAGCCGGCCGTATTCGGTGTAGGCCTCGCTCATGCGGTCAGGGCGAAGGGCAGGTGCGGAGGACGGCTGCACGACCACCTTTACCGGAAGGTGGTATTTTTCCGCGAATTCGTAGTCGCGCTGATCGTGCGCGGGCACACACATCACCACGCCCGTTCCATACTCCGCGAGGACGAAATTCGCCACCCAGATCGGCACGCGCTCGCCGGAAAACGGATTCAGCGCAAAGCGGCCGGTGAAGATGCCTTCCTTCTCGGCCGTGGCCACGTCCGCGGCCTTCACGCTGGTGCGCCGCATGGCTTCGAGCCGCGCTTCCATCGCCTGGCGGCCCGGTATTCCGGCCATCAACTGGGTCAGGCCGGGATGCCGGGCGGAGAGCAGCACGGCGGAGACGCCGTAAATCGTGTCGATGCGCGTGGTGAAGACTTCCAGGGGCGCCAGGGCCACTCCCTCGACGGCGAACTGCGCGCGCGCGCCGCGCGATTTGCCGATCCAGTTCTGCTGCATGACCAGCACGCGCTCGGGCCACCCGCCGGCCAGATCGCCGATGCTGTCGAGCAGGGCGTCGGCGTAGTGCGTGGTGCGCAAAAACCACTGCTCGATTTCCTTGGCTTCCACAGGAGTCGTATCGTGCTGCCAGCAGAAGCCGTCGACCACCTGCTCGTTGGCGAGCACGGTCTGGCACTGCGGGCACCAGTTGACGCGGCTGCGTTTGCGGTAGGCCAGGCCGCGCTCGAGCATGCGCAGAAAAAACCACTGGTTCCAGCGGTAGTATTCTGGCTCGCAGGTGGCGATCTCGCGCTGCCAGTCGTAGCTGAAGCCGAAGCGCTTGCAGACGGCCTTCATCTGCGCGATGTTGGCGTGGGTCCATTCCCCCGGGGGCGTGCCGCGCTTGATGGCGGCGTTTTCGGCGGGCAGGCCGAAGGCGTCCCAGCCGATGGGATGAAGGACGTTGAATCCGCACATGCGCTTGTAGCGCGCCACCGCGTCGCCGATGGTGTAGTTGCGCATGTGGCCCATGTGCAGCGTGCCGGAAGGATACGGCAGCATTTCGAGCAAATAGTATTTCGGGCGCGAGGCGTCGTTGTCCTCGGCGCGGAAGATGTCGCGCTCCTCCCAGACTTTCTGCCACTTCGCTTCGATTCGCTGCGGATCGTATTCAGCCACTCACGCGCTCCCGTAATGTTGCAATTTCACAAATCGCCGACGGCGGATGCCATTCAAACACAGAGGCCACTGAGAAAACCCGAGGGCACAGAGGAAAATAGCCGGACGCCACCGGCTACTTCTACGTCCTCCGCGCCCGCGCCGGGCGTGACCGGGCGCCGGCTTTTCCTCTGCTTCCCTTGCTTTCCTTCTTCACCTTTTTGCGGCGCGGCTTCATGCCGTCGCGGCTCGCGCTGCCTTTGACTTCCCTTCCCACAAGTTTCCACAACACTGTCACGTTGCGGCGGTCGTCGCCCGGCCTGTCGATGGGCGTCTCGAGAATGAATGCGCGCCCGGCCAGCAGGGAATGGTTCAGGATGCGCTCGAACGCTTCGAGCCCGATGCGTCCTTTGCCGACGTGCTCGTGGCGGTCCACGCGCGAGCCCAGCGGCGTCTTGGAATCGTTCACGTGGACGACGGCCACCCGCTCCAGCCCCACCGTGCCGTCGATCTCGCGCAGGGCGGCTTCGAGCCCCTCGGCGCTGCGCAGGTCCCATCCCGCGGCGAACGTGTGCGCCGTGTCGAGGCAGACTCCCAGGGGCAGATCGCGGCAACCGTCGAGGATGGCCTGCAACTCATCGAAGCGCGCGCCGAGCGAGCTTCCCTGCCCGGCCGTATTTTCGATCAAAATGCGGAGTTCGCCAAGCTTCAGCCCGCGCGCCGCCTGCTTGAGCCCCTGCGCCACGGCGGCAATCGCCGGACCAATGCCGGTGCCCAGCGAGCTTCCCGGATGGATCACGAGATAGTCCGCGCCCAGCGACAGCGCGCGCACCAGTTCCTGATGGAACGCCTGCACCGAGCGGGCGCGCAAGACGGGATTGGGAGAAGCGAGATTGATCAGGTAATTGCCGTGGATGACGAGCGGGCCGAGCCGCAATTCCCTGCGGCGCGCGCGGAAGCGGTCGGAATCCGCCGGCGCGATGCGCGCCGCTCCGCCGGCCCACATGCGCGGGCTGGCCGAAAAGATTTGCAGGGCGTTGGCGCCCAGGCCGTGCGCCAGATCGAGCGCTCCGGCGATGTCTCCGGCGATGGAGGTGTGAATGCCGATGCGAATGCTGCCGTCTTTCCAGGCGGGAATTTCAGGCGCGGGAAGCGGTTCCGGGCGGTACTCGTCGGCGGCGTCAAAGACGAGGCTGGTTGGGTGTTGTTCTTCCGCCATTCCCTCAGGGTGTCCGCAGGACTAAGCACCCATCTTAACGGAAACGCGCCCTTCCCGCAAACACAGCCTGCGCCCTCGAAATCCGCCTGCTTGTTGGGTCGGGTCGTCGGAAACCAGGGGCACTTGGCCGGTTATTGCTTTGAGCGGGGCTAGAGCGATAGCGGGCGATCGTGCCCGTGGTAGCCGGCGATGGTTTATTGCGCGGATTCAGCGACAGCCGAATCGCCGAATTGACGCCGGTACTCCAGCCATTCCGTCTTTACGCCGGCCATGAATTCCTGAAAGCGGGCATCTCCTGCAAGGGGGCGCAAGTGCGGGTCGCGCACGAATAGAGGATAGTTGGGCAAGCCCATGTCGGCGGCGGATCGTAGCCAGTGAAGGGCGCGGTCCGCGTTACCTCCCATGGCGTAGACGGAGGCGGCATTGTGCCACATATGATGAATATGCAGCAGCGGCTTACCTCTTGCAAGCGCCTGCTCCAGTATCGAATACGCCTTGGCGGTTTCGCCTCGATGCGCCCATACGAGCGCTTCCGTGCTGTCGATGGTCGGTTCGTCCGGCAACAATTGCCGTGCCAGACGAATTCTCTCCATAGCGCGATCTGGCGCTCCGAGGTAAAGCGCTATTCCGGGATAGAACAAATTGGCCCAGACATTGGTAGGATCGGCCGCCAGAGCACGGCGATCGTACTCATCGGCCAGTTCATATTCACCAGAGTAAAGCGCCGTATGCCCAATGAACGTAAGCGTCCGTACATCAGAGGGATTGCGGGCCAAGGCAGCCATCAGGCTGTGGCGCGCTTCGACATGTAAACCGAGATGGAAAAGTATCAAGCCACGCCAAACCTGCGCCTGATGGCAGCCCGGATTCAGGTTCAGCGCGCGGTTCAGTGCACGCAAGGCTGCAGCATTGGCGTAGTTTCGCTGCGGCGTCCAAAGCAGCTGACCCTCTGCGCAATGCGCATCCGCGTTGTTTGAATCCAGCCGCAGAGCGGCATGAATGGCGTCTTCCGCTCGAGTAAACCACTCCGCAGTGCCTTCGTAAACGACTCCGATCTGAATACATACCTCGGCAAGGCGCGCCCAAGCGTCGGCGAAACCGGCATCCAAGGCGGTGGCCTGTGTCAGCAATTCGACGGCACGATCCAGATCCCACCGATTCATCCGCGACAAGCGGTCTCCGGCGCGGAGATACAGCTCAAACGCAAGCGCACTATGGGTCGGCGGCCTGGACTCGCTTCTGAGTTCCGTTTTCGGCGTGAGCGCCTTTAACAGGTCTTGACCCATGCGATCCTGCAACGTGAAAAGATCGGCGGTTCCAGATTCGAAACGCAGCGAAGCCAGGGACCGTCCATCGAGAATTTGCCTGGCCTGCAGATGAACGCGCATTTGCGTGCCATGTTTTTGGATGCTGCCGTCCACGACGAAATCGACGTTTAGCTCCCGGCCCATGACCGTCGCGTCTCCGTGAGCGTAGTTCACGACACTGCTCGTTGGGCGGACAAGCAGGTCGGAGCTTGTGCTTAGATGGTTGATCACCGCGTCGGCCAGCGCGACCGACAAGTACTCATCTTCGGGGCCCGGTGTAAGCAGGTGAAATGGAAGCACTGCTACCGAGCGTTTTCCTGTTGCTTCCGTACGCAGATACTCGGCCAAATCCAAATCGCGTTGCAAATTGGCGATGTCCCGCTGCAATTCGACCGCCGTACGGTAGCGCGCGTCTGGTTGTTTTTCGAGCAAGCGATGGATTATTCGGGCAAACCGGTCGTTGAGGTCGCCGGGCAAATGCAGGTTGGGCGGTTTGCCGGTAAGAATCTTATCGAGCAATTCCGCGCCGGAAGAGGCGTAAAACGGGCGTTCCCCGGACGAAGCTTCACACAGCACGATGCCGAGGGAGTACAGGTCAGCCGGGGGGCCGATGGGCTCGCCGCGAAGCTGTTCTGGGGCCATATAGAGAAGTGTTCCGGCGACGGCACCGTCCAGTACATTCGACGTCGTCAGCGCGGCTCGCGTCAGGGTCAAAGTCTGATCGAGGTTAGGCCGCGCGATACCGAAGTCGAGCAGCTTGGCCTGCCCGTCCGACTGCATGAGAATGTTGCGCGGTTTGATGTCGCCGTGCAGGATACCAGCGCGATGAGCAGCCTCGAGTGCCGCCGCGAGTTGGGCGCCGAGGCGCAGAGCCGCCTGCAGGTCCAGTGCCCCACGGGAAATTACGTCGTGAAGCGTTTGGCCGCGAACAAGCTCCATGACAATGAACAGCCGGCCTTCGGCTTCGCACACGTCATAGACGGTGACGATGCCCGCATGATTCAGCGCGCAGCATGCTCGAGCCTCATGCAGGACACGGTCACGCTCCTGGCCTGTGTTGATTCCGGCATCGCTGAGGACTTTAATAGCGACGTCGCGACGAAGGCGGTCGTCGCGGCCGCGATAGACGATACCCATGCCGCCGCGGCCGATTTCCTCAAGAACCAGGTAATGATCGATGCGGCGGCCGATCAACGGAAGCTCGGCAGCGGGTGGCGGCAGAAATTCCTCAGTCGGGCCGTCGTGCGCCAACAGCGATTCGACTTCGTGGCGCAAGGCATCGTCGCCGGCGCAGGCCTGCTGTAGATACACGGAGCGTTCCTCGCCCGCTCGCTCCCGTGCGGACTGAAAAAGCCGCTTGATTTCTTGCCAGCGTTCAGGCGTCATCTACGATCTCGCCTTTGCTCAGCTCCGGTGCGAGCCAGACCTCGGCCAGCACTATGACCAGCAGTGTACCAATAATTAAGCAATTGGCAGAGTATACCGCCATAGGGCTGAATCAGAGACGACGAGAGGTCACAAAGACGAGGCTGGTTGGGTGTCGTTCTTCCGCCATTCCCTCAGGGTGTCCGCAGGAGTAAGCACCCGTCTTAACGGAAAGCCGCCCTTCTCGCAAACACAGCCTGCGCCCTTGAAATCAGCGCGGGTGTTGAGTTACGTCATGAGAATCTAGAGGTACTTGTCCGGTTAACGCTGCGAGCTCAACCGGTCGATGCAACACCATCTGGTATAAAGCTGTTTTCAAAGGTGGTGTTTATGAAACAAGGGAGGCGGTTTGGGCTCTCTGCGGCGCAGAAGAGCGACGTGTGGCGTCGTTGGAAAGCAGGGCAGACGTTGCATGAGATTGGGCGCGCCTTCGGCAAGGAGCATTCGTCGATTCGTTGCCTGGTGTTGCGTCACGGTGGGTTTGTTCCGGCAGTCCGGCGGCGCTCGCTCCTCGCGCTCACGCTGCGTGAGCGCGAGGAAATCTCTCGAGGGCTCGCTTCCGGTTCGTCGATTCGCGAGATCGCTAGACGCCTGGACCGGGTTGCGTCGACCGTGAGCCGGGAGGTCGCACGTCATGGTGGCCGTCCTGCGTATCGAGCCAATGAAGCCGATTCCCAGGCCTGGGAATCGGCTTCGCGCCCCAAGCCATGCCGGCTTGCAGTCCATGGGGGGTTGCAGAAGGTCGTTGCGAGTAAACTGATGTTGGATTGGTCGCCGGAGCAGATTTCCGGATGGCTGAAAACCCAGTATCCCGCGGACCAGAACATGCGTGTGTCCCACGAAACCATTTACCGTAGCCTATTCATTCAAGCACGAGGAGTGCTGAAAAAAGAGCTGATGGGGCATCTGCGGTCCAAGCGCCGCACACGCCGGTCGCAGCACTCTCGTATCTTTAAAGACGCGCGCGGTCAAATCGTAGATGCCATCTCCATCCGGGAAAGACCCGCTGAAATTGAAGATCGCGCCATACCGGGTCATTGGGAGGGCGATCTTCTACGCGGCTCAAGGAACAGTCACATTGTGACCCTGGTGGAACGCCATTCGCGTTTCACAGCGCTCGTCAAGGTCTCCAGCAAAGACACGGCGGTTGTCGTCGCCGCACTGACTCGGCACGTTCGCAAACTCCCAGCTTCACTGCGGCGCTCCTTGACGTGGGACCGCGGGCTGGAGATGGCAAAACACAAGACCTTTACCGTAGCCACGAATGTGAAAGTCTACTTCTGTGATCCGCAGAGTCCCTGGCAACGCGGCTCGAACGAAAACACGAACGGGTTACTGCGACAATACTTCCCGAAAAGAACCGATCTGTCCGGCTTTACGCAAGCAGAACTCGACAAGGTAGCGCTGCGACTAAATCAACGTCCGCGAAAGACTTTGGGCTTTGAGACTCCGGCAAGTAGACTTCGAGCAAGTGTTGCAACGACCCATTGAGACCGCCGCGTTAGTCAGGCGCAAGAAATGGAATTGACAGAGAGCCTCAATTCGTAGCCTACACCTGTCGTTGCTACTTCGTGTATTCCTTTAGCCTTGCATCGTCCAGATTCACGACATCAAAGAAGCCACGAATTTCGCTCGGCGACGCACTTTTTGAAAAGAAGCCGCCCGCGCGTTGCGTTTCAAAAAAATCCCTGCCCACTCCGAAACTTCCTTTCCCCTCTTGCCCATCGAAGAATTGAACCTCCACGATGGGCACTGGAATACCGAACCACGGCGTGCCCCAATTTGTTCGGCGGGAATCCACAAACGCAGCAATTCGAGAAAGGTCCTTCGGATCAGATATCGTCCAAGCGTACTTCGACCCATCGCTCGCTGCGATCCAAAGCGTGGCGGATGTTACCGTCCCTAGGGCAGAGAAGTCACGCTTGCCCGTACTACAGGCCACCACGGGCACAGCGATGAGCACGACTGCAAAGATGTATCTCACGCTGTAATCGTACGCACGACCGCACTGCCTTTCAAGCGAGATCCGAGAGCACTACAGGACATTGGGAGGGTTGGCTCTTTGAACTTCTCCGACAACCGCATTAATTCGGAGTTGGCGAGATGGCCTACCGGCTCTCTGTCTTTATCCACGCATACACCCCTACCGCGATGACGATTCTTGCCTTCGATGGATTGAGGCGCTACTTCTTGGGCGTGAGCCGCAAGAGCCGGCCGTCGTCGGTGAGGATGTAGACCGCGCCGTCGGGGCCTTGCTTCACCTCGCGAATGCGCTGGTTGAGATCCTTGAGCAAGCGTTCCTCGGCCACGACGCGGTTGCCGTCCAGCACGAGGCGGATCAGACTTTTCGCCGCCATGCCCCCGATGAACAGGTTTCCCTTCCACTCCGGGAACATGTCTCCGGTGTAGAACATCGCGCCGCAGGGAGCGATATCCGGATACCAGAAATAGATGGGCTGCTCGGTGCCTTCTTTTGCCGTGGCGCCCGTCCCAGCAATGGGGTCGCCGTTGTAGCGGCGGCCGTAGCTGACGTTGGGCCAGCCGTAGTTGCCGCCCGGCTTAATGATATTGATTTCGTCGCCGCCCAGCGGGCCGTGCTCGATCACCCAGAGCTGTCCGGTGGCCGGATTGATGGCCGCGCCTTCCGGATCGCGATGGCCGTAGGAGTAGGTTTCGGGCAGCACGGTGGGCTGGCCGAGAAACGGATTGTCCTTGGGGATCGAGCCGTCGCGATTGATGCGCACGACGCGCCCGGTGAAATTGCGCAGGATATCGGGGTCGTTGATTTCGTGGTTCGTGCCGTCATAGGACGGCTCGTAGAAGCGGAAGCGGTCCGCGCCGGTGACGAACAGCGTGCCATCGGGAGCAAAGACGATGCGCCGGTTCACGCCGTCGAGCAGCACCTCCACATTTTCCAGCCGCTTTTCGTCCTCGCTCAGCCGCGCGCGCGCCAGGCGCTCTTCGCCCACGCGCATGGTGCGGCGCTCGGAGACCGACGCTTTCCACACATTGCCGTAGAACACCTCGATGGGCCACACGCCCGGGGCCTCGCCCGGCGGCGGAGCGAAGTAGGTGAAATAGATCAGGCGGTTTTTCGCGAAATCGGGATCGAGGGCCACGTCGTGCAGCGATTCGGCCGCGACGATTTTCGTGTCCGGCACGCCGGCGATGGGCGCCGAATAGAATCCGCTCATCGTCGCCACGCGCATGAATCCGTAGCGCTCGGTGACCAGCATCTTGCCATCGGGCAGAAACGCGAGCGCCCACGGCGCCATGAACCGCGGGATGATCGTTTCGACATTGAACGGCGGCGATTTCTTCGCGGGAGCGGGAGCGTTGGTCTGGCCGGGAAACGCGGGCTTGGGCGGCGGGTAGTCGGCGGGGTTGGCCATCTGCCCGCGGGCCGGCGAGGAGATCGCCGCGGCCAGCGCGATCACGGCGGCTGCGTATGCTGCTGCGAGAGCGAAGCGTTTCATGGGGGTGGCGAACCTCGTTTCTTGGGCAAGCGTTCAAATCGCGGGCGCGATAGTACCTAAAGTCCGGTATTCACGCAATCGTTATACGCGGATGGGAGAGCCTGCTTGCGCCGCAACAAGAATATCAACTATTTCCCGTACGGCGGTCCGCCAAGCAGGAATGCCCAATCGGGCGCGTACGCGGGCGTGCCATCCGGATTGCGGGGAGTGAGAGCCGTAGCTTCGCCGCCATGATAATAGTCTGCTTGGGGATCGATCTTTCCGTGGAGCAGTTGGAGGTTTGGCTCCAGAGTAAAGACGCGGATGTGATCGGACCGGAATGCCCAGGTTTTTGTACGCCCTCGCGATGGTTCCCGCTTCTCGCTCGCGCTTGTGGTAGGCCCCGTACCAGCGGTCCGGCGGTGTGACGCTCTTGCCTTTGATCCAGGGCGCAAGCGTTTCGGCTCGAGCCAAAGTGGTCCCACGGGCTCGAGAGCAACACCGCGCGCGCCACCAGATACCGTTGCGCGATGAACGCCGCCATTCCCGCGCCCTGCGAATGTCCCGCTACCGCGATCCGCGCCCAATTGGGTTGTCCGTTTACCAGATAACCGCCCCACCCCTCCTCCGGGTGGTGCGCATCCAGAAACTGGAGCAGTTTCGTTAGCCGATGGACGATCGTTTCCTCCGGGGTGTCGTCAATGTCTTTCGAGACATCGTCGCCGAAGATGCGTTTTGCGCGGAACTGCCCCGCACAGGATGCATCCGGACGCGGCTGGCAAATCTGCGCGACGGCGGGCACATCGTCGTATTCCAGGCCTATCACTCTAAACCCTGCTCTCGATCCCGCCACCAGGAAAGGCCAGTATTCGAATGGCCGCCCGCCTGTTCCCGGCAGAAAGAGAAGTACGGGCGCTGTCGCCGGCGTGCCACGTTCCACGAGCACGAAGTTGGGTGCCAGGTACCGATGCACTTGCGGGTCGGCGTCATCCGGAGCCACCCGGTAAATGACGCGTTCGGGATTCTGAAACGTTTGGGTGCGCGCCAGTCCCTCCGGCGAAGCGCCGGTTCCATTCTGTTGCTGTGCCTGAATGCCGAGCGCCATCATCAGCACAGCCGTGCCGGCGAGCGCGAGTATGGCGGGCAGTTTCATGTCGTCACGTGTTGTCGGCGCCATTATACAGGACACATGCCGTTGCGTCGCCGTGTCCGCCACTCGCTCTTGCGGCGATCAGGCGGCCTTGTAAACAGGTCCGCTACCGGCCCGCGGAACGCGCTGGAAACATCGGGCGTCCGGGTGCTATGATTTCAGCGCTTCCTCGGGGGCGCGGTCGCCAAGTGGTAAGGCGAAGGTCTGCAAAACCTTTATCGGCGGTTCGACTCCGCCCCGCGCCTCCAATATTTCTTCTCCGCCAGCCCGCATCCCGATGGATCTCCGCAGTTCCGTTTGCCGCGCACACGGCCTTTTCGCCGCGCGCGTCTTTGCCAGCGCGCCGTCGGTTGCGCTAGACTCACGGTTTCGTCCGTATCCGGGAGCCCTGGGAATTGAAGCTGCGCCTGAACTATCGTCTGGTCCTTCTGCTGTTGTTGCTCACCGGTCTGGCGATCCGCGAGGTGGCCATGGAACTGCGGCCGTCCTTTTTGCGGCCGGGGCTGCACCTGTTTGCCTACGTGGGAAACACGGCCGACGGGACGGTGACGGCCATTGATCTGGTCAAGCTGGCGCCCGCCGCCACGATTGCCGTCGGCGCCGCTCCCACGGGCCTGCGCGCGAATCCTGCGCGCAAGGAAATCTGGGGGCTGAGCTCGACCGGGGGCTACGCCTGGGTCCTCGACGAAAACACTAATCAAATTGTCGCGCGCATTCCGGTGGGCGCGGCGCCGTACGCGCTGGATTTTTCGCCCGACGGCCAGCGCGCCTACGTCGCGGCGTCGGGTTCGAATACCGTGGTGGCGATCGACTGCGCCAAGCGCCAGGTCGTTGCCCGCGGCCGGGCCGGACGGCGTCCCTGGATCGCGCGCGTCTCGCCGGACGGAACCCTTCTGGTCGTTTCGAATCGCGACGACGCCAGCGTCTCGCTGCTCGACGCTGCGTCGCTCGCGCTCGAGGGCACGGTGCCCGTATCGCCCGATCCCGAGCAGATCGCCATCCTGCCGGATGGTTCGAAGGCTTTTCTCACCTCCGGGACGCGGAACGAACTTTCCGTGGTGGATTTGAAGCAGAAGGTGCTGCTCGCGCGGCTGTCGCTGGGTGGCACGCCGGACGACCTGATCCTGAAACCGGACGGCGGCGAGATTTACATTCCATCGCGCAGCGCGCACGGCCTGATCATCGTCAACACGCAGAGCAACGAGGTCGGCGACTACGTTCTTCTGGGGATGTCGCCCGCCGCGGCAATCCTCACGGGGGATGCCCAGACGCTGTACGTTTCCGACTCGGCCGCGGGCCACGTAGTTCCCGTCTCGATCGGGGTGCGTCAGGCCGAGAAACCCATCCCGGTCGGGCAGACCCCGCGCACCTGCGGGCTGACGCCTGGCGAAGAGATGCTGCTGGTGGTGGATACGGCATCGAGCGACCTCGCGGTCATCCGCGCGAAGACCTCGAGCCTGATCACGCTGATTCCGATCGGCGCGGCCCCGCGCGATCTGGTCACAGCGGTGTTCTGAACAGCGCCCGCGCGGGCCTTCCACTCTTACTGCACCGTCAGACCGAGGGAAACGGTGCGCGCAACGCCATTGGCCGCGGTTGCCTTGACCGTCACGGTGTAGGTTCCCAGCGGCGTCCCGGGCTGCACGACCGAGGGATCGCTGCCTCCTCCGCCGCATGCCGCCATTCCGAGCACCAGCGCCAGCAGCAACGCGCTCGCGAATGTAACCCTGGCCCAATGGGCGCCTCGCGGCGCCGTGCGAGCCGCACGCCGCGCCGCGATCCACACGGCCACCAGTGCCAGCATCTCCAGAAGCGTCGTCCACACGGGTTGCGGAAGCGGCCGCGCCGGACCTCGCGGCGGCCCGGGAACGGGGGGAGCCGCGCCCGCCGCCGTGGTCGTCACGCTGACGGTAAATTGCCCGGCCGCGGTGGGGCTCACCTGCACCGAAGGCGGCGACGTTGCCGGGGTCGTGGTGATGGAACAGGTGCTGAGGGGCACGGGATCGGTGCAGGCGAGAGCGATCGAGCCGGTAAAGCCGGCCGAGGAGTCCATCTGAACCGTGTAGGTGGCGGTCTGCCCCGCCTGGACGGGTGCGGTGACTGGCTGTCCCGTGGGAGAGTTGAAGCAAAAATCCGCCGCCGTGCCGCTCAGAGGAATGGCATGCGGGCTGCCCGGAGCATTATCTTGCAGGGTGAGCGTGGCGCTGCGCGCGCTGCCCGCACCGCACGACGCGGCTTGCACCGGAGCGAACGTCACCGGAATCGCGCACGTGCTATTCGGCGGCGTGTTGGCCGACACGCAGGGGTCCGTGCCCAGCACAAAATCGGCGGCATTCGCGCCCGACAGGGTGGCGGTGGTAATCGCCAGCGCTCCGGCCAGCGGCCCGGTGCTGGTATTGGTCACGGTCACGGGTTGAGGCGCAAGACTGGAAGCTGCCGTGCCTGCCAGTTGGCTGCCGAAGTCAAAGTTTGTGGGCACCGAAATCGCCGCCTGCGTGGCCGTGCCGGAAAGCGCCACGCTTGACGGACTGCCTCCCGGAACGCTGAGCGAGGCCGACCGGCTCCCCGGCGCGGCGTTGACCACGGGGCTGAAGGACAGGTTTAGCTGACAGGTGGCGGCCGCGGCCAGGCTCGCCGCGCAGGAATTTCCAAGCACGAAATCGCCGGCATTCGCGCCGGTGAGTTTGATTCCGCTGATGTCGGCGGCGGTGGTGCCCGGATTCGTGACCGTGACGCTCTGCGGAGCGGTGGCCAGGCCCTCGCTTTGCGGTGCGAACGAGAGGCTCGCGGGCGACACTTGCAGCGTCGCGGGAGGTGCGGTGGCCGTGCCGCTCAGGGCCACCTGTTGTGGGCTGCCGGCGGCGTTGTCGGTGAAGGTCAGGCTGGCGCTCCGGTCCCCGGCCGTTTGCGGCGTGAATTGCACCGCCACCGTGCAGGCGGGCGCGGGATTGCCGAACGCAAGCGTGCCGCCCGAAAGCGGGCACGTCGTGCTCGCAGCCGCAATCGCAAAATCGCCGGGATTGGTCCCCGCGATGGCGATGCTTGTCAAATTCAGCGGGGCGCTTCCGAGGTTGGTGAGTGTAATGGTTTGCGGGGCGCTGCTGCTCCCCGTCACGGTGCTCCCGAACGTGATCGCGGAAGGCGTCACGTTGGCGACGGGCGCCGGACTGGTTCCGATACCCGTGAGAGGGACCACCTGCTGCGCCTGCGGCGTGCTCCCCAGGTCGTAAGTAACATCCACTTCGGCGTGAAACGTGCCGGTGGACGCCGGTTGAAACCGGAACCCCAGGGAGCAACTGCCGGCCGAGGGAATGCTGGCGCAGGCCGCGCCGGAGGCCAGGAACTGCGCGGCGTCCGGGCCGGACAATACCACGGTGACGTTTTGGATCGCGTTGCTGGAGGTGTTCGTCAGGGTCACGGTCTGCGCCGGACTGGTGGCCCCTTGCGGCAGCGCGCCGAAATTCAAGCTGGTGGGCGCAAGGGCGAGCGGCGCATCTCCCGATCCGGTCAACTCCAGCTCCTGCGGGCTGCCGGGAGCATCATCGGTAAGCGTCACGACCGCCGATTCGATCCCTCCGGCACGCGGCATGAAACTGACCTCGAACGAACACGCGGGCGAGGAGCCCGGAGCGATCGCGTTGCCCGTGCACCCGCCCGGGGAGCTGAGGGAGAAATCGGCGGCGTTCGGGCCGGCGATCGCGAGGCCCGCAATGTGCAGTAGTGCTTCCCCGCCGTTGAGCACCCCGACGGGCTGGGGAATGCTCTGCGTCCCGACCGGCGTACTCGGAAAACTGACTCGGCCCAGATTGAAATAGACGCTGGGCTCCAGGGTCGCGTTCTCCTGGATCACCGCCACAAACGCGTCGGTGAGCGGTGGCGCGGCCTGGCAACTCGCGCAATTCGGCTGCACGCCGTTGAGCGCGTCGTGCGTGGTGAGGGCCGTCGGGAAATCCGGCGACGTGGTGGTTCCAGCCACGTAGACGTGCCCGGAGCCATCGACGGCCACGGCGTTTCCGGCAGCAGTTCCCGCCCCTCCCCCTGGCGACGTCCCGCCGAGCGGCGTGGCCCAGATCAGCGAGGGCGCGCCGGCCAGCGTCGGATTGAGTTTCGCGACGAAGGCGTCGCCCGCGCCGTTAAACGGTTGCAGATTGTCGCGCCAGGGAAAATTCCACGAAGTGGTGGTACCGGTGACGTAGACCGCGGTGGGGCCGGCTACAGCCACGCCCTGTCCGGCATCGGTCTGCATTCCGCCGAGGTAGGTCGCATAGGCGACCGAAGTCGCCCCGGTGGCGCTATTCTGCGCGACGACCGCCAGAAAGGCGTTGGTGCCGGCGCTGGAAAGCAAGCTGGTCTGATACCCCGCCGTGGCGCCGTGGACCGGGAAATCCGCCGAGTTCGTGGCTCCGGTGAGATACGCATTCGGAGGGGAGGCCGAATCCACAGCCACCGCCAGCGCTTGGTCCGTGCCCGAGCCGCCCAACAGAGTGGCGTACACGAGGTCGGTCGCACCCCGCCCGCCGGGCGATATCTTCATCAGGAATGCATCGGAGTCGCCCCCGGCATAGCTCGTCTGCAACGCGTTCTTGCTCGGAAACCCATTCACGGTGTTGGTGCTGAATCCCGCGATATAGGCGTTTCCCGAGGCGTCCACGGCGATCCCGCCGACTCCGGCCGGCCCGCTCGAATTCGTTCCGAGATAGGAGCAGTATTTCAATAGCGGCGCGCCGCCGGGCGACGCGGGCGGCTGAAGGACGGCCAGGAAGCCGTCGCTACCGGAGCCGTCCCACGTGGTTTGCAGCGCGTTGGTTGTGACCGGCAGTCCCGGAGAACTGCTCCCCGGACCCGAGTTGGTGTCCGAGGCCACGTAGACGTTTCCCGAACCATCCACGGCGATCCCGCCAGGCCCGGCCTGCGCCATCGCGCCGCTGCCTCCCAGCAGCGTTGAAAAGACGAGCTTGCTGCCGGTGGGATCGAGTTCGCTCACCGCGGTGGCATTGGGCCCGCTGCCCGGCGTGCTGCCATCGGTCACGGGGAAATCCGTGGACGTGGTGGTTCCGGTGACGGCCACGTTGCCCGAACCATCCACGGCGATCGATCCGCCTGCTTGCATTCCGCTGCCGCCCAGAAACGTCAGATAGAGCAGCGAGTTCGCGCCGGAAGCTGCCGGATCGATTTTGGCGATAAAGAATTCGCTCGAGCCGCCGGCGGGGCCGAGCCGGGCGGTCACTGTTTCCGGGAAACTGGCCGCCGAAGTCGTGGTGCCCCCGACGTATACCTTTCCTGACTTATCGATCGCCACGCTCGCAGAAGCCTCCGCTCCCGTTCCCCCGAGAAACGTGTCGTAGGAGACCGAAAGCGACGGATCGACCACCAGGGTCGCCGCGGGATCATGCGGCCCGGCGCGAAAGCCGATCGAGCCGTCGGCGTCGAGCAGATATCCGCCGTCCACGCGCCGGCGCCGCCCGCGCTTCCGCTCTTCGTAGAACCGGGGTTGCTTCATGCGCAGCTCGGTTTCGCCGGTCCTCAGCATCAGGTCGCCGCTGCCGGCCAGCCGCATATCGCTTGCACCGGAGACGCGCAGGCGCAGTTTCGACACGTCGGCGCCCGGCGCGAGGCGCACGTCGTATTCCACGCCCTCGTCGTTGCCGTAGACCACCAAGCTCACTCCGGGCGCCGCATTCGCCGCGCGCGCGCCGGCGAAATGAGGCACGCGCGTGCGCCAGGCGCTCCGGTCTCTGCCGATAAAATAATTGCTCCGCGCCCGCAGCTTTCCGTCGCCGCGCCACACGAAGCCTTCGCTGCCGGCCAGGCGCAGCCGGACGCCGTCCTCGGAAGCGCCGGAGGCAGGGCGCGCGCCATCCGCCACTCGCACGTCAATCTCCTGCTCGGTCAGTATCACCATCAATCCCTTCCCTGTGCCGATAAAGCGGGCGCGCGGGTCGGCTTGGCCCACGTTCGGCTCAAACGTCAGGGGGAGGGAGAGGTTCGCACCGCCGGCTCCGGGCAAAAATCGCGCGGGGAGGTGCGGTCCGGACACAGTTCGGGCGTGGTGATGCCGAACCCGTCGGTGGGAGTGAATTCCCGCGAGAAAGCGCAGCCCCATCGGGCCGTGCTCACCGCTGGATCCTGCGACGACGATGCTTCCGCATCCGGCCAGCGCCAGCAGGCAACACATCCACTGCTTCTTCATTTAGGCCCTCCTCCGCTAACGAGATCGGATCCTCGTTGTCAGATCGGGCGGCCCACGTACTGCCGGGCCAACTGCCGTTAGTAGTTTTCCAACCCCGGTATCCCGGGGAGGGACGCACTGAATATCTCGCTGCGCGTGGCGGATGTCAATATATCTTCCGTAAACTCCGTGCCGGCTCGGTGTGCTCTGTGTGCCGCGGCTGAACAGGGCGGCAAGGGAATTCGTACACAGGGCGCCCGCCCCGCCAGTGCAGGACAGCCGCTACACGCCGGAGTCAGGTGGGTCATGCTGCGAGGGATCGGGAGGCTGGCGGCGGATGATTCGTGTCGCGCGGGTTCTATTCCAGCGCCCAGGCGAAATTGTCTTCGCCCAGGGCCACAGGCATCATTTTTTCCACGGGCAGAACGTCCACCGGCAATCCGCCCCGCCACATGGCGATGCTGAGCAGGAACTCGCTGCGCCCGCGCAGATCGAACAGCTCGCGAGCAATGCTCAGCTCGAGGATTCGTCCGTAGGAGGCCGCCACGACTGGACCCGGCTGGAGCAGGCATACCCCGGCGTGCTCCACGTTGTATCCATCCAGTTGTCCGTGCACGATGCGCAGGGTGATGCGGGTCTCGCGGGCATCCCACAGCGTCAGGCGCAACTGAAACTCCGGGATGAGCGCGACGGCCTCGGCGATCGTATCGATGCGCAGAAAAAAATGGCCCGGCCCGAAACCGTATTGAAAACCGCTCAGCGCGTACTGTTGGCGCCCGTGCATCGTCCCGCCGCGCCGGTCGGTGGCGTAAAATCCCGCGCCCAGCCATTCGAAATAGCTGGTTTCCCTCCCATCGATCTTCACATCCAGATACGCCATGGGAGCTTCCCGCCGGGCGCGTTCGGGAGCGCGCTTGATCGGAAGGGCCAGCGCATCGGGAGCCGGCTCGCCGAGCGCGTTGTAGATTTCGGTCAGGTGCTTGCGGTACAGCTCGTCAAACTCGGCGTCGTTGGCCGAAGAGTGCTCCGGCCCGTACCACCAGCACCAGTCGCTTCCCTCGGCGGCCAGGATGGCTTCGTAGGCGCGTTTGGCTTTCTGTTCCCACGCGGCATTGGTGCCGGAGGGACTGGCCGAGGCCGCCCGCGTTATCGCCCGCTCGTAAACATCCCGCGCGTCGCGCAACAGTTCCCAGGCGCGCACGTCTTCGGCATCGCCAATCCAGACGTCAAAGTTGGCATTGATCCACGAGGCCGGAAAGATTCCATCCATTTGTGGAGCGTCCGGGATGGCGGCCATCGCTTCGCTTACCGTCAGGACGCGGATTTCCGGGTCCTGCTCGATGCGCGCGTAAAACCGGCGCAAAAAGTCCCGGCCGTTCTCCGGGTAATACTCCCAGGCGTTTTCGCCGTCGAGAATCAGGCTGACGGTGGCGGTGCGCCCTGCCGGTTCGCGTTCCCCGATGGCGCGAATGCGCCGGTGCAGATCCTCGGCCGCCGCTTCGGCGCCCATGCGGCTGTAGACGAACCCCACCAGGTCCGACAGGTAGTGGTCGCGGAAGAAGCCGGTGATTTCCCTTCCGTTGCGCTTCAGATGCCACGGGCTGTACAGCGCGGGGCCGTTGTCCGGGTATCCCCCGGCGTCGCGCCAGAATCCGATGTTGCGCGTCTGGCCCAGCACGCCTTCGTCGGTGGCAAACCACTGGAAGCCCAGCTCCATGGCGATTTCCAGGGCCTGATTCGACACCGAGCCCTCCGACGGCCAAAGCCCCGCCGGAGGCTTGCCGAAGACCTCCTCGTGGAACCGGCGCGCCCGCAGGAGTTGCTCGCGCGCATCCTGCGGATAGCGGAAGGGAGGCTGGGGCAAGGGCGTGTGCGCGTTGGCGATCGTGGCGATGTTGGTGTCGCACAGCAGCGGCAGGATGGGGTGGTAATAGGGCGTGGTGGAGATCTCGATTTGGCCCCGCGCGGCCGCGATGCGGTATTCCGGCAGGACCGCGGCGAGCAATTCGTGCTGCTTGTCGAGCAGCACGGCCTTGTCTTCTTCCGTGAAATTTCTTCCCTTGGCGGAAAGCTCGCGCACGGCCGGATCTTTCGCCAGGTACTCCTCGTCCATCCAGGCCAGTTGCGAGAGCACCTGAAGGTCGCGCCACTCGCGCGCGCTCCAGTGTGCGACACACGCCTCGGCGCCCGCCGAGCGCGCCAGCGAGTCGAGTTCGGCGAACCTCGGCCAGCGGTGGAGAAAATTCCCGTTCACCTGAAAGGCCCGCTCGAGCGCCTCGCGCTTCTGCTCGGGCGCGAGCGATTCGGCCGGCGTGAAGGCGATCTCAAACCACGCCTCCTTAAATTGTCCGCCGGCATAGTCCTGAATCTGTTCGGCGAGCAGCGGGACGAAATTGAACGTCGCATGCACGCCGGGGAATTCTTCCAGCAGCTTCACCATGCCCCAGTAGTCCTTGAGCGCGTGCAGCCGCGTCCACGGCAGCAGGTACTGCCCCGTGGCCGGGTCGCGATACTGCGGCTGGTGCATATGCCAGAGAATGACCAGGTTGACTCGGCTCAACGGACGCGTCCCTCCCCGTCTCTTGCGCCACGCTCCGCTCCGCCGCTTCGCCTCGTGCTAGAATGGCGGCGCGCCGCTATGCGCTTGCTCGACCGATACATCGGCCGCGAAGTCGTCTCCCATGCGGTTTTGGGCGTCGTGGTCTTCACGTTCGTTTTCTTTGTCCCCCAACTCGTGCGCCTGATGGATCTGGTCGTGCGCCATTCGGGCGGCATGGGAACCGTGGCTCTGTTATTTCTGTGCACGCTTCCGCCCGTCCTGGCTTTCACGCTGCCCATGGCCGTCCTGGTCGGCGTCCTGATCGGGCTGGGACGCCTGTCCGCCGACAGCGAAATCGTCGCCCTGCACGCCTCGGGCATCAGCCTGCGGCGCTTGCTGGTGCCCATCGGCGCCGTCGCGCTGGCCACCGGACTAGGCACGCTGCTCATCACTTTTTGGCTCAGCCCCGCCTCGGTGCGCCTGCTGCGCCGGTTGGAAGGCCAGATCATCACTTCGCAGGCGCCGTTCAGCGTGCAGCCGCGCGTTTTCGACGAGCGCTTTCCCGGCCTCGTATTATACGTGCAAGACGTGGAAGCCGCAGCGACTCACTGGCACGGCGTGTTCCTGGCCTCCTCCAGCCGCTCCCTCGGAAGCGATTTCCGCGAACCCGCCGACCGGCCCGGGCGCGCCATCCCCCCTTCGGCCGTGACCATTGCCGAGGACGCCCTGATCGTCACCGGCCCGGCCAAGGGCCAGGCCATGCTGCACTTCGGCAACGGCAGCACCCACGAACTCGATCCCAGCGACCCGGATCGCTACAACGTCACCACCTTCGGCGCCAGCGACATTCCCATCGACCTTTCCGCCTCCGCGCTGCCCCAGAGAAGCACTCCGGTCTCCCTCGCCGAACGCTCGGTCGCCTCGCTGTGGGACGACAAGGGACCGCAATGGCGCGAGGCGCATCTGGAGTTTCACCGCCGGATCGCCTTTCCGGCGGCCTGCCTGGTCTTCGCGCTTGTGGGCGTGTCCATTGGAGTGCGCCCGCGCCGCGGCGGCCGGGCCGCCGGATTGATTCTCACGCTCGTTTTGATCGGCGGCTACTACTTTTTGTTTGTTTCCGGAGATCACCTGGCCGCGCAGGGCCGGTTCGATCCCTGGGTGGGCGTATGGTCCGCCAACATCGTGACCGCGCTCCTCGGCCTGTTTTTCTTCCGCCGCATCGAACATGTGCGCAAGCCGAACCGCCTGCTGGCCTGGATCGAGTCGCAATGGTCCGCCTGGCAGTCCGCGCGGAAGCGCGCCTCTGCGGCGGCGGCTCCCGCGTCCAACGGTTCCGCGGCCCTGCCATTCCCGCCCACGGCTGTGCCCCAGGCCGCCCCGACCCGCGCCGCCGCCTTCCCGATGCTCATCGACGTTTATTTGCTCCGGCAATTCTTCTATTACTTTGCCGTGCTCCTGCTGAGCTTCGTCCTGATCTTCGACGCCTTCACCCTGTTCGATCTGCTCGGCGACATCTCCCGCAACCACATCTCCGCGCTGACCGTGCTGG
The DNA here is from genome assembly GCA_963791705.1 of Terriglobia bacterium. GTDB lineage: Bacteria > Acidobacteriota > Terriglobia > Acidiferrales > UBA7541 > Palsa-295. The sequence goes on along the minus strand of CAWBTO010000001.1, from coordinate 539,523 downwards.
ATTACTTCCGCTACCTCATTCCCCTGATGATCTATCAACTGGCGCCTCTGGCGACGCTGGTGGCCACGCTGGTGACCCTCGCGGTCCTGGCCAAGAACAACGAGGTGATTGCGCTCAAGGCCAGCGGCATCAGCCTCTACCGCGTGGTGGTTCCGCTGATGCTGGCCGGATGCCTGCTGGCCGCGGGAATGTTCCTTCTCGACGCCACGTTTCTCCCCTACGCCAACCAGCGGCAGGACGCCCTCCGCAACTACATCAAGGGCCGCCCCGCGCAAACTTATTTTCAGCCCGCGCACCAGTGGATTTTCGGCGAAAACACCAAAATCTACAATTACGACCTGTTCGACCCGGACCGGCAGCTGTTCGGCGATTTGAGCGTCTTCGAACTCGATCCGGCCACCTTTCAGCTGCGCCGGCGCGTTTTCGCCGCGCGCGCGAGCTGGGAGCCGACCGAAAATACATGGGTTCTCACCGGAGGATGGGTGCGCGACTTCGGCAGCGACGGCCGCGTCGCCCGCTACGATTCCTTCAAGGTCACCTCGCTTCCGGAGCTGACCGAATCGCCCGGCTACTTCCGCCGCGAGGTCCGCCAGGACCACCAGATGAACTGGCTCCAGCTTGGGGACTACATCGCCAGTCTCCGCCAGGCCGGCTTCGATACGGCGAAGCTCTCCGTCGAGTGGCACAAGAAATTCGCGTTTCCTCTGATCGCCGCGATTATCGTCTTCCTCGGAGCGCCCTTCGCGTTTCTGGTGGGCACGCGCGGGGCCATCGGCGGACTGGCCGTCGCCGTGGGGATCGGGATTGTCTACTGGGCCACGGCGGCGCTGTTTGAGGCCATGGGCTCGGTGGGACAGTTGCCGCCGCTGGTGGCCGGATGGGCCCCCGACGCCATCTTCGGCTTCCTCGGCGTCTACTTCTTCCTGCGTATGCCGACGTAACGATTCTGCGCTAAGGTGTTCATGTAGCGGGGCAGCCTACCGCGCGACGTTTTTGAGCGCTTCGCGCCGGCTCAGACGGCTCAGATGGTCTTGATGGCGGCGCACGTAGCGTTTTACCTCAGCAGGATCGGTCCAGGCGTATTGGCGCAGCGCCCATCCAATGGCCTTGCGCAAAAAGAATTCCCGGGAATCGAGCGAGGGTTCGATACAGGCGTACAGCAGATCGAGATCCGTATTCTGCCGGAATCCCAGCTGGCACAGAATTGCGGTGCGCCGCTTCCAGATGTTGTCCGACGTGGACCACGCGAGCATCTTCTTCCGCATGGGCGCCGGATAATCTCGCAGGATGGGTCCGACGCGATTCCCCGCAATTACATCCACATAGTCCCACCACGCGCCCGTCACAATGATTTCTTCGTATAACGGCATCGCCCCGGGAGTTTGAAATCCACCGGCGCGGCGGTCACCGGTGAGCGCGATCGCGAGATAACGTTCCTCCCGGTATCTGGCTCCGCGCCATAGTTGCAGCACTTTTTCGCGCCACACTTCGCGGGTTGACAGATCCACGTGCGCGAAAATTCTCTTGTAGAATTGGCGCAGCAAGGGCGCGGCGATGCCGTGATACGGCATCGCCGATTTCATATAAGCCTGCATGGCCGGGGATCTGCGGGGATCGGCGATGCGCCGCAGTTCCCGCCGCACGCGAAGCAGGAAAGAGGAAGCTTTCTCCTGACTGGGGGCGGGCTTCAGCGCGGTGGAACTCTTCATCGCTTCCGGTTGTTTCGCTTCTTCTTGTCCTCGATGACGGCCTGGGCCGCCGCCAGCCGCGCGATGGGCACGCGAAACGGCGAGGCGCTCACGTAGTTCATCCCCACGCGGTGGCAGAATTTGACGCTTTCGGCGTCACCGCCATGCTCGCCGCAGATGCCGATCTTGAGCTTCGGTTTGGTCTTCCGCCCGCGCTCGATGGCCCAGCGGATCAGCATTCCCACGCCCTCGACGTCCAGGGTCTGGAACGGGTCGTCCTTGAAGATGCCCGCCTTCCGCTCGTCGACGTACTCCGGCAGGAATTTCCCGGCGTCGTCGCGCGAAAGCCCCATGGTCGTCTGCGTCAGGTCGTTGGTGCCGAACGAGAAGAATTCCGCCACCTCGGCAATCTCGCCGGCCAGCAGAGCGGCCCGCGGCAATTCGATCATCGTGCCCACAAGGTATTCGAGCTTCGTCTTCGATTGCACGATGATCTCGTCGGCCACGCGGCGCGTCGCGCGATCGAGAATCTGCAGCTCCTTCTTATCGAGCACCAGCGGGTGCATGATCTCAGGTAATACTTTAACTTTACGTTTCTGGCAGTCGATGGCCGCCTCGATAATCGCCCGCACCTGCATCTCGAGAATTTCCGGATAGGTGATCGAAAGCCGGCAGCCGCGATGCCCCAGCATAGGGTTGGCCTCATGCAGTTGCTGGACGCGCCGCGCCACGGCCTCCGGCGAGATGCCGATTTTCTTCGCCAGCTCGGCTTGCTTATCCGCATCGTGCGGGACGAATTCGTGCAGCGGCGGATCGAGCAGGCGAATCGTCACCGGGAAACCGTCCATGGCCTCGAAGATTCCGATGAAGTCGCGCCGCTGGAACGGCAGCAGTTTATCGAGGGCGTGCCGCCGGGCCTCGGGCGTCTCCGCCAGAATCATCTCCTGAATGGCTTCCTGGCGCTCGATGCTCTTCTCCGGGCGCTCGAAGTCCTTGAAGAACATGTGCTCGGTGCGGCACAGGCCGATGCCCTGCGCTCCCATATCGCGGGCCAGGCGCGCGTCGTGCGGCGTATCCGCGTTGGTTCGCACGCCGATCTTGCGCACCGTATCGGCCCACTTCAGCAACGTGGAGTAGGCCTTCGGCGGTTCCGGACGCACCAGATCGATTTCGCCCAGATAGACCGACCCGTCGCCGCCGTCCAGCGTGATCCAGTCGCCTTCGCGGACCACGCGCCCGTTGACACTCATCTTTTTGGCGTCCGCCTCGATGTTGAGCTTTTCGGCTCCGACGATGCAGCACTTTCCCCAGCCGCGGGCCACCACCGCCGCGTGGCTGGTCTTTCCGCCGGTGGCCGTGAGAATCCCCTGCGCCACGTACATCCCGCCCACGTCTTCGGGACTGGTCTCGCGGCGAACCAGAATCACTTTCTCGCCGCGCGCGGCCCATGCTTCCGCCTCATGCGCCGTGAAAACCGCCTTGCCCACGGCCGCGCCGGGAACGGCATTGATGCCCTCGACGATTTTGCGGCTGGCGAGTTCGGTGCGCGCCAGACTGGGAGCCAGTACGGGATAGAACAGCCGTTCGATGTCCTCGGATTTCACGCGTTCAAGTGCTTCTTCAACTGTGATCAGCTTCTCGTTGGCCATATCGACGGCCATGCAAAACGCCGCGCTGGGCGAACGCTTGCCCGTGCGCGTCTGCAGCATGTAGAGCGTGCCCTTCTCGACGGTGAACTCCATGTCCTGCATGTCGCGGTAGTGCTTCTCGAGTTTTTCGCGGACGCGCTCGAGTTGCCGGTAAACCTTCGGCATGATGGTTTTCAGGTCGCTCAGATGCAGCGGCGTGCGGATGCCGGCAACGACGTCCTCGCCCTGCGCGTTCAGCAGGAAGTCTCCGAAGAAAATCTTCTCGCCGGTCGAGGGATCGCGCGTGAAGCAGACGCCCGTTCCGGAATCCTCCCCGGTGTTGCCGAAGACCATCTGCACGACGCTGACGGCCGTGCCCAGAAGCCCGGTTATCCTCTCGACGCGCCGGTAGGTGACCGCCTTTTCGCCCATCCACGACTCAAACACCGCACCGATGGCGCCCCAGAGTTGCTCGACGGGATCCTGCGGGAAATCGCGCCCGGTCTTTTCCTTGAAGTAGGCCTTATATTCATTCACCAACTGCTGCCAGCCCTGCGCCGTCACCTGCGTGTCGTCCTTCACGCCCAGGGAATTCTTGAGGCTGCGCAGCCGCGCTTCCAGATCTTCCTTGGGCAGGCCGATCACCACGGTGGAATACATCTGCACCAGGCGGCGGTAGGCATCCCAGGCGAAGCGGTCGTTGTTGGTGGCCTTGGCAAGGCCCTCCACCGACCGGTCGGTCAAGCCGAGATTGAGAATCGTCTCCATCATGCCGGGCATGGAACGCGCCGAGCCGGATCGCACGCTGACCAGCAGCGGGTCCCTGGCGTCGCCCAGTTTCTTCCCGGTCAGCTTTTCCAGCCGCGCCAGATGTTTCGCCACTTCGGCGCGCATTTCCTTCGGATATCGCCGCCCGCGCTGGAAGTAGTAGTCGCACGCTTGGGTGCGTAATGGTGAAGCCTGCCGGAACCGGCAGGCCGATGCGCGTCATCTCGGCGAGACCGGCGCCCTTGCCGCCCAGCAGTTCCTTCATCTCGCCCGTTCCGTCCGCTTTTCCTGCTCCGAAGAAATAAACGTATTTCATCTCGCTCCTTCGATTGTTGCCGTGAATTTTATTTTCGCTGCAAATTTGTCGGCGCGCCCACAGCTCAAGAGACGCTTGAATCCACGGCTAACGCTTCCGCCCGGCCACTTGAAGTATTTCTTTCGATTCCTCGGCCCCTAATTCTGAAAAATCGGCAATGGTCGAAAATTCCTTCAATAGCGTCCCCAGCAACGCCAGGCGGTTCCGGCGAACATTTTCATCCTCCGCCATCACCAGCACCTTGTCGAAGAACAGATCCACCGCGGGGCGCAACTCCGAAATTTTTTCCAGCGCCGCCCGGTACTTCCGTTCCCTCTTCCACCGAGCCGCTTCTTTGCCGATCTCCTGCGCCGCCGCGTACAGCTCCCGCTCGGCCTGTTCCACGAGCAACTCCGGGCGCACGCCGGACTGCGCCTTGTCCTGCTGCTTGGCCGATTTGTCCAGAATATTGCGGATGCGCTTGAAGCTGGCGGCCAGCGGCGCAAAGTTGTTGGTGTGGCGGATGGCCTTGAGCGCCGCAACCCTCTCGACCGCGTCCACCAGGTCGTCCGCGCCCGCCGCGAAGGCTGCATTGATTTCATCGTAGGCGAAGCCGCGCAGTTCGCGGAGGATGTACCGCGCGCGCTCGAGCAAGAATTCGAGCACCTGCTGCTCGGCCTCGGCCGACACCTCGATGTGCGGCGCGTGCTCCCGCAACGACCGCGAGGCCGCCGAAATCGGCCGCCGAAATCGAAAGCGGCAGATTCTTTTCCAGGATGATCTTGACGATCCCCAGCGCCGCGCGCCGCAGGGCAAACGGATCGCTGGATCCCGTGGGAATGGCGCCCACCGCGAAACAGGCCACCAGCGAATCGAGCTTATCGGCCATGGCCACGGCGCAGCCGGTCAGATTTCTCGGCAGCGGATCCTCCAGACCCGCCGGCTTATAGTGATCGTAGACCGCCCAGGAAATTTCCTCCGGCTCGCCCTGCGCGCGCGCGTAGAGCCCGCCCACGATTCCCTGCAACTCGGTGAACTCCCGCACCATCTCCGTCACCAGATCGCACTTCGCCAGTTCCGCGGCGCGATCCGAGCCCGCCACATCGGCCTGCGTCACGCCGCCCGAAAACCATTGTTCGGCCAGCCACCGCGCCAGCATGCGCATGCGCGCGACCTTATCGCCGTAGCTCCCCAACCGCCGTTCGTAGGTGACCGCCGCGAGCTTGGGAAGATAGCCCGCCAGGCGGCGCTTCTGATCCGACTCCCAGAAAAATTGCGCGTCCGCGAATCTCGCCCGCAAGACGCGTTCGTGCCCGGCGCGCACCAGCCCCTTGGCGTCGCGCGGCAAGTTGATGACCGCCAGAAAGTGCGGGGCGAGTTCGCCCGCGCGATTTTCGACCGCGAAATACTTCTGGTGCCCGCGCATCACCGTCACCAGAATTTCCTCCGGCAGCGCCAGAAACGCCGGGTCGAAGCTGCCGAGAATCACCGTAGGACACTCATTCAAGTAACTGACAAGGTTCAGCAGGCCCGCATCGCGGCGAACCCGCAGCCCTCTGCTCCCCGCCAGGGCCTTGAGTTCCGCTTCAATCTTCTTGAGGCGCGTTTCCGGCCGGCACAGCACGAAATTCTTCTGCAGCTTCGATTCGTAGTCGCGGGGCCCGGCGACCGCGATGTTCTTCTTCCCGAGGAAGCGATGACCGCAGGTGCGATTTCCCGCGCGAACATCGCCGAACAAAAACGGAATCACCTTCCCGTCGAGCACCGCCACGATCCATCGCACCGGCCGGATGAAGCGCGGCGTCTGCGCGCCAAACCAGTACATCGACCGCGGCCAGGAAATTTCCTTTATGGCCTGGGGCAAAATCTCCGCGAGAATCTGCGCCGCCGGCTTTCCCAGAACGACCTGCTTCACGACAATGTACGGGCCCTTGGGTGTTTCCGCGACCGTGAGCTTCGAGACCGCCACGCCTTGCTTTTCCGCGAAGCTGAGGGCCGCGCGCGTCGGCTTTCCAAACGAGTCGAACGCGATGGCCTTGGGAGGTCCGGTAATTTCGCGCGTGGCGTCGGGCTGCTTGAGGCGAACATTGCGCACGATGGCGACGAGCCGGCGCGGCGCGCCGAATGTTTCAATCGCTTCTTGAACTGTCGGCTCGTCGACCAGGTCGGCGCCGACTAGGTGTTTTGCAAGAATCGCTTTAAGTTCCTCGGTGGCCTTGAAAATCATGCCCGCGGGAATTTCTTCGCAGCCGATCTCGAACAGAAGATCGCCCGTCATCCCGTTCGCGCCCGCCTTCGCGCTTCCTCCCGCCACACCCGATTTCTTCACGCGCCGCTTCATGCGCTCACCTCGGAAGACGGCCGCGCCGCAGCGTGCTGGTCGAGCCACGCGCGGCGACCTGCGTGGCCAGCTTGCGCACCCGCCCGATCATGGCGGCGCGCTCGGTGACGGAAATGGCGCCGCGTGCATCGAGCAGATTGAACAGGTGCGAGCATTTCAGGCAGAAGTCGTACGCCGGAAGCACGGGAAACCGCGCCACGGACTTGCCCTTCAGCCGCGCATACTCCGCCAGCAGCCGCGCCGCTTCGGCCTCGGCCAGATCAAACTGCTTGCGCGTGGAAGCCGCGTCGGCAAAATCGAAGCTGTAGGAGGATAGCTGCTGCTCCTCGGCCAGACGCACCTGGCGATAACTGATGGTGTCCGACCAGCGCACATCAAACACGTTGTCCACGCCCTGCAGATACGCGGCGATGCGGTCCAGACCGTACGTCAGCTCCACCGAACTTGGGTCGAGGTCCACTCCCCCGCACTGCTGAAAGTAGGTGAACTGCGTGATCTCCAGCCCGTCGAGCAGGACCTGCCAGCCGATTCCCCAGGCGCCCAGCGTGGGCGATTCCCAATTATCTTCCTCGAAGCGAATGTCGTGTTCCTTTAGGTTGATCCCCACGGCGGCGAGGCTCGCGAGATAAAGGTCCTGAATGTCGGCGGGCGAAGGTTTGAGTACCACTTGAAGTTGCGTGTGCTTGTACAGGCGGTTGGGATTTTCGCCGTAGCGGCCGTCGGCCGGGCGCCGGCTCGGCTGCGCGTAGACCACGCGGTAGGGTTCCGGTCCCAGGACGCGCAGAAACGTCTCCGGGTGCATGGTGCCGGCGCCGACTTCGATGTCGTAGGGCTGCTGCAGCACGCAATCGCGCTGCGCCCAGTATTCCTCAAGTTTCAGGAGAAGATTCTGAAACGTGAGTCCCTTCGCTGCGGAAGGGCGTCCTTTGATCTTCGCACTACGAGCCTGGCTGTTCACGCTGGCGACTCCAGAAGTTCCCGCGATACGAGCTTGCGGTCGATTTGGTGTTCGATGATGTCGAGCATCATCTCCGTCACTTCCCGGGCCGCTCGCGCTCCGGCGGCATCGGCCACTACGCCGTCCTGCAAACGGTCCAGCCGCTCGGCCACCATCTTGCGCGCCAGCGACAGCGCCGGCGGAGAAACCAGGCGCATCCCGGGCCGGCGGCACTTGCCGCACGCCAGCGCCGCGGCGCTGGGCGAAAAGCACGCCGGATCGTTGGCTCCCAGCGCCTGGCCGCACTGCCCGCAGCGATCGAGCGAAGGCAGCCAGCCGCCCAGCTTCACCGTCCACAGCGCGAAGTACGCCAGCGGCAGCTCGCATTTCCCGGTGCGCTTCACCGTCTGGGTGGCCAGCAGCAGCAGCCGGAAGTTCGCGTCCGACGCTTCCTTTTCCGGCAGCACCGCCCCGGTAATCTCGGAAAACAGCGCCAGCGCCACGCTCGATGCGTAATCGCTGAACGCACCCAGAAACGACTCGATCATCTCGCACTGATTGATGCGCACCAGCTCGCGGGTTTCCCGCTCGAAATACCAGATGCGCACGTGCGACAGCCGCTCGAGCGTCGAGCCGAACCGGCTCTTTGGCTTACGCGCCCCGGAGGCCACTCCGCGCAGGCGCCCCATCGTGCGGGACAGAAAGCTGACCAGCCGGTCCCCTTCTCCCAGCGCGTAGCTTTGTAGAATGATGGCCTCGGATTCGTGAACTGGCATCAGCTGTCGGCGCGCCGACGGCCGCGAGCATGCGCGTACAAGCGGCGCGCGCCGGAACAATTTTTTTATCATAGCCACGCACGCCGCGCAATTAATCTCCGCGCCGGCGTTTCAAAAATCCGCCGGCTCGGCTACAGTTGTAGCCTCATGACCGAAGCGATTGCGCTCCCGCGGGCCGATGTCGTCGGCGTCGGAATCAACGCCACCGACACGATCCTGCGCCTGCCCCGCTTCCCCGCGCCGGATTCCAAAATCGAACTGCTCTCCGCCGAGGTGCGTCCCGGAGGACAGGTGGCCAGCGCCGTGGTCGCCTGCCGCCGCTGGGGACTGGCGGCGCGCTACGTCGGGAAAATCGGCGACGACGCGGCCGGAAATCTCCAGAAGGCGGAAATGGAGCGCGAAGGCGTCGATGCCCACTGGATTCTTGCTCCGGGCTGCAGCAGCCAGACGGCCTACATTCTCGTGGACGAGCAATCCGGTGAGCGCACCGTTCTTTGGAAGCGCGACCCCAACATCGCCCTGCGTCCGGAGGATTTGAAGCGGCAGTGGATCAGTGGCGCGCGCACTCCTGCTGGTCGATGGGCACGATACGGAGGCCGCCGCGCAGGCCGCGCGATGGGCGCGCGAGGAAGAAATTCCCGTGGTCGCCGACCTCGACAATCTCTATCCGGGAGTTCAAGCGTTACTTGAATGCGTGGATTTCCCCATAACTTCCAAGGATTTTCCGGAACGGCTGACCGGAGAACCTGATTTGTTGAAATCGCTTCCTGCAATTATTCGGGAATTCAGATGCCGCACCGTTGCCGCAACCCTCGGGCGGCTCGGCGTTCTGGCGTGGGATGGTTTGCGCTTCCTTCTGTGTCGCGGCTTTCGGGTGGAGGCAGTGGACACAACCGGCGCGGGCGATATTTTTCACGGAGCCTTCTGCTACGGACTCCTGCACGCCTGGTCTCTGGAGGAGATTCTGGAATTCAGTTGCGCGGCGGCTTCCTTGAACTGCACGGCCCCGGGCGCCCGCGGCGGCATTGCCAAGCTCGACCAGATTGCGAATCTGCGCCGGAACGGACAACGATCCGAAGCGGCGTACTCGCCCGAAGAACTGCAGGAAGCCGCGCGGCGAGCCGCGGCAGCAGCAGGGGCGAGTCAATGATCCCGCTAAAGGATATGACGCCGCGGCGGTCGGTACCCATCGTGACGTTGCTCCTGATTGCCGTGAATATCGCGGTCTTCGTGCATCAACCGTCCCTGTCGGACAAGGTAGGCGAGGCATTCCTCCTAACCTATGCCCTGGTCCCCTCGAAGATCTCGCTGGCGCTGGCTGGACACCACTACACGCTCACACAGGCGCTTCTCCCGCTGTTCACCTCTGTGTTTCTGCACGAAGGGTGGGTGCACATCCTCGGCAATATGTGGTTCCTCTGGATCTTCGGAGCGAACGTGGAGGACCGCCTCGGACCCATTCCCTATCTCTTCTTCTATCTTTTCTGCGGGATCGGCTCGAACGTCTCGCAACTCTTTTTTTCCTGGGGCTCGCATGTCCCGTCCTTGGGAGCCAGCGGCGCGATTTCCGGCGTCATGGGGGCGTACATTCTCTTCTTCCCTAGATCGCGCATCCTTACGCTGGTCTTCCTTGTATTCATCTTCCTGGCGCGCATTCCGGCGGTGGTCTTCATTGGACTGTGGTTCGTACTCCAATTTCTGAGCGGGATTGGCTCGCTCGGAGCGGTCAACAACGGAGGCATTGCGTGGTGGGCGCACATCGGCGGATTTTTGATCGGCCTCATCTTCGCCCGCTTCGCCGCCTCCTTTGGGCGCACCATGTCCTACGAATAGCTGCAGGAGATCCACGGCCTCTCACGTTCCTGTTGAAGAACTCGAGGTCGGCTTGCCGACAGTTCGTCCGGAAGTTGAAGTGTTGTTGAAGAAAATCATTCGGATTTCCGGCTTCAAGTTGTGCATGAAGAACGCAAACCTTCACCTCCTCTGCCGCGGATCGGCGCGGCATCGGAAAGCCGCCACATTTCCTGGGATTTCCACCGGCGCCGAACCGGTGTCGTCCCTGCCGAAGCCCGAAGAAAATCCCTCACGCGTGCGAGCGACCTACAGAATTCATGAAACAGATGCGCACCTCTGATGTACCGAGTAGCAGGGATTGTGATAATGTAATTAGTTTCACGGAGACTTTTTTGCCGGCGGTTGCGGGGCCGGTCGTACATATACAGGAGGACGGTCTTAATTATGAGAAAGTCATACAACGGAGTAGCGGTTCCATCGAACGGGCAACAGATCGAATTCATCGACGACAAGTTCCGTGTTCCCGACCAGCCGATCATCCCGTTCATCGAAGGCGACGGCACGGGACGCGACATCTGGAAAGCCTCGCGGCGCGTGTTTGACGCCGCGGTCGAGAAGGCCTATGGCGGCAAGAAGAAGATCGCCTGGCTGGAGGTTTTCGCCGGCGAGAAATCCTTCAACCAGTTCAAGGACTGGCTGCCGTCGGACACCGTCGAGGCCATCCGCGATTTTCGCATCGCCATCAAAGGGCCGCTGACGACTCCGGTGGGCGGCGGAATCCGCTCGCTCAACGTCGCGCTGCGCCAGATTCTGGACCTCTACGCCTGCGTCCGGCCGGTGCGTTACTTCAAGGGAGTGCCCTCGCCGGTGAAGAACCCCGAGCGCGTCAACGTCATGGTCTTCCGCGAGAACACCGAGGACGTCTACGCCGGCATCGAGTGGAAGCAAGGTACGCCCGAAGCGAAGAAGCTGATCGACTTCCTGAACAACGAAATGCTCCGCGGCACATCCAAGAAGATCCGCGAGGACTCCGGCATCGGCATCAAGCCCATTTCCGTGAAGGCCACCAAGCAACTCATGCGCCGGGCCATCGACTTCGCCCTGCGCAACAAGCGCCCCAAGGTCACGCTGATGCACAAGGGCAACATCATGAAATTTACCGAAGGTTCGTTCCGCGACTGGGGCTACGAACTGGCCATCGAGGAATTCCGCAGCCAGATCGTGACGGAACGCGAAAGCTGGATTCTCGACAACAAGGACAAGAATCCGAACCTTCCCGTCGAGCAGAATGCCGCCATGATCGAGCCGGGGCTCGAACGCGGCACCAAGGAATTTCATGCCGAGATCTGCGCCGAAGTGCAACGCACGCTCGACGCTTTGTACCAGACGCATGGCCGCGGCCAGTGGAAGAGCAAGCTGCTGGTCAACGATCGCATCGCCGACTCGATCTTCCAGCAGGTGCTGACCCGCGCGGACGAATACTCCGTCCTCGCCACGCCCAACCTGAACGGCGATTACATCTCCGACGCCCTGGCGGCGCAGGTGGGCGGCCTCGGCATGGCCCCGGGCGCCAATATCGGCGACGGCTTCGGCGTGTTCGAAGCAACGCACGGCACCGCGCCGAAATATGCCGATAAGGATGTCATCAATCCCAGTTCCGTAATGCTCTCCGGCGTGATGATGTTCAATTACATGGGATGGAACGAAGTGGGCCAACTCATCGAAGAAGGCATCGAGCGGACCATTCTGCAGAAGCGCGTGACCTACGATCTCGAGCGGCTCATGCCCGGCGCGACCAAACTCAGCACGACGGACTTTGCCACATCGATCATCGAGAACATGCAGGCGCCCGCCACGGTCGGGCGGTAGCTCGCAACCGCTTCTTAATTTGCGAGACGAGTTTTGGCCGCGCGAGGATCTCGCGTGGACTCTTTATCCCGGCAACTCAAACTCAATTGCCCTACTAAAAGGAGACGTTCGTATGCGGAACAAAGTGACGGTAGTGGGAGGCGGTTTCGTCGGCTCGACCACGGCGCAGCGCATTCACGATGCGGGGCTCGCCGACGTCGTGCTCACCGACATTCTCGACGGGGTGCCGGCCGGCAAGACCCTGGACATGGCGGAATCCGCGCCCATCATTGGCAGCAACGCGCACGCCGCCGGCATTTCGACGGCCACGGGAGATTACAAGGAAACCGCCAATAGCGACGTCATCGTCATCACCGCGGGCTTCCCGCGCAAGCCGGGCATGAGCCGCGACGACCTGCTCAAGGCCAACTACGACGTGATCAAAGCCGTGGTCGAATCCGTGGTCAAGCTTTCGCCCAACGCCATCCTGATCATTGTGACCAACCCGCTCGACGCCATGGCCCAGGCGGCCTTCAAGGTGAGCGGATTCCCAAAAAACCGCGTCCTGGGAATGGCCGGCGTGCTCGACTCGGCGCGCATGAGCACCTTCGTCGCCGCCGAACTCGGCGTCTCGGTCGAGAATGTGCATTCGTTCGTGCTCGGCGGGCATGGCGACGACATGGTGCCGCTGGCGCGCTACTCCACCGTCGCCGGAATTCCCCTCCCCGAACTGATCGCCAAGGATAAACTCGAAGCCATCATCACCCGCACGCGCAAGGGCGGCGCCGAAATCGTCAACCTGCTGAAGACCGGCTCGGCCTATTACGCGCCTTCCGCCGCGGCGGTGGAGATGGTCGAGGCCATCTTGAAGGACAAGAAGAAGATTCTGCCCTGCGCCGTCTATCTCGAGGGCGAATACGGCATCAAGGGACTCTTCGTCGGCGTGCCCGTGAAGCTCGGCGCGCGCGGCGTCGAGCAGATCATCGAGATCAAGCTCACGCCCGAGGAAAAGACGGCGCTGGATAAGTCGGCCGCGTCGGTCCGCGAACTCGTCAACGTCCTCGGCGTCTAGCATCGCCCGAATATCGGACAGGGGCGCGTGCTCAAAGTTTCCGGCCGCGCCTCTTTTGCCTCCGTAGAATCCTCTGCGAACTCTGCGATGGCTCCGTGTCCTCTGTGTTATGCCGGCGTAGTTCGCGCGCGAAACATGGAACACCGCGAGCCGTGCTCGTCTTCAAGGAGAGAGAGCCAGACTAATCGGTCGAGGAAGATCCAGCGGCAGGCACGCGCGTTTCCGACGAGGACTCGGCCGGCTGTCCGAGGCGGCGGCGGTGGTTTTCCAGGCTGGCGCGAATGAACGCGGTGAACAGAGGATGCGGCGCCAGCGGCTTGGATTTGAACTCGGGGTGGAACTGGCAGCCGAGGAACCACGGGTGATCGGGCACCTCGACGATCTCGACGTAGGTGCGGTCCGGCGTCCTTCCCGTGATGCGCAAGCCGGCGCTCGTCAGGGGCTCTTCGTATTCGCTGTTGAATTCGTAGCGATGGCGGTGGCGCTCGGAAATTTCCGTCGTGCCGTAGGCCTTGGCGGCAAACGATCCCGGCTCGAGCTTGCACGGCCAAGCCCCCAGGCGCATCGTCCCGCCCATTTCGTCCACGCCGAGCAGCTCGCGCAATTTGTAGATCACGCGGTGCGGCGTCGAGGGATCGAATTCGGTGCTGTCGGCGCGCTCCAGCTTCGAGACTTCGCGCGCGTATTCGATCGTGGCGCACTGCATGCCCAGGCAGATGCCGAAGAACGGCACCTTCTTCTCCCGCGCGTAGGTGATGGCGTGGACCATGCCCTGAATGCCGCGCTTGCCGAAGCCGCCGGGCACCAGCACCCCGTCGACGTGGCGCAGCCGGCGTTCCGCGGTCGCCGGAGAATCAATGTCCTCGGCCTCGACCCACTCGATCACCACGCGCTGGCGGTTGGCCAGCCCGCCGTGGACCAGGGCTTCGCGCAGGCTCTTGTAGGCGTCTTCGAGCTGGACGTACTTCCCCACCACCCCGATGCGGACCTCGCCCTGCGGGTGTTCCAGCGTCTCGAGCATGGCCAGCCAGCGGCTCAGGTCGCGCGGCGGCGCTTCGATCCGCAGCAACCGCAACACTTGCTCATCGAGTCCCTCGGCCGCCAGCGTCATGGGAACCTCGTAGATATTCGGGACGTCGGGAGCGGAGATCACGCACGATTCAGCCACGTTGCAGAATAGCGCGATCTTGGCCTTCAATTCGGCGCCCAACGGGCGGTCGCTGCGGCAAATTAAAATGTCCGGCTGAATGCCGATGTTTAGCAGTTCCTTCACGCTGTGCTGCGTCGGCTTGGTCTTGAGTTCGCCGGCCGCGGCGATGTACGGCACCAGCGTCAAGTGCGCGAAGACCACGTTTTCGGCGCCCAGTTCCAGGCGCATCTGGCGGATGGCTTCCAGGAAGGGCAGCGACTCGATGTCGCCCACCGTGCCGCCAATTTCCACCAGCACGATATCCACGCCCACGGCTACTTTGCGAAAGGTCGATTTGATCTCATCGGTGACGTGCGGGATCACCTGCACGGTCTTGCCCAGATAATCGCCCCGGCGTTCCTTGGCGATGATCGACTCGTAGATGCGCCCGGTGGTCCAGTTATGATCGCGCGTCAGGTGCGCCGACGTGAACCGCTCGTAGTGCCCCAAATCCAGATCCGTCTCCGCGCCGTCGTCGGTGACAAACACCTCGCCGTGCTGGTAGGGAGACATCGTGCCGGGATCGACGTTCAGGTAGGGGTCGCACTTCTGGAGGGTTACCCGCAGCCCGCGGCTTTCGAGCAGGCAGCCCATCGACGACGCCGCCACGCCCTTGCCTAGAGAAGAAACCACGCCGCCCGTCACAAAGATGTACTTCGGGCCGGTCTGCAAGGCGCTTGATTTCCTCCGGGAGAATCGGTACGACGCATTATGGTCGGAAAGCCCGCGTGTGTCAAATCACGTTTTTCAGAATTTTGGGAGGGCCGCTCCGGAAAAATTTACCGCAGAGGCGCAGAGACCGCAGAGTAGAGAAAATTCCAAGGTTTTCTCTGCGCCCTCTGCGTCTCTGCGGTGAACGCTTTGCCTTTGGACAAACTGAGCTGCGCGCTACTGCGCGCGGCGCGAGGCGAGAATCTTTTCGACCCGAGCCAGATCGGCGGGCACGTCCACGCTGACGGCGTCGTAGTCGGTTTCCACCACGCGGATGCGGAACCCATTCTCCAGCCACCGCAGCTGCTCGAGTTGCTCGATGCGCTCGAGTTCGCCCGGCGGCAGCGTGGGAAATTCCAGCAGCGCGTCGCGCCGGAACGCGTAGATGCCCAGGTGCTTCCAGTGGCGCGCGGCCACCGACTCCTCGGCGTCGCGCACCCAGGGAATCGGCGCCCGCGAAAAATAGAGCGCGTTCCCTTCGAAATCGCGCGTCACCTTGCAGATATTCGGGTCCACGATGTCCTCGCGGTGCGTGATGGCGGTGCACGGCGTGGCGATCTGCACCGACTCATCGTCGAACATCGCGGAAACCAGCGCGTCCACCGTGCCGGGATCGATCAGTGGCTCGTCTCCCTGCACGTTGATGTAGATGTCCGCCCCCCGGTGCGCCGCCACTTCGGCCACGCGGTCGGTCCCGGTGCGATGATCGGGCCGCGTCAGCACCGCTTCCCCGCCGAACCCTTCCACCGCCCTCTGAATCCTCTCGTCTTCGGTGGCCACCACGACCTGCGACACCAATTGCGCCCGCCGCACCCGCTCGACCACATGCTGAATCATGGGCCGCCCGGCGATCAGCGCCAGCGGCTTGCCGGGGAATCGCGACGACGCGTGGCGCGCCGGAATCACCACCAGGACCTTCGCTTCGGACTGTTTCGTTTGCTCCATGCGATTGCGCCGTCTTGCACGGCCGCGGCCATGATAACACGGACCCGCGAGGCTCTCCGGCGCCGGCCAGGCCAGTACGCCCGGCCTCCGACGACGGACCTTGCTTCCGGCCTGCGCGGTGGTAGACTTCTCTCAGATTCGCGGGGGCGCGTTGTGAATCACCAAACCAGGCAACTGAGCCGCAAATGGGCCCTGGAGGCGATCTGCGCCCTGCTCGCTATTTGCTTCGCTCCGCTCCTCGGGTCGCATGCCGCGCGCGCCGGCGCCCAGGGAGTTCCCGTCGGTCCCGTCGCCCCGCCGTCCAAGGACATTCCAAGAATCAGAAAGGGCCAGCCGCTCAAGACGGAGACGGAAATGACGCTGGTGGGCGCCACCGTCACCGATCCGCTGGGACGCATCGTCACGGGCCTGGAGCGCGAGGATTTCCGCATCTTCGAGGACGGCGTCGAGCAGGAGGTCACCTGGTTTTCCAGCCAGGACGTGCCCGTTTCCATCGGCGTCATTTTCGACATGAGCGGCAGCATGACGGACAAAATCGACCGCTCGCGCCAGGCCGCCGTGCAGTTTTTCCGGACCGCCAATCCCCAGGACGAATTCTTCCTCGTCAACTTCAACGACCGGGCGCGCCTGGTCAGCGAGTTCACCCCCAGCGTGGACGATCTGCAGAGCCGCCTGAGCGACACCTCTGCGCGCGGCCTGACGGCTCTGTACGACGGCGTCTATCTGGGATTGAGCCAGATGAAAGGAGCACACAACACAAAGAAAGCTTTGCTCATCTTATCCGACGGAGGCGATAATCATAGCAGGTACAGCGAATCGGAAGTCCGCCGGTACGTGCAGGAGGCGGATGTTCAGATTTACGCCATCGGGCTTTTCAACAGCGAGAGCACGCCCGAAGAGCGGGCCGGCCCCTCGTTGCTGTACGACCTGACGCAGATGACCGGCGGGCGCGTCTTCACCGTGAGCAATGTGAACGAGCTCCCCGATATCGCGGCCAAAATCAGTCTGGAGCTGCGCAACCAGTATGTTCTCGGATACACGCCAAGTCACCGGGACCACGATGGCAAGTGGCGCAAGATTAAGGTCCGGCTGCACCCGCCCAAGGGTTTGCCTCCGCTCTCCGTCTTCGCCAAGACCGGCTATTTCGCGCCCGGCCACTAGCCGGGCTTTCGCCTTCCTGTCCGCCCTTCTGCTCCTGGCTGTGTTTTTCAGCTGTCCGAGTGTGCGCGCGCAGGACCCACTGGCGCCCGCGCCGGTCAATGTCCCGCCCCCGCCCGGCTACGCGCCGCCGGGCCAGCAGCCCGGCGCCAGCCACCGGCTGCGCGCCGATGTCGGCCTTGTGGTGCTGCACGTCACCGTGGCGGATGCCAGCGGCCGTTTGGTCCTCGACCTGGATCGCAATAATTTTCGCGTCTTCGAGGACAAGACCGAGCAGAAGGTTTCCCTGTTCTCCCACGAAGACATTCCCATCACCATGGGGCTGGTGATCGACAACAGCGGCAGCATGGAGACCAAGCGCGCGCAGGTCAACGCCGCCGCCCTGACGTTCGTCCGCACCAGCAATCCGCAAGACGAAGCCTTCGTCGTGAATTTCAACGACGAATACTATCTCGACACCGAACACGACTTCACCAGCGACACGAGCGAGCTCAACGACGCCCTGTCCCGCATCACCATCCACGGCGGCACGGCCCTGTACGACGCGGTGATTGGATCGCTCGACCATCTCAAAAAGGGCCACAAGGACAAGCGCGTGCTGCTGGTCATCACCGACGGAGACGACGACGCCAGCCGGAAAACTTTCGATCAGGCGATCCAGGCGGCCCAGCAATCCAACGCCACCATCTACACCATCGGCGTCTTCAGCGAGGACGATCTCAAACACGACAAGGGAATGGTCCGCCACTCCAAGAAGGTGCTGGAGGAACTCGCCGGGGCCACCGGCGGACAAGCCTACTTTCCCGCCTCCCTCGAAGAGGTCTCGCCGATTTGCGAGCGCGTGGCCAACGAGCTGCGCAAGCAGTACACGCTCGGCTACTATCCCACCAATTCCGCCAAGGACGGCACCTTCCGCACCGTGCGCGTCCAGGTGCAGTCGCCCCGCGGCAAGCTCTCCGTGCGCAGCCGCACCGGCTACTACGCCCCCAAGGAAACTTCCCCCGCGGATTGAATCGCCGCGGTTGTCAGCTCCTGCATGTCTTCGGACGAGGCTAGAGCGCGGCGACGAGGTCGCGGATCGCGGTGCAAAATGGCAGCACCGGGAGCATGAGTATGGCTCCCAAAAGGCGCCTTAGGAGGCCGTTTCGGGTCACGAAACGGGCGGCTTGGGACCGTTAGCTGCCGGGGATCTGATCTTCAGGAAGCATTCAGCCACCGCCCGTCAACCAGCCACAATCTGCGTGAGAAAACTCGTGCCGTGGGGAATCGCGGCGCCGAAGTTGGCGGCGACGGTCTGGCCCATGTCCGCCAGCGTCGCGCGCGTGCCGAGGTTGACGCCCGCGGCGGCGCCAGGACCGTAGGCGACGATGGGAACGTATTCGCGGGAGTGATCCGTGGTCGGATTTTGCGGGTCGGGATCGCAGCCGTGGTCCGCGGTGAGCAGGAGAAGGTCGCCGGCGCGCAGCAAATCCAGGAACGGGCCCAGCAGCGCGTCGAACTCTTCGAGCGAGCGCGCGAAACCCTTGACGTCCTTGCGATGGCCGTAGAGCATGTCGAAATCCACGAGGTTGGCGAAGATCAGTCCCTTGGGCTGGCGCGCCAGCGATTCCGTGAGTTTCACCATGCCGTCCGCGTTGTTCTTCGTGGTGACGTAATTCCCCACCCCGCGCCCGTTGTAGATGTCGTGAATCTTGCCGACGCCCAGCACCGGGACATTGCGCTCCGCGAGCACGTCGAGGAGCATCGGCCGCGGCGGGTCAACGGCATAATCGTGGCGGCGCTCGGTGCGGCGGAAGTTACCCGGCGCGCCGGTGAACGGCCGGGCGATAACGCGGCCCACGCGATGGGGTCCGTCCAGCAGCGCGCGCGCCGTTGCGCACATGCGATACAACTCGGCGATGGGAATCACGTCCTCGTGCGCCGCGATCTGAAACACGCTGTCGCCCGACGTGTAGACGATGGGAAAGCCCGTGCGCACGTGCTCTTCTCCGAGTTCCTTGAGGATTTCTGTGCCGGAGGCGGGCTTGTTGCCGAGTGTGCGGCGGCCGATTTGCCGCTCGAATTCCTCGATCAGCGGCTTTGGGGAAGCCGTGCGGGTAAACCGGAAACGCCCGCTCGAGCCAGATGCCGGCCATTTCCCAGTGCCCGGTGGTCGTGTCCTTCCCCGGCGAGACCGTGGCCCCCTTGCCGTAGCACCCGGCGGGATGCGCCGGCGGAATCAGATGCTGCAGCGGCTTGATGTTCGCCAGCCCCAGGCGCACGAGATGCGGAATCGCGAGCGGGCGCGAGCGCGCGATGTGCCCCAGCGTGTCGCGGCCCGCGTCGCCGTACTCGGCCGCGTCCGGCAGTTCGCCGATCCCCACGCTATCCAGCACAATCCAGACAACGCGCTCGAATTGTGGCTCCGGCTGTCTCAATTCGCAGCACCTGGGGCTGAAGCGTCCGCCCCGCTCCCCAAGACATTGTATCGCCAAGCCGACTCGGAGGGCCCCTCGTTAGCAATGACTCCATCTGTCCGGTCTGCGCGTCAATCAGTTATGTGGAACGAAATCGGCGTGACCCGGTGCTCGACCCGGTAGAACCGGCGTCACTTGCACTAGAACAATCGCCCACTCTTCGTTCGCAGAGGCCAGAACGATGCTCATGCGGAGCAGAGACCTGCTGCGATCGCCGGAAACAGAGGCGAACTCCCAAAGCCCGGAGGCTACGGCTGACCCGGATGGGCCATGGGTTGTATCCTCCAGAATGAAGCTGGCATTCTTCTTTGCAAAACGGGCGAATAGTATTTCGGCTCCCGTTTCAATCTCTGTGCGGCCGATCCAACGCTTTCCGGATGAATCAACAAATTGGCCCCTCGGATCGAAGAAATCCGCCGGCTGCTCGGAACCGACTCCTTTCAATGCCCCTAGAAAGCGATCAAGGAAAACGAAGGGGATCGTCGTGGGTGGTTGTGCACTCGGAATAGTCGCAGCGGGGCTTTTCGCAATCTCACGAATGGCCTCAGCCTTCGCACCTCTTGCCAGTAGCAATCTGGCGGCGAGCGAGGCCGGTAGGCGTAACATCCCGACCAAAATATGCTCCGTCCCAATCTGTCGGTGGCCGAGTCTGGCTGCTTCTTCCGCTGCGAAGTTCAGCAGCTCTTTCGATTCAGTCGTCAAGGGCATCTCTACAGAAGTGGGGATGCGCTCGCCTCGTTTTACTACCTTCTCGACTTCAGCTCGAATTTGCGTCCCTAAATCGATGGGGCCGAAGCATCGATGCATCAGCGCAGCGTCCTCCCGCAGAAGCCCGAGAAGGATGTGCTCCGTCTCGATGGCGGGACTACCATACTCGCTCGCCTCATAGCGGGCGAAGAAGATGACGCGGCGGGCCCCCTCGGTAAAGCGTTCAAACATAATCCCGGACTCTACCCTCGGTTGCCGGTCAGAGCAATAGTCGATGCATTCATTCACCGGCGGAGTGCGATATCCGAATTGCCCACAGCACACGATCAGTTAGCGCCAACTCCCGGTTAGTCGGACAACCGAACATCCGGCCAATGGATTGGGGTGCGCCTCCGCATCTCCGGTCAGCGCGCGGGTTCGTCAAGAGGCGACGCGGGCGCTCATTTCTGCGCTCCTGACGTGGGGATCGGGGGGCCGGGGGTACGAGCGGTGAGCTCGTTGCCGGTGATGACGGCGTTGCGAATCTGGCTGAAGAGGTCGGTGAGCGTGTTGGGCGTGTGCGGGATGAGGATCGTGTTGCTGTGATCGTTGGCGGCGATGTCCTTGAGCGTGTCGAAGTACTGGGTCATCAGGACCAGCTGCATGACGTCCTGCGGAGTCGAGCCCGGAACGGTTTTGGCGAAATCCTCGACCGAATCCTTCAGGCCGGAGATGATGGCCTTGCGTTGATTGGCGATGCCTTCTCCCTGGAGGCGTTTCGATTCCGCCTCCGCTTCGGCCTGCTTGACCAGCAGCAGCTTGTTGGTCTCCGCGCGGGAGAC
The DNA here is from genome assembly GCA_963791705.1 of Terriglobia bacterium. GTDB lineage: Bacteria > Acidobacteriota > Terriglobia > Acidiferrales > UBA7541 > Palsa-295. The sequence goes on along the minus strand of CAWBTO010000001.1, from coordinate 518,388 downwards.
GGTGGCTTCGCGTTCGCGCTGGGCGGCGTTGATGTCGTTCATCGCGGCCTTGACCTTCGGGTCGGGCACGATGTCGGAGATGAGGACCTTGACGATGGAGTAGCCATACTCCTTCATCGAGGCGTCGAGGTTGTCGCGCAAATCGCCGGCAATGTCGGCCTGGTTGAGGAAGGTATCGTCCAGCTTCATTTTCGGGACGTGGCCGAGAACCACGTTGTAGACCATGGACTCGATCTGCTTGACCGGGTCGGAGAGTTTGTAGAACGCGGCTTCGACGCCCTCGGGGATGATCTTGTATTGGATGGAGACGGGGATCTGCACGAAGACGTTGTCCTGCGTTTTTGTCTCCACCTGCACGTCGAACTGCTGGACCTTCATGCTCAGCCGGCGTACCACGGTCTCGATGTAGGGCGTCTTCCAGTTCAGGCCGGGGCCGGCCACGCGCGCAAATTTTCCGAGCCGCTGGACGATGGCCACCTGCGCCGTCTCCACCGTGAAGAACGAACCCAGGGCGATGCTCAAGACAAGGATGCCCACGATGCCCACTAAAACCAGAAACACGCCGGTGAAATCCACGGTCAGCCTCCTGTTCGATTTCGCCCGAGCCGAACCCCTCGCGACCCGGAAGTCGGCGGTATTCTACCTCAGTCGCCCTTGATGCCAAGGGAAATGATAGATGCGAACGAGGGACGTGCCGGGCATGCTAAATGCAAAGCTTTAGCAGTGAACGTTTAGCCGCATCCCCGGAAACGGCCTCATCCTCGACGAACAACGCACTTTCGCGATCATCGAACACGCAGCTCAGTTGTGCTGAATGCTCTAGAGTGTCCGCAGTCTTTCTCGGTGTCCACTGTGATGGCTCTGTGTCCTCTGTGTTCAAGCAGCTTAATGCAACGGCAAAAGATTCAACACAGAGGGCACAGAGAAGGCACCGAGAGCACGGAGGCACTGGGGCGGGCCCGGGCTCCAGCCACAATCCCCCGCCCGCGCCCCAAGGCTGCAACGATTTTGGCCTGCAGTGCGCGCAAGGGTATAATCCGTGGTTTACGCACATGGCAACGGAACCCACCGAGAAGACTGTACCCACCGCCGCGGCTTCGCCGGGGGCGGCACCTGCGTCGGTGGCGCCGGGCGGCGATAGCGCGGAGGAAATCCGCGTCATCGGGGCGCGGGTCCACAACCTCAAAAACATCGACTTCACGATTCCGCACAACGCCATCACGGTGGTGACCGGCGTCTCCGGCTCCGGCAAATCGAGCCTGGCCTTCGACACGCTCTACGCCGAGGGCCAGCGGCGCTACATCGAGTCGCTATCGGCCTACGCGCGGCAGTTCCTGGAACGCATCGAGAAGCCGGACGTCGACGAGATCACCGGAATCGCTCCGGCCATCTCCATTCGCCAGAAGAATACGACGCGCAATCCGCGCTCGACCGTGGCCACCGCCACCGAAATCTACGACTACCTGCGCCTGCTCTACGCCCGCGCGGGACACACCTTCTGCCTGAAGTGCGGCGAGGAAGTCCGCAAGGACACGCTCGACGAAATCGCCGCGCGCGTGCTGGCGCTTCCCGCAGGCCGCCGCTTCTACATTCTGTACGAGCTGAAATTCACCCCCGAGACGGCGGCGATCGCGGCGCCCGGCGGGAGCGGGACGGCTGCCGCGCGGCCGCGCAAGCCGGCGCGCCCCGGCCCCGATCTGATCCGCCAGTCGCTCGTCAATCTGCGCAAGCGCGGCTTCAACCGGCTGTATCAGGCCGGCCGCGTATTCGAGTTTTCCGCGCCCGAGGAACTGCTCGACGTGGATTTCGCCAAGCCCGTCTTTGCGCTGGTGGACCGCCTGGCGCTCGGGCCCGAGATTCGCTCGCGGCTGATCGATTCGATCGAGATCTGCTACCGCGAAGGGCGCGGCGAGGCCATTCTGGAATTCGTGCCGGAGGAAACGCCCGGCGCGCCGGCAACCGCTCCCGACCGGCTGGTGTTCAACGAGCGATTCGACTGCAAGAAGTGCGGCGCGGCGTATCAGGAGCCCGAGCCGCGCCTCTTCTCGTTCAACAATCCCTACGGCGCCTGCCCGCGCTGCCAGGGCTTCGGCAACACGGTGGATTTCGATCTCGACCGCGTCGTGCCGGACAAAGCCAAATCGCTCGCCGACGGCGCCATCGAGCCGTGGACCAAGCCGCGCTACCGCCAGATCGCCATGGACATGCGCCGCTACGCGCGCGCCAAGGGCATTCCCGTCGACGTTCCCTTCCGCGACCTGACCGCGGCGCAGCGCGACGCGATCCTCGAGGGCGACCGCAAGGAAGATTTCCTGGGCGTGAAGGGCTTTTTCGCCTGGCTGGAGCGGAAAAAGTACAAGCTGCACGTGCGCGTATTTCTCAGCCGCTATCGCGGCTACGCCACTTGTCCCGACTGCCATGGCACGCGCCTGCGCGCCGAGGCCCGCGCCGTGAAGATCGCTGGGCGCTCGATCACAGAAGTCTGCCGGATGACGGTGAAGGAAGCGCGGCCGTTTCTCGACGGCTTGCAGTTGAGCCCCGCCGAAACGGTGATCGCCGAAAAGGTCCTGGAAGAAATTCAGCAGCGGCTGCGCTTTCTCGACGAAGTGGGGCTCGACTACCTCTCGCTGGACCGGCTGACCTCGACGCTTTCCGGCGGCGAAGCGCAGCGGATTCAGCTCGCCACGTCGCTGGGCTCGCGCCTGGTGGGCGCGCTCTACGTCCTCGACGAGCCGTCCATCGGCCTGCACCCGCGCGACACGAGCCGCCTGATCGAGATCCTCAAGGGGCTGCGCGACCTGGGCAATACGCTGCTCGTGGTCGAGCACGATCCCGAAACCATTCTCGCCGCCGACAATATTCTCGATCTGGGCCCCGGCGCGGGCGAGCACGGAGGAAATTTGATCTTTGCCGGCTCCCGCGAGGCGCTGCTCGCCGACGCGCAGTCGCTCACCGGCCGCTACCTGCGCGGCGAGCTGCGCATCAGCGTTCCGGTGCGGCGGCGCAAGCCGCAGGGAAAGTTTCTCCGCATTTTCGGCGCGCGCAGCCACAATTTGCGCGGACGTGGACGTCACTATTCCGCTGGGAATGATCGTGGCCGTCACCGGGGTTTCCGGGTCGGGCAAATCCACGCTCGTCTACGACGTGCTCTACCGCGCGCTGGCGGCCAAGCGCACCGGCGGGAACTGGCACGAATTCTGCGACCGCCTGGAAGGCGACGGCCATCTCGAAGCCGTCGAGATGGTGGACCAATCGCCCATCGGGCGCACGCCGCGGTCGAATCCGGCCACCTACTTGAAGGCCTTCGATCCCATCCGCGAGGTGTTTGCGGCGACGCCCGAGGCCCGCAAGCGCGGGCTCACGCCCGGCTACTTCTCGTTCAACATTCCCGGCGGGCGCTGCGAGGCGTGTCAAGGCGACGGCACGGTCACGGTCGAGATGCGCTTTCTGGCGGACGTCGAACTGGTGTGCGAGGAGTGCCGCGGGACGCGCTACAAGAGCAGCGTGCTGGACATCCGCTACAAGGAGAAGAATGTCCACGACGTCCTGCAGATGACCGTCCGCGAGGCGCTGGCCTTCTTCGCGCCCTACGCCAAGGTCACCTCGCGGCTGCGCGTGCTGGAGGAAGTCGGCCTGAGCTATCTCCGGCTCGGACAATCCGGCACCACGCTTTCCGGAGGAGAGGCGCAACGCCTGAAACTCGCCGCGCATCTCACCCGGCAGCAGAATTCCGGGATTCTCTATATCTTCGACGAGCCGACCACCGGCCTGCACTTCGACGATATTCAGAAGCTGCTGACGGCTTTTCGGAAGCTGATCGAAGGCGGCGCTTCGGTGCTGATCATCGAGCACAATCTGGACGTGATCAAATCGGCCGACTGGGTGATCGACCTCGGCCCCGAAGGCGGCGACGCCGGCGGGAAGATCATCGCCGCGGGAACGCCCGAACAGCTGGCGCGCAATTCCGGGTCGCACACGGGCAAATTCCTGGCGCGCGCGCTCAAGCCCCGCAACGGCGCGGACAACGGCGGCGGCGCCTGGTGCTGCCGCAAAGCCGAAAGGGCGCTCGGAGAAAGCGCGCCCACCGCCTGACGCGCCTGCGTCGCAGGAGAGGCATGAAATTCGTTTCCAGACTGCTGCTCTTCGCCGCGCTGGGCGTTCTGCTCGGCGCGCTCCAACCCGCCGGCGCGCAGGCGGCCCACGCTCCGAAGAAACGCGTCCATCGCCGATCCCGCGGCCGATGCCCTCAACCGCCTTCTCGCCGCCGCGCAAGATGCAGTCACCCGGAACGATTACGCCGCCGCCGCGCAGGATTATCAGCAGTACCTCGAAAAGAAGCCGGACGATGCCGCCGTGCATTTCAATCTCGGCTACGCCTACACGGCGTTGCAGCGCCCCGCCGACGCGCAGGCCGAATACCGCAAAGCCGTCGCGCTGGATCCGAAAATGGCTCCGGCCTATCTGAATCTTGGACTCACGCTGCTCGGGAGCGATCCCGGCGCGGCGGCGGAACCGTTGAGAAAGGCCGCCGAGCTCCTGCCCGATCAGGCCCGGCCGAAGCTTTTCCTGGGCACGGCGCTGGAACGCAGCGGAAATCTGCCGGCGGGGATCGAGCAGTACGAAGCGGCGGAAAAACTCGACGCCAAGAATTTCGAGATTCGGCTCGCGCTCGGCCGCGCCTTGCTGGCAGCGGGCCGTGCGAGCGACGCCGAACGGCAATTCCGCGACTTGCTGGCAATGGGTCCCGGCGCTGCGGACGCGGCGCCGGCGCATCTGGGGCTGGCGCGAGCGCTTTTGGCGCAAAAGAAAACCGCCGACGCCGCGTCGGAATTCGGCCTCTACGTCGCCGCTCGGCCCGACGACGCGGCGGCGCAGGTCGAGCGCGCTTCCCTGCTGGCGGATCTGGGCAAGTACGACGAGGCGCTCGCCGGATTGGACCGCGCCGCCACGGCCGGACCCGAGGGGCTGCAGGCCTTGAAGCTGCGAGCTCGAATCTTCTTCGAGCAGAAGCGCTACGCCGACGCCGTGGCCCCCTTGCGGAAGGCGGCGGCCATCGCTCCGCGCGATCCCGACGTGGCCGCGCTTCTGGGCCACATGTATCTTCTGCAGCGGGATTACGCCGCGGCCATCGAGTCGCTGCTCGCGGCGCGTGCGCTGGACCCGAGCGCCGCCGACGTGATTGACGATCTCGTCACCGCCGAATACTTTGCCAAGAACTACGCGGCCGCGCTCGCGGCCCTCGATGCCCTGGCCGTGCACGGCGAACTTCCCGCCGGGCGCTGGTTCATCCGCGCCGCCTGTTACGATAAACTGGAGCAGCCGGTGCAGGCGCTCGACGCCTACCGGAAATTTCTCCAGATGAACACGGATGAGAACAACGACATGTACTTTGAAGCCAGCGCGCGCGCGAGGGTCCTCACCGTTGAACTGCAGAACCGGAAGAAGAGGTAGCGCCTTGCGTTGCGCGCGTGGCCTTTGCCTGGCGGCGCTCGCCGCGTCGCTTCTGGCCGGCTCCGCCCCGGCGCAAGACCGCACCGCGCGGCTCCGCTCCCTGTTTGACCATCAAGCCGGTGCGGTCGAGAAGGCGAAGATGATGCCCCGCCTGGGCGAAGCGGAGTTCCGCGACGCGCGCGCGGAGATTGCCGCGGGCCACCTGCCGGAAGCGGCCGCCATTCTTGCGCAATACCGCGCCGACGCGCAGTTGTGCGCCAAGGGCCTGGAGGCTACCGGCATCGACGCCGAAAGACATTCGGCGGGCTTCAAGCAATTGCAAATTTCGCTGCGGGAATCGCTCCGGCGGCTCAACGAAATGCTCGCGGGCCTGCCCGCGGACGACCAGGCCCCTTTTCTCGCCGTGCGCAAGGACCTGGACGAACTGAACCGGCGCCTGATTCGCAAACTCTTCCCGCACCAGCCCGCCGGCGATTCTCCGCGAACGCCGGAGGCTTGACGATCCAGATGCGCCGCTTCGTTCACGTTCTCGTCTTCGCCGCCTGCGCGCTGGCCGGGCTCGCGGCCGCGCGGACCTCCGCCGCCGTTCCGCAGCGGAAGGACTATCTCAGCGAGGAAGAGGCGGACAAGATCCGCGAAGCCGATACGCCGGCAGCGCGCATCAAGTTGTACGTCGCCTTCGCCGACGACCGCCTGAAGAAGTTCGACTATGAAATCCATCGCCCGACGCCCCAGCGCCGCCGCGCGGAAATCCTCAACGGCCTGCTCAACGACTACATCGGCTGCCTGGACGACGGCGCCGACCAGATCGCCATGGCCCGCGAGAAACAGGCGGACATCCGCGAAGCGCTGAAGCTCCTGCGCACCAAGGGCCAGGAGTTCCTCGACTTGCTCGAAAAGTATCACCAGGGCGGCCCGGAACTCGATACCTACCGCGACACGCTGGAGGACGCCATCGAAGGCACCAAGGACGCGGTCGCCGACGCCGCCGAGGCCGAAAAAGAGATGCCGCCTCCGCCGGTGCGGAGGAAGCCGTGAAACGCGCGGCGGCCCGCACCAGGCTGGTCCCCGGCGGCGAGCGGATTTTTCAGCGCATCTATACGCGCCTGGGATGCGAGGGACGCCCGCCGCACTTCGTCGTGGAATATCATCCCTACGCCGGCCTGACGCACACCATCCGCCTCCGCGAAGATACAGCGCACGTCCGGCTTTCCGACGTTCTCCGCCGCGCGCCCCGCGATGTGGTGGAAGCGGCGGCCGCGCTGCTGCTCGCGCGGCTGTACCGGAAGCGCCCACCCCGCGGCCTGGTGGAGACCTACCGGCAGTTTTCCTTCGCGCGCGCGACGCGCCGGCAACTTCTGCTGCTGCGCCAGACGCGGGCGCGGCGCATGGCCCATGCTCCCGCCGGAGCGCATCACGATCTGGCGCCTCTGTTCGAGCTCCTGAACCAGCGCTACTTCGAGGGCGGGCTGGCCCGGCCGCGCCTGGGATGGAGCGTGCGCGCGTGGCGCTCGCAGCTTGGATGCTTCGACCCGGCGCTGTGCCAAATCGTTCTCAACCGGCAGCTCGACCGCCCGGAGGTTCCCGAATACGTTGTGGCCTACGTGCTCTACCACGAGATGCTGCACCAGAAGCACCCCATCCGCTTCGCCCGCTGCCGCCGCGAATCCCATTCCCGCGAATTCCGCCGCGAGGAAAAGCACTTCGCGGATTACCACCGCGCCATGAAGTTCCTCAAGCGCTTCCGTCTGCTGTAAAGCCTGTGTGGAGAGCGGGCACGGCGTGCCGTGGCCCAACGGAAAGAAACCGAGGAACAACAGCCTCGATGCATCAGCAGCTATTCGTGATTCTGTCGAGATCGTAGCGACGAATGCCCGCCACCCTGGACTTCCGGCCGGCGACTGAGGAGGAAACATTGTGAACAGGAACTCAGCGGCGAAACACGCGGCGTGACGGCGCTCGTACTGTAGTGTGCTAGCGAGAAAGTCGGGTTAGCGGGCCGTCAGCTTGTCGATTTTCTTTTGGATCTTTTGGGCGTCGGGGGCGTTGGGAGACACGCGCAGGTATTCCTGGTAATACTTCGCGGCGGCGGCTTTGTCTTTCTTGCGCTCGCAGGCATGGGCGAGGAGAAGGTACGGCCGGGGCAGCTTGGGTTGCAGCTGAATGGCGTCCTGGAGACGGCCGATGGCCGCATCCACGTCGCCCTTGCGGAGGTAGTATTCCGCGACTTCCATATCATGCGCGGCGCCTGCGGCCTCGGGAGACGAGAGTTCATTCGCGGGCGCGGTGGACGCCGCGGTGGGCTGCGGATGATCGGGGTTTGCGCGCGAGGACGATTCGCCCGCGTCCTGCTGCTGATCTTGGCCGGCAGGCTGCGGGTGATCCGGGTTGGCGCGAGAGGAGGACTCGCCGGCGTCCTGCTTCGGGTCTTGCTGCGGCGCCTGTGCGGCCCACGCCGGCCGCGCCAGAAGGAAACCCAGCACCAAAGCGAGAGAAAGCGTTCGCGTCATCGTGTTTCTACCTGCCTTCCGACGGCCTTTGCTATGATGAAAGTTGGCCGGGCGAGAGAGGCGGTCTGCTCGCCGGCGATGTCTCCCCTATTGTAACGCGACGGAAATGGATCTCCGCGAAAAAGTCGCCCAGTTGCCCGCGCAGCCCGGTGTGTACCTGTTCCAGGACGCCGGGGGAAAAATCCTCTACGTCGGCAAGGCGCGGTCGTTGCGCGGGCGCGTCAAGTCGTACTTTCTCGAATCGCGCTGGCAGGACGCCAAGACGGGCTCGCTGGTCCGCGAGATCGCCGATCTCGAATTCATCGTCGTGGACAACGAGAAAGAGGCTCTGGCGCTTGAGAATAATCTGATCAAGCAGCACCACCCGAAGTTCAACGTCCTGCTCCGCGACGACAAGACCTATCCGTACATCCGCTACACGGCCTTTGAGAAGCATCCCCGCATCTACGTGACGCGCCGCCTGAAGAAGGACGGCTCCATCTATTTCGGCCCGTACTTTCCCGCCAGCCTCGCCTACCGCCTCGTCCACCTGATCCACAAGCACTTTCTCGTGCCCTCCTGCACGGTGGACCTCGCGCGGCGCCATCCGCGGCCTTGCCTGCAGTATTACATTCACCGCTGCCTGGGGCCGTGCGCCGGGCTGGTGGCGGACGCTCGCTACGCCGAAGCGGCGCGCGACGTCCGGCTGTTTCTCGAGGGGCGGCGCAGCGACCTTTCGCGCAGCCTGAAGGAGCGCATGGACCACGCCTCCCAAGAGGAGCGTTACGAGGAGGCCGCCGGGTATCGCGACCTGCTCCGCACGCTCGGGGAGATGGAAGAGCGCCAGAAAATCGCCGCCGCCGAGGGAGACGACACCGACGTGCTGGCGTGGTACGCCGAGCCTCCGCAGGTGGCCGTGAATCTGTTTCACCTGCGCGGAGGGCGCGTGGTCGACCGGCGCGATTTCTATTGGGAAGAACTCGAGGAATTCGCGCCCGCGGAATTTCTGCCTTCGTTGCTCAAGCAGCTCTACCTCGACGCGGCCTATCTGCCGCGTTACATCCACACGCCCATGGATTTCGACGATCGCGCGTTGCTCGAAGAGGTCCTCACGGAAAAGGCCGGCCGCCGTGTGGAAATCTTCAACCCGCAGCGCGGACAGAAGCACGACTTCCTCGAGCTGGTCGAGAGGAACGCCAAACATTCCTTCCTGCAGCGCTTCCGCGTGCTGCGTCCCGGCTCGAAGGCCATCGCCGAGGCGCTGGAATCGGCGCTGGGGCTGCCCGAACCTCCCAAACGGATCGAGTGCTTCGACATTTCGCACCTGCAGGGATCGGACACCGTGGCGTCGATGGTGGTGTGGGAAGACGGCAAGATGAAGAAGTCGGACTACCGGAAATTCATCATTCGCGGCGCGGCCATGCCCGACGGGCCGGAGAAATCACAAGGGCTGCTCCGCGACGACTTCGCCAGCATGCGCGAGGCCGTCGAGCGGCGCTATCGCCGCCTGCAGGAAGAGCACAAGCCGCTGCCGAGCCTGATCCTCATCGACGGCGGCGTCGGGCAGTTGCACGCCGCGGCGCAGGCGCTCGACAAGCTGGAGATCATCAACCAGCCGGTGGCCAGCATCGCCAAGAAGGAGGAGATTCTGTGCGTGCTGGGGCGCGAGCAGGAACCCATCGCGCTCGATCACCACTCGCCCGCGCTGCACCTGATCCAGCAGATCCGCGACGAGACGCACCGCTTCGCCGTCACCTTCCACCGCCAGCGGCGCTCCAGCCGCCGCCTGCGCAGCGAGCTGACAGAGATTCCCGGCATCGGCGAGCGGACGGCTCAAAAACTGTTGCGGAAATTCGGCAGCGTGGCGCGGCTGCGGCAACTGAGCGTCGAGGAACTGGCGGCGGAAGTTTCAGGCGCGCAAGCCCAGCGCGTGTTCGACGGCCTGCGCCAGGCAAACACGCCCGAGGCGCGCGCGGTCTAGAAGGGCCCTGAAAAATGACGCATCACGGAGCTTCAGGGGCTAAAGCCCTTCGAAAACAACGGCCTTAACGCCGGGGGCTGAAGCCCCGGCCTGCTAGACACCGTGCAACGAACTGAAGACTCAGGACCCTGGCGCGCGTGCGGACCGGCTCCGCCGGTTCCGATAGCCTTTACTTCCCTGCCGGGTGTATCCTGTGTCTGTCCGGGGCGGTAGGCTCCCGTGAGCACGGAGGTGCGAGATGAGCGACAACGCAGGCTCAAAAGTCAGCATATTCCTGGTGGGGTTGGGCATCGGTGCGCTGGTCGGCATTCTGTTCGCGCCGAAGTCCGGCGAAGAGACCCGCGAGTTTCTGGCCAACAAGGCCGACGAGGGCCGCGAATACGCGCAGAAGAAAGCGCGGGAACTTCGCGAGCGCGCCGAAGACCTGATCGAACGCAGCAAGGAAGTGGTGTCGCGGCAGAAGGAAGCCGTTTCCTCAGCGGTGGAAGCAGGCAAGGAAGCTTACAAGCGCGAAACGAAGGCGTCGTAAGCTCTGATAGGAGTCGTGATGTCCGGCTGGATCGAAGCATTTATCGTGATTGCCACCCTCGCCATCGTGGTGCAGATGGCGATTCTGCTGGCGATGTTTATCCAAATGCGGGCGGCCCTGCGCCAATTCACGCGCATCGCCTCCGACCTGCAGGCGCGGATCGACCCGATCCTGCTCCGCATCAACAACATCCTGGCCGATTCCGAGGACCGCATCGCCAGCATCATGGGCGACGCCGCGGAACTGACCCGCGTGGCGCGCACGCAAGCGCAGAAGGTGGACCGGCTGTTCACCGAGGCGGTTGAACGCCTGCGCATCCAGGTGATTCGCGCCGACCAGATCCTCACCGGCACGCTCGAAGTCATCGAAGAGGCCGGTTCGACGTTCCGCCGGAAACTCTGGGAACCGATTCAACAGGCTTCGGCCATGCTGAAGGGCCTGAAGGCCGGGCTCGACTTCATCCGTGGCCAGAAGCGCCCCAAGTCCGAGGCCTCCACGCAGGACGAAGAACTCTTCATCTGAAGCCTTCGCCGGAACCGGCGTTTGCTTCCCATCCCGTAAATCCCTGCTCGCTTTTTCAGCCTGATAATTTTGGTGTGCCTGCGGGGCGCTCGCTGTCGCAGAAACCGCGACAGCCGGAGCGGTTCGTGCTGCTTATACGATCCAGCCGCCGCCGAGGACGTGGTCGCCGGAGTAGAAGACGGCGGCCTGGCCGGGGGTGATGGCGCGCTGCGGCTCGCGGAAGGTGACGCGGGCAGTGGTGGCGTCGAGCGCGATCACTTCCGCGTCGGCGGGCTCGTGGCGATTGCGGATGCGGACGCTGGCGCGCACCGGCGCATCGGGCATGGCAAACGGAATCCAGTTGACGCCGCGCACCTCGCAGGTGCCGCGCCGGAGTTCCCCATCTTCCCCGACGATCACGCGATTCGCGGCGCGGTCGAGCGCGACGACGTAGACGGGCCGTCCGGCGGAGAAGCCCAGTCCGCGGCGCTGGCCGACGGTGTAATTGTGCAGCCCGTTGTGGCGGCCGATGATTTCGCCGGAGGTCGAAACGATGTCGCCAGGATCATCCGGCACGGCGCTTCCCTGCTCGCGCAAATAGTTTTCGATGAACCGGACGTAACTTCCCTGCGGCACGAAGCAGATTTCCTGGCTTTCCGGCTTTTCAGCGACGGGCACGGCCAGGCGGCGGGCGATTTCGCGCACCTCGCTCTTGGTGAGTTCGCCGAGAGGAAACTCGGTGTGCGCGAGCTGTTCCTGCGTCAGCCCGAACAGGAAGTAGGACTGGTCCTTGGTCTCGTCGAGGGCGCGGAGAAGTTCGTAGCGCCCGGATTCGGGATTGTGGCGGACGCGCGCGTAGTGGCCGGTGGCGATTTTGTCCGCGCCGATTTGCCGCGCGGTCAGATGCAGCTGATCGAACTTGACGTGGTTATTGCAGAGCGTGCACGGAATCGGCGTGCGCCCGGCAAGGTAATCGTCCACGAACGGGCGGACCACCGTCTGCTCGAACGCCGCCTCGAAATTCACCACGTAGAACGGAATGCCCAGATGCTCGGCCACGCGCCGCGCGTCGTAAACGTCGTCGAGCGAGCAGCAGCGGCGCGGCGCAGGTCCCGCGCCGTGCAGCTCGGGCAGGCGGCGCTGATTCCAGAGCTGCATGGTGAGGCCGATGACCGGCCGGCCGCGCTCGCGCAGCAGGGCCGCGACCGTGGAGCTGTCCACGCCGCCACTCATGGCGATCACCACGGCGTGCTCAGGCGGCGCGATGGCGACTGGACTATCGGCCGGCGCCATTGCATCGCACGCGCTTTCGAATTGGGTTTCAGGTGCCATCACGAAATCTCGGGTGCTCATGCGGTGTGCACGGCAGCCGAGCGCGGCGAAATCGCGCGCAGGCGCTGGACAACTTCCGGAATGACTTCGATGGCGCGGTCGATTTCTGCGGCGGTGGTGGGGCGGCCCAGGCTGAAGCGCAGGCTGGAGCGGCCGTCGTCGCGCGAAAGGCCGATGGCGGTGAGGACGTGCGACGGTTCGGTGGAACCGGAAGAGCAGGCCGCGCCGGTGGAGCAGGCGATTCCCTCGAGATCGAGGGCGATGAGCAGCGCTTCGCCGCCCGCGCCAGGAAACACGAGGTTCGAGGTGTTGGGAACGCGGCAAACGCGGTCGCCATTGACGCGCGCGGCGGGAATCCGCTCGACCAGCGCCGTTTCCAGGCGGTCGCGCAACGCGCCGATGCGCGCCGCGTCCTGCGCGAGCAAGCGGCCGGCGGTTTCGGCGGCCTTGCCGAGGCCGACGATGCCGGGAACATTTTCCGTTCCGGGACGGCGATCGCGCTCGGCGTGGCCGCCGTAAAAGCGCGCCGCCAGCGGCGTGCCGGAGCGGACGTAAAGCGCGCCGACGCCCTTGGGCCCGCAGAATTTGTGCGCGGAGATCGAGAGCAGATCGACGCCCAGGCGCTTCACGTCGAGCGGCAACTTTCCGGCCGACTGCACGGCGTCGCAATGGAAGCGCACACCCGCTTCGGCGGCGATGCGTCCGATTTCCTCGATGGGCTGGATCGTGCCGAGTTCGTTGTTGGCGTGCATCACGCTGATGAGAACCGTTTCCGGGCGCAGGGCGCGGAGAATCTCTTCCGGGTCGACGATGCCTTCCTGGCCCGGGCCGCGGCCGACCGGGACGATGGTGACCTCGACTCCCTGCCGCTCGAGTTCGTGGCAGCTATCGAGGACGGCGTGATGGTCAATCGCGCTCGTGATGATGTGCTTGCGCGGCTTGTCGGAAGCAGGCGACGACGCCGAAAATCGCGAGGTTGTCGGCCTCCGTGCCGCCGCTGGTGAAGACGATCTCGCTGGGCTTGGCTCCGAGAAGCGCCGCAACCGAGTCGCGCGCCGCGTCGAGTCCGGCGCGCGCGCGCTGACCCGGAGAATGGACCGAGCCGGCGTTGCCGAAGTGCTCGGTGAAATACGGCAGCATGGCTTCGAGGACGGCGGGGTCCACGGGAGTCGTCGCGTTGTAATCAAGATAGACGCGCATGGGGATGCCTTGAAGAAGTCAGAATACCGGGCGCTGAAAACGGGGTCAAGGGCGCGATCGGGAGCGATCCGGCGCGGTTCGCTGCGGCTCGGGCAGGTGGAAAAGTGTAGGGATTAGAACGGGCACCGATCCCTTGTTTTGAGTGACTTACCTCGATTTCCGTTTCCGCGTGTGTAGGGGACAGAAAGAGGCCGTGATTAGTGATTCGTGATTGGTGATTCGTGATGCTCGGCGACATCGGGGCAAATGTATTGCCGGAGGAGCAGGAGCGTACATGCCTCAGGCGGCTTGCCGAACTCTCCCCTTCAGCCTCCAAGCGCGCCGGGTTGTGTTTTCTGGCCATTTAGCACGGAGCCCTGGCTCCCGAAGCAGGCTAGCAGGATGCGGAGCAATTGCAAGGGCGCGGTGCTGTGGACTTTAGCGTGTGCGGCATTGTGCAGAAACCCGATCCTCGCCGATTGCTAAAGAAAACAAGGCGCCGGCTGGGAACCGCCTTCTTGGGTGTGTTCAAGTTCCTAGATATTGACGAGGCTCAAGTCCTAGGAGCTGACTGTCTTATTCCCTTACACTACTCAGTGAGAAAGAACGATGCTCAAATCCCTCGGGCGTTAAAGTCCGAAACCCGTAGCGAGCGGCGAAAGCGCTTGCTCTATTAGCGCGTTTATCGCGAGTTGACGACTCCTTCCGTAGGCGGGGAGTCGGAATAAGGATCGGCAGTAGAAGTAGGCAATCTATCGAGTTTGCAGAACTCACAAAACTCTGAAAGCCAGGCAATGGCACTTGACTGGAAGTCCCTTGAACCATAAGTTTGATGTCTTAATTCTTGGCGCTGGGGCCGCGGGCCTAATGTGCGCGGCGGAAGCCGGCAAACGTGGGCGCCGTGTTGCCGTGATTGAACACGCGGAGCGAGCCGGCAAGAAGATACTCATTTCCGGCGGAGGCCGCTGCAATTTCACCAACATCTATTGCCAGCCGGAACACTTTCTATCCGCTAATCCACACTTCGCGAAATCAGCACTGGCACGATATACCCCTGCGGACTTCATTGCTCTGGTCGAAAAGCATCGCATCCCTTATCACGAGAAGGCGCGAGGACAGCTTTTCTGCGACCGATCGGCAGACGACATCATGAGTATGCTCGAAGCCGAATGTCAGGCTGCCGGGGTAAGAATGTTTCTCCGGACCAGAATGCATGACGTCCAACACACGACCGAGTTTGTGGCTCGCTCCGAATCTGCCGTGTTTCGCGCGCCGGCTCTCGTAGTTGCGACGGGCGGACTCTCGATCCCCAAAATAGGGGCCAGCGCCTTTGGTTACGAACTGGCGAGCCAATTCGGCTTGAAGATTTGCAAAACAAAACCAGGGCTTGTGCCGTTCGTGCTGGGGAAAAGAGATCGAGATCACTACTGCGATTTGGCTGGCGTTTCGGCGGAAGTGGCCGTTTCCACCGACCATCATTCGTTCCGGGACAAGATGCTGTTCACTCACCGCGGGCTGAGCGGACCAGCAATCCTACAAATCTCCTCCTATTGGAATGAAGGTGAGTCAATCCGTATTGACCTGGCCCCTGGCCGTGATGTTGCTGCCGCCATTCGCGAAGTCAAGGGTAGAAGCATGGCCCGCGTCCGGTCCGTTTTCGGCGGATTCCTGCCGCACCGATTTGCCACGCGCTGGCTGGACTTGCACCGACCTGCCGCTTGGGACAATCAAGCAATGGCAGCACTGGATCGCCAGGCGCATGAATGGGTTCTCCTGCCGGACGATACGGAGGGCTATGAAAAGGCTGAGGTGACGGTGGGTGGGGTAGATACCAATGAGTTGTCGAGCAAGACGATGGAAAGCCGGAAAGTGAAGGGATTATTTTTCGTCGGTGAAGTTGTCGATGTCACTGGCCACCTGGGTGGCTACAACTTCCAATGGGCGTGGGCCTCGGGGGCCTCGGCGGGCCGGGCTTTGTAATTTCGAGCTGAGCGTCCAGGCAGGCCTGACCCAGTCCACCGGCGGAGTCACCCACCTGCTTTTCGCTAGCAGCAAGAGCGGCACGATGGAAGAAGGAGCGCTACGGGTCCGCGGTGACGATAGCCATGGCGAAGCCGTCGTGCCCTTTGCGGCCCACGGTCTGGACGGCTATGGCGCTGACGCGCGGCTCGGCGGCGAGCAACGCGTTGAAGCGGCGAATGCCCCGAACGACGGGGTCGCGGCTGGCAGCGTCGATGACCGCTCCCTCCATCACAACATTGTCGGCAAGGATGAGGGTGCCGCGACGGGAGAGCTTGAGGGCCCAGGCGAAGTAATCCGGATAGCTGGGCTTATCGGCGTCGATGAAGACCATGTCGAATGGGCCGCGCCCTTCGGCGGCGAGTTGCGGCAGGGTAGCGAGCGCGCGCCCGAGGCGCAGATCCACGAGGCCGGACAGCCCAGCGCGCGCGATGTTGGCGCGGGCGACTTCCGCGTGCTTTGGGTCCGCCTCCAGGGTGATCAGGCGTCCGCCGGGGGGCAGGGCGCGTGCGAGCCAAATCGTGCTGTAGCCGCCCAGCGTGCCGATTTCCAGGATGCTGCGCGCCCCTCGTAGCCGTGCCAGCAAGTGCAGCAGCTTGCCCTCGTTGGGCGAGACGTTGTGCGGCGGCAGGCCGGCCGCGGCCATGGCCTCAATGGCCGCGTCGAGCGCCGGATCCGGCGGCACGAACAGACCGGTGATGTAGCGGTCGACAGCGCTCCAATCCTCATAAGTCATAGACCATCCTCGCTGGGCAGCGGCCGCGATCGAAATTGTCCCGCACCGAGTGTAACCCGATCTTGTTGGAAACTGGCGATGGCTGGTGTCGCGAGACGCGCGCGAACGTCACTTCGACTAAAACCGGCGTCAGTGCCATGGTAAGGTCGCTTTGTCCAGAGCAGGAACGCGCCAGGCAACTTCCTTCGACCGGCGGATGCCGAGGGCCCTAACGAGAGGTGAGCATGCAGACTCACGCAAGCAGAAAGCGCTCCGTCGTCAAATCGATCACATACCGCGGCATCATCATCTGCCTGGATTTTCTGGTGGTCTACCTGCTGACGGGCAAGGTGACGACGGCGGCCGCCTTCATGATTGTGAGCAACTTCTACACGACCGCGGCCTATTTCCTGCACGAGCGCGCGTGGGCCGGCATCCAGTGGGGCTTGGAGCCTCCCAGCGGCACAAAGTGATGTACCACGACCACGATGGCTTTGGCTGGTCCGGCATCATCGTCGCCACGCGCAATGCGGAGCTGTTCCGCTGGTGCCTGGAGAGTGGACTGCGCGTCGTCCATGCCATGACGCTCATGACCATCGGACTCTACAATGAGCCGCTTGGGGCCTATCCGCCTTCCGTGCTCTACTGATTCGGATAGAGACGCTCGAACGGCAACTCGCACTTTGAGGCTGGCCGGCGGGATTGGGAGCCGTTGTCCGCCGGCGATTCACGAGTCAAAAGTTGTGGATTGGCGGGATCGCGAAGCGGTCCGCCGAAAACGAAAACACAAAAGGAGCAGACCCCATTGATGGCCAATAAACAGAGCGGCACGCAAGTGGACGAAGTGGCGGCGGGAATCTATCGCATCAGCACGCCGCTGGACCTGATTCCGGGGGGATTCACGGTCAATTCCTACCTGATCAAGGACGACCAGCCCATGTTGTTCCACACGGGCTACCGGAAGATTTTTCCGGGCACGCTGGAAGCCATCCGGAAAGTTGTGCCAGCCGAGAAGCTGCGCTGGATCGGCGGATCGCACTTCGAAGCCGACGAATACGGGGCGTTGAACGAGTTCCTGATCGCCGCGCCGGAAGCGACGCCGTTCGGCAGCGAAGTCGGCGTGATGACGTCGCTGAACGATTATGCCTCCCGGCCGGCGCGCGGGTTCGCCGACGGCGAGGAGTTTTCCATCGGCAGCCGGAAGATGAAGTGGCTGTCCACGCCGCACGTTCCGCACGGGTGGGATTGCGGCATTCTGTTCGACGTGTCCACCAAGACGCTGCTGTGCGGGGATCTGTTCACGCAGCCGGGCACGAACATGCCGGCGGTGACGGAATCGGAGGTGCTGACCGCCAGCGAGGGCATGCGGGGGATGATGGACTACTACGCGCACGCCACGAGCACGTCGGCGTTGCTGGAGCGGCTGGCGAGCCTGCAGCCCGCAATGCTCGCCTGCCAACACGGGAGCGCGTACCGCGGCGACGGCGCCGCGCTGCTGCGCCAGCTCTCCGCCACCATCGAGAAGGGGAACGCCAAGCAGGCCGGGTGATCCCCGGGCAAGAGCGCTTACCAAGCGATGTTTACTGGGAGTCGGCTTCCGGATGGAATTGCGGTTTCGCGCCGCCGGGAATCCCGCACAATCAATGCTGGAAGCCTGAAGCGGCGAGAAATCCACGGGAGAACCCATGAGCCGGACCACCCAGGAAACAGAAGCGATCGTAGCTCGGATTGCGCGGCTGGAAGAGCAGAACCGCAGGCTGAAGCGGGGCGCCATGGTTTGTTTGCTCGCCCTGGCCTCGGTGGGACTGATGGGACAGGCGCAGCACAAGGGCAAGCGCACGCCAAAGCCTGCCCCCAGGCCAGCGCCCGCACCGGTCGTGCCCCAAAAGATCGAAGCCGAGAGTTTCATTCTGAAGGATTCCTCTGGACGCGAGCGCGCGGAGTTGTCCATGGGCGGGACGGGGCCGAGCTTCAAATTGCTGGGCCAGGGCGGGTCGGCCCTGGTGACGATATCGTTGAACGATGCGGGGCCGAGCGGGCCGTATGTGCTGCTCTCCGACCCGGCGCATCGCGCGGGCGTGTCGATGAGCGTCCTAGAGGGTGCGGGCTCACAACTGTCGATGACGGGTGAGCGCCCGAACGCCCAGATGCATGTGGGTGTGACGAAGGACGGAACGACGCTGGAGCTGTTCGATGAGGACGGCTTCTCGACCAGCCTGGGCAATGGGCTGAAACCATCGAAGGGCGGGCAAATCAAACAAACCTCGGCCGCCTCGGTCGCGCTGTTCAACAAGGATCGCAAGGTGCTGTGGTCGGCGCCGTAGCCGCACCCCCAAAGAGACAGCCGCGCGGCAGCGGCGAACGCCAGTGGCAAGATTTCTACAGCGCGCGGCGAGATCGCGGTATACTAACCGCAGAGCGTGTCGAACCGGCTGCGACGGAGATTCCTTCGCCGTGCAGCCAGCTTTAGGGCTAATGGGCGGGCGACCATTCCGATGGCCCCCTCCACCCACCCTGCTTAGGTAATCGAGTGCGACCTTGACTGCTGGTGCCAAGGGTTGTTGCCTGAATCGCCTTCAATCGTCTGATTCACCGTAGGAAGAAGAGAGAACGTGGCGTCGTCGGAGCCACCTGGCTGATTTCCTCCGCGCTGCCGGGAACACGGGCCTCGCGCTCGTGGTTCGTCCCGTTCAGCAGCGGAAGAAGCGGCTTCCCCATGGAGGGGAATCAATGCGGATTCTTGCTGTACAACCCCGATAACGGGGTCACGCGCAATTTCATGCCTCATCTGTGGATGTTTCTCCTCCAGTCGTTAACTCCCGCCGGACCACGAAGTGCTGCTGATTGACGGCAACGCGCAGCCCATGGATGAACAGGGCATGGCGCGCTTCGTGCGCGAAAACAAGATCGAGCTGGTCGGCATCGGGGCCATGACCCGCATGATCGCCAAGGCCTACCGCGTCGCCGATGCGGTGCGGGCCACGGGCGTGCCGGTGGTGATGGGCGGGCCGCACGTGACGGAAGATGGCCGACGAGGCCCTGGGACGAGACGGCGGCCCGCGTCATGCGGACGCGGTGGCGCTCGGTGAAGCCGATGAGACCTGGCCGCGGATCGTCGCGGACGCCGCGCGCGGCGAGCTGCAGGAGATCTACGCTCCCGCTGGATGACGTCGGGCAAGGAGCGCAAACCCTCGCTCCAGGCGTATCCGGAGATTCCGTGGGACACGATTGACCTCGACGCAGTTCAATCTGGTTCCCAAGATGTGCGCGCGGCCTGCTCCAGCGCATCGGCGAGACGGCTGGGGAACATTTCGCATCATTCCCGTCGAGTCGGGGCGCGGCTGCCCGTATGGCTGCGAGTTCTGCACGGTCACCGGCTTTTTCGGCGACTCCATCCGGTTTCGCACCAACGAGAGCGTGGTGAATGAACTGCTGCGCTTGAAAGCGCGCGCGCGGAGCGAGGGCGGGCAAATCGCCGTCTTCTTCATTGACGACAACTTCGCCATCAACGTCAAGCGCACCAAATCGCTGCTGCGCGACATCATCGCCGCCGGCGCCCAGGTGCACTGGGTGGCGCAGATCAGCGCCAATCTGCTGCGCGACGAAGAACTCGTGGACCTCATTGCCGCCTCGGGCGGCAAATGGATCTTCATCGGCATGGAGTCCATCGATCCCGCCAACCTGGCCAGCGTCAACAAGGGCTTCAACAAACCGGGCGAATATGCCGGCCGTGCTCGAGAGGCTGGCGCAGCGCAACGTCTTATGCCATCACTTCCTTCATTTTCGGGATGGACAACGACACGCCCGGAGTGGCGGAGCGCACGCTCGAGCGAGATTCGCACCTGGCCGCCGGGACTGCCCATCTTTGGCTTGCTGACGCCCCTTGCCCGCGACGCCGCTGTACAAGAGGCTGGAAGCCGCGGGGCGATCTGACGCGGCCCAAACACTGGCAGGAATTCATTCCCTTTGCCATGGCCCACACGCCGCTGAAGATGACGATCGCGGAAGCGCACGCCGAGGTGAAGTACGGATGGGCGAGGTCGTACAGCGCGGATGCCATCGGCCAGGCCGTCGAGGTCGCTGCGGCACAAGCCGCTGGGCTATCGCATCAACATCTTCATCGCGCGGATGTGTTTCCGGGGAATCTACTTTCCTCAGATGGGGCTGTTCTCCTGGCTGAAGTTGATTTCCGAGAATCGGCGGACGATTTTCAGGCTCGCCAAAGAGGGATTTGCGGCGTGGCGTCGACGGCCGGCGCCCGAGGTCTTGCCGGCGCCTGCTTTGTCGCCTGATCCTGAACAGCCTACGGCGTAATTCAGCCGACGCCGGGAATCGCAGAAATACCTCGCTGCAGCAGCGCGGCCACGGCGCTGCCCTGCCCCTACTGACCGGCAGGAAGCCCCCATAGTGTGGTGGCCGTTATTTCGGAAGTAAACCCCGCCCTTCCGCTCCACGGCATTGTTTGGCAGCCTGCTCCGGGGGCGGTGGAACTTTTTAGAGGCTCCAGGCGTATCTTTAGGCGAGTGAGGTGAGCGATGGCTGAAACTGGGAATCCACGGCGGATATCGCTGGTTGGCCCAATCATTCTGATCGCGCTGGGCGGATTGCTGCTGCTTCTGAATTTTCATCCGGAGATTGACCCCTGGCCGATTCTGGCGCGGTACTGGCCGCTGATCCTGATCTTTATCGGGCTAGGAAAGCTGTGGGACAGCTACTGGGTGCGGCAGCATCCCGAGGCGGCCGGCGGCCGATGGCTGTCGGGGCCGGCGATCGCGCTGGTGGTGCTGCTGCTGTTTTTCGTGGCGGTGGTGCGGCATGGGCACATGTCCTACCGCGTGGGCGCGGACCACGACACGCAAGCAGTGGAACTCGGAGGCGCGAAGACGGTGCGAGCGCGGCTGGAAATGGGCGCGGGCCTGCTGCGATTGAGCGGGGGGTCGAGCCGCCTGCTGGACGCCGATTTCCAGTACGGTCGCGCGGAAGGAAGACCGCGGGTGGAATACCACGTATCGGGCGACGAGGGCCAGCTGGACGTGACGGAGGAGCAGAATCACGTGCGCTTCGGGAATTCGCGCTCGGAATGGGATCTTCGCTTCGCCGAAAATGTGCCGCTCGACCTGCGGCTGGACATGGGCGCCGGGGAAAATAATCTGCGGCTGGCCAAGTTGACGGTGAACCACCTGGAGGTCCACATGGGCGCCGGGGAGCTGAATCTGGACCTGACGGGCGTGCGGACCAACCATCTGGACGCCATCGTCGAGGGCGGCGCTGGGCAGGCTCGCATCCATGTGCCGAAGGACATCGGCACAAGGATTCAGGCCTCGGGGGGAATTGGAACCATCAACGTGCGCGGGCTCACCCGGGATGGGGACGCGTATGTGAACGAGGCCTACGGAAAGACGCCGGAGACGATTGACATGACCGTGAATGGCGGCGTGGGGGAGATCGATTTGATCGGGGAGCAGTAAAGGGAGCGCGTTACTGACTCGCGGCAGCTGCGGCGGTAGGCTTTGACTCTGGGGCGAAGCTCCGTTAGCGTCGGAGATGCGGCGCTGGGTCTCCGGGCGCCTGCACCGACAGGAGCGGACCTTGGCGCGGCCCATCGTTACCCTCACGACCGATTACGGCACCAGCGACCATTTGGTTGGCGTCATCAAAGGCGTCATCCTGAGCATCAACCCGGAAATCACGGTCGTGGACATCACCCACGGAGTGCTGCCCCACGACCTTCTCGATGGCGCGCTCACGATCGGACAGGCCTTCAAGTACTTCCCTGCCAGAACCGTCCATGTAGTGGTGGTGGACCCGGGCGTGGGAACGCAGCGGCGCCCGATTCTCGTGGCGGCGGACCAGCACTATTTCATCGCGCCCGATAACGGCGTGCTCTCCTCGGTCTACGCGCAGTCGGAAGCGCTCTACGTCTGGAACATCATCGCGGAGCACTATTTCCGTCAGCCGGTGAGCAATACGTTTCACGGGCGCGACATTTTTGGGCCGGTGGCGGCGTGGCTGACCAAATCGTGGCAGCCTGCCTCGTTCGGCGAGCCGATCACGGATTTCGTGCGGTTTGGCATGCCGAAGCCGAAGGTGGCCGGGAACACGATCAAGGGCATCGTGCTGCGCGTGGATCAGTTTGGCAACCTCATCACCAACCTGACGGCGCAGGAAGTGCCGGCGCTGGTGGAACCGGACGCCAAGTTCACGATTCGCGCCGGAACGGGCGTGGTCACGCGCGTGGTGCCGACCTTCGCGGCGGCGGCGGCGGGAGAGGCCGTCGGGATCATCGGGTCGAGCGGATACTTGGAAATCGTGGTGAACAAATCCAGCGCCTCGCGGGCCGTCGGGGCGGCGCGCGGCGCCGAAGTCACCGTCGAACTCGGCTAGGCCCGGCCCATTCCCCCGTACGCCTTCCTTCCTTCGGAAGTCCACCGCAGAGACGCAGCGATCCAGGCTCAACACAGAGGACGCGGAGTGCGCACAGAAGTCACTGAGAAGGCGTCCAAACGAGCCAGCATTTCTCCGAAGCCCCTTTTCTGGCAGTTGCCTGCTAACCCGCATGCTTCCCATCTGAGCGCACCTCGCGCCAATAGCCATCGCGTTAGCAGTCGGGCACGCACGTCGACGCGCGGCTTGAGGGGGTGCCCGGGATATGGCAGAGTCGAATTGTGGATTCGTCCTTGGTGACAGGCATTCTGGCCGCCGTGTTCGGATTGATTGTGGGCAGTTTTTTGAACGTATGCATCGTCCGAATTCCGGAGGGGAAATCGATCGTTCGGCCGGCTTCGGCATGCCCGAAGTGTGGCGCGGCGATTCGCCCGTACGACAACATCCCGGTGGTGAGCTATCTGCTGCTGGGGGGCAAATGCCGTGGCTGCAAAACGGTCATCTCGAGGATGTACCCGGCGGTGGAACTGCTGACGGCGGTATTGTTCTGGGGTTGCTACCGGATCTACGGGCCGACGCCGGAGGGTGTGAAATGGGCGGTGTTTTCGGCGGTGATGGTGGTACTGGTGTTCACGGACCTGCGCGAGCGGATTCTGCCGGATGTGGTGAACTATCCGGGGCTGGCCGCGGGGCTGTTGTTCACCCTGCTGGTAGCGCCCGAGGACGGCACGGCCAGCTGGCTGGCGGGTCATCTGTTCCATCGGGTTCTTCCGATCCGTGCGGAGTCGTTCGCCGACGCAGCCTTGGGAGCGGCGCTGGGAGGCGGGCTGCTGTGGCTGGTCTCGGAAGCGTACTTCCTGCTGCGCAAGCGCGAGGGCATGGGGCTGGGCGACGTGAAAATGATGCTGATGACCGGGGCGTTTTTCGGGGTCAAGCGCACGATGCTGACGATCTTTGCCGGTTCCCTGCTGGGGAGCACCCTGGGAGTCGCATTCATCCTCGCGCGGCGCAAGGGATCCAATTACGAACTTCCCTTCGGAACGTTTCTCGGCCTGGCGGCGCTGGTGGTGGTCTTTTTCGGAACGCCCGTGGTGAACTGGTATCAGTCGCTCTTGATGGCCCGGTGATGGGGAGAGAGAATCCCCGATGAATTCCCCTTTTCAACTGCAAACCATGGCGATGTCCCCCGGCGGACTGGCGGTCGTGGCCGTGACGCTGGTGCTGTTGGTGGGGGGAGGCGTTGCGGCAGCGGCACTGGTGCGACGGCTTCTGCGCAGGGACGCGGCCGCTGCGGACAAAGGGTCGAACAAACCGAGCGTCAGCACGCAGAATTCGCCCGCGTTCGCGACCGCTTCGATGCAAGGGGTGATCGAGAAACTGCGGGCGCAGGAAAAAGAGCTGGCGCGGCTGCACATGCTGGCGCAGGAGCGCGCGCAGGAATCCGAGCGCCTTACCGAGGAAGTCACGCGGAACATGCCCACCGGCCTGCTGCTGGTGAGCGCGACCGGGGCGATCAGCTCGGCCAACCCGGCCGCCGAGGAAGCGCTTTCCATCCGGCCCATCCGCTACCGCTCGTACAAGGAGATTCTGGGGGCCGATTCGGAGCTGGCGCAGATGCTGGCGACGTGCCTCCGGGACGGAACGATGTTCCGCCGCAGCGAGATCGAGCACCGGACGCGCGAGGGCGATACGCGGCATCTGGGCGTGACGATCTCGCCCATCTACCATTCCAAGCGTTCGACGGGAGCGGCGCTGCGCACGCGGACCTCGGATCTTGCGGTGCCGCCCGAAAACAGGGTGAGCGGCGCACTGTGCCTGCTGAGCGATTTGACCGAGCTGGCCGCGCTGCAAAAGCAGATTCGCTGGAAGGAGAATCTGGCCGCGCTCGGGGAGATGTCCGCCGGCATCGCGCACGAATTCAAGAACGCGCTGGCCACGATTTCCGGCTACGCGCAGATGATGCGCAGCGAGCTGCCGCCGGGCGAGACGCGCGAATCGGCGGACCGGATTCTGAACCAGACGCGGGCGCTCACCCAGGTGGTGACGGAGTTTTTGCGCTTCGCCAAGCCGCTGGAAATCTGCTACGAGCCCGTGCCCGTGCAGGCGCTGGTGGAAGACGTAGCCACCGAGCTCCGGCAGTCCACTCCCTCCTCGGCGATCCGCTGCGAAGGCTCGTTCGAGGATGTCCCCGGCGACGAGGCGCTGCTGCGCCAGGCCCTGTTGAACCTGGCGCGCAATGGAATGGAGGCCGCGCAAGGGGCCAGCCAGATGCCGTCGGTGACCATCTCCGGCTCGGTGGAAGATCTCGCCACCCGGAAGTGGCAGCGCATCTCGGTGGCGGACAATGGGCCGGGTATCCCGGAAGGCGATCTACCCAAAATCTTTCTCCCGTTCTATACCACCAAGTCCCAGGGCACGGGGCTGGGCTTGGCGGTGGTGCAAAAGGTGGCGCTGCAGCACGGGGGCAGCATCGAGGCCCGCAACCGGCCGGGCGGAGGGGCTGAGTTCCTGCTCTGGTTACCTTTGCGGCAGGAGCCGTCGCGGCAGCTATTCCCCTCGGAAGCCGCCAGCATCTAAACTAGCAGAGGGCTAATCCCCGCTAGCGTCCCAGGAGGCGCTTATGATGCGCAGAATTCTGTGGTTGGCGGCGGCGACGGCGCTCTGTGTCGCTCCTCCCGCCGCTCGCTGCCAGAGCCAGGATCAACAGCAGGGCCAGGGTACTTCCCCGAGCTCCGCGGCCGCGCCCACCTCTGGGCCCGCGCCGCAGGAGTCGCTCGGCGAAGCGGCGCGCCGCTTGCGCGAGCAGAAGAAAGAGGCCCCCAAGGCTACGAAGGTTTTCAGCAACGACGATCTCACGGTCCCCGCGGCCGGCACGCCGGCCACGGCGGGAGAGGGAGCGGCTCCCGGCAAGGCCGCCGGCACGACGGAAGCCGCACCTTCCGGCGGCATGGGTGAAAAGGCATGGCGCGCGAAATTCGCCTCGCTGCGGCACAAGCTCGAACAGGACCAGGCCAACTTAGCCGTCCTGCAGCGGGAACTGAGCACGCTCAACCTTCAAAGCTATACGGATCCCGTCAAGGCGATGCAGCAGCAATTCAGCCGCGAGGACATCAACAAGAAGACCGCGGAGATCGACGCCTGCAAGAAACAGATCGAGGCGGACCAGCAGGCCCTAGATGACGCTGAAACCGAGCTGCGCAAGGCCGGCGGCGACGCCGGTTGGGCGCGCTAGATAGCCTCGCGATGGAACCCGTCCTCCTTGTCGAAGACAAAGCCGAGCTCAGGGCCATGCTTCACAAGGCGCTGGAGCGTTTCGGCTATGCCGTCGAAGAGGCCCCGGACGGAGACGCGGCGATCGAAAAGGTGCGCAGCCGGCGCTATCTGCTGGTACTTTCCGACCTGAAACTTCCCGGGCGTTCCGGCCTCGACGTGCTGCGCGAAGCCAAGCGCGCCGAGCCCGCCCTGCCCTTTATACTCGTCACGGCCTACGGCTCGGTGGAAGACGCCGTCACCGCCATGAAGGAAGGCGCCTTCGACTTCATTCAGAAGCCGGTGGACCTGGACCACCTGAAACTGCTGCTGGACCGCGCGGCCGGCCAACAGGAACTTCTGCGCGAAAATCTGCTGCTGCGCGAAGAATACGCGGCCCGCTACGGTTTTCCGCGCATCGTCGGGGAACACCCGGCCATGCAAGAGGCGAGCCAGATGACCCAGCGGGCCGCCGCGACCGATTCCACGGTGTTGCTGCTGGGCGAGAGCGGCACCGGCAAGGAACTGTTTGCGCGGGCCATTCATCACCTGAGTCCCCGGGCCGAGCATCCGTTCGTCGCGCTGAACTGCGCGGCGATTCCCGAAGGACTGGTGGAGAACGAACTGTTCGGCCACGAGCGCGGAGCGTATACCGGGGCCGGCGCGCGCAAGATCGGCAAACTCGAACTGGCGCACCGGGGCACGCTGTTCCTGGACGAAATCGGCGAACTGCCTCCGAGCATTCAGGGCAAGCTGTTGCGCGTGATCGAGGAGCGGAGCTTCGACCGCGTCGGCGGCACGCAGCAGATCGACGTGAGCGTGCGCATCGTGACGGCCACGAACAAGGACCTGCGCGCCGCCATCGCCGACAAGACCTTTCGCGAGGACCTCTATTTCCGCATCGCCGCCGTGCCCATTACGATTCCGCCGCTGCGCGACCGCGGCGACGACGTGCTGCTGCTCGCCGAACACTTCCTCGCGCGCTTCCGGCGGGAGTTTCGCAAACCGTCCCTGGCGTTGACGCGGGACGCGTGCGAGCGATTGCAGACCTACCCCTGGCCGGGAAACGTCCGCGAACTGCAGAACGCCATCGAGCGCGCCGCGATCCTGGCTGGCGGCTCCGAGATCGACGCCGGCGCCCTGCAGTTGCTGGCCGCGAAACCCGCGCCCTCCGAATTGCCCGAAGGCATGCTCGCGGAGCAGTTTCTATGGGATGGGCCGCTGGAAGAAGTTTCTCAACGCGCCGTGGCGCACGTCGAGCGCTTCAAGATCCAGGACGCCTTGCGGGAAACGAAGTGGAACAAGACGCGGGCGGCCGAAAAGCTCGGCGTCTCCTACAAAACCCTCCTGCACAAGATCCGCACCTTCGGCCTGGAAAACTAGCCTTCACAACGGCGGAATGGCATCCGGCCGCGACCACATTTTCAGCCCAGCAGTTCAACCAGGGCTTCGTTCGATACGGTGAGTTTATCCGGGGCGAGGCGCAGACAGGTGCCTTCGGTTTCCACTAATCCTTGCGCGCGAAGGCGCGCGATGCGCTCGTGGAGTTGCGCCAGGCGATCGCCGAGCTCGGCATATTGGCGCTCGATGCGGGCGAGGTCGATTCCCTCGATCTGGCGCAGGCCCAGGAAAAATTCCTCCTGCAGCGCAAGAAAGGGGGTAATCGGGTCGAACTGCTCGCGCGCGGAACCGCCCTGCTCCAGAAGTCGCACGTAACGCGCCGCATCGTGGACATTGGCCCAGCGCACCGCTCCGTCGAAGGAGTGCGCGCCCGCGCCGAAACCAAGATAGGGATCGCGGCGCCAGTATTTCAAGTTATGGCGCGAGCGGCGTCCCGGAAGCGCCCAGTTCGATATTTCGTAGTGCTCGTAGCCCGCCTGGGCCAAGCGCCGGCAGGCGGATTCGTAAGAATCGGCCATGGCGTCGTCGGAGGGAAGGGCCCCCGCGCTGTAGCGTTGGCCGCCGTCGAGCGCTTCCCTTCCCAGGCGGCTGCCCTCATCAATCTCCATCAGGTAGATGGAGACGTGCTCGGGATAGATGCGCAGCAGTTGGCTGACCGACTCTTCCCATGACTTCGGCGTCTGGTGCGGCAGCCCGGCGATGAGATCGAGGCTGATGTTGCGCAAACCGGCGGTGCGCAGCAGGTCCACGGCGGCGAAAATGTCCTCGCGGCGGTGCATCCGCCCGGCGGCCCGGAGTTCGGCATCGTGAAACGACTGCGCCCCCAGGCTGATGCGGTCGAAGCCCGCCGCGCGCCACGCCGCCGCCTTGGCGGGCGTCACCGTCTCCGGATCGGCCTCCAGCGTGATTTCCCCGGCCTCGACGCGATACGCGGCGCGGAGCGCGTCGAGGATTTGCCCGAGCGCCGCCGGATCGAGCAGGCTCGGCGTGCCCCCGCCGACGTAGACGGTGTCCACCACGGGCGCGCCTCCGGAGACCGACGCGGCAACCTCGCGGCAGACCGCTTCGGCGTAGGGCTGGTAGCGGTCGCGCGCGACCACACCCGTATGGAAATTGCAGTAGGTGCACTTCGACTGGCAAAACGGGATTTGGATGTAAGCGCCCAGCGTCATGAGATCACGCGCGATCTGGCCCTGACCATCGAACCGTCGCACCCCTCAATCATAGCAGGCGCTTCCCTGCACTGCCGCGCCCGGCTGCTGAAGTTTGGTAAACTCACGGGAGGCGCGGAGATGGCGCGCCCACTACACCTTATGGAAACGCCACTGATTGCAGAGCATCGCGCCGCGGGAGCACACCTAGCGGAATTTGAAAGCTGTGTTCTCCCGCAGCGTTTTTCCACCGTTGATCAGGAATATCGGGCGGCGCGGGAATCGGCCGCGCTCGTCGACACCAACTGGCACGCTGTCCTGACGCTAGGCGGGCGCGACCGCGTCAAGTATCTGCACGCGATTTGCTCGAACGACATCAAGTCGCTCGCGCCGGGCCGGGGGACGCTGGCGCTGCTGCTGAACCCACAGGGCCGCATCCTCGCCGAAATTGAAGTGTACGCGCTGGCGGAAAGTCTGCTGGTGCTTTCCCATGCATCCCTGCGCGAGCAAACGTTCGCGACGCTCAAGAAATACGTGATTGGCTCGCAGGTGCAGATTGAAGACCGGACCGGCCAGATGGGGAGTTGCGCGGTCGAGGGGCCGCGCGCCGCGGCCGTGGTTGCACAAGCCTGCGGCATCGCGCTCGCGGATCTGGCCGAGATGTCCGTCGTGGATACGGCCGTCGCGGGGATTCCCTGCCAATTGCTGCGGCGCTCCCATTTCGGCGGCGTGGGCGCGGAATTCCTCGCCGGCCGCGAGGCCCTGCCCGCCCTGTGGCGGACGCTTCTTGCCGGCGTGCGCGCGCAGGGCGGCGAACCCATCGGCATGGACGCCTTCCACGCGCTGCGCCTCGAAGCGGGCATGCCCTGGTTCCCTGCCGATTTCAACAACGCCATGATCCCGCACGAAGCGGCGCTCGAAACCACGCACATCAGTTTCAATAAGGGGTGTTACACCGGACAAGAAATTGTGGAGCGCGTTCGCTCGCAGGGCCACGTGAACCGCAAGCGCGTCTTGCTGCGGTTTTCAACCGCCGCGCCACCGCCGGCATCGGGAACCAAGCTGCGCGCAGGAGGCGCGGAAGTGGGCTTCGTCACCAGCGCGGCGTTTTCACCGGCCGCGGGAGCGGCCATCGGCATGGGATACCTCAGGCGCGAGCATTTCGCGCCGGGCAGCATGCTGGAGATGGACGGGGGAACGGCGGAAGTGGTGGAGAGAAGTTCACAGCCGAGCAGTTCACAGTTGACAGTAAACCCGATCCGGCCAACATCTGCATTCAGCGGTGAGCGTGCGGTCGGCCGGCGACTATCGCTTCACCGGCCCGCCCTCGGGTACTTTATTTGCACGCAGCAGGCTCGATGCCTGGTGCGTGCGTGGTTAGCGCTGTGCGCCTTGCGCTCGCGCCGCCATCTGTTCCTGGCGCTGGCGGGTGAGGTGCGGCACGACGCCGATCATGCGTTCCATGGTCATCAACTGCGCGCGATGATGCATTTCGTGTTCTTTCGGCGAGAGGAGCATTTCGAAGCGGCTCTTCGACGACGGCTCGGCTCCGGGAGGCATGGCCACGCGCTCGGCCAGGAAGGACTCCGGCAAGCCCTCCAGATAGGAGGCGAACTTCTCGCCCTGCGAATTCAGCAGCGCGACGATCTCGGCCTTGTTGCGCGGCTTCGATTCCTCGGCGCCCATTTTCTGCATCAGCTCGGGAAAATTCAGCTTCGTCAGATCGTCAATCTTGTTGCCGTGGATGTGGTGCGCGATTTCCGTGCCCAGAGCGATGTGCGTCAACGTCTGCGCAACGGTCCTGGCCTCCGGGGCGGCCTTGAAGCCGTACTGATTCTCCGGAATGTCCTGCGCGACCTGAATCGTGTTCTTGCGTACCTGTCGAAATGCCGCTGCCAACTCTTTCCCGCCGTAGTAATTCATTTTTCTCCCTCTCTCTGGAACTGCTCTTGGTGTGTGGCTTGCATCGAGTTCCGGCGCGGGCCTCGCGCCAGTCAACGCACCGAGCTTCAGGGGCTAAAGCCCCATGAAGACAAATCTCTTAACGCCGGGGCTGAAGCCCCGGCCTCCTAAAAACCATGCAATGAACTTACGACTCAGGACACTAGCTCTTGCTGAGATTGAGCGAGCCGAGGAAGCTGCCGCGCTGCGCGTCAATTTTCCTTTGGATCTGGAAGACGGCGTAGAGAAGGGCCTCGGGCCGCGGAGGGCAGCCGGGGACGTAGACGTCGATGGGAATGACCTGGTTGACTCCCTGCACGACGGCGTAGTTATTGAAGACGCCGCCCGAGGTGGCGCAGGCGCCCATGGAGATGGCCCACTTGGGCTCGGGCATCTGCGCGTAAAGCTGTTTGATTACCGGCGCCATTTTCTGCGAGACGCGCCCGGCGATAATCATCATGTCGGACTGGCGCGGCGAGCCGCGGAAAACTTCCGCGCCGAAGCGCGAGATGTCGTAGCGGGAAGCAGCCATGGACATCATCTCGATGGCGCAGCAGGCCAGCCCAAACGACATCGGCCAGATCGAGCTGCGGCGTCCCCAGTTGACCAGCTTGTCCAGCGAAGTCAGCAGGATGCCGCCGTCCTTCAGAAAATTCTCGTGTTCGCCCGGCTTTTCCAGCGTCACGCCCCGCGCAAGTTCAACGGCCATGGTTGCCAGCAGCTCCTGAGCGGCTTCGGCTCATCCGCCCGAACCCCACTATTTTGCCTCTTCCCGCCCGATTTTGCAAAGCTTGCAAGTGCCGATTCAATCCGAAGGGCAAGATCAACGGGAGAGGGAACCGCTGGTACGGCTAACCTATCGCGCGATCTCAAGCGATATCGGGTCGACAAATTCAGAGCCGGCGAAGGCACCCCTGAACTTACATGCCGCGCACTGCATCGTGTACATCCCTTCGCGCAACTCTTTCTCACTCTTCTTCCGGGCTTCATGCACGTGTCTGCGGAGAGGGGCGCCGCAGTCGGGGCACTTGAAGAACAATATGTAAACAAACCGAATATGTTTCGAGACTTTTGCGGTTTTCATCCCTCTCCCCCTAATGCTGTTTCCAAGCCCGTTCGACCGCGAGCCCGAGTTTTTGTACTGAGTTCAGAAGAGAGTCTACATCACAGCCATCGGCTGTGAAAGGGCGTCCGCTGGAACGAGTAGGCTACACGCCGCCGCACCCCGCCGATGTAAGTGCTGCTTACCCTAAGGGTCGGGCCAAGGCCTGATAAATGCACTGATCGGAAACTGGCCCAGCAGCCCCGCGTCAACGAACTTCAACGGTGAGGCTGGCGGTCTTGGTTTGGCCGGCGGCGTCAGTCACCGTCAAAGTGTAGGTGGTGGTTTTCTGCGGGGAGACCTGGACGCAGCGGCTGTAGGAGGGCCAGACGGCGTTGGGCTGCGGCACCAGCGTCACCGATTTCGCGTTGGAGACGCCGTAGCACAGATCAACCTGCTCGCCGCGATGCACCAGGCCGGGGCTGGCGTAGAAGGACAGAATCTCCAGGCGGTTGCCGCCCATGGCCTCGAAGGTACCCGCCGCTTCAGCGCGCTTCTGCGCGGCGGCGCGCTGCTCGATTGCGCGGTTCTGCGCCGCGCGCGACCAGAACACCCAGCCGACGTAGCCCAGCGCCAGCGCGAAGACCACTAGCGACCCAATTACGTAGTTGCGAATCCCCTTGCGGGGCGCCGGCTCCGGGGCGGAATCGGTCAGCATGGACAAACTCTCCTTCCCGCGGGGGGCGTCACTGGTGCGGGGCCTGGAAAGGGCCGCCGGGGCCTCCGGGTGCAGGGCTGGTGCCGATACCTCCCGGGCCGATGGGCTGCCCGGGATGGCCCGGCTGCGCCCCCTGCGGCGAGACTCCCGCCTGGACGGCGCGCGCCTGGTCCTCCAGCGGGTTCCAGATAAACTCCCAGTCGCCGTATTTCTTGCCGCCGTGGTAGACCTTGAGCGACGGCCTATCGGTCTTGCTGCCCCCTCCGACCCCGGTCAGAAACGCCCCCAGGACAGGCCCATCCACGGGTCCGGTGGGCTGGCCCCCTAGCGCCCCAGCCTGCCCAGAAGGAGCCCCTGGGCCTGTAGGAGGGTTCTGGGCCGGTCCGGGGGCATTACCGGTGCTCCCCCGGGCCTCCCTGGGAGGAGTCGCCCGGCCCCGGCTGAGCGCCCTGGCCACCCTGGCTGCCAGCCGGTGCGCCCGGCTGGGCCTCTCCCGGGGCGACGGGAAGCTTGCCGCCGTTCATGTCCATCAGGGCCATTTGCTGCAGCGTGGCGTATTTTACGCTGCCGATGATCTGCCCGGCGGCGTTGACGTAGATCATGCGCCAAGCACCGTCCGGCTGGTTCATGGGGTCCTGATAGGCCGCCAGGCGCAGGAAGTGAAGTTCGGGGAGCCCATTTTGCAGTTCCTCGACGGTCTGGGGATAGTGTCCGGTCTTATGGTAATAGAGGCGGATGGCGCGGACGTACTGGCGGCCCCGCCAGATCATCTCGTCCTCGCGCTGGCGGCGCCCCTGGGTGACCATATTCCGCAGAACCACCTGGGAAGCGATAATCATCAGCAAGACCAGACAGAGCACCATCAGCAGGGCGTAACCGGACTGGCGGGGGCGGCGCGCGCGGCAAGGCGCGTCCATTCTCATCGCTTTTCTGATGGCGGCGGCTGGCGGCAAGTCAAGTCCCCTCTAATTCGCGCCCTGGTCCGGCCCCTGCACCATGGGGACGGTGGCATGACGCCCGGTGGACATCTCTTCGACATCGGCCGAATCGCTGCCGATGTGCACCAACCGGAAACGGCCGAGGAACGTGTCTCCTTCCGGCACGATCAACACATCTTCCCCGCTGGTAAAAAACGCCACGGGTTTCGCGCGGCCCTGCTGGGCGCGGCCGAAAAACTGTGCGGGAACCTGGACGGGAGGAGGAGGCTGCGGCACCACAACTACGGGCACAACCTTGCCGGCGGGCCGCAGAGGCTTGGGCGCCGGGGGCGGGGCGGCCACGAAAATATTGCGGCGCGAGCCCTCGTAATGGATCTTCTGAATCTGGTCCAGAAGCTGCAGGCGCAACTGGGGCTCGCGAACGTCGAGCGGCTGGAATTTCGTTTCCGAGCCGGACACGCCCGGAAGCGCGGAACCCGGGCCCCGCATCCGGGAATACAGGATGGCGGCGAGCAGGACGATCAACCCTGCGAAGAGATAGAGTTCGGTGCGCCGCGACATCGGTCAGGTCCTGAAATACGTGTGCAGTGTGAGTTCCAGCCGGATGCCGCCCGCCGATACCGAGGCCAGGTGCAGGCTATCCAACAGGTAGAGATTTTTCGAACGCTCCAGGCCGTTGATGAAATCCATCACCTGCGGATAATCGGCGGTGACGCTGGTGGTGATGGAGATTTCCTCCACGCCGCGCTCCTGGAGATCCTTCTGCTTGAAGCCGAATCCCGGCGTCTTCACGCCGGCCTTGGAGGCAATGGCGCTCAGATCGGCCTCGACACGGGAATAGCCCGTGGCGGCGTCCAGAAACGACCCGCGATAGAAGGCGTCGCAGTCCTTGCCCACCTGCGGCAGCGAGGCACGGATTCTGTCGCCGCGCAGGACATCGGCGCGCAGCAGCCGGGCCTGCAGAGCCATTCGATCGCGCTGCGCGCGCATCGCTTCCGGCGCCTGACGGGACATCCGCACCAGGAAGAGCGCCAGGGCAACGTCGACCGCCACCAGCAGGACGAGCGCGCTCGCCGTGTATTTCTTCCAGGTTGGCCAGGCGCGGAAGCCGCTCATATCGTCGAATACCAGACCGTCAGGTGCAGGATGACTTTGTCGGACCCGGCGCTCTGGTCCGGCCGGCGTTCGTCCTTCACCACCAATCCCGAAAACATTTTTGCCTTCTCGATGGCCTCGAGGAACTGGATCTTGCTGGCGTCGCTCTCCGCCCCGACCTCCAGGGCGAGCTCGGCGCGGCCGTCCACCAGACTCGGCTCAATACGGACCACCCGGACACCCGGCGGAAGCGTCTTCTCCAGATCCATGAAGATTCTGGTCCACGGGAAGCTGCGGGCGTCAATCAGGTCGTTCAGAAAAGCCGAGCGGCCCAGGACATTCTGAGCCGCCGGGGTGTGGAAGTAGGCCTCCAGCTCCTGCTGTTTCCGGCTGTCGCCGCGGATTTGCGCCTGCCAGCGGCTGGTATCGGCGCGCAAATCCCGATTGGCGCGCCACGACTGGTAGGCCGCGTGGGAAAGCAGCACGAGCGCGACCACGCCGAGCGTGCCCGCCCCAGCCGTCAGGGCAAGGAACGGCCGGTGATTGGCTTGCGGCGCCGTCGCGAGATTGAGTTGCAGTTTCATAGCCGAGCAAACGTTCAAGATCCTCCGTTCACCATCCAGCCGGCCAATGCATCGAGGCCGTTGGGGATCAGGTCCAGCGCGGCGCGATCGAGCGCCTGCGCCCCTTCGGCTTCGGCCAGCGAGCCGGTGCGAATCTTCAATTCGGCGCTCACGGCGCCCTGAAAAACATCTTCCCTGCCGCCGAAGCCAGCCAACCGGGCACGGTCAATGGGCTGGCCCCAGGTGTCCTGATAATAGGCGACGGCCGGAAAAATCTCGTCGAGCACGGCCTGCGGGTCGAGCCGCGCGGCCTCCGCCGGCATCTGGGTGGACCGGTAGACGCACAAACTGGCGCCATGCACGATGGCCGTGGTCAACACCTGTCCGCACAGACGAATCAACAGGGTCGCGCCGCGCTCCTCCAGCAGCGGCAACGACGCCAGCGTCGAACTCAGCACCACTCCGGCACGCCCGCCCACCGACTCGATCAGCTCTTCGTACTCGCGGAGAACTCGTTCGCGCGCGACCGCCGTGACCACTTCCAGAGTGCCGTGACCGCCACTCTGGCGCGTCCAGGAGACGACGGTTTCGTCCACGTCGAACGGAACGCTCTTCTTCAGCCGCCAGCGCAACAGCTGCAAGGCTTCCTCGCGCCGCCGCGGCAGCGTCTCAAACGGCAGGAGGAAAACACGCACGACGGGGTCGGGCACGAGCAACGCCAACGGCGCGCCGCGCAACGGGACGCGGCTCAAGACTCGACGCAGCGCGGCCAAGACGGCGTCGCGCTGGGTAATGTTGACTTCCAGCAGCGACGGCGTCACCGATCCGGCCGGCAGCGGCTCGACCGCCCCGCTCTCCAGCCGGCCGCGCACGCTCGAGCAACGGGCCGCCGCGACGTGGCCGGAGGCCATCTCGACCACCAGGGCCGGATGGGGCATGGCCTGCAACCAGCGGCCGATGCGCCGCAGCAGGCTGGGCTGCTGCCAGGAGCCCGGCAGCGTTTCCAAACCCGTCTGGCTAGTCAAGGAACGTCACCTTATTGATCTCGCGCAGCGTGGTCAGCCCCGCATGCACTTTGCGCAGGCCGGACTCGCGCAGAAAGACCATGCCCTCGGCGCGCGCCGTGCGCTTGATTTCCGACGTCGGCCGGCGGTCCACGATCATTTCGCGGATGCGGTCGGAAAGATCGAGCAGTTCGGTGATGGCGGAGCGGCCGTGGTAGCCGCTGCCGGAACACTCCAGGCATCCCGCGCCCTCGTAAAACGGCACGCGCCCCCACTCGGCGGGATCGAGGCCCGATTCCTGCAAAATCGCGGGCGAATAGGAGACGCGTTTCTTGCAGTGCTCGCAAATCACGCGCACCAGCCGCTGCGCCATGATGCAATTCAGGGCGGAGACGAAATTGTAGGGCTCGACGCCCATGTTGATGAAGCGGCCGATCACGTCGGTGACGTTGTTGGCGTGGACCGTGGTGAAGACCAGATGGCCGGTGAGCGCCGAGTTGATGGCGATCTGCGCGGTTTCCTGATCGCGGATTTCCCCGACCATGATTTTGTCCGGGTCGTGCCGCAGAATCGAGCGCAGGCCGCGCGCGAACGTCAGGCCCTTCTTCTCGTTCACGGGAATCTGGGTGATGCCGCGGACCTGGTATTCCACCGGGTCCTCGATGGTGATGATTTTGTCCTCGTCGTTCTTGATCTCGTTGATGGCGGCGTACAGGGTGGTGGTCTTGCCGGAGCCCGTGGGGCCGGTGACCAGCACCATGCCGTAGGGCTCGTGGATGTAGCGGCGGAATCGCGCCAGTTCGTCGGCTTCGAATCCCACGACGTCGAGGGTGAGGTTGTGAAACTTCTCGCTGAGCGTTTCCTTGTCGAGCACGCGGAGCACGGCGTCTTCGCCGAAGACCGAAGGCATGATGGAGACGCGGAAATCGACGAAGCGGCCTTTGTACCGCACGCGGAAGCGGCCGTCCTGGGGGATGCGGCGCTCGGCAATGTCGAGCTCGCTCATGACCTTGATGCGCGAGAGGATGGTAGAGTGCCAGTCCTTGGCGAGCGGCTGCATGGCGTATTGCAGGGCGCCGTCGATGCGGTATTTCACGGCCACTTCGGCATCGCGGGTTTCGATGTGGATGTCGCTGGCGCGGCGCTCCAGGGCGGTGAAGATGACGGTGTCCACCAGGCGCACGACGGGGCTGACGCCGGTCTCGCGCGTGAGCCTCTCCATGGAAATATTCTCGTCGCCCTCCTCATCTTCACTGACCACCTGCAGCGTGAACCCTTCGGTGGCCTGGTCGAGCACGCGCTGGGACTGCTCGGTTCTCTTGAGCAGGTCGGCGATTTGCGAGGCGGTGGCGACCTTGATCTGCAGGCGCTTGCCCAGCAGCAGCGCAAGTTCATCGGTCTGCTGCAACTGGCTGGGATCGGCCAGGGCCACGACCAGCGTGGAGTCATGCGCTTCGATGGGGACGAAGTTGTAGCGGAACATCAGCTCCGCGGGGATACTGCGGAACAATTCCGGGTCGATGCGCTGCTCGCGCAGATCGACGAACGCACAACGGTAGCGCTCGGCCAGCCGGCGCGCTTGCTCGTGTTCGGCGGCCGCGTCGGTGACGCCGGTGGGAATCGGATTATTGCCGCCTGTGGCCATCGAGTCTATCTCCCGGCTCCACCGACTTGCAGGGAAAACATGGGCAGATACAGCGCGATCAAGATGAAGCCTACCACAACGGCCATGACCACCAAAATCACGATGGGAATCCAGGTCAGCGTGCGCTGCAGCCGCGTATTCACTTCTTCCTCGTAAAATTCGGCCACGCTGGTCAGCATGGCCGCCAAGGCTCCCGACGCCTCTCCCACTTCAATCATTTCCAGCGCCAGGCTGGGAATCAGATGCGTTTCCGCAAGACCGGCGTGCAGCGACTGCCCTTCCTTGACGCGGGCGCCCGCCTGCCTGACGATGGTCGCCAGCAGAGGGCTGCCGATGGCGGCGGCCGAGGTGTGCAGGGCCGGGACCAGCGGCGTGCCGCCTCCCAAGAGCGTCGAAAGGGTGCGCACGAATTGCGCCAGGTGCGCCTTCACCCAGACATCCCCCAGCAACGGCACGCGCGGCTTGAGGCGGTCGACGGCCAGAGCGCCGGACTCCGAGCGCGTCCAAACCAGCACGGCGACGGTTCCCAGGGCTAGGGCGGCAACGAGAGCCAGAAAATAATTGCGCAGCGGCATGGCCACCGCCAGCAGGATGCGCGTGGGAGTGGGCAGCGCAATATCGAGTTCATGATAGAGCGACGCATATTGGGGCATGGCGTAAGTGACCACAAAGGTGACGATGAGCAGAGCCGCGACCACCAGCACCGCGGGATAGATCAGCGCGGTCATCAGGCGGCTGCGGAAGCCCGTGGTGACGCGGAGGTACCCAATATACTGTTCGAGGACCCCACTCAGGTTTCCGCTCCGCTCGCCCGCGCCCACCGCCGTGACATACACCAGAGGAAACGAGCCCTGCGCCTCCAGCGCCTCCGACAGCGGCGAGCCGGCGCGCACGCGCTCCCGGACCTCGCCCAGAATCGGGCGGAGCCTGGGCGCCCCGGCGCGCTCGGCCAGCAGATCGAGCGCCCGTAGAATCGGCAGGCCCGCTTTGATCAGGGTATTGAACTGCTGGTTAAAAATGAGGAAGTCATCGGGCCGGACCATGCGAGTGCGGCGCGCCGGACTCAGCCGCTCGAGCAAATCGAAATGATGGCGCACCGCGAAGACGTAGTAGCCCCGGTCGGCCAGCCTCTGGCGGGCCTCGACCTCGGACTGCGCCGTCTCGACCTGGTCAAAGATCCGGCCGGAGGCATCGCCTACTTTGCAGACAAATTCTGCCATTTATCTCAGTTGAAGCGCTGATTGGTGGTGCAAATCGTGCCAATTCTAGCACACGACAACCGGGCCGCGGCGGCCGCCCGAACAACAGATGATGAATAGGATGTGACCGCAGCGAAAAAGGTGTCCTCCCCCTTCCGGCGGCCGCAACAGGCGCGCGCGGCTATGGTAAAGTCACGGCGGAGCCAAAAGATAGGCACATCCCATGGAACCGATCTCACACTTCTTCTACTCCGACCGATTGAAGCTGCAATTCTGGGACTATGGCCAGGATGGGAAGCCTTCGCTGGTGCTCGTGCATGGGGGACTCGACCACGCACGGAATTGGGACTGGGTGGCGCAGTCGCTTTCCGAGCACTACCACGTCTTCGCGCTCGACCTGCGCGGGCACGGCAACAGCGCCTGGGCGCCCGGCGCGATCTACAGCGTGGCCGAGCACGTTCTGGACTTGTCGGCGCTGCTCGACATCATCAACGACTTCCCCATCCGGCTGGTCGGCCATTCCATGGGCGGAATCATCGTGCTGAATTACACCGGCATCTATCCGGAGCGCGTGCGCAAGGCCGTCTCCATCGAGGGACTGGGCGCGCCCTCCCGGAATCCGGTATATGGCCCGGCGTCGGGGCGGCTGCGCTACTGGATCGAGGCCGTGCGCAAGCTGGAAAAACGGCAGGTGAAGAGCTATCCGAATCTCAGCGCGGCCATTGCGCGCATGAAGGAGGCCAACCCGCACCTTTCCGATGAAGTCGCGCGGCACTTGACGCTCCATGGCACGAACTGGGACCCGGATGGGTCGCTGGTGTGGAAGTTCGATAATTTCGCGCGCGTCTTAGCCCCGTACGGCCACCAGATCGACGACGCAGTGGAAATCTTCGGGCAAATTACCTGCCCGGTACTGTTGTTCTGGGCTCTGGAAAGTTTTCTGCCGCTGGACGAGACGGACCCGCGCATGAAGGCCATCCGACATCGCCATCTGGTGAAAGTGCCCAACGCCGGACACTGGCTGCACCACGACCAGTTGGAGCTGTTCCTGCGCGAAACCACCGCCTTCCTGCGCGATTGACCCGACACCCAGTCGCGAGAAGACAGGCTGTTTTTTTTACGCTTGCTCGTGGCCGCGCCCGGCAAATTCTTACCGCAGAGGCGCAGAGGTCGCAGAGAACGGTCCCGGCGCGGAGAGGCGCTCAGCGCATCGCGCCCGAGAGCGACTGCTGGTCCACGATAGCGACGCCCGCGGGGGGCTGGAAATGAAACTTCTCCTCGGGGATGGGAATGTTCTCCTCCCAGTTGCCGAAGCGGAATTCGGTCTCCGCGCTACCGGCCTCCCGGATCACCACGCGAACCAGGCGGGCCTCCGCATCGGTTTCGAGCAGCACCTGCGCTCGGCGCGCCGGCATCCTCGCTGCTGCCGCGGGGAATACAGCGCAGCAACGCGTGGCCCGGCGAAGAGGGCTGGTCAGAAGTGCCGCCGGCACCGCCGCCGGAATCCACCAGTTCCACGCTGCGGCACAACGCGGACAGATCGGCCTTGCCGGCCAGCAGCGCCAGCGGCGTGCGCCAGTCCGAACTCTCCTTCAACTTGGCGCGGCTGGCCGTGTGGTCGGCCGGGACGTAGAACCACACGTTGGTCCCGTCCACGAGGAACAGGCTTTTTTCGGGGGATTCGTACTCCCAGCGCATGCGCCCCGGGCGCGAGAAGTAAACCGTGCCGGATTCGGCCGACACGCCACCATGCCCGTCGCTATAGCGCTGGAAGAAGATGGCCTTTAGAGTTCGGGCGTGCTGGTAGCGGGATTCGAGCTCGCGTTGAATGGAATTGGCGCCGGTGGCCGGCACGGAAGAGATTGCCAGGAGGATGGCGATCGATACGCGCAACACACATGAAAGTGTAGCAGGAAGAAGAGCGTCCCGGGCGGGGCAAAACCAAGGGGCCGGTGGCGCGCTACTGCAGGCTCGCCAGCGCGTCACACTCCGGCACGGTTGCCACTGCGACGCCGCTGGTATCGGCGTAGATCACGCCGGGCGTATCGCTGCAGAAGCTGCGCCGTCCGGTGGTACCTAGCGCAATGGGAACTGCGGTGATCAAGTAACCTCCGTATCCCGGGGAGGTGCAGCCAGGGGACGCCGCCGCGTTCACGTCCTGCCCGAGGTATGCGAAAGTATACCCACTCTTTTGATACGGCGGAGTGGAGACCACCGGATCTCCGAAGTCCGATAGATCGCAACCCGCCGAGCCTGCGCCCGGTCCGCTCAAGGCCACCAGGCTTGGAGGATAGCCGTTGCCGTACGTCGTGGAGTACGCGATCGCCGCCGTGGTGATGCTGCGAACACTGGACGCGGCGGAGGCTTCGTTGGCTGCCATGCGCGCCCGTAGAAAGCTGGGAACGGCAATGGAGGCGACAGTCAGGATGATGGCTACAACAATAAGGAGTTCAATCAGGGTGAATCCCGCCGCGCTTTCCAGTCGAATTCGGCCGAGTTTGGGACGGGATCTCATGTGGAGCTCGCTGAAACTTCGCACCCAAAAAGTGCGGGGGGAGAGATGAATCCTCTCCCCCCTTTCAACAGTTCACGAACCCACTAGTTCCCGAGTGGTGAGGTGGCAGCAGTGTCGCAACCACCGGCGGGCGTGGTCGCGATCACCACGGGCACCAGGGCGCCGGCCGCGGGGAGTTCCTGCCGGATGACGTTGGACGCGTCATTGCAGTAGGTCGCGGTGCCTTGGCTCAAGCCCACGGGGGTGGCGGTTGCCGAAAACATGTCCGTCCAACCTGCGGGGCAGTTTGCCGGCGGGGCCGACGACTGCCACGTTTCCGCCAAACCAGGCAAAGAAATAACCGGACTTAGTAGACGGCGTGCCCGTTGTCAAGACGCTATCAAGCAGACCGGCCGTGTTGCAATCCGGGCTGCCTCCCGCAACTGCCACAGGACCCATATTCGCCATAGCCGCCGGATAGCCATCGCCGTAGGTGGTCTGGTACATGACCGCGGCGCTTCCGATGGTGCGAAGAGATGCAGCCGCGGACGACTGGTTGGCCGCGATCCGGGCGCGCATCAGGTTGGGGATTGCAATCGCCGCGATGATCAGAATGATCGCCACGACGATCAGCAATTCAATCAACGAAAAGCCTTTCTCTCTCTTATTCAATTTCATGCTTATCTCCTGGGAGCTATCGCTCCGAATCTCTGTACTCCCTGGCGGGGTACGCCTGCTGATAGTGCAAGGCCAATGCCAGAGCCGCGCCGGGCGGTCATTGCTACGACACAATCTCATTATACGACGCGCATTCAATAAGATACAGCCTCCCTACGCCAAGGCTTCCTTCCGAGCAAGCGTCCCCGTTCCGGTGGGATCCTAGTGAAGATGACACTTTTTGACCACCTAGAATGACCGAAAATGGTGCACGATCCAAGTGCCGCCCAAAAATCAGGCGCAGCTTGCCCGGTCCCGCTTAGCGGGGCCGACCGCTACAAAACCATTCCCCCGGGGCCGAAATTGCTGCTGAACGGACGAATTTGTAACGGCATCGGCCCGCCAAGCAGCAGGCCCGGTCCGATGATGCCGGACCGGCCGCTACAAGACCTTTCTAGGCGAGAAAGCGGAGGAAAGATTTAACGCGCAGGATGCACGCAGAACAGGGCGAAGAAGAAGCGCCGACGGTCCGGTCGTTGCTCACGTATCACAAGCGCCCGCCTGAAGGCGGCCGCTACAAAACCTGCGCGTGTCTGCTTCCTCATGCAGAAAGCCCGCGACGAGAGAGGCGCTCGTCGTGGCTTCCACACTTACCACGCATGGCCAATGGAGAGCCTGGCTCTGTGGGCATCCTGCTCCACGGGAGAGTTGTGCGTAGCGCCGGCGTCTCGCCGGCTATTTTGTGTTGCGATGACACGGAAGAAAGAGCCGGCGAGACGCCGGCGCTACACAATCTCAGACGCCGTATTTTTTGGCGTAGTGGCGGAAGGAACGGTAGGACATTTTCAGCAGCGCGGCGGCCTGGGTGCGAACGCCGCCCGAGCGCTCCAGCGCGGCCAGCAGGTAGGAGCGCTCGAGTTTCTGAATGTGTTCTTCGAGGTTTACGCCGTCTTCCTGCAAGACGATGCCGTGGCCATTGCCATTGGCCGCAGCTTCCGGAATCGCGGCCTGAAAATGGTTGCGGATGCGGTCCGGAAGGGCCTCGGTGGAAATGCGCTTGCCGGTTTCCAGGGCGACGGCGCGCTCGATGGTGTTTTCCAGTTCCCGGACATTTCCGGGCCAGTCGTAGACTTCCAGGCGGCGCATGGCCTCGGGCTCGATGCCGTCGCTCTGCTTGGCCATGGCCTTCAGGAAGCGATCGAGGAACTCGCGGGCCAGGAGTGGAATATCCTCGCGGCGCTCGCGCAGCGGGGGAAGTTGAATGGGGATGACGCTCAGGCGGTAGAACAGATCTTCGCGGAAGCGGCCCTCGGCGATTTCCTTCTCGAGGTCCTTGTTGGTGGCGGTGATGACGCGGACATCGACATCGGCTTCTTCCGTGCTGCCCACCGGCCGGAGCTTCCCTTCCTGCAGGACACGATAAAGCTTCACCTGCATGGTCACGCTCATGTTTCCGATTTCGTCGAGGAAGAGCGTGCCGCCGTCGGCGGCCTGGAACAGGCCCCGGCGATTCTCGTTGGCGCCGGTAAACGCGCCCTTCACATAGCCGAACAGCTCGGATTCGAGCAGAGTCTCGGGGAAGGCTCCACAATTGATGGTGATGAAGGGCTTCTTGGAGCGGGCGCTGTTTTCGTGAATGGCGCGCGCGACCAGCTCCTTTCCGGTGCCGCTCTCGCCGGTGATGAGAACGCGGCTGGACTGCGGGGCGATGTTTTGAATGAGCTCGAAGATGGCGCGCATCTTCGGGCTGGTGCCGATCATGTGATCCAGGCCCGTCAGGCGGCGGAGTTCGCGGCGCAGATAGCCGGCTTCGCTCTTCAGGGCGAGATTTTCAGCGACCTGCTGAACGGCTGGGCGAAGCTCGTCGAGCAGGCGGTCGCCCTTGACGACGTACCGGTCCGCGCCGAAGTTGACGGCATCAATGGCCGTGTCAATGGTGGGCACGCCGGTGATGAGGATAAAGGTGGCGGCCGGGGAGGTTTCCCTGCAATAGCGGAGCAACTCGACCCCGGTCATATCCGGCAAACAGATGTCAGAGACGACGATGTCGAAAATCTGGGAGGCGAGTTTGCGCCGGGCGGCTTCGGCGCTGGTGGCCACCTCCACCTTGTGGCCTTCCTTGCGAAAACTGATTTCCAGCAGTTCGCAGATGGAGCGCTCGTCGTCGACGATGAGCAGGTGTGCCATGAGCGCCTATCCCCTCCCCAGTGAGCGAACGAGTTCGGGAGCAGCGCCTGGGGCAGGCCGCGCGTCGGAATCCCGGCGCGTCGTACGTGGCAGCTCGACCACAAATTCCGCGCCGCGTCC
Organism: Terriglobia bacterium; assembly: GCA_963791705.1. Lineage (GTDB taxonomy): Bacteria > Acidobacteriota > Terriglobia > Acidiferrales > UBA7541 > Palsa-295. Next base: position 474,404 of record CAWBTO010000001.1, on the reverse strand, counting down.
TTCCGCGTTTCCCACAGCAATACGCCCGCCGTGCGCCTGAAGAATCTGGTACACAATGGCCAGCCCCAGCCCCGTGCCTCCGGCGAACGCGGATTGAAAGGGCTCGAAGAGACTCGCGGCCACACGCGGGTCGAGGCCCGCGCCGGTGTCCCGGATGGAAATGCGCACCCAGTCCGAGTTTGCCGTCAGGCTCACCGTGAGGACTCCGCCGTCGGGCATGGCGCGCAACGCGTTGTTGCAGAGATTCCAGAGGATCTGCTTCATGGCATCGCGATCGGCGCGGACGCGAAGGCTCCCGCCCGCAAAACTCCTCTCGATACGATGTTTGCCGGCGCTGGCAGCATCGCGTTCGAGCAGGACCAGGGTCTCTTCGGTCAGTGCGGCGATATCGACGCTGGCAAAGGCGTAGGCCTTGTCGCGGGAATAATCCAGGAATTCGGTAATGATGCGGTTCAGGCGCTGGGATTCCCGGGTGACGATCTGCACTAACTTCTGATCGTCCTCGTCGAGGGGCGCCAGACGGGCCAGCTCCTTCAGCGCGCCGGTCATGGCGGTGAGGGGCTGGCGGATTTCGTGGGCGATGGCGGCGGACAACCGGCCGAGCGCGGCCATGCGCTCCTTGGTCACCACTTCGCGCTCGAGGCGCTTCAGCTCGGTCAAATCCTGGAAGTTGAATACAAAGCCGCTGCTCTCACCTTGGCCGGTGCGCAAGGAAGATATGGAGAGCCCCAGGAATCGCAGTTCCCCGTCGGCAGTGTGAACTTCCACCTCCCGGCGGAGCGCCACCGGCACGCCGAGGGAATCGGTCTCAACGGGCCACAGTTCGGGAAATACATCGGCAACATCCCGGCCTTCCAGGGCATGCAAGCCGTGTCCCAACATCTCATCGCCGGCGCGATTCACGAGGAGGATGCCCCCGGCCAGATCCGTGGTCAGCAGGCCACCGCGCATGGACTCGATGATGTCGCGATTGAAGGCCTGGAGGTCCTTCAGGGCTTCATTCTTTTCCTCCAGCTCGACGCCCTTGGCGCGGAGCGTCTGCGCCAGCAAGGTGCCCAGATACGCCACGGCAAAAAAAGCGAACAGGTTGCTTCCCAGCCACGATTCGAGTGCGCGGAGATCCGGCATGGAACGCGCGGTTCGTGGAATGACTCCGTAATAGGCCATCTCGACCGTGCTGGCCAGAAGAACGAAGCTCACGCCCGCGGCCAGGAACGCGCCCCGCCGCGAGAACAGAATGCTCCCCATCAGGATCACGAGCAGATACAGGGATATGAAGTAGCTGTCCTGGGCGCCACTGGCGTACACCACGGCGGTGATGACCACCAAGTCCATGCCGAGCTGAAGCGGCGCTTGCCAGCGCGACGAGGGGGACCATCGCCACAGCATCAAATCCACGACCGCGCAGGAGTACCACACGGCGGCCAGTAGAAGCAGGATCCCCGCGGGAAGCGGGATGAGGGTGAGCTGGCGGATCGCGACGACCACCGCAATCAGGAAGGTAATGACCAGAAAACGGACGCGGCCCAGCCAGGGCAACCATCCACTCGTGCTGGGTGTAAGTGTCATAGTCGGACTATCGTAGGCTTTCGCTCCGCTGCGAACCGCCCGCGCTCACCAGGCCGCGGAGGAGTTCGCGCACTCGTAGTTCTCGCGTGCCCAACCCCACTGAGTCTCCGGAAATCCCCGCCCACACATTCCTATCGCCGGGCCAAGAGCTATTTTCCGGCAAGCTTGCCGATCAGCGAGAACAAGGGCATATACATAGCGATAACGACGCCGCCGACGACGCCGCCCAAAACCACGATCATGATCGGCTCGATGGCCGTCAGCATGTTCTGGACGGCCGAGTCCACCTCGTCCTCATAGAAATCCGCGATCTTTGAGAGCATGGCGTCCATGGCGCCGGTTTGCTCGCCTACCGCGATCATCTGTGTCACCATGCCCGGGAAGACGTCGGTTTCCTTGAGCGGATCGACCAGCGAGCGACCGGCTTCGACCGCCTTGCGGGTCTGCATGATCGCCTTTTCGATCACCGCATTGCCGGAGGTCCGCGCCGTGATATCGAGGCCCTCCAGAATGGGGACACCGCTCGAAATCAGCGTGCCGAGGGTGCGCGTAAAGCGAGCCACGGCAATCTTCCGCAGAACGGGCCCGATGATGGGAGCCTTCAACAACAGTTGGTCGATGCTCATGCGGCCCGTCGGCGTGGCGTACCAAGCCCTGATCGCAAAGCCACATCCCACCAGGATCGCCACAGCCATCAAGCCATAGATACTTCCGACGAAATTACTCAAGGCAATCACCAGGCGCGTTGGCAGGGGCAGATCCACGTCCATGCCGTTGAAAAGATTTACGAAAATCGGCACGACCTTCCAGAGCAACAAGGTGACTACGCCCGCCGCGATGCCGATCACCGAGACCGGATAGATCATGGCCGACTTGACGGCCCGCGTGAGCTTGACGTTCTTTTCGATGTAGGCGGCCAGGCGCTGCAAGATGGTGTCGAGAATACCGCCCGTCTCGCCGGCGTCGATCATGTTGTAGTACAGCGGGTCGAACACCTTCTCGTGATCTTTCATGGCGGCCGACAGGGTGGTGCCACCCTCGACCGAACTGCGCACGCCGGTCAAGACCTTCTGGAAGGTTTTGTTCTCCTGCTGTCCGCCCAGAATCTCCAGACACTGCACCAGAGGCAATCCGGCGTCGATCATCACGGAGAACTGGCGTGTGAACACAGCCAGCTCCTTGGCTTCCACGCCGCCCCCGAACGTGGGGATGTTGAACTCCTTCCCCTTTTGCGACAACTTACTGACCGTGATCTGCTCGCGGCGCAGCGCGGCGGTGAGCTGGGTCTTGCTTTCGGCGGTGCGCTCTCCGGTGACGGTGGCGCCCGCCTTGTTGACTCCTCGATAGGTGAAGACCGGCATGTCTGTACCCCCTGTTATCGTCGTGTCGGGGCCTTGCCGGAGCTTGCCGGCGAGGTCACCCCGCGGTTGATTAGATCCTGCAATTCATCTGGATTCGAAGACCTGGCCAGCGCGGTCTCGATCGTGATTTGCTTTTGAAAATATGCATTGGCCAGGCTCTGATTGAATGTCTGCATCCCCGACGCGCCTGTACCCGTCTGCATGGCCGAGTAGATCTGGTGAATCTTGTCTTCGCGGATCAGGTTGCGGATGGCGGCGTTGGGAACCAGGATCTCCATCACCATGGCGCGTCCCTTGCCGTCAATGCGCGGCAGCAGCGCCTGGCAGAGAACCCCTTCCAGAACCATGGAGAGCTGGGCGCGCACCTGGGGCTGCTGGTGCGCGGGAAAGACGTCCACGATGCGGTTGATCGTGGAGGAGGCCGAGTTTGTGTGAAGGGTGGCGAAAGTCAAATGGCCGGTCTCGGCGATGCGGAGCGCGGACTCGATGGTTTCCAGGTCGCGCATTTCACCGATGAGGACCACGTCGGGGTCCTCGCGCAGCGCGGCGCGCAGGGAGTTGGTAAACGAATGCGTGTCGGAATGCACCTCGCGCTGGTTGACCAGGCACTTCTTGTGATTGTGCAGAAACTCGATGGGGTCCTCGATGGTGATCATGTGCTCTTCGCGCTCGCTGTTGATCTTGTCGAGCATGGCGGCGAGCGTGGTGGACTTGCCCGACCCGGTCGGGCCGGTGACCAGCACCAAGCCGCGCGGCCGGTCGCACAGCGCGCGCACCACCGGCGGGAGGCCGAGCGAATCAAATCCCTTGATCTCCCACGGAATGGTCCGGAACACCGCGGCGACGGCGCCGCGCTGATGAAAGATGTTGCCGCGGAAGCGCGCCAGGTTCTTCAAGCCGAACGAGAAGTCCAGCTCCAGGGTTTCCTCCAACCGGTGTTTCTGCACGTCGGTCAGCACGCTATACGCCAGCGCCTTGGTGTCGGCCGCGGTCAGCGGCGGCATATCCATGGGCCGCAGATGGCCGTGCACGCGCACGCGCGGCGCGCTGTTGGTCGAAAGGTGCAGGTCGCTGCCCCCCATTTCGATCATCGATTTCAGAAGCTCGCTCAGTGTAATTCCCGCCATTTTCCCTCCGCCTACAGAACCGTTTCACGCAGGACTTCTTCCATGGTGGCCATCCCCGCGGCCACCTTGGTCAGGCCACTGCGCCGTAATGTAATCATGCCCAGTTCGAGCGCTTTCCTTTTCAACTCCAGGGCCGAAGCACCCACCAAAATGAGTTCGCGCAACTCGTCGGTGATCTCCATGACCTCATACAAGCCGACGCGGCCCTTGTAGCCGCTGTTGTTGCAGGTGGCGCAGCCCTTACCGTGGTACACCACCGTCTTCGAGGCTTCCTCGGGCGAAAAGCCGGCGTCAATCAGGGCCTGGGGCTGAATCTGCAGCGGTTCCTTGCATCCCGCGCAGATGCGGCGAATCAGGCGCTGGGCGCAGATCAGGTTCACCGAAGTGGCCACCAGGAACGGCTCGATCCCCATGTTCATCAAACGGCTGACGGTGGACGGCGCATCGTTGGTGTGTAGCGTGGAGAGCACCATGTGGCCGGTGAGCGCGGCCTTGACCGCGATTTCCGCCGTTTCGAAGTCGCGAATCTCTCCCACCAGAATAATGTTGGGGTCCTGCCGCAGAAAGGCGCGCAGGGCGGAGGCGAAATTCAGCCCGATCTGCTCTTTCATCTGCACCTGATTGATGCCGGGCAGCTGAAATTCGACGGGGTCCTCGGCGGTCATGATGTTGGTGTCGGGCTGGTTCAGACGCGCCACCGAGGAATACAGAGTGTTCGTCTTCCCCGAGCCGGTCGGGCCCGTGACCAGGACCATTCCATAGGGCCGCAGGATGGCGCGCTCGAACTTCTGCAGCGACTCGGTCTCGAAACCGAGCTTGGTCATATCCAGCCGCAGATTCTCTTTGTCCAGCAACCGCATGACGATTTTTTCGCCGAACAGGGTGGGAACGGTGGAAACGCGGAAGTCCAGCTCCTTCTTCTTCCCATCCCTCATGTACTTGATCATGATGCGGCCGTCTTGCGGCAGCCGCTTCTCGCTGATATCGAGCTTGGACATGATCTTGATGCGGCTGGTGATGGCGTCCTTCAGTTTCAAGGGCGGAGCCATGACGTTGTGGAGCACGCCATCCACTCGGAAGCGGACGCGGAACTCTTTTTCGTAGGGCTCGATGTGAATGTCGCTGGCCCCGCGTTTCACCGAATCGGTCAGGATCAGGTTGCAGAGTTTGATGATGGGGGCTTCGTCGGCCGCGCGCTCCAGCGAGGCGGCGTCCATCTCGGATTCTTCGACGGCCAACTCGAGCTCGTCCGGATCGTCCTCGGTGAGGTCCTTCATCACCTTGTCGAGTTCGTCGACGCTCTGGGCCGCGCCGTAGAATTTCGAGATGGCCTCGTCGACGGCCGTCTCGGACGCCACGACGGGCTCCACGTTGAACCCGGTCATGAACTTGATGTCGTCCATGGCGAAGACGTTGGTCGGATCGGTCATCGCAATGGTCAACGTCGAGCCCACACGGGACAACGGGACGATCTGGTATCGGACGGCGGTTTCCTGCGGAACCAGCTTGATCACCGCGGGATCCACCTCGTAGAATTTCAGATTGATGGAGGGAACGCCGTATTGGCGGGACAGCACCGCGGTGATCTCGTCATCGGCGATCAAGCCCATTTTGACCAGACAGGTGCCCAGCCGGCCGCCGTTCTTCTTCTGATAGTCGAGCGCCTGCTTCAGCTGATCGGCGTTGATCAGGGCTTCTTTGACTAGAATTTCACCGAGCCGGGAAGACATTCTTATGCGCTCACGGTACTAGAACCACTACCGAGTTGCAGCGTAACATGCCCGCGCAAACGATTTCGTAGCTGGGTGCAAGCTTCGTAGTGAATCTGCCAACACCTGTACCAAAGAACAGTCCTTTTTTTGCCCTGCACGACGGTACAGGTGACGCAGAGCGGCCATGCGAAACTCCACGTCGCATCCGGATTTGTGATTCATCGGAAGAAATCGCAGTAAACTTCGCCGCATGCCGACAATCGAGCCGGCGCGGGGCGTTGGACGTTGCGCGGCACCGCGCCACTGCAAGCGTGGCCGTATAATGTCTAGCCTCGGACGCGCGGGTTCTGCTACGATGAACAGAGGGCGGTTAGCTCAGCGGTTAGAGCATCCGGTTTACACCCGGAAGGTCCAGCGTTCAAATCGCTGACCGCCCACCACCTGGTAGCAAGGTTGCGGGGACGTAGTTCAGTTGGTTAGAACGCTGCCCTGTCACGGCAGAGGTCGCGAGTTCGAGTCTCGTCGTCCCCGCCATTTTCTTTGTGACAACTGAAAGTGCGACACCCGGAGTCAGGGTGTCTCTGGACGCCTGCCGCGCACGTTTGTCTGCATCCGGCCGCGCCCATCGGGCGAACCGCCGAGCGAGATCGTGGGCGATTCCTTCCGGCAGGCACCCTACTCCCGCGTCGCCTCCCTCAGGGACAGTTACAGGTTCAAATCCTCGTAGCGCTGGCCGAATGTCGCATCCTTCTTCCGGGAGCGCTTCCCTGCCGCCGGGGCGCGCGTGTTGGTCCATCGGCCGGGAATGGCGAGACCGCATTTTGGGCAGCAGCCATTCTGGAGATTATTTTCCTGCACGTCGTGCCAGGAGCGCCGCACCAGAAGCGTCTTGCACGACGGGCAGTACGTGTGCGCGCCGTGCCGCGAATATTGCCCTCGTAGACGTAGTGCAATCCCATTTCGAGCGCCATGGCGCGCGCCGCGTGCAGGGTGTCCGGCGGCGTGCCGGGAATGTCCCGCAATTTGAAGTCGGGATGAAACGCGGTGAAGTGCAGCGGGACATCCGGCCCCAGATGTTCGAGCACCCACTCGCACAGGGCGCGGGTCTCCGCCGGAGCGTCGTTGAGCGTGGGGATAATCAGATTGGTCATCTCGATCCAGACGCTGGTTTCCTTCTTCAGCCACTCGAGCGTTTCCAGAACGGGCTGCAAATGGCTCAGCGTGACGCGCGCGTAGAAATTGTCCGTGAACGCTTTCAGGTCGATATTCGCGGCGTCGATGTGGTCGTAGATATCGTGAAACGCCTCGCGGGTCGTATAGCCGTTGGACACCATCACGGTGTTGATTCCCTGCTCCTGCGCGGCCTGGCTGATGTCGATGACGTATTCGCCCCAGATGGTCGGCTCGTTGTAGGTGAAGGCAATCGAGGGGCACCCGTGCTGGATGGCCAGCTGCACCACGTCTTCCGGGGGAATGTAATTCGCGCGCACCTGGTCGGCGCGGGACTTCGAGATGTCCCAGTTCTGGCAGAAGAAGCAGCCCATGTTGCAGCCGGCCGTGCCCATGGAAAAAACGCGTGTGCCGGGCAGGAAATGATTGAGCGGCTTCTTCTCGATGGGATCGACTTGCAGGGCGGCGGGATGGGCGTAGCCGAGGCTATAGAGCTTGCCGCCGTGGTTGGCGCGGATGAAGCAGAAACCCGCCTGGCCTTCGCCGATGTGGCAGTGGCGCGGGCAGAGGTAGCAATGCACCTTGCCGCCGGGCATCGCTTCCCACCAGCGCGCCTCGTGCAGCGATTCCGCCTTCTGAAGGGTTTCCAGGTCGTGCATGACCTCGCACCCCAATTTCGAGTATACGCCTGTAAATGGGATGTGGAGCGGAAGGGGCAGGATTCGGGATGATCCGGTGCGGGATGGCCCGTTACTTCGTCCGCGCCCTCTGCTCACCCACCCATGCCAGAAAGCGTTCCATCCGTGCGCGCTCGCGCCACATCAGGCGGAAGAATTTTCGCGCGTCCAGATTGGCGGCCTCCTGCCCGAAGAATGTTTCCATGCGCCAGCGGATGTAGGGAGACTTCCAGGGGCACAGGCGGTAGCCCTTGGCGACGATCCAGTAGTAGCGCAAAGCGTTCAGCATTGGGTGCAGGGCGCATGGTGGCCGATGCCGCCCCGCGCAAGCGTATCACGATCCGCAGGGCTCAGCCGAAGTCACAAATCACTAGAAGCTGTTGCACAACCCAAATTCCTGACGCGGGCACCGCGCCGAGGCATCTCCGTGATCTCTGTGCGTTCTTTGTGCTCTCTGTATTAAATCACTTGCCGGCGCATTGCACCCGCTTAACACAGAGGACACAGAGCCCGCACAGAGTAGACCGAGAAAGACATCGGGATACCCGAGTGTGATGTCCCGGAGATAACTCGCAAATCCTACTGCCCGGCAGGGGGCAGCAAACAGCGCCCTACAGCACCTTACGAGCCGTGAACTATTCATTCTGAAAATCGCAAGCGCTTACCGCCACCCTGACTCGCTGCACGGTTATCGTCTCCGCTTCTCATTCCATTCGCCAAGCACGTTTTGAACCTACTTAAACGCAAATAGACGGCCATCGCCCCGTAGCACTCGTTGTCGTGCGCGAGCTTCGCGGCTACTGGATCTTCAGCGCGCCGGCGTCGTAGACGGTTTTTCCGCCGACCATCGTGAGCACCGATTCGGTCTTGGGCAGTTCTTCGACGGGAACGGTAAAGATGTCCTGGGAGAGAACGGCCAGGTCCGCCAATTTGCCGGGTTCCAGACTTCCTTTGTCCTTTTCCGCGAATTCGCCGTACGCGGAAGTGAGGGTATACGCGACGACGGCTTGTTCGCGCGTGATCGCTTCCGACGGCCGGTCCTCGTGCGTGACGGCGAACAGTATGTTCAGATACGGATTCATCGGGCCGTCCGAGCCGAGCGCGACGGGAATGCCCGCGGCTAGCAGAGTGCGCAGCGGCTGCGCCTCTTTGAACGCCTTGCCGCCGCCCAGCAGGGCTCCGCTATTCAGGTGCACGGGATTCTGTACGACGACGATGCCCATCTCCTTCACGCGCGGAATGAGATCTGGAAAGAGGCCGTCGCCGTGCTCGAAGCGCACGCGCTTGCCGTTCCAGACCTTCGCGCCTCCCATCGACTCCATCGCATCGAGCATGGTCGCGGCAGAGCGGTACCCGGAAACGTGAAGCAGCAGCGGATCGTTATTTTCGAGCGACTCGCGCAGCATCGACTTCATCTCGCGTTCCGGGAAAGTGATCGGAAGGTCGCGAAAAATCGAGTCGAAGGGCGGCCCCGCGGGATGCTGGTGGCTCGCGCGCGGATCGAACGTGAATTCGAGAGGCACGCCATCGAGCAGCCATTTCGTTCCGGTCACGGTGATGAGTGGAGCGGGATGGCGAGGGAGCGAGCGCCCCTCCTGCGTGTCGCGGCCGGCAGGCGTCGTCATCGGCATCCGCATCACGCGAATGCGAATCGGAGTCGGCGCCTTTTCGGATAGGGCCACGGCGTGGCCCGGCTCCATCGCGTCCGACATGTCCTGAATCGAAGTGATGCCCCACTTGGTGGCCTGCAGGAAGGCGTCGTGCAACTCCTTCAGCGCGCTGGCTTCGCTGGTAAGGCCACATTCACGCGAAGACTTTGCGGGCGTCCCTGTTGGAGGCGTGCTGCCGGTGAGAGTTCCCAGCGACAGGGTCATCGGGGGACTTTCGAGGGAATCGCGCGCGGTAAGCCCTTGGCGATGATCCAGTAGTCGCGCAGCCGATCAGCATGGTTGTGGTCCCGGGAATTGCGACGCGGCCTCCGAGGTCGTCCGGCCTGCAGGCCGCCGCGACAATGCCGCGGGCCAATCGCCTAATCACTGCTCGCGAATCACTGAATCCGCCGCACCCAGATGCGCTCGGTGGCCGGCTTGCCCAGGTAGACGCGGGCGGGGCCGCGGCCGATCACCGCCAGCGCCATCGTCTCATCGTATTCGCGGTGCAGCACGCGCACCCGCACGAAAGGCCGCAGGTGGCGCTGCTCGAGAAATTCCAAAAACCTCGGATCCTTCTCCCACACGCGCAGCACTTCGTAGGAATGACCGACTTCCGCGTCCGACAGGCGTGCGGCTCCTTGCGTCCGGCGCAGCCGCGCCATGCCGCCGAACAGCGGAACGCCGTGCGGGCAGCAACTGTCCCGCCCGAATCGCCGCAGCAGCAGACGCACGACGTCCGGGGAGATTCCGTGCTCCAGGCGCTCGGCTTCCTCGTGGGCGCGGGACCATTCCAGGCCCACCACATCGGTCAGAAGCTTTTCGGCCAGCCGGTGACGCAACACCAGATGCTGCGCCGCGCCCTTCCCTTTCTGGGTCAGATTGATGCGTCCATCCCGCTGCACGCGCAGGAATCCGTCGCGGGCCATGCGCTTGAGCGCGGCGGTGACCGCCGGAGGCGTCACGCCCAACTCCTCGGCCAGGCGGGCGCTGATGGGCTCCTGTTCCTCCTGGACGATTTCCCAGATGGCTTTCAGGTAGTCCTCTTGAGAGACGCTGGTGGTTTCGCGGCGCATGAATCTGGAATCCTAAGACGCTCTCTTCGTGAGGCGGTCGATTTCCGCCAGGTCGTCGGCTGAAAGCTGCCATTCGATGGCGCGACTATTTTGCTCCACTTGCGCGGCCTTGGTCGCTCCGGCGATGATACTGGCCACCGTCGCTCTGAGCTGCCAGCCAGCTGAACGCCAGTTCCAGCATCTGTGTGGCCCCGCTTCGTGCAGAACTCCTGCAGGCTCTCGACTGTCTGCCAGTTGGCGGGCGTCAGGTAGCGCTCGGCAAGTCTCGGGATCTTCGTGAGCCGCGCGCCCTCCGGCATCTCGTTGCGCTTGTATTTCCCGGAAAGAAGCCCGCACGCCAGGGGGAAGTACGGCAGCAGGCCCATGCCGTGCGCCTCCATGGCCGGAAGCAACTCGCGTTCCGGATCGCGCGCCAGCAGACTGTACTCATCCTGGCAGGAGATGAACGCGCTGGCGCCCAGTTCCCGCGCGATCCACTTGGCCTCGGTCACCTGCCACGCCGGATGGTTCGAGCATCCGATATAGCGCACCTTGCCCTGGCGGATCAGATCGTCGAGGGCGCGCAGAGTCTCTTCCAGCGGCGTCAGCGGGTCGGGCCGATGAATCTGGTAGAGGTCGATCCAATCGGTCTGCAAGCGCGACAGGCTGGCCTCGACCGCCGAAAGGATGTAGCGGCGCGACGCGCCCTTCCGGGTGCCCGCTTCATCCATGGGCATGCCGAACTTCGTCGCCAGCACGATCTCCTTGCGGCGCTCTCCGAGCACCTGGCCCAGAATGGTTTCCGATCCGCCGCTGCCGCCGTAGACGTCGGCGGTGTCGAACAGCGTGATTCCGGCGTCGAGCGCCTTGTGCACCACGGCGCGCGACGCTTCCAGGTCGCACGCCATGCCGAAATTGTTGCATCCCAGGCCCACCACCGACACTTGCAGGCCCGACCTGCCAAGGTTGCGTGTTTTCATCGATCCTTCCCTGTTACGGCACCTGCAGGATGATCTTGCCGAACTGCTGGCGGTGCTCGAGCCGCGCGTGGGCGTCGGCGGCGCGCTCCAGCGGCATCACGCAGTCGACCACCGGCTTGAGCAATCCGCGCTCGACCAGTTCCAGCACCGAATAGAGCTCCGACTTGCTGCCCATAAACGACCCGATGATCGAGAGGTGGTTGAAGAAAAGATAGGTGATATTGATCTTGCCCTCGCGGCCCGTGGTCGCGCCGCAGGTCACCAGGCGCCCGCCCGTAGCCAGGCTCAGAATGCTCTGCTCCCAGGTGGCTTGCCCGACGTGCTCGAACACCACATCCACGCCGCGGTTGTTGGTCAGGCGCCGCACGTCCTTGGCCAGTTCCCCGCCGGCATAGAGCAGCACTTCGTCGGCGCCCAATTCCTTCGCCTTGGCAAGCTTCGACTCGGAGCCTGCCGTGGCGATCACGCGCGCCCCCGCCACTTTGGCAATCTGAATCGCGGCGCTTCCCACGCCGCTGGCCGCGCCGATCACCAGCACCTGCTCGGCCGGACGCAGTGCCGCGCGTGTGATGAGCATGTGCCAGGCGCTCATGAAAACGAAGGGAATGGCGGCGGCCTCCTCAAAGGTCAGATTGGCCGGCATCGGAAGAACGTTGGCCGCGGGGGCCTTCACATATTCCGCATAGCCGCCCGGAAGGCGCGAGCCGAACACCGTGTAGTCCCGGCAGAAATTGTCGCGGCCCGCCGTGCACTCCTCGCAGTGTCCGCAGGAGATCCCCGGAGCCAGCAGGACCGGGTCGCCCACCCGCACGTTGGATACTCCCTCACCGACTTTCGCGACTTCCCCGGCGATATCGCTGCCCAGAATGTGCGGGAACGAGACGCCGGAGCCGGTCGCTCCCTGGCGCACCAGCAGGTCGCGATGGTTCACCGCGCAGGCACGCACGCGCACCAGAACTTCGTGGGCGCCGATGCGCGGCTCGGGCACCTCGGTGTAGCGCAGGACGTTGGGGCTACCGTGTTCGGAAAAAACCACCGCCTTCATATCAGGGCCTCCGCATAAATTAAACGCGGCCTAAATTAGCATCCCCGCCCCACCCTGTCCAGCCGAGGAAAAAAGCAACGCGGCACCCGCTCCCCGGCAGATTGCCCCGCGCGATCCGCTCCGCAAGACGCGCCACAAGGAATTGACATCGCCCGGCGGCGCGACGTAGGCTCATAATTAGCCATGGACCTGTTCGAAGAAATCGTCCGGCTACGCCGGGCGGGCCAACGCGCCGCGATGGCCACCATCGTCCACACCAACGGCTCGATCCCGAGCTATGAAAGCTCGCGCATGGTGGTGCGTGAGGACGGCTCGATTGCCGGCACCATCGGCGGCGGCTGCGTGGAAGCCGAGGTCTGGGCGGCGGCCAAGGAAGTGATGCAGAACGAGCAGCCCCGGAAGATGACGTTCAATCTGAACCACGACGCGGCCTACGATACCGGCCTGATCTGCGGGGGCACACTGGAGATCTTCGTGGAACCAATTTTGCCGCAACCCATCCTCTATATCTTCGGCGGCGGGCATATTTCGCTGGCCGTCGCGCGCGCGGCGGGCGCCGCGGGCTTCACCATCGGCGTGGTGGACGACCGCGCGTCGTTTGCCAATACCGAACGCTTCCCCATGGCGCAGGAGTTGTACACGTCCTACGAGGAGGCATTCGAGAAGATTCAGCCCAATGCCTCCAGCTATCTGCTGATTGTCACGCGCGGGCACAAGGACGACATGCGCGTGCTGGCCTGGGCGGCGCGGACCGCCGCGCGCTACATCGGGATGATCGGCAGCAAGCGCAAGGTGCTCTCCGTCTACCACGCGCTGGAACGCGAGGGCTTTGCCCTGTCCGAATTCGAACGCGTGCACGCGCCCGTGGGCCTGGATATCGGCGCCCTGGCGCCCGAGGAAATCGCCATCAGCATCGCCGCAGAACTGATCGCCATCCGCCGCAACGCCCAGAACCTGCCGCACAAATCCATCCAGCTGTCGCAGGCCGCCAGCCTGCGCAACGGCTGAGCCGGCCGGCTGAACAGCCACATGCTCGCCGTTGCCATTCTCGCGGCCGGCGAATCCCGCCGCATGGGGACGCCCAAGGCTCTGCTTCCCTACCGCGGAAAGACCTTTGTCGAGCATCTGCTGGAAGTGACGCGCCATCCGCGCGTCGGCGTGGCGCGCGTGGTGCTGGGCGCCGGAGCCGACGAGCTTCGCGAGCAATTGCGCCTGGCCCCGGAAACGATCGTCGTGAACCCCGATTGGCCAAAGGGGCAGCTCTCCTCGATTCAGGCGGCGATTCGCAGCTTCTCCGAAGGCGGCACCGAAGGCTTAATCCTCTGCCCGGTTGACCACCCTCTGGTATCTGCTGCGCTGGTGGGGCAGCTCATCGAGGCATTCGATGCCAGCGGCAAGCTGATCGTCCTCCCGACCTATCGCGGGCGCCGAGGCCATCCCGTGATTTTTCGCGCGGCGCTATACGCGGAACTTCTGGCCGCTGCGCCCGAGGTCGGCGCGCGCCAGGTTGTCTGGGCGCACGCCGCAGACATCGCCGAAATTCCCACTGAGGAAGAGGGCGTGGTCCTGAATCTGAACGACCCCGAAACGCTCAAGCGCGCCACCAGGGGAATCTAATCCGCATCCTCGCGGCTATCCCACCACGCGCCAACCAGCCTAGCCACCCGAGGAGAGCTTGCGCAGAATCGCAACGATAGCATCGGCGCCGAGTTGCGCGGCATGAAGCGTTGCCGGGGGAAGTCCGCCCAGCGCTTCGGAGATTTTTTGGGGCGTAATCTCATGAGCGTCCGCCAGTGTCAGCCCCGCCAGCATTTCGGTCAGGACTGAACTGGAAGCGATCGCCGCCACGCATCCCTGAGTCTTGAACCGCGCGGCGCTGATCCGCCCAGCCTCGACCCGTACCGACAGGCGCAATACATCCCCGCAGACCGGATTGGTCACTTCGACGGTGGCGGTGGCGGCGGGAAGGTCTCCCGCGTTGCGCGGATTTCGGAAGTGGTCGAGAATGGTGTCGTTGAACAGCATGGCCCAAGAGTATATGCTAATTCAGGGGCTTGAGAAGGCCCGTGGAGAGGCGACGCAACCCCGCGGCCGTCTTCCGAATCTTATTGACACGTGCAGGAATAGAACGCTACTTTTATCTTCCTAGCCAGTGTTCTCTCGTCGGGGCGCGAGAGGACGTACTATTAATCCGCCTACAGAAATTCAGGAGAAATACAGATGCGACGACTCGGATACCTCCTCACTCTCGCGTTGGCTGTTGCGCTGGGCGCGACTGCCGGCTTCGCCCAGACCGGCAAGCTCAAGGTCAAGGCGACACCGAAGCATGCCTACGTATTTGTGGATGGCAAGGCGATTCGCGACGGCAACCAGACCATCGCGCTGAGCCCCGGCAAGCACACGGTAGTGGTGGTGAACTACGGCTACAAAATCTCCACCCAGGACGTCACCGTGGACGCCGGCAAGACCACGCCACTCACGGTGGCGCTGGAAGCCTACGGCGGGCCCGTCAACGGCCCCTTCGGCCAGATCGAAATAAAGGGCGATGGCCACGCAGCCGTCTTACTCAACGGCAAGACTCCTCCCTTTTTTGTCGGACACGTCGGCGCCATGAATCACGACTGGTGGTGGCATCGAACTCTGCTGGTACCGCCGGGAACATACAATGTCACGGTTACTCGCAGCGGGAATGACGTTTGGGCCGGTGATGTCACCGTGGCCGCGAACCAGAAAATTTCTGTGGACACCACCAAGGCCGGAGCCCATAAAACCTCTGACAAGAAGAATCTTGCAAAGCTGACCAACCAGCCCCGCTACAAGGGAGGCTGGATCAGCGATACCATTGCGGTGGCCGGCGTCACAGGCAACTTCAGCGTCGCCCCCACGGCCATCAATTGCGGCCAGACGTCCACGCTGACCTGGCAAACTGCCGAGACCGTCGAAGCCAGCATCTCCGGCGTTGGCACGGTGCCGCTCAGCGGCAGCCAGGCCGTCTCGCCGCACGCGACGACCACCTATGACTTCACTTCCGCCGGCCCCGGCGGCATTGTCAAGGGAACCGGCACGGTCAACGTCAACACGAAGGTGGATGCGAGCCTGAGCGCCAACCCAGCCGAGCTGCAGTATCGCAAGATCGGCGAGAAGGTGATCACGCAGGGCTCCTCGACGCTGACCTGGCAGACCTCCAACGCGGATGCCGTCTCCATCGAACCCACGGGCAAGGTGGATGCGAGCGGCAGCCAGACGATCAAGGGCGAGCCCGCGGACGCTTCGCAGGTCCCCGAGGGCCAGCCGGCGCGCAAGATCGACGAGACGAAGAGCTTTACGCTGAACGCCAGCAACGTTTGCGGCGGCTCGGCCACGCAGTCCGCGTCGGTGCACATCACCGGCACGGTGGAACCGATTCCCAGCGTCACGCTGCAGAGCGTGTTCTATCCGACCGATTATCCCGATCAGGCCCATCCGCAGGTTGGCCTCGTCCGCAGCCAGCAACTGGCTCTGGCGACGCTCGCCGGCGGCTTCAAGAAGTATCTCGAGTACGATCCGGACGCCAAGCTCTCGGTCGAAGCACACGCCGATACCCGCGGCTCCGCTCGTCACAACCAGGACCTCAGCGAGCGCCGCGTCCAGCGCATCAAGCAGTACCTGGTCGAACAGGGCATCCCCGCCGAGAAAGTGCAGACGGCCGCCTACGGCAAGGATCGCCCGATGGACCGCGCCACCGTCAAGGATCTCGAGGCTTCCAACCCGAACACGCCTCCCAAGGCGCGTCTCCGCAACGCCATGGCCGATTGGCTGGCCTACAACCGCCGCGCCGATATCGTCCTGCTGCCTTCCGGCAAGAAGTCCGCGCAGTACTTCCCGCACACCGCGGATGACTCCGGAATCGTCTGGCAGATGCCGAAAGCGTCGGCGACCAAGGTCCAAAAGGCGCAATAGCTCGTTTTCGCAAACCAGCGCGCCGGGGAGCAGTCGCTTCCCGGCGCGTTTTTCTTTTGCGCTCATTTCGCCGTAACCTTCCGGCAGGAGTTCGCCCGATGCTGATCGTGGTTGCCGCTCTGATCGAATCGCAAGGCAAGTTGCTGGTCTGCCAGCGCCGCCGCGGCGACCGCTTCGAGCTGATGTGGGAATTTCCCGGCGGCAAAGTCCATCCCGGCGAGACGCTGGAGGCCGCGCTGTCCCGCGAACTAAACGAGGAGCTGGGCGTCACCGCACAAATCGGACCGGAACTGCACCGCGCGCGACACACCTATGCGGAGATGGCCGAGCCGCTGGAGCTGATTTTCTTCGCGGCCACGGCTCCTGCCGGGCAGATCACGAACCGCGTCTTCGAGCGGATTGCCTGGCGAGAGCCCGTGACGCTGCCCGAGCTGAACTTTCTTCCTGCGGACCGCGACCTCATCAATCGGCTCGCCGCCGGCGACCTCCGGCTGCCCCACCGGCCCACGAAGTAGCTTCCAGGTGCATCGCCTCGCCGATTCTGCCGCGCGCCACCGGCCTGGCCAGCCCCCCACCTCGATCACGCCTGTCACTGCGCAGTAACACCGGCCGAACGCCCGGCCGCTGGCCTTTCCGGCTCGTGGTATATTAAAGACACTTGGGAGTCATGCGCGGCCGCGCACTGAGGAGGGGCCATGGCACCAAGGAATACACAGGCCGTCATCGATCCTGCTATGGGGCAAGCCGTCCACGCGCCGGAACTTCTGCTGGGTCTGTACCGCATGCTCCTGAAGTGCCGCATGTCGGACGAGAAGGCCCGCGTCCTGTTCCGCCAGGGGAAATACGGCGGCAATTTCTACTCCGCCGTGGGCCAGGAAGCCACCAACGTCGGCACCGCCTACGCCCTCCGCGAGGACGACTGGATCGCTCCGTCGCACCGCGACTGGACCTCCAACATCATTAAGGGCGTTTCCCTGAAACTCTGTTTTGCGCAGCTGTTCGCCAAAGCCACCAGCCCCGACTGCGGCCGCTCCTCCCCGGCGCACATGGGCTATCCCCCGCTGCACGTGATTACCCCGGCCAGCAGCATCGCCGGGCAGGTGAACATCGGCACGGGCGTGGCCTTCGGTTTGAAGAAACATCACGGCGACACCATCGTCGTATCTTATTTCGGCGACGGCGCGACCAGCATCGGCGGCTTCCACGAGGCCTTGAATTTCGCCGGCGTGCACAAGCTTCCCATCATCTACGTCTGCGCCAACAATCTCTGGGCCGAGTCGGTCCCGCTGCGCCTGCAAACCGCGCTCACCGACCTTTCCGACCGCGCCAAGGCCTACGGCTTCCCCGGCGTTTCGGTCGACGGCAACGACGTGCTGGCCGTCTACGACGCCGCGCAGACCGCGATCGCCCGCGCGCGCGCCGGTGATGGTCCGACGCTGCTGGAATGCAAGACCTATCGTTGGTACGGCCACTCGGAAATCGACCCGGCGAAGTACCGCAGCAAGGAGGAAGTCGAAACCTGGAAGAAGAAGTGTCCCATCGCCACGTTTGAGCAGCGCCTGATCGAGAAGAACATTCTGACCGAGGCCGCCAAGAAGCAGATGGCGGGGGAAATTACCCACGAGATCGACGACGCGGTTGTGTTCGCCGAACAAAGCCCGTACCCCGATGCCTCCGAACTGGCCGAGCATATCTGGGCGGATCGGTGAGATTGGGGGCCAGCCGGCGCAGGGAACTTCAGCGGCTAAAGCCGCTCTCATTTTGTGGGCTTTACGTCGCGGCTGAAGCCGCGACCTACAAAGAATCTTGAGTTCCGACATGCGCTCGGTCGCCCTTGAAGGCGGCGTCACGTGAAAGGACTTTTCAGGAATTATGGCTCGCACGATAAGTTTGATTGAAGCCGTGAACGAGGCGCTATCGCAGGAGATGGAGCGCGACGACCGCGTATTCATCCTCGGCGAGGACATCGGCCTCTCCGGCGGCGTGTTCAAGGCCACCAACGGACTCCTCGCGAAATTCGGCCCGGAGCGCGTGCTTGATACTCCTCTGGCCGAAGGCGCCATCATTGCCGCAGCGATTGGATCGTCAATGGTGGGCTGGCGCCCGGTGGCGGAAATTCAGTTCGCCGATTTCATCACGCCGGCCACCGACCAGATCATCCAGCAGGCGTCGAAGCTGCGCTACCGCAGTGCCGGGGGCTTCTCCTGCCCGATCACGATTCGCGTCTGCTGCGGCGGCGGAGGCGGCAGCGGCCTCTACCACTCGCAGGAAAACGCGGCGTGGTTCGCGCACGAGCCGGGGCTGAAAATCGTGATGCCCTCGACGGCCTACGATGCCAAGGGCCTGCTGCTGGCGGCCATCCGCGATCCCGACCCCGTCATTTTCTTTGAGCACAAGCGGCTGTACCGCACGGTGAAAGACGAGGTTCCCGAGGACGATTACACCGTGCCCATCGGACCGGCGGCCGTGCGCCGCCCGGGGCGCGACCTCACCATCCTCACCTACGGTTCGATGACACAGCCGTCGCTCAACGTCGCCGCCGACATGTCCCAGCGCGGCATCGAAGCCGAGGTCGTCGAGATTCGCACGCTCGCGCCTCTCGACAAGGAGACGATTCTCCAGTCCGTGCGCAAGACCAGCAAGGTCCTCATCGTCCACGAGGACAAGCGCACCATGGGCATCGGCGCCGAACTCGCCGCCATCGTCAGCGAGGAAGCCTTCGAGGACCTCGACGGCCCCATCGTCCGCGTCACCGGCCCCGATGTGCCCGCCATCCCTTTCGCCCCGCCCCTGGACAAGGCCTGGCAGGTGGACATCAACATGATCGTCGCCGCCGCCGAGAAGCTCGCCGCCTATTAAGGGAATTCTTCGCGGATGCCCTTTCTCTTACGGAGCGCCGCTTTCGCTGGCTTGGCACTTTTCCAAGGCGCTACGTGTCTCAAGTGCCCAGACAACGAGAGGTTCGTCCGGATCGACGAGCGAAATCTGCATCGTGCCCGCAAGCGCGCTGGCGCGAATCTCATGCACGGGCGGGTCAATCATAAGCAGGTCAAATGACGGCGCCTGGAAGCGGATCGTTTGGAACTTTCTGAACAGTTTTCCGATATCCGGGCAGGTCTCTTCCCTTAGGACCCGCGTCCGCAGCTTTACCTTCCTCTGAATCCTGGCGGCTTGTTCCCGCGGATTGCTCATGTGCATCTTCAACATCTGGCGGTAAATGGAGACTGCGTCCGCCATGCGCACGCGCGCGCGCAGAACGTCCTGCAGCCCGGTCCCGTTCTCCTTTGGCTCGCGGCTTATCGCGAAGGAATATTCAATTGCATCGCCGGGCAGGGATTCGTGAAACCGATAAGCAACGTACAGCTTTTCGCCGTTGTCTATTGGCAGTAGTGCGTCCAGGGCCGGACGATAGTGTTCGCGGATCCAATCCCAATCGGCGTTCGTTTGTCCCAGCAGAGGGGAACGGGCCCACGGCGCGGTAGCCACCAAGACCAAAAGCACGATCGCAGCATGGATAGCGCGAGTGCGGACCGCGCTGCCACGCCCGCCCCTAATCGCATCACCCCGCGAATCCCGCGCCCTTCTTCGCATCGCGCCCCGCTTCGCGAATTCCGCCATCACCCCGCTCAGATTCGAATCACCACTTTGCCCATAAAGTTCCCCGCGCCGTGCTCGCGGTAGGCTTCCGCGGCATTTTCAAAGGGGAAGAGTTTGTCGATTACCGGCTTGATCTTGTTGATTTCAATCGCGCGGTTCATGTCCTCGAACATCACGCGGTTGCCCACGCCGATGCCGTGCAGGCTGGCATCCTTGAACATCAGGCCGTGCGGATTAGCGCTGCCATTCTCGCCCGTCAGCACGCCGATCAACGACACCTTTCCTCCGATGCCCACGGTCTGAAATGACTTTTGCAGCGTTCCGATCCCTCCCACTTCGACCACGCAATCCACGCCGCGGCCATCGGTCAATCGGGCCACTTCCTTCTCCCACTCCGGAAAGCGTTTGTAATTGATCCCCTCCGAAGCGCCCAATTTGCGGGCGCGCTCGATCTTTTCGTCGCTCGACGACGTGATGATCACGCGCGCGCCGGCCGCCCGCGCAAACTGCAGCGCGAAAATGGATACGCCGCCCGTGCCCATGCAAAGGACCGTATCGCCCGCCTTCACCTGTTTCCCGGCCACCATCAGACCGTTCCACGCGGTCAGCGCCGCGCACCCCAGCGTGCACGCCTCCTCGGGCGAAAGGCCCTTCGGCGCCGCCACGAAGCCGTCCTCATGCAGCACGATGTATTCGCACAACGTGCCATCCAGCGGCGACCCCAGCGCCGCCCCTCGCGCGACCGTGCGCGGCCCCGCGATCCAGACCTGAAAGAACGTCGGCACCACCAGATCGCCCGGCTTGAAGCGCGTGACGCCGGGGCCCACCGCCACCACGTCGCCGGCGCCGTCGGAAAGCGGAATCAGATTGCGCGTCACCGTCCCGCCGAAATATCGCCCGGTCAAAATCCCCTGGTCGCGATAATTGAGAGCCGTCGCCTTCACGCGCACCAGCACCTCGTGCGCTCCCGGCTGCGGATCGGGCCGCTCCCCGCGGCGCAACCCTTCCAGGCTCGTGCTTCCCTTCTGGATTTCGTAAACCTTCATGGCCTCACCTCCAGATTTTGCGGGACAGCCACTCCTGGCTGTCCGCTTGTCATCTCTCTGCGCCCTCTGCAGTTCTGCGGTGAGTGCGCCCAAGCCAAAGCATGCCCCAATTAGACCAGCGTGCGCCCGCCATCGACCACAATCACCTGCCCGGTCACAAAGTCGGCCGTCGCCAGATACGCCACCGCCCCGGCTACATCGTCTCCCGTTCCGGTGCGATGCAGCGGCACGCGCCGGACATAATCTTCGGCCCAGACGTCGTGCATCGGGTCCCCCGAGGGCTGATCGGGAAAATGAATCGTTCCCGGCGCGACGCTGTTGACCAGAATCTCCGGCGCCAGCGACCGCGCCAGACACTTTGTCAGCATGATCACCCCGGCCTTCGAGACACAGTAGTGCGTGTAGCTGGGCCACGCCAGCAGCCCGCCCAGCGACGAAATGTTGATGATCTTGCCCCGTCCTTGCCGCTTCATGATCGGCGCTGCCGCCTGCGAACAAAGAAAGTGTGACCGCAGATTCGTGTTCAGAACGCGGTCCCACTGCTCGTCCGTAATTTCCTCGAAGCGCGCCGGGAAGAAGATGCCGGCGTTGTTGACCAGGATATCCAGCCGGCCGAACTCCCGCTCCGTGGCCGCGAACAGCTTCTCGACCTCCGCCCGCTTGGACACATCCGCCTTCACGGCGATGGCGCGTCCGCCCGCGCCGCCGGCTTGGCCCGGAGCTTCGATCTCCCGCACCAGCGCTTCGGCCTCGGCCTTCGACGTGGCGTAATTGGCGACCACCGAGGCGCCCTCCACCGCTAGCCGCAGCGCAATGCTGCGCCCCACGCGCTTGGCCGCGCCCGTCACCAACGCCACCTGCCCTTCCAGCGTTCTCCCCGCCATAACGAACCTGTCTCCTTCCCTGCGCCAGCAGCAACCTTAACATTGGCCGCGCCGCTGTCAACCCGTCCGGTGGCTCCCGCCGTCACGTTGCGCAGGGGAGGGTGGGACAGCCACTCCTGGCCGTCCTCTTCATTCTTTCTCTGCGTTCTCTGCGCCTCTGCGGTGAGTGCTTGCCTGGGCGGGCCGATGGCATGGTCACGCCAACATGGCCTTGAAAACCGTGCCTCAATCTGATTAGCTCGATGGCACGCCCCAAACGGAGGGCCCATGAGACTCGATCTGCTGGCGATTGCCCCGCACCCCGACGATGTAGAGCTCACCTGCGGCGGAACGATGGTCAAGATGGCTCAGGCAGGCTACCGCACCGGTATCCTCGACCTCACCCAGGGAGAGATGGGAACGCGGGGCACGCCGGAGACCCGCCTGCGGGAAGCCGCCCGCGCAGGGAAGATTCTCGGCGCGAAAGTGCGCCGCAACCTCGGCCTGCCCGACGCGCATCTGCGGGTCTGCGACGAGTACAAGACGGCCATCGCCGAGGTGATCCGGGAGTTCGAACCCCGCACCGTGATCCTTCCCTACTGGGAGGGTCGCCACCCGGACCACTACACCGCCGCGACACTTGGCTACGAGGCCTGCTTCGTCGCGGGCCTGAAGAATTATCCCCTCGCCGGCGAAGCGTTCCGTCCCTTCAAGATCCTCTACGCGGCGGCCTATGCGGACGTGCGGCCCACCTTCGCCGTGGACATCACCAAGCAATACGAGCGGCGGCGCCGCGCCATCCTCGCCTACGCCTCGCAGTTCCGCCCGCGCACCAAGGAGCGCAGCTCGAAGGTGGCGCTTCCGCTCGACGCGCTCGAGGAACGCATGAGCCTTCAGGCGCGCCACTACGGGCGCATGATCGGCGTGCCCTACGCCGAGGGTTTCGTGGTGAAGGAAGTAGCCGCCGTCGAGGACGTGGTGGCCCTACCCGTTCGCTCGATGTAAACCGCGCGAACCATCGTTACAGAAACAAAAACGCCCTGGACGGTGATTCCGCCAGGGCGTTCTTGCATAATCGAACCAGCTCTAGAACTCGTTCCAGAGGTACTGGTTGTAGACCTCGTGGTGAAACTGCACTTCTGCGGCCTTCACGAACGTGCCCAGCGAACGCGCGCACCGGTCGGCCGAGGCCTGCTTCAGGTCCGCGTAGCGGCCCTTCACGTCCTCGCCCAGCAGTGTCGTCGTCCACTTGGCCTTGCGGAAGTCTTCGATGGCCGTGTAGATGTTGTCCGGCAGATAACGCGCCGCCTGCCGAAGGTTCTCGATCTTGGCCGTATCGCCCTCGATGCCCGTCCGGAAAACGGTGTAGAGAGTCAGATAGGGATTCGCGTCCGGAGCCACCGAGCGGACCTCGACGCGCATGCTCTTCTCGTTGCCGATGGGAATGCGGACCATCGAGCCGCGATCCACGGCCGAAGCCTTCAGCTGGTTGGGCGCCTCGAAGTGTGGGTCGAGCCGACGGTAGGCGTTGACGCTGGCGTTGAGCGCCAGGCAGGTATCGGTTCCGTGCGTCAGGATGCGATCGACAAACGCCCAGCCCATGGCCGAGAGCTTTTCCTCACCCTTGGGATCCCAGAACAGGTTCTTGCCGCCCTTGCTGATCGAGACGTTGGTGTGCATGCCGCTGCCGTTGACTCCGACCACCGGCTTGGGCAGGAACGAGGCGGTGAAGCCGAGGCTGTTGGCCACCTGGCGGCAGATCAGCTTGTAGAGCTGAATCTGGTCCGCGGCCGCCACCACTTCCCCGTAGCCGTAGTTGATTTCGAATTGCGACGGCGCGACTTCGGGATGGTCCTTCTCGTTTTCAAAACCCATGGAGCGCTGCACTTCGGCCACCGTATCGATGAACGTGCGCAGCGGATCGCCGGGCAACGAATGATAATAACCGCCGGTGTTGACGTACTCGAACTTCCCGGTTTCATGGTAGCGGCGTTCCGCGTCCTTGCCGTTGAACAGGAAGCCTTCGATTTCGTTGGCCGCGTTCAGCGTGTACCCGTCCTTCTTATGCAACCCTTCGGCATAGCCCTTCAGGATGCCCCGGATGTCCGCGGTGTAGGGCGTCCCGTCCTTGTCGATCACCTCGCCGAAGACCATCACCTTCCCGTTGCCGAAGAAATCGGCCGGCCCCCAATAGAAGGCGGCCCAGTCCATCATCAGGCGCAGGTCGCTTTCGCGCTGCGCCGTGAAGCCGCGGATCGAAGAGCCGTCAAACGTCAGGTTGTCCCAGCTCTTGAGCAGGAACTTCTTGTCGTAATCGAGCATGTGCAGGCGGCCTTCGAGGTCGCTGAACAGCACGGTCACGGCCTTGATGCGCTTCTCGTCGGTCAGATACTTCAGGCGCTCTTCCCGAACGGTTTCCGCCGGGACGCGATTCTTCCGCTGCTCTTTCGCCTTCAGGTTCAGTTCTTCGAGTTCTCCGTACGACAGTGCTAGGAAATTGCGCAGTTCGTTGGACATGAATCTCCTTCGATTTGGGGTGAACCTTTATTGAAATCTAGCTATATCGGTGTGGCCAGTAGGCCCGGTTCCCACCAAAGGTTACCGCGCCGGTCTTTCAAGCGTCAAATCCAAAATCACGATGGGATGGATGGGAAAACCGACGGGGTCAAGCCCCTGCTCGCGCCGCAAAAACGGTGATCTCTAAGTTAACATTCGCGCCCGACTCCCTCCGTCCGGAGGCCCCGGGCTCCCCGCCTGGCCTGTGTTTTCCTGCGCGATCATCCGTGCGTGGGGCGCAACGCCCACAATATGCGGTGAGTCGCCCGTCGCAGGATTTGTTACACTGGCGGCAGGAGCGCACGCATACCCGTGAAGCTGTTTGGCCGCAAGCCGCAAGCCGAAGCTGGCGCCCGTTCGGGAGAACTGGACGGCCTGGGCGATCCGGCTACCCTGACCCGCCGCCTGACGATGTCCCTGACTCAGGCCGAGCGACTCGCCGCCATGCTCGCCCGCAGCCGCGCCTCCCGCGTGATCGAGGTGGCCGACCTGCTCGCCGGCATGTACCTGAGCGACTGGGATCACCTCGCCGACTATTGGGAGGAGAATAGCCAGGAGCAAGTCGAGAATTTTCTCCGGCGTCTCTGCCGCATCAGCCCCCCGCGATGGCATTCCTGGATTGAATTCTACGACCGGGAGCGCCGCGAGGGAGCGCAGCGGCAGATCTGGCGCTTGCTGCAGCGGCTAAAATCGCCCCCGGCCGGGAAGCGGGCGCTCAAGCCCTCCGCGGCGCTCGCCGCCGTGCTGACCCGGGCCGAGGCCCTCGCCCCCCATCGTGATAAAGTCGGCGACCGCACCATCCCCATTCTCACCAACGAGTGCGTTCTTCTGTGCATCCTGCGCACCGACAATTCCGAAATCAGCCGAAAGCTCGCCGAGACCGGTCTGGATTCCTTCAAGCTCGAACATGAGGCCCTCTTCCCCCGCCACGAACCCCTGGTTTAGCAGGGCGCTGAAAAATCAAACGCCGTGTCATTCCGAACCTCGGTCGCGGTTTGACCGGGTGAGGAATCTGCTTTTTCATTGAAGTTGCTGCGAAACGCAGATCCCAATCGAAGCGCCCAGCGAGGGCTCGATCCGCTCTTCAGATAATCATCTTGAAGCGCGGCCAGAGCACGCCGAGCGGCGCGCGCGGT
Organism: Terriglobia bacterium; assembly: GCA_963791705.1. Lineage (GTDB taxonomy): Bacteria > Acidobacteriota > Terriglobia > Acidiferrales > UBA7541 > Palsa-295. The sequence goes on along the minus strand of CAWBTO010000001.1, from coordinate 448,922 downwards.
TTGCGGCAGAGGTACACGGGAAGGCGCTGTTCGACCGGCATGGCGTGCGCACTGGAGATGGTGGCCACGCGCTGCACATCCTCGAAATACTTAATGAACTCGCTCGATCGCTCGCCGAAAACAATGACGCACGCGCCCGAGTAATTCCTTGGTCCCCAGTCAAAATAGCTGTTGTGTCCGCTCAGGGCCTTGGGCAGGCCGAGTGCCGGCCCGTAGTGATCAATCGCTCCCGCCTCGCCGTAGTTGCCCGCCAGAATCGCGCAGTCCGCCCGCTCCGCCGCAGGCAGATTGTGGTACACGCCCGCCACCGTCGCGGCCATATTCTCCCAACCGAACATATCGGCGTAGAGCTGCGGAAGTTCGGCCTGGACGGCGTCGCGTTCCGTCTTGGCCATGGCCGCATACGGCAGCATCCGGGAATATTGCAGGAAGACATGAACCGGCAGAACCGGGACACCGAACGGCAGCGCCGCCAGCCCTCCCAGAGCCAGCAACGCAGGACACGCCGTTCTCAGCCAGCGCCGATTCCCGGAGGCGCCGAGCGATTCCACCGCCACGCCTCCCGCAGCCATCAGAAGCGGATAGATGGGCAGCGCGTAATACGATTTTCCGCCCAGAATCACGAAGACGCCCAGCACAATCAGCCAGGCCCAGCCCAGAAACCGGAAGCGCCTCGCTTCCCGGCCGACGAAAAACCAGATTGCCCCGGCCACCCAAACGGGAAGCGCCAGCGGCTGAAGGAACGCCACTTGGTCCCCCAGAAAGCGCAGCGGCGAAATCGGAATGTTTTTGTACAGCCGCGCATTGCGCACCACTTCAATCTGCGGCCAGCCGTGGCGCGCCTCCCACAGCAGGTTGGGAAGGAAAATCCCGAGCGCGATCGCCGCGCCCAGCCAGATCCATTTCGAGCCCAGCATGCGCTGCTGGCCCCCCAGGATCAACCCGGCGACCAGAGCAAAGCCAAAGACCAGCATGGTGTGCTTGTTCTCCAACCCCACGCCCGCGATGCCGCCAAACGCCAGCCACCACTTTGGCGACGCTCCCTTCACAATCCGGACGGCAATCCACGCGCACGCGAGCCAGAACAGCGGTTCGAAGGCGTTCATGGAGAGAAAACTGTCGAAGGCGAGGTAGGCCGGCGCGAGAAAAATGGCCGTGCCGGCAAGAAATTGCGCGAAGCGGCCCCCGCCAAGTTCACGCGCCAGGAGGCCCGTGAGAAACACAACCGCGGCGCCGACCAGCGCCGGAAACAACCGGATGGAGACCAGCGAATTGCCGAACAGATGCCGGGCCAGCCACGCCACCAGGGCGATGAGCGGAGGCTGGTCCACATAGCCCCAGGCGAGATGCTCGCCACAAGCCATGTAGTAGAGTTCGTCGCGAAAGAAGCCGTAGTGGCGGATGCCCGCACATTGCACGAGCAGCTTGGCCATCGCCAAGCCAATAAGAATACCCGTCGCGCCGGCGGCTTCCGCCCGCCGGAAAGACGCCCCCTCGCTGAATTCCGCCACTTGAGACTCGTTCATACGGGCCGCCGACACATGCCGAGGCTCCCTCGCGGCGATCTTGCACGGGGGCTACGGCTTCGGCGCAGCGCTCCCGGCAGCGGGAGCAGCAATGGTCGCCGACTTGATGCGGTCGAGATTGGGGAAATTCTTGTCGAGATACGCTTTGCCCTGCGTGGTGATGGCGCCCTGGTCCGGCTTCTCGCCGTACCCTTTATAAAGTTGCTCCACCACGTCCATCCCCGAGGTCACCGTGCCAAACGGAGAGAAACCCTGGCTATCGAGAAACGTGTTGTTGCCGAAATTGATGAACAGCTGCGTGGTGCGCGTGTTGGGTCCCGCCGTGGCGAAGGTGAGCGTGCCGGGGCGATTGCTCTGCGACACCTTGTCGTCCTTGATCCGGGCTCCCTGCCACACGCGGGAAACCGCGGGGTCGGCGCTCAGCCCGAATTGCACGATAAATCCCGGCACCACGCGGAAAAACGCCGCATCCGTGAAGAAGCCGTGCTTCACCAGATTGTAGAAGCGGTCGGCGCCGACGGGCGCCCAGGCCCGCGTGACCTTCACGACGAAGTCGCCCTTCGTCGTGCTGAACTTCACCTCGTACACATCCGGGGCCGTCGCATTCAGTGTTTCCGGGTGCAGCAAAGCAGGATCGGTCGTCATGTGGGTTGTCCTCGTCTCGGTCGGATGTGCCGCGGTTTGCGCCTGCCCCGCGCCAGCTCCGGGGGCCACGGCGCAAAAAACACAAAGCGAAAGCAAAGCAGCCAGAAATTTCATGTCTTTGTCCCTCTCATCGATTCTGCGACGGCGTCCGCATCCGGCCTGTGCCAGAGCGTTGGACCGTCCAGAAAGTTTTCAACATTGCCTTCCGAATCGCCGCCCTGAAGCGGGGCCTCCGCGGCGCGCGGAGGCTCCGAGCGTCAATCGCGTCCCTGAAACCACGTCTTGATGGCGTGCCGCAGAACCTGGCCGTTGATGGCGTTGAGCGACTCGGTGAGCGGAATGTTCTTGGGACACACCTTGACGCAATTCTGCGCGTTGTCGCAGTCCGCGATGCCTCCGGGTCCCATCAGCACGTCCAGGCGCTCGGCGGCGTGCATCGCGCCGGTGGGATGCATGTTGAACAGCCGCACTTGGCTGACGATGGCCGCGCCCACGAACTGCGTGTCGTCGTTGACCTTGGGACAAATCTCCAGGCAATTGCCGCAGGTGATGCAGCGCGATAGCGGATAGGCGGCCTCCTGCGTCGCCGGCGACATCCGCGGACCCGGACCCAAATCGTACGAGCCGTCGATCGGAATCCACGCCTTGGTGCGCTTCAAATCCTGGAACATCTTCGAGCGGTCCACCACCAGATCCCGGACCAGTGGAAATTTCGTCAGCGGCTCGATGCGGATCGGTTTCTCCAGGTTATCCACCAGCGCCGAGCAGGCCTGCCGCGGCTTGCCGTTGATGATCATGGCGCAGGCGCCGCAGACTTCCTCCAGGCAATTGGCCTCGTAGCTCACCGGCGTCAATTCCCGGCCGTCCCGCGTCGTCGGACGCTCGGCGATGTCCCGCAGACACGTGATCACGTTCATGTGCGGACGATGCCGCAGCTCGAACTCCTCCCAGCGCGCCGGCTCGTCCGGACGCTGCTGGCGCTTGATGCGAACGATGAAGGTTTTTTCAGCCATGTCTGATTCACCCAATGCCGGCGCGCTGAAAGTGCGCGCGTCGCAACCACAATCCAGCGCCCCGCTCCCCACGCCGCACAGCAGATCCCTCGGCGCGCCGATGGCGCGCGCCTCGAGATGACGACCCTCGCCGGGTCGTCACTTGGCCGCGGTGTACTTGCGTTCCCGCAGCGGCAGCAGCGAAACGTCCACCGGTTCGTACGACAGTTCCACCTGGCCGTTGCGGTAACTTGCCTTGGTGGTCTTCAGCCAGTTCGCGTCATCGCGGTTCGGGAACTCCGGCTTGTAGTGCGCCCCCCGCGTCTCGTTCCGCTCCAGCGCGCCCATCGTCACCACCCGCGCCAGCACCAGCATGTTGCCCAGCTCGCGCGTGAAATTCAGCGTCTGGTTCGACCACTGCGTGCGATCCTGCAAATTGATCTTCGCGAAGCGTGCGCTCAACTCGTCCAACTTCGCGAGCGTCTTCTTCAGGTTCGCGTTGTAGCGGATGACGGTGACGTTTTCGGTCATCACTTCGCCCATCTCCCGCCAGATCGTCAGCGGATTCTCGGTGCCCTGCTGGTGCAGCAGGCCGTCGGTCGCGTTCTGTTGCCGGACGCGCTCGCGCTCGAAGACGCTCGAAGGAGAACCATCGCTGCCCTGTTCCAAGTTTTGGGCGTATCGCACCGCCGCGGGACCCGCGATCCCCCCGCCGTAAATGCAGGACACGAGCGAATTCGCGCCCAGACGGTTTGCGCCGTGGTACTGGTATTCGCATTCCCCCGCCGCGAAGATCCCCGGGATGTTGGTCGCCTGGTCTTGCGTGTTCACCCACAGGCCGCCCATGGTGTAGTGCATCGCCGGAAACACCTTCATCGGCTCTTCGTGCGGGTCCACGCCCACGAACTTCTCGTAAATTTCCAAAATGCCTTCCAGCTTGCGCTCCAGCACGTCGCGCGCGATGTGCGAAACGTCGAGGTACACCGCCGGGCCGTCCAGAAGGCCCATCTTCATCTCGAAGACGACCTTGTGTATCGCGCGCGTGGCCACGTCGCGCGGAACTAGATTGCCGTACTTCGGATACCACTCCTCCAGAAAGTAGAATCGCTCCCCTTCCGGGATGTCCTTGACCCGGCGGCTGTCGCCGGGTTGCTTCGGGACCCACATGCGCCCGCCCTCGCCCCGCGCCGACTCGCTCATCAGCCGGCATTTGTCCTCGCCCGGGATGGCGGTCGGATGGACCTGGATGAATTCGCCGTTGGCGTAATAGGCTCCCTGCTGGAACAGCGCCGACTGCGCCGAGCCCGTGCAGACCACCGAGTTGGTCGAGCGGCCAAAAATCGCGCCGATGCCGCCGGTGCAAAAAATGACGGCGTCCGCCGGGAACGTGACGATCTCCATAGTCTTCAGATTCATCGCGCAGATTCCGCGCGCCACTCCCCCATCGTCGAGCACCGCCGAGAGAAACGTCCAGCCCTCGAATTTCTTGACCTTGTCTTCCGATTCAAACCGCCGGACTTGCTCATCCAGCGCGTAGAGAAGCTGCTGGCCCGTCGTCGCACCGGCAAACGCCGTCCGATTGTAGAGCGTGCCTCCGAAGCGGCGGAAGTCCAGCAGGCCTTCCGGCGTCCGGTTGAACATCACGCCCATGCGGTCCAGCAGGTCGATGATGGCCGGCGCGGCCTCGCACATGCCTTTCACCAGCGACTGGTTGGCCAGAAAATCGCCGCCGTAAATCGTGTCGTCGAAGTGCTTCCAGGTGGAATCGCCCTCGCCCTTGAGGTTCTTCGCGGCGTTGATGCCACCCTGCGCGCAGACCGAGTGCGAACGCTTGACCGGCACGATCGAGAACAAATCGACGGGCACGCCCGCTTCGGCCACCTTGATGGTGGCCATCAGACCAGCCAGTCCGCCGCCAACAATGATGATCTTGGGTTGTCTCATGGGAGATAACTATCGAAGGGGGTCCAGTGAAACCGGAAACCCGCCAAAATCGCCAGGCCTGCGACCGAGAAGGCAATGGCGGTCAGCGCGCCGAACCATCCGGCCGCGCGCTGCGACCGCGCCGTCACCGCCAGCCCCCATTTGCACGCAAAGTTCCACAGCCCGTTGCCCAGATGAAACGACGCGGCCAGCACCCCCACCACATAGACCGCGGCGAATGTCGGGTCAGCCATGGTCTGCGCGATATCCGCATACGTGGTCTTGCCGTGCGAAAGAAACCGCACCGTCCACACGTGATATCCGATGAACAGAAACGCCAGCACCCCGGTCCAGCGCTGCAGGAGATACATCCAGTTCGCCATCCAGGGGTGCGAGGTCGCGTTTTGCTTCCCGCTCCACCAGATGCGCAGGCCGTAACAGGCGTGAAACGCGATCGGGGCCCAGATCAACAGGATCTCAAGGGGCAAACGCCACGGCACGGTCTCCAGCTTGCTCGCCACGTAGTTGTACTTCGCGGGGCTGACCAGCGCGTAGCTGTTCTCGAAGAAATGCTCGGCCAGGTAAGCGCCGATAGGGATCACGCCGCTCAGGGAATGCAGTTTGTCGAGGAGGTAACTCGTTCTGGAATCATCCGCGGCCGACGGCATGCACGCTCCGGAAAAGTCTTCTCAGGTACTGAAAGCCTGCCCAGTATAAGCATCCGCGAACAAGTTGGCAAGACGAGACAACAGAATCGGAGAAGCAACAAGACCTCCAGCCGCCACCGCGCCTACCGCGGAAACCGGTTTTGTGGCGCCCCGTCGCGCTTTGTGGGACCGAGCACACGCCCGGCCGGCTCGGCGAAGGGATTGATTCCATCGAGCCCAGGTTTGGCGATGTAACAATTTCTAGACACACGCGCCAAGGAAGGCTACCCAGCGGGGCCAACTCAGGGTAAAGTATCTGTCTGGGTGAGTGCAGAGGATGAGTGACACTTCGATGGCTGGCGAGACGCTAGGTGAACTGAAGCAGTGGGCGCTGGATCTTGCGCAGAGCGGCACGAAGGGCAAGGATGTCCGCCTGAACCCCGCCGCGGAAATGATTGCCAAAACTTTCGAGGTGCGTACGCACGAAGTGGCCATCCTGGGCGTGACCCCCGACGGCCGTTTTCTGCGCTTCCTCACGCCGGATAATTTGAGTTCCGTCGGCCAGATTCCCCTGTCGAGCGTGCAGTCCCTGGCTTCGCGCACCGTGCGCGACAAACGGCCCGAGATGATCAATAATTTCTCCGTCGTGCCCCACGCCAACGTATTTGAAGCCGTACCCCAGGCCGACCGCCAACGCACCGATCCGGTTCAGAAGATCATGAGCGCGCCCATCACCCACGACCATAAAGTCATTGCCGTCGTGCAGGTCTGCCGCAAGGGAAAAACCGCGGCGGAGGCCGGGGCCGATTTCACCCCGGCCCAGCTCCACCAGCTGCGCTCCATCTCGGAAATGCTCGCGCCGTGCATCCTGCTGCGCAACGAGGAGTGAGACGCGGCCGCCTGGGTTTTCCGGCATCTCGCTGGAAATCAGTTGACATCACTGGGCGCGCTTGTTAATTTGCGAGCGCACTTTTTTTCGACTCAAACAACGGGAGACACCGTACACCGGCACTGCACATGGCGTTCGTCGCGAAGAAAATATTTCTCACCAAGGGAGTTGGAAAACACCGCGAGCGCCTCTCGAGCTTCGAGCTGGCGCTGCGCAACGCCGGCATTGCCGCCTGCAATATCGTCCGCGTCTCCTCCATCTTCCCGCCCCAATGCAAGCTCATCTCGCGCAGCGAGGGGCTGAAACACCTCAAGCCCGGCCAAGTCGCATTTACCGTCATCAGCGAAAACCAGACGCGCGAGGCGCACCGCCTCATCGCCGCAGGCGTCGGCCTGGCGCTCCCCGGCGACAAATCCATGTACGGCTATCTCTCCGAGCATCACTCCTTCGGTGAAACCGAGGAAGTCGCCGGTGAATACGCCGAGGAACTCGCCGCCGAAATGCTGGCCACCACTCTGAACGTCGAATTCGATCCGGACCTCTCCTGGGACGAGAAGAAAGAGGTCTACCGGATCTCCAACAAGATCGTCCGCACCATGAATATCACGCAGTCGGCCGTCGGGGATAAGCGGGGATTGTGGACCACCGTGCTCGCCGCTGCCATCCTGCTCGGCGACGACGATTAATTCCGGGCTCGCCACTCCGGCGCGCCTAGCCTTCCCAAACCAACCGTCAATCGTTCGCAGCTCGTAATCCGCCATCGGCGCGCTGCTTGCTGCACCCTGCCGGGCGCTACGACTTGCAAGTCGCTTCCGGGACGCCATCCCCGCCGCAAAGCCTGCGCCACCCGATCACGTTCCGCTGCGTGCGCGGAGGCGGCTTAGCGCTTGCGCGGCCTCGGCCTGCGGTAGCCGATCCGCTCCAGCACCGCGCCCACGATCAACGGCAGCGCGACGGTGGCGTCGTCGAGCACTTCCGCCAGGCGCCCGCCTTCTTCCGGCGGCACGAATTTCCCCCACGACACCGCCTCGGTGTACGTGCTGCCGGAAAGGCCGCCCCAGTTCACCGGCTCGGGACAGATGCGCACGCCGTAGTTGTACCGCTTCAGCGGAAGTTTTTCATAACCGCGGCGCGCCAGCAGCTCGGCGTAGACGCCAAACTGCTGCGCCCAGTTCCGCGGCACACCGCCACCGATGGTAAAGATGCCCATGCGCTTGGTCGCCAGCATCGTCGTGGCAAACTGATCGAAGTCCTCGAAGGCATCGAACCACAGGGGAGGCCGCCCGGCCTTCTTGCGCACCCGCTGGTGCAGCGCGAAATCGATGCCCAGCTCGGAATCGGTGAACGCCGGGACGAATACCGGCACATTCATCGCGGCGCAGGATTTCAGGATGCCGCGCCCCTTGGCCTTTCGCAGGAGATATTCGCCGATGCGCCGGTTGATCGTCCAGCTGCTCACCGCCTCGCCGGCATCCCATCCATTGAGGATGTGTTGCATCACCTCCTCGACGTGATCGAGATTCAGTTCCGGCTCCAGCGAATCGTACACGCGGTTATAGCCGGCCACGAACAGCTCGCGGTCGTCCATCTTCGCCGGATCGTAACGGAAATGGGAGCGGCCCGTGGCTTCCACCAGTCCGTGCGCCATCAGCGCGCCGGTGGAGACGATGGCGTTCACAATCCCGGATTCCACCAGGTCGCAGAACACCAGGCCCATCTTCCCCACCGTCAGCGCGCCGGAAAGCGTCAGCACCACGAAGCAATCCTTGTCCCGCGCCATCGCTTCGAACACATCGGCCGCGTCGCCGATCTGACGCGCCGTAAAAGCCGTCTGGCCCATGGCGCGGACCATGTCGTCGATCGTGCGGATCTTCGACAGGTCGAGCGGATAGATCGGAGTCAATCGGTCGGCAACGGGATTGTGGAGATTCCGTCCCGTCGCGCCCTTTTTCTTTGCCATTCGGCGTCCTCGCAGGTAATGTAATTCAGCCCGGCCGTGCCGGGAGCGCACGCACGCGTTCGCGCGCCTCATTGATATTACATTTGGGGCGTCCAGCGAAAGAAGTATTTCAAATTATCTGAGGACATGCCAACCACCGATGAGCAGCTACACGCCGGCACCGCCCAGTAATTTCGGCGGACTTTCCGAAGAACACTCGCAGTATGAAAGCTCCCGCGCCGTGATTTTCCCGGTCCCGCTCGAACGCACGACCACCTACGAACACGGCACGCGCAACGGCCCGGCCGCCATCCTCGCGGCCAGCGGCAATATGGAACTCTACGACGAAGAGCTCCGGCTGGAAACCTATCGCAAGATCGGCATCCACACGCTCGCGCCCATCGACACCATGAACGGCACGCTCGAAAATGTGCTCGCCGAGTTGCGCGAGGCGCAACGCGAGCTTCTCGACGACGGCAAGTTCCCCATCGCTCTGGGCGGCGAGCATTCGCTCACGCCTCCCCTGGTCACCGCCACGGCCAGAAAATTCAAGAACCTCAGCGTGCTGCAAATCGACGCGCACGCCGACCTCCGCGACGAATATCAGGGCAATCCGGCCAGCCACGCCTCCGCCATGCGCCGCGTCGTCGAGGTCTGCCCCGCCGTGCAGGTGGGCATCCGCTCGCTCTCGGTGGAAGAGGCTAAGGCGATCCCGCACCTGCGCACGAAAATCTATTGGGCCAAGGATATCGTGCGCGCGCCGCTGAACAACTGGATCGCGAAGGTGGTGAAAGACCTCAGCCCCAACGTCTACTTGACCATCGACCTGGACGGCTTCGATCCGTCGCTCGTCCCCGCCACGGGCACGCCCGAACCCGGCGGGCTCGACTGGCACCAGGTGATCTCGCTGGTGCGCGCCGTCGCGCGCCACAAGAAGATCGTAGGCATGGACGTCGTCGAACTGCTCCCGCAGCCCGGCGATCACGCCTCCGACTTCCTGGCGGCCAAGCTGATCTACAAGTGTCTGGGCTACATCTTCTGCAAGCGTTGACGCGCTGCAAATCGATAGGAGGGCCGTCATGACCTCGATCGCGTGGATTGCACTTTTGCTAAACCGGGCCTACTTCTTCGGCGTTTCCGTTTTTTCCCCGCGGGGATGGCTGGGCTGGATCGTCATCGGCTTGCTGGCCGGATGGATTGCGGGCTTGCTGACGCGCGGCCGCGGCTTCGGATGCATCGTCAACGTGCTGCTGGGTCTGATCGGCGCCGTCATCGGCGGCTGGATTTTCATGCGCCTGGGCGTGGTCGCCTGGGGATTCGTCGGCAGCCTGGCCGCGGCCACGGTCGGAGCCGTGCTGCTGGTGACCCTCGCACGATTGTTTGCCGGCGGCGGCAAGTCGCGCTAATCACAAGCCTCGGCGCGCCCTAGCGCGCGATCAGCCACTGCCAGGCAACCCACACCACCGGACTTGCCAGGATGAGGCTGTCGATGCGGTCGAGTACCCCGCCATGCCCGGGCAGCAGCGCCCCTGAATCTTTCACGCCGGCCCCGCGCTTGTATGCCGATTTGCTCAGGTCGCCCATCTGCCCCGCCACGTTGGCCAGAGCGGCAATTCCCAGCAGCGCGAGCCCGTCGGCATTCATCCAGCGCGTGAACAACACAGCCACCACCAGCGAGCCCACCATGTTCGCCACCGCTCCCTCCCAGGTCTTCTTGGGGCTGAGCACCGGCGCCATGGGCACGCGCCCGATCGACCGCCCAACAAAATAGGCGAACGTATCGCCCGCCCACATCATGCACAGCGTCAACAGCACCAGTTGCCGGCCCACGCGCTCGATTTCGCTGATGCGCACCAGATAGCTGAACGGCAGCGCAACGAACAACAGCCCCGCCGAGCTCACCGAGATCGCCGGCAAGACTTCCTGCAATGGCCGACGCGTCCCCAGCGCAATTCCCGCCGCGCCAAATAGAAAGATCAGCAGCACCGCCTCGATGGAAAGCGTGCCCCCCGCGGCGTCGCGCACGAATGAAAAACCTCCGCCCAGCGTGTGCACGTGGACCAAGCCCTGCGAATACTGCGCGTAGAAAATCCCCGCGGCGCAGACCATCGTCCACTTCCGGAAGCCGCGCAGGCCCACCCGGTCGCCCAGATTGAAGAATTCCGCCAGCGCCAGCAGGGCCACCCCCGCCGCCCCCGCCGCCAGCAGTTCCGCGGGTCCCCACCACACCAGCGCCACAACGGCGGGAATCAGAATCGCGGCAGTCACAATGCGCAGGAGCATCGCCTCGCTAGCCTCGCACCGGCTGCGTCCGGCGGCCCGCGCCCTCGGCGTCCACCGCCGACGCCGCGCGGCTCCGCGCGGAGCCCAGGCCGCCGTAGCGCCGCTCGCGCTTCTGGAAATCCACCAGCGCTTCCAGCAGGCGCGCCCGCGAAAAATCCGGCCACAGCTCCTCGGTGACGTAGATCTCCGCATAGGCGATCTGCCACAGCAGGAAATTGCTGACGCGCATTTCGCCGCTGGTGCGGATCAACAGATCGGGATCGGGCAGCCCCGCGGTGTAGAGATGGTTCGAGATGGTCTGTTCGTCGGCGCGAAACGCGGCCAGCCCGTTTTCCCGGACGTGCTCGAGCATGGCGTTGAAGGCGTCGGCCAGTTCCGCCCGGCCGCCGTAGTTGAGCGCGACCACCAGCTTCATGCCCGGTGTTGTGCGCCGTCAGCCGCATGGCGTCGTCGATGTCCTTGCGCACGCCTTCGGGCAACTGCGCCGAGCGGCCGATCACCAGAAAGCGAATGTTGTTCTTGTGGATCGACGGCATCTCGCGCTTCAGGTACTCGCGCAGCAGGCGCATCAGGAAATCGACTTCGGCCTGCGGCCGCCGCCAGTTCTCCAGCGAAAAGGCGTAGAGCGTGAGGCACGGCAGCTGCAGCTGGACGCACGTCTCGATCACTTCGCCGCGCGGCCTTCACCCCGGCGCGATGCCCCGCGATGCGCGGCAGGTGCCGCCGCTGCGCCCAGCGCCCGTTGCCATCCATGATGATGGCCACGTGCTGCGGCAGCCGCTTGCGGATCGAGTTTTTCGAGAAGCTCCGCTTCCTCGCGGTTGGCAGGCTTCAGCAGGTCCGTGGCTTTCACTGGAAATGGCTCAGGGAGCGTGGATTCTGTAGCGGCCGGCCCGCCCCACTCGCTCCGGGCGCGCTCAGAAAACGTCCGCCAGCGAAAGTAGCACAGCCGTTAACACCACGCAACCACGTATGGCCTTGCTCGTTCGCGCCGCTGCCACCGGTCCGGTGTAGGGGCGCTGCTCGCTGCGCCCGTGCTGAGGGATTCTCCTGCCTCCTTGTTTTCCTGCCTCCGCGCCTCTGTGCCTCTGTGCCTCTGTGCCTCCGTGGCTTCGCTCCCTCCCCTGTTCCGGCACCTCCAACAAAAAAGGTTCATTTCCGGTTCCCGCCATGGCTACAATGCGGCCGGAGGACATAGGAAATATGTCGAAATCGCGCAGGCAATTCCTGACCCAAGCATCGCTGGCCCTGATGGGCGCGGCCGCCGGGTGCCGCGGCAAATCGCCGAAGACCGCCGAACCGCCGCCCGGCGCGCCGCCCGCGTTCGGCACATCGCAGGCGGCCGGGCCCGAGGTATCACCCGCGACCTTTGCCGAAGCCGAGAAACTCATGCAGGTCGAGTTGACCAAACCCGAGCGCGCGCTGGCCGCCAGGAGCTGGCGGCTGAACATGGGCTCTCTGTTCGAGCGCCGCACCGGCCCGCGCAAGGTGGCTCTGGGTCCCACGGTCGCTCCCTACTCGCAGTGGAACCCCGTTCTGCCCGGCGAAAAAGCCGGCCCGGGCCGCGACCGGTTTGTCCGCAGCAAGACCGATCCCGGGCCATTGCCCGCGAGCGACGCCGACATTGCCTTTGCGCCGCTCACCAAGCTCTCTCGCTGGATCGAACACCGCAAGCTCACCTCCGACGCGCCTCACGCAAATCTATCTCGACCGCATCGCGCGGTTCGATGGCAAGCTGCGCTGCGTCATCACCCTCACCCGCGACCTCGCCCTCGCGCAAGCCGCGCAAGCGGACGCCGAAATCGCCGCGCGGACGCTACCGCGGCCCCCTGCACGGCATTCCGTGGGGCGGCAAGGACCTGCTCGACACGGCCGGCATCCCCACCACCTACGGCGCGGAGATCTTCCGCAACCGCATCCCGTCGGCCGACGCCGCCGTCGTCAAGCGCCTGCACGACGCGGGCGCCGTCCTACTCGCCAAGCTCAGCCTCGGCGCGCTCGCGCTCAACGATATCTGGTTCGGCGGGCAGACCATGAATCCCTGGCTGCTGGAGGAAGGATCGTCGGGCTCGAGCGCCGGTCCGGGCGCTGCCACGGCGGCCGGATTGGTGGGATTCGCCATCGGGAGCGAAACGGGAGGCAGCATCGTCAGCCCTTCCACGCGCTGCGGAATCACCGGACTCCGCCCCACCTATGGGCGCGTGCCGCGCACCGGCGCGATGACGCTCTGCTGGTCGCTCGATAAACTCGGCCCCATGGCGCGCGGCGTCGAGGACACGCTGCTCGTGCTGCAAGCCATCTCAGGTCCCGACCCCGGCGATCTGGCGAGCGTGCCGAGCAAACTCGATTTCGACGCCGCCGCGAGCGTCAAGGGCTTGCGCGTAGGCTACTTCCCTACCTGGATGAAGGAAGCTCCCGCCACCGATGTCGACCGCGCCGCGCTCGACGCCGTGCGCGCGGCCGGCATGCTCCCCGTGGAGGTGTCGATTCCCGACTGGCCCTACGATTCGCTGTACGTCACTCTGTTTGCCGAGGCCGCCGCCTCCTTCGAGGAATTCACGCTCAACCACGATATGGACAAGCTGCGCATGCAGGTGCTCGACGCATGGCCCAACCTCTTCCGCCAGTCGCGCTTCCTCTCCGCCGTGGACTTCGTGCAGGCCGACCGGTTCCGCCGCCGCGTCGCCCAGGAGATGGCGCGCGTCTTCTCGCAGGTGGATCTGCTGCTGGTGCCCTCGTTGCGCGATGAAATGCTCATCATCACCAACGCCACCGGCCACCCCTCGCTCACCCTGCGCACAGGCTTCCTCCAAGTTTCAACCGCCCGCAGCGACTGGGCGCCAGACCCCAGCAGGCCGTTGCCAACCTTTTCGCCGCCGCGCCGCGTGCCTCACGGCGTCACGCTGATCGGGCGGCTGTTCGACGAGGGCACCTTAGGCCGCGCCGGCCTGGCGCTGGAACACATCGCCGGAGTGGCCGACCAGCGCCCGCCCGGCTTCTGAACGAGGTGTGGGTCATGCAGATCGTGTTCCCCATGACTCACTCTCGAAGCTTCGCGACCACGAATCAGCCGAAAAGCCCCGCGGTGGAAGGCAGGAAGATCTCGGCGTACAGCAGAACCAGCGTGAGGACGATCATGACGACGCTCGCGCCCCAGGCGATGACGTTGAAACCCCAGGAATTTGTGTGTTCGCCCATCAGGTCGCGCCGGTTGATCAGCAACAGCATGAAGATCAGCACCACGGGAAGCCACACGCCGTTGGCCACCTGCGAAAGGACCAGAATCTTCATCAGCGGCGCCTTGGGAATCAGGATGATGCCTGCGCCCGCCACAATCAGCAGCGTGTAGAGCGAATAGAACGTCGGAGCTTCCTTCAATTTGTTGTCCAGGCCCGCTTCGAAGCCCAGGCCCTCGCAGATCACGTGCGCGGTCGAAAGCGGCAGGATCGACGCCGCGAACAGCGAAGCGTTCAGCAGCCCGAAGGCGAACAGGCTGGCCGCCCACCGGCCCGCCAGCGGCTTCAGCGCCTCCGCAGCCTGCGCCGCGTCGGTAATGTGGGTCATGCCATGCACGTTCAGCGTCGCCGCGCAGCACACGATGATGAAGAACACGATCACCATGCACGATATGCTGCCGACCAGCACGTCCAGCCGCGCGTGCTTATATTGCCGCGCCGCCACCCGCTTCTCGACGAACCCCGCTTGCAAATAGAAGAATTGCCACGGGGCGATCGTCGTCCCAATCAGCGCCGTGAGCATCAGCAGGTAGCCCGTATTCATGTGCAGGTGCGGCACCACGGTTTGCCTGGCGGCCAACAGCCACTCCGGCTTGGCCAGAACCGCCGAAACGATGTAGGAAAGATACAGCCCGCAAGCCACCAGAAAAATCTTCTCCACCTGGCGGTAGCTGCCCCGCACCACCAACACCCACACGGCGAGCGCCGCCACCGGTACCGAAACGTATTTGCTGACGCCGAAGATCTGCATGGCCGCGGCGACGCCCGCAAACTCCGCCACCGTGTTTCCCAGGTCCACCACGAACGCCGCCAGCATCACGAAGAAGGTCGAGCGAAATCCGAACTCCTCGCGGATCAGGTCCGAAAGGCCCTTGCCCGTCACCACCCCCATCCGCGCGCACATCTCCTCGCTCACGTACAGCGCGATGGTCATGGGAATCAGCGACCAGAGCAGCGCGTATCCGAATTGCGCGCCCGCTTGCGTGTACACCGTGATGCCGCCGGCGTCGTTGTCCACGTTCGAGGTGATGATTCCCGGCCCGACCACCGCCAAAATGATCGCCAGCCTCCGCCGCAGCGACCGCGTGCGGCGCAGAAATTCCTTCCCGCCGGCCGCCAGGCGCGAGAACGACGTCCGTCCATGTGCTCCAGGTATTCATAACATTCGAAAGGGCTGCGCAACCCGGCCCTGCAGCCCCGTTATTCCTCTCTCCGCCTCACAGCCGGGCGCAGAGACGGCTCACCACGTCGTCCACGGTGATGGCGCCGATCGGGCAATGGGCTTCGTTCACCACCGTCAGACTGCGCAGATTGTATTTGTCAAACAGCTCGAACACTTCCTTGTCGCCCACATCCGCCTTCACCGAAAGCAAGGGCTCGATCACCAGTTCGGCCATGCGCTGCTTGCTGTCCGCCAGGACGATGTGCGCCAGCGGCACCGTGCCCGCCAGGGCCGCATCGCGATTGATCAGGATGATGTTATCGATCTGGTCTCGCTTGACGTCGTGAAAGCGGATGTAATCAAGCACCTCGCCGCGCGTGGCGTCTTCGCCCACCACGACGATCTCGGTGGTCATCATCCCGCCGGCGGTGTTCTCCTCGAAGCGTAGCAGCGCCTCAACGTCATGCGCTTCGGTCCTCTGCATCTCTCCGAGAACTTCCTTGGACTTCGCCGGCTCGAGGTTCTGCATCAGGTCGGCGGCCTCGTCCGGATTCATCTCCTCCAAAATGTCGGCGGCCCTTCCGGGAGTGAGCTTCTCGACAACCTGCGTTTGCAGGCGCTTGTCGAGCTCCGCGATCGTCTCTGCGGCGGTCTCCTCATCCAGCGAGTCGACAATCGAATGCCGCTCGGCGGGCGACAGCTCTTCCATGATGTCGGCCAGGTCCGCCGGGTGGAGTTGCGCCAGCTTCTCGCTCGACAGGCGCAGCTTGACCCGGCGCAAAGGGTCCGGCTCGATAAGGTTGACGAACTCCCAGCGGATGGTCCGGGGCGGCAGCTTTTGCTGAAGGCGGCGGATGGCCATGGGGGGAACCACGCCTTGCAACAGCCGCCGGACCGCGGCGGGCAGTCCGACATCCACCTGCGTGACGCGCAGCTCGGTGTTCCCGTTGGTGCGCTGGTCCGCCAGATCGACATCGTTGACGCGCACGACCTTCCGCCCGTTGGTGTCAATGATCTGCTGATCGAGCAAATCCTTCCGGACCGCCAGCCAGGCTTCGTTGGGCTGGTAGAGCTCCAGCGTCGATTCGTCCGTCGTCAGGTCCACACGGCCCGGACGGACCGAACCAATCTGGTTGTACCGGGCGATCAGGGGGCGGTACCGGCCCCGGCCAAGCAGAAGCCGCGAGACGCGGTTCGGCTGTTCGGCCGGGACAATGAACATCTCCTTGACGCGCCCGACGAAATGGCCGAGCGAATCGTACGCTTCTGCTCCCAGAACTTCCGTAGCATGCAGCATTGGATGACTCCGTTTCGAGCGAAAGCAGCCCGGGCCAGCCGGGATACCGACTTCTCCGGTTCGTCCAGGCAAAAAAAAAGCCCGGAACCGGCGGTGCTTCCGGCCACGGGCACGCATAAAACCGCGCTCGGATTACTTCAGGCCGGGCCTTGCCTTCCTGTGCCCGCGCGCCCATCCGCGACGGCCGCTCACGGGTCCGACAAAGGGGTCGGTCAGACGCGCGGTACGCGCGCACCCATCGAAAGCGCGGAGCTGTTTCGCGGCTCCTGGCCGGGCATTCCCTGCCAGCCCGGCGGAGCGGCTACTTCCGGGTTCCGAATTGGACGAACGCGACTCCATTGCGGTGCGCGTGTCCTCCCATTTGACTAGTAGCGGCAGACGTAATTTTTGTCAAGCAAAGAGTGCGCGTTTGGCCGATTTTTACGCTTCGAACAGCATATTTTCCGGAAAACGGCCGCGGCGGCGGCAATCCGCGGCGTACAGATCCCAATAGGTGCCCCGAATGTAGCCCCGCAGGGAAAACCCCAGAGCTCGGGCGGCGCGGTCGATCGCTCGTGGCGCACCCTCGATCTCTAGAAAATCACCCACCGGCGTCTCGTCCAGGTCCAAATGCAGGCCGGGGAGACGGTAGGAAGTGCGGTATTTCTCGTAGCGGAAGGCAGGTTGCATCCCCAGCGCGCGCAGAACGGAAGGCCAACGCTGTGGAAAGCGCACCTCCCGTTCCCTTTCCAGCTTCTCCTTGTAGCGCGACCCGAAAGCAGGCCGGACGGGGGCTTTGGCTGTGATCACGGCACGCCGCGCACCGCCCCGGATGCCCGACTGGCCCGCCGGCGTCTCGATCCGCAATCGCAGAAGGCGGCCCCGGCGGCGGAGATCACCCCCGGGCGTATCGTACAGGGCGTTCCGCTCGAGGACGCGTCCCGCGAGGTGGCGCCCAGGCGGCGCAGCGTTCGACGCAGCGCAGGCACGTCCGCGATGCGCAGCTTGATTTCCGTTTCGCGGGCGGTGGGGCGGCGAGCGGGCATGGCTGAGTATAGCTCAGGCTTCTCAGCTCGGAACCTCGAAGAGACAGACAAAGGCTTCACCGCAGAGGCGCAGAGGACGCAGAGAACAGCCAGGAACCCGGAGAAACCGACGGAACGACTGCGGCAAGGACGCCGCCGACGCTCCGAGGAAGGGTGTTGCCAAAGTCGCGCGCCAGCCCGCATAATCGCTTTCCTGCCGAGGCATTGCGCGCAGCCATGACCGAGCCAACCACCCCGCTGATGCAGCAGTACCATGCAGTGAAGAAGCAGCATCCCGGAGCGCTGCTGCTGTTCCGGCTGGGGGATTTCTACGAGCTGTTCTACGACGATGCCGTGGTCGCCTCGCGCGTCCTGCAAATCACCCTCACGGCCCGCAACAAGGAAAAAGGACAGCCCGTGCCGATGTGCGGGGTTCCCTACCATGCCGCGGAAAACTATATTGCGCGGCTGATCCGCGCCGGACATCGCGTCGCCATCTGCGAGCAGATGGAAGAGCCTGGGCCGGGGAAGAAGCTCGTCCGGCGCGAGGTGATTCGGGTGCTGACGCCGGGGACGGCGACCGGCGCGTCCCTGCTCGAACCCAAGGAGAACAATTTTCTCGCTGCGGTTGCGCGGGCTCCCGCTGCGCGCGCGGCAGCGGCTGCCGGGGGACGCGCCGGCAGCCGTTCGCCGGAAGCGCGAATCGGGCTGGCGTTTGTGGATCTCTCCACCGGAGAATTTCGCGCCACCGAGTTCAGCGGCGAGAAGGCCGAGGCGAGGCTCCGCGACGAGCTAGGCATCCTGCGGCCGCGCGAAATTCTGCTGCCGCAGCCCGCCACGCTGTTTCCCGAGGCTCCGCCCTCGGACGTGGACGGGCTGGGCGCCCTGGCCACGCGTCTGGACGACTGGGTCTTCGAAAGCAACTACGCGGCACGGCAACTCGAGGAACACTTCCGCGTGGTGACGCTGGAAGGCTTCGGGCTGACCGGTCACCCGCAGGCGGCCGCGGCGGCAGGGGCCATCGTCCACTATCTCCGCGAGACCACGGCGATCCCGGCGCGCAAACCGGAGGACATGCTCGCGATTCCCTCGCTGCGTCCGGCGGCTGCGGGCCTGGAACACCTGAACCGCATTGCCTACTACGAGCAGCAGGACGCGCTGGTGCTGGATCAAGTGACCGTGCGCAACCTGGAGCTGGTCGAGCCGTCCGCGGGAGATGACGCCTCGGCCACGCTGCTCCGAGCGATCGACGAGACCGCCACCGGCATGGGAGCGCGCCTGCTGCGGGGATGGCTTCTGCGTCCGGAGATCTCGCTCGATGAAATCGAAGAGCGGCTCGACGCGGTTGCGTCGCTCAAAGCGCGCACCGTCGCGCGGGAAGAAATTCGCAAGGAGCTCGAAGGCATCCTCGACCTCGAGCGGCTGACGAGCCGGATCACGCTGGGTGTGGCTACGCCCCGGGATCTGCTGGCGCTGCGAGGATCGCTGGAAAAGATTCCACGGGTACGAGAGATGATGCAGGAAGCACAGGAGGCAGAGGAGGCAAAGGAAGTAGAGGAAAAGGCCGGACGCGCGACGCATCGAGACCTAGTGGAATTCGCGGATGAGCTTTCAGGAAGAACGCACGGCGGCAAACGCCTTGCGGAACTACGCGAGCAAATGGATGAGCTGGCCGACGTGCGCGAGACGATCGCGCGGGGAATTGCCGATGATCCGCCCGCCGCGGTCAATCAACCCGGCGTGATCCGGCGCGGATTCCACGGCGAGCTCGACGAATTGCGCGACATCCTGAAACAGGGCCGCCAGATCATCGCGTCGATGGAGGAGCGCGAGCGCAAGCGGACGGGCATCGCCTCGCTGAAGATCCGCTACAACCAGGTGTTTGGTTACTACATCGAGGTGTCGAAGCCGAACCTGCACCTCGTGCCCGCCGATTACGACCGGAAGCAAACCCTGGTGGGAGCCGAGCGCTTCACCTCGGGCGAACTGAAGGAGTACGAACACAAAGTAGTGTCCGCCGAGGAACGCATCCTGGACATCGAGCGGCGGCTCTACAGCGACATCCGGGAGTCGATCGCGCGGGAGGCGGGGCGGGTGCGCCGGGCGGCCTCCGCCATCGCGCAGCTCGACGTGCTGGTGAACTTCGCGCGCATTGCCGCGGCGCGCCACTACTCGCGGCCCGAGTTCACGGAAACCGAGGTGGCCCGGAAGGCGCCGCGCGGCGCGCTGCTGGTGGCCGGCGGGCGCCATCCGGTGATCGAAAAGCTGATCGAGGAGCGCGGCGAGCGATTTGTGCCCAACGATCTCTATCTCGGCGATGAGTCGCAATTCCTGCTGATCATCACCGGGCCGAACATGGGCGGCAAATCGACCTACTTGCGCCAGGCGGCGCTGATTTCGATCCTCGCGCAAATGGGATCGTTCGTGCCTGCAACAAAGGCGCAACTGCCCCTGCTGGACCGGATCTTCACCCGGATCGGCGCGTCGGACAACCTGGCCCGTGGGCGGTCGACATTTCTGGTGGAGATGAGCGAGGTGGCGGCGATTCTGAACACGGCGACGCCGGCAAGCCTCGTGCTGCTCGACGAGGTGGGGCGCGGGACCTCGACGTTCGACGGGCTCTCGATCGCCTGGGCGGTGGTCGAGGCATTGCACGCGGGCGCGCGTCCGAGAACGCTCTTTGCCACGCACTATCATGAGCTGACCGATCTCGAGGCGCTCCTGCCCGGGGTGAAGAACGTGCACGTCTCGGTCGAGGAAGCGGGCGTCCGAGATCGTCTTTCTCCGGCGGGTCGAGCCGGGGAGCGCGGACAAGAGCTATGGGATCGATGTCGCGCGCCTGGCAGGACTCCCCCACGACGTGATCGCGCGGGCGCGGGAAATCCTGCGGCGGCACGAGCGAAGCGAGGAGCAATTGACCGAGGAACTGGCCGAGCACGGAACTCCCGGGTCGGTTCCACCCCCGGCGCAGCAGACGAGCTTTGCGGCGATCGACCAGTCGGTGCTCGACGCGTTGCGCGGCGCGGACTTGAACAAGCTGACGCCGATCGAGGCGCTGAACTTGCTGGCGGCGCTGCAGAAGCAATTGGAGTAGGCGCCAAATAAGGCGGAACAGCTGAAGATGACGAAAGCGATGCGCGTGCTCGGAATGATGTCGGGAACCTCGGCGGACGGCATTGACGTTGCGCTCGTGCGAATGTCCGGGCAGCCACAGATATCGGATGGGAAGGCCGGGCACGGGCGAAGCAGCCTTTCGGCGCGGCTGGAAGCGCACTACCATCTTCCCTACCCCGGTTACATCCGCGAAGCCGTGCTGCGGCTGGCCAACGGCGCGCCGACGACCACGGCGGAAGTGAGTGAACTCAATTTCCTGATCGGCGAGCAGTTCGCCCGCGCGGCGATCGCGGCGTGCAGGAAATGGCGCGTGCCTCTCAAGGCGATTTCGCTGATCGGGTCGCACGGCCAGACGATTTTTCACCTGGGCTCGCGGGCGCGTTTTCAGGGCAAGGTGCGCGCGCCTTCGACACTGCAAATCGGCGAGACCAGCATCATCGCCGAGCGCACGGGGATTCCGACGTTCGGGGACTTTCGCCCCGCGGACATGGCGGCCGGAGGGCAGGGAGCGCCGCTCGTCCCGTTTGTGGATTATCTGTTGTATCGCGACGCGCGGCGCGGGCGCGTGGCGCTGAATATTGGAGGCATCGCGAACGTCAGCGTGATTCCGGCGGGTGCGCGGCCCAGCGACGTCTTCGCGTTCGACACCGGACCGGGCAACATGGTGGTAGACGCGCTGGTCGAGCGGATCACACGCGGGAAAGCCGCCTACGACCGCGACGCGCGCATGGCCCTGGCCGGACGCACGAACCAGCAGTTGCTCGCCCGCCTGCTGCGCGATCCCTATTTGCGCAAGAAGCCGCCGAAGTCGGCGGGGAGGGAGCAATTCGGCACGGAGTACGCCGCGCGGCTGATGGCGTGGGGAAACCGGCACCATGCAGCACCGGCGGATCTGGTGCGCACGGCAACCATCTTCACTTCCCTGTCCATTGCGGATGCCTTTCGCCGGTTCATCGTGCCGCGCGCGAAAGTGCAGGAGTTGATCGTGACCGGAGGCGGGGCGCAAAACCCCTTGCTGATGGGCCAGCTCGCGGCGGCGCTGCCCGGAATCGAGATCGTCCCGGCGAGCAGGTTCGGCGTTTCGGCCGAGGCCAAGGAAGCGTTTGCCTTCGCCGTGCTGGCGTACGAGAGCTATCACGGCCGCGCCAACAACCTGCCTTCGGCCACCGGTGCGGCGCATCCGGCGGTGCTCGGAAAACTGGCACGGGGACGAAGGCAATGATCCGACGGTCAGGCGCACCCCGCGTTTGGCTTCTGGCTGCCCTGGCATGTGCCCTGGCCGTGGGTGGCGCGTGCGGCAAGCCACGCGATGCGGCAGATCCCGGCACAGTCAATTTCCTGATCGAGTCGATGCCGGTGAATCTCGATCCGCGGATCGGCACCGACGCGCAGTCGCAGGACTTGGACGGATTGATCTTCTCGAGCCTGGTGGCCTACGACGCGCAGATGAACATTATCCCGGACCTGGCCGAGAGCTGGGCCGAGCCCGACCCGCTGACGTACGTGTTTCACCTGCGGCGCGGCGTGAAATTCCACGACGGGCGGCCGCTCACGTCCGCCGATGTAAAGTTTACGTTCGAGTCCATTCTTTCGGGCGCGGTGCAGTCGCCGAAGCGCGGAACGTTTCTGCTGGTGCGGTCGATCGAAGCGCCCGACGAAACGACCGTGGTGTTTCATCTGCGCGAACCCTCCGCATCGTTTCTGTGGAACATGGTGCGTCCGGCCGTGGCCATTGTGCCGGCAGGGTCGGGCGCGGAGGTGGCCCGAAATCCGGTGGGCACGGGACCGTTTCGGGTTGTGAGCATGGCGCAGGACGAGGAGATCGTGCTCGAGCGCAATCCCGGCTATTTCGGAGGCGCGCCGAAGATCCAGCGCGTGCGATTCCGGGTCGTTCCCGAGGCAATTGTGCGCGCGCTCGAACTGCGCAAGGGCACAGCCGATGTGGGCGGGGTGAACTCGCTGACGCCCGACATGGCGGTGGCACTCGCAAAAGAGCCGGGAATCGTCGCGGAGGAACAGCCAGGAACACAGATCGCCTATGTCGGGTTCAATCTCGACGATCCGATTCTGGCGCGCCGCGAGGTGCGGCAGGCGCTCGCCTATGCCACCGACCGCGCCACACTCATTCGCTACCTGCTGCGCGGCCAGGCCCGTCCCGCGGCCAGCCTGCTGCCGCCGAACCATTGGGCGTACGAGCCGAACGTCCAGCAATACGGCTACGATCCAGCCCGCGCAGAGCAACTGCTCGACGCCGCAGGACTCCCGAGGGGCAAGGATGGCGTGCGATTCCATCTGACGCTGAAGACTTCGACGGAGGAGTCCGCGCGCCTACTGGGCGAAGCGCTGGCAGACCAGTGGAAACGCGTGGGCGTGGCGCTCGACTTGAGGCCGCTCGAGACCGCCACGTTTCTTGCCGACATCGGGCGCGGAAGTTTTCAGCTCTACACGCTGCGCTGGCTGGGCGCGAACAACGACCCGGATATTTTCGACTACGTATTCAACTCGAAGAGGACACCGCCCGATGGCGCCAACCGCGGGCACTACCACAACGCCGCGCTGGATGCCCTGTTGGCCCAGGAGCGCGTGGAGATGAACCGGGAGAAGCGGAAGGCGCTGCTATCGGAAATTCAGAAGATCGTCGCGCAAGACGAGCCGTACATCAATCTGTGGTACATCGACAACGTCTGCGTGCACCGGGCGCGGGTGACCGGGATTGTGGTTTCGCCGGGGGGAGATTATGACTTCCTGCGAACGGCGGAGTTGAAATGAGGCGAGTCGACAGTCAACAGTTCACAGCCGACAGTTAACGCCCCGGCGCGACTGCGGTCCACTCGTTACGATGCGACGACCTTCTCGATTTCCGCGGCGGGGATCGCGCCTTGGCGGGCGATCGACCACTCATTGCCATCAATGCGGACAATCGTGGAGGCGAGCGTCGCGCCGGTCTCGCCCCCGTCCAGAATGAGCGGAAGCCGATTGCCCAACTGCTCGACGATCTGCTGGGCGTTGGTGCAGGAGGGATGATCGGAAAGATTGGCGCTGGTGCCGGTGATGGGGCCGCCGGCGGCTTCGATCAGCGCGGTGGTGACGCGCGAATTGGCCCAGCGCAGCGCGACGCGGCCGCTGTTGCCGGTCACCTTGAGCGGCAGGCGGCTGGTGGCTTCGACGACCAATGTCAGCGCGCCGGGCCAGAACTTGCCGGCCAGCGTGAGGAAAACGTCCGGCACATCGCGCGCCATCGTGACGGCCTGTTCGATGGAGTTGACCAGAATGGGCAGCGCCCGGTGCTCGGGGCGTCCCTTCACTTGAAAGACGCGCTCGATGGCCGCCAAATTGAACGGGTCGGCCGAAAGGCTGTAGAAGGTGTCGGTGGGAATGGCGACGACGCGGCCGCGCCGGATGAAGGCCGCGGCGTAATCAATCACGTGCGGCTCGGGTGCGCCGGGTGAGACCTTGAGAATTTCGACGGGCAAATGTTCACTCGCGGCTGGCTGCGCCGTACTCATGCGAAAAATTACCACAGCCAGCCCGCAGACGCAATACGGCCAGCGGGGCATCGAATCAGTCGCGGGCGAGTTTACGCCGCTGAGATCGTTTGTTAGGCTGGCTGCAGGGACTTGCACATGGGACTGGCGCGCACCGCGCAGCGGACAAACGTGATCACGAGCCGGGACAACAAGTGGCTAAAGACTTTTCGCGCGGCGCTCCGCGGCACCGGGCCGGCGGAAAATGAGCCCATTGGTGTGGAGGGGCCCAAACTGGTGGCCGATGCCCTGCGGTCTGGGCTGGAGGCCGAAGCCCTGCTGGTCAGCGACGCCGCCGAGCGGGAGGCCGAGCAGATCCTGCGCGTGGCCAGCGAAAGCGACGGCGGCATTCCCCGCTCCAACATCCTGCGAACGACGGAGAAGCTATTTCGGGGCGTGGCCGGAACCGAGGCGCCCCAAGGGGTGGCCGCGCTGTTCCGGCAGCGCGCGTGGACCTTCGACGACATCCTGCGGGGGCCCGGCGCGATGCGGGAAGGCTCTCCGCTGGTGATTGTGCTGGCGGCGGTGCAGGACCCCGGAAACGTAGGCACGATTGTGCGGTCGGCGGAGGCGTTTGGCGCCACGGGAGTGGTGGCCACGCGCGGGACGGCCGACCCGTGGTCGCCCAAGGCACTGCGAGCCTCGGCGGGCTCGGCGTTGCGGTTGCCGGTCCTGCGCGGAATGGCCATTCCGATCCTGCTCGCACAGCTCCGGGTGGCACAGTTGAAGATCTATGCGGCCAGTTCGGAGCCGGGCTCCGGAACGGGCGCGGCCAGCGGAATTGAGGCCCAGGCGGACCTGCGCGGAAGCGCGGCGATCTTTGTGGGCAACGAGGGAGCCGGGCTGCCGCCCGAAGTGAAGCACGCCGCCGATGGGTTCATCTCGATACCCACGGGGGGCGCGGTCGAGTCGCTCAATGCCGGCATCGCGGCGTCGATCGTCCTGTATGAGGCGGCGAGGCAGCGCGCCCTTGCTTAGCGGATCGGCAGGCGGCGTTGTAGGGCGCTGGTTGCATCTTAGGGACTGGCGATGAACATGGATGGTAGGGCTGCCCGTTTCGCGCATGCCTGATTGGACGTGAGGACCATGGGACTGTTTCGCGCTGTCGAACCCGAAGAAGAACCGCAGGCGGGCAGGCCGCTGGCCGACCGCATGCGTCCGCAGACGCTGGACGAGTTCGTCGGCCAGGAAGAGCTGCTCGGGCCGGGCAAACCCCTGCGCACGCAGATCGAGCGCGACGAACTGGGCTCGATGCTGCTGTGGGGCCCGCCGGGCTGCGGGAAGACGACGCTGGCGCGGATCATCGCCAAGCGCACGCGGTCGGAATTTGTGCCGTTCAGCGCCGTGCTTTCGGGAATCAAGGAAATCAAGGAAGTGATGGCCAAGGCGCAGAGCGCGCGCCGGTACGGCAGCCGCACGATTGTGTTCGTCGACGAAGTGCACCGGTTCAATCGCGCGCAGCAGGACGCCTTTCTTCCGCACGTCGAGGCGGGCAACATCCTGCTGATCGGCGCGACGACGGAGAACCCGTCGTTCGAGGTGATCGCTCCGCTGCTCTCGCGGATGAAGGTGTACGTCCTGCGCTCGCTCTCGCAGGAGCAGATCGTCGCGCTTCTGCGGCGGGCCATCGCCGATGCGGTCCGCGGGCTGGGAAACGAGCATGTGGAGGCCGATGCTCAAATTCTCGAGCGCATCGCGCTGTATGCCAACGGCGACGCGCGCTCGGCGTACAACATCCTCGAAGCGCTGACGCTGGGCACCGAGCCGGACGCGAACGGCCGCCGCGTGATCTCCGAACAGCGGCTCGAGGACGTGCTGCAGAAGAAGCTCCTGCCCTACGACAAGTCCGGCGAGGAGCACTACAACCTGATTTCGGCGCTGCACAAGTCGGTGCGCAATTCCGACCCGGACGCGGCGCTGTACTGGCTGGCGAGGATGCTGGAATCGGGTGAGGACCCCCTCTACCTGGCGCGGCGCATGGTGCGGATGGCCAGCGAGGATATTGGTCTCGCCGATCCCCGAGCGCTGGAGGTCACCCTGGCCGCCAAGGAAGCGTTTGATTTCATCGGGCCGCCGGAGGGAAATCTGGCCCTGGCGGAAGCGGCCGTGTACCTGTCGCTGGCGCCCAAGTCGAACGCGCTGTACACGGGCTACGGCGCGGTCCGGGAAGACCTGCAAAAGACCATCGCGGAGCCGGTCCCGCTGCATCTAAGGAATCCTGTGACGGGGCTGATGGGCCATCTGGGATACGGCAAGGGCTATCAGTACGCGCACGACACGGAGGAAAAGGTGACCAATATGCGCTGCCTGCCCGAAAGCCTGGCCGGACGCGTCTATTACCAGCCCACCGATCAGGGACTGGAAGCGCGCATCCGCCAGCGGCTCGAGGAGATTCGGCGCATCCAAAAGAAGGCGCCCGCCACGAGGGGTGAGGAGTGATCCATCCCCGGGGTGTTTGGCCAGCCGGCGCGAGCCGGCACTTGCGGCGGATTGCCGCTGTAACTTTTATGCTGCTGGGGTTGGCGTGGCCGTCCCGCCTGCCCGCGCAGGATACACCGAAGTCGGTCGTGGAGGAGGATTGCCAGGTCTTCGACATCGCAGCGGACAACTCCGTCGTGTATGCCACGCCGCGTATCAAACGGAGCAAACAGCTGGTGATCGAGCGGGACGACATCGGCATCGCCACCGCCTCGGGCAAGACGCACCGCATCGTGGAGGCGGACAAATTCATGTCCGATCCGCCCGGATCGGGCTACCAGGTCGATTCTCTATCGTGGTCGCCGGACGGTCACCGCATCGCCGTCAGCCTGACGCTGCAGAAGGCGCCGCCGGACTATCACGAGGACACGAAGAAGCAGAAAGACGAGAACCGCGACAGCAATGTATTCGTGGCGACGGTGCCGGCAGGAAAAGCCATCGCGCTGCTCGATGAGGACGGCCATGAGATTCCGGTGGCCGGGTCGAAAACGCGCTTCATCGAAAACGGGACCAGCGCGACGTGGCTGGCCGATGGCGCGACGGTCGTCTATCTGACGGACGCGCCCTGGAAAATCGTGCGCGTGAGACCCGCGGATGGCCAGGCAACCACGCTATTCCAGGGCCACACGTTCGACGCGGTCGCCTGGGACGCACGCAGGAATCGGGCGTTCGCCATCGGCAAGAATCTGAGTTTGACGGGGCGGCTGACGCTGGTCGAGCTCGACCTGGTGCACGAGACGGTGACGGAAATTGCGCGGCTGGCGAAATACGAGAGCTCGTTGAGCGTCTCGCCTTCCGGCAAGAAAATCGGATTTTTTGAGGATGGCGACACCATCGAAGTCATCGACACGGCCCATCCGTCCGCGCCGGTGCGTGTGCGCGCGGGCATGGGGCGGTTCGGATGGAGCCGGGACGAGCGCCGCCTGCTGCTCAAGCGCGGCCCACCGGAACGGTCCAACGACCTGGTATGGGTGGGGCTCTATGATGGGACGTTCACGCCGATCCTGCACGGCTTGACGTTCCACGATTTCCAGATTGCGCCCGACGGCGCCTCGGTCGGGGTCACGGTGCCGGGCAAGAGGGTGCTGAAGGTATTCGCGCTGCCGTAAGATAAGAGAAAAGGTCGCGCTGCGTGGCGCCCCGCGCGTCCTGGGAATGGCGCGGGAGCCGTTCAATCGGCGGGCAGGCGGAAGCGCTTGATGTGCTCTTTCAGGATGCACTTGTTGACGATCACGACCAGGCCGGCGCCGCGGCCGCGTTCGGCCGCCTCGTCGTGCATGACCCCCTCCTGCATCCACACGCCGCGGGCTCCGATGCGAATCGCCGCCTCGACGATTTCCGGCACAAATTCGGAGCGCCGGAACACATCGACGATGTCGACGCGCTCGGGAATGTCTTCCAGCCGGGCGTAGCACTTCTGGCCCAGCACTTCGGTTTCCGCGGGATTGACAGGAATGACACGGTAGCCCACCGACTGCAGGTATTCGGCAACGCCGTAGCTGGGACGATGCGGCCGGCTGGAAATCCCGACCACTGCGACGGTGCGGCCGGTCTTCAAGATTTCCGTGATGGGATCGCCAGCACAACCGTTTGGAATACGACTTGCCCTGCCGTTCTGCTCTTCCCCGGATCGAATCATTCCCGCCCTCCCAAGTATGGTCCTCCGCCCCTGCCCGCCGCGCCAGCGGCGCACATCCAGGCGAATACGCGGAGAAGATCTTCGCCACATACGTGCTCACCAGCCGGGATGCCCGTCGCCAATCCGGCAGCGGTCAACCGCCGCCGACTAGCGCCTGCATCTGCAGTTGGGCCCTGAAAATGTGTGTTAAGACATCCCCCCAAGCGTGGGGGTATCATACGCAATTCTTATGGAAACAAAAGCGAAAATTACGCGGAGGGGGGACGGCGAGGTATCCGCCGGGGCTTGCGGGGCTTACGGGGCTGGGGCGGGGCGACCGGGCCTTCCACGGCGCGGCCCAGCGCCTTCACCTCGGCCGGCGAGAGTGCGCGGTGGCGGCCCGGCGCGAGCGAGCCCAGTTCGACAGTTCCCACGCCCACGCGCTTCAGCTTTTCGACCGGGTGGCCGGTCTGAAACAACTTGTTGCGCAGGGCGTCGCGGCGGGCCTCCGCGAGGGTCACTTCGTACCAGGGCGTATCCTTGCCGCGCAGGCGCGAGATCCGCGCGCCTGTGGCGCGGCCGAGTTTTTCGATCTCCTCAAAGGTAAGCAGGGTCTTGAGCTTCAGGTGGTAGATCTGCGGCAGGCGATGAGCCTGCAGGACGCGATTGGCAAGGTCGCCGTCGTTGGTGAGCAGGACGAGACCGGAAGAGTGATACTCGAGCCGTCCGACCGGAAACACGCGCTCGGGTATGCCGTGCAGCAAATCGCGCAGCGAGGCCCGGCCCTCGGGGTCGCTCATCGTGGAGACCACCTCGGGCGGCTTGTGCAGGGCCAGATAGACGAGCTTGGCCTCCGGGCGCAGCAGCCTTCCTGCAACCTTGATGTGGTCGCGCGACGGGTCCGCCTTGGTGCCCAGTTCCGTGACGGTATGGCCGTTCACGGTCACCAGGCCCGAGGTGATCATCTCCTCGGCCCGGCGCCGGGAGGCGAGGCCCGCCCGGGCGATAATTTTTTGCAGGCGTTCTTCCATAGGGGTGGCGGTGCGGGCACCGCCAGACGTACAGTCTAGCGGAAAAAGGCCGAACGACGAAACCCTAGGGGCCCTGGCAATGGCAGAGGTTCCATACCCTGGCAAAGAACTCCTTGGCTGAAGGCTCGACGGGCAAGTCTCCGGAATAGGCCGGTTCCCTTCCGTTCAAGTCCACCACGGCCGTTGGTCCGGAGGTGCTTCGAAACCGGAACGTAAAATCCGGCGCCGTGCCCGACGCGGGGTTGTTGGACACGAGTTTCCCCGCCTCGCAATGGAAGGCTGGCCCGAAAAGGCTGTGGAAGAATGCTGGTGCCCCCTGAGCGACGGCCAGATCGCCCTGGTAGGACACCGTGTCACGCGCCCAATCGAGGGCGCTGGCGGCGCCGGAGGCCGAGCGGAACGTGAAGCGAGTAATCAAAGGGGCTGCTCCGGCATGCGGCGCCGGGAGCGAAGACGCCTTGCCCGCTGGCGACGCAGTTGCGACGCCGGAAGCGGACGACGGGGCGCTTCCGAAGTCGTGCGGATGAGCCGGCACATCCACCGATCCGGCGACTCCACTGGGCACATCGAGGACTACAAAGCGGAGTTTCTGGTTCTGCGGCTTGGCCTGATAATCGAAAATATTCCGAAAGCCATTTTGCCGCCAGCCCTGATAGACGCCTTCGGACACCGATCGGGAAAGATCCCTCGGATAAAATTGATAGGATGTTCCCCTTGGATCGTACTCGCACACCGCCATTTGAAGATTCACGGCGCGCTCCTCGCCTTCGGTGGCAACGCTCAGGGCATTCGGGGAGATCGTCAGCAAGTATCGGACTGCGTTCGCATCGCTGGATCCGCCGGGCGACGCAAGAGCTTCCGCCGTCAGCGCAATCGAGGTCGATAGGAGCGGCGCACTACAAGCCTCCTGGAGGAGCTTCTGCTGCGCCTGCTGGCCAGCCCGTGCGCCGGCATCCGTGGCGAAGTAGCCGCGGCGGTAGGACAGCTTGACGCCGCGTCGCGCGGACTTAATTCTGATTTTGTGGAAGCTCCCGTCCCAGTTGACGTCTGGCGGGTAATAGGCCAGCTCATAGTAGGACGAGCTTTCGTCGAGCGCTCGCTGCACGCAGGCGGCCAGGCCATTCGTGTTCTTGCACGTCTTGCCGCCGGTCTCATCGGCCAACTCGTCCATGGTGGCCTGCGCCATCGAGCGCGCGTCGTTTTCGCGCTGGAGCGACGCGGAGATGTCCCCGCCGGGATGGCGAAGCGTGGAAGAATTTTCATTGGCGGCCAAGTACGACTGCGGGCCTTCGAGTCCCCGTGCATCCACGGGATAGACGGCGACGCGCGCCTCGGCAAGCGCATCGGCCGCGGCGCGAATCTTATCCTCATACACGGCCGATCCGTTGAACTCCTGGCCGGGGATCTTCACTCCCGTGGGATTGGAGCTGACCGCCGGATTGCCACCATCCTCCGACGTCGGCGCAATCCAGAGCGGGAACGATTCGGAAAACCAGAGCAGATTCTTCCGGCCGGGATAACCGCCCAGAAATCTGGCGATGGCCTTCAGGGCGTCCGCGGTCTCTTCCACGCGCTGGCTCACCTGCTCGACATACGTCATCCTCTCGAAGTCCTGGAGGGCCTGGACGACTTCGCCGGGCGTGTTGGGTGACACATTCTGCAGCACATTGGATCCGCTATTGGGATCATCCTGCGGGTCCCGTTCGAAGGTCGAGGGACCATGAGCGCGGTCTATGGCTTCCCGCAGGAGTTTCGGGTCGGAAGTAAAGTTTTGGACAACGCGCACGGTGTGCCCCAGCAGGAATACGGCCACCGGAGTATCGGCCGGCAGGCTCTTCAGGAACAACAGCATGTCGCGGCGGACGTGGATCTGATTGAGCGTGCCGGTATTTAACGCGTCCATCAGCATCACCGTCGGCCCTACCCGGGACCTCGCGAGCGACAGATTGGAATAGGTGTGGGGTCCCGCCGGCAATGGCGAATCGGCCGGTTTCACAGCCGTGGAAGCCGCCGACAGGTCCACGAACTCCATTCGAACAATCTTCTGCACCCCGCTGTGCCCGTCAAATACCTGAAAATCCTCCTGCTCGAGATCGCGAATCGCGCGGCCGTGCGCATCGGTCGCAACCACATCAATCGTGATCAGGCGCGTCTTGACCTTCAGGGCATTGTCCGGCTTGGGAGCTTGCGCCGCCGCCCCGGACACGCACAGGGCGGCTAACAGCACAAGATGGGTCGCGGCGTTCCTGATGCGCATGCTCCATCCATTCCGGGCCGGGCGGGCCCGTGAATTTCCTACGGAGGCACATTCTATATAGATTCTTCGATGAGGGCCGCAGGGAAAACGCACCAGGCACCCGCGCATGCGAGCCTACCGGACGACGAACCGCCAGCGTCCTGAGTTCTAAGTTGGTCGCACGATCTTTAGGAGGCCGGGGCTTCAGCCCCGGCGTTAAGGGCCTAGTCTTGCACGGGGCTTTAGCCCCTGAAGCTCCATCGGATTATGCACGGAGCTTCTGCTTCAGGACACTAAGACAGCTCGGAGTTGCCTGCGGAGGCAGCGCGAGCTTGTTCGGCGCTTGCCGGCGCATCTTCGCCGAGCTCGGCGAGGTCGTCGGTTTCGCCGGAGGCGAAAATTTCGGCGGCAGCCGGGTCCGCGGTCGCGGCAACAGCATTCCCCGCTTCCGCCGGGGCGGTGGCGGCGTCGGAGGGAGCGGCCTCAGGTTCGGTGGGCGCGATTCCGGCGTCGGAACCGAGCGCGGCCTGGGCGAGCTGCTCGAATTCCTTGAGACTCGGCAGCTCCTCGAGATCGGACAGGCCGAAGCGCAGCATGAACTGCTTTGACGTGCGGTACAGGATCGGCCGGCCGATCACTTCCTTGCGCCCGGCGGTGGTAATGAGCCGCTTTTCGAGCAGCGTCTTGATGACGCCGCCGACATTGACGCCGCGAATCTCGTTGATCTCCGGCACGGTGACCGGCTGCTTGTAGGCGATGACGGCGAGCGTTTCCAGCGCGGGCATCGTCAAGCGCAGCGGCGGCTGGAGGCTCTTGATGAACTTGCGCACGGCGTCGTGGTGCTGCGGCTTGGTGTAGAACTTCCAGCCGCCGGCGACCTTGCGGACTTCGACGCCGCGCTCGTCGGTCTGATACGACGCGACCAGCAGATCGATCCCCGCGCGGGCCTCGGTCTTTTCCACGCCGAGCGCGTGGGCAATCTGGTCGAGCGTGGCGGGCTCGTCCGCGGCGTAGATGATGGCTTCCAGTGCGGCTTGCATTTCCTGTGGTGTCATCCTCGATCCCTCAGCGCCCGCCAGCAGGCGGCCGCGACAAAACCTACCGACAAGCAGATCCCTCTCTGCGCCGCGCGCCTTCGCGAAGCGAAGGGAAAGGCAACACCGCGCGGCTCCGCTCGGGATGACGATTGGAGGAGAGAGTCACAGATACTGCTCCTCGATCTTCGACATGGCCTCGGGGCCGGCAAAGACGGCGTCAAACATCTTGTGCTTGCGCACGCGGATATCGGCAAACAGCTCCGACTGCACCAGAATCACCGCCTGCATGCGCACCATCTCGAGCACAGCCAGCAGCGCGACGATCATGGCGTTGCGCGTCTCGCAGGTTTCGAAGAAATCCACCAGCGAGACGGCGTCGTCGCCCGCGAGCAGACGCTGGCGCAGGCGGTCCATCATCTGCGCGATCGTCACCGTATCGTGGCGCAGCGAAAACTTGGTTACTTCCTTGCGGCGCTCCAGCACCTCCTGGAACGTCTTCACGAGATCGACCAGCGAGACAACCATCTCGCCTTCGATGGCGTTGCCGGTATACAGCTCGCGGTCGGGCCGGGACCAGACGTGGTCCTCGATCTGCTGCTTCTGATAGAGGAGCTGCGCGGCGTTCTTGAATTTCTCGTGCTCGAGCAGGCGGTGAACCAGCTCGTCGCGCGGGTCCTGCTGGTCGTCGGGGCCCGCCAGCGGGTCGGCCGGAAGCAGCATTTTCGACTTGATATGAATCAGCGTCGCGGCCATGTAGATGAAAGTCGGCCGAGACGTCGATATCGAGCTTCTCGATCCCGTGCAGGTAATCGAGGTACTGCTCGGTGACCTTGGCGATGGGAATATTGTGGATGTCCATCTCCTGCTTGCGGATCAGGTCCAGCAGGAGATCGAGCGGGCCTTCGTAGACCGGCAGATTGATTCGATAGGGACTCGCCATTGTTTGCTCTATATCGCTCGCGTGACCGGGGAGCCCTTGCGCGCCTCGTCCCACTTAAAGATCGCGTTGCGGACGCGGCGCATCGTGCGGCGGGCCACTCCGCGCGCCTTCTTCGAGCCTGCGTCGAGGATATCCCAAACCTGCCGCGGATGCGCCTCGAATTCTTTGCGGCGCGCCTGCACCGGCTCGATCCAGCGGACCAGCGAATTGCCCATCAGCGCCTTGCAATCCACGCAGCCGATGGCCGCCGTGCGGCACTCGCGGTCAATGCGCGGCAGAATGTCCGCATCGGCGCCGTTCGCGGGGGTCGAGAACAACTTGTGAAACGCGAAGACCGGGCAGATCTCCGGCCGGCCGGGATCGGTACGGCGCTGGCGCTGCGGATCCGTCATCATGTTGCGGACTTTGGTGCGAATGTCGTCGGGCGGGTCGCTCAGCCAGATCGCGTTGCCGTAGCTTTTCGCCATACGGCGGCCGTCGGTGCCGGGCAGGCGGGGCGTTTCGGTCAGCAGTGACTTGTGGTTCACACAACAATTGGTTCTGCTTGAGTATCCTCAGCGCCGCAGTATGAGCTGCTACAAAATTTGTATAGCCGCCCGATTCTCGGGACAATTTCGACAGGGTGCCTTCGATCTGAACCTTTTGGTCCGCAGTGTAGGCAACGCCGCCCGGCGGAACGAGGACGGTTGCTTGAGATCCCAGTGCAAGCCGCATGTACGCCTTATAGCGCTCTTCAAATGCCGCCGCGCGAACGGTGAAATCTCCATAGAGAAGGTTGAATCGTCCGACGACTTCCCGAGTTAGCTCCACGTGCGGTACCTGGTCCTCGCCAACCGGGACGACCAATCATGCCCCCGTTCGCCGTACATTACGATGTCGGCGGATTGCAGGAGCGGGTAGCCGAGGAAACCGTAGGTGCCGAGGTCGCGGTCGGTGAGATTCTCGATCTGCTCCTTGTAGGTCGGGACGCGCTCAAGCCACGGAAGCGGCGTGATCATCGAGAGCAGGACGTGCAGCTCGGCGTGCTCGAGGATGCTCGACTGGACGAAAAGTGTCGCTTTCGCGGGATCAACACCGACCGAGAGCCAGTCGGTGGCCACCTGCAGCGTGTTTTCGCCGAAGAAGACATGCATCGACGACATGTCCTCGTAGTGCGTGGTCAGGGCGTGCCAGTCGGCGACGAAGAAGAAGCAATCGTACTGTTCCTGGAGTTTCAGCCAATTCGAGAGGGCGCCGAAATAATGGCCCAGATGGAGGCGGCCTGTGGGCCTCATGCCGCTCAGAACTCGTTTGCGCTTCGCCACTCTGGAGAAAGGCTCCTGGCTGGAAAATGGAAAAGTGAAAATAGAAAATCGTAAAGGCGATGCTAGCACAGATGGCGGGAGTTGCGACCCAAGAGTTGCATGGTAACCGGGGAGAACAAGACTCACCGCAGAGGCGCAGAGGACGCAGAGAGTGGCACTGCTTCGCCTGGCATTCCGAGGAGCGGAGCGACGAGGAATCCCGCTCCGTGTGTGTGCCCTGCCGGGGTTAGCCGAAGAGAGATCACCGCGCTGCGCCGGGATGACGCCGCGAGTGCGGTAGCGGAGCGCAGCAGGCGCGGAGAAACAGACCCGGCTACAGCTTCAGGAATTCGCGGAGGCGCTTGGTCTGGTTGCGCGAGACGGGGATTTCGCTCGAGCGCTTATCGCTCATCTTGAGCATGAAGCTGGATTTGAACCAGGGCACGACTTCCTTGATGTGGTTGATGTTTACGAGATAGGAGCGGTGCGGCCGCCAGAACACGTCGGGGTCGAGCGTCTCCATCAATTCCTCGACCGTGCGGAAGTTCGACACGCCTTCGGTGTCGCGCGCGAAGATGGTGATCGCGCCATCCTGGATCGAGGCATAGATCATGTCCTGCGAGTCGATCAGCATCATGCGCGCCTGCGATTTGACCAGCAGCTTGACGGGGTGCGCCGCCCGCGCCTTGGGAGCGCCCACGCCGAGCTTGCCCACCAGGGTCTCCAGCCGCTCGACCGGCGAGACGCTGGCATCGAGCATCTTCTTCGCGCGATGGATGGCCCGGGCGATGCGGGCCTTGTCGAAGGGCTTTAAAACGTAGTCCACCGCGTTGACTTCGAAGGCCTGCACCGCATAGTGGTCGTACGCCGTGGAGAAGACAATCTGCGGGAGGCGCGCTTTGCGCTCGACGAGCTTCTTGATCACGCCGAAACCGTCGAGGCCGGGCATCTGCACGTCGAGGAACACCAGATCGGGATTGTGTTCCTTGATGAGCGCAAGAGCCTCAAGACCGTTCTTGCCCTGGGCGACCACGTTGATCTCGGGAAAGCCCTTGAGCAGATAGCTGAGTTCGTCCCGGGCGGGGCGCTCGTCGTCCACGATGACTGTGTTCATGGGCATGAGTACGCTAGCAGCAAGTATAGAGGAAGCGGAGGAGGAAGAGGAAGCAAAGGACGCAAAGGAGGTGGGGGAGGCAAACGACAAGCCGCCTCGCGAGCGTACTTGGGATGAGGCTGGGAGCACACGCTTGCGGTAGAATTCGGCTCGGGGGAAATGATGAAGCACAGGCCGAAGAAGAAGGCGCGCGGGGCGCGCGTGAGGAGCAGCAAGGTGCTGTTCCAGGGGCGCGTCTTCACGCTGAAACGCGAGCGCGTGTCGGAACCAGGCGGCATCGAGACCACGCGCGAGATTATCGTGCACCCGGGATCGTCCGTGGTCCTGCCCGTGTTTCCCGACGGAAAAATCCTGCTCATCCGGCAGTACCGGCACGCCGCCGGGCAATATCTCTGGGAACTTGTCGCGGGCCACAAGGAGCCCGACGAAAGCTTTGCCCAAGGCGCGCGGCGCGAGCTGCAGGAAGAGGCCGGCTACGATGCCCGGCGCATCCGGAAACTGCTCGAAGTGTTCCCTTCTCCGGGGCTGCTCGGCGAGCGCATGGAGATATTTCTCGCGGAGGGTCTGACCAAGATTAAGGCGCGGCCGGAGGACGACGAGAAGATCACCTCGCGCACGCTTCCGCTGCGCCAGGCCCTGCGCTGGACTCGCAGCGGCAAGATCCGCGATGGCAAGTCGGTCGCCGGAATTCTTTACTACGCTCAGTTCATCGCCCGCGGCAAGCGCTAAGCGGCGGGATGCGGAGAGACCTCCATGGAAAACAAGCAGGTCGCGAAGATACTCCGGGAGACGGCGCAACTGCTGGAAATCGACGGCGCGATGATCGGCCGCTACCGCAGCTACGAGAAGGTGGCGGAACTCCTCGACAGCCTCCACGAACGCATCGCCGACATCGCCCAGGACGACACCAAGCTGAAGGAACTGCCCGGCATCGGCGACAACATGGCCGAGCATATCCACGAGATCCTGCAGACCGGCGACTACAGCCTCCGGCAAAAGCTGCTGAAGAAATATCCGCACACGTTGCTTGACCTGCTCGAAGTGCACTCGCTCGGGCCCAAGCGCGTGGCGCTGCTGTGGAAGAAGTTCAAGGTCGGCACGGTCGAGGGGCTGGAAAAACTCGCGCGGGAAGGCAAGCTCCGCGATCTGCCAGGGTTCGGCGAGAAGAGCGAGGAGAACATCTTGAAGGCCGCCGAAGCCTTCAAGCACCTGTCCGGCTCCGGCCGGTTCCGCCTGGACACCGGCGACGAGGAAGCGCGCAAGCTCTCGGACTATATCGCCGAAGCGGGCCCGGCGGTCGAGTCTGTGACGCCAGCCGGCTCGCTGCGCCGCCGGCGGGAGACCATCGGCGACCTCGACCTGCTGGTGACCATGCGGCCGGGGCACGACCACCAGAAGGACGTGGACGCCGTGGCCGCGCACATCCTGAAGTATCCCGCGATCGAGGAGACGCTCGCGCATGGCGAGAACAAGGTGAGCGTGCGGCTTACCGGCGGCATGCAGGTGGATGTGCGCCTGCTGGAGAAAAAGAGCTTTGGCGCGGCGCTGCTCTATTTCACGGGTTCGAAGGAGCACAACATCGCCCTGCGCAGCCGCGCGAATGAAATGGACTGGACGCTCAACGAATACGCGCTGTCCGCCCTGAAGGGCGGCCACGTGGTGGCCAGCCGCACCGAAGAGGATATCTACGCGAAGCTGAAGCTCGATTTCATCCCCCCCGAGCTGCGCGAAAACGCCGGCGAGATCCAGGCCGCCGAGCAGCACCACCTGCCACGCCTCGTGACGCTCGAGGACATTCGCGGCGACCTGCAAATGCACACCACCGCATCCGACGGCAAGAACTCGATCGAGGAAATGGGCCTCGCGGCGAAGCGCCTGGGATACGAATACATCGCGCTCACCGATCATTCGCAGGCGGTGACCGTCGCCAACGGCATGGACGAGCAGCGCACCCGCCAGCAGATCAAAAAGATTCGCGCGGCGCAGGCGCACGTCCCGGGCATCCGCCTGCTCGCGGGCATCGAGGTGGACATTTTGAAGGACGGGTCGCTCGATCTGGAGGACGACGTGCTGGCCGAGCTCGATGTGGTGGTCGCCTCGGTGCATTCCTACATGAACATGGACCCGGCGGAGATGACCGAGCGCCTGCTGGCGGCCATCGAGAACCCCTACACGCAGATCATCGCGCATCCCACCGGGAGGCTGGTGCTGCGCCGCGACCCGTTCGAGTACGACATGGAAAAGGTGCTCGATGCGGCGGCGCGCCACGGTGTGGCCATGGAGTGCAACGCCTACCCGGACCGCCTCGATCTGCGCGACGTGCACCTGCGCATGGCCAAACAGCGCGGCGTGAAGATCGTGATTTCCACCGACGCCCACGCCGCGGGACATCTGCCGTTCATGAGGTACGGGGTGGATACGGCGCGGCGCGGATGGATCGAAGCGAAGGACGTGCTCAATACCCGGCCGCTGGAAGATTTCCTGGCGGCGCTGCGGCCGAAGCCGCACGCCGCCAAGCGCAAGTCGGCGTAGACATCTCGCAACGAACGCGATTCCCAGCCGCAAGCATCTGCCGGGCTTAAGGCCCCGGCGCTACATGAACACCTCGGAAGGAACCTGCGCGACAGTGTGAAGATTTGAATGTAGAGCCGCGGTCTTTAGCGCGGCACGCACGACGCGCCTCGGCCATGCTGACGCGCCGGACCGCCTGAAGACGCCCTCCGCCACAAATGCGAACCGCGCTGGGCTTGCAACTTCGCAGGGCGCAGCAAGCAGCGCCCCTACAGCCGATTACGAGTGTCGTAGCAGCGGTGTCAACCGGACACGGTTAGACGGAGTAGGAAACGCTATCGTCCTCCACGGGCTTGGCTACTTCGCTCGCGGCACCGGGAACCGTCGACTTGGCGCCGCGCCGCATCGCGACGATTCCCGTCCGCACCATTTCCATCACCCCGAATGGCGCGAGCAATTCCAAAAAGCGGTCCACTTTCTCCTCGCCGCCTGTCATTTCGAGCGTAATGGATTCGGCTGCAATGTCGAGCACGCGCGCGCGGAACACCTCGGCGAGTTGCAAGACCTGGGCTCGCGCTTCGGGAGGTGCATTCACCTTCACGAGTGACAGGTCGCGGAAAAGCGCCTTGGTCCCGGTCACGTCGTCCACCAGCAGCACGTTCACCAGCTTATAGATGTTGGCGACGATGCGCGCCGCCTGGTCCTCATCGGCGTCCACGACAATCGTCATGCGCGAGACCTCGGGCTTTTCCGTGCGTCCCACGGTGAGCGAGTCAATGTTGAACGCGCGGCGGCGGAACAGCGACACGACGCGCGAGAGCACGCCCGGCTTGTTTTCGACATAGACCACGAATGTATGCAGCATGGGTCTCCTATTCGTCCGTGGCGGTCTCGACGAGGGGGTTCGGCCGCCGGATCATCTCGTGCAGCGCCGAGCCGGCCGCCACCATCGGATAGACGGTGTCTTCCTGCTCGACCTGAAAATCAATCAGCACCGGCCCTTCGTGGGCCCGCGCGGCCCGCACCGCGGGGACGACGTCCGCGCGCTGCTTGATGGCCATGCTGCGGATGCCGTAGGCCTGCGCCAGTTGCGCGAAGTTCGGGTTCACCAGCGGCGTGGCTTCGTAATTCCGCTCGTAGAAGAACTCCTGCCACTGGCGGACCATCCCGAGGTAGCCGTTGTTGATGATGGCGATATTCACCTTGAGATTTTCCTGCACGATGGTGGCGAGTTCCCCCATGGTCATCTGGAAGCCGCCGTCGCCGACGACCACCCAGACCTCGGCGTCCGGGCGCGCGACCTTAGCCCCGATGGCGGCGGGCAGCGCAAATCCCATGGTGCCCAGGCCACCCGAGGTGATCAGCGAGCGCGGGCGCTCATGCTTGTAATACTGCGCCTCCCACATCTGGTGCTGGCCCACGTCGGTGACGATAATGGTGTCGCGGTCGCGGGTCTCGTGCCATAGATCGTTGATCACATGCGCGGCGTAGAGATGGCCGAGGTCAGGGAGATTCTGGATGTCGCGCACCGCGGAGTCGCCCTTCAAAACGCGGATCTGCTCGATCCACTCGGTGCGGTTGGTGGTCTCGACGCGCGGCATCAGTTCCTGGAGAATCTTCCGCAGGTCTCCCACCAGCGCGACATCCACCTTGATAATCTTGTTGATCTCCGCCGGATCGATCTCCACATGGATCTTCTTGGCCTTGGGCGCGTAGTTCTTCAGGTTGCCGGTCACGCGATCGTCAAAACGCATGCCGAAGGCCAGCAGCAGGTCGGCTTCCTGAATCGTTTTGTTGACCCAGGCCTCGCCATGCATGCCCATCATGCCGAGATTCAGCACATGGGCGGCGGGCAGGCCGCCGATCCCCAGCAGCGTCATGGCCACGGGGATGCAGGCGCGCTCGGCGAAGGCTTTCACCTCCGTCTTCGGCGCCCGATTGCACCACGCCGTGGCCGGCCAAAATCACCGGCCGCTTGGCTTCGCGGATCAGTTGCAATGCTTTTTCGTATTCCTGCTTGGCGGGCGAGAGATCGGGGCGGTAGCCGCGCATGCGGGGAGCCGCGGCTTCCCAATCGAAGGCGCAGGAACTTTGCTGCGCGTCCTTGGTGATATCGATCAGCACGGGGCCGGGCCGGCCGGACTTCGCCACATAAAACGCCTCGCGGATGGCGGGGGCCAGTTCCTCGACGTGCGTGACCAGATAGTTGTGCTTGGTGATCGGCAGCGTGACGCCGGTGATATCGGTTTCCTGGAACGCGTCGGAGCCCAGCAGCTTGCTGCCCACCTGCCCGGTGATACAGACGATCGGCGAAGAGTCCATCATCGCGGTGGCAATGCCGGTGACCATGTTGGTGGCCCCAGGACCGGAAGTAGCCACGGCAACGCCCACGCCGCCCGTGGCGCGCGCGTACCCGTCGGCCATGTGCGTGGCGCCCTGCTCGTGGCGCACCAGGATGTGCCGAATCGAGCTGTGCCGCAGCGCGTCGTACGCCGGCAGAATGGCGCCGCCCGGATAGCCGAAGACGGTCTTGACACCTTCGCGCTCCAGACACTCCCACAGAATCCGTGCCCCGGTCAAAATCGGTTTCTCACTGCCCATTGGACCCCCTCCTCACCGCCCTAAAAATAAAACCCACCTGCCAGATGCGCTGGCCAGGTGGGTTTTTCGAGCTTTCGGTTTCTCGCCAATCAGCTCAGTCACGCCCTCCAGGCCAAGACGCGCACACGGGCCGTACTACTACGACGATTTTCCGTGGAAGTCGGCTCCGCTCTCTGTATGGTTTCATATGTCCGCGTCCGGCCAGCTGAGCCGGCGTATCCGCACCCTTCTTTCTTTCCGGAAGGGCTTCGAAGCTTAACTTACGCCTCGACGGCTTGCCGTGTCAAGAAGGGATTGCTATCAGCGTTTCGCCGGAGAGTTGTCGGATGGAGGTCGTCCCTCTGCCCGGCGTGGGACACGCGGCTTCCGCCGGGCGTGCGCAGAACGCTACAGGTGTGCTGTTTTCAGACAGCGCCGCGAACTGTCCACAGCACTAACTTGCTTTTGCGGAAGGGCATATCCCCATGGGTATTTTGGAACTAGCCGTGCAGCAAGACACCTTGAGGAGAAACCGATGGATTCCATGGTCGTCTACCTGATGCTTTCCATCATCGCCGTCCTGGCGTTCTTGTGCGTTTCCCATGCGCTTCCCGAAATGATGAGCGGCAAGCTCGCCCAACCTCCCCCGCCCAGGTGCCCGGAGCAGTCTCCCCCTCAGAATGAGACCCCCTGACCATTCCATCCAACCGAAGTTCCGGCTTGGCGATGCCGCCGGCCTGCCACGCGTGCATAGCCGCGTATCCAGGCTACTCGGTCACCGTGGCAGGTAGCTATTTCCCGGTCAGGGAATTTTTTGCCTGCCCAAATCTATCTTGGCACAGGCTTGTAGCAGCTAACACCTGCTTTATCAATTAGATAGATATATTAACCAGTGGCAGTGATCGTGCTGCTAGCCGAGCAATGGAGGGGGATTCTATGGGGGAGCGCAGACTAGCACGCCGGTACGAGCTTTCGTTACCGCTGCAGGTGTGTCTCTCGGGCAGGCGGCCGGTGGCGTTTTGCACCGGTCAGCTTCGGGATGTTTCCCGAACGGGCGTCTACTTTCTAACTGACGTCGAGCTGGAGCCCGGAACAGCCATGGAACTTACCTTTGCATTGCCGACGGATTTTGACCGCAATCTCTCGGTTCTGGTGCGCGCCAGCGCCCAGGCTCTGCGCTCTTCTCCACTGGAAGGCGCCATCACACCGCTCTACGGCATAGCGGCTACCATCGACCGCCTGGAGTTCGTTCGGCCCGTTGCCCAGACCGCCGCAGCCTGAACATTCCACTTTGCTCGGAGTTTGCAGCGCCCGCTTGGAATTCCACTGCGATAGCCCTGCTGCGCGCCATTCGGTCTAAACCTTGAACGGAGATCCTTCGCGGCGCAACTTTGGCTCGTGCGAGGAGAGATCCTTCGCTCGCTGCGCTCCGCTCAGGATGACGATCCTGGCCGGATCGTCACTTTTTCCGCGCGGCAAGCTCAAATTCAATGTACTGCTCGACCGTAGCCGGATCGCCGCCGGGAACCGGGCGGCCGTTGACATACACGGTTGGGGTGCTGTTCACGCCCACCGCCACACCCTCGGCGTGGCTGGCATCGACGGCCTGTTGCGCGTCCGGCGAAGACAGGCAGGTTTTAAACGTCTCCGCATTCAGGCCGGCTTGCGAGGCGTAGTCCACCAGCTTGCCCCAGATGTTTTCCGCCGACAGCAAGTCCTGGTTGTCAAAAATCGCGTCGTGAACCTTCCAGAAGCCCGCCGGAGACTGCTCGAACGCGCAGTGCCCGCCGATGGCCGCCGTCTGGGCCCAGGGATGAATCTGGGTTAGCGGAAAATCCTTGTAGACAATGCGGACCTGCGGATAACGCGTTTCCAGCGATTTCAGCGCCTCATGGAGGACCGCGCAGTGCGGGCATTCAAAATCCGCGAACTCCACCAGCGTCACGCGCGCATTGGCCGGCCCCTTGGCCGGGCTGCCTTCGGGGCGCAGCTTGGCGCGATTGGCGGCAAACGGATCGGCGGACGTATCGTACAGATCGCCCCGCAGCAGCGTCTTACCATCCTTGCTCACATAGACTTCGCCCGACTCCTCCTGGCTGTTCAGGATCACGTGAATCGGCACGGCGTAGAAATCCGGCGCTTGCGACGGGCGTAACGGACCCAGCTTGACCTGCGTGGCAGGCCCCCACCCGAACAGTTCCCGAACAAAGCTCTCCGTGGACTTCAGGAGTTGAGCCTGCTCGGAGCTGACGGCAGGTGGAGCAGGCGCGGGCGACGCCGC
This sequence comes from Terriglobia bacterium, assembly GCA_963791705.1. GTDB lineage: Bacteria > Acidobacteriota > Terriglobia > Acidiferrales > UBA7541 > Palsa-295. The sequence goes on along the minus strand of CAWBTO010000001.1, from coordinate 405,632 downwards.
CGTCGCCGGTGCCTGCTTCGACGCTTGGCCCGCGCAAGGGATGGCCGTCCCCCAAATCGCCAGCAGACCTAGAACAACTGCTCTGCGTGAAATCAAAGTGTCCCCCTGCCGTTTGAAGAAACTCCGCGTTTGCGGCTACTCACAGGATAAAGAAAAAGCGGGGCAAGCGCAAAATCGAAAACGAGGCCTGCCAAGGAATATCCTGGGGCGGAACACCGGCAACTGCCAGCGCCCCTACATCATGTCGAGGCTACTCGGCTGGCCAGCCAATCGCCGGCCTCTCGAGTTCCGAGCGGCCCGCCGAGATCTCGGGTGGTCTTCCCTTCCCGGATCGCGGCGCGGACCGCATCCTCGATAGCTTGGGCTTCGGCGGTCCAGCCCAGGTGCGCGCACATCATGCTGACCGCGAGTGCGGCTCCCATCGGGTTCGCCAAATTTTTTCCGGCAATGTCGGGGGCCGAGCCGTGCACGGGCTCGAACATCGAGACCTGCCCCGGATAGATGTTCCCCGAGGGCGCCAGCCCCAATCCGCCCGCCAGTTGCGCGCCCAGGTCGCTGGCGATGTCACCGAAGAGATTGCAGGTGACGATCACCTGAAACTGCGAGGGGTCGCGCACCATCTGCATCAGGAGGTTGTCGATGTACATGTGGCTGGCCTGGATGCCGGGGTAGTCGCGCCGGACCTCGGCGAACACGCGCTGCCAGAGATCGTGGCCGAACGCCAGCGCGTTGGCTTTGTCGCTCATGCACACGCGCTCGAGCCCCCGGCCGCGCGCATACTCGAATGCGTAGCGGAGGATGCGCTCGACGCCCTTGCGCGTGTTGACGTCTTCCTGCACGGCGATCTCGTCCGCCGTTCCCTTCTTGAAAAATCCGCCCATGCCCACGTAGAGCCCCTCGGTGTTCTCCCGCAGGACGGTAAAGTCGATCTCCTTCTCCGAGCGGTCCCGCAGCGGAGTCAGCCTGCGGTCGAACAGCACGCAGGGACGGGCGTTCACGTAAAGATCGAGCTTGAAGCGCAAGCCAAGCAGGATATCGGCGCCGTGCTGGTTACCCGGGACGCGCGGATCGCCCAGCGCGCCCAGCAGAATGGCGTCGAAGTCGCGGCGGAACATTTCCGGGGCGTCCGCCGGAAGCGTGGTGCCGTCGCGCAGATAGCGATCGGCACCCCAGTCGAATTCGGTGAGTGCCAGCTCGCGGCCGCCTTTCGCTGCGGCGGCCCGGAACACCTTTAGGGCTTCGGGAATCACTTCCTTCCCGATGCCGTCTCCAGGAATCACCGCGATGCGCTTTCGGGAGGCCGATTTCGTTTCACCCATGGCGTCGCGGAACGTAGCATGCGGGTCCCGCCGTGTCAACGCAGGCGGAACTCGGCCGATGCACAAGGATTGACCGGGGCGAAAAGCCGTATATACTCGTGCCCAGTTCGTACTCGCGTGGGAAGCTTCCGGCCGGCGGAAGCCGATGGGTTTTTGTGCGTCGAATCCGGCGTGATGCACGATCGCATCTAAAATCCCCAAATGTATTTCAAGGAGGCGGCTGATGAAGAAGTGGCTATTGACAGTGAGCCTGGCGGCAGCGCTGGCGGTTCCGGCTCTGGCGGGAACCAGCACGTGGCAGCTCGATCCCAACCATTCGACGGCGCAGTTTACGGTGCGGCACCTGGGAATCTCGAACGTCCAGGGAGACTTCACCAAAGTCACCGGCACCGTGGAACTGGACGACCAGGACATTACCAAGTCCAGCGTGAACATCACCATTGACGTCAACACGATCGACACACGCGTCCAGATGCGCGACAACGACCTCAAGAGCGAACATTTCTTCAACGTGGCGCAGTTCCCCACGATCACCTTCCAATCCACCAAGATCATCAAGACCGGCGATGGCTCCGCCAAAATGACCGGGAACCTGACCATTCGCGGCGTCACCAAAGAGGTGACCCTCGACGTCACCGGCCCCACGGCGGCCATCAAGGCCATGGGCGGACTCCGGCGCGGCGCCGCAGCCACCGCAAAGATCAACCGCCAGGACTTCGGCGTGAGCGCCGACCCCGGCATGGTGGGCGACGAGATCAACCTCCAGATTGATCTCGAGATGGTCCAGCCGCTGCCGGCGGCAGCTCCGGCCGCAAAACCGTAGTTCGGCTTCCGCAGCAACTCCAGGCATCGAAGTGAACGGGCACGGCGCGGTTGGATTTACCCCGCGCCGTGCCCGTTTTCTTTTTGCTCAGGTGGGAAAGTCGGGGCGGAGATATCCGCCTCGGCACCACGTCATGGCGGTTTGCGCAAACTTCGGACGACGCTACGCGGACGCGCGCTCGGCGAGGTAGACGCCGGCGAGCACCAGCGCGGCGCTCAAAAGCAGCCGGCTGGTGGGATGCTCGCCGAGTATCGGAATCGAAAGCAGAAACACGACGATCGGCTGCACGTAGTTCACCACAACCACGCGCGACGCATCCATGTGGCCCAGCAGCCAATAGAACAGCAAATAGCCCGCCACCGCGCTCATCGCCGCCATGTAGAACAGTCCCGTCCAGCCCGCCCAGCCGACGCTGCCCCAATCGAGATGGATTCCCTGGCGGACCGCCACGGGCAGAAACAGAACCGCCGCCACTCCGGCGTTGAACGTGTTCATCGAAACCGTGTCGTATCGTGCGGCCACTCGTTTTCCCAGAACCGTGTAAATCGCGAATCCCAGGGTGCCGCCCAGCGTAATCAGGTCACCCGCCAGCAGCGGCGAATGCATCGGAGATCCGTGCTCGGTTTCCAGCAGCACCACGCCGAGGAACGATATCGCCATGCCCACCATCTTTGCCGGAGTAAGCTTCTCCAGCCCCATGGCGCTGGCGAGCAGCAAAATCAGGACGGGGCCCATCGCCAGAATCACCACCGAGTGTTCCGACGTCGTGTGCCCCAGTCCGAAAACAAAGCAGCCCTGGTTCACCGCGTAGCCGAAAAAACCGAGATAGACAAACGTCCAGATGTCCCGGCGGCGCAGTGGCGTGCGCCCTCGCTGCGCGAGGTAGATTCCGGCCAGCAGCACGGCGGATATCTGGAAGCGAAACGAAACAATGGTCAGAGGAGCAAGGTGGGCAAGCGCAATCTTCGCGGCGATATAGTTCACCGACCAGATCAGAAGCAGCCCGACCAGCCCCAGTGCCAGCACCAGCGGACTGGGGTGAGATCCGGATACACCAGAAGTTTTTGCCGGGACGGGAGGCAAGGTCTACTCGAGGACCTCGCGGCGCTGCGTGAGCGATTCGATGCGGTCGACCCGCGGCGCGTAGCCGATGCCGGGCGCGGAGGGAACGCGAATCGTGCCCCGGCTCGACACCTCGACTTCCGGCTCGATGATGTCTTCCTGCCAGTACCGTCGGCTGGCGGCCACGTCGCCGGGAAGCGCGAAATTTCCGAGCGAGGACATGGCGATGTTGTGCGCGCGGCCAATACCCGATTCCAGCATGCCCCCGCACCACACCGGAATGGACTTGGCCTGGCAGAGATCGTGCATCCGGCGCGCGGAGGCGTGCCCGCCCACGCGGCCGAGCTTGATGTTGATGATCTGGCAGGCGCCGAGTTCGATCGCGGCCCGGGCGTCATCCACGTTGTGAATGCACTCGTCGAGGCAAATGGGCGTCTCGAGTTGGCGCTGGAGCTGCGCGTGGGAGAAGATGTCGTCGCAACCGAGCGGCTGCTCGATCATCATCAGATGAAACGAGTCGAGCTGCTTGAGCAGCGGGGCATCCTCGATTCGATAGGCCGAGTTGGCGTCCACCATCAGCCGGATGCCGGGAAAACGTTCCCGCAGGGCGCGCACCGGTGCGGCGTCGAGGCCGGGCTTGATCTTGATCTTGATTCGCTGGTAGCCGCCGGCCAGCGCTTTCTCCACTTTGGCGATCAGTTCGCCGGTCGTGGGCTGGATGCCGATCGACACGCCGCAGGGAATTTCCTCGCGCGTGCCTCCCAGGAGCTTGGCGAGCGGCAGATTCTTCTGCTTGGCCTCGGCATCCCAGAAGGCCGTTTCCAGCGCGGCCTTGGCCATGTGGTGGCCGCGCACCGGAGCCAGCAGGTCCCAGACATCCGCGGCCGCGGCGATTTCCCTGCCCCGCAGCATCGGCCAGAGGTAATCGCGGAGGATGTGCCAGGCGGTCTCGACCGTCTCGTAGCAGTAGAAGGGATTCTCGCCAGCGGTCGATTCGCCCCACGCCGCGATGCCGTCAATATCGGCCTCGACCAGAAGAATGCGGCGCAGATCGGTGGTGCCGAAGCTCGTCTGGAATGGCGCGACGAGACGCAGATGAATTTCGCGGAGAGTCAGTTTACGCAGGCGCATCGTTGGACACCCGATATTCTACCGGCTTTTCGCAGGACGCGCGAATCGCCGCGACATCAGCCATCGGCACGTTCGGGCAATCGCAGGCCCGCCATCGCGCCGTGCGGCTCGAGAATGTAGTCGCTGGTGGCTCCGCGCCTCTCGATTCCGGTGGCCACGTAGCCCTTGGCAAACCATTTTTCAAACTGCTCGCGCGCCTCGGTCTGGACCCGCGCCGCAGCCGTGAGGTCCGAGGCCTTCACTTCGGCGAGATTCGTGGGCAGCGAAATGCGCACGGCCGAACTGGCCGCCGGCAGCGCGCGATCCGCCAAAATTGACTTCACGCGGTCCGAGGCGAGCCACCACTCGGCCAACAGGCGGTCGGTCGGCAAGCCCGCGTGCAGCGGACTTTCCGTGACGCCATAGCAATTGGGAATATAGCGGCGCGCGACGGCGCCCAGCGCAGCGAAATTGAAATGCGCGTTCTTCAGTTCCAGGGGGTCGAAGGTCCATTCGATCACGTCAACGTCCCGCGCCAGCGCGTCGTCGCGCTGCAGCAATTTCAGCCGGCGCCCGACGCCGCGATCGCGGTATTCCGGAAGCACGGCGGTCATGTGCGAATGCAGATACGGTCGTCCGGCACGAACTCCAGCAAGCGCCAGCGTGAAACCGACCATCTCGTTCCCAGCGAACGCGCCCAACACCTGCCCGCCGGTGTGATGCGCCACCACGAAGACCGCCGACGGCACGGCGATTTCCTCGCCCCACGTCACGTGCTCCAGGCGCACGCACGCCGCGTAGTCCGCCAGCGTGGCGCAGTGGCGAACTTCGATTCCCTGCGACGATCGGGGCTGGGTCATGGGGGGCGTTTGCCGCTTCAGGCGGGCTTCACTCCGGCGAACAGCGCCAGTTCCCGCCACTTCCAGTGGCAATCGACATCGTGAAAGCCGATTTCGCGCAGCCAGCGCAATTGCGCTTCGAGATCGAGCAGCTTGTTCGACGGGTCCTCATCGGGCGACCCGATGGCCGCGAGAAACTGCGCATGCACTTCCGGCGTTGGAGAAGCGACGTGCTCGAGATTGCAGAACACACCGCCCGGCACGAGGATTCCGAAGATTTCGGCGTACAGGCTGCGTTTGCGTTCGTGCGCCAGATGGTGGATCGCGAAACTGGAGACCACGGCGTCGAACGATCCCATGGGCGGCAGCGGCCGGTCAAAATCATGGGCGACGACCGTGACGCTGGTGTCGCCCGCGAACCGCTTGCGCAAAATGTCCAGCATCAGAGCCGAGAAGTCCAGCCCGACGAATTGCGCGCCCGGCCGGTCCACCTTCAGGAGTTCGATGAGTTTTCCCGGGCCCGTGCCCAGGTCCAGAATGCGCTGCGCTCCCGCGGGCACGCATGCCAGCAGAGTCGCTTCCCCCTCGCCCCGGTGCGGGATGGAGTCGGCGCGGCGGAGATATTCGAGCGCATGCTCGTCGGTGGACCAGAGGTTGACGCCCGGCGCTTCGGCCATTCCATTCCCTCGCTTTCAAAACTCGATTAGGCCCCGGCCAGGCGCATAAGTCCAATTTGTAATTCTTGACAGGATCATAAGACGGGGTTATGGCCGGCCGCCTCCCAACCGGATTCCCGGAGCCCTCCCTACTCCTGCGCCTTGGCCTGATTCCAAAGCTCTTCCATGCGCGGGCGAGGCAGTTCCGCCAGGGTGCGGCCCTCGCGCGCCGCGGCTGATTCCATCCACTCGAAGCGGCGGCGAAACTTGCGATTGGCCCTCTTCAGCGCGATCTCCGGGTCCACGCCCAGAAAGCGCGCGATGTTGACGCCGACAAAGAGCAGGTCGCCGACTTCTGCCTCGAGGCCCAGCGCCGCCGAAGCAAGCCCGGCGCGCCGCGTCCCGCTCGGCGATGATCCGCCGGGTGAGGATGGCGCACTCTGCACCGCGACAGCGGATTGCACTTCGCGCTTCTCTTCCTCCAGCTTATCGAAGATGCCCGCCAGATTCTCCCAGTCGAATCCGATGTGCGCCGCGCGGCGCGTCAGTTGATAGGCTTCCAGTGCCGCCGGAAGAGAACGCGGCACGCCCGCCAGAAGGGAGGCTCCGGCCCGGGGCTTCCCTTCTTCGTGGCGAAACTCGCCCTCCGCGGCCAACTGGCCGCTGCGCGCTTCGGCCTCTTCTTGCGCACGCTCCTCCGCCTTGATCTCCTCCCACTTTTTCAGGACCGCGGCCGAGCTTCCGGCCTGCGCATCCCCGAAGACGTGCGGATGGCGGCGGACCATCTTCGCGTGAACCGATTCGATCACCTCGGCGAGGGTAAAACGCCCAGCGTCCTCACCCAGGATGCCGTGAAAAACCACTTGCAGGAGCAGATCACCGAGTTCGGAGGCGAATTTTCGGGGGTCGCCCGATTCCATGGCATCGAGAACTTCGTAGGTTTCCTCGATCAGGAATTTGCGGAGCGTTTCGTGGGTCTGCTCGCGGTCCCAGGGGCATCCGTTGGGCGCGCGGAGCCGGGCCTGCAACGCCACCAGTTTGGCAAACGACTTTCCTGCTGCACGGTCACGCTGGCTGATCGAAATACGCGATCTCGGGGCAGGGCGCGGGCGCCGCTTGGCCTGCCGCCGCCGTTTCGGATGCCTTTTGGGTCGTGGAGTCATCTTCAATCTTGCCTATTTGGCGAAATCGGCCAGATTCCGCCGGAGCGTGGCGCGATCGAGTTCGTTCTCCCAGCGCGCCACAACCACTGCCGCCACTCCGTTGCCGATCATGTTGACCAGAGCGCGCGCCGTGCTCATGAAACGGTCGATGCCCAGCAGCAAGGCCATCCCCGCCACGGGAATCGAGGGCAGGACCATCAGGGTGCCGACGAGCGCGATGAACGACGCCCCCTGCACGCCGCTGGCCCCTTTGGAGGTCAGAATCGCCACCGCAAAGATGGTCAGCTGCTCCCGCAACGACAGGTGCGTATTGGTCGCCTGGGCGACGAATAGCGCCGCCAGAGTCATGTACAGACTCGATCCATCGGTATTGAATGTATAGCCGGTGGGAACCACCAGTCCCACCAGCGCCTTGGAGCAGCCGAGCCGCTCCATCTTGGCCATCAACGTCGGCAGCGCCGGTTCGGAGGAACTCAACCCCAGAACGAGCAGGATCTCTTCCTTGATGCAGGCCAGGAACTTCAGGATGCCGAATCCCGCCAGGCGAGCGATTCCCCCGAGAACCAGCAAGACGAACAGGATCGAGACCAGATAGAAAAGGCCGATCAGTTTCGCCAGGGGGCCGAGCGAGGCGATGCCGTACTTGCCCACCGTGAACGCCATCGCGCCGAAGGCGCCGAACGGAGCCAGGCGCATCAGGATATTCACCACGCCGAATACCGCGTGCGTGAGCGCATCGAAGACGTCCACCAAAGGCTTGCACCTCGGCCCGACAGCCGACAGCGCGAAACCGAAGAGTACGGAGACGAAGAGCACCTGCAGGATGTCTCCTTTCGCGAAAGCATCCATCACCGTCGTGGGGATAATGTGCATCAGAAAATCGGTCACGCTTTGCGCCCTGGCCTGCCCGGCGTAGTCCGACAGGCTTTTGGCGTCGAGCGTGGAGACGTTCACATTGAAACCCGCGCCCGGATGCACCAGGTTGCCCACCACCATTCCAATTCCCAGCGCCAGCGTGGACACGGCCTCGAAGTACAACAGCGCCTTGCCGCCCACCCGGCCGACCTTTTTCATATCCTCCATGCCGGCGATGCCCGTGACCACCGTCGAGAAAATGATCAGCGTGATGATCATCGTGATCATGCGGATGAAGGCGTCGCCCAGCGGCTTCATGGCCATGGCCTTGGCCGGGCTGAAATACCCCAGCGCAATCGCCGCCGCCATGGCCACCAGCACCTGGAACGACAAGCTTGTATAGAAAGGTTTCTTCCGTTGAACGGGAGACGTCATGGTTGTGGCCAATGGAGTTCGGTTCTATTCCTTCGCGGTATCCGCTCTCGAAACTGCATCAAGGCCCGGCTGGGCAAGGTGGCTGTCTCCGGCGCGCGGCGATTCCATACGTGTCGACACACCATCCCACACGCACCATGGCGGTGCCGCGCACATCCGTCGTTGGAATTTTCTGTTGAGTTCAAAGGCGGGATGCATTCTACACCAAGTCCGCTTCGTGCAGGCTGTTGGACGTCGGTGGAGTTCGGCTTGTGGCCCATGGGGGCGAATGCTAAACTTTCTAGGTTGCTGTAGGCCGTAAACCTAAGGACTTCACACGTGGCTGATCCGAAGCAAGAAGAGACGTTCAAGGTCATTGACCGGCGCTTGTTCACCGACGCGGGTGAGTTGCGCCAGGATGCCGTCGAGAACGAGCGCCGCGAAGAAGCCGCGGCCAGCGCCCGCCAGGCCGCGCAGCCCCCGGCAAAGCAGGCCGCCGAGCAGCCCGTGCCTCCCGCTGAGGCCGAAAGTCCGGCTGCCCCGGAGTCGCCCGCCTCGCGCAGTTTTCAGATGCTGATCAATTTCCTGGCGCAAAACGCGGCCGCGATGCTGGGCGGCATGGCCGATCCGCGCACCGGCCAGCCGTTTGTCGATCTCGAGGGCGCGCGCGAGGTGATCGACATGCTCGACGCGTTGCGCGAAGCGACCCGTGGAAATCTGGCGAAGGCCGATCAGGACCTGCTGGTGGATGTGGCCAGCAGCCTGAAGCTGACTTTCATGGAAATTTCAAAAGCCGCCGCCGAGGCCATGGCCAAGAAGGCCGTCGCCAAAAAGTGACGATCCGGCCAGGATCGTCATCCTGAGCGGAGCGCAGCGAGCGAAGAATCTCTAGGGACGATACGCGATTCGTACCCCTTCCATCGACTTCATGTCCTCACTGCAACTAACCGTGCTGGGATCGGGCACCTCGATGGGCGTGCCGACGCTCGGGTGCCATTGCGCCGTGTGCGAGTCCCCCGATCCACACGACCGGCGCACGCGCCCGTCAATCCTGCTGGCCTATGCCGGGCGCAACGTGGTGATCGACACGACGCCGGACTTCCGCTATCAGGCCATGCGCGCGCGCATCGACCACCTCGACGCGGTGATCTATACCCACGGCCACGCCGACCACATCCTGGGACTCGACGACATCCGCCCGTATAACCATCAGCGCCGCGGCGCCGTGCCGCTATACGCCGCGGAGGAAACATTTGTGACTCTGCGGAGGCAATTCGCATATATTTTCGACGACGCGCCGTCCGAGAGCTCCGTGCCGCGGGTCGACCTCCACACCATCGACGGGCCGTTTGAGCTGTTCGGCACAAAGATCGTTCCCGTGCCCGCCCTGCACGGCTCGGGCCCCGTGCTCGGATTTCGCTTTGGCAAGGCCGCCTACCTGACCGATTTCAGCCGCGTCCCGGAAACATCCAAACGGCTGCTGGGCGGCCTCGAAGATCTCATCCTGGACGCCCTGCGCTACAAGCCTCACCCCACGCATTCCAGCGTCGAGCAGTCGCTCGCGCTGGTGCGGGAATTGCAACCCCGGCGCGCGTGGTTCACGCACATCTGCCACGATCTGGGCCACGCCGCGACCAACGCGCGGCTGCCGGAAGACGTGCGCCTCTCCTACGACGGTCTCCAATTCGAGGTGCAGCTCTGATGCGCTTCGAGGTGCTGCGTTCCGCGGAGGAATGGACGGCGCGCTTCGGCGAGCCCCGGCGCCCCTCCGTCGTGACCATCGGGAATTTCGACGGTGTCCACCGCGGCCATCAGGAAATCCTGCGCGGCGTGCGGGAGCTGGCCGCGCAAACCGGCGCAATTTCCGCCGTGCTGACGTTTTCCCCGCATCCCGTCCGCGTCCTGCGCCCGGCCGAGGCGCCTTCCCTGCTGATGACGCTCGAGCAGCGCCTGGCCGCCATACAGGAGCTGGGGATTGAAGCCGTCCTCGTGCTTCACTTCGATACCGAGCTGGCTCAAGCTTCGCCCGAGGATTTCGTCCGGCGGTTCCTCCTGGATACGATGAACGCCCGGGCCGTTTTGGTGGGTGCCGATTTCCACTTCGGGCATCGGCAGGCAGGAGACACGAAGTTGCTCGGCGAGTTTGGGGCCAGCCGGGGATTTGAGGTGCGCGTGGTGCCGCCAGTTATTTCGGACGGCGTGGTCGTTTCCAGCACGGCGATCCGCCGGGCCCTGGGCGAGGGGCGCGTTGAAGACGCCCGCCAGATGCTCGGAAGGCCTTTCTCGCTGGAAGGAGAAATCGGCCCGGGGACCGGGCAGGGCCGCAAGCTGGTGGTGCCGACGCTGAATCTCACCACCCCGCAGGAAACCCTGCCGAAGACCGGCGTGTACGCCACCGAAGCCATCGTCCAGGGAAAAGCCTACCGCGCGGCGACCAACGTGGGCGTGCGGCCCACCTTTGATGGGACGCGCACAACCATCGAATCGCACCTGCTCGGCTTCTCCGAACATTTGTCCGATGGCAGGATGGAGCTTCGCTTCTGGAAGCGCCTGCGCGAGGAGCGGAAGTTTGCCGGCCCCGAGGCCCTGCGCGAGCAGGTGCTGCAGGACATCGAGCAAACGAGGGAGCATTTCCGGGGATCGAGACTCGACACGCACAGCTCGTGAATTCAGCAGATTCTACGCAGAGAGCACAGAGAAAGCACGACGAGAGATTCACCGCAGAGACGCAGAGGGCGCAGAGAAAACCACTTGGCGGACACAACCAACTCACCAGTACGAATCACGCGTCACAAATCACGAGTCACAAGTCACTAATCACGACTCACCAATCACGACTCACCACTCACGACTTCCCTCGGCACTCCGCGCAGAGGCCGCCCACCTCGGTGCGGGCCACGGTGATTTCGATGCCGCAATCGCGGGCGATCTGCCGTTTCAGCTCCTCGTAGAGCTCGCTTTCGAATTCGCGAACCTTCCCGCAACGGATGCAGGCCACATGGATGTGATCGCGGGGGCTGTGGCTCTCATAAAAATGCCGGTGGCCGCGCAGGTGCAGCAGGTCGAGTTCGTCGATCAAGCCGTGCCGCTTCAGCAGGTCAATAGTGCGGTAGACGGTGACGCGGGTGATGTCGGGATCGATCTTCTGGGCGCGGTCGAGAATCTCGCCGGCGTCCATATGCCTCGGGGCCGACTCAATCACCTGGAGTACCACGCGGCGCTGGCGCGTCAGGCGAATGCCCCGGGAGCCCAGTTCCCCCTGCAGGTGCCCGGCGGGTTCGTGAACGTTGATACGTTCGCCGGTGGAGACGCGGTGTGCGGGCTTGGGCGACATGGCGTGGCTGCGCCGCAGTATACCAGAAGCGCTGCTCGTTCCTGGCTAGTGGACGTGGTTCTGCACGACGCGCAGGATATCGCTGTACATAACAAAGGCGAACACGGTCAGGAGGAAAATCAAGCCGACCTGAACGAAGCGCTCCTTGACGGCTATACTCAGGTCCCGCCCCAGGGCGCCTTCAATTGCGAGCATCAGGACGTGCCCCCCGTCGAGGATGGGAATGGGGAGAAGATTCAGCAGCCCGAGATTCAGGCTGATGATGGCGGTGAGCCCCAGCAGCGTCATCGGGCCGCTTTTCGCCGCTTGTCCGGATAGCTGCATGATGCCGACCGGGCCCGCCAGGTCGTGCACGGATACACGGCCGCTGAAAAGCCCTGCAAACACGCCGCCGATCTGCTTGGAGGAATCCACCGTCTGCAACGCGGCGTCCTTCGCGGCGGCCACAATTCCCTCGCGCGGGCGACTTTCCTGGGACGCAATGAACGCGCCGATCATCCATGTGGACTGATCGTTGGGAAGTTTCTTCAGGGCCGGGGTGATCACCAGACGGACCTCTTTGCCCTCGCGCTGCACCACGAATTCCAGCGCATGACCGGCGGAATTCCGAATCGCGGCCACCGAGGCGGCCGACGTGGAGACCGCCTTGCCACCGATCGAAACAATGGTATCGCCGGGCTTTAGTCCGGCGCGTTCCGCGGGAGTTCCCGCCACAACCTCTCCGACCGTGGGAGGCACGTACGGCTCGCTCGCAAAGGCGTAGATGCCCCAGAAAATGGCGAAGGCCACGACGACATTCATCACCGGACCTGCGATGGCGATCAGGAAACGTTGCCAGCGGGGCCTGGAAAGAAATTCGTAAGCGGCGCCGGTGCGCTCCGCCACGGGATTGTCTCCGGCCATGCGGACGTAACCGCCCAGCGGTAACGCGCTGATGCGATAGTCCGTGTCGCCGCGCTTCACGCCCCACAGGCGCGGACCGAAACCGATCGAGAACACGTCCACGCGCACGCCGCAGCGCTTGGCGACGATGAAATGTCCCCACTCGTGGAACAACACCAGCACGCCCAGGACAACGACGCCGGCAATGTACGGAAAGTAATGAGCAGCCATAAACCCTCTAGAACCATTTTACAGGAGGACGGGCAAATTCAGAAATGCCGCGTGCGGCAAGCGGACCAAACGCCAACCGCCCCCTGGATACCCTCACTTGCGCCGCTTGAACCTCGCCACTTCCTCGCGGGCCAGCCGGCGGGCTTCGGCGTCCGCCGCCAGCACGTCGTCAATGCTGCGCAGCCCCGCGCGCGGCATTCGCTCCAGCACGCGCTCGATCACCGCCGCAATCCCCAGGAACGGCAGCCGCCGGTCGAGAAACGCGGCCACGGCAATTTCATCCGCCGCGTTGAGCGCGCACGGCAGCAGGCCTCCTTGCCGCAGCGCTTCCCGCGCCAGCTCCAGGCACGGAAATTTCCGCGCCGGAACCTCGGCGAATTCCAGCTTCCGCAGCGCCTTCCAATCCAGCGCGCAATCCTTGGATGCGGCTCGCTCCGGATAGGTTAGCGCGTACTGGATGGGCATGCGCATGTCCGTGGGGCCCAGCTGCGCCAGAATCGAGCCATCCACGAATTCCACCATGGAGTGAATGGTCGACTGCGGGTGGATGACCACCTGAATCTTGTCGAGTTCCATTCCGAACAGCCAGTGCGCCTCGATCACCTCGAAGCCTTTGTTGGTGAGCGTTGCCGAATCGATGGTGATGCGCTGGCCCATCTTCCAGTTGGGATGGGCGAGCGCCTGCTTCGGCGTCACGCGCGCCAGGCGCGAAGCGGGAGTCTTGCGGAAAGGACCGCCCGACGCCGTCAGCACCAACCGCTTCACCTCGCGGGGTTCGCCCGCGCGCAGGCACTGGTGAATCGCATTGTGTTCGCTATCGACCGGCAGCAGCGCCACGCCGTGGCGCGCGACGGCCGCCATCACCACTTGCCCGGCTGCGACGAGCACTTCCTTGTTCGCCAGCGCGATATCTTTTCCGCACTCAATCGCCTTGTAGGTCGCGGGCAAGCCCACCACGCCGACCGCCGCCGAAAGCAGCATCCCCGCATCGGGATGCGTGGCCACTCGTTCGATGCCTTCCGACCCGAACAAAATCTCCGGCGCAGCGCCGCCCTTGCCGCGCTGCCCCTCCAGCCGGCGGCGAAGCTCTGCAGCGGCCTTCTCGGTGGCCACCGATACGATCTGGGGCCGGTAGCGCGACCACTTGCTCGGCGGCCAGCGCCACATTCGAGCCCGCCGCGAACGCCACCACCTCGAAGCGGCCGGGCAAGGAGTCCACGACGTTCAGGCACTGGCGGCCGATCGAACCCGTCGAACCGATGATGGCGATGCGTTTCATGCGTACCCTTCGAGGTCCGCGCACTGCAGGGCCGAGAGATTGTGCAGCCCGGACACTCTTGCGGAACGCGCATAATTGTATAGGCGTTCGCGCAAATTTGCGAATCGAGAACGCGCGAGAGGATGAAACCGCGCGGTGCCAACCAAAGCGCCGAACTCCCCCGGCACGACGCCGGCAACACCGGTGTGATACGATGACACCGAAAGTGAGGAAAAAGCATCCCTTGAGCACACCATCCCTTTGGGCCATACCGCTGGGCGGACTGGGCGAGTTCGGCATGAATATGCTCGCGCTGCGCTTCGGCGACGACATTATCGTGATCGATGCGGGACTTATGTTTCCCGAGCAGGAACTGCTAGGCGTCGACATCGTCATTCCGGACATCACCTACCTGAAACAGAACAAGCACATGGTGCGCGCCCTGGTGCTCACCCACGTGCACGAGGACCACATCGGCGCGATCCCCTACATCCTCGGCGATCTCAACGTGCCGATTTACGGCACCGAGTTTACCCTGGCCGTTCTGCGCAAGAAGCTCGAGGAGCACGCCCTGCTGGATTCGGCCAAGCTCAACAAGGTCGCGCCAGGTGAGACCACCACCATCGGACCCTTTCAGATCGAATACGTGCACGTCACGCACAGCACGATCGACTGCGTGGCCCTGGCGATCCGCACGCCGGTGGGCGTCATCATTCACACCGGGGACTTCAAGATCGATCCCACGCCCGTCGACGGCCGGCCGTTCGACCTGCACGCCTTTGCGCGCTACGGCCAGCAGGGCGTGCTGGCGCTATTCAGCGACAGCACCAACGTCGAGCGGCCCGGCTTCACGCCCTCGGAGCGCGACGTGGTCACGCGCCTGGAGGAGCTGTTCCGCGCCGCGCCCCAGAAGATCATCGTGTCGTGCTTCTCCAGCTCCATCCACCGCATCCAGCAGGTGATCAATATCGCCCAGTCCCTAGGGCGCAAGGTCGGGATCGTGGGGCGGAGCATGGTGAACAACGTCGAGATCGCGCACGGGCTCGAGAAGATGGACATTCCCGACGGCAGCATCGTGCGCCCGCAGGACATCCGCAGCTTCGATCCGAAGCGCCTGGTCGTACTCGCCAGCGGCACGCAGGCTGAGCCGATGTCGGCGCTTTCGCGCATCGCCGTGGATAATCACCGCTTCCTCAGCATCGGCGAGAACGATACGGTGATTCTGTCCGCGCGCCTGATTCCGGGAAACGAAAAAGCCATTTTCCGCATGATCGACCACTTCTTCCGCCGGCGCGTCCTGGTCTATTACGAGAGCGGCCGCTCGGCGCCGATTCACGTTTCGGGCCACGGCAGCCAGGAAGAGATGAAACTCCTGCTGCAACTGGTGCGGCCGAAATACTTCATTCCGCTGCACGGCGAATTCCGGCACCTGTTCCGGCACGCCGCGCTGGCCGAGCAGGTGGGTGCGGTTTCCGGACAGATCTTTCTGCTCGAGAGCGGCCACCCGATCGAGTTCACCCCCGATGGGAAGGCCTACCGGCGCGAACCCGTGCCGGCCGGCCGCGTGATGGTGGATTCGGGATCGCTCGAGGAAATCGAAGACGTGGTGATCCGCGATCGGCGTCATCTTTCCGAAGACGGCGTAGTGGTCCCCATCATCGCCATCGACAAGCATACCGGACGCGTGGAGACGCCGCCGGAGAT
Source organism: Terriglobia bacterium (assembly GCA_963791705.1). Lineage (GTDB taxonomy): Bacteria > Acidobacteriota > Terriglobia > Acidiferrales > UBA7541 > Palsa-295. The sequence goes on along the minus strand of CAWBTO010000001.1, from coordinate 389,982 downwards.
CGTCAGCCGCGGTTTTCTCCCCAGCGAGGATGGCCAGGAAGTCCTGGCGCGAGCCCGCGAAGTCGTCCTGAAGACCATCGAGGGGTCCAGCGCCGAGGAAAAGATGGACTGGAGCGTGATCAAGGAAAAGATCCGCGTGGATTTGAAGCGCTTCCTGAGCAAGCAAACGTCCAAGCGCCCGCTCATTCTTCCGGTGATTTTGGAAGTGTAATCAGCGTTGATCTCTGCCGCTTCCAGCCGTGATATTCCATCTTCGCACCTACGAGCCTGGCGATTTCGAGACGCTCTACGAAATCGACCAGGCCTGCTACGCGCCGGCCATTGCCTATTCCCGGCGCGACTTGCGGGACTATCTCCGCTTCCCCGGCGCGGAGTGCGTCGTCGCCGAAGCCGGCGCGGGAGTCGTGGGGTTCTGCATCACGGCGCGCGATGCGCGCCGAAGGACACATCATCACACTCGACGTGATCGAGGCCTGCCGCCGGCAGGGCGCGGGGTCGCTGCTGCTGGCCGAAGCCGAGCGGAGGCTCGCGGCCGGCGGTTCCGGAAAGGTATCGCTGGAAACAGCAACCGACAATAGCGCCGCGATTGCCTTCTGGCAGAAGCACGGATATCGTACCTCGGGCGTCTTGAAGCACTATTACCCGAACGGTTTGGATGCTTGGGCGATGTCCAAGACCCTCGGCATGTCATCCCAGCTAGCGAAGAAGGGCGGAGCATCTTGAGGATGTCACGGCATCGCCAAAGCGGCACAAACGGGCACGAAATGGCCGATTTTGGGCGGCTACGCCCCTTTAACGCGGAGGAACTGTGAACCATTACCTGCTCTCCGTGATTCTGGGCATCATCGAAGGGCTTACCGAATTTCTGCCGGTCAGCTCGACCGGGCACCTGCGGATTGCCGAGGCGCTGCTGCACATTCCTCTAAGCAGCGGCTACTGGAAGATGTATAGCATCGTGATTCAACTGGGCGCCATCCTGTGCCTGCCCGTCTATTTCCGCGCGCGCATTGCGAAGTTTCTTTCCACGTTTCCGCGCGGCGAGCGCGGCGACCGCACGCCGCTGACCCATCCGCTCGGCCTGACCCTCGTGGCCTTCGTGGTCACCGCTCTCCCGGCGTTTCTCCTGACCAAGATCATCGGCAAGAATCTGGAGAGCCTGGTGGTCATCGGGAGTTCGCTGGTGATCGGCGGCATCGTGATGTGGCTGGTGGATGCGCGCAATGCCCGCTGGGAGACAGCCGGACCGGACGCCAACGGAAGCCGCATCGGCACGTGGCACATGGAAGACATGGGGCTCGGCCAAGCGCTCTGGATCGGCGCATGCCAGATTCTTTCGGCGGTGTTCCCCGGCACATCGCGCTCGATGTCCACGATTGCGGCCGGACAACTGGCCGGGATGTCGCGAGCCTCGGCACTCGAGTTTTCGTTCTTTCTGTCCATCCCCACCATGATGGCCGCCACCGGCTACGACTTGCTCAAGTCCCTGGTGGGCAAGGGCGAAAATCCCCTGGGCGTTTCCGGAATCACCGGAGACGGCTGGGTGACGCTCGGCATCGGCTTCGTCGTTTCGTTCTTTGTGGCCTACGCCGCCGTGGCGTGGTTCATGGCCTGGGTCCGCCGCCACGGCTTCGTCCCCTTCGCTGTCTACCGCCTGGTGACCGGCACCGCCGTGCTGATCTGGGCCCTGCGCTTCGCCCGCTAGCCCCCTATCGAGAACATCACATCGGCCCTGAAAGATCCTTGTTCCCTCCCGGATCTTGTTTGATATAGTCGTAAACGCAATCGAGTTCCTCCCCATGGGCTCCGCGCGACAGCGCCCGCGCGTCCCAGGCTCATACTCGAGCCTTCCCCTATTGCATGAGGAGAATCCAGTGCGCGTTTTGACACCGACCGAGAACAAGCGGTTCAACGAAATGATTGGCTTTGTGGGATTGAGCATGGCGGCTTTGCTCGCCTTGAGCCTTCTCTCCTATTCCCCGCTGGACCCCTCGTTCAACGTCTCGGCTCCCGCGCTGGGTTCGCAGCCGGCGAGGAACTGGATCGGGCCCGTCGGCGCGTACCTGGCCGACCTGTTCTTCCAATTTGGCGGCTGGGCCGCGTTCCTGTGCCCCATCGGGATGATTGCGGTGGCCCTGCGCTGGTTCCGCAGCCAGACTATCGAAGCTCCGGTCACCAAGCTGGCTGGATCCCTCCTGCTGTTCACGTCGCTCTCGGCGGAGCTGGCGCTCATCCACATGCCCAACGTGCGCCGGGCCCTGCCGCCCGGGGGCTTGCTGGGAACTATGCTCGCGCAGGGGTTGCGGGCGGCGTTCAATCCGGCGGGTGCCATCCTGGTCTCGCTGGCCGCGCTGCTGACGGCACTGTTTCTCACCACCCGTTTCTCGTTCCACACGGCCGCTCAATGGATGAAAAAGCCGATGGCGGAAGAGGGGTTCGTCGGCCAGATGCTGGTCCGCGTGCGGGAGTGGCGCGACGAGCGCGAAGCCAAGCGCCTGCGCAAACAAGTCGAGGAGATTAAGATTGCCGGGCGCCCGCCCGTCGCCCAACAGCGCGTTTCCACCAAGGAATTGGAGGAGGACGAAGAAGAGAATGCCGACGGGGATTCCGGGGAGCGGTCCACGGCCATCGTGCCCACGGTCATCAAATTCCACGAACCCGAGAAGGCCCCTGCGCCCAAAAAGGGCGGCTCCGATCCGAAGATTGCGCGCGGGAGAACCAACTACCGCCTGCCCTCCCCCACGCTGCTCCATCCCGCCGAGCGCGGCGAGACCATGGATGAAAGCGAGTTGAAGGAGTGTGCGCGAGCCATCGAGCAGAAATGTTCGGAGTTTGGCGTGGGTGGCCACATTACCCAGATCAATCCAGGGCCCGTGGTGACGACGTTCGAGTTCAAGCCCGAGGCCGGAATCAAGTACAGTCGGATCACCGGACTTGGCGAGGACCTTTGTCTCGCCCTGCGCGCCGAATCCATTCTGGTGGAGCGCATTCCCGGGAAATCCACCGTGGGCATCGAGGTGCCCAATGCCCGGCGCGAGACCATCGCGCTGCGCGATGTGATCGAATCGCCGGAATTTTCGCACTCGCCCTCGAAGATGATGCTCCCTCTCGGCAAAGATCTCATTGGGCGCATCCGTTCCGCCGACCTTGCGCAGATGCCCCACCTGCTCATCGCCGGCTCGACCGGAACCGGCAAGAGCGTGTTCATCAATTCCCTGCTCATGGGCATGCTGTTCAAGGCCACGCCCGAGGAACTCAAACTCGTGCTGGTGGATCCCAAGCGGCTCGAACTGGGCCTGTACGCCGATATCCCGCATCTGTTTACACCGGTGGTAACCGATGCCAAGGTGGCGGCCAACGTCCTGCGCAACGCCACCCGCGAGATGGAGCGGCGGCTGAAGCTGCTGGCGCAAAAGGGCGTCCGCAATATCGACCAGTACAACCGCACGTTCGAGAAGGGGCAATCGCTTTCGCTCTTCGACAACACGGAGGAAGAGGAACACCGTCCGCTTCCCTACATGGTCATCGTGATCGACGAGCTGGCCGACCTCATGATGGTGGACACCAACGGCGTCGAGGAGTCCATCACGCGCCTGGCCCAGATGGCCCGCGCCGTCGGCATCCACCTGATCCTGGCCACGCAGCGGCCCTCGGTGGACGTGATCACCGGCCTCATCAAAGCCAACTTCCCGGCGCGCATTTCCTTCCGCGTGGCCAGCAAAGTCGATTCCCGCACCATTCTCGACAGCAACGGATCGGAATCGCTGCTCGGCAAGGGCGACATGCTCTATCTGCCGGCGGGTTCGTCGCGTCTGCACCGCATTCATGGCCCCTACGTCACGGAGTCCGAGATCGCCGCCCTGTGCGACTTCTGGCGCGACCAGGCCAGGGCCATCTACAACGAGGAATTCCTCAGGCCGCCCCGCGATGAAAACGCCATGGGCGAAAGTGGCGAGGCGGGCGATGGCGGCGAGGAAGTGGATGACGCCCTGTATCAGGATGCCGTGCGCGTGGTCTGCGAGATGGGGCGCGCTTCGACCTCCACGCTCCAGCGCCGGCTACGCATCGGCTACGGCCGCGCGGCGCGCTTGATTGACTTGATGGAAAAGGACGGCATTGTCGGGCCTCCCGACGGCGCCCGGGCCCGCGAAGTGCTCAAGAAGAAGGACTGGATGCGGGAATTCGACGACTCGGTGTAGTTAGCAAGGTCGTGGGTGGTAAGGTCTAGGGCGTAGGGTGTAGGTGGCAAAGCATTACGTTTGGCTTTTCTCTGTGCCTCCGTGACTCTGTGGCGTTTTAGGGCCTTGCGCTTTTTCCTTTCACACACCGCGTCTTTTCCGTAAAATCTTGTGTTGTACCGGTGCCGAGGTAGCTCACCGGTAGAGCGCGGCCCTGAAAAGGCCGGCGTAGGCAGTTCAACTCTGCCCCTCGGCACCATTCCCCACCTTTTGTGCCTGCAAACAGAGTTGCATGGGGTGAGCGACGAAACCCGCACCCTTGCAAGAACCACAAGGGATGCGGCACCCTCAAAACAGTCTTGCTGATTCCAAGGGTGCGCCACCCGCCGTTATTCCTGCCCGTCTTGTTTCCCTTCTTTGGCTGGTTGTTTTCGAGTAAAACTCGGTATACTTTGGCGTCATGGCGGAAGCGCGTAAGGCCGAGCTACAACAGTGGAAGGAATTTCTTGAATCGACGCCAGCATATGTCGAGCGGCAGTTCAAGAATCTGCTCTACGATACGATACCGAGCGGTCCAGGCTTTTCGTGGGGGTTTCATTCTCCGCGCATTCAGCTCTACTGCGAAGTAGATGACGGTGTCCGCTGGTTTGATCCCGGTGTAAGTACTGTCGGCTGTGCCGAGTACAGTACTCGGTTCCTTGTATACACGTGCCGAGACTGCGGCAAATGGACAAAAAGATTTGCTGTAGTCTTAGATCCAGATTTAAAGGCAAAACCAAACGTGCTAACTGCGATCAAATTGGGCGAGTACCCGCCCTTTGGTTCACATCTTGCCAAGCGTCTTCAGGACATGCTTTCGGACACCGATCTGGAGCTTTACCGCAAAGGGCTACGCACTGAACGCGAAGGGCACGGTATTGGCGCCGCAGCCTATTTCCGGCGTGTTGTCGATAATCAGTGGAAAGCGCTGGTGAACAAACTTCGCGATGCAGCGGAAAAACTTGGCACTCCCCCCGAAACACTCAAGGTATTCCAAGAGGCCCTTGCGCAACCGCAGTTCTCGACGGCTGTAGATATGCTGAAAGATGCCATTCCAGCAAAGCTGCTAATCTTGGATGGACGAAATCCCCTTACGTTACTCTATAGGCCGCTGAGCGTGCAGATTCATGACCTCAGCGACGAACAGTGCTTGCAGCAGGCCGCTGATATCCGCGTCATTTTGAATGCGACGTTCGACAACATCAGTCGAGTGTTGAGGGATGACGAAACATTGAAGGCCGCAGTGACCCGACTGCAAGGCTCGTAGGAGAACGGGCTCTTCACGCCGCTCTCTTAAACACGCCTTCCAAGGGAACAGCCACCTCGGAGAGGTTTGGCGGTAGGGGGCGGGCCGCGCCCTCGGCACCATTTCCGACCGATTTCGAGTCCGGAAACAGAGTTGCGTGGGGTGAAGGACGAAACCCGCACCCTTGCAAGAACCGCAAGGGATGCGGCACCCTCAAGAGCTGTCTTGCCCATTCTAGGGGTGCGCCACCCGCCTCGAAACGGCTACTTGCGAATGCTCTCAAACTTTGCGAGAAGCTCGGCGTCCGGGTTTAGCCTTCGCAAAACCGGGTTCTCATATGGCCGCTTCATTTCCGCACCGCAGGAGCATCTCGGGTTCGAAGTGGACTCGATCGATGACTTGGTTACTTTGACTTCGCGGCCGCAATTGCAATTCTGGCACCTGTAAACATGGCCTTCGATCATGGTCATTGGCATTGGCATTGTCCCTCCGTTACGGCGTGCGGGGGCTGGACCGCTTCTTTACCTCGGCAGCATCAATTAACCGTATTGGCAATATCTTACAGATTGCTTGCTACCCACAGCAAGACAATTCGGATGACTTTCACTTCCGGTTTCTCGGGGATGGGAGGCCAGCGAGAGACTCGGGGTGCGATTCCCTCGCTCGGCACTATTTCCACTTCCCCGCCGCTGTCGTCCGGCGGGTTATCGTTTCAGCGACAGGTGCGGCACGGTCCCGACTGCTGTCCGGGACGCAAACGGCGCGCTGCCCTTCGGTTTCGCTCACGGTAAAAAGTCGTGCCCGGACGCAAAACGGTAGTTCTCACACAGGCTCTTAGCCCCGGAATTTCGATTTGAAACTTGGCAATAAGGGTGTAGAGGATATGCGTTGCGTGTGTTCGTGCGTGAGCTTTCGCAGCGGAGGCTGGAACGGGGATGTTTGAGCAAAGTCTGAATCCGACGGGCAAGCTGTGGCTAACGGTGGCGATTGCGCTGGCTCCGCTGGCCGGCCTGATTATCATGCTCGCGGTCCTTCGGATTACGGCGTGGCTCGCGACGATCATCGCAGGGGGCTTGACGCTGGCGCTGGGTGTGCTGGTATGGCACGCGCCGGTGGCGAATGCCATGAAATCGTATTTGTATGGCGGCCTGACGGGGATTTGGTCGATTGATTGGATTACGTTCTGGGGCCTGATCATCTTCAACACGCTGGTGCTCACAGGAGAGTTCGGACGATTCAAGAATTGGATGGTTCATCACGCCACGGCCGACATTCGCATTCAGACAATCATGCTGGCGTGGGCGTTCGGCGCGCTGCTGGAAGGGCTGGTGGGGTTCGGCCTCCCGTGGGCGGTGGTGGCGCCGATTCTGGCCGGGCTCGGGATGGCCGAACTGGACGCTATACGCGTTGCGGCGCTGGCGAACAATGCGCCAGTATCTTACGGGGCGCTGGGGGCACCGATTCTGGGACTGGCGGCGGTGACGGGGCTGCCGCTGATGGCGCTTTCGGCTTCCATCGGGCACGTCGTCGCGATTCTGGCGTTGCTTCCGCCCTGGGTGCTGATCTACCTGGTAAGCGGGAGGAAGGGGGTTGCCGAGGCATGGCCGCTGGCGATTGTGGGCTCGCTCTCCTACATTGCGGGACAGTGGCCCGTGGCGTGTTACCTGGGTCCCTATCTGCCGGATCTGAGCGGAGCGCTGGTGTCGTTCTGGGTGCTGTTCGTGTTTGTGAAAGTGTGGCGGCCGAAGACGATTCGTGGGTTCGGAGGGGTTGTGCTGGAGCGCGCCGCCGGCGAGGTTTCCAACGCGGCGGAGCTGGCTTCGGCGCGCGAGGCGTTTTTGGTCTGGCTGCCCTATATCATCGTGATTCTGGTGGTGGTCGCGTGGACGGGGCCATGGTCCGCGCTTCCCGCGATTCGGTGGCTGCATTTGTCGGTGGAGGCGCAATCTCCGGTGACGCAGAAAGCGGTCGCTTCGGCGTTCAACTTCAACCCGCTCAGCGGCGGCACGGCGATACTGGCTTCGTGGGTGGTGATCCTGGCGATCCTGCGGCCGAAGGGCCGAATCCTGAGGGACGTTTTCGCGCGGACGTTCAAGCAGATGTGGGGCGCGCTGCTGGTGGCGTTTTTCATTTTCGCGCTGGCCTACATTTTCGTTTACGCGGGAATGGCAAATTCGCTGGCGTACGGATTTTCCAAAGTGGGTGTGTTCTTTGTGGTGCTGGCGCCGATCCTTGGGTGGATCGGGGTGGCGCTCTCCGGAAGCAACACGTCGACGAACGCGATGTTTGGGCCGGTGCAGGCGCTGACCGGGCGGCTGCTTCATTTGCCTGTGCTTTTGCTGCCTACCCTGAACTCGGTGGGAGCGGAAGTGGGCAAGCCAATCGCGCCGCAGACGGCGAGCGTGGGTGTGTCCACCAGCGCGTTTGTGCGCAGCGAGGGGCAGGTGATCCGGCACAACATGGGCTGGACGCTGATCGTTCTGGCGTATTTGATACTGATTGGGCTGGTAGTGTACTTCGTGTTTCCGAAGTGGATGATTCTCTAGAGTTCGTGAGGCAAGGGGAATCTATGTCCCTAATTTCACTTTGACTAGTCTCATGCCGCTTTCTTGAACACACCCTCACACCTGACGGCGATTCCGGGCATAGGCTCCAGCGTGCGGGCCGCGCCCTCGGCACCATCCCCACGTATCTCTCGAAGCAGGTTCTAACTCCCCGATGCAACGCACGCCCAGCCGGCCGGAGATTTCCGCAATCTCCCGCTCGCGCTTCGAGATTTCACCCATCACCGCCGGGGAATGAATGCCGCTCGCCAAGTCGGCCGTGAGCCTGCCGATTTCAGCTTCGAGTTCCGTCGCAGCGGTCTGTGACCGCCGTCACAGCGATATTACAGAATCGAGTTCATCTATAGTTGTGGGGGGGGCGAGGAGGGTGCGATGGCACAGAATCAACAACAAGCCCTGCTCACTGCTCTCAAGTTGGAGTTGGAGTTTTGTGAGCTAGGTGGATACAAACCCGTTCGGGGAAGGTTTCCGGCGCGCGCGAACCACAATGATCCGATTTCAGTCCATTTCGGCGAAAGCACACCGGAATCGCGCGAAGAGCTTTCCGTGTTCCGGGATTCTCCTTCGTGCCTGAACTATGGCTTGCCAGTGAGAGAGCATCCATGTTCGGAGTGCTGGCTCATCGATTTCGTTCCGGCTGAGAAGCGCGGCGAAGCGATCCCGTGTCACCATATTCCGCTGAATGAACGCGGAGATACGGTGGCGACCCTCGGGGGGCCGGGCGACGCACCGGACGTTCAAGCAGCCGTGCTCGGTTGGCTTCGCAGGACAATTCAGCAAGTCGAACGGACACCTGCGAAATCGAGACACGCAGTGGCGTGAGGGCGTTCCGGCCGTGGGGTATCGCGATACGCCGCTTTCTGGTGCACGACCTTCCCCAGTAGCACGCACAACATTGCCGTGCCCCGCGAGTTCGTCCTAGAGGTTTTGCTGCGCTGCCGCCGTCATCAGGCGGATTACCGCTTCAGCGCCAATGGAGGTATTGCGCCGAGCTGGGTCAGGAATCCCAGGCCGTCGGCCGATTGCCACGTCTCCACGCATTTGCCTCCCTGGAAGTGCCACCAGCAATGTTGCGCGCTCCCCCCGGAATGGATTTGCAAAAGGCCGCGCGATGCAGCATTATGCTGTACTTCGCTTGATTCGGCGCATCGCGACGAGCACGGCGAGCGCACAGACGTGCCGGCGAGGTCCTGCGAGAATTTTCGGGCAGCCGGCGGCGCGGACTTTTTCGAAACAACCACAGGGGGAGCTGAATGGACAGGCCGGTAAGCATTGCTGCGCCGAAGGGGAAGCTGGGAATACTAACGCCCGGAATGGGCGCCGTCAGCACGACGTTTATGGCGGGGGTGGAACTGGTGCGGAAGGGCGAAGTCGGTTCCCGTCGGCTCGCTCACGCAGATGGGCACGATTCGCCTGGGCAAGCGCACCGAAGGGCGCAGCCCCAAGATCAAGGATTTCGTGCGCCTGGCGCGCCTGGGCGATCTCGTCTTCGGCGGCTGGGACGTTTTCCCGGACAACGCCTACGAGGCGGCCACCAAGGCGGGCGTGCTCGACGCCAAGGATCTCAGCAAGGTCGCGAAGTTCCTGAAGAACATCAAGCCGATGAAGGCGGCCTTCGACCAGAGCTTCGTCAAGAACCTTCATGGCACCAACGTCAAGAAGGGTAAGACGAAATTCGACCTGGCCGAGCAGATCCGCCAGGACATCCGCAACTTCAAGAAGAAGAACCAACTCAACCGCGTGGTGATGGTGTGGTGCGGCTCCACGGAAAGCTTCATCACATCGGAGGCTGTCCACGCCGACATGGCCTCGTTTGAGAAGGGCATGCAGACCAACCATCCCGCCATTGCGCCTTCGATGCTCTACGCCTACGCGGCCATCAGCGAAGGAGTGCCCTTCGCCAATGGCGCGCCCAATCTCACCGTGGACATTCCCGCGCTCGAGGAATTCGCCAAGGAGCGCGGCGTGCCCGTGGTCGGAAAGGATTTCAAGACCGGCCAGACGCTGATGAAGACGATTCTGGCGCCGGGATTCAAGGCCCGCATGCTGGGCATGAACGGATGGTTTTCCACCAACATCCTGGGCAACCGCGACGGCGAGGTGCTCGACGATCCGGGCTCGTTCAAGACCAAGGAAGAATCCAAGCTCGGTGTGCTCGAATACATCCTCCAGCCGAAAATGTATCCGCAGCTGTACGGGAAGATCCACCACAAGGTGCGCATCAACTACTACCCGCCGCGCGGAGACAACAAAGAGGGATGGGACAACATCGACATCTTCGGCTGGCTCGGCTACCCGATGCAGATCAAGGTCGACTTCCTGTGCCGCGACTCGATCCTGGCCGCGCCCATCGTCCTCGATCTGGCGCTGTTCCTCGACCTGGCCAAGCGCGCCGGCATGCGCGGCATCCAGGAATGGCTGAGCTTCTATTTCAAGTCGCCCATGTGCGCGCGGGAGCTGTATCCCGAGCACGACCTCTTCATCCAGTCGATGAAGCTCAAGAACACCCTGCGCTGGATGATGGGCGAAGATCTCATCACCCACCTCGGCTCCGAATACTACGACTAACGCTCTCGCTGCCAAGCGACGTTGAAACGTAATGTTCTAGGCGCGTACCAGCAGCGATGAACATAGGCGTCCATGGTATCGAACCGGCCATTGGAACGCGCTCGCTTCTCTCTCACTAAAAGGATCGGCGAACCCCGCCCAAAGCGTGGTTCGCCGACTTGATCCCCCGATCGTGGGGAGAGTGTCTAAGGAACCAGAACCGGATCGCGATTCACGATCTGCGGCTCATACGAGAACACCTCGCGGCTGGAAGGATCCACGGTCACCTTCAGCCAGTTCACGTCGCCGAGGTTGGGCTGGTGGTCGCCGAAGGTCTCGACGCGCGTGAAGTTCACGATTCGCTTTCCGGTGGTGTCCAGCATCGGTTTGTCCACGCGGAGGTAGTGCGAATCGCCGTGGACGTAGGCGACCGGTTTTCCGAAAGCAATCACCTGGGTGCGCAGAGCCCGCAGGAAATCCCCGAAGCCATCAGTCGCCTTCTGCGCGTCGTCCTCGATGAGGGTTTGGGCATTGCGCGTCGGGGCGCGGGTACCGTCCGTATCATCCCAGCCCGGGTCCGCCTGGGAAAAGAACATCACAGCGACGCAGTTCTGGTCGACGGCCGTCTGGAAGGTGCCTTGCATCCAGGCGATGTCGGCGGCCTTGCGTGCACCCTCCTCGACGGGATCAGGATAATCGTCGCAGAGGTTGTCGCAGGAGCCTTGAATGTCCAACACCGCGTACATCACTTTGCCAACGATCCAACGGCGGTTTTCCGAGCAGGGGACGTTCGTGTAAGTGTACGTTTCGCTCTTGGTTTTGTCGACCGTGGGTCCGTCGGTGCCTGTGAGGTAGCCCTTGCAGGTCGGCGTGGACTGCACCTCCTGGAGGAACTTGGTTTGGCCCAGCGTGTAGGGGGTGGAAAAGAAGAGGGACCGCTCGTAGTCGAGAATCCTCAGCGAGTTCCTGGCCTCGGAACCCAGACTCGCGCGATCGCAGTCCGTCCAGTCGTTATCGCCCGTCGTGAAGATGGCCGGAGCCTGCAGGGCGTTGAAGTAATTGAGTGCGCGCTGATAGATGCTGCCGCCGTCGACGATACCGCCGACGCCGTTGGAGCTGTTGACGGCGCATGACGGAACGCCGCTGCCCTGGCGCAAGTCGCCGTCGTGAACGGTGAAGACCAGATCCTGAGAATTCATGTCGTCGATCATGGCCGGGATCGCGTCGGCCTGCGACTGGGAGTACGGCAGATCGCCCCACAGCCCGATCAAGTAGGGCCGGCTGCTGGTTTGGTTGGTGCCGTACGGATAGTTTTTGTTCTTGCCATAGGCATTGCCGTTTCCGTTGTCGCCATGCGCAGAGGTCAGCGCCAGCAGGGCCGTGGCCGCCAGTGTGAGCGCGGCCACAGTCCAGACGGCCCGCAGACTCAGGTTCCATTTTTTGTTCATAGGGGGTCTCCTCCCAAGCACTGTCAGGGAGCTCGGTTTCCTGCAAATGAAGGCAATGTAACAACCCAGTGAATTTGTTGCCGGGACCGCGAACAAGCTCTTCAAGTGGCTCCATGAACCGCGCTGCTTGCTCGTGGCTTGCTGATCCCAACAGGATTGTCGGGATCTTGTAAGGCGTTCCTAGCCAGCGAATAGCACCTGTAAAGTCGGCAACTCGCAAGTAATTCGCGTCATAGCTACGGCGCGTCGGCGGCGCGCAGCACGGCGCCGAGAAACCGGACCAGGCGGACCTGCTCGTACCACCCGGCCTTGCGGTTTGGGTCCACGTGGGAGAACGCGCTGGTGATCAACACGGCGCGCACCTGCGCCCGCGGAATTTCCTTCGCCAGCCAGAGGCTCTCGGACGCCGGGATTACGTTGTCGTCCGAGCCGTGCAGGATAAAAACGGGCACCTGCAGATTGGCCAACTTCCCGTGCGGCGACACAGCCGCCAGTTCCGCGCGGTCCGTCTGAATCGCCTGCAATAGCCGCTGCCGCACCGCCTCGATGCGCCGATCGCACAAGGCTTGCAGCGTCGCGCGGCCCTCCGGGCTCAGCTGGCCAAACAGCTCGCGCGCTTTCTCGGGCTGCTCCCAGAGCCAGTAGCGCAGCGCCTGCCGGGCCACCGGAAGATCCGCGGCGGGGAAAAACTGCTCCAGATGCGCGTAGACGAATACCGACGCGCCGTAGTCGTGCGCGGGATGCGGTACCGAGCGCCCGTCTGGCAGCTCCTCCTGGCTGGTGGCCAGAAAACGCGAGACGCGCGCCAGATCATCGTAGGCGCCCATCAGCACCAGCGCGCGGATGTGCCGCGCGTAGCGCGGATTGGACGCGGCCACCAGCGAGAGTCCGCCCGCAAAACTCACCCCCGTCACGGTGACGGGCCTGCCTCCCAGCCGCCGTTCCAGCCAAATGGCGGAATCGCCGATGGTGGTGACCGAGGCGGCGTCGACGTGGTAATCCGCCAGCGCGCTCATCTCGGGGGTCAGCACGGCAAAGCCGGCGCCCGCCACGGCGCGCGCAAAACTCACCAGCCGAGGGTCATCCATACCCAGCCGGTGAATCCCGTGCACGGCCACGACTCCGGGCGGGTGCGCGACTCCCACGGGAAGGTATAGGCGGGCGCGCACCAAAGCGCTGCCGGTGGGTATCTGGACTTCCTCCACGGTCACGGGGTGCGTTTCGTACCACAGCAGCGGGCCGGAGGATTTCTCATCGAGCAGGCGGCTCAGGACCGCGTAACTGCGCAGATCGTAGCGCAGCAGGTCGGCGGCGATTCCTGCCAGCACCACGAGGAAAAACGACGCCACCCACGCGACGCACCGCCTTCGCGCGCGCGCGGCATTTCGCAGGGGTGCGTCAGCGGCGCCGGACGGAACGACTGGTGTGCTCATCGATGACGGCGCAGTCTATCACTGCGCCGCTCGTTTGAGGAAATCCTCGTGGACGGTGAGGTCGTCGCTCAATTCCGGATGGAACGTTGCCGCCAGGATGCGCCCTTGGCGGACCAGCACCGCATGGCCGCCCTCTTCGGCGAGGACCTCAATGCCCTCCCCGACCGATTCAATGATCGGCGCGCGGATAAAGACCATTTCCAGCGGTTCCGGCCGGAGTTTCGTCGCGCCGGTATGCACGTCGCTGGCGAGCTGGCGGCCGTAGGCATTGCGCCGGATGGAGATGTCGAGCAGCCCGAGCGACGCTTGCGCCGGGCCGTGAACCTCCCGCGCGAGAAGGATGGCTCCCGCGCAGGTGCCGAAAAACGCGCCGCCGTTGGCCGCAAACTGCTGCAGCGCGCCGAACAGACCTTCCTCGGTCATCACCTTGAGGTGTGTGGTGCTTTCCCCGCCCGGCAGGATGATGCCCGCCAGTTCATCCAGATCGGCGGGCCGGCGGACATAACGGTGCTCCACGCCCAGACGGTCGAGCATCCGGGCATGCGCTTCATAATCACCCTGTATCGCCAGAACCCCGATTTTCATGATTGCCAAGCACTCACGACTCACGAATCACAAGTCACGAGTCACGAATTACCGCTCTCCCTCACCACCCGCGCGTCTGCAGCAGATCCTTCTCGTCCATCTGGCGGACGTCCAGACCTTTCATGGCCTCGCCCAGTTCCTCGGAGGCTTCGAGAACCACTTTCGCGTCCTTGTAATGCGTGGTGGCCTTGACGATCGCCCGCGCGCGCTGCGCCGGGTCGCTCGACTTGAAAATGCCCGAGCCCACGAACACGGCTTCGGCGCCCAGTTGCATGACGAGCGCCGCATCCGCCGGCGTGGCGATGCCGCCCGCCGAAAAATTCGGCACGGGGAGCTTGCCGTTTTTCGCCACCCAGGCCACCAGCTCGAACGGAGCGCCAAGCTCCTTGGCCTCGTGTACCAGTTCTTCTTCGCCCAGCCGGGTCAGACGCTTCATCTGGCCCACGATGGCCCGCATGTGGCGCACGGCCTCGACGATGTTCCCCGAGCCGGCTTCGCCTTTGGTGCGCACCATGGCCGCGCCTTCGGCGATGCGCCGCAGCGCCTCGCCCAGATTGCGTGCGCCGCAGACGAACGGCACCTTAAAGCCATGCTTCCAGACGTGATGCTCCTCGTCGGCCGGCGTGAGCACTTCGCTCTCGTCGATGTAATCCACTTCGAGAGCTTCCAGCACCTGCGCTTCGGCAAAATGGCCGATGCGCACCTTGGCCATCACCGGGATCGACACCACGCCCATGATCTCGCGAATCACGCGCGGCGCGGCCATGCGCGCCACGCCGCCCTCCTTGCGAATGTCGGATGGCACGCGCTCCAGCGCCATCACCGCGCAAGCACCGGCGTCTTCAGCGATCTTGGCCTGCTCGGCGTTCGTGACGTCCATGATGACGCCACCCTTGAGCATCTCCGCCAGCCCCACCTTCACGCGCCAGAGGTTATTGTTCATCAGCTCCATGAATTGCTCCCCTTTCGATTCCCTTCTTTGTGCCGGTTCTTGCCGGCATGGTGCGAACCCTTTGCCTTTGCCGTTTCCTGTTTCTCTATTTCCCATCTCCGGCGCCCGCGGACTTAAAACGCTCCGGATCGACCAGGATGAAATGGCCGCGCCCGCGAGCCAGTAGCTTCCCGGAAGCGTCGCGAATTTCGCCTTCCCGGTACAGGCTGCGTCCCTTCCGGCTCACTTCCCAGCCCTCGACGATCAAATCTTCCTCCACCGGAACCGGCTTGCGGTACTCGACGGTGAGCTCGGCGGTCACCGCGCGATCCTGGACGAAGCGGCTCACCTTGGCCATCACTTCGTCGAGAAGCGTGGCGATGATTCCGCCGTGCACGAAGCCCGAACCGCCCTCGTATTCCGCGCCGATGCGAAAGGCCCCGCGGATGCGCCGCGTGGCGTCATCCTGCTCGAAGCTGAGCTGCATGCCACGCGCATTCGCGCCGCCGCACGCAAAGCAGGGATTCGCCGGGTTGGGCTTGATCAGCATTTCGCAACCTTTTCCTGGGATGCTGCCAGCGTCGGCGGCGCTTCCCTCAAATCAGCGCCACGCGCGCCTGCGATTCTTCCCGCACGCCGCGCTGCCGCTTGCGCAGTTCGCTCTTCACCACCTCGGCCAGGGTCTGGATGCCCCGCGCGATGCTCGCCTCGTCCACGCTGGCGAACCCGAGCCGCAATGTGTTGGGCTGGGGGTTCTGCAAGTAAAAGTACCGGCCCGGAACAAACAGGATACCTCGTTCCCGGGCGTGAATCAGCAGTTCTCCGGCGTCGAAGCCGGACGGCAGACTCACCCAAAGCGACATGCCACCCTCCGGACGTGTCCAGGTGGCCCCGTTGGGCATGTATCTATCCAGCGCCTCTTCCATCGCTTCGAGGCGGCGCCGGTATACCTGCTTCATCTTAGCCACATGCCGGGCCAGATGGCCGCGTTCGACGAACTCCGCCATGGCCGCTTGCGCTAACTGGTCGGAATGGATGTCGGTGGACTGCTTGAGCAATCGCAGCCGCTCGATCACCGCCTCCGGACCGATACACCAACCCACGCGCAGACCGGGAAAGGCGATTTTTGAAAAGCTGTCGATCTGGATCACATGCCCGGCGCTATCCAGCGCCTTGAGCGAGGGCAGTCCATTTCCGCGGAGGCGCAGGCGGGCGTAGATGCCGTCCTCGACCACCGGCACCTGATACCGCGCGGCCAATTCCAACAGGCGCCGGCGGCTGGCCACCGGCATGGCCGTGCCGGTCGGATTGTGAAAATCGGGCGTGACAAAGATGAACTTTACCCGGTTCTGCAGGAGCACAGTTTCCAGCATGTCCAGATCGAGTCCCAGACGCCCGCTGCGGGCCGCGTCGGTTTCCACCGTTACCGAGAGCGCCCGGACGCGCGCTCCGGCCAGGACCGCAATCGCGCCAGGATAGGCCGGATCCTCGAGCGCCACCGCGTCTCCGGGACGCAGAAACGCCTTGGTAAGCAGGTCAATGGCCTGCTGGCATCCGTGCGTGATCATGATCTGCCCGGCGCCCACATCCACGCCCTCGCCCCGCAGCATGTCCCTGATTCCGCTTTTCAGCCGCTCGTAGCCGTCGCTGGAACCAAGCTGCAATATCTGCCGGCCCTCCCGCCGCAACACGGCGTTGGCGCACCGGCGGAACTCCTCGATGGGGAAAAATTCTCCGGAGGGCCGGGCGGCGGTGAAGGCGATAGCTCCTGGCGGCACATCCGGCATCAGGCGGCTCAACCCCTCGTCGCCGCGCTCATCGGCGAACAGGGCCTCCCAGCGAATCGAACCTCCGTGGCCATTGGGACGCGGCGGCGGAGAAAATTGCCGGGCCGGCGAATCGCAAATGAACGTGCCGCGGCCCACATGGCCGCGAATCAGACCTTCGGATTCCAGTTCCGCGTACGCATTGGCCACCGTGGTGCGGTGGACGCCCAGATGTCCGGCCAGCTCGCGGCTGGCGGGAATGCGGTCGCCGCCGCGCAGTTCGCCCGAATGCACCAGCGCGCGCAGCTGGTCGCGCAGCTGAATGTAGAGGGGGATGTGGCTCTCGGGCTGTAAATGAAGCTGCAACATTGGCTTCGTCCTGCGGTCCAATATAGAATACCGCGGAGCATCGTAAAGAGCCAATTTGTCTTTTTGCGGAAAATGCTAAAAGCGGAGAGGAACGACGCCACCGGGGTGTCCGAGAACAGGCTATTCGCTGAAGAGCTTCGACTGCGCCTCCGCCACGTCGCGCCGCTCGCGCGTGGCGCGGGACGCGCGCCGCGCGCCTCCCACGACTCCCAGCACCTTCATCTCGGCCAGCGCCGAGCGTGGAATGAACATGTGTTGCACGTTGCCGTGGAGATCGGGCGGCGTAAGCTGCACACCGGTATCCAGCAGATCCAGCAGATTGTTCGCGACGATGCCTTCCATCACGTCCTCGTCCCGAAAGCGCAGCCGCACCCACAACCCGTCCAGTTTCGGCCGGCTCAGAAACGTCTTGCGCTCCAACGCGAACCCTTCCTCGAACTCCCGGACGAAATAGATTGATTTGATCTGCGGCAGATCCAGGGCGCGGTGCTCCCCGTCCGACGTCAGCACGTCGACCACCTCGGACTGCCCCAACGTGGCGGGATTCAGATAGCCCTGGATGGGCGTTCCCTCGACAGGAACGACGACCACTTTTTTGTGCGTGGTAGCGGCGGTGCGATTTTTCAAGGTACCGAGACCTGTATTTGGATCGCTAGTTGCTATTTCAGTCCAGATTATGTTATCGTTATGGCGATTTTTGTCAACTCCTTGTTGTTCAAAGGGTTAGCGCGGGAGCCACGGCTGATTGACCATCAAAGGACAGCTCCTCCGATCGGCTTCGGTTGTCGCTCTGATCACCGTCATCAGCCGGATTTGCGGATACTTACGCGATCAACGGATCACGCTCCTGCTCGGGACATCGCCCGCGGCCGATGCCTTCATTCTCGCCTTTCGAATTCCGAGTTTGATACGCCGGATGACCGGAGAAGGATCGCTGGGGGCCTCGTTCATCCCCGTCTTCGCCGGCTACCTCCACAACAGGCCGCTGCCCGACGCCTGGGCTTTCGCGCAGAAGGTATTTTGGAATCTCGCCGTGGTCCTGAGCGTGGTGGCCTTGCTGGGCGTGGTGTTCTCGCACGAACTGGTCCATCTTCTGACGCTGTTTTCCGGCACGTCCGCGCCGCGGGAGATGGCCAGCTCCTTGAACCGGATGATTTTCCCGGTGGTCTTTTTCATCGGACTTGGCGCGCTGGCCACCGCCATCCTGCACAGCTTCCGCGTCTTTGCTCTTCCCGCCGCCGCTCCCATCGCCTTCAATTTGGCGATGATCGTTTGTTCTCTGGGCTTCGTCTACCGGCCGATCCTGCGGTGGATTCCCGAAGGCTACCGCACACCGGCGACCGCGCTGGCCCTGGGAGTACTGGCCGGCGGCGCGATCCAGCTGGCCCTGCAGGTTCCGGCGCTGTGGCGGCGCGGGATGAGTTTCCTGCCCCGGTTTTCCGTATCCGATCCCGGCGTCCGCACGGTCGGGCGGCTGATGGTGCCCGCGTTTTTCGGGATGGGCGTCTACCAGATCAACATGTTCGTGGACACAATCTTCGCCTTTTCCCGGCGGCTGCCGCCCGGCAGCGTCACATCGCTCTACGTGGCCGACCGGGTGATGCAACTGGTCCTCGGCAGCTACGCCATCGCCTTGTCCACGGCCCTTCTGCCTACCATGTCGCTGCAGATGGCGGGCGGCCAATGGGACGAGATGAAGCGCACGTTCGGTTTTTCGCTGCGCATCGTTTCGTTCATCACCATCCCGGCGGCCGCGGGACTGATCCTGCTGCGGCATCCCATCATTCAGGTGCTGTTTCAGCACGGCCGGTTTGCTGCCGAGTCCACCGCGTTGACCGCGCACGCGCTGCTGTACTACGCGCTGGGTTTGCCCGCCTTCGCGGCCATCAAACTGATCACGCCGATGTACTATTCGGCGCAGGACACCTCAACGCCGGCGCGCGCCGGGGTCTGGGCGCTGGGCATGAATATCGCGCTCAACGCGCTGTTCCTCCTCTTCTTTTTTCGGGTACTTTCCAACGGAGGTCCGGCTCTGGCGAGTTCACTGGCGGCCTACTTCAATCTGGGCCTGCTTTTCCTGATGTTCCGCAGGCGGTACGGGCGCCTGGGCGGGCGCGCATGGATCGGGCCACTGGCCAAGATGTTCTTGTGTGCCGCGGCCATGGCCGCGGTGTCGTTCGCGGGACTGCGGCTGTACCCTTTCGCGGCCGCGGGCCATCTGCTCGAGCAGGCGGGCCTGCTGGCCGCCATGATTTTGGCGGCCGTCGCCGTCTATTTCGGACTGGCGCGGCTGCTGCGATGCGAAGAGCTATCGGAATTTTTTCTCCTTTTGCGGCGTGCGGAGAAACCGCTCGGCCAAGGATAACCACGTGGAAGCGCAAATTCGCACATTCCTGAACTGCTTGCGGGTCGAAAAGGGGCTGTCGGAGAACACCATCCTGGCCTACCGCCGCGACATCTCCAAGTTCGCCGCCTTCGCCGCCGAGCACCACTTGGGGATGGCGGACGTGCAACGGGGCCATATCGTCGATTTCTTGGCCTCGCTCTACCATAAAGGTCTGGACAGCCGATCGGTGGCACGCCATCTGGTTACCATCCGAAATTTTTTCCGTTTCGGCATCCTGGAGGGCTACATCGAGGACGACCCCGCGGCCACGGTGGAATCGCCGCGCTTCCGCCAAAGCCTCCCTGAATTCCTGAGCGTGGAGGAGGTGGACCGCCTGCTCCGCCAGCCCGACATCACCACGCCGGTCGGTGCGCGTGACAAAGCCATGATCGAGCTGCTCTATTCCTGCGGGCTGCGCGTTTCCGAGCTGTGCGGCCTGCGGGTCTCCGACATGGAGGCCGAAGCAGGCTGCCTGCGCTGCGTCGGCAAGGGCGACAAGGAGCGGCTGGTGCCCGTGGGCCGCCAGGCGCTGGACGCGGTGCGGCACTATCTCCGCACCGGGCGACCCAAGCTGTTGCGCTCCCCTTCTCCGCCGTATCTGTTTTTGAACCAGCGGGGGCGGAAGATCGACCGCATCACTTTCTGGAAGGCCCTGGCCGCCTACGGGCGCAAGGCGGGGCTTCGCCGGGGCCTGACGCCGCACATGCTGCGCCACAGCTTTGCCACGCACCTGCTGGACCGCGGCGCCGACCTGCGCTCCGTGCAACTGATGCTGGGCCATTCCGATATCTCCACGACGCAGATTTATACGCACGTCGTCGAGGAACGATTGAAGCAAACGTATAAGGCGCATCACCCGCGCGCCTGAACTTCTTCGCGGGACTCTGTCAGGAGGCGCACCACTTCATGCCCGATTACATGTTCTTGCTGGAAAGCAGGCTCTCCCCCGAGCAGCGCGCCGCGTTGGAGAGAGTGCAGGAGCTGGCGCGTTCGGAAGATCTGAACGTGTATCTGACCGGCGGCGCGGTCCGCGACCTGATTTCCGGCCAGCCCATCCGCGACCTGGATTTTACCGTCGAGGGCCATGCGTCCCGGATCGTCCGCGAGCTGGAGAAGGGCGGCGCCCGCATCGTGTGGGAGAGCGAGCGCCTGCGCCACTACGAAGTCATCTTCGCAGGCGACGCGGACGGCTCGATCTCGGCGGCGCGCGACGACGTCTACGACCGGCCGGGCGCCAAGCCCGAGACCCGTTTCTCCAGCATCATGGAGGACCTCCGGCGCCGCGACTTCTCCATCAACGCCATCGCCATTTCCCTCAACGTGCAGTCGCGCGGATTGCTGCTCGATCCCACCAACGGCCTGGCTGACCTGGAACGCCAGGAAGTGCGCACTCTTTCGATCCACTCGTTTACCAACCAGCCCGTCCGGCTCCTCCGGATTCTCCGTTACTGCGCCCGCATGGGCTTCAAGATGGAGTCGCGGACCCAGGAATGGTTCGATCTGGCCATGGAACGAGAGTTGCCGGAGCGCATCGAAGGCGGCGACGCCGGCCAGGAAGTCCGCGCGCTATCCCGCGAGGACAATCCGGTGCCGGTTCTCAAACAGTGGGAGGCGCACGGTTTGCTGGCTACCATTCACCCGCAGTTGCAGCGCCGCAAGCCGGACTACGACAGCCTGAACAAACTGGCGCGCGTGCGCGGCAATTTTCTGGCGGGCGGAATCCGTGTGCGTCCCCACGCCGCGGTCACCCACTACGTTCTGGGACGCCTGAAATCCCGCGAGGCGCTGGCGACCCTCCGTCACCTGGAGTTCCGCGCCGCTGAAATGGACGCCATCGCGCATCTGATTCCGGAAGCCCAGAAAGTCCTGAAGGCTCTCAAGGGAAAGGCGACCAATACCCCGCGCGACGCGTACTCCTACATCGCGTCGGTGCCGCCGGAGGTGCTGGCGTTCATCGAAGTGGAGATGCCTCATCCGCGCGCCCTGGCGAAAGTGCGGAATTACATGCAGAAGTGGCGGCCGATGCGCATGGCTCTGCCCGCCGGCGAACTCGACGCCCTCGGCATCCCGCGCGGACCCAAGTTCGATAAGATTCTCGAGCATCTGTTTGAGCTTCAGCTCCGCGGCAAGGCGCGCGCCCCCGAGGATCGCACCAAGGCGCTGCGCCAGCTCGCCGGCATCAAGGAAGAGCCCGTGAAGAAAGTCGAAAAGCCGCACAAGAAGAAGGAGGGCGCGGCAGACGAGTCCGTGGCGTCCCACTTGAAACACCGCGAGAAGCCCGCGCACGTCGAATCGGCTCCGGCACACGCCCCCGCCCCGGCGAAGGCCAAGGCGACGGGAAAGGGATCCAAACACAAGTCCCGCCCGGCGAAGAAGGCTCGCGGCAGGTAGGTCTGCCAAGGCCCTCCCGCGCCCGGGCGCACGAGGTGGGCCCTGCCGGGGGTTGCCAGAGCCGGTCTCATGATCCTGAACCAACAGCGCCGCGTTTCGGTTTCGATGGGACTCCTCAGGAGATTCCTGTCCCGCGCGCGCCGCGCCCTGCGCTTGCCTGCCGGATCGTTGACCGTGTGCCTGGTCACCGACGCGCAGATGGCGCGCTGGAATCGGGCCTATCGCGCCAAGCCGGGCTCCACCGATGTGTTATCGTTTCCGGCGGAGGCGAGAAAGCCGAAAAGCGGAAAGCAAAGAGTGGGTCGAAGGCGCCAGGGTCTTCCATCCTCTGCCTCCTTTACTTCATCTGCTTCCTACCTTGGCGACATTGCCATCGCGCCCGGCGGTCGCACGCCGCAACGCCCGGCGCTTCGGCCGCACGTTCAATGATGAGATGCGCATCCTGCTCCTTCATGGCATGCTGCACCTGATGGGATACGATCACGAGACCGACACGGGCCAGATGGACCGGCGCGAGCAGCGTCTTCGCCGGACGCTCGGACTGGCATAATTCATGCCCATTTTTCTCTACACCATCGTCATCCTCGGCCTGACCGCCGGACTGGTGGTCGCCTCCTATCTCGACCGCGTGTACCGGGAGATCGGCCGCGTCTCGACCGGGCGCATTCACCAGCATCTGGAGATCTTCGAAGCCGAGATCGAGCCCCGCTTCAAGATGGACCGCAACCGCGCCGCGCTGGCCTTCAACCTGCTGGCGCGCCTGTGGCTGGTGTTCCTGGCCGCGCTGACGGCGGGAGGCGTGCTCTTCTTCGTGCCCGGCACCTGGGAAGCGGCGGTCGAGGTGATATTTTTCCTTGGCGCGGAAGTGGTCATCGCCATGCAGTTTCTGCCCATCGTGCTGCTGGCGGGAACGCGCGGATACTGGATGGCGCCGCTGGTGCCGGCCGTGCGGCTGCTGGTCTGGCTGATCTGGCCCATCCACGCGGTCCTCGAGATGCTCGTATCGGTGCTGCACCTCTCGGACGAGGAACCCGGCGCGCCCGTGGCCGAGCAGCAGGCCATCGAGGCCCTGGTTGACGCCGCCACCGAGGAAGGCATCATCGAGCAGGACGAGGCCCGGCTGATCGAACACGTCGTCGAATTCGGCGACAAGCGCGTGCGCGACGTGATGACACCGCGGCCCGACGTGGTGGCCATCCCGGCCAATGCCACGCTCGAGGAATTCCGCCGCCGCGCGGTCGAAACTCGCTTCTCGCGCCTGCCCGTCTACGACAAGACCCTCGACGATATTGTCGGCCTGGTGATGGCGCGCGACATGCTGGAAGTTCCCGACCGCGACGCCGCGCACCGCTCCGTGCGCGAACTCATGCGCCCGGCGCTGTTCGTGCCCGACACGAAATTCGGCTCCGAACTCCTGAAGGAGATGCAGGAGAAGAATCAGCAGATGGCCATCGTGATTGACGAGTACGGCATGCTGGCCGGCGTGGTCACCGTCGAGGATCTGGTCGAGGAAATTGTCGGGGACATCGGCGAGGAGGACCGGCGGCCCGCCCCCGATGTGGTGCGCGAGAGCGGCGGCTCGCTGGTCCTGCGCGGCAGCCTCCCGGTGGACAAGATTGGCGAAATCTTCGGCCTGCCGCCCGAGACCGCTCTTCGGAGCACTAATGCCACCACGATCGCGGGGCTTCTGAACGACGTTGCCGGGCATGTTCCGCGAACCGGCGAGGTGCTGGAATTCGACGGCCTGCGCTTCGAAGTGCTGGAAGCCAACCAGCGCAAGGTGCTGCGCGTGCGCGCCCGGCGCGCCACCACCGGCTCGGCCTCTACCTCTGCGCGCACCGTCTGACGGGTTCGCCGTACCGCACGCACGCAGGCGGTGCTTCTTACGCCGACGCCCCTCTCAGGCGCGCGACCTCCGCGCGCAATTCCCTCAACTCTTTTTGCAACTCGGGCAGCCGATTGAACACCGCGACCGACTTGCGCCACGCCAGGCTGTCCATCGCGGGATAGCCGGAGTACATCGCGCCCGCGGGCACGTCGGTGGGCACGCCGCTTTGCGCCGTCAGGATAGCGCCGTCGCCGATGGTCAAATGTCCGGCGGTGCCGACGCGGCCCGCGAGAATGCAGCGGTTGCCGACGCGCGTGCTCCCGGCCAGGCCCGTGTGGCCGCACAGCAGCGTGTCCTCGCCCACGTTGCAGCCGTGGCCCACCTGCACGAGGTTGTCGATCTTGGTGCCGCGGCCGATGCGGGTTTCTCCGACGGTGGCGCGGTCAACGGCGCTGTGCGCCTGAATCTCGACGTCATCTGCAATAACGGTGATGCCGGCCTGGCGCATCTTGTACCACCGGCCGTCCTCCTGCCGCGCAAAACCAAAGCCGTCGCTGCCCACCACCACGCCGTTCTGCAGCAGCACGCGGTGCCCGATGCGGCAGTGCTCGCGGACGCACGCGTGCGCGTGGGCAAAGAAATCGTCGCCAATCCGCGCGCCGCGGTAGATGGATACGAAGCTGTGCAGCACCGCGTTGCGTCCGATCTCGACATCCTCATCGACGTAGCAATACGGCCCGATGTGCGCTCCGCTGCCGATCTTCGCGGTCTTCGCCACCACCGCCGTCGGATGAACGCCCGGCGCATAGCTGCGGCGCCGGATGAAACATCTCGATGGCGCGCGCGAAGTCCAGATACGGATTCGCCGAACGCAGCGCGGCGGTCCGCAGCGGCCCTTCGTCGCGCGCCACCAGGATCGCCGAGGCGCGCGTCGTCTCGAGCGCGGGACGGTACTTGCGGTTGGTGAAAAACGTCAGCTCGCCCGCCTGCGCCTCCTCGATTCCGGCCACGCCCTTGATCTCAAGGCTCGCGTCGCCCTCGAGTTGGCAGCCCAGTCGTTCGGCGATCTCTCCCAGTTTCATGGCGCTCTCCTCGCACAATTCCAAAGCCTATTGCAACCACAGATGAACACGGATGAACACAGATAAGCAGACTGAAAGTTAACAGTTGAAGGTTCAAAGTTCAAAGGGAACAGCGCGGGATAATCGATGCGTTCGCATCAACTGCGCTGGTCAGGCACTAGCGACCTTTGGCGGCTCCGGGCAGCATAGGACAGCAATTCTGCGAGATGATGCAGACCGGCAGGCTGCCAAAGACTTCTTGAGCACCGATGGCTACTCGTCCCGCTGGCGGTGGCGATTGGGTCAATATCAAGCTTTCTGCTTTGGGCGACGCTTCGAACCGCCTACTCGGACTATTGGCTAGAGCCCAAGTTGAAAGCTGCCGACCCCGGCCTCTATATCTACCCGCAGTTGAGGTACGCGCTTTTTGACATTGTGCAGTTGCTCTGGTGTTTAGACGGCCTCATTGCGTCTGGCCTGTCGCTCTGGAGCGTTGGTTTCTTCTCGCGGTATAGCGGGATGGGCATATCGAACAATAGTTCTCTATTTCGTCATGCTCAGCGTGCTCATTCTGGGCGGGAGCCTTATGCTGTATGTCAGAAGTCGCGGATTCTGAGCGACTACGTATTCCTGACAAGCCCGCAAGCGCGACGAATCTGCTGGCTATTTACCCAGGAGCTGGCGGGCGATGACGAGGCGCTGCATTTCGCTGGTGCCTTCGCCGATGGTGCAGATCTTGACGTCGCGGTAAAACTTTTCCGCCGGATAATCCTTGATGAAGCCGTAGCCGCCGAGGATCTGCACCGCTTCGCCCGCCACGCGCACGGCCACCTCGCCGGCATAGAGCTTGGCCATGCTGGCCTCGCGCGTGAAGCGGCCCTGCTGGTCGCCCTCGGCGATGGCGCGGTCGGCGAGCCAGGCGGCGCGGTAGGTCAGCAGGCGCGCGGCGTCGATCTGCGTGGCCATGTCGGCCAGCTTGAACTGGATGGCCTGAAACTCCGCGATGGCTTTGCCGAACTGCTTCCGCTGTTTGGCGTATCCCCTGGCGCACTCGTACGCCCCCTGGGCCATGCCGAGGCCAAGCGCGGCAATCGAGATGCGCCCGCCGTCCAGAATCTGCAGGCTGTTGACGAAGCCCTCGCCTTCGCTTCCCAGCAGGTTGTCGCCCGGCACGCGGCAATCGGTGAACACGACTTCGCTGGTATCGCTCGAGCGCAGCCCCAGCTTGTTTTCCTTCTTGCCGGGGCGGAAGCCGGGAGTTCCCTTCTCGACGATCAAGGCCGAGATTCCGTGGTGCTTCTTCGTCGCATTAGTCACCGCCATGGCTACGCACACGTGGCCATAGTGGCCATTGGTGGTGAAAGTCTTCGAGCCGTTGATCACCCAACCGCCAGGATCTTTCACAGCCACGGTGCGCGTGCCTCCGGCGTCGGAGCCCGCTTCCGGCTCCGTCAACGACCAGCAGCCGAGCTTTTGCCCCTGCGCCAGCGGGACGACGTATTTCCGCTTCTGTTCCTCGCTTCCGAATTTGTAAATGTGATTGGTGCACAGCGAATTGTGCGCCGCCACGATGATGCCGACCGAGCCATCCACGCGCGCGAGCTCTTCGATGATCAGCGCGTACTCCATATAGCCGAGGCCCGCGCCGCCGTACTTCTCCGGGAAGATGACGCCCAGAAATCCCATTTCGGCCAGCTTGGGAATCAGTTCGGTGGGAAAACGGGAGGCCTCGTCCCACTCCATGACGTGCGGGGCCACCTCGCCCTCGGCAAATTCACGGACGGTGCGGCGGAGCTGCTGTTGTTCGTCGGTTAGCGAAAATTCCATAGACCTTTCCGCGATAGGCCGGAACTGCTCCCGGGGGCAACAACCATTTCTTTATACCATGGCCCTGCGGCGGGGGAAGGCGCTGCCGGCACCGATGAGCACAGATAGACACGGAGGGACAACTCAGCATCCTCAGCTCCGGCGTGCGGCTAGGGGGCGCGGGACGCGACGCCGTCGCGCATGCCGATGGCGCGCAGGACCAGGTCAGCCAGGGCGCGAATCAGCAGCGGCGAATCGTTGAGCGCGGGCATCATGTAGAAATCCGTCACGCCCAGCTCCCGGGCCTGCGCGCGCCCGACAATGTCGATCTCGTGCAGCGTCTCGATGTGCTCGGTGAGGAACGAAATGGGAATCACCAGCATGCGCCGGACGCCTGCGCGCCCCAGCCGGTCAATCGTTCCGATCAGAGAAGGCTGCAGCCACTTCTGGGGCCCCACCTTGCTCTGGAAGCACGCGACGTGCGGATTGGGCCAGGCGCCGAGCTCGCGCACGAAACGCACCGTCTCCTCGATCTGCCGCGGGTACGGATCGCCCTTCTCCACCAGAACCTGCGGCAAACCATGCGCGCTGAAAACCAACTGCACTTCTTCCGGACTCCGAAGCTGGCGCAGAACGCCGTCGATGCGCTCCACCAGCGCGGCGATGTAGTCCGGATGGTCGAAAAAATGATCGATGACATGCACCGGGACCCGGGGCTTGTACAGCCGGTCCCACTCCTTGAGGCTGCTCCGGGTCGTCGCGAACGAATAGTGCGGGTACAGCGGCAGAAGAACGAGCTCGTCAAACGGACGCGCTTTCCAGCTCGGCGATGGCTTCCCGCGTGTCCGGATGCCAGTAGCGCATGGCCACCACGGCGCGCGCCGCCAGATGCGGGGCCAGCGCCTGTTCGAGCGCCCGCGCCTGCTGCTCGGTCAGGCGCCGGATCGGAGAGCCTCCGCCGATCTCGGCGTAATTCTGGCGCGCCACCTTCGCGCGCGTCGTCGAAATCAGCTTCGCCAGCGGCCGGCGCGCCAGAAAGGAACCGGGGAAATTGATGATGTCCGGATCGCGAAACAGATTGTAGAGAAACGGTTCGACGGCGGCCTGCGTGTCGGGCCCGCCCAACTGGAACAGGACCACGGCGATTTTGCGGTCGGCTGGCATCAAGGCCCCCTGGCGATTATACGATGCCACAAGAGCGGCGCGGCGCACCACTCCCGCGGCGGGTACTATTCCGCGGGACGCCCTCGCGAGCGCCGTCTTGACGCGCTTCCGAATTGTGTTTACATTCGTATTGTGCCCGCCAAAAAGATTCTCCTCGGCCAAGTCTGGAAGAAGAACGACACCGGCGATGCGTATCTCGTTACGAAAATCTACAGCGAGGCGCTGACCAGCTACGCCGTCTTGCGCAAGGCGGGAGCCGAACAGGAGCCTCCCCTGCGCATCAAGGTAGCGAAGTCGGCCGCGGGCGCCGAATTGCCCGGCTTCACCTTCACCCAGGAATCCGAAAGCTTCTAGCAGGTTGCGGCAAGAGTCGTTTGGGTGTCATCCCGAGCGGAGCGAGGGATCTGCTTTTCGCACCGACTTAAAGAAAAAAGCAGATTCCTCACCCCGGTCAAACTGCGACCGGAGTTCGGAATGACATGAGGGAGCGTTTCTTCGCACCCTACTACCGCCCGTCCGGAGCCCGGCTTTGGCTCCCAAGCTTTCGCGACGTCTCCCGTTCCCGCACCGTTTCTGCCGGAGGCCCCAGGCGCGCCCGCTGTCCCGCGGGGACAGGTTTGGATATGCGATTCGACTCGGCTGGTTTAGAATGAACTCCGCATGGCTTCCACCGCCGGATCGAACTTCGTTCATCTGCATCTGCACACGGACTACTCTCTGCTCGACGGCGCCTGCGAGATCGGCGAGTTGACCACCGAGGCCGCGCGCCGCGGGATGCCGGCCGTCGCGGTGACCGACCACGGCAACCTGTTTGCCGCCGCCAACTTCTACCATCAGGCCACCGCTCACGGCGTGAAGCCCATTATCGGCTGCGAAGTCTACGTGGCGCCCGACAACCACAAGAACCGCGGCGCCGAGGCCGAGCGCTCCAACCATCTCGTGCTTCTTTGCGAAAACGACGAAGGTTACCAGAACCTGATCAAGCTGGTCTCCACCGGCTTCCTCGACGGCTTCTATTACAAGCCCCGCGTCGATCACGAATTGCTCGCCCGGCACAGCAAGGGCTTGATCGCACTCTCCGCCTGCCTGCGCGGCGAAGTGGCCGACGCCCTGCTCTCCGAGAAGTACGACCGGGCGCGGGCCAACGCCGGGCGCCTGCAGGACATTTTCGGCAAAGATAGTTTCTTCCTCGAAGTGCAGGACCAGGGCCTGGAAGTGGAAACCCGCGTCAATCGCGATCTGGTCCGGCTCTCGCGCGACACCGGCATTCCCCTGGTGGCCACCAACGATTGCCACTACCTCACCCGCTCCGACGCCCACGCCCAGGAAGTCCTGCTGTGCATTCAGACCGGCAAGACGATGAGCGACTCCTCGCGGATGAAATTCGCCACCGACCAGTTCTATTTCAAAACCGCCGAGGAAATGGCCCAGGTGTTCGGCGAGCTGCCCGAAGCGCTGGCCCGCACCGTGGCCATCGCCAGCCGCTGCAACGTGAAGATCCAGCGCGTTGCCAATCCGTTCCCGGAATTCAAAGTTCCCCCGGGCTACACGACCGATTCCTACTTCGAGAAGACGGCTCGCGAAGGCTTTGCCTCGCTCGTGCCACAGCTCGAACGGCAGGCCCAGGAGGGCCGCCTGCGCCACTCCCTGGCCGACTACGAACGCCGCCTCTCGTTTGAAATCGAGATGATCGGGAAGATGCGCTTCGCCGGTTACTTCCTCATCGTCTGGGATTTCATCCGCTACGCGCGGGCGCAGGGAATCCCGGTGGGACCGGGCCGGGGTTCGGCGGCGGGAAGTCTCGTCAGCTACGCGCTCCGCATCACCGACGTGGACCCGTTGCAATACGACCTGCTGTTCGAGCGCTTCCTGAATCCCGAGCGCATTTCCATGCCCGATATCGACATCGACTTCTGCATGCGCCGCCGCGAGGAAGTGATCGAATACGTCCGGCAGACCTACGGCGAAACCAGCGTCGCGCAAATCATCACCTTCGGCACCATGGCCGCCAAAGCCGTCCTCAAGGACGCCGGCCGCGCCCTCGACATGCCCTACGGCGAAGTGGACAAGATCGCCAAGATGATTCCCGCCACGCTGAACATCGAGCTCGAGGAGGCGCTCAAGCAGTCTCCCCAGCTCGAGGCGCTGCGCAAATCCGATGAGCGCGTGAAGGAGCTGGTCGAAGTGGCGCTGCGCCTGGAGGGCCTGGCGCGCCACGCCTCGACGCACGCCGCCGGAGTGGTCATCTCGCCGCGCCCGCTCACGGAAATCGTCCCACTCTACAAGTCGAACAAGGACGAAATCACGACGCAGTACGATATGAACGCGCTGGAGCGCATCGGCCTGCTGAAGATGGACTTCCTCGGCCTGACGACGCTCACCGTTCTGGACGACGCCGTGCGCATGATCCGCCAGAATCGCGGCACCGAGGTCAGCCTGTCGACCTTGCCGCTGGACGACACCGCCACCTACGCGCTGTTCGCGCGCGGCGACACCTCCGGCATCTTCCAGTTTGAATCGCACGGCATGCGCGACATCCTGAAGCGCTATCAGCCCACGCGCCTCGAGGATCTGACCGCCCTCAACGCCCTGTATCGTCCCGGCCCGATTCAGGGCGGCATGATTGACGACTTCATCGCGCGCAAGCACGGGAAAAAGAAAGTCGCCTACGATCTGCCCGAACTCGAGGAGATTCTCTCCGGCACCTGGGGCGTCATCGTTTTCCAGGAACAGGTGATGCAGATCGCCAATCGCCTGGCGGGATTCTCGCTCGGCGATGCGGACCTGCTGCGCCGGGCCATGGGCAAGAAGAAGCCCGAGGAGATGGCCGCCCAGCGCGAGAAGTTCCTCACCGGATGCCGCGCGCGCAAGGTGCCGCCCAAAAAAGCCGAGAAGATCTTCGATCTCATGGCCGAGTTCGCCGGTTACGGCTTCAACAAGTCGCATTCCTGCGCCTACGCGCTGCTGGCCTATCAGACGGCATGGCTCAAGACGCACTACCCGGTGGAATTCATGGCCGCCATGCTCACCTCGGAAACCGGCAACACGGAGAAGGTGGTCAAGTACATTCACGAGGCGCGCGGCATGGGCATTACCGTGCTTCCGCCCGACGTCAACACCAGTGATCTGAATTTCACGCCCGTGGGCAACGATATTCGGTTCGGCCTCGCGGCCATCAAGAACGTCGGTGAAAATACCGTCAAAGGAATCCTGCAGGCCCGCGACACGCTCGGCCGCTTCACCAACTTCTTCGAGTTCTGCGAATCGGTCGAATCGCGGCTGCTCAATAAGCGCGTACTCGAAAGTCTGGTGCGCGCCGGGGCCCTGGACGGCCTGGGCGCCCGCCGCGCACAGATGGCCGCCGCGCTGGACCGTACCATCGAGCGCGCGCAGAAATTGCAGCGCGCCCGGGAAAGCGGCCAGCACGGACTGTTCGGCGGCGGAGCGGCGCCCCAGGCGCCAGCCGAAACCTTGCCGGACGTGGAGGAATGGCCCGAGCACGAGTTGCTCGCCGCCGAGTACGCTACGCTCGGCTTCTATATCTCCGGGCATCCCCTGGACAAGTATGCGGGCCGCCTGCAGGACCTGAAAGCGGTCGAACTGTCGACGCTGGAGGGCCGGCGCAATGGCGAGGAACTCGTCGTGGCCGGCATTATCGTGCAGTCGCGCTCCATGCGCTCGCGCCGCGGCGCGCGCTGGGCCATTCTGACGTTGCAGGACCGCACCGGCGTGAGCGAAGTCCTGGTCTTCCCCGAGGCGTTTCAAAAGCTCGAATCCGTCCTGAAACCGGCGACGCCGCTGCTGGTGAAGGGGCGCGTCGCGGTGGAAGACGTCGGCACGCGCGTGATCGTCTCCGATGCGCGCCTGCTCGATCAGGTGGCCGGTCAGGCAGCCGGCCGCGCCGCCAACGGCTCACCAAGCCTGTTGCGCGTGCGCATGGAGCTGGCGGCCATCGACCGGGACGCGCTCGATCGCCTCCAGGAACTGTTTTCCAGCCGGCCCGGCCGATGCCGTGTTTCGTTCGAGCTCGTGAATAACGATGGCACGGAAGCCACGCTGGAAGCTTCCAGCGCGGTCCAAGCCGACCGGGAACTTCTGGAGCGCGTCCGCGAGATCTGCGGCAGCGACTCCGTGGCGGTGGTGCAGTGACCGACGCATCCGAGAGACGCAAACTGGCGCGCGAGCGCCTCCGCCGCATGCGCGAGCGCGCCAAGGCGCGCGAACAATCGACGCTCGCCGCTCCGCAGGAGAAGGCCAGCCCGGCGTCCCCTGCCGAACGCCAGGGCCGGGAACAGCTGCGCGAAATGGAAATCGCCGCGCTCGAGCGCGACATCGCGGCCCTCAGCAGCCTGACCGATCCTTCCGACGTGACCGCCCTCGACATCGAGCGCATCCGCCGCGAGGTCACCGAACTGAAACACGATTTCTATCTGCACATCAGCCCCTGGCAGCGAGTCCAGTTGGCCCGCCATCCGCAGCGGCCCTACACCGAAGATTTCATCCGTCTTCTCTTCACCAACTTCAACGAGATCCACGGCGACCGCAATTTCGCCGACGATCCGGCGCTGCTCACGGGCATGGCCTGGTTCCGCGGCCAACCCGTCATCCTGATCGGGAGCCAGAAGGGGCGCGATACCCGCCAGCGCGTGGCCCGCAACTTTGGCCAAGCCAAGCCGGAAGGCTACCGCAAAGCCCTCCGCGCCATGCAACTCGCCGCCAAATTCGCGCGGCCCGTGCTGGTGTTCGTGGATACGCCCGGCGCTTATCCCGGCGTGGACGCCGAAGAACGCGGCCAGGCCGAAGCCATCGCCCGCAACCTCCGGGAAATGTCGCGGCTGCCCGTGCCCATTGTCATCACCATCACCGGCGAAGGGGGCTCCGGCGGCGCGCTGGCCATCGCTGTCGGCGACCGCGTCTTCATGCTGGAGAATTCCGTCTACTCGGTCATCTCCCCCGAAGGCTGCGCTTCCATCATGTGGCGCGATCCCACCAAGGCGGAGACGGCGGCGCAGGCACTGAAGATTACCGCCACCGACCTGCTGGAGATGAAAATCATCGACGAAATTGTCCCCGAACCCGAAGGCGGCGCCCATGGCGACCCTGCGGCGGCCGCCAAGCTCCTCGAGCCGGTCCTCGCCCGCTCTCTCGAGCAACTTTCCCGCCTGTCTCCCGGCGAGTTGGTCGAGCAACGCTACGAAAAGTTCCGCCGCATGGGCCAGTTCTTCGCCTGACGTGCGGTCCGCGCCACCGGCGCTCCGGTCACTTCTCCGCGATCATTTGTCTCGCCGCCACCGTTGGCCGCCTGCCATTGGATTATTGGGCACGGCTGGGCCCGTTTCCGTTGCGCCCGGCTTCTTCCTGCTTTAGCTTCAACGGAGGAGATACGACCCTCTTGTCGGAAACCAAGGCGCTTCAAGAAATGAGTGGAGTTTTTCGGCCGCACGAGCGGCTGGTCGAAATCACCATCCTGGGCAAGCCATTTCTCGTCCCGGACAGGAATTCCCTGCTGCGCGCGTTCCAATTCATCAGCCCGGAAACGGTCCCCTACGGCCGCTTTTGCTGGAACCAGGAATGCCAGTATTGCCGCGTCAGCTGCCAGCTCCCCGACGAGGATAGTCCGCGCACGATTCTGAGCTGCAAATTCATCGTCTCCGACGGCATGAGCATCACTGATCTGTCTCCCGAGTTGCGGGGCTGCTTGCGCGCCAAGCTTGGCCCCGTCGCCAGCACCGCATCCTCCACAACCCAGGGAACCAACGGCTCCGGCATCGCGAGCCATGAATAAGCCCGCCCGATCCCATGCGCGGCGAATTCCCCGCCGCGGCTCAGCTTCTGTCAAGGCCCGATGAGCGCCTTCCACGTGTTGGTTGTCGACGATTCACCGGTCCAGCGGAAGCTCTTCGAACAGGCCCTTTCCCAGGAGCCCTGCTCGGTTCATCTCGCCACCAACGGCCACGAGGCCCTGGAGATCTTCGAGCGCGGGCAGCCTTCCCTGGTCATCACCGATTGTCTGATGCCGGATGTGACCGGGGTCGAGCTGTGCCGCCAAATCCGCGCGACACAATCCTCGTACACCTACATCATCATGGTCACCAGCATTACCGAGAAGGAGAACATCGTCAAAGGCCTGGCCGCCGGCGCCGACGACTACCTCACCAAACCATTCCACCCCGAGGAGCTCCTGGCGCGCGTCCAGGTGGGCCGCAGGCTGGTCGAATTACAACGCGAACTCCAAGCCAAGAATCGTCTCCTGGAAGAACTGGCGTTGACCGATGCCCTGACGGGCTTGCCCAATCGCCGCGCCATCGAAAGCTGGGCCGAACGCGAGATGAACGCGGCCGCCCGCCACGGCTTCTCGTTCTGGGTGGTGCTGCTTGATCTGGATCACTTTAAAAGGGTGAATGACACCTACGGGCACGATGCGGGAGACGTTGTGCTCAGGAGATTCTCCGAAATCCTCAAAGAGCACACGCGGTCGTCCGACATCTCCGGCCGCATCGGGGGCGAGGAATTTCTCCACATCGTCACCTACGCTGATTTCCGGGCCGTGCCCGCCGTGGCCGATCGCATTCGCGCGCGGTTTGCGGCGGAGCACTTTTCGTTCGGCGGAGCGGACGTGACGCTGACCGCCAGCTTTGGCGCGGCGGGCTTTTGCGGCGCGCCGGCTCCCGCGTTCAGCGATCTGGTCAGCCGGGCGGACCGCGCCCTCTACCGGGCCAAAGACCAGGGGCGCAACCGAATCGAAATCGAGCCTTTGCAGCAACTCTGATACACCCCAAGGCCCTGCCGCCGCTTTTCGCTCTCCGTGCCGGCACCCTCACGCCCGCTACACCCGTGGTGCGCCGGCCCGGGATTCCCCCGGCGGGCGTTAAAGATACTTTCGGCTGCGTTCAGCGGCTGTGCTAAAATTTTTCATTGGATCACAGCTCCACCGGGGGGACAGGCCTATGAAAGCCAGCGCGAAGTTCGTGATTGGATCGGGCATCATCGTCGCCACGCTTCTGGTCCTCGCCTACGTAGGCTTCACGCAGAGCCATACCTACTACCACACAATTTCCGAACTCTCGGGGCTGCAGGGCTCCGCGCTGCACCAGCGCATGCGCGTCTCCGGAAACGTCAGCGCCGGGTCGATCTCGCATCCCAACGGCCGCGTCGATTTCGTGCTCGAAGAGCAGGGTAAGACCCTGGCCGTGAGCTACACCGGCCGCGACCCCCTGCCCGACACATTCCGCGACGGAGCCCAGGCCTTAGTCGAAGGCCGTTTGGGACCCGACGGCCGCTTCACCGCCGAACTGGTCCAGGCGAAATGCGCATCCAAGTACGAGGCTGCTCCCGGCTCCGCCCCCGGCGCTCCGGCGCAACCCGGCCAAAGCAACAGAGGCGGTTAGGAAGCATCGAAGTTCAGCCTCCCAGGCGGAGCCGGCGGGTTCTTTCATCGCTCTGCCAGGAGATCGGCAAGGAGACTTCGTGGATATTTTGGGTTCGTTCGCACTGCTCCTGGCTCTGGTGGCCGCCGGGTACGCTTTCCTCGCCGGACTCGCGGGCATTTTCACGCACCGCCCGCTGCTCACCAAAAGCTCGCACCATGCCGGCATGGCCGTCTTCGGCCTGGTCACCCTCGCCGTAGGAGTCCTCGAGTATTTCTTTTTCACCGACAATTTTTCGCTGGCCTACGTGGCCTCGCACAGCAACCGGGCCTTGCCGCCTTTTTACAAATTCGCCGCGCTGTGGTCCGGACAGGAAGGCTCGCTGCTGTTCTGGAGCTGGCTGCTTTCGATCTACGCCTTCTGGGCGTTGTTCCTGAACCGCAAGCGGCACCCGGAGTTGATGCCCTACGTGGGCGTCACGCTGGCGGGCGTCCAGACCTTCTTCCTGCTCCTCAACAACTTCGTCGCCACTCCCTTCCACGTACTGGCCAGTGCGGATTCCGCCGGGGTCTTCCACGTCGCCCGGATTGCCGAGGGCGGCGGACTGAATCCGCTGCTGCAGTATCCCGAGATGGTGATTCATCCGCCGATGCTCTACCTCGGCTACACCGGATTCACCATTCCGTTTGCCTTTGCCCTGGCCGCCCTGCTGGGGCGCTACCCCGGCGAAAAGTGGATTCACATCACGCGCCGCTGGACCATGATCGCCTGGGCCTTTCAGTCGGTCGGCATCCTCCTGGGCGCGCACTGGGCCTACGCCGTGCTCGGCTGGGGCGGCTACTGGGCCTGGGACCCGGTGGAAAACGCTTCGCTGCTCCCGTGGATCACCGGGACGGCGTTCTTGCACTCCGTGATGATGCAGGAAAAGCGCGGGATGATGAAGGTGTGGAATATCTGGCTGGTCTTCGTCACCTTCCTGCTGTGCATCCTCGGCACGTTCCTGACGCGCTCGGGCGTGGTCAGCTCGGTGCACGCTTTCGCCGAATCGTCGATCGGCGGGTGGTTCATCGCGTTCCTCGCCATTGCCTTCCTTGTTTGCCTGGGAGCCTGGTGGAAGAACCGCGATTATCTGCGCAGCGACAATCAGCTCGACTCGCTCGTCTCCCGCGAATCGAGCTTCCTGTTCAATAATCTCGTGCTCCTGGCCGCGTGTTTCGCGGTGCTGTGGGGCACGCTCTTCCCGGTGCTGTCCGAGTGGGTGACGGGCAGCAAGATCAGCGTCGGCGCGCCATTTTTCAACAAGGTGAACGTCCCGATTGCGCTCTTTCTGCTGCTTCTGACCGGCGTGGGCCCGCTTCTGGCCTGGCGCAAGACTTCGACGGACGCCCTCCGACGCAATTTCGCCTGGCCGCTGGCGGGAGGAATCGTGGCAGGCGCAGTGGCATTCGCGTTTGGGTTTCGGGAATTTTATCCGCTGATCTGCCTGATTCTTTCGGCGTTCGTGACGCTGACGATCGCCGCGGAGTTCTATCGGGGCGCCCGCGTGATCTCCCGGCACGAGGGCACGAACGTCCTCACCGCCGTCGGCTCGCTCACCATGCGCAATACGCGGCGCTACGGTGGCTACGTCGTGCACCTCGGCATGGTGCTCGTCTTCATCGGCATAGCCGGATCGGCCTTCAACCGCGACATCCAGATGGACATGGCCCCTGGCCAAACCCTCGCGATCGGCCCTTACACCATCCTTTGCCAGAATTTCGACCAGGTGCAAAACGACAATTACCAGTCCGAGCGCGCCACGCTGGAGGTCTTCCGCAACGGCCGCTCGGAGATGATGCTCTATCCCGAGCATCGCCTCTATCTCGCGAGCCAGGTTCCCCAGACGATGGTCGCGCTCGAGAGTTCGCCGCTCTACGATCTCTACGTGGTCTATGCCGGACGCAGCCCGGACACCAACCAACCCGTGATTCACGCCTATCTGAATCCCCTCGTGAAATGGATCTGGTTTGGCGGCATCATCGTCGTCCTCGGAACGATTCTAGCCATGCTGCCGAACCGCCGCGCGCCCCTTGCGCCCGGCACCGTCACACAGAAGGCCGCGAGCCACAACCTTGCCGCGGAGTCCGCTTCCCCCTTGGGCGCCGATGCCGATGACTAGCCGAACTGCTGCCACACAGCGAAGGTCCGTAGGGGCGCTGCTTGCTGCGCCCCTCTTGCGAACATCGCGGTGCGCGATGAATCGCACCGCTCTATGGAGTGCGGCGGTTCGCCGCCGCTTTTCCCCGCCGAGGCTGGCCTCGGCTTTCCTGCTCCTCCTCGTTCTTTTCTTCGCCTCCGCGCCGCTTTGCCGGGCGCAAAAGACCCCGCGCGCCAAGGCGCTGGGGCAGAAGCTGCTGTGCGTCTGCGGATGCAATCAGGGCCTGATCGCCTGCAACCACGTCGGCTGCACCACTTCGCACGCCATGCTCAAGGAACTCGACGACCGCA
This sequence comes from Terriglobia bacterium, assembly GCA_963791705.1. Lineage (GTDB taxonomy): Bacteria > Acidobacteriota > Terriglobia > Acidiferrales > UBA7541 > Palsa-295. The sequence goes on along the minus strand of CAWBTO010000001.1, from coordinate 352,389 downwards.
TAGCCCGAGGCGATTCCGACAGTCTCATCCTGCAATCCTTCGTCCAGGAATACGGCCTGACGGTCCTGGCGGAACCTCCCGCCAAAGGCTTCAATTGGGTAGCCTGGGTGATTCCGATCCTGGTGCCTTTCATCGCCCTGTATATCGTCTGGGAAGTGGTGCGCCGCTGGCGGCAGCGCGCCGCCTTGGCCCCGGCGGGCGGCCCCCAGGTTTCGGCGGAGCTGCTCGATCGCGCCCGCCAGGAATCCCAGAAGGAATCCCGTGAATAACCTCGACATCGCCGCCGCCATCTCATGCGCCGTGCTGGCCGCCGCCGCGCTCGCCTTCGTCTTCAACGTCCGCCTCGACGATTCCGATGCCGCACCGCACCGCACCCAGCTCAATCAACTCATGGAGCGGCGCGACGCCATCTACGAGAACCTGCGCGACCTCCGCTTCGAATACCGCGCGGGAAAATTCTCCGAAGCCGACTACGAGGAAACGAAACGCTCCCTGGAAATCGAGGCCGCGCGCGTCCTGGCCGACATGGACACCCTCACCGGCAGCACTCCCACGCCGGCGACCCGCCAGGCCGCCTCAGAAAAGGGCCACCGCTCATGATGCTTCGCCATGTCTACCGCTTTCTCCTCGGCTCGCTGCTGGCAGGCCTGCTGGCCTCCGCATCGCTCGCGGGCACCGTCAGCGGCACGGTCCGCAACGGCACCACGGGCAAACCCGCGGCGGGCGTCGAGGTGATCCTCATTCAGCTGCAGGGCACAATGCAGCCGGTCGCCACCACCAAGACCGACTCGCAAGGCCACTACCAGTTCGATCATTCCATGCTCGGCACCGCGCCCATGCTCCTCCGCGCCGTCTATCGCGGCGTCAACTATCACGAGCCCGTGCCGCCCGGCACAACCACCGTGGATCTCCAGGTCTTCGAGCCGACCGACAAGCCCAGCGCCTTCCGCGTCACGGCCCACGCCATCATCCTGCAGCCCACCGGATCGGACCTGGTCGTCGCCGAAGAGTACAACATCCAAAACAGCACCAAGCCTCCGGTCGCCTATTACCGCGCCGATGGCTCGTTCTCGTTTTCCCTTCCGGCGGGCGCACAACTGGGGGACGTCTCCGCCGTCGCCTCTTCCGGCATGCCCGTCAACCAGACCCCCATCGACAAGGGATCCAACGGGCAGGCCATCGCGTATGCCTTCCGGCCCGGAGACAGTGAGGTGCGCCTGTCGTACCGCCTGCCGTATCCCGGCAATCAGACCCGGCTCGCGGTCGTCTCGCACTACGCCGCCGAACGCGTGGCGGTTTTCGCGCAGCCATCGATTCAGGTTCAAGGCGACGGTTTCTCTCCCGCCGGCCAGGAGCAGGGATTCAACGTCTACTTGCACGGCTCGGTAGCGGCCAACGCTCCAGTTTCCTTCTCGGTTTCGGGCACGGCGCCGGCCCCGTCCCAAAACTCCAGCGCATCGAACTCTGCCGGTGGTGATGATTCACAGAACCCTTCGGTCAACTCGCGCGCCGAATCCGGCGCTGAGGCTTCTGCCGCCAGCGTCACGACCATGCCCGCCCGCCTGGACAGTTTGAAGTGGATTATCGTCGCTGGATTCGGCGTGCTTTTCGCCTTTGGATTGTTCTACCTGTGGCGCCAGCCCCAAACCGCGCCCGCAGCCGCACCGGCTGCCGCGAATGCGGCCCCGGTTAAGCGCAAGGATTCCGCCCTGCCGAAAGCAGCCGACCTCGACCGCGAAGTTCGCGGAAGCCTCGACGGCCTGAAGGATGCCCTGTTCCGCCTGGAACTGCGCCGCGAGGCCGGCACCATCAGCGAAGAGGCGTACGCCCGCGAACGCGAGCGCATGCAAAAGGTTTTGCGCGATCTGGTGAAAGGCTGACGATCACTTGTCCGGCGCACTGTCCGCTTCCACGACGGGAAACCCCACGGCTCCGGCCCCCGGCGCGCACGGCGTCACCGGCCTGGGAATTTCGTTTGAGAAGCTGGAAAAGCGCTTCGGGTCGTTTATCGCCCTGCGCGACCTCTCGCTCGCGATTTTCCCCGGCGAATTCGTGGCCCTGCTGGGCCACAACGGCGCGGGGAAAACCACCCTGCTCCGCATCGCCGCGCTGCTCATGAATCCATCCCGCGGCCAGGTTCGCTTCACCCCCGGCACCGCCTCCAGCCCTCCGGTCACCGTGGACGATGCCAAGCGCCTGACCGGCATGGTCGCCCACAGCACGCTGCTCTATGACGAGCTGACGGCGGCGGAAAATCTTTCGCTGTTCGCGCAACTGTACGGCGTGGGCGGCATTCCCGCGCGCGTCACGCAATCGCTCGAGGCCTGCGGCCTGGCTTCCCGAGCCGGGAGCCTCGTGCGCACCTTTTCTCGCGGGATGCGCCAGCGCCTGGCCATCGCCCGCGCCCTGCTCCACGGCCCGCGCCTGCTGCTCCTCGACGAGCCCGCCGCAGGCCTGGACCGCCAGGGGCTGGCCTGGTTCGGCGAAACGCTGGCGCGGCTGCGCGAGAGCGGCTGCACCGTGATCATGAGCACCCACGCGCGCAACGAATCGCTCGACCTCGCCACACGCGCAGTTTCGCTGACCGGCGGGCGCATCGACCGCGATAGCGGCCCGGGCGGCGACCCGCGCCCCATTTTGGACGCCCTTCGCTTCGAGGCTTGAATGACCACCGCCCGCGCCGCCGCCATCCTGCTCACCAAGGAACTTCGCCTGGAATTCCGCACGCGCGAGCTCCTGAATACGACCGTCATTTTCGCTCTCGTCGTGGTCGTGCTCTTCAGCTTTGCCTTCAATCCAACTCCCGAGGAATCCCGCCGCTACGGGCCCGGGCTGCTCTGGATCGCCTTCCTGTTTTCCGGCTCGCTGATGCTGCATCCGTCGTTCGGCCGCGAGCAGGCCAACAACACGCTCGACGCACTGCGCATGGCGCCCGTGTCGACTTTTGCGATTCTGCTGGGCAAGATGCTGGCGAATTTCATTTTCCTGTCGCTGGCAGAGGTGGTGCTCGTCCCCGTTTTCGCCGTGCTCTACAACGTCTCCCTGGCGGGCGTCGTCGGCAGGCTGATCCTGGTGCTGATCCTCGGAACCCTCGGCATCGTCATCACCGGCACGGTCTTTTCCGCCGTCTCGGCGCACGCGCGGATGCGCGAACTCCTTCTGCCGCTGCTCCTGCTGCCGATTCTGGCTCCCCTGCTCATCGCCGCCGTCGAGGCTACCGCATCGCTGCTCGCCGACCAGCCCGACCTCGACCGCACCTGGACCACTTTTCTCCTGGGATTTGATATTGTCTTTCTGACCGCTTCCTGGCTGTTGTGCGATTTTTTGCTGGAGGAATGAATGAGGTTCCCCGAATGAGAACCCGAATCGCAGGCACCGCCTTGGTCGCCGCGCTGGTCGTCTTCGCCGGCTATGCGGCGCTGTACATCGCTCCCGATGAACGCACCATGCACGAAATCCAGCGCGTGTTCTACTTCCATCTTCCGGCGTGGATCACGTCCTTCACGGCCTTCTCGGTCGTCTTCCTGGCCAACGTCGCCTATCTCCTCACGCGCCGTCCCCAATGGGATTCCCTCGGCGTGGCCGCCGCGGAAGTGGGCGTGGCGTGTTGCACGATCGGCCTGATCACTGGCCCGCTCTGGGCGCGCCCGGTGTGGGGCGTCTGGTGGACCTGGGACGCGCGCCTCACGACCACGTTCATCCTCTGGCTGCTCTATATTTCCTATTTGCTGCTCCGCGACCTGCTCGAAGATCCTGAACGCCGAGCCACGCTTTCCGCCGTCTTCGGCATCTTCGCCTATCTGGATGTGCCGCTGGTCTACGTCTCCAACCGCCTCTGGAGAACCCAGCATCCCCAGCCGGTCGTTCTCGGCGGACAGGGATCGGGCCTCGATCCCACCATGGCGAAGGTTCTGCTGCTGTGCGTGGTCGCCATCTTCGGGGTCATGATCCCGATTCTGATGGACCGCTACCGCGTCGAACGCCTCCGCTACGACCTTGACGAACTCCGCCTCACCATCGAGGCGCGCACCACCGACTCGAATTCCGCGGTCACGCCTGGCTCCCGAAAGGACACCCTGTGAAAAACTTCCAGTTTCTCTTCGCTGCCTGGATGGCCGTCTGGGCCGTCTTCTTTGTCTACGAACTCTCCGTCGCCAGCCGCGTCGCCCGGCTGCGCGACGAGGTCGAGCGCCTCAAGCAGCAACTCCGCGGCAGCTGATTCGCTCACGAGCGGATCATGGTGAGCAGCATCTTGAACCGCGTGACCGCTTTCAGTGCATGCGGCTGATGCGCCGGCATCAGAACTATTTCTCCCGCATTGGTCCGCAGCGGCTTCCCGGAAACGGTAATTTCGGCTTCACCCTCGAGCACATGCGCCAGGGCGTCAAACGGCGCGGTATGTTCGCTCAAGCCCTGCCCTTCATCGAATGCGAATAACGTGACCGTCCCGGTCTGCCGCCCTACCAGCACGCGGCTGACGATCGAGCCTTCCTGGTAACTCGCGAGCGCCGCCAATTGCACGGCTTCTGCGGCGGGAATCTCCTTGCTGGGCTGTGCGGCCATCATTCCTCCTTGAGCGAGTCGAAATCCGTCTGCTTCGCGTGAAACGCGCTTCAGCGTCTGCGCCGCCGCGAGCGGGCTCGCTTGGCGGGTGCGGACTTGTGTCTGCTGGTTTTTGCGCTAGCCGGCCAGCAGAGAGTAAGGAGGAAGGCGCTGTTTTCGAGCGCCTCGACGTCGTGATGCAGGCGCTGGTCGAGCACCACCAGGTGGCCCGCAGGCAGATCCACTGTGTGCCGGGGCAGATGAACTCGCAGGTGGCCCGAAATGGTTTGCATGGAAATACGGGCAGCGGCCTGGTGCTCGCTCATGCGGGTGTTGGCCTTCATCGAGATCAGAACCACGCGGAGGTCCGCGTGCTTCACGAGCGTCGTGGAGCTCCGTCCCGCCTCTTGAAGCCATGCTTCTTCCTTGCGCTGCCGGATGATCTCTTGCCCAAGATCAAATTCAAGGCAGGGCGTGCTGAGGGTCCCCTTAATCAATCGATGCCCGGCATGAGGCTTGCGTGTCTTTCTTCGGCTGATGGCCATCGCTTGTCCTCCCAAGGGCAGTCGGCCTGCTGACGGGCCTGGTGACGAGGCTCGTTGCCCGCCCCACGGCCCGCCGCTCCTGGCCCTCCTATACGTACGCTTCCCTGTCTGGCCAAGTCAAGTTTGAGATAGTGGCGCCTGATCGCGGCTATTCCGCGAGATACGCTCGTGCGCACGCACCGCGCCGCCTTGCGAGCCAACGATGCCTCGTGAGTTTGCGTTGGAGCAATTGGTTTACGAGCGTGGCGAGAAGATCGAACTACGGAGTATCGGCTGCCAGTTCCCACGATGCGGTTTCCGGAAGCAGCAAGGAAACCGCTTGCTCTAGTTCATGCGCGCTGTGGACGTCCTGCGGGTAATTGTAGAGCAGCACTTCGAACTTGAAGAGATTCCCTGTCCCGACAAATCGCAAGGATTCCTCAAGACGGCCAGATACTTTCTTCGCGCCGGCCGAGTCGGTGTCCGGCAAAACGATCCCGAACAATCCTGGACCAAACAGATACACCGAGTCCGTGGGCCGCAACTGGCGCGTGATCGCCCGCGCGGCCTCGCCCAACGCAGCCCTGCCTTCATTCGACTCCGGCCCGCCGCGCGACAGGGTGACTTTCACAACCACCAAGGTCAGCGCTTTCTCCGAGCTGGCCGCGCGCCGCACTTCCATGGCCAGGCAGTCCTGAAACCGGTGCAGGTCGGGCAGCGAGTGCAGCAGGTCCGTATTGCCCTGGTCGCGCAGCTTGATGTTCCTCTCCAGCTCCTCGATTAGCCCTTGCTTCAGCCGCCCCACCGTCCGCTGCCGGTCCAGCAGGTACCCCGCAAACAGCACCACCAAGGCGCAGAATCCGACGAACGCCACGCGCATGCCCCAGGGGTTTCCCGCGGCCGGATGCACGAACACCAGCGGGTACATCAGCAGCGCGTCTCCCGCCGCCAGCACCAGGACGATCAGCACCGCCAGAATCGTCAAATGCAACTCGTGGCGCTCCAGCCGGTCGAGTTCCGCTCGATCGAAGGGCATCGTTTCCATTCCTCATGCGCGAGAAGACACGCGCGCCGCCTAGGCACTACCTCTATTGAAGTTAGACCCAATAGCCGCTTCCGTCGATAGTACCTTGGTGGGGTGTCGCCAAATCGTTACCGCGGAATGCATGCGGGCTGCGTCGAGACCTTGTGACAAAGGCCCCACCCTTCGCACAAAACGCGATGGATGGGGTTCCCGGCAGATCAAGCGCGAAAGGTGGCCCCCCTGGCGGGCCGGCGCCGCCACCATCGCCTGTGACATCTGGGCGGATTCTTGGTACTCTCGCCCTGGTATTCGCCATGGACGCTCCGAAGCCCGGTCTCGTCGTGAGGCTCATGACGCCGGAGGACATCCCGGCGGTGGTGGCATTACAGCACCGCGTATACGGGGAAGGGCTCGCCTGGAGCGCCGAGGAACTCGCCCAGCATCTCGCCATTTTCCCCGAAGGCCAGTTGGTGGCGGTGGACGAAACCGGCCGCCTGCTGGGTTCCGCCAGCTCCCTCATCATCGACTGGGACGATTACGCCGAGTCGGCGAAATGGCCGACCATCACCGGCCACGGCACCTTCAGCACGCATAACCCCCGCGGCACCACCCTCTACGGCGCGGACATGTGCGTTGACCCGGACACCCGCCGCCACGGCGCCGGCACGCTCTTCTACGAATCGCGCAAGAAGCTGATCAAGGAGCGCGGGCTGAAGCGCCTGCTGACCGGCGGACGCATTCCCGCCTACGCTGCCGTCGCTAGCGAGATGACCCCGCAGGAATACGTGGCCGAAGTGGTCAGGGGCAAGAGAAAAGACCCGACGCTGAGCTTTCAGCTCGCCAACGGCCTGGTCGTCCTCGACGTGGTGCCCGAATATCTCGAGGACCCCGAATCGCGCGGCTTTGCCACGCTGCTCGAATGGCTGAACCCCGAGTACGTGGCCACGGTGGGCCTGGAGGCCGCCGAAGAACAGGCCGCCATCGAGGAACTGGCCGAGGAAGCGGGCCGCGCGCATCCCCGGCCATCGCACGTGCGCATCGCGGCGATGCAGTACCTGCTGCGGCCCATCACGCGCTTCGAGGAGTTCGCCACGCAGGCCGAGTTCTTCGTCCGCAGCGCCCAGGAATACCACACCCACTTCGTTCTGTTCCCCGAGTATTTCACCATGCAGCTGCTCAGCTACCTGCGCGAAGCCGCTCCGGCGCGCGCCGTGCGACGGCTGGCGCAACTCACGCCCGATTACGAAGCTCTGTTCAAGCGACTGGCCACCCAGACCGGGATGTACATCATCGCCGGCACGCATCCGATCATCGAGCGCGGCGAACTGTTCAACGCCGCGCACCTGTTTACGCCCAACGGCCGCATCTTTCGCCAGAAGAAGGTTCATCTGACACAAACGGAAAAGGGTCCCTACCAGATGAGCCGCGGCCACGGCTTCTACGTCTACCACACCGACTTCGGCAACATCGCCATTCTGGTCTGCTACGACGTCGAGTTCCCCGAAGCGGCCCGGGTGCTGGCCGAAGGCGGCGCGCAGATCGTTTTCGTTCCCTCCTGCACGGACGAACGCCAGGGATTCTGTCGCGTCCGCTATTGCGCCCAGGCCCGCGCCAGCGAAAATCAAATCTACGTGGCCATGGCCGGCACCGTCGGAAATCTGCCGGAAGTCCCTTGCATGGCGACGCACTACGGCCAGGCCTCCATCCTCACCCCGTCGGACTATTTTTTCGCGCGCGACGGCATCGCCGCCGAGGGCACGGTCAATCAGGAGCAGATGGTCATCTCCGACGTCGACATGAACCTGCTGGACGAACAACGCTTGAACGGCACGGTCCTCCCGCTGAACGATATGATCAAGGACGCCTACGACCGCGTGATCCATTACGTCGACCGGCGCAACGGAGAGCCCCCGGCCCGCGCCTCTTCCCCGGCCGAACCGCCGCAGCCTTCGCCCAAACCGTAGCCCGCATCTCCCGCGGGCGCCCCGAAGCGCCGTGCCTCGGCCACCGCCGAGGAAACCCTTCCCGGCACGGCGCCATCGAATTGAGAAGGGAGAAGTCAGCTTTCAGGGAGTATAATTTGGGCTGGCTTCGTCCGGAGGTTCCAATGAGGAAATCGTTTGCAGCCCAGTGGATGGCGACGCTCCTGGTCGCTTCGCTGTTTACGCTGCCCGCCATGGCCGCCCAGCAGGAGCAGCAGCAATCATCCCAGCCGCCGGCCTCCTCGCAGCCATCGGACACCCAGCAGCCGCCGGCCGCGCCGCCAGCCAGCACGCCAACCGCGACGCCGGCCACCACGCCGCCCGCCGCAGCGCCGGCCGCCAACTCCGACGCGGTTCCCCAGAAGGATAATCCCAACGTGAAGCCCGGCAGCAAGGCCGACGTCAGCGCCATCGGCAACCGCGGCGTGGGAAAAGGCCTCGATTTTTATTCCATCGAGAGCGAGATTAGGCTCGGCAAGCAGTTGTCGCAGGAAGTGGAAAAGCACGCCAAGTTTATCGACGATCCCGTCGTCACCGAATACGTGAACCGCGTGGGCCAGAATCTGGTCCGCAATTCCGACGCCCGCGTGCCGTTCACCATCAAGGTGATCGATTCCGACGAGGTCAACGCCTTCGCCCTCCCCGGCGGATTCTTCTACGTCAACAGCGGCATCATTCTTCACGCCGATGAGGAAGCGGAAATGGCCGGCGTCATGGCCCACGAAATCGCCCACGTCTGCGCGCGCCACGGCACCAAGCAGGCCACCAAAGGACAAATCGTGAACCTGGCGTCCATCCCGGCCATGATCTTCATTCCCTACTCCTGGGCCGGCTACGCCATCTACCAGGGCATCAATCTCGGTGTCCCGCTCACTTTCCTGAAGTTCTCGCGCGACGCGGAGCGCGAAGCCGATTACCTTGGCCTGCAATACATGTACAACGCCGGCTACGACCCCAACGCCTTCGTTGCCTTCTTCGAAAAGGTCCAGGCGGACGAAAAGAAACAACCCGGCACAATTCCCAAGGCGTTCTCCAGCCACCCGCCCACTCCGGATCGCATCGAGGCGGCGCAGAAGGAAATCGCCACCATCCTTCCCGCCCGCGATCAGTACATCGTGACCACTTCCGAGTTCGACTCCGTCAAGCAGCGCCTCCAGATGATCGAACTCAACATCAAAGCCAAGGACGCCAAGTCCAATAAGCCGACCCTCCGGAAGAAGACCGAGCACGACAAGGGCGGCAACACCAAGGCCGACGGCAGTTCCACCTCAACGGGCTCGGATCAAACCACCGACGATAGCGACCGCCCGACCCTCAAGAAGCGCCCCGACGACCAACAGCCTTAACACGCGGTCACGGCTGAAGGCTTTGAGCGCAAGCGGAAGGCATCCGAAAGAAGAAAAGGCGCCCGGTTTCCCCCGGGCGCCTTTTTATTTCAGTGCGGATGAAGTGAAAAACGAAGCGTCAGTGCGCGTGAACCTCCGCCACGCCCAGTCGCTTGAGTCCCTCGGCATAGTATTTGCGGTACAGGATGTCCCACTCCTCGCTGCCTTCGAGGACTTCTTTCTTCTGCGAGCTGATCTTGGCCCGAACTTCAGTGTCCACCTGCTCCTCCAGCTTCAGCAGCGACGTGATGATGCTGACGATTTCCTGCCGGATCGTGTCGCGGTCCTCGACGAAATCCACATCCGGGAGCGACACCAGCAGGTCAGTGATGCGGTGAGACAATCGCACGGTCTTTTCACGGCTCAGTCGCATGTCGGCCCTGGTTAGCGGAGAATCAGCTTCCTTTCTCTGGCGAGCTGGCCCTTCACCTTCTTGTACATCTCCTGGTACGACGCGCCGCTCCGCTGCATTTCCTCGGAATAGCGGCTCAAAATCTCGCGCACTTCCTCGTTCAGCCGGTCCTCGATTCCCACTTCATCGGCCATCACCTGCCGCACCTGCTGCGTCAGATTTTCCGCGTTCTTGCTCTCGATCATTTTGCCGGCCACCAGCCGCTTCACCACTTCCTTGGCGATGTGGCCCACAAAATCCCTGGACAGAAGCATTCGGTTTCGCTCCGCGATGCATTCGCAACGCAATTCAGTCTACTGGGTGCATGCAAACAGTGTCAAGGCAACTGGCGGCAGGTTGTTGCGGCGATTTCGCGCGCGCTTCAGAGCGCAGTGGAGGCAAAACGGGCAAATCGGAGGGCCTCATCCGGGGAGCGATCGTCCACGATCAAAACCGTCAGCCGGGATGTCTCGACCGACGCCACATGCTCGTTCCCCTCGTCGGAGACCCGCAGCAGCGCCCCGTTCACCGTTTCCCGGATGGCTCCGGGCAATGGGTTGCTGCCCCGTCCCCGCAAATACACCGAGAACTCGTGCCCGTCCCGGGAGTACACCAGGTGGACGAAAACGTGCCGGCCCACCAAACACAACCGGCCCCGCTCGAGATGATACCCTTGCGCGGAAAGGGCCAGAGCCGCCCGGCCGGGGACCCCTCGCCGATTCCCTAGCGCCGCGATCTGCGCCGGATCGGTTACCCATCGCCGGGGCTGTCGTTCCTCGATCTCACGGCGGTGATCCCGCGCCGCCGCGGCATACACGGGTCCCAGTTGCGGCCCCACCAGCACCAGGGAGCCCAGCGCAGCCAGCAGAAACATTGCTGCGGCGCTCATCACGGCGACTACCCACGGTCGAGGCCTGTGGGGTCGCGCCACGGCCTGCATCTTGCCCCGCGCAGCTCCAGGATGGGCCTGCCGCCGCAACTCCTCAAAACACGCCGGACACCGCTTCAGGTGAGCGTCTATAACCGCGGCGCGGCTCTTTTCGAGCTCCCCGCTCAAATACCGCGGTGCCAGCTCCGCCAGGTCGCTGCACGTCGTAGCCTTGTTCCCCGGTTCCATGCCATCCCCTTGGGCCCATTCATATCACGCCTTACCCCGCCCGCGCTACTGGCACCCATTACGTTCCCATGCCCCGCCGACTTCTGCTATTCTGGCAAGTCGCACCCGCCGCCCGGCGCTGTTCCGGCGCGGCACCATACTTCCAATCAGAGGAATGATCCAACGTGACTTCATCATCGGCTTCCAATAGCGCCCTCAAGCGCGCCTTCAATTTCAACGCCGGGCCCGCGGCACTGCCGCTGCCCGTGCTCGAACGCATCCGGGAAGAACTGCTCGATTATCGCGGCACCGGCATGTCCGTCATGGAGCTGAGCCATCGCTCGGCCGAGTACGAGGCGATCAACGATACCGCCGAAAAGTCGCTGCGGCGTCTCCTCGCCATTCCCGACGACTACATCGTCCTGCTCCTGCAGGGCGGCGGCAGCCTCCAATTCGCCATGGTCCCGATGAACCTCTACCAGCCCGGCAAGCCCGTGGACATGCTGCACACCGGCTCCTGGACGGCCAAGGCCATTGAGGAGCTCAAGAAGCTGGCGCAGCACCGCCTGGCCGCTTCCACCGAGGCCGACCACTTCACCCGCGTGCCGCGAACCGATGAGATCACCCTGTCGCCGGACGCTTCCTACGCCTACATCTGCACCAACAACACCATCGAAGGCACGCAGTGGACCCAAATTCCGGCCACCGGCAGCGTGCCGCTCGTCGCGGACATGTCCTCGGACATCGCTTCGCGCCCCCTCGACGTCCGCCAATTCGGCTTGATCTTCGCCGGCGCGCAGAAAAATCTCGGCCCTTCGGGGGTCACCGTCGTCATCGCCCGGCGCGACCTCGCCGAGCGCGCCCCCGACAATATCGCCAAGATTCTCCAATACCGCACCTTCATCAAGGACCGCTCGCTCTACAACACGCCGCCCACATTCGCGGTCTATGCCCTGGGACTCGTGCTCGATTGGATGGAGAGCGTGGGCGGCCTGGCGGGCATGGAAAAGCGCAACGAGGAAAAGGCCCGCCGTCTCTATGACGCCATCGACGCCAGCGGCTACTACCGCTGCCCGGTCGACAAACAGTCCCGCTCCCGGATGAATGTCGTCTTCCGCGTGGCAGGAGGCGACGAAGCCATCGAGAAAAAGTTTGCGAAAGAGGCTGAGGCCGCCGGCCTGATCGGCGTCAAAGGACACCGCTCGGTGGGCGGCATGCGCGCCTCCATCTACAACGCTGTCCCCATCGAGGCCGTCGACGCGCTGGTCGCCTTCATGCGCGAATTTGAACGCAAGAAGGGCTAAGATTCCGTTTCGCGGAATCCTGAGCCTTGCTGCGCATTCGCCACAGACTGTGGCTTCCATGCAACACTCGCGCCTTGACTTGTCACCCTACTCCCGCTATCGTGGCCTTTCCATGGCCTCCAGGCTCCCGAGCGCAGCGGAATCCGAACTCCAACCGGACAGTCCAGTAATTGACACGCGCCCAAAGAGCCGCCCGAACCGCCGGGAGTCTCCAACAGCCCTCCTCCGCCCGGCAGCGGCCGAACATACCCATCCCCCGCTCGACGACTACTACAACGCCCTATTCACCGCCTTCGGCCCCCAACAATGGTGGCCCGCCAAAACCCCTTTTGAAGTGATCGTCGGCGCCATCCTGACCCAGAATACGGCCTGGACCAATGTCGAGCGCGCCATCGCCAATCTGCGTTCCGCCGGTCTGCTCTCCCCCGCTGGAATCGAGAAGGTGCCGCTGAGGCGCCTGGAGGCGCTGGTCCGCTCCTCGGGCTATTTCCGGCAAAAGGCGCGCAAGCTGAAGGCATTCTGCAAATTTCTGCGCACGGAATACCGCGGCTCGCTTCCGCGCATGTTCCGCACGCCCACCCCGGCGCTGCGGGAAAAATTGCTGAGCGTTTTCGGCATCGGCCCGGAGACCGCCGATTCGATCCTGCTGTATGCCGGAGGCCACGGCGTCTTTGTCGTGGATGCCTACACCAAGCGCGTGCTCCTGCGTCACGGCTGGGCCGGCGAGAAGACCACCTACGAAGAGATGCGGTGGATGTTCGAGCGGCAGTTCCCCGGCGACGCGCGGCGCTTCAACGAGTTTCACGCTTTGATCGTGACCACGGGCAAAAACTTCTGCCGCACGCAACAGCCGCTGTGCGGCCAGTGCCCGCTGGGCCGTTACCTCGAGGAGGGCCGGTAACCGTGAAGCAGCCGAAATGGAAGCGGGACGTATGGCTCACGGTCGGCGGCGTCGTGGTGGCCCTGCTGACGGCGGGAGTCGTCACGCTGGGCTCGCTCAACGTTACCGTGCGGCCCGAACAGGGAAACGCCTTTGTCGTTTTCTTCGCCCTCTCGATGTTCATCGCCGTGGCTCTGCTGATCTTCACCCTGATCCTGGGGCGGACCCTGGTGCGGCTCTGGGCGGAGCGTCGCAGCGGCCACATGGGCTCGCGCTTCAAGGTGAAGATGGTGCTGGGAGCGATGGGCGTATCGCTGCTTCCCATCGTGTTTCTGTTTTTTTTCAGCTACGCGCTGGTGAACCGCACGCTGAACACGTGGTTCCCCCGGCCGCTCGAAATTGCCAACGAGCAGAGCCATGCGCTGGTGGACGACTTCACCAGCCGGGGATATGCCCGCATGTCGCAGCAGGCCCAATCCGCCTGCGGGCTGATCGACCAGCAGCATCTGGCCCCGAACGAAGTGCTCCACCGCGCCGCGCCGGATGCTGACGCGCTCTGGTTCGTGAATCCCGATCAGTCCATCGGCCCCCTGTCATCCGCAACATCGGATTCACCCGCCCGCGCCGCCCAACCGCCCCAGCTGGCGCGCACGCTCCCGACCGGCGCGGAGATCTGGACCGGCGAGCATCTCACCTACATCGCCGGCCGGGCGCCCTGCCGGAGCGGCACGGTCGTCGTGGCCCGCGCCGTCCCCGCCTCCTTCCTCCAGCGCTACAACGAGATCGAAACGCAAACGCGCATCTACCAGCAGCAGCGGCAGCAACTGCGCTCCTATAAGCGCGTCATTCTGGCCGCGCTGTCGCTCATCACCCTGCTGCTGGTCTTCACCACCACCTGGGTGGCCCTGTTTCTCTCCAAGCAGGTGACCGTGCCCATCCAGGCTCTGGCCGAGGCCACGCGCGAAATCTCGCGCGGTAATTTCGACCACCGCATCGCCGTGCAAGCGCAGGACGAGCTCGGCACTCTGGTCCGCTCCTTCAATCGCATGACCGAGCAGCTCGGCGAAGGGCGCCGCCAGATCAACGAATTCACGCAAAGCCTCGAGCAGGCCGTCGAAGAGCGCGAGCGCCGCCGCAAATTGATGGAGGCCATCCTCGAAAACATTCCCACCGGCGTGATCTCGCTCGACGCCGCCGGCAACGTGGCCAGCGTCAATCGCGCGCTCGCCACCATTCTGGGCCCGTACGCGCCCCAGGCGCGCACCCTGCTCGATTTACTCGGCGATGACGCGGCGAGCGCGGTCCTGTACCTTATGCGGCGGTCGGTGCGCATGGGCGCCGCTTCGCAAGAACTCGAAATCGCCGCGAGCGGCCGCTTGGTCCGCGCCGCCGTCACGGTCAGCTCGCTGGGCCCCAGCCGGGCCAATCCCGGCTTCGTCGTGGTGATCGACGACCTAACGGACCTGCTGCAAGCCCAGAAAGCGGCCGCCTGGCAGGAGGTAGCGCAACGCATCGCGCACGAAATCAAGAATCCTCTTACCCCGATTCAGCTTTCCGCGCAACGCCTGCTGCGCCATCTGGAGCGCGCCGCCCCCGCGACGTCCGGTGCATCGCGCACCGAATTCGAACGCCTCACCGCCGAGTGCGCCAGCCTGATCGAGCGCGAGGTGCACACGCTCAAATCCCTCGTCGATGAATTCTCGCGCTTCGCCCGCTTCCCGGCCGCGCGCCTCGCGCCCGCCGACGTCAACGCTATCGTCCAGAGCGCCCTCGGCCTTTTCGAAGGACGCCTGGACGGCATCGCCGTGCGCGCCGAACTCGCCGCTTCCCTTCCGCCTGTCAAGGCCGACGCCGAGCTGCTGCGTCAGGTCGTCGCCAACCTGGTCGACAACGCCGCCGAGGCCATGGAGGGCCTGACCCTGCGCCAGTTGCGCGTGCAGACCCGCGCCGACAGCGACGGAGATGCAGTCGAGATCGAGGTGGCCGATACGGGCCAAGGCATTTCCCCCGTGGACAAGGAAAAGCTCTTCCTCCCGCAATTTTCCACCAAGGACCGCGGCACCGGTCTCGGCCTGGCCATCGCCAGCCGCATCGTCGCCGAACACAACGGCGCCATTCGCATCGAAGACAATCTCCCCGCCGGAGCCCGATTCATCATTCGCCTCCCCGCCGCCGAGGCCGCCGCCGCACCCGTTCCGGCCGAGCCCCAAACCGAGAAACAGAAAGCAAGGAACGCCTAATGCCATCCAGCATTCTCATTGTCGACGACGAAACCGGCATCCGCGAATCCCTCGGAGCCCTGCTGCGCGACGAGGGCTACGAAGTCGACTCCGCCTCTTCCGGCGAGCAGTGCCTGGAGGAATTGGCCCGCCGCCGCTTCGACCTCATTCTGCTCGACGTCTGGCTCACGGGAATGGACGGCCTGGACACTCTCGAACGCTTGCAGGCCCAGGACGCCGCCCCCATGGTGGTCATGATCTCAGGCCACGCCAATATCGAGACCGCCGTGCGCGCCACCAAGCTCGGCGCTTTCGATTTCGTCGAAAAACCGCTCTCGCTCGAAAAGATCGTCGTCGTCGTGCGCAACGCCCTCGAATACCTGCGCCTGGAGGACGAAAACCGCCGCCTGCGCGCCCAACTCGAGGAGCGCCACCAGATTCTCGGCGCCAGCGTCCCCATGAAGGCGCTCCGCCAGCAAATCGCCCTCACCGCGCCGACCAACGGCCGCGTCCTGATCTATGGCGAGAGCGGCACGGGAAAGGAACTCGTCGCCCGCGCGCTGCACGCCCACAGCCCCCGCAGCACCATGCCCTTTGTCGAAGTCAATTGCGCCGCCATTCCCGAGGAGTTGATCGAATCGGAGATGTTCGGCCATCGCAAGGGCAGCTTCACCGGCGCCAGCGAGGACAAGGTGGGGAAATTCCAGAAGGCCGATGGCGGGACGCTGTTTCTGGACGAAGTGGGCGACATGAGCATCAAAACTCAGTCGAAGGTGCTGCGCGTCCTCGAAGAGCAGCGCGTCGAGCCTCTGGGCTCGAACCGCCCGGTCACCGTCGACGTGCGCGTGATCGCCGCCACCAACAAGAAACTCGAGGAGGAAATCGCCCGCAACGCCTTCCGCGAGGACCTCTTCTACCGCCTCAACGTGATCCCCTTCTACGTTCCCGCGCTGCGCGAACGCACTGAGGACATTCCCATCCTGGCAGCGCACTTTGTGAAGGAGTTCTGCGAAGCTTACGGCAAGAAATCCAAGGCCTTCGCGCCCCCGGCCGCCGAAGTGCTCCTCGCCTATTCATGGCCGGGAAACGTGCGGGAGTTGAAAAACCTGGTCGAGCGCCTGGTGATTATGTGCCCGTCGCTCCGCATCGAGCCGCATCATCTTCCGCCCGAGCTATTCCGCGGCGCCTCCAAGAGCCCGCAGAAGCCCTACGAGAGCCTGCAAGAGGCCCGCTCGGCCTACGAGCGCGAGTTTGTCCTGCGTAAGCTGGAAGAGCACCGCTGGAATATGACCCGCGCCGCCGTGGCCCTGGGCCTCGAGCGCAGCCACCTCTACCGCAAAATGCGCTCGCTCGGCATCGCCCCGTCGAAAGCTTTGTAAATACGCGGCCGGCGGCGCGAAGCCGGTTTGGACCACAACCCGCGGCAATCGGCGCGCTATTCGCCCGCCAGTTGCTCGAGCTGGCGATGCCAGTCCAGTTGACGCACCAGCGCGGCGTTCTGCCGCCAGTTGGGCATCACTTTGACGAACAGCTCCAGAAAGATCTTCGTGCCCAGGATCTTTTCCAGATCCTTGCGCGCCTGCGTCCCGATCTTCTTCATGGTTTCGCCGCCCTTGCCGATCAGGATGCCCTTCTGCCCTTCCCGCTCGACATACAGGGTGGCACGGATCTTGACGATGTCCTTCCGCTCCTCGAAGCTGTCCACCAGCACGGCGATGGCGTGTGGAACCTCGTCGTGCGTGGCTAGAATACCTTTCTCGCGCACGATTTCAGCGGCCAGGAAGCGCTCCGGCTGGTCGGTGAACTGGTCCGGCGGAAAATACGGCGGCGCTTCCGGCAGCAGGTTCAGCCAGCCCTTGACGAGGTCGAAGCAGCCCTCCCCGGTTTGCGCGGAGATGGGAAACACTTCGGTGAACGAAAATTCCTTTTGGTACCGGTCAATCAACGGCAGCAGCAGCGGTTTGCTGACGCAGTCAATCTTGTTGAGCAGCAGAAAGACCGGCCCGTGAAAACGGCGCACCCACTCGATGGAAAAACGGTCTCCCGCGCCGTACTCCGCCGATGCGTCCACGATCAGCGAGAGGATGTCGATACCCTCCAGCGCGTGCACCAGCTCGTCCATCATCTGGCGGCTGAGCACCGTCGTGGGCTTGTGGATCCCCGGCGTGTCAATCAGGACAATCTGCGCATCCTCGCGGTTCACGATCCCCTGGATCCGGTTGCGCGTGGTTTGCGGCTGCGGCGAAACGATCGACACCTTGTGGCCCACCAGCGTGTTGACGAGCGTCGACTTCCCGGCGTTGGGCCGGCCGACAATGGCTACGAATCCTGACTTGAAAGGCATGCTAGAAGGAATTGTACGCCTGTTTGCCCTGAGTTCTCAGTGCCTCTGCGGTGAGCAGCAGGCGCGCCGGGCGGAATTCAAGGAGCGCGGTCGGGGATGATCTTGACGCGCAGTTCTCGGGAACGCGGGCCGTCGAATTCGGCGAAGAATACAGCCTGCCACCGCCCCAGCGAGAGCCGGCCCCCTTCAATCCAGACGATCTGCGAGGAACCGACCAGCGCCGTCTTGATGTGCGAATCGGCGTTGCCTTCGGTGTGCGCGTAGCTGCCCGCGCTCGGCACCAACCGGTCCAGCGTCGCTTCGATATCGCGGGCCACCGCCGGGTCGTCGCCTTCGTTGATCAGGACTCCCGCGGTCGTATGCGGGACGTACAGGTGGCACATGCCGTCCGTGCAGCCCGACTCGCGAACCACCGCCTCGACCGCCGCGGTCACATCCTGCAGCTCCGTGTGCCGCGTCGTGCGAATCGCCAGCGTGCGCACAAATGCCCGGCTGGTTGATTCGGGTTTGGGTTTCATCAGCGGAAGAGATGGTACCGTAGCGAGCGGCCGTTCACACACAAAAAAACCGGGCGGCCGTCACCAGCGCCGCCCGCTCACATCCAAGCTAGCTTTCTGAATCGCTGCGCAGCGCCGCGGTGGCTAGTGTCCCCCGCCGCCCGAAAGCTCGCGGACGATATCGCCCACGAACGCCTTCGCGTCTCCAAACAGCATCAGCGTCTGATCGAGGTAATACAGCGGGTTATCGATGCCGGCGAAGCCGGGATTCATGCTGCGCTTGATCACCATCACCGTGCGCGCCTTGTCCACGTCGATGATCGGCATGCCGTAGATCGGGCTGCTCGTGTCGGTGCGCGCCGCCGGATTGGTCACGTCGTTGGCCCCGATGACCAGCGCCACGTCGGTCTGCGGCAAGTCCGAGTTGACGTCGTCCATCTCCTTCAACCGGTCGTAGGGAATGTCCGCCTCGGCCAGCAGCACGTTCATGTGCCCGGGCATGCGCCCCGCCACCGGATGGATGCCGAACTTCACGTCCACGCCCTTCTTGGTCAGCACGTCGAACAGCTCGCGCACCTTGTGCTGCGCCTGCGCCACGGCCATGCCGTAGCCCGGCACGATCACCACGCTGCTCGCCGCTCCCAGAATCGCGGCCGCCTCTTCCGGCGTGGCGCTCCGCACCGTCTTGGCTTCGCCAGCCGCCGCGGCGGCGGCCTGCACCTGTCCGAACGCGCCGAAAATCACGTTGGCGAACGACCGGTTCATGGCCTTGCACATGATCACCGACAGAATGAAGCCAGACGACCCGTCCAGCGCGCCCGCCACGATCAGCAGCTTGCTGTTGAGCACGAAGCCCATCGCCGCGGCGGAAAGTCCCGCGTAGGAGTTCAACAGCGAAATCACCGTCGGCATGTCCGCGCCGCCGATGGGAATAATCAGCAGCACGCCGAATACGAGCGCAATGCCCACCATCGCGGGAAACAGATTCTTGTGCTCGGGATGCAGGATCAGGACGATGCCCACGACGATCGCCACCGTCAGCAGGGCCAGGTTGACCAGATTCTGCCCCTTGTACGTGATGGGCCGCTGCGGCAGGACTTCCTGCAGCTTCCCGGCAGCCATCAAGCTCCCGGTGAACGTCAAGCCTCCCAGAATCACTTCCAGGCAAAGCACGGCCATCATGAACTTCGGCACGTTGGGCGAGCGCAGGTAAAACTCCGCGGTTCCGACCAGCGTCACGCAGCAGGCGCCGAAGGCATGGCTGAGCGCGGTCCGCTGCGGCACCGCCGTCATCGGCACCAGTCCGAGCGGCACGCCGATAATCGTGCCCAGCACCAGGGCGATGGCGATCCACGTGTAGTCGATAATGCCGCGTCTCGAACAGCGTCCCGACGATCGCGAGCAGCATGCCGATCTCGCCGGCCCACACGCCGCGCCGCGCCGTCGTCGGCGCGCTCATCCACTTCAGCGACAGGATGAAGAGCGCCGTCGCGATCAGGTACACAACTTCGATGTAATTGAATGGTGGGGAGTGTCATGGTCACGGTTTCTGCGGCCGGGTGGTCTTGAACATCTTGAGCATGCGATCGGTGATCTAGAATCCGCTCACGATGTTGCTGGTGGCGGCCACCACGGCGATCGTGCCCAGAATCGTCGCCAGCTTGCTCTTGCCCTCGCCCACCAGCACGATGGCGCCCACCACCGCGATGGCGTCCAGCGCGTTGGTCAGCGACATCAGCGGCGTGTGCAGAAGCGGCGAAACCCGGCGGATCACCTCGAATCCGATGAAGCCCGCCAGCATGAATACGTACAGGCTATTGATGAGAACATCGCCCGACATGGTGCTCTCTCCTTTACCCTGTTCCAGTTACTGCCCCGGAATCTTGAAAAATTCCCGCACCCGCGCGCTGGCCACTTGCCCGCCCCGCGTCAGCAGCGTCTCCCGGATGATGTCGTCTTCCAGATTGATCTCGACCTGTCCCTTCTTCATCAGGTGCAGAAGGAAGTTGGTGAGGTTGCGCGCGTACAACTGGCTGGCGTGGTACGGCACGGTGCTGGCCAGGTTGATGCGCCCGATGATCGTCACGCCGTTGGCGACGATCGTCTCCTCCGACTTCGTCAACTCGCAGTTTCCGCCCCGCTCCGCCGCCAGGTCCACGATCACCGACCCCGGCGCCATTCCGCGAACCATTTCCGCGGTCACCAGCACGGGCGCCTTCTTCCCCGGCACCACCGCCGTCGTGATCACCACGTCGCTTTCGGCCACCACGCGCCCCAGCAGCTCGCGCTGCCGCGCGTAGAACGCTTCATCCTGCGCCCGCGCGTATCCGCCGGCGTCCTGCGCGTCCTTGGCTTCGATGGGCAGCTCGACGAACCTTCCGCCCAAGCTCTGCACCTGTTCCTTCACGGCCGGCCGCAGGTCGTACGCCGAAACCACCGCGCCCAGCCGCCGCGCCGTCGCGATGGCCTGCAGTCCCGCCACTCCGGCGCCAATCACCAGCACGCGCGCCGGCGTGATCGTGCCCGCGGCGGTCGTCAGCATGGGGAAAAACCGCGGCAGCACGTCGCTGGCGATGAGCACGGCCTTGTAGCCGCAGGCCGTCGCCATCGACGAAAGCGCGTCCATGCTCTGCGCCCGCGTGGTGCGCGGCATCAACTCCACTGCAAATGCGCTCACACCCGTGCCGGCCAGCTCCTGCACGATTTCGCGCGAACCCATCGGCCGCAGGAACCCGATCAGCACCTGATCGCGCCGCATCAGCGCGATGTCCGCCTTGCCCGTCTTGTCGTTCGACCCGTAGCACAGCACCTGCGCGATAATATCCGCCGTGCTGAACACCGCGGCGCGGTTCGGGAGCACTTTGCCGCCCTTTTCGGCGTAGGCCGCGTCCGGATAGCCCGCCTCGACTCCGGCCCCGCTCTCAATCGCCACTTCCAGGCCGGCCTTGGCCAGGTTTGCAATCACCGACGGGACCAGCGCCACCCGCCGCTCGCCCGGAAAACTCTCTTTGGGGACACCGACAATCACGAAGACTTCTCCCTTCTCACTGCCGTTTTTCTGCTCGGAACATTACTCGCCCGAATGGCCTGCCCGATAGACTGCCTGCGGTGACCGCACCCGGCGGACCGGCGCACCATCCTCAAAACGCGGTATTCTATCTGGGATTTCGTCTCAGCGCACGGATATTTTGCGGCCCTTGCAGGCTGGGAAATTTCAGGCAGTTTGCGATCGAAGCCTCGAACCTTGTTTGGCTGTGGGTTTCCGCCGCGCTACGGTTGCTTCGTGGCGGGGGCATCGCCGTCCGCGCTGTCGCCGATGGCGTCGCCGCTCACCACCAGTTCGACGCGCCGATTCTGCTGGCGCCCTTCCGGCGTGTCGTTGGTCGCCACGGGGCGCGTCTTGCCGAAGCCTCGGGCCGACACCGCATTGGCCGGCACCTGCTGGTCCACCAGGTAATCGCGGACCATCCCGGCGCGCTGCTCCGACAAACGCTGGTTGAAGTCGTCGCTGCCCACGCTGTCCGTGTGCCCTTCCACCTGCACCTTCAGCGCCGGATACGCCAGCAGGATCCCGGAAATCTTCGCCAGCTTCTCGCGCGCGGCCGTCCGCAGCGTGTAGCTGCCCGTATCGAACAGCACGTCGGACATATTCACGATCAGCCCGCGCACCGTGTCGTGCGTCTGCAGCACCATGCTCAACTGCTTCAACAACTGCGCGCGCAGCTCCGCCTTCTCGTTCTCCGCCTGGGCCGCAGCCTTCTTCGCCCTGGCCGCATCCGCTTCGGCCTCCGCTTTCTGCTGGGCTGCCAGCTGCGCCGCCTTTTCCGCTTCCTGCTGCTGCGCCAGAGCCGCGGCGCGGGCCTTGTCCGCTTCCTGCTGTTGCGCCAATGCGCTTGCGCGGGCCTTCTCCGCATCCGCCTCGGCGGCGACCTTCTGCTCTACGGCCAACCTGGCGGCCTTTTCGGCCTCCTGCTGCTGCGCCAGAGCCGTGGCGCGGGCGGCTTCGGCCTCCGCGCGCTCGCGCGCCGCTCGCTCGGTGGCGAGTTGCGCCTCCAGTTTCGCCCTCTGCGCCTCTTCGGACTGCTGCTTGGCCAGCGCCTCCCGCGCTTCCGCGGCCTTGCGCTCCGCCTCCTGGCGCTCATCCTCAATGCGTTTCACGGTGATCGACCGGGCATCCTGCGCGGTCTGCACTGCTTCGCGCGCGGACATGTCGACGCTCCTCTTGGGCGCCTTGTTCTTCTGCGCCTCCTCGGCCTGCTGCAACAGTTGCTGCGATTTCTCGAAGCTGTCTCCCGCGTACTTCGCCGCGCCGGACGCTTGCGCGATCTTCACGGCGTTGCGCGCCTCGTACAGGCTCAGCGGGATCCGCGGGTCGAGCCGTGTTTCGTCGCCCGTCGTGATGGTCGAATACTGGCCCCGCTGCAGCAGGTCGAACTTGGCATCCACCTCTTGGACGCTCCCCTGGGTATCCGGCCGCACCTCGTTCTCCATCACCACCACATCGCTCGGCTTAGTCACCGCAAAATACGGCTCCGCCGTCACGATCATGGCAAACGCCTGGAACGCCGCCGCTCCGTCCACCTTGGCCTTGTTGCCCTCCGGCACGAGTTCGCCCAGATTCGTCGCGCGGCCTTCCGGCGTGACGGCCCACAGAACATAGGTCAGGAAAGGCGAGCCGTATTGTGTCGCCGGCAGGAGCTTCTCGAATTTCGCGGAGATGCTGACCACGCCCTTCTTCTGCTCCACCTTGGCCTCGCCCTTGGCGAACGGCATCAGCACGGTGCCCTTGAAATCCACCGGCGTGGAACCCTTGGCGTGCGAATAGTTGATCGCTTTGGTGGTGCGCGCCACCACTGTGATGCGATATAGCGGGCTCGACTGGTTGCCTCCCTGATTCGCGCCTTGGTTCCCCCCTTGGTTCGCGGGGTTCTGCGCGCCCGCAGGCTGCGCCCCCTGCGCATGGGCCGCCGGCACATTCATCCCCAAGCTAATCGAAATTGCCAGTAAAGCGGTCAGCGACGTCCTCTTCATACACGTTCCCCCTCGCCTCGAACTCATTTCCTGGTGCTTCCAGCCTAGCAGTCCACACCCCCGCCGGCGCACCGAGCTACGCAGCCTGTGCCCAATAGGTCAGAGCCTTTTCGCAATGCCGCCTTCGCCGCCACGGGTCTTTCTCCCGGGATTTATAGCGGGCCTCGCGACCCGCCTGTCCTCACTTGATTGCTGTACCTGACCCCGCCCGCAGCGACAACTCTTTGGAGTGCAGCGGCTTGCCGCCGCCTTGCTGTGCCGTAGCATCCTTACCGTGGGCTCCCCGGCGAAGCTTGCTTCGCCAGGCTGAAGCGGACACGTTATCCCCTAACAGCCTCCGCTCGCTTCCAACCCGCGGCTTGTCCTCAACTTCTTCCCCGCGTCCTGCTAAGGTAGCTCCATGCCCCATCGCCTCCGGTGCGCGTGCCTGCTGCTGGCCCTTGCCGCTCTCGGCGCGGCTCCGTCCGCGCGGGCTTGGGGATGCAAGGGCCACCAGATCGTCGCCCTAGTGGCCGAAGCGCACCTCACTCCTCGCGCGCGGTCCATGGTGTTCACGATTCTCGCCAACGCCCCCATCAGCCCCTCCCTGCCCCGCTCTTGCCGCGCAGAGGGTCTCGATGCCTTCGCCGACTCCTCCACCTGGGCCGACGACGAGCGCAACATTTTGCCGGATACCGCTGCCTGGCACTTCATTGACATTCCGCGCGGCGCGCCACGCGGGGATCTCACGCCCTACTGCCGCGGGAACCACACCTGCATCACCACCGCCCTCGCCGATCAACTCCGCATCCTGAGCAGCCCCCGCGCGACCCCGCTGGCGCGCGCCGATGCCTTGCGCTTCCTCATTCACCTCGTAGGCGACATCCACCAGCCCCTGCACACCACCACCAACAACGACCACGGCGGAAACTGCGTCCCGGTCACATTCTTCGACCGCGCGCCCCGCGAAATCAATCCCCGCCGCGGCGATTCCTCCCCCAACCTCCATGAAGTCTGGGACGCCGAAATCCTCGAGCGCTTCTCGCAGCGGGAAACCCCGCAGCAAGTGGCACAGGATTTGCAGCAGAGCTTCCACGCGCGGATTCCCGCGTGGCAATCCGAGCCTCCGCGCGACTTCGCGGCCTGGGCCTGGGAGACCCATCAGTTCGCGGAAACCGCCGCCTATGGCCGGCTGCCCCATGCCATCGCCGTCGAACCCCCGCGCCCCGTATCTACCTGCGCCGACGATGACCACGTCTCGTCCCGCATGCTGCGCCTCGACGAACGCCTCGGCGATGACTACGAGCGCGCTGCCGCGCCCGTGGTCCAGGAGCAGTTGGCCAAAGCCGGCATCCGCCTCGCCGCCCTCCTCAATTCCCTCTGGCCCTGACCGTATTGTGGAACAGTTCTCCGCACTAAGCCGATGACTCGGAGCGGAATATTGAGCGACAGGTTACCGAAGAATGTTGCACCCGGTTCCATGGCCTCATCCAGCTGAATGAACATGCCCTCCCGACTGATGTTCCTGACGTGGCCCCAAATACTTTTTCGAGCGCCATTCGATTTCAATATCTACCTCGAATTGGAACCGCGGAGACGCACGACGATTCAGCTCACTGTCAGAAGACTTGTCATTCAGAATCTCTTCCACGAGGCACCTCCGAACACACACGATGTGACATGGGCCGTCAAGGCAGTAAACCAAGCCCAAGGCGAAGCATGGCACTATTCCTACGCCGCTCTGGTGAGAGCGCCGCGATTTGTCGCTGATGTCTTGCGATCGTCGGCCAAATGTCTTCGGGGATCTTCAGGAAGGCGTCTACGACTTCTGGGTCAAATTGACTGCCGGACCCGCGGCGGATCGCTTCGCGTGCGGACTCGAACGACGAAGCACGCCGGTAGGGCCTGTCGGATGTAATGGCATCGAGAGTGTCGGCTACGGCGAAGATCTGCGCGCCCAGGTGAATCTCTTTTCCCTTGAGCCCGCGCGGGTAGCCTCCTCCGTCGTATCGTTCGTGGTGCATGAGAATGATTTCGGCGGCGCCCGCGAGAAAGACGATGTCCTTGACGACGTCGAAACCGATCTGAACATGCTGTTGCATAAATTTCCGCTCATCCTCAGTGAGCGGTTCCGGCTTGAGTAGAATGCCATCGGGGATTCCGAGCTTCCCGATATCGTGCAGGTAAGCTGCCCTAGCAAGACTTCCCATCTGTTTGTCCGACCAGCTCAGCGCTCGTGCAATCTCAAGAGAGTACCGGCAGACTCGCTGGGAATGGCCGCCGGTTTCATTGTCGCGGAGATCGATCGCCGCACCGAGTGCTTGCAGGGTGTCTTCATAACTGTGTTCGACTTGTTGGAGGGCGCTTTGCAGCTGTCCGGTGCGTTCCGTGACCATTTCTTCGAGGTGTTGACGGTAGTTTTCGATTTGTTGTTCGAGCTGCCGCTTATGAAGCGCACTTTCCAGGCTTGCCAACACGGCGCCGCCTCGTAGAGGTTTAACGAGATAGTCGTCTGCGCCGCACCGCATTGCCCGCACACCCACGTCCACATCATCATCACCGGTGGTGACCAAAAACGCCAGATGAGGATGGAGGTGGCGAACTTCCGTGAGAAGCTCCATGCCGCCGATGCCGGGCATATGGAGGTCGGAAATGACCGCATCGAAATGCTCCCGTTGCAAGGCCACGAGGGCTTCTTCGCCACTGCTGGCGGCGGTGCAGTGGAAAACAGGTGGGGCCAGGACCAGGGAGAGAAGCATGCAAGCTGCGGGTTCGTCGTCGACTGCGAGAACGCGTGCAGCAGGTTGATGATCCAATGAAACGTCGGCGAGACTGCTCTCCGTATCTGCAGCGCGAACTTGCTCAGCTTCGGTCATAAAAACATCACCTCACCTTTGTTGAAGTACCGAGGGGCCATCCAGCGCATGACCCAGTCCTCTCAATGAAGCCGCAGCCAAAGTGCCGAAGAGACTTACGGTACACCCGTTCATGTTCCGTAGTAGCGGATCGCGTCTGGCCTTGCTGCATCGACAATTTCATACTGCATGTATCGTACGGACAGCACCCTGGACGGCGCCATGGACCAGTCGGGCCAAATCTATTTAACTTCCGTACTAACGGAATTCTGTTCCAGCATGAAACAGCCCAAAGTCATCGCTAAATCGATAATCCGCGAGGTACTCATCTGACCTAATTTGTTTACATCAACATGCGCTTGTAATCCGGGCCTCCGTCATGGCAGCTTGGACGAGGAGGTTTGCAGTGCGAACCTGGCGGCTGCCAACATCAACAGGAGCATCACCCGTAGACTGGTCAGGCACGCTGCCAGCACTTTGGGTCCCGGGACGGCTTTGCGGAACGCGCACCCACCGCAGCGCGCCGTTTGCGCTCCGGATGCCTCTACCGAGCAGGCACGCCGGATGGGTTTGTGGCACGGCTCCGCTCTGTCCGCCGCGGCGCGTGGTTGGCGTCCGGGCCGCAGGTTCTGCGGCGAGTCCCGAGGACATCAGGCCGGGACACGAATCGCCACCTGACGCGCATTTCAGCTCGGTACACTCGCGCGAACTGAAAATTACGCAACTCACTGATAACATAAGGACGGAGCATCGCTCAGCTCGGTACGCTTCTGATCCCCGGCAAATGCTCTGTTTTGGGCCTCTTCGCCACCGTTCCCGTCTGCAAAAAGCGTCCCGGACAAGGTAAACTAACTGCTTCGGAGGAATCATGTTACGCGTCGGATTGATCGGCTGGCGAGGGATGGTCGGCAGCGTGCTCCTGCAACGCATGCGCGAGGACGACGATTTCCGGGACATCGAACCGGTCTTCTTCTCCACCTCCAACGCCGGAGGCGAGGCCCCCACCGAAGCGCAGGGCGCCGCGCTGAAGGACGCGAAGAACCTGCGCGAACTCGGCGCATGCGACGTCCTGATCAGTTGCCAGGGCGGCGAGTACACCTCGGAAATCTACGGCCCCCTGCGCCAGAGCGGCTGGAAGGGGTTCTGGATCGACGCGGCTTCGACGCTGCGCATGAGCAACGATGCCGTCATCATCCTCGATCCGGTGAATAAACCCGTGATCCAGAGACGGCCTGGCGCGCGGCATCCGGACCTTCGCGGGCGGCAACTGCACCGTGAGCCTGATGCTCATGGCGTTGAGCGGGCTTTTCAAAGCGGGTCTGGTCGAGTGGATGACCACCATGACCTACCAGGCCGCGTCCGGCGCGGGAGCCGCCAAGATGCTGGAACTGGTGAAGCAGATGGAATGCCTCACCCATCCCACGCGCGCAACTCCGTCCGAAAACGCTCTGGAAGTCGACCGCATGGTGGTGGACGCGCAGCGCGCGCCCGCGCTGCCCACGCAGGAATTCGGCGCCGCGCTGGCCGGCAGCCTGATCCCGTGGATCGATAAGGAAATGCCCGGCGGCCAGACCAAGGAAGAATGGAAAGGCATGGCCGAGGGCAACAAGATCCTGGGGCTCAACCCGCCCGTGCCCATCGACGGACTGTGCGTGCGCATCGGCACCATGCGCTGCCACAGCCAGGCGCTCACCATCAAGCTCACCCGGGACGTTCCGCTCGGCGTCATCGAGGAAGCCATCGCCGGAGCGAACCCCTGGGTGTGCGTGGTTCCCAACACCAAGGAAGCCACGCTCCGCTGCCTCACGCCCACGGCGGTTTCCGGCACGCTCGATGTGCCGGTCGGCCGCCTGCACAAGCTGAACCTCGGCCCGCAGTTCCTCGGCGCGTTCACCGTGGGCGACCAGTTGCTCTGGGGCGCAGCCGAACCCCTGCGCCGCATGCTCCGCATCCTGCGCGAACACACGAACCAATAGACCCAGGCCGCGCAGGGTGTATAATCCCGCCGTCCCGATCCGCGGTCGAGCGGCTCCGGGTAAACTTTTGCCGGGCAAGGAGGAGTTCATGCACCGAAAGATTTTCCTGCTGGTGGCCGCCGTGGCCGCATTTGCGCTGCCGGGCTTGGCGCAAAACTCGAAATTGAATGGCACGTGGAAACTGAATGCAGCCAAGAGCGACTTCGGCCAAATGTCGGCTCCGGCCGGCGAGACCGACGTTATCGAAATCAACGGCACCAGCTTCAAACAGCATGTGACGAGCGAATCCTCGCGCGGCGCTTCGCAATACACTCGCGCCTGCACCATCGACGGCAAGGACACGCCGCTCACGCCCGATAATCCCAACGCCCATATCGGACCCGTGCTGCTGACGAAAATTCTATGTGCCTGGGAAGGCAGTTCCCTGGTCATCACCGAAGGCGCCAGCATGGGCGGCTCGGACTTGACCGACAAACTGACCTATTCCGTCTCCGAAGACGGCCAGACCCTTACGCTCACTTCGCACATCACCTCGGCCCGCATGAATGGCGACCGTAAAATGCTGTACGACCGGCAGACGGCTTCCGCCTCCGCCACCGCCGACCCTCCGACCGCCGCGCCCGCGGCTCCGGCCTCCCGCCCCAACCTTAGCGGCAGCTGGAAATTGAACGCCGCCAAGAGCAACTTCGGCGCGATGGGCGCTCCCGAAAGCGGGATGGAAACCATCGTGGACAACGAACCCTCCCTCAAAGTCACCGTGGATCAGAAGGGCGGCATGATGGGCGACGTCAACTACACCGAGTCCATCAGCACCGACGGCAAAGAAACCACCTGGGCGGGAATGGGAGGCACCGAGGTCAAGGGCGCCGGCCATTGGGACGCCGCGACGCTGGTGGTCAACGCCAAAACCAGCTTTCAGGGCAGCGACGTGACCATCAAGGACACCTACAAGCTGAGCGACGATGGCAAGACGCTCACCGTCGCCTCCCATGCCGAAACGTCCATGGGCAACTTCGATTCAACTGCGGTGTTCGACAAGCTATAGGCGGGGCGCCGCAGCTGGGATACCGGCCGCCGCCGGTTACGCACTGCCGAAAAAAGAACATCCCGGAATTTCGGCGGCTCAACAGCTTGCGGAAAAAGTCAAAGGTGGAACCTCAGGGGGTAAGACCGCTGATGGGAAGGCGCGCTTTGCGCCGGAGTTGAAGTCCCGCGACTTCTTCCGGGTCCAGTGTCGGGAGTACGCTGGAGTCCACAGGACTCCCGAAAGCGCAGATTTCGGGATTGCGGAACTCCGCCCCCCTGAGATTCGCCATTTTTCTCACGCGCTGGCAGCGGAAATACTGAAGCTGCTTCCCTCTCGAACTCCTCGCGCAAGAAGACGCGCGGAACGTCACGCCGCGGAAGCGGTATGGCGCGCGCCGCGCCGTCACCTGTTGACCACCTGGAACACCATCGCGATAAAACTTACTGCCAGGCACCAGACCTGAGCTATCCTGCTGAGGGCAAGGAATCGTTCGACCCGGGTTCGTGTACTTGGGAGCACGGGCTCAACGTTTCCAATGACCAGACCATCCAGCGGGGGGAACCCCGCCCGCTTCAGCCAGATCGAGCGCCGCGAGTGGGCGCTTTCGTGGTTGGCGATTTTCGTAACCCTGCTGCTCACCGTTGGAATTGCCTCGTTCGCCCTCGGCATATTCGAGGTTCACATCGCCAATGACTCGGTCTCCTTGGGAACCACCGTTCGGGGACTCGTGGGCTTGGTGCTGATCGTCGACCTCTACATCATTTACCAACAGCGCCAAATTCAAAAGATCCGCCGGCAATTGATCGAACGCGAACAGCTTTTTCACCTCATCAGCGACAACGCCGTGGATATGATTGCCATCGTTGATCCCAACGGAAAGCGCCTTTATAACAGTCCTTCGTACCAGCGAATCCTGGGCTATGCCCCCGAAGAACTCGCCACAACCTCGAGCTTCGAGCAGATTCATCCCGACGACCGCCAGATGGTGATGCAAGGAGCGGTCGAAGTAATGCAAACCGGCCAAGGGCACAGGCTCGAATACCGCATGCGCCATAAGAATGGCGATTGGATCTCGCTGGAATCAACGGCCAGCCCCATCCTCGACGCAAAAGGAAAAGTCGAGCACCTCGTGATCGTCAACCGCGACATCAGCGAGCGCCGAAGGCTGGAGACCCAGCTGCAACAATCCCAAAAGATGGACGCCATCGGCCGGCTGTCCGGTGGCGTCGCGCACGACTTCAATAACCTGCTCGGCCTCATCATCGGCTACGCGGAAATTATCCAGATGCAGATTCCCGAGGGCGATCCCCTGCGAGCCTGTGCGGACCAAATCCTGAAGGCCGGCGCCCAGGGCGCCTCGCTGACCCGGCAACTCCTGGCCTTCAGCCGCCAGCAAGTGCTGGCACCCAAGGCCCTGTCCCTGAATGCGGTTGTCTCCGACATGGGGAAGATGCTCCGGCGGCTCATCGGCGAAGATGTGGATTTGGTCACGAGCCTGGATCCGGAGCTGGGTAATGTCCGCGCGGACCACGGGCAAATCGAACAGGTCATCATGAACCTCGCCGTGAATGCCCGGGACGCCATGCCGGGCGGCGGGAAACTCATGATTAAAACCGCCAACATCGAAATCGACTCCAAACACGCCCGTCAATTTGCCTTTGCGGTTCTTCCCGGCCCCTACGTCCGGCTGAGCGTGAGCGATACCGGCACGGGGATGGACACGGCTATTCAACAGAAAATCTTCGACCCATTCTTTACCACCAAGGAAAAAGGCAAGGGCACCGGATTGGGATTGTCGACGGTCTACGGCGTCGTCAAGCAAAGCGGTGGCTACATCGTCGTGAACAGCATGCCCGGCAAGGGGACCACGTTCACAATCGATCTGCCGCGAGTGGATCAAGCGGTCGAGGTCGAAGCGCCCGTGGCGGGGCAACCGAGCCCCCTGCGCGGCACCGAAACCGTCTTGCTGGTTGAGGATGAACGCGGCCTGCGCGCCGCCACAGCCCACCGCCTCGAGTTGCAGGGCTACACGGTCCTGGAAGCGGACGACGGAGAAGCGGCGTTGCGCCTCAGCCACAATACGCCGGGCCAAATCGATTTGCTCCTGACGGACATCGTCATGCCCGGAATCAATGGACGCATCCTGGCCGATCGGATGAAGCTCCAACGCCCCGGCATCAAGCTTGCGTTCATGTCGGGTTACACAGGCCAACAGATCGGAGAGGAAGTGCTGGAACCAGGCAGCCATTTTCTCCAAAAGCCGTTTACCCGGGAGGATCTGGCCCGCAAGGTGCGCGAGGCTTTGGGCGCACCGGCCGCCGCAACAGTCGGAGCGGGAGAGTCGCTCCCGGAGCAAGGATCGATGGCGGGGCCAGCTTTCGAAGGTAAGCGCGATGAAACCGTGAGGACATGACATGGAGGCGACGATGCCGAAAATACTGATCGTGGATGACGACCCGGACATGCTGAATCTGCACAAATTGCGTTTGAGTGATGCCTACCAGACGCTGACATCGGACGACCCCGAGGAGGCTCTGGGGCTGGCCCTGGAACATAAGCCCGCCGCCATCCTGCTCGACTTGCTGATGCCACATCTGTCCGGATATGAACTGTGCCACACGCTGCATTCCCTGAGTTACACGTCCCGGATACCCATCTTTGTGGTTTCCGGGCAGTCCGCTGCAAAGTACAAACAACATTGCGAAGAACTGGGAGCAGCCGCCTACTTCGAGAAGCCGGTCGACTACACCGCACTCAAGAGCAGGCTCGCCGAGGAGATCCAGCTGGGCCGGCCGGAGCGCCGCGCCCACGCCCGCGTCGCCATGCGGGTCCCATTGAAACTGCGCGGCACCGACTCTGCGGGAAAAACGTTTGAGATCTCGACCGTTACCGAAAATGTCAGCAGCGCGGGATTTCTGTGTGCCTGCTCCGCCTCGTTGAACAAGGGAACCACCGTAGAGGTGTACGTAGGCACTACGGAAGGGCGCCTTGCCGGCGTCGCCTCCGCCATGCGATCCGAAGAGCGCGGAACCCCGTGGCAGCGGTACGGCTTTCAATTCATCCAGACCACGCCCGAGTGGGTCCTGAGTGGCTCCTGACACCGCCGAGAAGCATATCTGATGGAACTGTCCACAGGCCGCTGCCCGGATGCGTGCGGCGGCCATCGCGTCCCCCCGATGTAACGTCCGGGGCTTCTGCCGGGGCAACCCGGAAGCGCCGCCCCCGCCTAAGTTGCGCCAGCCCCCTCAAATTGAGGTAAAATGCGGCCGTAATTTCTTGTTCCATCTCTTCCGGGATGCACATCATCCGATACGGGAGGACCGCCATGTTGCAGACCACAGCGCAGGGTTTGTCCTGCACGGTTTTGGATCCTCGCGGCCGGCCCACCGGCGTTTTCGCGCCCACCTCCCTGGCGCCGCGCCTCGATACGCTCAACGGCAAGACGCTCTATCTGGTGGACGTCGGCTTTGGCGGAGGATACGAATTTCTCGAGGAAGTCGTCGGCTGGTTCTCCCGCAACATGCCCGCGGTGAAAACGGTGCTGCGCCGCAAGCGCGGCAATATGTTCCTGGATGACCCGGAGCTGTGGGCCGAAGTGAAGGACAAGGGCCACGCCGTCCTGTTTGGCGTGGGCGGTTGAGACGGCTGCTCGGCGAGTGTCGCCGACCACTGCAGGAAACTCGAGAACGACTACGGCATCCCCACCGCCCCCATGGCGACGGCTCGTTTTGCGGACTACGTCGCGCGGGACGCGCGCAATCACGGAATCACCCTGCGCTTCAGTTTCCCGCCCTACCCGGTGGTGGGAGTGTCCCGGGCGGCGCTGCGCAAATACGTCGAAGGCAACGACGCCTCCACGGGCAAGCCGCTCATGCAGGAAGTGCTCGACGCGCTGACCCGGCCGCTCTCCGAGCAAGAAAAGCGTCCGGTAAGGACGCAAAGCCCGGAGCGCCCCAGACTCCTGAAAACGGACACGGAAGAAAACCTCCAACGCCTGCTCCTCGAAAACGGATGGACCGACGGGCTGCCCATCGTGCTGCCCACCGAGGAGCGCGTGGCCGAAATGCTCACGGGAACCAGCCACCCCGCCGACGAGGTGGTCGGCCGGATGACCATTACCCATCTGCAGGAAAAGCTGGAATACACCGTGGAGAAGGTCGCGATCAACGCGGTGATGGCCGGCGCGCGGCCCGAGCACTTCCCTGTAATCCTGGCCATCGCCTCGACGCAGGAACCCTCCTTGCCGAGTTCGACGACCTCATTTGGGCGAATGGTGATCGTCAACGGGCCGATCCGCGATGAGATTGGGATGAGTTACGGCGGGGGCGCGCTGAGTCCTTTCAATTACGCCAACGCCGTCATCGGCCGCGCATGGACGCTGCTCTCCATCAACCTGGGCGACGCGCGGCTGGGCGAGACCTTCATGGGATCGACCGGCAATAACCTCAATTACAACAACATGTGCTGCGCCGAAAATGAGGCCCTGAGCGTCTGGGAACCGTTCCATGTCGAGAAGGGTTTTCAGCGCGACGAAAGCGTGGTCAGCCTGTTCCGGGGATGGAGCGTCATCAACAGCATGGGCGCGGCCAATTGCGTCCGGCCGGCCACGGAAGAAACGGCCATCATGCTCAAGGCGTTTGCCGCGCTGCGTTCCGCGGCCACGCTCATCATGGACCCGCTGGTGGCCAAGGGCCTCAAGGAGCAGGGGTTCAAGACGAAACAGGATGTCACGCACTGGCTCTCCGAAAACGTGAAAGTGCCTGCGGGCCAATATTGGGGCGCCGACATCATCTATGCCTTCAACTCACCCCTGGCCCGGCAAGGCGTCGAGCCCTACGCTACGTGGTCGAAACTGCCGAAGGATGAACTCATTACCCCCTTCAACGACCCGAAGCAGATGAATATCGTGGTCGTGGGCGGAGAAACCAATCCGCTCTGGCTCACGACCGATTTTCTGTACACCCAGAGCGCGTCGGTGGATAAGTGGCGGCCAAAGGGCGGGATTCGCCGTGACGAACGCCCTCTGCGCATGCCCGCCGGCACGACCTGCAGCGAAGGAACCTGCGGCCTGCCGGGATGAGACGCCGTGCTGAGTGATGCGCGGGCCTGAAAGCCATTTCGAAACACGAGGAGCAACCTTATGAAGACCGGACTTATATCGGCGCTGAATCCGGAAAGCCAGCAAATCGTCACTGCGGATGCGAGCCCCGCGCAGCCAGGCCGCGGCGTGTCTGCCCTCGCGCCGCGCCTCGACACGCTGGCAGGCAAGACGGTGTATCTGGTCGACACCGGCTTCGGCGGCAGCTACAAGTTCCTCGACCAGATGCAGCAGTGGTTCACCCGGCACATGCCCGCCGTGAAAACCGTGCGCCGGCGGAAGCCCGGCTTCATCTTCCGCGACGACTCGAACGATCTGTGGAAGGAGATCAAGGAAAAAGGCGACGCGGCGATTCTCGGCGTCGCCGGTTGACCCGGCTGCGCCGCGGCGGTCGCCGCTTGCAGCCGGACACTCGAGCAGGAATACGCCATCCCGACGGCTCCCGTCTCAACCTTCGAGTTCCTCGGGCGCGTCAAAGATGACGAGCGCTATTTCGGCGTGCGTTTGCCCTTCACCTACACCCCGCATCCCGTCGTCGGCATGTCGGATGCCGTGCTCGAGCGCTACATCGAAGGCCAGGACCCCGCGACGAACCGCCAAGTCATCCTGGAAGTGATCGAATCGCTGACGAAGCCCGTGAACGGCAATGCCGACGCCTCCGAACTCGAGGGCATGTCGCATACCGGCGCGCGCCAGGCGCTGCTCGAACCCGACACTGAAGACAATCTGCAGCGCCTGTTCTACGACCGAGGCTGGACCGACGGGCTCCCCATCGTGCTGCCCACCGAGGAGCGCGTCGAGCGGATGCTCGCCGGCACCAGCCACGCCCGCGACGAGGTGGTCGGAGAAGTCGCGCTCTCCGACGCCAAGCAGCACGTCAAGTTCACCGTCGAGATGGTCGCCATCGTCGCGGTGATGGCCGGCGCGCGGCCCGAACACCTGCCGGTGATTCTGGCCGTTGCGTCCACCACCCTTCCGGCCATTACGCCCTCCACCACGCCCTTTGCCAACATGCTGCTGGTCAACGGCCCCATCCGCAACGAAATCGGCATGAACTCCGGCATCGGCGCGTTCAGCCCGCGCAACCTGGCCAATGCCGCGATCGGCCGCGCCTGGACGCTGCTCAGCATCAACTGGGGCTACATGCGGCTCCGGAAAACGCTGTGGACCTCGCAAGGCAACAATTTCGGCTACAACAACATGTGCTGCGCCGAAAACGAAGAGCGCAGCGTCTGGGAGCCGTTCCACGTCCAGAAGGGATTCCAGCGCGATGAAAGCGTCATCAGCATTTTCCGCGGCTGGAGCCTGCTGAACATGGGCGGCGGGGCGTCGCACCGGCCCCACGGCGAAGAAATGGCGCTCCAGCTGGAGGCGCTGCCCGCGCTCTATGGCGCGGCGACGCTGATCCTCGATCCGCTGGTCGCACGAAACCTCCAGGAGAACGAAGGTTTCCAGACCAAGGGCGATTACTGCCGGTGGCTTTCGGAAAACGTGAAAGTCCCCTCCGGCCGATTCTGGAAGACGGACTTGATCGACATGCTGATGGGCCCGATGGCGGAGCAGGGCGTGGAGCCCTATGCCACGTGGAAAAAGTTGCCGGAAGACGCGCTGATCGCGCCCTACAACAAGCCCGAGATGATCAACATCATAGTCGTCGGCGGCGAAACCAGCCCGCTGTGGAAGGCCGCTGACTTTGCCTACACAACGAGCGCGTCGGTCGACAAGTGGCGTGCCCAGCCCGCGGCCGCGGAATGCGCCGACGGCTCCTGCGGCTTGCCGGACCCCGAGCCCGCCAGCCGCAACTGAGATTGACGCGATCGTAGGTTCGTAACGGCCGTGGGATCATGGACTTGTGGCCATATCTTCGCCGCCGCCCTGGCGCGCACTGCCGCCCACGCGCTTTTCTTGACGGAAGAGGCGAATCCTGCTACAAGATGGGGTTCTGTTTGCGAACTTCTCGCGATATGAGGCTCCTATTCCAGGAGTCCTAATCCGGAGGATGGAACTCGGCTTTGTGGAATTGACAGGTGTGAGCGCCCCCGTGCGGACACTGCACGGAAGCGGCGGGGCGCTTGGCTGCAACCAATACGAACTTTATACGGAGGATTACTGATGCGCACGTGCGTGGAACGCAAGTCCGGGCTGCTCCGCCGCCTGGCAACAATCGGTTCGGCAGTCA
The DNA here is from genome assembly GCA_963791705.1 of Terriglobia bacterium. Classification (GTDB taxonomy): domain Bacteria; phylum Acidobacteriota; class Terriglobia; order Acidiferrales; family UBA7541; genus Palsa-295. The sequence continues at coordinate 316,056 of CAWBTO010000001.1, read as the reverse complement.
TGGGTCTGGTGCTGGCGAGCGCGGCGGCCGCGCACGCGCAGGCCGCGGAAGGGGCCGGCGAGGCGGGGCTGAAGCTGCCCGATCTTCACAAGGTGATCTTTCTGGGAGGGGTGGATGGCCACCGGCTGTTGCTGGGGGGCATCCTATTCTGCATCTTCGGCTTGGCCTTCGGCCTGACGATGTACATGCGGCTGAAGAATCTGCCGGTCCACCGCGCCATGCGCGAGATCTCCGAGCTGATCTACGAGACCTGCAAGACCTACCTGGTGACGCAAGGCAAGTTCCTGGTCCTGCTGTGGGTCTTCGTAGCCGCCATCATCGTGCTCTACTTCGGCGTGCTGCTCCACTACGAAACGGTCCGCGTCGCGTTCATCTTGTTCTTCAGCGTGGTCGGAATTCTCGGAAGCTACGGCGTGGCGTGGTTCGGCATCCGCGTGAACACGTTTGCGAACTCGCGGACGGCGTTTGCGGGGTTGCGCGGCAAGCCCTACCCGATCTATCAGATTCCGCTGCAGGCGGGCATGAGCATCGGCATGATGCTGATCAGCGTGGAACTGCTGATGATGCTGATCATTCTGCTGTTCGTGCCGGGCGACTACGCCGGGCCGTGCTTCATCGGATTTGCCATCGGCGAATCGCTGGGCGCGGCGGCGCTGCGCATCGCCGGCGGCATCTTCACCAAGATCGCGGACATCGGCTCCGACCTGATGAAGATCGTTTTCAAGATCAAGGAAGACGACCCGCGCAATCCCGGCGTGATCGCCGATTGCACCGGAGACAACGCGGGCGACTCGGTGGGCCCCACCGCCGACGGATTCGAAACCTACGGCGTGACGGGCGTGGCGCTGATCACCTTCATTCTGCTGGGCGTGCCGAAGCCCGAAGTGCAGGTGCAGTTGCTGGTATGGATCTTCGTGATGCGCATCGCCATGCTGGTGGCGAGCGCCGCAGCCTACTTCCTCAACGCCGCCATCGCCCGTGCGCGCTTCGCGCACGCCGATGAAATGAACTTCGAAACGCCGCTCACCTCGCTGGTCTGGATCACGTCGTTTGTCTCCATCGGGTTGACCTACCTGATTTCCCGCTACATCATTCCCGACCTGGGCGGCGACACCACGCAGTGGTGGAGGCTGGCCACCATCATTTCCTGCGGCACGCTGGCCGGCGCGGTGATTCCGGAACTGGTGAAGGTGTTCACGTCGGTCGATTCGCGGCACGTGCGCGAAGTGCTGCGATCGGCGCAGGAAGGCGGCGCGTCGCTGGGGATTCTTTCCGGGTTCGTGGCCGGAAATTTCTCGGCGTACTACTTGGGCCTGGCGATGGTGGCGCTGATGTCCATCGGATATTTGGTCAGCCTGGGCGGGCTGGCGCATCTGATGATCGCGGCGCCCGTGTTCGCCTTCGGATTGGTGGCCTTCGGGTTTCTGGGGATGGGGCCGGTGACCATCGCGGTGGATTCCTACGGCCCGGTGACGGACAATGCGCAATCGGTGTACGAGTTGTCCATGATCGAAAGCGTTCCCAACGTCGCCCAGGAGCTCAAGAAGGATTTCAATATCGACGTGAACTTCGAGCGCGCCAAGCACCTGCTGGAAGCCAACGACGGCGCGGGCAACACCTTCAAAGCCACGGCCAAGCCGGTGCTGATCGGCACGGCGGTCGTCGGCGCCACGACCATGATTTTCTCGATCATCATGGCGCTGACCAACGGGCTGAAGACCAACGTCGAAATGCTCTCGCTGCTGCACGCCCCCTTCGTCCTCGGGCTGATCACCGGCGGTGCCATGATCTTCTGGTTCACCGGAGCCTCCACGCAGGCCGTCACCACCGGGGCCTACCGCGCCGTCGAGTTCATCAAGGCCAACATCAAGCTTGAAGGCCTGGAAAAAGCGTCGGTGGCGGACAGCAAGAAGGTCGTCGAGATCTGCACCAAATACGCGCAGCGCGGTATGCTGAATATCTTCATCGCCGTGTTCTTCGCCGCGCTGTCGTTCGCCTTCGTCGAGCCCTTCTTCTTCATCGGTTACCTCATCTCCATCGCCGTCTTCGGCCTGTACGAGGCCATCTTCATGGCCAATGCCGGCGCCGCGTGGGACAACGCGAAGAAGATCGTGGAAGTTGAGCTCAAGCAGAAGGGCACGCCCCTGCACGACGCCACGGTGGTCGGCGACACGGTCGGCGATCCGTTCAAGGACACCTCCTCGGTGGCGCTGAACCCGGTGATCAAGTTCACCACGCTGTTCGGGCTGCTGGCCGTCGAACTGGCCGTGCAGCTCACCGCCTCGCAGGGGAACAGCAACCTGACGCACATTCTGGCCGCCGTGTTCTTTGCCGTTTCCTTCTTCTTCGTGTACCGCTCGTTCTATGGAATGCGCATCCGCTCCGAAAACAGCTAAAGTCGCGGGCACCGGGCGAGGCTTGCCTCGCCCGGGCTTGCGCCCTGGCCCTTCCTCATACGCAAAAGAGGCGGCAAGCCGCCGCACTCCAAAATCTTCCTGTTGGGGCAGTTCTTGCGGTTAAAGCGATGTGTGGCGCGCGGAGCGGAAGCCGTCCAGCGTCCAGAAATCCTGGGCTTCGTGGTGGCGGAGGACGTAATAATTGCCATCGTCGGCGCGGACGCGGAAGTAGCGGGCCTCGGGCGTATACCACTGCCCGTCGAGTTGCTGCACTTCGAACTGGCGTCCGCGGATGGCGAAGCGGAGGGGCCGCTCGTCGGGACGCCATCCTGCGTAACATTCGACGCGAATCTCAGTCATCGCGCCTCCCCCGGGTGGATAAGCCTCCACGGCTGAAGAATCCAACCTGTTTACGTAGTCTAACACGTACCTGGAGCGTTGCTCTGCGCGCGGGCCGCGCCTTCCGGCCAACCGGCGCCTGTAACGCAGGCCGACACCGCACAGATGCCTCCTCCTCCAGCTGATCTGTGGGCCAAACCGCGCGGGCCGGCTTACGCGCGATCCGAGGCGGTCTCCAGAGCTTCCGCATTGTAGGCAGCGCCAAACAGGACGATCAGCGCCGTCAGGAACATCCACAGGAGCAACCCGATGGCCGCGCCCAGCCCACGGTACACGACGTCGTAGGGCATCTTGCGCATGTACCAACCAAAACCGATGTCCACCGCCCACCACAGCACGGTGGAAACCGCCGCACCCGGCAGGAGATTCCGGTAGCCAGCGTGACCGGGACGTCCGATGCGGTACATCAGGACCAGCACACCCATGGCCAGCAGAAACACGCCCGCAGCGTAGAACGCCAGATCGAGTTCGCGCGTCAGCAGGGCCGAGCCCGTCTCCAGCAGCAGCCAGGACCGCATCTGCCTGCCAAATACGGTGAAACTGGTCACCGCCAGCATGGGAATGATCGTCAGGCACAGAAGGCCCATGGCGCGGAAGTGGCGCCGCCAATAGCCGGGCCGCAGCACATCCCCCTCGATCGTGCGGAAGCCCTCCATGAAGGCCACCATCACCTGAGTGCCGGCGACGAGAGTTCCGCCAAGTCCCAGCAGAATCCACCGCCACGGGTTGGCCACCTTGCGGACAAAATAGGCGGTCACCACCTCGGAGCTGCCGGGCGGAAGAATCAGGTTCAGACGGGCCGGAATCTCCCGCAAGGCGTCGTGGAACCGCGACGTCCCACCCACCAGGCCCAGGGCCAGCAGTAGCAAGGGGAAAAATGCCAGGAACATGTTGAAAGCAATCGCCTGGCTCAACGTCACGCAGTCGGGAAAGATCCGGCCGATCGCGCCGATCAGGTTTCGCACTATGGCTTTCATCAATTACCCCGGCGGGATTATACGGGAAGACCGGGAAATCGCATCCGGCGTTTCGCAGGCGGTGCGCTGCAAGCGAGGTGGCGCGCCCTTGCCGCGGGAAGACCGGGAAGGTACACTCACTCGACAGAGGGTGCGGCGATGGCGCGCCGGGGCCTCCTGAGAATCGCAATGCCGCCCAAAACCACAACGACCCGCAGCGAAGAGGTGGTCCGCAAGCACAAGGAATTCCTCTGGCCGGCGGTGACCAACTACTACCAGGAGCCTCTGGTGGCGGACCACGCCTCGATGCAATACCTGTGGGACGTCGAGGGAAACAAGTACCTCGACTTCTTCGGCGGGATCGTCACCATCGGCGTCGGCCACTGCCACCCCAAGGTGACGTCGAAGATCAAGGCGCAGGTCGACAAGCTGCAGCACACCTCGACGCTGTTCCCCAACGAGGCCATTGTCGCGCTGGCCGAAAAACTCGCGCAGATCACGCCCGGAAAATTGCAGAAGAGCTTTTTCACCAATTCCGGCACCGAAGCCAACGAAGCCGCCCTCCTGCTGGCGCGCATGGCGGGGCCGAGCTACGACGTGGTGGCGCTGCGCCACGGCTATGCCGGCGCGTCGGCTGTGGCGAAAAGCATCACGGCACAATCCACATGGCGCAAGGGCGGGGTGATCGGCCTGGGCGTCGCGCACGCGGTGAATCCCTACTGCTATCGCTGCCCGCTGCACTTGCAATACCCCGATTGCGGCGTGGCCTGCGCCGGCGACGTCGAGAATCTGATCCAGACCGGCACCAGCGGGTCGATTGCCGCATTCATCGCCGAGCCGATCCAGGGCGTCGCCGGATTCATCACGCCTCCGCCGGAGTATTTCAAGATCGTCTACCGGATCGTGAAGGAGTACGGCGGGCTGTTCATTTCCGACGAGGTCCAGACCGGCTTCGGGCGGACCGGCAGGAAATGGTTCGGCATCGAGCAGTGGGAAGTCGTGCCCGACGTCATCACGTGCGCCAAGAGCATGGCCAACGGCGTTCCCGTGGGCGCCACCATCACCACGGCGGAGCTGGCGGACAAGTTCCAGGGGCTCACGATTTCGACCTTCGGCGGAAACCCGGTGACGTCGGTGGCCGCGCGCGCCGTGATCGAAGTGATCGAAGAAGAGAACCTGCTGGAGAACACGCACGTCGTGGGCGGCTACTTCCGCGCGCGCCTGGAGGAATTGCAGGCCAAATATCCGCTCATCGGCGACGTGCGCGGCATGGGCATGATGCAGGCGCTGGAACTGGTGCGCGACCGTCAAACGAAGGCTCCCGCCCCAGCCGAGACAACGCAATTGATGGAACGGGCTCGCGCCAACGGCCTGCTGATCGGCAAGGGCGGGCTCCACGGCAACGTGATCCGCATGGCGCCGCCGATGAATATCGGCAAGGCCGACGTCGACGAGGGCATCCGCCTGCTCGATAAATCGCTGCATGAGGTCACGTCGAAATAAGCAGCCCGCGCTGCGACTCGCTTCACCAGGAGATTTCTACGCCAGGACTATTCGATCGCGAAGTTTACCTCGATATCGAGACGCTGCGGCTGTCGCACGAGGTCGAAGGTGGCTGGGGGAATATCCGCGCGTTTGGCCTGGCGGTGGCGGTGACGTGGGACAAAGAACACGGCTTCCGCCGCTGGTTCGAGGCCGACGCCCTGCGCCTCGTGGCGGAACTCGAGAGTTTTACGCACGTGATTACGTTCAACGGCAACCGCTTCGACCTCGAGGTTTTGCGCGCCTACGCCCCCATCGAGGGCCTGCGCCAGCGTTCAGTGGACATCCTTGAGATGCTGCACAAGCAGCTGGGGCATCGCGTCAAGCTCGACCAGCTTGCCAAGGAGACGCTCGGAACGGCCAAGAGCGGCGACGGCGTGCAGGCGGTCGAATGGTGGCGGGCGGGACAGAAGGACCGCGTGGCCGAGTACTGCGAGCAGGACGTGGCGATTCTGCGTGATGTGGTCGAGCACGGCCGCGCCAAGGGTTACGTCGTGGTTTCCACGCGCCAGGTCCGCGTGACGTGGGATTAGACGGATGCCTCAACTTTGAAGTTCTTGCCGTTTCTTTCGCGCGCGATTCAACCGAGAGATCGCAAAGACGAGCACAGAGAACACGGAGAAGCATCGCTTCCACGATTGTCGTTGACGCTCCCGAATGGCTTCCGCTGAGGTATCCTGTTAACTGATGGAATTGCCTGCCGGACACTTATTCCGCCGCGACGTGCCGAGCCAATGGCTTCGGCTGCTCGTACTCGCGCCGATCGTGACCTTCGCGTTGTGCATCTGCCTTTCCATGGCGCGACCAGCACGAGCGGGCGGCGATGCGCCGCGCGTGCACTGGACGCCGGTCACCGGAGCGCTGGTAAAGCTCGACGGGAAGACGCCGCTCACCTGGAACGTCTACCAGCCCTACGCGAAGAGCAAGAAGAAGGAGTCGAGCGTGGTGCTGGTGCTGCTGGGGCGGCGGTACCTCCTGCTTGATTTCAAGGCCACGCGTGTTTACGCCGTGCCGCTGGCCGACCTGCACGCCCAGGGACAAGACTTCGAAAGCGGCGACCTGGCGCAGCCCGCTCGGCTCCTCCCCAGTTCCGACTGGACCGCGCGCGACGTGGGCCCCGCGGAACTGATTCAACTCACGCTCGGCGATTACGGCCGCGTCCTCACCGTCCAGTTGCCCCATGCGCCCGACCTCCGCCCCTTCTACTGAGTCGGTGGAACCACAGAGGAACGCGGAGAAGGGCAAGAACGTGGAACCACAGATGAACACAGATCGACACAGATAAAGAAGAGATGCAAAAGCCCACTCAAACGACGAGGCGGCGGTACTCCAACTTGGGGCGTCCGAAATTCAGCAACAGGCCCACGCGAATCCCTGAAGCACGCAGATAGTTCAGAACCTGCGCAACATGAACTGAATCCAACGCGGCGCAGGCTTTCAGCTCCACCAGAACGCGATGGTCCGCGATGATGTCCGCTATGTAGTCGCCCACAACGCTTCCTCGATATTTCACCTTCAACGCCACCTCGGTCTCGAACGGGACACCGTGTGTCTGCATCTCGATTCCGAGCGCGTTAGCATAGACCTTTTCAAGAAAACCAGCGCCCAACGTGTTGTGGACCGCAAATGCACATTCCAGAATCCTGCCTGTCAGATCCTGCTCCGGGTAGTCGTCCCCCTCTATTGTCTTTTTCATCGCTTTGCCTTTATCTGTGTTGATCTGTGTTCATCTGTGGTTCCACATTCTTGCCTTTATCGGCGTTCATCGGCGGTTGCATCGCCTTTGCTTTGCACGCTGCGGTAGATCATCCAGGCGACGGTGGCGAGCATGCCGGCCCAGCCCAGGATGCGCACGGCGTGGGCGATTTGCGTGTCGTGCTGGAGCACGCCCAACTTCCCGAACAGGTAATTCCAGTCGTGTATGACATCGTCGGAATCGCCGACGGTGAGCAGTGGCAAATCCTGTGCGCGGGCGTCCGCCATGTACGTCGCGATGGGGAGAAACTGCTCGAAGAAGAAAAAGATGCAAAAGACGCTGCCCTGCAGGCGGCGGTCAAACACAAAGTAGGTCGCCAGCATCAGCGGCACGCCCAGCTGCAACAGCGTCCCGCCCGCGACCATCAGCAACTGCCACCCGAAAACGCGGAACAGCAGATGGCCGCCTTCGTGAATCGGGACCAGCACCAGATCGATCATCAGCAGCGCACCGGTCCCGCGTGCCGCCTGATACAGAAACAGCGCATAGAAAGCGCTCGCCACAAACACAGCGGCGCGAGGCTCGGGATGCCAATCGTCTTCGAGGGACTCCAGATACGGGAGCCGCTCGGTCCAGGATTTGGGTAGCTGCATGAGGGTTGGCGACCTGAACCAGTCTAGGGTGGTTTGGGAAATTCCCGCGCGGCGAATCCGGACCGGGTGCCCAAACAGGACAGGCGTCAGGCTCTACCGAACACCGTTGGACGAGGGAAGGTCCAGCCCTGAACTTCCAATTTCTTGAGCCAAGCCGAGGTAGGCGGTCCGCTACTTGGCTGGGCGGACGCTGGCGGGAGGGCGATCGAGACAGACCATGTTTTCGTCCCGGCCGTTGGTGAGTAGCTGGCAATCGATTTCCTGTGCGCTGCGGACCGCCTGGTCATAGCTGGAACCAGAGGCCGTCGCGCAGTGCGTGGCGTTTTTGAACGTCACGCAGACCTCGTACCGCTGGCCCGTCTGCTGCAGGGTGGAATAGACGAGCACGCCCACCAGCACAATTGCCCCGAGTGCGATCAGCCACCGAACCTGACCTGATTTTCTTGCCATAGACCGTCCTTCCCAAACCGCAATCCTAGGCGCGTTTTCCCGGCCCGTGCCCGCGGCGGGACCGTTCCTGCTCAATGTATCTTCTCACATGTGACGGGAGGCCCTCGAGCTTGGAAATGTCCTTCAAGTCGCGCAGGGTCAAATCCGGCAGGAACGCCAGCACCGAAGGGGGCGGCGTCTGGGGATTGCGCACCAGTGCCGTACGCACGTTGTACCGGCAGGACCATTTCGGATGCTGGGCGATGGCGGCGACCACGCGCTCGGGAACACGGGCATTGGCGAGCACCTTCAGCACCTGGCTCTCCGTCAGAAACGCGTTCTGCAGCGCCAGTTTGATCACTTGCGGATGCCCTTCGGCCAGCAGGGCCCCGGCCACGCGGGCGGGACCCCGGCGCGCTAGCGTCAACTTTTGCCCAATGGGAAGCTGTGGCACGCGCGTCACAATCATCTCTTCGGCGGCCCTCCGGATGTCGCCGGGCGCCGAGGGCGCCAGGCTCAACCTTACGAGATCGAACAGATACAGTTGTCGCGCGGCCGCCAGGGCGATGAGCTTGGGCGTGTGCGGGTGGCGCGCCAGCCCCAGCCGGACACTCTCGTTCGCCATCCACTTCCCTTGCCCGCCAATGGCTCCCAGCAGTTCGGCGGGCAGGTCGAGCCGGTCGAGCAACCGCCGGACGTGCGCTTCCTCCAGATTGGGATTTTCCAACAGGGCCAGCAGAACGTCCTCGCTGGCTTCGTGGACCAGAGACTTCAGCTCCTCGCTCGAAGCCGATCGAGCTTGCGCAGCCGCGATTCCTGTTCAGCCATTTCCCATTCTTCTACGCGGAAGCGCCGGCCGGCGCGCGCGGGCAGCAGGTCGGCGAAGACAAACCCGTCGCGTTCCACGACCTCGCCGGGACACACCGGAATCTCTTCGCGGAACATCGGCCCGGCATTCGCGAACGAATGAAACTCCCCATTCTCTCCGCACGGGTCAACGCCCGGCGGCAGCGCGCCGAGCAACGCCGCGTCAAACCGTCGCCCGGCAAAACTGCGGTCCAGCTTGCGGGGATCGACACACGTGAGATAGGCGGAAAGTCCGCCGGCCAGCATTTGTTCGGCCAGCTCGCGCGTCTCGATGCCCCACAGCGGAAACACGGGCGTCATCCCGCAGGACGCCAGCTGCTTTTCCCGGTAGGCGCGGATATCCTCGAGGAAAAGATCGCCGAACACCACGTGCGACACTCCTTCGGCCCTCGCGCGCGCCATGGCCTCGCTCATGGCCTGCTCGTAGACCTCATTCGAGCACGGCGACGGGATCGACAACCTTCACCAGCGGCAGACCGGCCGCGGCGGCCTGCATTTCCAGCAGACTTTCGCGCACGGCGTGCATGGCCACGCGCTGGTGCGTTCGGTTCACGGTGGTGAGCAGGGCCGTCACTTCAACCTCGCCGCTCTGGCGCACCGCATGAAGCGCCCAGGCGCTGTCTTTCCCGCTGCTCCAGGCCAGCCATGCGCGGGGCCGCTCAGAATTTGCCATCGTGGAATTATCTCCGCTCGAAGTGTCAATCATACAGGAGATAGCGCGCGCGCATCCGGCGAAATCGGCCGAGTTCGGCGGACCAGCCCGCGATGATCTGCTCCGGCGCATCGCCCCGCCCGATGCGTTCGACCGTCGCCTGCGAGCCGAGCAGTTCGATAATTCGCGCGAGATGGAAACGCTCCGGATACATCCGATGCAGCGCGGCGGCCATCTCCAGCCCCACGCGCATGGAGCGGAGCGAACCGCGGCCGGCTGATCCGTGCACTTGGACGCCCTGGCAGGGCTGGCCCGCATACGCATCCTGGTTGGGCACGAACGTCGCCGGCGTAAAACGTACGCCGGGGATGTTGCGCCGGGCGAGCGCCGCCAGCAACTCATCGGCGTGAATCCAGGGCGCGCCGACCAGTTCGAACGGCGCATCCGTGCCGCGCCCGACGGAAACGCCACCGGCCTGCAGAATCTCGATGCCGGGATACAAGAACGCGGCGTCGAGCGTGCGCAAATTCGGCGATGGCGGAATCCAGGCCAGGCCGGTGCGGCCGTAGGAATCGCGCCGTCGCCATCCGCGCATGGCGACCACGTGCAAATCCGCTCCGATTTTGTTCTCCGCGTTGAACAGCCGCGCCAGTTCGCCCAGCGTCATGGCGTAGCGCACGGGCAGCGGAAAATAGCCGGTGAACGACGTGCGACCCGCATCGAGCACCGGGCCTTCGATCACTTCCCCGCCCAGCGGGTCGGGCCGGTCGAGAACGAAGAAGGGGATGTGATGCCTGGCCGCTTCCTCCATGCCGTACGCCATGGTGGTGACGTAGGTGTAGAAGCGCACGCCGGCATCCTGCATGTCAAAAACCAGCGCGTCGATATTTCCCAGCATGGCATCGGTGGGGCGCCGCGTGGCTCCGTAGAGGCTGTAGACGGGCAAGCCGGTGGCCGCGTCGGACGCATCGGGCACCGGCGCGTCGGCACGCCCCAGAAGCCCATGCTCGGGACTGAACAGCGCCACCAGCTTCACGCCCGGCGCGTGCGCCAGCACGTCGATGGTGCGCCGCCCCTGAGCGTCCACGCCGGTCTGGTTCGTGATCAGGCCGACGCGCCGGCCGCGAAGCGGCGCGAATTCCTGCTCTTCGAGGACATCGATGCCCGTCTTCACACCGCCGCGCGCGGGAGAGGATGAGTTCGGTTGCGGCGCGCCGGATAACGCAGCGGGCAGAGCCGCGCACAACAGCGCGAGGGTTGCCGCGCGCGAGAATCCGCGGCGAGAACGGAAACGAAACACCCCTCGATACCCTCGATTGTGCGGCATGAAACCGTGTGCTATATACAGCGATAGGATGCAGTCGTCAACAAAGAAGACCCTGAAGGAAGGCGATGCCTAGACGGGGTCTTGCGGCGCTGGCGCTGCTTCTGCTCATGACACCTTCCCTTCGCGCACAAAAATCCTCCGCCACTCCGAGCCGGCGCCCCGCCTCCCGCTCCGCGTGGGTCAACCAGACGCTGCGCAAGATGACGCTGCGGGAAAAGCTCGGCCAGATGCTGATGGTCCCCTACTTCGGGGCCTTCACCTCGGCGGAAAGCGTCGAATACAAAGAGTTGCTCCACGAGGTCGAGGAGAATCACGTGGGCGGGCTGATCCTCAGCACCGCGCGCGGGCCGCTGGGGCTCGAGCGCAGCCAGGTCTATCCGACGGCCATCCTTACCAATGAAATGCAGCAGCGCGCCAAGATTCCTTTGCTGGTGGGCGCCGATTTCGAGTCCGGCACGGGGATGCGTCTCGACGAGGGCACGTCGTATCCGTCGGCCATGGCCATCGGCGCAACCGGCGATCCGAAGTTCGCCTACGCCGCGGGCAAGGCGATTGCCCTCGAAGCGCGCGCCGCCGGTGTGCACTGGGTGTTCGCGCCCGACGCGGACGTCAACAACAACCCGGACAACCCCATCATCAACGTCCGGTCGTTCGGCGAGGACCCCAAGGATGTGGCCGCCTACGTCGCGCAATTCGTCCGCGGCATCGAGGACAATGGCGCGCTGGCCACCGCCAAGCATTTTCCGGGGCACGGCAACGTCAGCGTGGACTCGCATCTGGCGCTGGCCGTGGTTCCGGGCGACCGGCGGGAACTCGATACCGTGGAACTCGTGCCATTTCGCGCCGCCATTGACGCGCGCGTCAGCTCGATCATGCCGGGACATTTGTCCGTGCCGGCCCTCGACCCCGCCCCCAATTCCCCGGCCACAACCTCGCCGAAAATCCTGACCGATCTCCTGCGCGGGGAAATGAAATTCCGCGGCCTGATCATCACCGACGCGCTCGAAATGGGCGGCATCGCCACGCTCTATCCCCCGGGAGAGGCCGCGGTACGGTCCGTCGAAGCGGGCGCCGATGTTCTCCTGATGCCGCCGGTTCCCGACGCGGCGATTGCCGCCCTGGAAGAGGCGGTCCAATCCGGACGCCTTTCGGTGGCCCGCATTGACGCCTCGGTGCGGCGGATTCTGGAAGCCAAAGCCCGGCTGGGGCTGGCCAACAACCGGCTCGTGGATGTGGCGCGCCTGAACCAGACATTCGGTCGCCCGGAGTTCGAGGCTCAGGCGCAAGATATTGCCGACCGCGGCGTCACGCTGCTCCGCGATGTTCCGCACCTGCTCCCGCTCGACGCCACGCGTCCGCTGCGCGTCCTGCTGGTCGCGCTTTCGGCCGACCCCGACAGCCACCCCGGCGAAACCATCGAGCCGGAAATCCGGCCGCGCGTCGATTCGCTGGCGGTGCTGCGCGCCGATACGCTCTTCTTCCCCGTCCGCAACCTGCATCTGCCGCCGCCGGACACCTACGACGTGGCCATCGCGGCGCTTTTCGTGCGCACCGTGGATCGCAAGGGCGACGTCGGTTTTCCGGAAGATCAGCGCGCGTTCGTCAACCAATTGCTGGCTACGGGAAAGCCCGCCGCCGTCGTGTCGTTTGGAAGCCCCTACTTGATCGAGCGCTTCCCCAACGCCCAAACGTGGCTCGCGGAATTTTCCGCCAATGACGTATCGCAACGCGCCGCCGCCCGCGCCCTCTTCGGGCAGGTCGCCGTGCAGGGCCGCATTCCGGTGACCGTTCCGGGCACCGCCCGCCGCGGCGACGGCCTCCGCGTGCCCGCCGCTGCCATGACCCTTGCGCCCGCGCCCCCGGCGATGGCGGACCGCCTGAAACCCGCCTACGACTTGCTCGACCGCGCGGCCGCCGACGGAGCGTTTCCGGGCGGCGTTCTTGCCGTGGGCTGGAATAATCAAATCGCGATGCACCCCTTCGGCCGCCTCGCATCCGACAAGAAGTCTCCCCGCGTCCAGCCGGACACAATCTACGACGTAGCCTCGCTGACCAAACCCATCGTCACAACCACCGCGGTGATGCTGCTGGTCCAGCAACGGCGCATCGACCTGGATGTCCCGGTGGAGCGCTACCTGCCAGAGTTCGCCGCGGCGGCGAAGGCCGACCCTGACCCCGCCTGGCGCGCGCGCGTGACGCTGCGCATGCTGCTGTCGCACGATTCCGGGCTCCCAGGGCACCGGGACTTTTACAAGGCTGCGAAGGGCTCCCGCGCCATTCTGGCCCGCGTGATGGCCGAGCCGCTGGTGCGCGAACCCGGCACCCAAATCGAGTATTCCGATCTCGGCTTCATTCTTCTGGGCAGCATCGTCGAGCGGCTGACCGGACAGCCACTCGACCAGTACGCCCAGCAGAATATTTTCCAGCCGCTGGGAATGGCCACTTCCCTATTCAACCCGCCGCGCGGCCTGCGCAAGCGCATCGCCCCCACCGAACTCGACGCCGCTTACCGCAAGCGCCTGCTGCGAGGCGAAGTGGACGACGAGAACGCCTGGGCCATGGGTGGCGTGGCAGGCCACGCGGGGCTGTTTTCGACCGCCGGGGACATCGCCGTGTTCGCCCAAATGTTGCTCAACGGCGGCATCTACGCCCACCACCGCCTGCTGGCGCGCACCACCATCAACGAGTTTACGGCCCGCCGTGCCCTGGGCGACTCGGCCCGCGCACTGGGCTGGGATGTCCCCACCGAGCCATCGTCGGCGGGGCGCTTCTTCCCGGCGGCGAGTTTCGGCCATACGGGGTTCACCGGCACGTCCCTGTGGGTCGACCCGGAGCGGCACCTGTTCGTCATCCTGCTTACGAATCGCGTGAATCCCACCCGCGCCGACGAAAAGATCCGCCAGGTGCGGCCCGCGCTCCATGACGCCGTGGTGCAGGCGCTGGGCCTGGCCGGCAGCCAATCTGCCGACCGATAACTCCCTCGGCACACCACCCCCCCAGAATCGCTTGCCGGGCATCCTCCGGGGTTCGCCTGCCGCTATAATCGAAGCTGGGCGTACGGCGCATTGAAACCACCCAAGACAGAGCAGCGGAATCCGCGTTCGCGCGGCCTGGACCGGAAATCCACGCCGGCCATTGTGCGCGCGCTCAACCGCGAAGACGCGCGGGTGGCGCGCGCGGTGCGCCGCGAATTGCCGAAGATTGCGCGCGCGGTGGACGCGGTGGCCAACGCGTTTCGCCGCGGCGGAACCCTTTTCTACGTCGGCGCGGGAACTAGCGGGCGTCTTGCCGTGCTCGACGCCGCGGAATGCCCGCCCACCTTTGGCACACCACCTCACATGGTGCAGGCGATCATCGCGGGAGGCGCGCGCGCCCTGCAACATGCCGTCGAGGGCGCCGAAGATTCCGCCCCGGGCGGAGCGCGCGACATCCGGCGCGCGGGCGTGAAGCGCAGCGACGTGGTCGTGGGGCTATCGGCGAGCGGGACCACGCCATACGTCCTCGGCGCGCTCGATGCCGCGCGGCGCACCGGCGCCGTGACCGTCGGCGTCACCTCCAATCCGTGCTCGCCGCTGGCCCGCCGCGCATCCATCGGCATTGCGCCGGACACCGGCGCCGAGGCCATCGCCGGATCCACGCGGCTGAAGGCCGGAACGGCCCAAAAAATGATTTTGAATATGCTGTCCACCGCCGCGATGGTGCGCGCCGGAAGGGTTTACGAAAACTGGATGGTCCACGTGGCGCTGACCAACCAGAAGTTGCGCCGGCGCGGCGCGCGCATTCTCGAGGAGGCCGCGGGCGTGAGTCTGCGCGAAGCCGAGCGCGCCCTGCGGCAGGCGGGTCACGACCTGCCCGCGGCGCTCGTGATGCTCAAGACGGGAGCCAGCGCCGCGGAGGCGCGGCGCCGGCTCGCCGAAAGCGGCGGCAACGTGAGGAACGCGCTTGCACAGCGCGCAGGATTCGGAAGGCCGGGACGCAGGGGCCCAGGTAAGAGGGGAACGCAAAATGGAGCAATTCAAAATCGAAGGCGGGCGCAGGCTGGAGGGCACCGTAAAAATCAGCGGCGCGAAGAACGCCGCTCTGCCGGCCATGGCGGCCGCGCTGCTCACGTCCGAGCCGGTGCGCCTGGAAAACATCCCGCACGTCCGCGACATCATCACCATGGCGAAACTGCTGGCGCACATGCGCTGCCGCGTCGAAAGCCCGGATATCCCGCCCAGCTCCTTCGTCATTCAAGCCGAGACGGTATCCCACGCCGAAGCCCCCTACGAGCTGGTGAAAACCATGCGCGCTTCGGTGCTGACGCTCGGGCCCCTGGTGGCGCGCTTCGGCTACGCGCGCGTCTCCCTGCCCGGCGGCTGCGCCATCGGCGCCCGGCCGATCGACCTGCACATCCAGGCCCTGGAAAAACTCGGCGCGGAGATTTCCGTCGAGCACGGCTACGTCGAGGCCAAAGCCAAGCGCCTGCGAGGCACTACGTTCCGCTTCCCCAAAATCACGGTGACCGGCACGGAAAATATTCTCACGGCGGCGGTGCTGGCCGAGGGCGAAACCGTGCTGGAAAACGCGGCGCTCGAACCCGAGGTCACCGACCTCGCCGAACTTCTCATCAAGATGGGCGCCCGCATCGAAGGCGCGGGCACGTCCACGATTCGCGTGCAAGGCGTTGAGCGGCTGCACGGCGCGACGCACACCGTGATTCCCGACCGGATCGAGGCCGGCACCTTTCTGGTCGCCGGAGCGATCACCGGAGGCGAGTTGCTCCTCACCCACTGCGAGCCGCGGCACATCGGCGCGATCATCGACAAGCTGAAGCAGTGCGGCGTGGACATTCGCTGCGAGGGCAAGACGTCGCTGCGGGTGCGCGCGGCAAAGAAGCTGGTTGCCGCCGACGTCACCACCGAGGAATATCCCGGCTTCGCCACCGACATGCAGGCGCAGTTCATGGCCCTGGCCACACAGGCCCAGGGCGTCTCCCACATCCGCGAGACGATCTTCGAAAACCGCTATCTGCACGCCAGCGAAATGATGCGCATGGGCGCGCACATCACCATCGACGGCAATCTCGCGGTGGTCACCGGCCCCACGCCGCTCAGCGGCGCCCCGGTCACGGCCTCGGACCTGCGCGCCAGCGCCGGACTCGTCCTCGCGGCCCTGGTCGCGGACAACACCACCTGGATCGACCGCGTCTACCACATCGACCGCGGCTACGAGCGCATCGAGGAAAAGCTGTGCGCCGTCGGCGCCCGCATCGAGCGCGTCTCCGAATCAACCTGATAACCCCGCCGCGAACGATAGCCCTTTGGTGTGCGGCTTGCCGCCGCTTTTTGCCACTGCCGCACCCCATCCACTCCGCATTTCAGGCGGAAAATGAAAACGGGAGGCATTTGCATGCCTCCCGTCTCCCGGTTTTGAATCGCTTCATCCTACGGAGAGCGCCGGTGGCGCCTCCAAATGGCGAGTGGTGACGCTGCCGGTTTATCCGGCGGCTTCGGCTTCGCTCTTGGGCTGCGACCCGCGCTGATCGCGGAGCACGGCCTTGCGGCTGAGGCGGATCTTATTGCCCTCGATGGCCAGCACCTTCACGAGGACCTGATCGCCTTCCTTGAGTTCGTCGCGGACCGCGCGGATGCGCTGCTCGGCGATTTCGCTGATGTGCAGCAGGCCGTCGGTTCCGGGGAAAATCTCGACGAACGCGCCGAACTCCGCGATGCGCACCACCGTGCCGAGATACGTCTTGCCGATCTCGGCCGTGGCGGTGACGTCGCGGATCATCTTCAGCGCGGCTTCGGCGGACTTGCCGTCTCCGGCGAACACGTGCACCTTGCCGTCGTCCATCACGTCGATCTTCACGCCGGTGGCCTCGATGATGCCCCGGATCTTCTTGCCGCCCGGACCGATCAGGTCGCGGATCTTGTCCGTGGGGATCGTGAGCATGTGCAGCCGCGGCGCGTAGACGGACATCTCGGAACGGTGGGCCGCCAGCGTCTGATCCATGTTGTCGAGAATCTGCAGGCGAGCCTTGCGGGCCTGCGCCAGAGCCTCGCGCATCATGGCGATGCTGACGCCGCTCACCTTGATGTCCATCTGCAGCGCCGTGATGCCCTGCCGCGTGCCGGCCACCTTGAAGTCCATGTCGCCGTAGTGGTCTTCGGCGCCGGCGATGTCGGTGAGGATGGCGTACTTATCGCCTTCCACCACCAACCCCATGGCGATGCCCGCGCACGGCGATTTCAGCGGCACGCCCGCATCCATCAGCGCCAGCGAGCCGCCGCACACCGTGGCCATGGACGAAGAGCCGTTGGATTCCAGAATGTCGGAAACCACGCGCACGGCGTACGGGAAATCGTCTTTCGAAGGGAGGAGATTGGCGAGCGCCCGCTCGGCCAGCGCTCCGTGGCCGATCTCGCGCCGCCCCGGGCCGCGCAGGAACTTCACTTCGCCGACCGAGAAGGGCGGGAAGTTGTAGTGCAGCATGAAGCGCTTGAACGTGTCCTGCTCGAACAGCAGGTCGAGCCGCTGCATGTCTTCCTTGGTGCCCAGCGTGGCGCTGGCCAGGGCCTGCGTCTCGCCGCGCGTGAACAGGGCCGAACCGTGGACGCGCGGCAGCAGGCTCACCTCGCAGGTGATCTGGCGAATCTGATCGAAGGCGCGGGCATCGGGACGCCGGCGGCGGATCAGCATGTCGTCGCGGAAGATGCGCTCGCGCAGGCGCTCGAAGGCGCGGTAGGCCAGCTTGCGCTTCTCCTCGTCCTCTTCGGGGATGGTGGCGAGGATTTCCTTCTTGACCACATCCACCAGGCCGTAGCTTTCGCTCTTGGGGTGCTTGGCCGTGTCGAGCGCGTCGCGCAGTCGCTCGCCGAACTGCTGGCTCATCTGCTGGTACAGGGCTTCATCGAACGCCGGGGGCGTGGCCGCCACCTTCGGCTGGTTGACGCGGCGGCCCAGCTCGCGAATCGCGGCGACGATCTTGCGGACTTCCGCGTGGCCGAATTCCAGCGCGTCGGCCACCGTGTCCTCGGAAACTTCCAGCGCGCCGGATTCCACCATCACGATGGCTTCCTCGGAACCCGCCACGATGATGTTCAGCAGGCTCGTCTTCTGCTCGGCGACGGTCGGATTCACCACCAGTTTCCCGTCCAGCAGCCCGACGCGCACGCAGGCGATCGGATGGACGAACGGAATCTTGGAGATGTACAGCGCGGCCGACGCCGCCGTCAGCCCGATCACGTCGGGATCGTTTTCGCTGTCCGCCGAAAGCACCATGGCCACAATCTGCGTTTCCGTGGACCAGCCCTCCGGGAACAGCGGGCGCAGCGGCCGGTCGATCAGCCGCGACGTCAAAATCTCGCGCTCCGAGGGACGCCCTTCGCGCTTGAAGAACCCGCCGGGAATCTTTCCGGCCGAATAGGTGTACTCGCGGTAATCCACGGTGAGGGGGAGAAAGTCCTTGTCGGTAGCCTTGCTATCCATGCAGGCCGTGGCCAGCACGAGGGAGTCGCCGTAACGCGCCACCACGGCGCCGTGCGCCTGGCGCGCCATCTTCCCGGTTTCCAGCGTCAGCTTGCGTCCGCCTACTTCCAAACTCACTTGTTCAAACATCCTGTCACATCCTTCTGTCCCGGTTCACCGGGAACAACCGTCAAATGCGAGAGAGTTCTCTCGGAAGTTCCATCGAAGAGGAAGGACGATCAGCAGAGGAACAAGGAAATTAGCGCGCGGACACACTCGCGCAGACCAGCCGTGATGACCTGGCTGCCCGCGGGCAGCTTCCGTTTGTGCGGTGGAGGAAAACGCGGCCGGAGCGGCCGCCCAGGAAATCCGCGCTACTTGCGCAAATTAAGTCGTTGCACAATCTCGCGATACCGATCCGGCTCGCGGCGATTCAGATAATCCAGCAGCCGCCGGCGCTTGTTGACCATCATGATCAATCCGCGCCGTGAGGCATGATCCTTGACGTGCGACTGGAGGTGGGAGGTCAGATAGTTGATGCGCTCGCTCAACAACGCAATCTGCACTTCCGGCGACCCCGTGTCCTTCAGGTGCGTTCGGAACTGCTCGATTACACCGGCCTTCGCTTCCATCAACTCACCCCTTCCTCTGAAACGTCGTGGCCCTGCTTAGCTTGTTGACCCTCTTCTTCGACTCTAAAATGCTAGCACACACGTCCGGCAGGTGCAAAAAAGTATTTTCGCCGCCGCCCGGCCCCGCCCGAGGCCCCCTGCCGGCCAACGTTCAGCCAGACGCTGCCGTCTTCTCCTCGACCCGTAGTGGCACGGCACGCCGTGCCCGCTCCGCTGTGGCCACCCATCTCCTGCGATTCTTGGCCGCCGCCTCCATCATGCATCAGCCGGTTCACAATCGTCCTGAGGAACCTGGGTTGACTCTACAGAACCGGCGAGTCGTCTCCCAACATCGCCTTGCGCGCGATCTTGAGCGGCGGCGATCCTTGGCGCAGCAGATCGTCATGGAATTTTTGCAGCGAGAACCCTGCGCCCTCCTTCTTCTGCACATCGGCGCGGAGCTTCAGAATCTCCAGCTTCCCCAGCGTGTAGTAGAGATAGGTTGGGTCGGACGTTCCCCGCTTCGCCTCGACCAGCCCGATTTCGTGGGTCTGGTAACCCTCGCGAGCGAAGAACTCCACCGCCTGATCGAACGTCATGCGCCCGCGATGCATCTGGATGCCCACGATGAAGCGCGCGTCGCGCAGCAGGGCCTCCTCCAGTTGGCCCAGTCGCAAGAGCTTGGCGCGGCGCGCATCCGTCGAGCCCGCGCCCGGCTGGCCGTAGCCCTCATCCAGCATCATCTGCTCGCAGTAGTGCGCCCAGCCCTCCACGCTCGTGGACGCGCCCAGAATCTTGCGGACCTTGGAAGGCGCGGCGGGAAGCCACAAGAACTGGAGATAGTGGCCCGGATAGGTCTCGTGTACCGCGGTGGCGATGATGTTCTGATAATCGAACTGGGCCATCAGGCCTTCGATCTTTTCCGGCGAATCCGACGCGTCGGGCACGGTAACGTTGAAGTAAGCCTCCTTGGCCACCTGCTCAAACGGGCCCGGCGAATCCATGGAGGCGAACGTCGTGGCGCGCTCGAACGGCGGCGTGTCCTGCACGATGGGCCGTACATCGGAGGGGATGGTCACGATGTGGTGTTCGCGGATGAAGGAGACCAGCCCGTCCAGCGTGTCGCGAAAGGTCTGCAGCAGCCGGTCCGGAGGAGGATGATCCGCCGCGATTTCGGCCAGCACTTGCCTCGGTTCCTTCCCCGGCTCGATTTCCCGGGCAATCCGCGCGAAATCGCCCTGGTTCTTGCGCATGTCGGCGCGGGCGATTTCCAGCAGACGGTCCAGCGGAATATCCACCATTTCGTCGTAGAGCAGCTTTTTCGAGAACGTCTCCGCGCCGATCCGGAAATCGCCATGCGAGCGCGGCAACAAGTCGGACTTCATCCATTCCCCATAGCTTTCCAGCGCCGCAATCACCGCGGCATTGGACTTCTGAAACTCCGCCTGGATGGCCGCGTCTTTCACGCCAGCGAACGCCTGCGGCAGGCTCGTCCGGAAGAAATTCGATGTTGCCGGGAAGCTGCTCGATGGCGATCTCGGTGTAAATGCGCGGAGAATTCTTCAGGTTCGCGCGCGCCGCGGCAAACACCGCGGGCATCTGCTGCTCGCGGGCAATCACCGAACGCAGCCGCTCGTCCGGCGGGAGCGAACTCGCGGCTCATGATGGCGTAGGCCGCAAACGTCACGCCGCTCGAATAAGTGTCCGGGTCCTTTTCCCACGGCCGAATGGTCTCCAGCTCCAGCAGCGTGCCGCGAATGTTCGACAGCACCATTTGCCGGTCAGCGGCCTCGGATTCAGTCAGCCCCTTGGGATCAAAGCTCTCGACCCGCCTCTCAAACGCGTGCAGCGCGGCGACCTGGCGATCGACGCCCGCGCGCGAATAGTCCTCCAAGAGGCGGTCGTATTGGTGGAAGCCGACGCCGGTTCCCTGCGTCGGGCTGAACTTGAAATAGACCTCGTCGAAATAGGCGTCGGCCAGCGCCGTCCATGCCGCGTGGTGATCCTGCGCCGCTACCGAACCTGCGCGCGAAACGCCTGCCGCGCAGAACGCGACGGCACCGGCCAGAACCACACAGACCATTGCTCGGATCACTCCAGGCATGTCCACCTCGCTCTCCGAATTGTCTCACGCGAACGCGCGAGGGCTATTGTAACCCGCGCTCCCAGCACCACAAAGCAACACGCTGCCGGACACGGCGCGCCGTGCGCGCCAGGGAACGCCGGCGCGATCCGGCAGGTCGTACGAATAGGTTCCGTATATACTCCTTATCGGGGCGAATTCTGGCGCAAAATGGCAATTTTGCGCGCGACGGAACGTATGATTCAGGATCCCACCGGAAAAAGGACGATCCTTCGAGCGGCGGCTCTGGCCGTGCTAGCCGTCGTGGCCGTCTCGCTGATCCCCTGGCGAGTGGCCCAATCCCAGCAAACTCCCGCGCCACCGGCCTACCCCCTCGAGATCAGCCGGGTGACATTTGCCGCCGCCGGCGACGTCATCCCCCACCAGGCGGTCACCCAGGCCGCGGCCGCCGCCGCGTCCGCCGGCGATCCGAACGGCTGGGACGCCTTGTTCGCGGAAGTCAGCCCGGTTTTCCGGCGGGCCGATTTTGGATTCGTCAACCTGGAGACTCCGGTCGCTCCGGCGCACTCGCGCGGCTCCAAACCGTTTCAGTTTGAAGCGCCCGTAGCACTGCTGAAATCCCTGCAAACGAACGGCGTGAAGATTGTTTCGTTCGCGAACAACCACGTGTTCGACCAGAGCTATCGCGGATTCGACGAGACGCTCGACCATCTGCGCGAGCAGGGGCTATTGTTTGTAGGCGCGGGTGACACGGCCGACGCGGCGTGGAAGCCGGTGATCCTCGAGAAAAACGGCATCCGCATCGGCTGGCTTGGCATGACCCGCTGGCTCAACGGCAACAGCAATCCGACCAAAGACGCCGAGCCTCACGTGGCCTTCTTCCCCTATCCGGGCCAATCCAGCGGAGCGCCGGGGCGCGACGAAGCGGCGGTGCTGGAGGCGATCCGCGCGGCGCGCTCGCAATGCGATCTACTGCTGGTGTCGATCCACTGGGGCATCGAATACGCCGCCGAGCCGCGGCCCGAGGACATCGACATGGCTCACAAGATGCTCGAAGCCGGGGCCAGCGCCGTGATTGGACACCATCCGCACGTGCTGCAGCCGATTGAAACGTATCTGACGGCGGACCATCGCAAGACCGTTATCTTTTATTCGCTGGGAAATTTTCTGTCGAACCAGTCGGCCACCTACGTCCAGGGCCTGATGCCGGACAAGACCGGTGAGCCGCGCGACTCGATCCTCATTCAATTTGCCGCCGTGAAGAAAGATTACGGTCCCGCGGGCATCCACGTCGAATTGGGCGGCGTGGGAATTCTGCCGTTGTGGGAGGAGAACAACCGCCTGCAGGTGCGCAGCCGGGAGGCCAAGGCCCCGTTTATCCATCCGGTCTTCCTCGACCGGGAGATTCCTCGCGTCCAGGCGCGGCTGGATCAGCTGACGCAACTGGGTGCGCAACTCACCGCCGAACAGAAGCAGGAATTCATGGAGCTTTCGAATCAGCTCGATCTGCTGAAACATCGCCGGGAGCTGCTGCTGGGCAGAACCGGCGATGAGTACGTGGTGCCTCCCCCGGCGCGGTGAGGCCCGCCATTTTGATTTACGGGACCGCCACGCCGCGTCGGACGCGATAGACCACATGCCGGCGCAACGGGTGTCCCTCGGGCAGCCGCGGATGGTCGAAATCGTATTCGGGATAGCGAGTCATGCCGATTTTTTCCATCACTCGCCGCGACGCCAAGTTTGCAGGGACGGTAAACGACACAACCTCTTGCAATCCCAGTGGGCCAAAGGCGCAATTCAGAACGGCTCGCGCGCCCTCCGTGGCGAGGCCCTGGTTCCAGTGTTCCGCGGCAATCCGCCATCCGATCTCGACGCACGGCGCGAAGTGCACGTCAAAGTTGGGCACGGCCAGTCCCACGAAACCGATGAAGAGGCGCTGGTTTCGCAGTTCCGCCGCGTACAACCCGAACCCGTGCTCGGCAAAGTGGGCTTCGATACGATCCACGGCGCGGTCGCTCTCCTCGCGCGATAAGCGAGCGGGAAAGAATTGCATTACCCGCGTGTCGGCGTTCAATTGGGCGAACGGCTCGCGATCGGCTGCGCGCCAGCGGCGCAGCAGAAGGCGTTCTGTTTGCAGGATGGCAGCCTCAGTATCCATATTCGGGGCCCCTGTGGACCCTGGGAACTTGCGGAAGAAGTCGAAATCGTGCCTCAGGGGTTAAAACCCCTGTTGAACAGGCGTGGTTTCTGTCGGAGCTGAAGCTCCGGCCCCCTAAAATTCGCCCTCTTTCCGCAAGCTGTTACGGCTTGGTGCCGCGGATGAGCGAGAGGAATTCGTCGCGGGTCTGTTTGCTGGTGCGGAAGGCGCCCGAGCATGGCGCTGGTCATGGCCGCGGAGTTCTGCTTTTCCACGCCGCGCATCACCATGCAGAGGTGCCGCGCCTCGATGATGACGCCCACGCCCTGCGGGCTGAGCTTTTCCTCGAGGGTGTGTGCAATCTGACTGGTCAGGCGCTCCTGAATCTGCAGCCGCCGGGCGTACATGTTCACCAGGCGCGCGATCTTGCTCAGTCCGATCACCTGCTTGTTCGGGATGTAGGCCACGTGGCATTTGCCGAAGAACGGCAGCATGTGGTGCTCGCACACGCTGTAAACCTCGATGTCCTTCACCACCACCATTTCGTCGTAGGAAACGCTGAAGGTGGCTCCATTCAGAATGGCGTCCGGGTCCTGCCGGTAGCCGCTGGTCAAAAAGCGAAGCGCCTGCTCGAAGCGCTCCGGCGTGCGCCGCAACCCCTCGCGGTCGGGGTCTTCCCCCAGATGCACCAGCATCTGACGCACGAGTTCGGCAATCTTCCCCTGCCCCGCCGCTGCGGGGACGCCTATCTCGGTGGCTGCGCGCGCGGCGGCCTTGCTCATCGGTGTTTTGCTCATGGACTATCCTGACTTGCTCCGCCGGATTCTCCGGCGAATTCAAAGCTATTCTTGCTGGTCTCTTCCACCCGTACCCGCTCCAGACGCGCGGACGGAAAGCCGCTCAGCCGCCGGTAGATCACCCGGCAGAGATTTTCGGTGGTCGGCACGCAGTCCCGGAATTCGGCGATTTCCTCATTCAGGTTCTTGTAATCGAACGCCTCGACCACTTCCCGGCCCACAAACGGATCGAGATCGCCCAGATTGGCAATCATGCCCGTGGCTGGATCGACCGGGCCGGCCACGGTCACTTCGACGATGTAGTTGTGGCCGTGCCCGTGCGGGCCCGCGCACTTGCCGTAGAGGCGGAGGTTCTCCTCCTCGCTGAACCGCGCGCTGTGCAGCCGGTGGGACGCCGCAAAGCGATAGCGGCGCGTCAGCGAAAGCTTGCGCGCGCCGCTCATGCGCGCCCTCCCGGCGCGCGCGGGGCCGCATCCGCGTTCGTGTCCGCCGTGCAATCCGCAAACAGATCAGGCGACTCATACAGCCGCACGCGATCGAGCCGCCCCTGCCGGATTCTGGGCTCCAGCAGATCCCAGATCAGCGCGGCGATGTTTTCGCACGTCGGAACTTTGCCCGCCAGCTCGGGCACCTCGTAATTCAGATGGCGGTGGTCCATGCGGTCTACCACCTCGCGCTGCAGGATCTCCTTCAGCTCCGTCAGGTCGAGCACCATGCCGGTGGCCGGGTCGGGTTCGCCGGCCACGGTCACTTCGACCACGTAGTTGTGGCCGTGGCCGTGCGGATTGTTGCATTTCCCGAAGATGCGGCGATTCTCCTCCGGCGAGAAATCCGGATTGTGGTAGAAGTGCGCCGCGGAAAATTCGACTTTGCGCGTCACGCGAATCATGGCGTCCTTGCGGCGTACGTCCTGCCCTTCCAGGCTACGACCCCTCGGGTATTTTTCCACCACGAAGCGATCAGCGCCGCTCCGTACAGACACGCGCCGGGAAGGTAGTATTGGATGTACGAAACGGGATAGAGATTCCGGTACAGCGCCGCGGCATAGCGCAGATGCACGTACAGGAACAGACCCGCCAGCAAACCCAACATCGGCAGCAGCAGCGAGCCCTTCAGCCCGCCGAAGAAGGACAGCGCGCCCAGCGACACGCCCGCCTCCAGAAACGGAAAGACCTCCACGTACTCCAGGGAGAGCGATTTCACGTCTCCGCCGACCAGCGGGTAGAGATTTTTTGTCCAGCCTTGCCACATCGCGCCGAAGCTCCGGTACATTCGCGTGCGCACGACCCCGACCGGGGCCGTGAAGTAGATGCCGTAGCCTTGCTGCTTGACCCGGCGGGCCAGCGCCACATCCTCGAGGATTGTTCCGGCCACCGCCGCGTGTCCTCCGACGGCTTGATAAACATCCCGCAGCAGAAGCAGGAACTGGCCGTTGGCCGCGGCATCGGGCCGGCGGGGATCGTTGACGCGCGCGAAGGAAAATCGCGCCGCCAGACGCCCGTAAACGAACGGAATCAGCGCGCGCTCCCAGAACGTCTCCATTTCCTGCTCGGGCGAATAGGACACGAGCACGGCGTCATGCTCCACGGCGTCGGCGAGGGCGCGCCGCGTTGCGCCGGGGAGATGATAGGTATCCGCATCGGTGAAGAGCAGCCAGTCGCCGCTGGCCGCCTCTGCTCCGAGCGACGCCGCATAATTCTTTCCGACCCAGCCCGCGGGCAGCGCCGCGACTTCCAGCACTTTCAGCTTCGGGATGCGCGCCGCCAGCTCGCCCAGAATCGCGCCCGTCCGGTCGCTCGACTGGTCATTGACCACGATGACTTCGCCCACCTCCGGCTGCGCCGCGACGGATTCGACCGCGCGAGCAATCGAGGCTTCTTCGTTTCGAGCGGGAATAATCGCGGAAACCATGGTCCTTTCGCATCCTCCGGGTGGAGCTGTAATACTACTCGCGTTGGGCTGGCCGGTTCTTCTATTATAGAGGGGCTGGATTATAGATTGAAACGGAAACTCATAACGGCGCTCGTTCTCGCATTTATCGCCGCGCTGCTCATTGGTTTCGTCTCCCCGATGTACCGCCAGGGCGAGGCGAGCCTGCGCGGAAGCCCGGCGAAGGACTTTGCTCTGACGCTGGACGGCAAGCCCGCACACCTTTCCGATCTGCGCGGCAAAGTCGTCCTGGTGAACTTCTGGGCCACGTGGTGTCCTCCCTGCGTGGATGAGGCGGCGTCGCTCAACCAGCTGCAGCAGCACATCGCGCCGCTGGGCGGAACCGTTCTCGGCGTCAGCGTGGATGACGACGCCGCGGCCTACGACGAATTCCTGAAGGCGCACAACATTTCCTTCCCCACCTATCGCGATCCCTCCAAGCAGATCACGCTGAGCTACGGCACCACCATGTTCCCGGAAACCTACGTGATCGACCGCCGCGGACGCTTCGACCGCAAAATCGTCGGCCCGCAGGATTGGACCAGCCCCGAAATGCTGGCCTACCTCGACTCTGTCCTAAAAGCACGCTGACCCCAGCCGCAATTTCCCTGATCTAAGAGCACCGCAAGCGTTGCCTCCAAGTCCTCTACTCCCTCTACCTCCTCAACCTCCTCTAACCCTCGAACGCCGCGCAGATCGGGTATAGAATCCCCCTCGCAGGTTGTATCCGGTTCATGGAGGCGGCTCATGGTGGATTTTGCGGTGGTTCCGCAGCGCACGGCGCTGCTCAACGTGGACATGCAGAACTGCTTCGTCGAAGGCTCGCCCATCGCGGCTCCCGACGGGCTTCTCATCCTCGAACGCGTGAACCGCCTGGCAGCGGCGTGCCGCAAGGCCGGCATTCTGGTGATCCACGCGAGCATTGTGGTTCGCCCGGACCGCTCGAACCTGGGCATTCTGGCCGAATTCAGCCCTCCGGTAAAGGAAGGCATCCTCGACAAGGGGTCGGAATCGGCGGCGCTGCACCGGCGGCTCGACATCGATCCCCGCGACATCCTGCTCGACAAGCCGCGCTTCGGCGCGTTCCACGGCACCGACCTCGAGTTGATCCTGCGCAAGCGCGGGATTGATACGCTGATCATCAGCGGCGTGGCCACCAACGTCTGCTGCGAGACGAGCGCGCGTGAGGCCGCCGTCCGCGACTTCCGCGTGTTTTTTCTCAGCGACGGAACCGCGACCGCCGCGATGGGAGACGCTTCCGCCGCGGAATTGCAAAAGGCCACCTGCGCCACGCTCGGCTTCCTGTTCGCGCAGGTGCTGACCGTCAACGAAATGATCGGCAAGATCGAGGGCGCCGCGCGCGCCGCCGCGTCGTGATTGCGCCGCACCAACTCACAAATGGTTTGGCAAGTTTCTCATGCCTACCTCAGGGGCTAAAGCCCACCGTTTAGGGGCTTTTTGATGTCGGAGCTAAAGCTCCGACCCCCTAAGAACCATTTCTCTGAAATAGATGCTATTCGTTGCGCAGGGCCTCGACCGGGTCGAGCCGCGCGGCGCGCATGGCGGGGACGATGCCGCTGAGCACGCCCACCAGCACGAGAACGGCTACCGACACCGCCAGAATCTCCCACGAAATGTGGAGGTGAATGTCCACGATGCCGGAGGTGTCCTCGTACGCCGGGCCCAGGAACGGCAGCGTGCCGATCAACGCGCCGATGCCGAACGACAGCGCAATGCCGGCCGCGCCGCCCGCCAGCGTCAGCGCCAGAGCCTCCGACAGAAACTGCCATCGGATGTGCCAGCGGCGCGCCCCCAGCGCGCGGCGCAGCCCGATCTCGCGGACGCGCTCGTTCACCGTGACCAGGGTGATGTTCATCACGCCGATGCCGCCGATCCCCAGCGTGAGCATTCCCACCAGAAGCAGGAGCACTTCCAGGCCGTAGCAGATCATGTCGTAGATCGGCTTGAACTCTATGGTGCTGTTCATCACCACCGCGCGCTTGTCCGTGGGCGAAAAATGCTGGCGCCCGGCGAGAATCGCCAGGATCTGGCTCTGCGCCTTGCGGTCGAACTCCGCCGAGATGGGAGTGGCCAGCAGCACGCTGGCCGATTTCGTGTCCCACAAATCCCCGGCGGTCGAGTACGGAATCCAGGCCGATTCGTCGTCGCTGGTGAAGTAACTCATGTCCTGGAATTTCCGGTCCATCGTGCCGATCACGGTGAAGCTCATGCCCTTGATCCGCACGGTTTCGCCCACCGCCGGCCTGGCCGCAAAAAGCTTCTTCCTTATCGACGCGCCCAGGAAAACGACACGCCGGCGGTAGAGGGCGTCTTCGGAGGTCAGCCAGCGCCCGCTCGTGGGAATCTCGTGGCGGATCTCGCCGTACTCGGCGCAGACGCCGCGAATGGCGGTGTTGGCGGTGCGCTCCTCGTGGGAAATGCCGAGAAACTTGACTGTCTCGGGGCACACCTGCTTGACCAGCCCCGCCCGTGCGCGAATCTCGTCGATATCCGCCGGCTCGAATTTTACGAGCTGGCCGGCGCGCTCTCCTCCGGCTTGTTCGCTGGTGGTGCCGGGGAAGCAGAGGATGACGTTCCGGCCGAACGATTCGAAGGTCAGCATCAGGACGCGGCGGAAGCCCGAGCCGTAGGCCATCAGCATCGTGACGGCCACGATTCCCCAGACGATCCCCGCCATCGTGAGGCAGCTCCGCACCGGCTGGCGCCGCAGCGAGATCCACGCCTGTCTGAGAATTTCTTCGAGCATCTGGAAATTACGTCCCTCAGCGGCTAAAGCCGCGCTCATTTTGCGACAATTGCGGCACGGCTGAAGCCGTGCCCTGACGCAAGACTAAAACGGAGAAGGCGGTCTTGCGCGCTACCCGCCGGCTTCGTAGCGCAGCGCTTCAATCGGGTCCACGGCGGCGGCCCGGCGCGCCGGATAGAGCGCCGAAAGCACGGCGATCAGGGCCAGCAGCAGGAAAGACAGCGTTCCCGATTGCCACGTCGGCAACAGCCCGGCGAAGACGTCCGGCATGGGCAGCAAATCCACCAGCGCACAAAAGCCGTACGCCACGGTCATTCCCACGCCGCCGCTCAAGAACGCGATAATCAGCGTCTCGACAAAGAACTGGGTCACGATGGCGCGCCGCGTGGCGCCCAGGGCCTTGCGCACGCCGATCTCGCGCGTGCGTTCGCGCACGGCCACGAGCATCACGTTCATCACGCCCAGGCCGCCGAGCGACAGCGTGATGATGCCGACCGCCCCCAGGAAATACTCCATGCCGTCCATGATCAGGGCGTTCGCCTGCGCGTTCTTGATGGTGTCCCACAGCCCGATGGCTTCCTTGTCCGCGGGATCGAAGCGGTGGATGCGGCCCAGGGCCGCGCGCGCTTCGTGCTCGCAGGCTTCGTGCAACTCGAGCGACCGCGGCACGATCAGCATGTGCTCGATCGTATGCGGAAGCGCGGGCGGGCGCGCCGGGAAATCGCGCACCATCGCGCTGTAGGGAATGAATACCTTGCGGACATCCTGCCCGTCGTAGTACGAATTCTGGTTCTTGGGGCGCATCACGCCGATGACCATGTAGGGGATGTCGCCCATCCACAGCGTCTCGCCGATCGCCGGGCGGTTGCCGAACAGCTGCTTTTTCGCGTCGCTGCCCAGGAACGCGACGCGGCTCACATCCGCTTGGTCCTCCGCGTTGTAGAAACGCCCCTCGCCCACATCGATGCTGCGCACCGAGGCGAACGCCGGCAGCGAGCCCACGACCAGCAGGTCGCCGCTATTCGAGCGGCTGCGCACCGGCACCTGGTTCCCCAGTTCCGGAAGCACGTAGCGGCACGCGGGAGACTGATCGAGGGCGGGAATGTAGTCGTCCTCGTTCCAGACGACTTCGCGTCCCGCGCGCGCGCCTCCGGCCTGCAGGCTGGTGCGCCCCCCGAAGAAGATAATGATGTCCTTGCCGAACGTCTCGTTATTGCGCCGCAAGCCGACGCGCAGCCCCTCGGTGGCCGCCACCATCACGGTGATGGAAATGATTCCCCAGGTGATCCCGAACATCGTCAAAAACGTGCGCAGCTTGTGCGCCCAGAGCGTTTGCAGCGTGTCGCGCAGAAGGTCGTGGAAGTTCATGACGGCCGCACCATCGTGGACCCAGCCATGGCTATTGCAGAATTACCTTTTGGCCCTCTTGCAGGCCGGAAAGGGCTTCCGCCTTGACGCCGTTCGAGATGCCCAGCTTCACGGCGAGCTTTCTCTTCCCGCCGGCGGCCTTGGGATCGGGCAGTTCGACCGAAGTGCTTTTGTCCTTGTCGAACAGCACAGCGCCTTCGGGAATCAGCAGGACGCCTTTCTTTTCCTCGAGAATAATTTCGGCGTTGGCGCTCATGTTGGCGCGGAGTTCGCCGGAAGCGTTGTCGATGGAGACGCGCACCTCGAA
The DNA here is from genome assembly GCA_963791705.1 of Terriglobia bacterium. Classification (GTDB taxonomy): domain Bacteria; phylum Acidobacteriota; class Terriglobia; order Acidiferrales; family UBA7541; genus Palsa-295. Next base: position 285,688 of record CAWBTO010000001.1, on the reverse strand, counting down.
GGTCGTGACGTTGTCCTTTTCGTCGCCCAGCGGCGAGATCCGCGTGACCTTGCCCGCGAAGGCCTTGTCCTTGAACGACTCGGCCACGATGCGCGCCGGCTGTCCCAGGTGCACCTTGCCGATGTCGGCTTCGTCCACCTTGCCGCGGACGTACACTTCGCTCGTGTCGCCCAGGGTCATCACCAGCGTGGCCTGCGAACCCAGCACGAGAATCGAGCTGACGGCATCGCCCACTTCCACGTTCCGCGACAGCACCACTCCGTTGATGGGGCTGGTGATGATCGAATAGCGCAGATTTTCCTCGGCGTTATCGAGCGCGGCGCGCGCCTGCGCCACCTGCGCCTTCGCCTGCGCCATCTGCGCCTTGCTGACCATGGCGTTGCGCTGCGCGGAAGTCTGCCGGTTCAGCGCGAGCTGATAATTCTTCTCCGCGTCCTGCATCACGTTGAGCGCGATCAGGCCCTGCTTGTACAGGTCGTGCGCGCGATTCATGTCGTTCTTCAGGAACGGCACGTCCGGCCCCTCGGCGTCCACCAGATTTCGTTGGTAGGAGGCCTCGGCGGCCTGGCGCGCGGCGTCCGCGGCCTCCAGGCTGGCCCGGGCCTCGGCCACGGCGGCTTGGAGCTGCTCTTTATCCAACTCGGCCAGGACCTGGCCCGTTTTCACCTTGGCGCCCACGTCCACGTGGATCTTTTCCACGATGCCGCTCGCTTTCGATTTGACCTCCACCTTGGTCAGCGGCTCGATCTTGCCGATGGCGACGACGGACCGGGCGATGTCGCCCCGCTCGACCGCGGCCAGTTTCTCCGGATCAATCGTGTGGCTGGGGCGAAATGCCGCCACCGCGATGATCACCAGCGCCAGCACGGCTGCGGCGCTCCCCAACACGATCCACCGGCGCCGGCGACTCCGACGGCCGCTTCCGTTCCCGCCCTGTGCGCTCATGTGGCACCCCCGCCTACGGCGTATGACGTTCTGCCCTGAGATACGTAAGCTGCCGCTCGAATGTTCCATCGGGGCTTCTCTTCCGGGGCGTCGCGCTAGGGGAGCCTCGCTTCCCGAGGGGGGCCGTTCCCGCGGCCGTCGGGCTGCACTCCGGGCTGTACGCCCGTTTGGCTCGGGGTGATAATGGCTGGGCCATGGAGCGAGATCCTGTCTGCGGGATGATGGTCGAACCCGAGCGCGCACCGGCGAAGGCCGAGCACGCCGGCAAAACCTATTACTTCTGCTGCCGCGGCTGCGCCGACAAGTTCCGCGCGGAGCCCGCAAAATACCTGGCCGCACGCCCACCGGCGGGCCACGGCGCTCCCAGCCAGATGGTGCAACTCACCGGAATCAAGCCCGCCGCCGCTCCGGCAGTTCCCGCAATTGCCGCAGCTCCGAAGGCGGCCACTTACACCTGCCCGATGGACCCGGAGGTGCGGCAGGACCGCCCGGGAGCGTGTCCCAAGTGCGGCATGGCGCTGGAACCCGCCGTCCCTGCGGCGCCCGCGACGCGGATCGAATACACCTGCCCGATGCATCCGGAAATCGTGCGGCCCGGGCCGGGCTCGTGCCCGAAGTGCGGGATGGCGCTCGAGCCGCGCACGGTCGTCGCCGAAGAGGAAGAGAATCCCGAACTCGTCTCCATGACGCGGCGCTTCTGGATCAGCGTCGCGCTGGCCATTCCGCTGCTCGCCGCCGGGATGTCCGATCTGATTCCGGGCCGGCCGCTCGAGCGCTGGTTGTCGATGCGCGCCATGGGATGGATGGAATTGCTGCTCGCGACTCCCGTCGTCATCTGGTGCGGCTGGCCTTTCTTCGAGCGCGGGTGGGCCTCGCTTGTGAACCGCAGCCTCAACATGTTCACGCTGATCGCCCTGGGCGTGGGGACGGCCTATCTCTACAGCGTGGCCGCCGTGCTCTCTCCGGGACTCTTCCCCGCTTCGTTTCGCAGCGCCGCGGGGGAAGTGCCCGTGTACTTCGAACCCGCCGCCGTGATTACGGCTCTGGTCCTGCTGGGGCAGGTGCTCGAGTTGCGGGCGCGGAGCCGCACCGGCGCGGCGATTCGCGCGTTGCTGAAGCTCTCGCCAAGAACCGCGCGGCTGGTCCGCGCCGACGGTACGGAAATTGACGTGCCCGTCGAGCACATCGGCGTGGGCGACCTCCTGCGCGTGCGCCCGGGCGAGAAAGTGCCCGTCGACGGCGCGGTGACCGACGGATCGAGTTCGGTGGACGAATCGCTCGTCACCGGCGAACCGATTCCGGTCGAGAAGGCGGCGGGCAGCCGCGTCACCGGCGGGACGGTCAATGGCACGGGAACGTTTGTCATGCGCGCCGAGCGCGTCGGAAGCGAGACCTTGCTGGCCCAAATCGTGCGCATGGTGAGCGAGGCGCAGCGCAGCCGCGCGCCCGTGCAGAAGCTGGCCGACCGCGTATCGTCCTATTTCGTGCCGGCCGTCGTGCTGGCGGCCGTGGTGACGTTCGCGCTCTGGGCGGTATTCGGCCCAGCCCCCAAGATGGCGCACGCCCTGCTCAACGCCGTGGCCGTGCTCATCATCGCCTGCCCCTGCGCCCTGGGGCTCGCCACGCCGATGGCCATCATGGTGGGCACGGGACGCGGGGCGCTGGCCGGAGTGCTGGTGAAAAACGCCCAGGCTCTCGAAATGCTGGAAAAAGTGGACACGCTCGTCGTGGACAAAACGGGAACGCTGACCGAAGGCCGCCCGCGCGTCACCTCCGTGATTGCCGCGCCGGGCTACGACGAGACGCAGGTGCTTCGCGTGGCCGCCACGCTCGAGCGCGCCAGCGAGCATCCGCTGGCTGCCGCGATTCTGGCCGCCGCGCAGGAGCGCGGCATCGCGCCCGGCGATGTGATCGACTTTCACGCGCGCACGGGCAAGGGCGTGACCGCCATCGCGAATGGCCGGAAGGCCGCACTGGGCAACCGCGCGCTGTTTGCCGAACTGGGAATTCCGCTGGGCGAGCTGGCTGAGCGAGCCCACGCGATGGAAACGGAAGGCGAGACGGTCGTCTTCGTCGCGGCGGACGGAACGGCCACGGGCATGATCGGCGTGGCCGATCCGGTGAAGCCGTCCGCGCCGGAAGCCATTGCCCGGCTGCACCGCGAAAAGATTCGCATCGTGATGCTCACAGGAGACAGCCGGACCACGGCGGAGGCTGTCGCGCGCCGGCTCGGCATCGACCAGGTGTACGCGGGCGTGCTGCCGGACCAGAAGGGCGCGGCGGTGAAACAGTTGCAGGCCGAAGGCCACGTTGTCGCCATGGCCGGCGATGGCGTCAACGACGCCCCCGCCCTGGCGCAGGCCGACGTCGGCATCGCCATGGGCACCGGCACGGACGTGGCCATGGAGAGCGCGGGCATCACGCTGCTCTCGGGCGATCTGCGCGGGATCGCCCGCGCGCGCACGCTCAGCCGGGCCACCATGCGCAATATCCGCCAGAATCTCTTCTTTGCGTTTGCGTACAATTCGGCGGGCGTTCCGCTCGCGGCCGGGGTGCTCTATCCGGTCTTCGGGCTGCTGCTCAGCCCCATACTGGCCAGCGCCGCCATGACGTTCAGCTCGGTTTCCGTAATCACCAACGCGCTGCGGCTGCGCCACGTCGATCTGTAAGCTGCGGCGTGCGCGATGCGCGGCCGATGTTATAATGCCTCCATGACATTCATGACCGTTACCTACGAGTTGCAAGGCCGGCTCGAAGCGGAGCAGTATCGCGCCCTGGGCCAATTCGCCAACACCTACGGGCTGCAGAAATTCCGCTTCGACGAGAAGACCAACCGCCTGCACTTCGACTACGACGCTTCCCGCCTGCGGGAGACGGTCGTGGAACACGTGCTGCGCGCGGCGAGAATCCCGGTGCTGCGCCGCGTTGCCGAGGCCTGAGCGTTCACGGCCCTCGGCTATCCGAGAGGAGATTCACGTTGCCCTTGTATGAGTACAAGTGCCGGAAGTGCGCACACCTCTTCGAGAAAATCGAAAATGTGTCCGCGGCCACCATCAAGAAGTGCCCCAAGTGTGGCGGCCGCGCCGTCCGCCAGTTCGCGGCTCCGGCCATCCAATTCAAGGGGTCGGGCTGGTATGTGACCGATTACGGGGGCAAGAGTTCCGGAGCGTCGGCCAGCGAGAAATCCGGCGACGGTGCCGCGGCAGCGCCGGCCAAGCCCGCTGAATCGAAGCCGGAATCGTCCGAGAAATCCGAGAAGTCATCTGCGAAGAAAAAGAAGTGACCTCGGGAATCGCCCGGCATTTACCGCCCGGTGAGCAATTCCCCTTCCCTCGCCATCGCACGGCTACAATTTGAGCCCGCGCAGATAGGCGCGAAATCCGGCTCCGAGCTTCGGATCCTTCAGCGCGATTTCGACCGTCGCCTGCAAGAAACCCAGCTTGTCGCCCGCGTCGTACGTCTTTCCTTCGTAGATGCAGGCGAAGAGTTTGTTCTCCTTGGCCAGCCGGCAGAGCGCATCGGTCAGCTGGATCTCGCCGCCCGTGCCGGGCTTGGTTTCCGCCAGATAACCGAAAATTTCCGGCGGCAGGACGTACCGGCCCGTGACGCCGAGATTCGACGGAGCCTTATCGGCGGCAGGCTTCTCGACCAGGTTCCGCACGGCCAGCAGCCGGTCGCCCCAGCGCGGATGAGTGGGTTGGTCCGGGGCCACGTCCACGATGCCGTAGAGATGGACGCGCTCGCGCGCCACCCGCTCGACGTGGATGGCGCCCGCGCCGGTGGCCTCGTAGATTTCGACCAGTTCGCGCGTGGCGGGAATCGCGCCTTCCATGATGACGTCGCCCAGCAGCACCGCGAACGGCTCGTCGCCCACCAGTTCGGCGGCGCACAGCACCGCGTGGCCCAGCCCCAGCGGCTCGCTCTGCCGCGTGTAGCTGAAGTGCAGGCCGTTGCTGATCTCCCGGACCATGCGCGCCTGCTCGGGCCTGCCGCGCCCCTCGAGAAAACTTTCGAGTTCGGGTGCCAGATCGAAATGGTCCTCGATGGCGCTCTTGCGGCGGCCGGTGACGAAAATGACGTGTTCGATGCCCGACGCGGCGCACTCCTCGACCGCGTATTGAATCAGCGGCTTATCGACGACCGGCAGCATTTCCTTGGGCATCGCCTTGGTCGCGGGCAGGAAACGCGTCCCCAGCCCCGCCACGGGAAGAACGGCCTTGCGTACTTTTCTGATCTTGTCGGTCATGGTGTTTTTTGGCCGGCGCCTGCCTGCTTCGCTCGGACGTGCAGGCCCGATCGCCTGCTGCGCCAGAAGCTCTCCCCTCGGCTATGCTAGCATAGCGTTTTTGGCCTGCTGGCAAGATTGAGACAGGGTTGTGACTACTCAAGAACATCTGATTCTGGGGATCGAATCCTCGTGCGACGAAACGGCGGCGGCCATCGTGGCCGGCGGCACGCGCATCCTTTCGAGCGTCGTCGCATCGCAGGTGGAGATTCACCGGAAGTACGGCGGCGTGGTGCCGGAACTGGCCTCGCGCGAACACCTGCGGCAGATCGTGCCCGTGGTGCGCGAAGCGTGCGACCAGGCTGGCGTGGCGCTGCGCGACCTGGACGCCATCGCCGTGACCCGCGGGCCGGGGCTGATCGGGGCGCTGCTGGTCGGCATGACCTACGGCAAAGTGCTGGCGCTGGCGCTTGGAAAGCCGCTCGTCGGCGTGAACCATCTCGAAGGCCACGTCCACGCCGTATTCCTGGAAGCACACGCGGCCGGACGCCGGCCCGCGCTGCCCGCCGTGTGCCTGATTGTTTCCGGCGGACACACGGTGATCTATCGCGTGACCACCGAGGCGGTGAACGGCGCCGAAGCGTTTTCCTACGCGCGCATCGGCGGCACGCGCGACGACGCCGCCGGAGAAGCCTACGACAAAGTCGCGCGCATGCTGGCGCTGGGCTATCCCGGCGGGCCGGTGATCGACCGCCTGGCGGCGCACGGCAACCCGCGCGCGATTCGCTTCGGCCAGCCGAAGATCAAGGGCAATCCCTACGATTTCAGCTTCAGCGGGCTCAAGACGGCCGTGCTGTATCACATAAAACGCAACCCGCAGCTTCAGCCGGAAATCGAGGCGCGGCAGCAGGTGATCGAGCGCGGCGAACGCGGCGCGGACGCCTTGCGCGCGCTATCGACGCCCGCGACGCTCGACCTGATTGCCAGCTTCCAGCGCGCCGCGGTGGAAAATCTCGTCGGGCGAACGCTCGAGGCGGCCGCGCACTACGCCGCGCGCACCGTGTTTGTCTCCGGCGGCGTGGCCGCCAATAGCGAACTCCGCCGCTCGTTTGAAACCGAGGCCGCGCCCCTGGGAATCGAAGTCTACTTTCCCAGCCGCGCCCTCTCCACCGACAACGCCGCCATGATCGCCGCCGCGGGCCACGCCCGCCTGCTCGCCGGCGAGCGCGCCGACGCCTCCCTCAACGCCGAAGCCAATCTCCCCCTCGCGTGAAATCAGCCAGCAAAACGCGACCCGTGTAACAACCACGCTGAGACACACCCTTCCCAGAAGTACTCCCGAAAGGAAGGCTTAGAGCAGCGGGGGTTCGTAGATGTAGGCGAGGCCTTCGCGGGTGACGGCGTAGGCCTTGGAGCCGTCGGCGCTCCACCGCAGCCCGGCGACGCCTTCGGCGGGGTGCTCGTCGAACACCTCCATGCGTCCCAGGTCAACGAGGAAGAGGCGGCCCTTCGCGGAATTCTTGAGCCACGAACTAAAGAAGAGGCCCAGAGGCAGATGCGGGTGGCAGGCGCACAGCTCCGCTCCGAACGGCAAAGGCTCGGGCGCCACGCGATCGGGCTCGACCCGAAAGGCCTGCCCAGCCGAGCAGACGATCAACTGACGGCTATCGCAGGTCCACGCAATGTCGGTGATATGCCCCGCCGCGTTGAACACATGCTGCTTGTGCAACGAGGGCATCTCCAGCAGCACGACGGAATCGTCCGCCCAATCCCCGTCAATCTCGACGACGGCGGCGAGCTGCTGCTCGTTGGGACGGAACGCCAAGCGGCCGAAGCCCCGGAACGACTCCTCGTCGGTTTCCCCGCCCGGCGGCAGGGGCGCTGCCGGCGCATCGGCTGGATCGTCCGGCGCCTCCGCAGCCGTCTTCCCCGGCCAGGGAGCCGGATTGGAAGAGCGATCCCACGACGCGGCGTTCAGTTCGCTCACCGGGTTTCCCGCCACCGGCATCCGCCCCGCCACGTCCGGCGCTGCCGTCCACAGCCGCAGCCCGGCCTGCGGGCCGCCCGCCGAGGCAGCCGCAAAATATTTGCCGCTTTCCGACCAGGCGAGCCAGGTTGGAAACTCGGAGAATCCGCCGCACACACCCTGAAACTTTCTTTCCTGAAGATCAAAGGCGTGCAGTTCGCGCCGCCACCCGCCCCACGCCGCCACCAGGTGACGTCCCGCCGGGGACCAGGCCAGCGCCGCCGGCGTCTCCTCAGGACACGCCGCCTTCTCGCCCGCCACACTCAGCGCCAGACTCAGCGCGCCGCTCTCGATGTCGTAGACCGCCAGCCGCTCGGTTCCCTGCACGGCAAAGTGCGACACGGCGCACACCTGCCCGGCCGGGGAAATCGCCAGCCGCGCCGAATCACCCGCGAACGCTCGCTTGACGCGCCAATTCGAATCGCGGGCCAGGTCGCGCAATCCGCGTGTGACAATCGCCGCCGACCGCACCGCCAGCCCCGCCGAAGGCGCGCGCACGATCTCTTTCGCGGACGATTTCTCGCGCGTCTTTTTCATGAGGGTTGGAACGGCCTGTCAGGATTTGCCAGGCGTTGCTTCGCCAGGGCGATTTGCGTCTCGATCTGGCCGACCATTTCCTTCAGCACATCGTGGCCGTTTCGCTCGGCTTCCTCCACCCGCGCTTTCAGTTGGTAGAGCTCGGAGCTCATCAGATCCTGCATCTCCGCCTCGATCTCGGCTCCGCGGCCCCGCACCTGGCTGAGGCGCCGGATCACGCGGATCAGCTCGGCGCCCGGCCCTTCGCCGTGCACCGATTCCGGGCTGCATTCGTAGTCGGTGAGGATTCGGAACAGGCGCGTTTCGTCGCCGCGCTCGTACGCCTGATTCGCTTCCGCCATCAACTGCTGCCGCTGGACGCGATCCTCGCGGTCGGAAGTGAAGTCGGGATGGACGCGCTTGGCCACTTCGCGGTACAGCCGCTTGAGTTCCGGTGAAGGCTGGAACGCGCGGGGTTCCTGGGAGGTTCGCTCTCCGGCGGCGGACTTGGTCTCGCTGGCGCGGGCGCGGGCCTCGCGAGCCATTTCCCGGACGCGCTCGTTGCCCGGCTGCTCGCGCACCGACTGCTCGGCGATCCGCGCCTTGCACTCGTCCAACTCGGCATAGCGGGAGCCTACAAAGTGCAGGTAGCGCCGCTCGAATGCGAAAAGCTCGGCGCGGAGGCTGGCCGCGCGGAGTTCGCGCTCGGCGACTTCGGCCTCCAGCGCGGCCTGTTCTTCCAGCTTGCGCGCCAGCTCCTGCTCTTCGGGTTTCAGGGGCCGTTTGCCCGCCGCGGAAGCGGCGGCTGGCTCCGGACGAACGTCCACCGATTTCAGTGCCATAATGCTCAGCCTCTGAGAGCGCCTGTGGCGCGGCCTGGCTGCCGATTAAGTCCCAAGTGGCCGCCGTGCCTCGAACTACCCTTCATTGTACGGCTTCGGCACACGCCTCCCAGGGCCTTTGGTCAATGGGGTTTCCAGAATCAAAAACAGGCCCTTTAGCGACTTTGCGCCGCCCGCCGCTGATCCGCACTGTGCCAATTTGGACCTCCGCCGGGCTGGTCGACTGGGTGGTTTCTCTTGGGGCCTGGGCCCTGCTCCCTTACAATCAAAGCGGGTCCACCATTCCGCCCAGGAGGACATCCATGGATGAGACGCACGAACAATACAGGCAGCGGGTGCTCAGTCACATCGAGGGACGCGATCCGCTCAAGATGCAAGCCGCGGCGCCACAGAAGCTCGAACGCATGTTGAAGGGCCTGCGCGCATCGAAGGCGCGAAAGCGCCCGGTGCCGGCCAAGTGGTCGATTAACGAGATTGTCGCGCACCTGGCGGACACGGAGCTGGTGGTCGGATTCCGCCTGCGCATGATTCTCGGCGAGCCGGGCATCCCCATCCAGGCCTTCGATCAGGACGAGTGGGTGAAGGCGCTACACTACGAGAAGCGCGACCTGCGGCAATCGTGCGCGCAGTTTCGCGCCTTCCGCGAAGCGAATGTGGCGCTCCTGAAGAGCCTGTCGCCCGCGCAATGGAAGCATCACGGCCTGCACGCCGAGCGCGGCGAAGAAACGATCGAAACGATCGTCCGCATGATCGCAGGCCACGACATCAACCACATGAAGCAGATCGAAAAAATCCTCGCGGCCTAACCGGATGCTCAAGAAGGCGGCGCGCTTGGTGGGTCGCAGCTGCAGCCGCGACACAATGTCCACACGGTGAGAGCAGCTGGAGACGCCGCGTGACCAGCGGTCTTGCGTCAGGGCACGGCTTTAGCCGTGCCGCAAACGGCGCTAGATCAAAGCGGCTTTAGCCGCTGAGGGACCCGAAGTTCACCCCCTGCGCGGCGTCACCAGATGCGGCAGCGCGCCGATTCCGGACGCACCATCGCCGACTTCGCGCCGCAACCCCATGCCTGGGCGAAGGCGGGCGTGTTTGCCAGCGGCCCATTGGTTCGAAACTGGTCGAGGGGATGCTCGTCGATCTTGGCGATGAGCCGGGCGTATTCGGGGCGCATGTTCTCTGCCCAAATCTGCGCCCAACCGAGAAAGAAGCGCTGCTCGACCGTGAATCCCCCGATGGGCGCCGGAGCGGGCTTGCCGGCAAGAGCCTTGGCGAGAGCGGCGCGCGCAATCGTCATGCCCCCGAGATCGGCGATGCTCTCCCCTTCGACCAGCTTGCCGTTCTGATGCAGGCCCGGCTCAACCTCGAAGGCATCGAACTGCTTGGCGATGCACTCTCCGCGCGCCTCGAAATTCTTCAGGTCGTCAGGCGTCCACCAGTTGCGCAGATTGCCCTGCCCGTCGAATTTCGCGCCCTGGTCGTCGAAGCCGTGCGTCAATTCGTGGCCAATCACGGCGCCGATGCCGCCGTAGTTGATCGCGTCGTCGGCCTTCGGATCGTAGAAGGGCGGCTGCAGGATTCCCGCCGGAAAAACAATTTCGTTCATCGGAGGGCTGTAATAGGCGTTGACCGTCGGCGGCGTCATGTCCCACTGCGTGCGGTCCACGGGCTTGCCGATCTTCGCCAGATCGCGGGCGCTTTCAAACGAGTTGCCCCGCAAGACGTTCTCCACGTAGGGGCCGCGGTCCACGCGGTACGCGGTGTAATCGCGCCACTTGTCCGGATAGCCGATCTTGAGCTGGATGGCGTCGAGTTTCTTGATAGCCTGGGCGCGCGTGGCGGGGCTCATCCAGTCCAGCGTGGACAGGTCATCTCGCAGCGCGGCGATCAGGTTCTTCACCATCGCCACCGCCTTGGCCTTTGTCTCGGGCGTGAAATGCTGCTTCACGTAGTCCTGCCCCAGCGCTTCACCCAGCTCCCCGTCCGTGGTCTGCACGCAGCGCTGCCACCGCGGACGCAGCTGCTTGGCGCCGCCCAGCGCGCGGCCGTAGAAACTAAAATTCTCGTCCACGAATTTCGCCGGCAGCGCCGTGGCCAGGCTGTGCAGCAAATGCCACCGGAGATAAATCTTCCAATCCGCCAGCGGAACCGAAGACACGGCCGCGTCCACTTGCTTGAAGAAGTCGAGCTGGCCGACGTCCACGGAGGCCAGGCCGGGCGCTCCCAGTTCCTTCAAATAATCCTTCCAGGAAAGGTGCGGCGTCAGCTCGGCCAGCTGCGCGAACGCCATCGGATGGTAATTTCTCTCCGGGTCGCGCAGGTCTTCCCGTTTGGTGGAAGCCTTCGCCAGCGCAGTTTCGAAATTCAGCACGCTGCTCGCTTCCGCGGCGGCGCCCGATGCGTCGTCGCCCAACAGCTGGAACATTTTGGTTACGTGCTGGACGTAGGCCGCGCGGAGCTGCTTCGAGTGATCGTCGTCGTCCAGATAATACTGGCGGTCCGGCAGGCCGAGGCCGCCCTGCCCCGCTCCGCCGATCACCTGCGTGCTGTCCTTCAAGTCCTGCTCGGAGGCGAACACAAACACGGCGTTGACGCCCATGCGCTGCAGCCGCGCAATCTCCGCCTGCAGGCCCGCCGCGTCCCGGATCTCCGCGATGCGCTGGAATTCCGGCTCCAGGGGCTTGACGCCGGCGGATTCAATCTGGCTTTCGTCCATGCAGCTCGCGTAGAAATCGGCGATCTTTTGGTGCGGTGAGCCGGGCACGGCGGCCTTGTCTTTCGCGGCGTCCTCGAGGATCCGGTGCAACGCGCTCTCGTTCTGGTCCCGAAGCTGGTAGAAGGTTCCAAACGCGCTGTGGTCGGCTGGGACCGGGTGACTTTTCAACCAGCCGCCAATCGCGAATTGATAGAAATCCTTGCACGGCGAGACGGAGCGGTCCAGATTCGCCAGGTCGAATCCGTGAGCCGCCTTATTCTCGCGGCCCGCCGAAGAGGCGCTTCCGCCGGCGCCGGGCGCGCCCGCGCCGAAGCCCGAGCACCCTTCGTCAACACTCGCCGCGCGCGCCGGCATGCCCGTCGCATCCGCCGATTGCGCCGCCAGGATCGCCGGGAAGAGCAGAATCAGAATCGCAAGCAAAGCCACCTCGGAGCGCCGGATCATCGATACCTTCCTTTCTCGAACCATCGCATTGCGTCCCACACATCACTACCCCTGGTTAGCAACTCGTAACCTTCTGTAGGGGCGCTGCTTGCTGCGCCCTACCCGGCTTCCCTGCCGAAGTGAAGAGGATTGCAGGAGCCTTTTCTTGCCGAGCCATTCTGCGTGCGCCCGCCGCGCGTGTCAATCCAGGCCGACGCGGCCCTGCCGGGCTAGGCCGTGTCGATCTGCGCCCGTTGCAGCCGGTCGGAATAATCCACGTAGATGGTCTTCCAGTCGGAGTAGAACTCCAGAGCCGCCAGGCCCGATTCCCGATGGCCGTTGCCCGTGTTCTTGGTGCCGCCAAACGGCAGATGCACTTCCGCGCCGATGGTGGGCGCGTTCACGTAGACGATGCCTGTCTCCAGATCGCGCTGCGCGCGGAAGGCGTGGTTGACGTTGCGGGTATAGATCGCCGCGGAGAGGCCGTAACTCACGCCGTTGGCAATCGCCAGCGCCTCCTCGAACGACTCAAACGGCATCACGCAGACGATCGGGCCGAAAATTTCCTCCTGGCAAACCCGCATCTGCGGATCGCAATCGATGAACACCGTCGGCTCGTGGAACCATCCGCGCGCACGCGCGCCGTCCTCGAGCCGGCGCCCGCCCGTGGCGACCTTCGCGCCTTCCTGGCGCCCGAGTTCCGCGTAGCGCATTACGGTCTTGAGCTGCTGCTCGTTGATGCACGGCCCCATCTGCACCGACGGGTCCAGGCCGTCACCGACCTTGAGCGCCTTCGCGCGCCCCACAAATTTCTCGACGAACTCGCGATAGACCTTCTTGTGCACCGCAACGCGGCTCGCCGCCGTGCAGCGCTGCCCCGTGGTTCCAAACCCGCCCCAGACCGCGCCGTCCACCGCAAGATCCAGGTTGGCATCGTCCATCACCAGGATGATGTTTTTCCCGCCCATCTCCAGATGGCACTTCTTGAACGCCGGCGCACATGCCTGGCTGACGATGCGGCCCACTTCCGTCGAGCCCGTGAAGCTGACAAGATCGATCCCCGGGTGACTCAGAATCGGCGCGCCCGTCCCCGGTCCGTCGCCGAACACCACGTTCAATACGCCCGGCGGCAGGCCCGCCTCGGCGAGCACCTGCGTAAGATGGTAGGTGGAAAGCGGCGTGTCTTCGGCGGGCTTGAGCACCATCGTGTCGCCGCACACCAGCGCGGGCATCACTTTCCACGACGGGATGGCCATCGGAAAATTCCACGGCGTGATCAGCCCCGCCACGCCCACCGGCGCGCGCACGGACATCGCGAATTTATTCGGCAGCTCGGAGGGCGTCGTCTGGCCAAACTGGCGGCGGCCCTCGCCGGCCATCAGGTAGGTCATGTCGATCGCTTCCTGGACGTCGCCGCGCGTCTCCGCCAGGACCTTCCCCATCTCGCGCGTCATTTCCCGCGCGTACTCCTCCTTGCGCGCCGTGAGAATCTCCGCGGCGCGAAACAGGATTTCCGCGCGGCGCGGCGCCGGAGTGAGCCGCCACTTGGCGTAGGCGGCCTTCGCAGCATCCACCGCCAGGGCCACATCCTGGGCGGCCGAAGCCGGAAACAATCCGATGAGTTCGCTGCTGTTGGCGGGATTGCGATTTTCGATGGTCTGGCCGCCGCGGGCCTCCACCCATTCGCCGTCGATGAAGTTCTTGAAGGATTTCGGTGCCTGCGAGGTGGCCATGGCGCGTCCTCCGGTCGTGTCGTCCGCGATGGGTGAATCGGGCTGGAGCGTTGCGTATCCGCGTTGCAACTGCGTGCCGTGCCGCCAACGCCGGCCGCCCGCTATTGGGAAGGCTTCGCGTTCGAGGCCGAAATGCCGTTCAGGATCGACCCTGTCATGGCCGCGCCGCTGGGTGCCGCCGACGGCTCTGCCGGCGGCGGTGGCACTGCGCTCGGGGCCGGCGGCATCACCGGCTTCGGCGCCGAAACGCCGGCGATGCTCGACCCGAGACCCAGCTTCTGCAGGCTCAGAGCATCCAGTTTTCCCGTCGCATCGAGTCCATTCGACGACTGGAAATTTTGCATCGCCCCGATCGTGTTCGCGTCCCACTTGCCGTTCGGCGCGCCCTGATAGTACCCCGCCCGGGCCAGCGCGGACTGAATCTCGGCGATGCGGTCGGCCGTGGGGGCCTTTTGAACCGGCACGCGCTTCGCGCGGCGTTTCTTCTTCCCATGGGTGGATGCCTTCGCTGCCGAAGCGGACTTTCCCCGCCCCGGAGACCGTGCCGGAGAAGCCGCAACACACACCGGCACGCATCCCAGCATTGCCAGGATGGCCAGCCATCTCATAGTTGCCTTCATTCTCATGCCGACGCCCGCCTTCTTGCTTTCGGTGCCCAAGCGCCCCCCGGTCTCGCCATCCCGATCCGGCCGGCCCGGACTCTACTGCGCCGGCGGCGGAACGGTACCCGCCAGAAACAGCGTCAGCACGCGGTCGTTATCCCGCCGCGCGACCCGGAACAATACGTCCTGCCCGGGCTTTAGCTTGCCCATTTGCGTGCGATAGTCCCCCATCGAATTGATCGCCACGCGATTGATTTCGGTCACCACGTCGCCCCGAAGCAGCGTGACATCCTCCGCAAAGCTCGCCGGCTCGACTTCGGTGATCACCACTCCCGCCAGCTTTCCCATGCCCAGCTTGCGCGCCAAATCCGGCGTCAAGTCCTCGACATGCAAGCCAAACTGCACCGGCTCCTCGCTGCGATCGGGCAGCGCGGTGCTGTCGTCGGCGGAGGCCGGGAAAAGTTTCGACCGGTCGGCCACCGTCAGCGTCACATCCTTCGCCTGCATGTTGCGGACGTAGTGCAGCTGAATGGGCTGCCCAATCGGGGTCTGCGCGATCGGGTTCACCAGATCCGCCCCGGTACGCACCGCCTGCCCGTCGACGTTGGTGATGACGTCCCCGGCTTGCAAACCCGCTTTGTCCGCCGGGCTCCCCGGTTCCACCGCCTCCACCACGATGCCGTACGGCGCTCCCAGCGCCCGCATCAGCACCGGATTATTGCTGTTCTCTTCCTGGAACGTGACGCCGATCGACCCGCGCGTCACTTTCCCGGCGGTGACCAGTTGGTTGTACACGCTGATCGCCGTGCTCGAAGGCAGCGCAAAGCCCACGCCTTCAAACCCCCGGCTCCCCGTGAAGATCGCCGTATTGATCCCGATCACTTCGCCGGCCAGGTTCACCAGCGGCCCGCCGGAATTGCCCGGATTGATCGCCGCGTCGGTCTGAATGAAGCGCTGAAACTGGTGTCCGACGTTCGAGCGGTCCTTGGCGCTGATGATCCCCGCCGTCACCGTGGAATTCAATCCAAACGGGCTGCCGAACGCCAGGACCCAGTCGCCCACCTGCACGCCGTCGGAATTGCCGAACCTCGCGACCGGCAGGTCATGATCCGCGTCGATCTTGATGACCGCCAGATCGGTATCCTTGTCCGTCCCGATCACATGCGCGTTGTAATGATTGGAATCGCCGTCCAGCGTCACCTGAATCTTCGTCGCCTGATCGATCACGTGATCGTTGGTCAGGATCAGCCCCTTCTTGTCCACCAGGACGCCCGAACCCAGGCTGCGCTCCGCGTCGGGCGCGTCGCGCGGCGAATCGAAAAAGCGGTCGAAGAAATCCTGAAACGGATCATCGTTGTTGCTCCGGCTGCGGGGCGGCCTGGCACTCTTGCGCTTTTCGATGATTTGGGTGGTCGAAATGTTGACCACGGCGGGGCCCAGACTCTTCGCGATGCTCGAAAAAGCGCCCGACAAGTTCACCGCGTCCGGCACCGCCAGCAGCGCGACTCCATTGCGCGTCTGCCCGCGCGTGGCCAGCGCCCGGCCCGAAACCAGACTCCCAATGATGATGCCCAAACTCAGCGTGACCGCTACCACCAGCGACGCGAATACCTTCCGCCGCCGGGCCCAACTCCATATTTCCTGGAATTCGATCCCCATCCCCGTGCTCCTTCTTTTCCCGCCACACGCCTCAATGGCTGATTATAGCATTCCGCCCATTTCCGCAAACTCTGCCGCCCGCCGCATTGCCGTTGTCGCCACTCCGCCCGCGCCGCCGCCCGACATCGTTAGCAGGCGCCGTATTCCCGCGTGGCGTCGCACCACACTTTCACCAGGTCCGGGTTGCATTCGTCCATCGACGAATTCGCGCCCATCACAAACCCGCCGCCCTTGCCCAGAATCCCGCACATCTTCTTGGTCAGTTCGCGAACCTCCTGCGGCGTGCCCACTTGCAGCATGGAGGCCGGGAAACAGCCGGAGATGGACATCACGTCCCCAACCGTTTCCTTCAACTTGGAAATATCCGTGCTCTGAAAGCGCCCGGCCGTCTTCCCCACCGGCAATTCCCGCAGATACGGAAGGCGCTTATCCCACACACCCTCGTAGAACAGCGCCGGCACGACGTCCCCCGCCACCAGATCCGCCACCAGGGCCTTCAATTGCGGCCAGTAAAACCTTTCAAACTGTTCCAGCGACATGAACCCGTCGGAACCGCGATGCAACGGGATGAAAACGAATTTACTCCCCGACGCGCGGCACGCCGCAATCGCCTCTTCCGCGCAAATCTTCCGCGCCTTCTCCTCCGCCGCCAGCAGCTTGTCCGGGCAGCGGCGCATGTCCAGAAACACGCCCCGCATGCCCCGCAGCGTGTCGCTCATGAAGTCAAACGGCGCCAGCGCAAACGCCCCCCAGCGGCCAATCCCGGTCGGGAACCCCAGCGCCGCCATGCGCTCCGCATGTTTCCTCGCCAGCGGAACTCTCTCGAGGTGGAAGCGCGCCACCTTCGCCAGCGCTTCCAGCGAAGCCATCACGCGCGGATGGTTCAGCGCCGCCAGGCTCGCAAAGGAGGGATAGCCCGTCGCCAGCATGGGGATGCGCGGCAGCAAGCGCCAGGCCGTCGAGTTTTTCGTACATGCGCGGCAAGAGCTTCCGCAACGTGTAGTTGCTCGGATCGTCGAGGAACTCGTCGTACTCCTCGGCCTTCATGTATTCGCCCTCGATGAATTGCATGGGCTTGTCGGGCGGCAAGCCGTAGCCCGGCCATTTCGACAGCCGGTCGCCCAGCAGCACGCTGGGCGCGGATACAAATGCCCCCAGCCCCACGGCCTGGTCCGGCTGGAAGTACACCGCCGCTTTCTCGAGGAGTTGTTGCGCCTTCTCCGGATCGGCGTCCAGTTCCTGGCAGGTGATGCCGCCCATCTTGGCCAGCATGTATCCCAGGTTCAGGCTGATGGGCGTGCGGTCGGGCTTGCGCAGCGCATAGGCGTCCTCCAGGCGCTTGCTGCGCTCGGCAAGCAACTCCTCCGGCGTCTTCGACATGCGTCCTCTCCCTCGGGCTTTTTACGTGTGGCGAGCGAACACATATTACTGCACGCGGCGGGGCAATCCATGGAAAAAGAGGCTGATTCCTTCAATTAGGTGAAGGGAACAATGACAACCGTCATCCCGGCTCGCGCAGATCGGGCAGCACCCGCCCCGGATTCATCGGACCGCGCACACTCTTCTTTTGCGCTGTCATCCCGAACCCATCCGCGTTTTTTGCGGATGGGGGTGAGGGATCTGCTGTTTTTTTCGGGTCATGCAGTTTTGTAGCGGCCGGTCCGGCTTCGTCGGACCGGGCATGCTTTGTGGCACCGTCCAGCGTTTGCTCTTGCAAATCAGTGTTCATCTGCGTTCATCTGTGGTTCCGTTTCCGCGCCCTCTGCGTTTCTGCGGGGAGTCCTCCTTCACTGCTCCGGGCTCACTTCCCCTTTTCCACCGGATAACCCTTCCCCGCCCAATCCGTCGCGAAATTCTGCGGCAGCAGCAACACTCGCAGGTGCGTGAAACCCATGTCGTGCAGCGCCGTGAACGCCGGCCGCAGATTCGGGCAACGCACAATCGGGCAGCAGCCGCAATAAATCACCACGTTGGACGAACGCGGCAGCCCCTGCGCCCATTTCTTCAGATCGGCGAGGCCTTCCTCTTTCGAGCCCGGCCCGTGAAACGTCGCGCCGGGAATGTGCCCGCCCTCGTACAGAATATGGAATCCGACGCACGCCACCACCGGCCGCTCAGCGGCGGGAGCCTTGGTCTCGCCCAGCTCCTTGACGAACTCCTCGGGCTGCACCGTCTGCGCGCTGGTCCATGGATCGGCTGGGGCATCCGCTGGAGAATTAGCCGCCGGTTGAGCGCCAGGATCCGACGCCCGGCCAGAAGACCGCCCCGCTGGATTGGCCTCCGACGATGCCGCGCGCGCACCACGCTCCGCCGCATGCAGCCGCTTCAGCGTCCCCCGAAACGACGTCAGCGCCACCGCCGCAACAACTATTGCCAATAGCACGCGCTTGCCCGTAGCTGTCATCAAGTCTCATCCTTTCCTCGCGGGATTCTTCTCTCTCCCGCCTCCCCGCACTCTACACCCATTCGCAGTCTTGGGGAGCAGCGGATGCATCCCCTCACAAGGCGCCGCTCCGCCTCGGGCCTACGCTAGCTGCGGAAAAAGGGATCGCTGCCACTATGCGAGCAGGCTCTCCCATTAGAGATCTGCGATTGACAAACTCTGTATCCATCTCTACCGTAAGCTATTCGGAACTTGACTGCTGGTGCTCTACGAGGCAGAGGCTATGGCCAACCCACACAGCGGCGCTCACAATACTCCCGCCCCCCAGACGCCAAACAGTGCACAAGGACAACAGTCAGAGCCACCCCACATACCACGCTGCTTCGTCGCTTATCCGTCATCGCCACCCGATCGCGCGGAATCGATTGAGACCGCTATCAGACAGATTCACGACAGTGGTGTAGTTGACATTATTGGCTGGAGGAATCTCGCGGTCAGCGGCCGGCTAATGATCAGCGTGATCTGCAATGAAATCAAGGACCGCGACATTTTCGTGGCAGATGTCACCGGGCTGAATCCGAATGTGCTGTTTGAGCTTGGGTATGCAATCGCTGCCAGGAGACGTGTGTGGCTACTACTCAACCCACGCATAAACCGTGCGAGGCTGGAATGGGATCGATTCCAATTGCTTGCGACAGTGGGATTCGCGCCCTACACCAATAGTCACGACATTGTGCGTGAGTTCTACAGCCAAGAGCCATACAAGAACCCTGATCAAAACCTTTACGACGATTTGTTAAGAGCAGCAGGGCCAGCGAGCAAGCAGGACGCGCTGCTGTATCTGCCGTGCGACGTGAACACCGACGCTTCCATGCGTATAGCCAGGCGCGTGTCTTCGGGCCCGATACATTCGATTATTGATGACCCACAAGAAGTCCGCATACAGCCCTTCGCATGGTACGTGCAGCAGGTCACTTCGGCATTTGCGGTTGTCTGCCACCTACTCTCCAATGAATACCAGAACTGGCAACTCCACAATGCCAAACACGCCCTGATTGCCGGTCTGGCATACGGCAAGTCAAAACCTTTGTTGATGCTCGCGCATGAACCGTACGAAACTCCACTCGACTACCGTGACATGCTCCGCAATCACAGCACAGCGGCGGAGGCGGAATCTGCATTCCGTGTCTGGTATCTTCCCCTTGTTGAGCAGTTCGAAAGGCGAATAGCGCAAACGGCCGTCTATAAGGCGGAAGAACGAGCGCACGCGGGTTTACGCCACATCACAATTGGCGAGTCTGTCGCTGAATACGAGTCCGACTCCATTCCTGATTACTTTGTGTCAACCGCTGCCTACACGGAGACTCTACGGTCGAGATATTCGATCGTGGTGGGGCGAAAAGGTACCGGTAAGACAGCCACGCTGTATGCGCTCGCCGAGGAACTCGGAGCCGACCCACGCAATCATGTGTGTATTATCAAGCCCGTCGGATACGAGCTCGAAGGCCTAATGGATATCCTAAAGCAAGAGCTTCCACGGGCAGAGATAGGCTACTTGGTCGAAGCCTTCTGGAAATTCCTCTTGTACACGGAACTCGCCAAGAGCGTGCACGAGCAGCTACTCGGGAAGCCACCGTACTACGTGCCAACTCGAGACGAGTCAGCACTCCGCGAGTTCGTGGAGCTGCACCGGTCTTTGATTCTCCCTGAGTTTTCAAGCCGTCTGGAGACAGCTGTTGCTCGCCTCCGGGACCTGGGTGGAGCATCGTCGGCGGAGGGCCGACGGCTCAGAATAAGCGAGCTGCTTCACCATGAAATGCTTGCACAGCTTCGCTCACTGCTAGGCGAAGCGCTTAAGAACAAATCCAGAGTTACAGTACTGGTCGACAACTTGGACAAAGCGTGGAATCGAAATGTCGAACTGCCGCTGCTCAGTGATCTCCTATTCGGACTGCTCAGCGGCAGCCGAAGAGCGGCGGAGGACTTCGGGCGCGATGCTTCTGGTCTTGCGCCGGTGAACTTGTTCTTCGCCTTGTTCCTCCGCAGCGACATCTACGCTGCTATGCTGCAGTTCGCGAAGGAGCGCGACAAGCTTCCAGTGCGAGTACTCACTTGGGGTGATCCAGACCTCCTGAAGAGAGTTATCGAACAGCGGTTCATGAAGTCCGCCACGGATATCAAGTCTCCACGCGACGTTTGGGAACGATATTTCGTTCCGACTGTGAGCGGAATTCCTACGTGGGAATACATCGGGAACCGCATACTTCCGCGGCCTCGCGATCTCATCTACCTCATCAAATCCGCCCTTCAGTTCGCACTCAATCGTGGGCGAAGTCGAGTAGAGGAGAAGGACCTCATCGACGGCGAGAAACAGTATTCACGGTTCGCACTGGACTCCTTGATAGTCGAAGCTGGAGCGCGAATCACGAACATCGAAGATCTGTTGCTACACTTCGTTCAATCGTCTGAGATTGTCACTGAGCATGAAATTGCAAGCAAGCTGACTGCCGCCGAAGTGCCCAAGAGCGAAATGGACGCGTTTATCACTCTATTGACAGAATTGACGTTCCTTGGTTATGAGGTTGCACCGAATCGTTTCGAGTTCCTGTACGATGAGCAGGACGAACGAAAGCTCGTTATAATGGCGCAGAAGACGGCCCAGGAAATCACGAACGGAGTTCGGCGATTCCGAATACATCCGGCGTTTCACGCGTTCCTGGAGATAAAACCCCACACCGCAGCGACACCCGGTCAAATGATAATCAACCTCTAGTTATCTGGCCAGCAGCCAGCCTCACCACGGTCAATCCTTGCAGCAACGAACTCCCTTTTCTTCGGCCACCTCATCCTCGCCCGGCGAGCGTGGGATCCTTCGGTCCTGCCCCGATGTTTACACCAACTACCCCCTTGCAACAATTCCCCGCCGTGCTAGCTTGGTAGAGGATACCGGCCCGTGATCCCGGCCCACGGAGCCGCCGAGGCTGCGCTGGAGAAGAGACGAACGAAGGGGCAGATGACAACCGACGCAAAGCACGTACTGGCGCTGGACGGCAACGCAGCCGACGAGAATCCCTGCCGAACCACGCACCGCGAGCCCGGCGCGCCACTGCGCGAAACCACGACACTAGCCACTAGCCACTCGCCACTAGCCACTGCCCCGCGTCTTTTCTGTCCCCTACACCCCCGGAAACAGAACACGCGCCAAGTCGTTGAAAACAAAGACTGGCGTCATGTTCTAATCCCTACACTCTCGCAGGTGCGGCAGCGCTCATTTCCGTCCGGCCCGCGATTGGCGGCCACGCGCTTGAATTGTTACAATACGCACGAAAGGTGACCCCCTAACGCTCATGGCTGCCCGCACACTGTACGAAAAAATCTGGGACGCGCACGTGGTCAGCGAAGAACCCGGCAAACCCTCGCTGATCTACATTGACCGGCACCTCATCCACGAAGGCACTTCCCCGCAGGCGTTTGCCGGCATCAAGGCCGCGGGCCGCAAAGTGCGCCGCCCCGATTTGACCTTCGCGGTGATGGACCACTCCGTCTCGACGAAAAACCGCGACATCCCCGTGGCCGATCCCGACGCCGCCGCGCAGTTCGACGCGCTGGCGCGCAATTGCCAGGAATTTGGCATCAACCTGTTCGACATGCGCAGCCGCAATCAGGGCATCGTGCACGTCATCGGCCCGGAACTCGGCATCACCCAGCCGGGCTGCACGATTGTCTGCGGCGACAGCCACACCTCGACGCACGGCGCCATGGGCGCGCTCGCCTTCGGCATCGGCACCAGCGAAGTCGAACACGTGCTCGCGACGCAATGTCTGACGCAGTTCAAATCCAAGACGATGAAAATCGACGTCTCCGGCAAGCGCCCGCGCGGCGTCACGGCCAAGGACATCGTCCTCGCCATCATCGGCAAAGATCGGCATCGGAGGCGGCACCGGCCACGTGGCCGAATTCACGGGCGAAGCCGTGCGCGGCCTTTCCATGGAAGGCCGCATGACGATGTGCAATATGTCCATCGAGGGCGGCGCGCGCGCCGGAATGTTCGCGCCGGACGACACAACCTTTGCGTATCTCGAAGGCCGCGCGTTCGCTCCCCGCGGAAAAGATTTTCAGGACGCCGTCGCATATTGGAAAACGCTGGCGACCGACCCGGCAGCGAAGTACGACACCACGGTCACGCTGCGGGCCGAGGAGCTTGCGCCGATGGTCACCTGGGGCACCAATCCCGGGATGGTGACGCAAGTGTCGAGCCGCGTGCCCGACCCGTCTTCGTTTTCCGATCCGGTGGACCGCAAGGCCGCCGAGAGCGCGCTGGTCTACATGGGGCTGAAGCCGGGCACGCCGATCGAGGATATTTCCGTCGACCGCGTGTTCATCGGCTCGTGCACCAATTCGCGGATCGAGGACCTGCGCGCCGCCGCGCGCGTGGTGGCCGGAAGGCACGTCGCGAAATCGCTGAAGCAGGCCCTGGCCGTTCCCGGCTCGCGCCTGGTGAAAGCGCAGGCCGAAAAAGAAGGTCTCGACAAGATTTTCCGCGATGCAGGATTCGAATGGCGCGACGCCGGGTGCAGCATGTGCATCGGGATGAATGACGACGTCTTGCTGGCCGGCGAGCGTTCCGCCAGCACGTCGAACCGCAATTTCGAAGGCCGCCAGGGCAAGGGCAGCCGCACCCACCTGGTCAGCCCGGCGATGGCCGCGGCCGCCGCCATCGAAGGACATTTCGTGGACATCCGCAAGTGGCACGGCGCCGAAGGAGCCGAATAACCGTGAAACCTTTCACCAAGCATACCGGACTGGCGGCGCCGATGGACCGCGTGAACGTCGATACCGATCAGATGGTGCCGAAGCAATTTTTGAAACTGCTCACGCGCGAGGGCTACGGCCGGCGTTTTGTTCTACGACTGGCGGTACCTGCCGGGCGAGAAGCCCAATCCCGATTTCGTGCTGAACTTGCCGCGGTACAAAGGCGCCAGCGTGCTGCTGGCGCGCGCGAATTTCGGCTGCGGGTCGAGCCGCGAGCACGCCCCCTGGGCCATCCTTGACTACGGCTTCCGCGCCATCCTCGCGCCCAGCTACGCGGACATCTTCTACAACAACTGCTTCAAGAACGGCATCCTGCCCGTCACGCTTGCGAACGAGCAGATCGACGAACTCTTCAAGCGCACCGAGCAAAACGTAGGCTACGGAGTCACCGTCGATCTCGAACAGCAGATCGTCACCGACGACAAGGGCCTGCGCTACTCCTTTACCATCGACCCCTTCCGCCGCGAATGTTTGCTCAAGGGCCTCGATGACATCGGGCTCACGCTGGTGCACGACGCCGAAATCGCGGCATTCGAGAAGAAGCACGTCCGCGCCCCGGCAATGCACGAGGCGCTCGACGTGAAATTTCATCGCGCCTAACGCGGATTGTTCATCAGAAGCCGGGATGTCGTCAGCGGCCGGCCAGCCACGGATTCACCAGCGCGATCCCCAGTTTCTCGAAATGGCGCGTATTTCGCGTGACCAGAGTCAGCGCGTGCGCCTCGGCGGTGGCGGCAAAAAAAGCGTCCATGACGTGCAGGCTGGCGCCGGCCTTCCTGCTCCGGGCCATCACGGCGCCCCAAGCGTGTGCCACCGCCACGCCGACACCGAGCACGCGCCCTTCGAATCTCGCTGGCAGTTCATTCTGCAGCCATGACTGCAGAGCGTCGCGCCGCTTTCCCGGAGCCATGCCTTCAATCCCAAGGCGAATTTCAGCAAAGGTAATGACGCTGAGCCAGATACTGTCTTCGTCTGCTTCGGCCAGCCAACGCACCACGCGAGGATCCGGACGAGGCTTCACCCACTCCGATATCACGTTGGTATCCAGCAGGCAGTTCATAGGGCGAGTTTGCGCGCTTTGCCCTTGTCACGCTTGATGCGGATGCGCGCGCCGCGAAGCGGAGAGACGGCCAGAAACTCGGTGAGGCTGCCCTTGCGCCGCACCTTGCGCGCCCACTCCTCGGCAGACACCACAACGACCGCCTTGCGCCCGCTGCGTGTGATCGTCTGGGGACCTTCGTTGAGCGCACGATCGATCACCGCGCTCAGTTGCGCCTTGGCGCTCGCCACTCCCCATGTGCGTGCTCGTTTGGCCACTGTTCACCCCCGCATGTCTAATATGGTCATTATAGTCATATCGTGGGGGCGGCGCAAGCCGCAACGGCCGCGGGTGTTTTCCACGGGGGCCCACGCAACCGGGACGTTAGCGATCGGGCAAGCCCTCCGCGGGCCTTTCTTGATTTGCGCGCGGCATGGCCGGAAGATGGAGGCAGGGATTCGCATATGCCTCGACTCTTGATTCATCATTCCGTGGAAGGCTCGCGCGTTTTCGAGCTGCTGGGCGACCGGCCCATCTCCATCGGGCGCGCGAAATCGAGCAACGTCGTCCTCGACAATCCGAGTGTGTCGCGGCTGCACGCCGTAGTCCGCTCCACGCCCGACGGCCACTGGCAGATCATCGACCGGGCCAGCGCCAACGGGGTCAAGGTGAACGGGAAGGCGTCGAAAGAGATCGTGCTGCGGCCCAACGACGAGATCGTCATCGGCGAATACAAGCTGCGCTTCTGCGAGGATTCCGCGGCCGGCAACGTGGTGACTTACGGAACCACGGAGCTTCCTCCCCGGTTCGCCAAGGTGCTTTCCGAGGCCTCCTATTCGGGGTCGTTCATTCCCGTGCAGCCCGTGGCTGGAATCGGCACTCCCGCCGGCCCTCCTGCTGCCGCTCCCGCCGGCGTTCGCTCTGCCCGTGTTGCTCCGGCCGGACCCGGCGCCGCCGGCCTCGCCGCCAGCCGCGTGGAGCGCCCCGGAAGCCTGGAAGAGCGCGTGCGCGCGCTGGAACATGAGAACCGCCTGCTGACGCTGCTCTATCGCGTCAATTGCGCGCTAAGCGAAGTGCACACGGTGGAAAAGATCAGCGTGCGCATCCTGGATCTGGTGCTGGAAATCGACGGGGCCGAACGCGGATTCACCATGCTGCTCGACGAGGGCTCCATGGGACGCGGCGATTTCAGCCGCGGCGATTACAATTTTGAGCCCGCGGTCATTCGCCACCGCACCAATGGAAAGCCCGGCGCGGCGCCCCAGCTCACGATCTCGCAAAGCATCATCCGCCAGGTAATGCAGGGCGGCGCGCCGCTGCTGATCGCCGATGCGCAGGCCGACCCGCGTCTTTCGGCCAGCGAAAGCGTGGTGGCCGCGGGGATCCGCTCCGCGATGTGCGCGCCGCTGGGCGTCCGCGAGCGGCGCTTTGGCCTGCTCTACGTCGACAATCTTTCGCGCCGCGGGATGTTCACCGTCGAGGACTTGAACGTGTTTGCCGTGATCGCATCCCAGGCAGGGCTGGCCATCGAGCGCGCCCGCGCTCAAGCCGCAGCCACCGAACAGCTGCAACCCTCCGCCGCGCTCGAATAATCTGCAGACAACACACACCACGCAGCCACAAATGTGCACCAGAGTGAACCGGTCATGGACCATGTGTTCCCGAGCGCGCCCGCAGCCTCACTGGGGAGCAACATCCCGCAGGTGCGTGGCGATGAACCACCGATTGCCGAACGGGTCCTGGCACGCCGGCGCTGCGGTCGCCGTGGGGCTGGTCCGCGGGCGGCTGGATGGAAGTAGCTCCGGCCTGCAACGCCCGGTTGTACAGGGCGTCGGTGTCCGGCACGTACAAGTGCAGCGTGCACGGCATGGGCTGGTACGGGCCATGCGCGTCGCCCATGCCCACGATCGAATCGCCAATCCGCACCTGGGCATGGTGGACAACGCCCTCCGGTGATTGCGCCCGGTAGACCTCTTCGGCTCCAAACGCCTTGTGCAGAAATTCGATCACCTGCGGCGCTCCGACCGGATGCAGATAAGGAGTCACGCTGCGCACCCCTCGAAAATGGTGTTGCCCGCCGCCGGCGTGAAGATGTACCAGTTGTTGCCGCACAAGTCCTTCACCGACCCATCGCGAGAACCGTAGGCCTGGTCGGCCGGCGGGAGGATCGGCGTAGCCCCCGCCTCCACCGCTCGCTGGTAGGCGGCGTCAACATCGGTCACGCGAAGGAGCATGGCAGCCGGCGACGGCGGAAACCGCGGGTTCGCGTCAGCCAGCTCGATGATCGAGTCGCCGATCTTCACCTCGGCATGCATGAGCGCGCCGCCTTCCGGACCTTTAATCCGAAAACGCTCCTCCGCTCCGAACGCCTCTTCATAAAGTCGATCCAGCGCGCCGCTCCCGCAATAATCAAGTACGGCGTAATCGTGTGAAAACCCTCGCGAATGTAACTGACCGCTCTTCCAGGCGCTTCCGTCATCGCTGTCCTCCTCTCCCAATCCGCTTTCAATCGCCGGCGCGGGCGACGGGCTCGGCCGATTCCGGGGCGGCCGGCGCGGGGCCCTTCAGCTCGGCGAGCAGAATTCCCGCGAGAACCAGCGCGGCGCCGGCAAGCGTTCGCGCGCCCAACCGCTCGCGGGCCAGCAGCCACGACGTGAGCGCGGCAAAGACCGGCTCGAGACTCACCAGGATCGCCGTATGCGCGGGCGAAGTGTGCTGCTGCGCCCAGGTCTGAAACGAGAAGCCGATCACCGTCGAGCCGATGGCTGTAATGAGCACGGCGAAGATCAGATTGTGGGACCAGACAATCCTCGGCTGTTCCAATCCCGCTGCGCCTGCCAGCGGCAGCAGCAACGCCGCGAACACCGCTGTCGTGGCGACCTGCAGAAAGCTGAGAGCGCCCACGGAGTGCTCTCCCACGTGCCGGCTGATGAAAATAATGTGCAGCGCGAACATTACCGCGCAGAGGAGGACCAGCGGATCGCCGCGATTCAGCCCGCCCAGTCCCTCGTGCGGGACCGTCAGCAAGTAGAGTCCCGCCAGCGCCGCACCCGCGCCCGCCCAGATCCACCGCGTCACTCGCCGCCCGCCGAACACCGCCAGCAGAATCGGCACGAGCACGACGCTGCAGCCCGTAAGAAAGGCCGCCTTCGTGGGCGTGGTGAATTTCAGTCCGGCGGTCTGAAAGACGTAGCCGCCGAGCATGAAGAGGCCAATCTGCACGCCGGCCCAAACGGTGCGGAGGTTCAGCTTCCGCAACGAACGCCAAAATATCACCGCCATGACAGCAGCAGCGAGTCCGAAGCGCACCGCGAGGTAGGCCAGGACGGACACATCGGCGAGGGCGTCCTTGACTACCACAAAGGTTGCGCCCCAGATGAGCGTGCTGAAGCCGAGAGCGAGATCGGCGCGCAGGCGTTTGCTGGCCATGATTGCTCCGAGTTTATGTGGCGCAGGACGCGACGGCAAGTAGTGAGGCCCAACTACAGAGGGCGAGCACTCTCGCGAGCGGGAGGCCTCAGGGCTGGACGCCGGCAAGAGCAACGACCGTGAGGAACAGCCGCTTCAGGCCCAACTCGCGCCCGGCGGGATCGTACCACTCCTCGGGCGTGTGCGAGCCGCCGCCCCTGCCTCCGCTGCCGAGCGAGACCGCGGGGATGCCGAGCGAGAGGGGAATGTTCGCGTCGGTGGAACTGTGCTCGAGACGCGCTTGATTGCCGAGGTAATGGTCCACGTTGCGGATCGTGGCGAGCAGCGGAGCGTCCTCGGGAAGCTTTCCCGCCGGCCGGGCGCCCAGCAAGCGGAACTTGAGATCGAGCGCATGCTCCGGCGAAGCCGAGGCCGCCAATTCTTCCTTCAGGCCCGCCTGCATGGCCTCGCGCAATGCGGTTTCCAGGAGGCCGAGTTCCGATTCCTCCTCCGAACGCAGGTCCACCTTCACGGAAACGCTCGCGGGAATGGAGTTGACCGACGTGCCGCCCTCGATCACTCCGAAATTGAAGGAGCTGCGCGGATCGGCCGGCACGCGCACGGAGGAGAAGCGCACGATTCCGCGGGCCATCGCGGTGATGGGATTGGGCGCGCCAAAATCGGACCAGCTATGGCCGCCTGGTCCCGCGATACTCACCTCGAAGCGGCGCGACGCCACGGCCTGCACGGAGATGTGCTCGATCGAGGGGCCATCCACGGCGATAACGGCGGCGAGGCGCGAGCCGTAGCTTTCCACCAGCGCGCGCATCCCGCGCAGATTCCCTTCCCCTTCCTCGCCCACGTCGCCGGCCAGCACGATGGTCTTCTTCGTCTCCAGGCCCGATTCGGCCAGCGCGCGGGCCAGCCCGGCCAGCGCCGCAAGCCCCGCGCCGTTGTCGGATATGCCCGGGGCGACCAGGCGGGAGCCGTCGCGCTTCACGCGGACGTCGGTGCCCGCGGGGAACACCGTGTCAAGATGAGCGGCCAGCAGAATCACGCTGGTGGCGTCGGAACCCGTGCGCTCGCCCGTCACGTTGCCGGTCTTATCGATGCGGACTTTGAGTCCCGCCGCGGCAAAAAGTTCCTTCAAGGCTTCGCCGCGGCGCGTCTCGTTAAATTCGGGCGCGGGAATTTCGGTGAGGCGCATCTGCTGCTCGGTCACCCAGCGCGCGTTGCGGCTGATCCAGTCGAGGCCGCGCGTGGCGTGCGGGTCGGCGGCCATCTTGGCCAGGGAGTCTTCGGTCGCGCGAGCGGATAGAGCGGTCATCCAAAGCAAGATACAGCAGATGAGTAAGAGTTTCACGGGATTCGTGGCGGATTCTATCGCCAGTCGTCCAGGATGTACACTCCGGCGCGATTGTAACCCGAGCCCGGGCCGCCGCTCTCCATGGCCACGCCCTGGGTCTGCGTGCGGAATCCGCGCGCGAACATCGCGCGGAAAGCCTCGCGGCGGGCCAGATTCACCCCTGCATGGATGGTATGCGCGCCCGCGGTCCGCGCAAACGACTCGACGGCATCCAGCAGGCGCATGAAGTTCGCGCCGGCGCGCGAGCCCGCCCCAGGGCTGGGACGCACGGCGGCGAATTTCACATAGCAGACTCCCGTACCTGCTTCGGTGCCGGCGCCCACGTGGCACACGGCAAAGGCCGCGAGTTGCGCGCCGTCCCATACGAGAA
The DNA here is from genome assembly GCA_963791705.1 of Terriglobia bacterium. Taxonomy (GTDB): domain Bacteria; phylum Acidobacteriota; class Terriglobia; order Acidiferrales; family UBA7541; genus Palsa-295. The sequence goes on along the minus strand of CAWBTO010000001.1, from coordinate 256,626 downwards.
TCGTGTCGCCCAACCCCTGTTCACAGACTGCCCGGATTTCGCGCCCCAGGTCCAGGCCCTCGAAATTTGCATCGGTCACTTCGCGGCAAGCAGCCAGGAGCACCGGACGCTCCTCGGAGAGCGCACCGGAGAAAAGCCGCGTATCCGGAAGCAATTGGCCGGATGCGTCTCCAACTTCCCGGACCATGCGGGCCACCAGATCGCGGGGCCAGAAGCCGAATTTCTGATAGAGCGTGACGTGCATGGGGCTTTGCGGGAAGGTGTAGAGACCCAAATGACAGCTCCCCCAGCGACGGAAAATTTCCATGGTCGGAGCCAGAAGTTGCTGCGCCACGCCGCGACCCCAATATTCCGGGTCGACGGTGAGGGGGCCGAAGAAGCCGAAACTTCCCCAGTTGCCCGCGAAATTCGAGCCGATGAATCGGCCATTCTCTTCGGCGGCGAGAGCCGCGGATGGATCGGCCTTCCAACGTGCGCGCGCGTACTCCGCATCGCCCATGAACCGCAATGGTTCGGGCAGTCCGAGAAACGTGCCGAACGCCACGCGGATGATGCGGTCGGCGGCAGCCAGATCGCTCTCAACCAGCGGTCGAACAGTTAGACGGGAAGGCGGTGCACCGGACACGGGAGCATTAAAGCCTCAAAAGGGGGCACCTGGCAAGAGACCGGGCCGAAATGGAGGCTCTGGCAAACTCTCAGTGCGCGGCCGAGTGCCCGGCAGGTCCGGCGAGGGCGCGGATTTCGTCTTCGGTCAAGATGCGCGCCGATTGCTTGGCGGCCGCCAGGATGCGCTCGACGACCTCGTCGGTCACGGCGATGCCGTGCTTGCCGAGCCAGTAGACGACGTTGGAGCGCCCGCTCATCGCGCCGATTTCGATCACCTGCTCGGAGCCGAACATGTGCGCGGGCACGCCGCTGTAGACCGCGTCGGCCAGTTCGGTATCGCCCTTCTTGTAGGCCTTGGCGATGGCCGCGGCATGCACGCCGGTGGCCGTGCGAAACGCATCGCGTCCGACCACGGGATAATTCGGAGGGATGACTGTGCCCGTGGCGCGGGCCACGGTCTCGGAGTATTTCTTGAGCTGCGACAGATCTCGGTCAATCAGCCCCAGCAGGCGGAGATTGACGAGCATCAGTTCCATCGGCGTGTTGCCCACGCGTTCCCCGAGCGCCAGCGCCGTGCCGTGAATCTGGTCGGCGCCCGCGGCGAGCGCCGCCATCGAATTGGCCACGGCAAGGCCGCGGTCGTTGTGGCCGTGCCAATCCACGCGGATTTTTTCGCCCGAGGGTTTCACCACTTCCTCGATGACGAACTTCACCAGGTTGTAGGCGCCGCGCGGAGTCGCGTGGCCCACGGTGTCGCACAACACGATCGAGCGAGCGCCCGCGCGGATGGCCGTGGAATACAGCGCCACGACGGTCGAGGGATCGGTGCGCGTCGTGTCTTCGGTGACGTACATCACGGGCAGCCCGGCCGAAACGGCGAATTTCACCGATTCCTCCGTCGTGCGCTTCAGATGGTCGACGCTCCAGTCCTCGACCAGGCGGCGAATGGGACTCGATCCGAGGAACATCGCGGCCTCGATCGACTGTGCCCACGCGCTCGCAGATCTGGATCATCGCGCGGATGTCATCCTTGTGCGTGCGCCCGCCCATGTTGGCGCGAATCTTCAGGCGCGCGCCGGCGATTTCCCGGGCCAGGGCCTTGGTATCCTCGAACGCGCGCGGGCCCGCGCCCGGCAAGCCGATGTTGACCAGGTCAATGCCCAGAGCGTTCATGAGATGGACGATTTCGATCTTTTCCGCTATGGAAGGGTCGCGCACCGACGGATTTTGCAGGCCGTCGCGGAGCGTCTCGTCATTGAGCATCACGCGCCGGCCCGCGGGGATCTCCGGGCCAGAATAGGTGTTCCAGTCGTGGATGAGTTCGTGGCTCATGTGGGCCGGGCCAGCGACACGGGCCGATGTCACATCTCCCGAGTCACGTCGATTTTACACGAAATCCTGCGCTAGGAATGTTCCGAGCGGCGGCGGGGCGGGAACGACGCCAGGGAATTGGTGGGATCGGGATATTCCAGGGAGACGAGGTAGAGCCCTTCGGGGGGCACCGTTGGGCCGGAGCGCGAGCGGTCGCGGAGTTCAAACAAATTGGGGATGTCGCCCGGCGCCAGCCTTCCCTTCCCGACCTCCAGCAGCGTGCCCACAATCTTGCGCACCATGTAACGCAGGAACGACTTGCCGCGCACCACGTAGGCGATCTCTTCGCTCTCGGGCACGCGAACCAGTTCGGACGAATACAACACGCGGCGGATCTCGCGGTCGCGATCGTCTTCTTCCGAGCCCGAAGAGGCGGCGAAGGAGGTGAAATCGTGCTCGCCTTCGAACTGCCGCGCGGCGGCGGCCATGGCCTCTTCATCCAGCGGCCAGGGATAGTGCAGCGCGCGGCGGTAATCAAACGGGGGCAGGACCCGGCCGCGAAAGATGCGGTAGCGGTACGTTTTTCCCCGCGCCAGCCACCGGGCGTGAAACTCGGGCCCCATCTCCTCGGCCGCCACGATGCGGATGGCGGGCGGCAGCAGGGCGTTGAGTGCGCGCTGGAACTGCGCGGCGGAAAGCGACGACTGCACCTTGAAATGCGCCACCTGGCCCATGGCGTGAACGCCGGTATCGGTCCGGCTGGCGCCGTGAATGGTGATCCGCTCCTGGGTGATCTTGCGCAGCGCGTCGTGCAGCGATCCCTGGATGGTGGGAACGCCGGGCTGGACTTGCCAGCCATGAAAGTCCGCGCCGTCATAGGAAATGGTGAGTTTGATGTTGCGCATGCGCCTGGAACGATTATCGCACGGAGGGAAAGCCGCGGCGATTCGTCGTGGGGCGGTGCGGGCTTACAGGGCGCGGAAGGCGAAAGGCCGTCGGGAGAAGTAGAGAGGGGGCTCTTGCTTGGGATCAAGAGCCCCCAGGAGTCGCGTTCCAGTGGTTCGGTCTAGGCGAGACCGAACCATGGGGTCATCCATCCTAGCTTCCCTCTCAGAGGCAGGTGGGAACGACCCGTGCCACCCTGCGAACAGGCCCCTTCCTTCCCGTTCACCGGACGATACGGATCGTTGGAACGCGACCATGCACGTCTATATGCAAGTCGATGGCCCAATCCCAGGGCTCACGCCCATCCGCCTGCTCGTTGAAATATCAATCACTTGGTGAATCGCCGCGCGCCGCGGCACCATTTCGCGAGGTCGAATCGGGAACAGCCGTCCCACATTGGTACGCACTCAAATAGAACACCTGCCGGGCCCGCCTTGGCTTCCGTCACTACCCCCGCCACATCGCCTCGCCGCTGGCCCTTGACTGTCGATTCCGGCACTCCGGATTGTGCCACGCGCTCTGGTGCCGCATAATAGATGGCGTGGAAGGAGAGGCATGAAGAAGCAGTCATTTCTTCTTGGCATCGCTGCTGTAGCGGCCGCCACGGCACTGGCCATCGGATTGGCGGCGGCACACGCGCATCACTTTCTGGCCGTGGGCGAAGCGATGGCCGCGCGCGGCGTGGCAATTCCCCCCCAGAAGGATCCGAACGTTCCAGCGAAGCCGCCCGGAAACGATCAGGTCATTCGGTTTGCGAGTAACCCCACGAACCTGCCGCCCTTTCTGGTGAATGACCTCAATGGAAATGTCATCTCCTCGGCGGACTTTGGCGGCAAGGTCGTGCTGCTGAATTTCTGGGCCACCTGGTGCCCGCCCTGCCGGGAGGAGATTCCCGGAATGATCGAGTTGGCCAACCGGTACAAGGACCGGCTGCAGATTATCGGTGTTTCCATGGACACCGACCCGCCCGACGAAGTGCGCGCGTTCGCCCAGCAGATGGGGATCAATTACCCGGTGATCATGGGCGGCCGGACCATCTCCGACGAATACGGCGGGATACCGGTGTTGCCGACATCCTTCGTGGTGAACACGGAGGGCCGCGTCGTGCAGAAGCACGCGGGGCTCTTCCCGGTCAGCGTGTACGACGAAGAGATCCGCGCCCTTCTGGGCTTGCCCGTCGAGGCCAAGATCGAGACCTTCAAAGATATCGGGCAGATATTCCTGAAGAACGCCACCGGACTTCCCGGCGTGTCGTTCGCAGGACTCACTGCCGCGCAGAAGCAGGCGGCGCTCAAGCGCATGAACTCGGAACGGTGCAGCTGCGGTTGCGGGCTCACCATTGCGCAATGCCGCATCAGCGATGAGAGTTGCACGACCAGCCAAAAGCTGGCCGCGAACATCGTGCGCGAGATTCGCTCGGGCCGCGCGCAATCCCCCACCACATCGGCGGCCCAACAGTAGCCCGGATTTCTCACGCGGGTCCTCCACATGCGTTCCGCTGATGGGTGCGCGGGCGGCCCGGAGTGCGGGTTATCTGCGCGGTAGACTTTTGCATTTCGCGCCCGTGGCATACGACGTGGACGATTTCGCCGGCGGCCTGGGACAGGGGCACGACGCGGTCGAGGATGCCCATCTCGGCGCAGGCGCGGGCATGGCGTACACGGTGCAGGTGGACTCCTCCTGCCCGACTTCCTCCCGGCTCGGGTTTTTTTTCCACGATACCCTCTCCTCGGTGGGCGTTGGGGGGCCGGGCTCGGCCGGTTCCAGGGTCACGCTGGATTGCGGCGGGGCGTCTTGGAGCAGTGCGCGCATCGCCGCGCGCAATCGCAATAGCGCGGCGGTGTGAATCTGCGACACGCGCGACTCCCCGATGCCCAGCACAGCCCCGACCTCCTTCATGGTCAATTCCTCGAAGTGATACAGCGCCAGGACCTCGCGCTCCCGCGCGGACAACTCCGCGATGGCGCGTTCCAACAGGCCGGTCATCTCCGAGCGCAGGGTCTGGTGGTAGGGATCCTCCTGCTCGGAGCCCGCGCGCGCCTCGAGCGCATCTTCCCCGTTCGGGTCGCTGCCCTCCCACGGCAAGCTGCCGATGTCCAGCCCGCGCAAGTCACCGAGCAGGCGTTGCAGGCTTTCCAGGCTCATCTGCAGTTCCGCGGCAATCTCGGGCTCGGAGGGATCGCGTCCGAGCCGTGCTTTGCAATCCAGGGTCGCTTTTTCCAGGCGCCGGGCCTGCCTCCGTAGCGCGCGCGGACTCCAGTCCACCTGGCGAAGGCTATCCAGGATGGCGCCGCGAATTCGGAATTCCGCATAGTGTTTCAACTGCACGTTCTTGCTGGGATCGTATTTCCGCACGGCGTCCATCAGTCCGAGAATCCCGGCGTGGACCAGATCCTCCAGAAGGACCTGCGGCGGCAGGCGGTCGTGGATGCGGCGCGCGATGTATTGAACCTGGGCCAGGTGTTCGAGCAGCAGTTTCTCGCGCCGCGCGTCGTCAAGCTCCAGGATAGCTGGCGATATTCTCATCTCTGTCCCGTTCAACGCAATCCTCCCGCGATAGCTGCTGCCGCCACGTTCCGCCCGCTCGCTGCACCATTCCCATCGACTGCACCGAATCGACCGGAGGGATCTCGCCCGGCGAAAGCACGACGATGCGCGACACAAACGGCTCCAGCAAACGTCACAAATGAAATTCGCTATCCCGCCGCCGGGATCCCGTTGCACGATGGCGTCTCGCCGCGCAACAGATAACCGACGCCGCGCACCGTGTGGATCAGCTTGCGCTCGGAGGAGGCGTCGACCTTCTTCCGCAGATAGTTCACGTAGACGTCCACCACGTTGGTCATGCTGTCGCGCGACATTTGCCAGACGTGTTCAATGATCGAGGCGCGCGTCACCCGCTGGCCCGCGTTGCGCATCAGGTACTCGAGCAGCGCGAACTCCTTGGGCGTCAGCTCGATTTTCTTTCCGGCGCGATGGACGGAACGCTCGACGCGGCTCAGTTCGAGGTCGTCGATGCGGAGCACGGTCTGGGCGGTCCGGCCGCGGCGCACCAGCGCGCGCACGCGGGCGGAGAGTTCCGAGAAGGCGAAGGGCTTTAAGACCAGATCGTCGGCGCCGAGATCAAAGACCTGCGCGCGGTCTTCCGGACGCGTGCGATTGGTCAGGATCAAAATGGGGAGTTCCTGCCGCCCGGCGCGCACCGAGCGCAGAACCTCGAGGTCGCCCTCGTGCGGAAGATTCAGATCGAGAATTGCGGTGACGTAGTTCCGCTGCCGCGCCAGAGACTTCGCTTCTTCGCCCTCCGCGGCGAGGTCCACGGCGTAATGCTCGGCGTCGAAACCACGGCGAAGGAACATTCCGAGAGCTGGATCGCTTTCGGCCACAAGAATCCGCATGACAACTCCTGCGGAAGGGGGGACGTGCGAGAGGATTGCAGCGAATTTCCTAATTTAGAGAAGCGCAGCCAGCGTGTCAAAGGAAATCTTCATGAAAGCGTCACATTGTTGCGAAACATAGAATGCGCGCGCGATGTTTCAAAGAACTACAGCGGCGCACGCTCGACTGAACCACAATGAAATCGTTCGTGTAGCAAATGCAGCACACATTTCACGGGTGCGTCATGTTCTCCGGACGCACCAGTTCATCGAACTCTTTCTCCGTCAGGTAGCCGAGCTGGAGCGCGGCTTGGCGAAGAGTCAGGTTTTCGTGGTGGGCTTTGTGAGCGATCTCGGCGGCCTTGTCGTAGCCGATTTTGGGACTGAGCGCGGTGACCAGCATAAGAGAATTCTTCACATTCTGATCGATGCGCTGAAAGTCCACTTCAATTCCGGCGGCGCAGTGTTCCGTAAACGAACGGCAGGCATCCGCCAGCAGGCGCACCGAGTGCAGGAAATTGTGGATCATCACGGGCTTGAACACATTCAATTCGAAATTTCCCTGCGACCCGGCAAAGCCAATGGCGGCATCGTTGCCCAAAACCTGCACGGCGACCATGGTCATGGCCTCGGACTGCGTCGGATTCACCTTGCCCGGCATGATCGAAGAGCCGGGCTCGTTTTCCGGAATGCGCAACTCTCCCAGGCCGGCGCGGGGGCCGGAAGCCAGCCAGCGCACGTCGTTGGCGATTTTCATCAGGGAGGCCGCCAACGTTTTGACTGCGCCGCTCGCGAAAACGATTTCGTCGTGCGCCGAAAGCGCGGCGAATTTGTTGGGATGGGAGGCGAACGGCAGGCCGGTCAGCTCGGCGATTTTCCGCGCGGCGCGCTGGGCAAATTCGGGATGAGCGTTCAATCCGGTTCCGACGGCGGTGCCGCCGATGGCGAGATCGTACAGGCCTGGCAAAACTTCCTTCAAGCGCGCGACGTCGCGATCGAGCAGGCTGACCCAGCCGGACATCTCCTGCCCCACGGTGAGCGGCGTCGCGTCCATCAGGTGGGTGCGGCCGATCTTGACGACCGCGGCGAACTTGCGCGCCTTCGCGTCCAGCACATTGCGCAATTGCTCGACGGCGGGAATCAGCGCCTGGGCCACGCGCGACGCCGCGGCGATGTGCATGGCCGTGGGAAACGTATCGTTGGAGGACTGCGACATGTTGACGTCGTCGTTGGGATGGACGGGCTTCTTGCTGCCCATCACGCCGCCCGAAATCTCGATGGCGCGGTTGGAGATCACTTCGTTGGCGTTCATGTTGGTCTGCGTGCCGCTGCCGGTCTGCCAGATGCGCAGCGGGAAATGCTCGTCGAGCTTTCCGGCGATCACTTCGTCGGCGGCCAGCGCGATCAGGCGCGCCTTGTCGGCGGGGAGTTTTCCGAGGTCCTGATTAACCAGCGCCGCGGCCTTTTTCAGGATGCCGAGGGCGCGGATCAGCTCGGGCGGCATGGTGTCGCGGCCGATATGAAAATGGATGAGCGAGCGCGCTGTCTGCGCGCCCCAGTAGCGGTCGGCGGGAACTTCGATCTTCCCCATGCTGTCGGATTCAATTCGTGTGCCTGCCTTCGGCGCAGGCGACGCTTTGGCGTCCACGCTATCTTCCTCCCTGAATCTTCACCGGGACAATCACGCCAGGCGCGGTGAGACTTCCCTGCCGGCGAAAAACATTTCGCCCGGCTGTGGTGGTCGAGCGAGTAAGGATACAGCGGAAAGGGCCGGCGTGCATGCGCGGCTTGGAGCAATGCGCGGCGTAAGGCCAACATCCCCATGGAGGGGGTGCAAGAGTGCTGCGGTTAGGCGAGGCATCGGCCCTGTATTTTGAATAACTTAGAGCCAATTCTGTTTCCGGGGTTGTTGCGATTAGAAATGTGCGGAATGAGGGCTGGAGATTCACCGCAGAGACGCTGAGGGCGCAGAGGAAACCAGGCGCGTGCGGCGTTCCGCGGGCTCCGCGTCGGCGCGTTGTCGCTTTCGCTCTCAATTCCTCGCCTCCGATTTCCGGTGTCCGGCGGGCCGCCTCGCAGCCGCAGCGCCGGACGTGTCGCTGCCAACCCCTAGCATGTCGCATGGGGATGTTGGTTGCAAGGGGGTAGTGGTTGTAAACATCGGAGGAAGGCGAAGCGAAAGGACATAAAGGCAACGCCGCAGCGTCGTCAGTGACGAAATCGCAATTGTGGAGGTCTCCGCTCAGGAACCCACGCTCATATCGGCAGACCCTCCAGGGCACGAGACGCGGTTGCCGCCAGCGCGCTTTGAAACATAGACGCAGTCGTCAGCGGCCTGTAGGACTTCCTTAAACCCAGCACCATGCTGGGGGAAGCTCGCGACTCCAAAGCTCCCGGTAATCTTCCGCTCTTTGAGGAATTCATCAACCGCGAGTGAGCTCCTGAGTTTGTCCGCTAGCTGATAGGACTGCTGCGTGTCAAAGCCGGGTGACAGAATTATGAACTCATCGCCCCCGTACCGGCCGACAGTGTGATGGGAGGGGGAGTTGCCGATCAGAATGCGGCCCACGCGTTCCAGGACTTTGTCGCCTTCCGGGTGTCCGCACAAGTCATTCACGTTCTTAAAATTGTCGAGATCAATCATTGCAACCGAAAATACGCGGTTGCCAGCCGTCGAGCGTTTCCACTCTGCCGAAAGCTCTTCCTCTACGAAGCTGCGTGATTTGACACGCGTCAAGCTATCGGTGTCGTTGAGAATGCGCAGTTCCTCGGCACGGCGAGCTGTCCGTTGGACTACCGAGCTGTTCTCGAGAGCCATGCCGATCTGGTGGCCGAGTGCCAGAAGCAGGCGCAACTCTGCCGGAGTGAAGCTGCGATTATCCCTAGTCGCGAGCATCAGCGCGCCGAAAACGCCATCCTTCGCTTGGAGGCTGATCCCGATGAGTGTGCGCAGTCTCTGGCCAACAAGCAATTGGCGCAACTGACGGAAGGGTGCTTCCGCATCGAGCCGCTCCCAATTGGCGTCGCTCGCTAAGTCGCGCAGCACGACGAGTCCGCCTAGCCGGGCGACAAGGTAGACGATGTATTCACCGAGGTCACCTTCCCCGACTGCTCGGCGGAACGCATCGTCGAATCCCGTCGCGGTCATCGGGGTCAGCCCGCTTGATTCGTCGTGTCGCATGCAGAGCGCGCCAACGGGGATGCGAACGACCGTCAGAACCCGAAGAAGCGCCTGGCTCAGTGTCGTCTGAATCCCGCTGCCCGCGAAGCCGGAGGTCGCAAGGTTGAGATTCGAAATGGCGAGCATGTTCCGCTCAACGCGCCGCCCCTCTTCTTCATAAACGGCCATCACCATCAATACGCACGTGAACAGCCCCGGCGATACCATCAGTGGGGCTAGATCGACTCCTTGGAGGAGAGTCAGGTGAGATGTGAACGCCTCTGCTATGTAGAGCAGGCCCCAGACAACAAACGTGACTGCAAGCAGTACATCCGTGATCGCTTCTTGCTTGCGCCCCTCCTGCAAGAACGTGTTCCCGACCAGAAAGAAGACAAGCCCCACGCCCAGCACCACGGGGACATTTACAACTGCATATGCGTCGGCGACCGCCCACGCGGTTCCCGCCGCAGCCCCGACAGTTAGCGCCCAAAGAGGAATTGTGAGGCGCGCATACAGACGTGCCGCGCAGTAAAAGGCCAGTGCCGCAAGCATTAGAAACCATTCGTTTAGATCTCCGAGCCAGCGGGTCCATGGCTCGGCGGTGACCGACACTCCCAGAATGCGGGCTATAAGGTGCATCAAGAGCAGTAGCCAGGCCACCGACCAGGCAAGCAGAAATGGCTGCCTCTTGTGCTGGTAGAGAAAGAAAAAGAACGCCACCAGCAAAGTGGTGCTGGGCAGGGTCACAATCATAATCGAATTGAAGTAGTTAAGCAGCTCAACGCTCCGCATTTAATCGCTGACGCTCCGTCGAGAATAGCAGAAAACACATGTGGCCCATCCGGAGCTGCACGGCGGAAAGTAAACAGCATCGAACGTGTTGACTTCCGGGCCATCTATCGGGATGATTACCCCCGTCGATACTTCACAAGGAGGTACCCCTTCCATGAGGCGTCTCACTCTGTTTATTCCCCTGCTACTCGTACTGGCATTCCCCACCGGCGCTAATGAGGTGAAGATTCACGGTTATGTGACCAATGTTGCCTCGCCGACGACATTTGAGATTGAGGACTATCGCATCACCCGCGACTTGTCTCTCGTGCTCGAACTCGACAAGGAGGACAACAACGAGAGCATCCCGTTCCACCCCGAGGACATCCGCGTGGGGACGGAGCTGGAGATCAAGGGTGAGTACAACGAAGAGACGGAGGAGCTGCGGGCCAAGTCGATCAAGGTGTTTCTGGACGAGTCCAAGAGAGTGAAGCGCACGGCGCTGATTGAGCGCCAGCCCGACCTGAAGCACACCCCCGAGGGATGGGAGGGCACGTTCTTCGCCGACGGGCAGAGAATCCGGGTGGATGCAGCGACGCGCATGCTGTTTAAGGCCAACAAGTCGGAATCCAAGGAGTTGAAGAACCGGGTGAAAGAGGAGAAGCACAAAAAGACTCCTCCGCAGGCGAGCCAGTCTCCAGACGAGGACTCCGCAGAGAACTTTCAAGTGCTCGAGTTGCTGGACCAGATCGGACCGAACACGTTCATGACGTACGAGGGGCGGAGGCAGCCGGACGGGAGCATTTCCGCCAGTCGGATGGAGTTTGTCCGGGGCGAGATAGAGAAGGGCGAGGCGAACCTCTGGAGACAGCTCGAGCCGACCGTGAAGGGGGCCAGCTTCCTGGCCGGCAAGCCGGGAGAGCTCCGCATTCGGAAAATCGGAAGGTACAAATTACTGCCCAATGCGGACGTGCAGGCCTACGTCGAGCGGATTGGGGAAGGCCTGGTTCCGGCATTCCAAAGGAACATGGCGCCGAGTGACCCGAATAAGATTCATTTCCGATTCTATGTGGTGGAGGCGAAAGAACCGAACGCGTTTGCGCTCGCCAACGGCGTCGTGGTGCTGGATGCTCCGATGTTCGACATCTTTGAGAACGAAGCCCAGCTGGCTGCAGTGCTCGGGCATGAAATCACCCACACCATCGAGAAGCACTCCTGGCACGAACTCCAGTATCACAAGAAGAAGCTGACGGCTCTGAAGATAGGCGGAGCGGTGGCGGCCGGCTTTGGCGCGTACGGGATTCAGGACATCACCAACATGGTGGAAGGGGCGGTGCGGAATGGCTATTCGCGTGCGCTGGAGAATCAAGCCGACCGAGAGGGCCTCGCGAATATGGTGGCAGCAGGATACGACCCGCGCGAAGCGCCCAACGTATGGAAGGCGATGACGCGGCACCTCGGGGACCGGCCGACAAATTTCTTCTGGAGCAATCACGACAGCAACACGACGCGGCGAAGCTATCTGATGGCGGAGTTGCGAAATAACTACGCGGGCGTTGATTTCAGCAGCCTAAAGCGAGACAGCGACGAGTTTTCCAAAATGGCCGCCGCCGCGCGGCAGGGCGCCGCAGCCAAGAAGAAAGTCAAAATCAAATATTGACACACCATTGCCAATTGGACATCGTGCGGCGGCGGACCGCCGCGCCTCGTTGTATTGGTAACGTTTGACGCCTCAGGTGCGGCGTGCTATCACATGCCGTGCGTGGAAGGGTTTTCAGTGGGCATCGCCGGAGTTCCGTGCGAGAACGGGCGTTCGCGTTGATCCTGGCTGTGGATGGCGCGTAAGAATTTCCGTGTTCGGCGGAGAGGGAGTACGGCATGAAGAGGATTTTGAAGTGGCTGGCTGCAGCGCTCTACGGGCTGGTGATGATCGAGGTGGTGATCATGATCAGCCCGTTCGCGTTTTACTGGTACTCGCTGTACGCGCCGACGCTGCAGGAATTGCACCGGTGGAGGGCCACGGCGTGGATGGAAGCGTTCTTTCTGCCCCATTCGGTGATCACGACCAGTTCTTTTCTGGAGTTCTTGCGATGGGAGATCGGCGCGTACGCGTTGAGCCTGGGACTTCTGGGAGCGCTGATCTGCGGCGTGCAGGTGTATGCCACCCGGCTGCTGAAGCGCAAAGCCGCCGTATCGTGGATGTATTCGCACATTCGTCACCCGTTCTATCTGAGCCTGGCGGTCGCGGGGTTCGGCCTGCTGACGATTTGGCCGCGGATCGTGATCCTGATCCTCTATCTGGGCATGCTGTTTCTGTACTATTTTCTGGCGCGCTTCGAAGAAAAGAAGGTGGAGGCAGCGCATCCCGAATACGCCGCCTACCGGCGGCGCACCGGAATGTTCCTGCCCGGGAACCCGGGCGCCAAACTGTACCAGTTGGCTTTCGGCTGGATTCCCAATCGCGCGCTGGGGCTGGCGGCGTCGAGCGCGGTGATCGTGGTGCTGGTTCTCGGCGGAGCGCTGGCTCTGCGGCGCTATGCGATCGGGCATTCCGCCACCGAGCTGTTGCCCGCGGACAACACCATGGCGATCGCGATCTGGCCGATGCCGGCCGAGCAGATGAAGGCCGTGGTTTCCGCGGCGCTGCAGGATGCCGGAGTTCGCGCGGCGCTGGAGAAGGAAACAGGAGCGGCGTTCACCGCCCACCTGCTTCCGCAAGACTACGGCATGGTGAATATGTTTGCCGACGTGGGCACGGACCACCGGATGTTCAGCAAGGTTTCGGTGCGCCGCCTGGCGTCGGTGCTGGGTTTTGCGATCCCCTCGTTCGATCCCCACCGCAAGAACCGCGTCATGGGAAGCCCTCAGGACAATTACAAAGTGGTTTTCTCGCGGGTGGATGAGCCCGGCGAATCCCAGGTGCCCGTTTCCAACGTTACCGATCTCTCCGCAAAAATGACGCCGATCGTGATCGCGAACGTCCGGGGCGTACCTCCGGAGGTCGCAAGCGTGACGATTCCGCCGCGGCGGAGTTTCTGGGGCGACATCACCATGCCGATGTTTTGATGCGTCCTCAACCAGGACGCGCGGGCTAGGGCAACAGCGGCGGTATGTAGGGGAAGGTGCGGGCGAAGAACCAGGTGAGGAAGAACACCAGGAGGGTGTTGACCGCCAACTGGATCAGGCCGTAGCCGACCAACTCGCGGGCGCGCACCTTGAGGATTCCCAGCAGCGGCAGCATCCAGAACGGATTGACCAGGTTCGGCAAAGCCTCCGCGACGTTGTAGGTCTGCACGATCCAGCCGAGGTTCACATGCAGGTCCTTGGCCGCCTGCAAGACATAGGGCGCTTCAATGATCCATTTGCTGCCGCCCGAGGGCACGAACATCCCCAGAATGGCCGAATACGTGGCGACCAGCACCGGGTAGGTGCCGCGCGAGGAAACGCGGACGAAAAAGTGCGCCAGGGCGTGCGAGATCGGCGACATGGTGATGATGCCGAAGATGCCGCCGTAGAACGGGAACTGGATCAGCACGCCGGCAGTGGCGGGGACCGCGCCGTGGACCGCGCGCGTGAACGACCGCGGTCTCCAGTGCAGCAGCAGGCCCAGCATCAGGAACAAGAGATTGTAGGTGTTCAGGTCCAGAGCGGCGAGTGGCCCGCGCTCGGCCAGCACGCGCGCGAGGTATGCCAGACCCATCGCGCCGACGGCGAGTGAAAGCGCCGGGGCATACTCGAGCCACTCGGCCGGGGTGCGGCGCGGCTCGAGTTTTTCGATGGCGAGTCCTTCGGTGACGCCGAAGGACTCCGCGGTCTTCACCGAGTGCGCCGGAGCCGAAAGATACGCCACCACGCAGGCGGAGAGAATCAGGATGGCCGCGGTGGCCAGGCTTTGCCACGTGTAAATGGTCTGGCTCAGGGGAATCACGCCGCTGATCTTGCCCAGCGCCGGAGGAATCGCAGAGGGCGTGGCCATCATCAGCGCGGCGGAGGAGGACAATCCCAGCGCCCAGACGCTGCTGGTGCCGAGATAGGCGGCGGCTCCGATGGCGCGGTAGTCAATGTGGCGGACGTTGCGGACAATTTCCCGCACGAGAATGGCGCTGAAAATCAGGCTGAGGCCCCAGCTGACCATCGAGGTGGCCATGGAGAAAAACGCGACGAATGCCACGGCGCCACGCGGGGTGCGCGGAATCCCGGCCAGCCAGCGAATCAGGCGGTGCACCGGCGGGGACGTGGCCACGACATACCCGCCGATAATGATGATCGCCATCTGCATCGTGAAGGGAATGAGGCTCCAGAATCCGTCGCCGAAATATTTGACGAGGTCGCGCAGGGCGGTGCCCAGCAAGAGGCCGCCCAGAAACACGAGAAGGAGGGCCACCAGCGCAAAGACGAATGCGTCGGGAAACCATCGCTCCGACCAGTCGGCCAGAGCCATGCCCAGACGCGCCAGGCGGCCGGGAGAATCTTGGCCACCAGGCGCGATTTCGTTGGCGGTGTCCATCAGGAGATTCCTTGGCCGGTGTAGACGATCACGGGCGAGCCGTCGGCAATGAATGCGGAGTCCGGTGGGCGCCGCAAAATGGCGGCGAGTTCGGCGCCGTACAAGGCGCCGGCGTCCCCTTCAAATCGCGCGGCGGTGCTGGTCCAGACGCGCCACGGCGGATGGGCCACATGGTATTCCAGGCAGCCGCCGCCGCGCTGGGTTGCATAGCCCCAATAGTGTTCGGTGATGAATTGCTCCACGCTGCCCTCGGCCGGATGGGCGGGCGTTGCCCGCGCTTCCGCACGGAGCTTGCACCAGTTGCCGTTCAGTTGCCACTGATATTCGGCGAGTTTCCGCCGGGTCTCCGTTTCCACGCGGTGCCTCATGGGAAGGCAGGTGTAATTTTCGCCGTACACCAGACGAGCGACCTTCGCCACCGCCCACTTGGGCACAATCTCGGCAATGAAGACAACGCCGCGACGGTCTTCCTCCCCCTGTTTGCGGCGGACGTAGAAGCGGAGGTTGACCTCATCGAAATTCGCGTGGAACGGAACCGGAAAAGATCCCCTGAGCCGGGTGTGGAGAAAGCGAAAGCCGACCAGGCTGACGTAGGTACTTCCCTCGAAGGAATCCAAGACCGTGCCCGGCGGAACGTGGGCCTGCAAGAGACCGGGGTCCACGACGTAATTCAGCATCACCAGATCGCGCCATTCGGCGGAGAGGAAGACGCTCGGGACCGGGGGACTTTGCTTGATTTCCGGCAGCACGGAGACCATTTCCGGACGATCCTTTTCCGATGCGCAACCCTTCATACCACAACCAGCGGGCCGGCTCCAGACGCGAGAAGGTCCGCCGGCAAGCGCGGCGCCAGCCGAATCCAATGGCAATGCCCGCGCTTCGCCCCCTGCACAGCCGTTGCGCGGAACGGCGACGCTGGCGCGGCCAGCTGTACGTCTATTGCACTTTCGGACAGGCGTTTTGAGAGTTGCGCCCAGGCTATCCTAGTCAACGGTAGACTATCAGCAGACAGCAGCGAGACACACCCTTCGCCAAACACTCCCAGGGGGTACGTGAACCGGGCCGGGGCAATGCTGTCGCTGTTTTCCGCCGGGATTTTTCGCAGGACATGGGGGCCGTTCATTGGGGCGTATTTTGGGTCCTTTGCTTCGGGAGCACGAAACGGAAGGCCGGAGTGTGTTCCCCGCCGAGTCTGGGAAGACTCCGCACGCAGCGGGGGAAGGCGCCACGCCCGACCGACCGGCGAAGATGCCGCTCGTCCCCGCCAGTGAATTGCGTTCGGCGAGCGACACTTTGGCGGCGCTTTTTTCCGTGGCCGACTTTCCCGCGGGCGACGCCGATGGTGGCGCGGCCGACCAACCGGCTGAGGATGTGGCTGCCCATCCGGCCACTCGACTTCTGGAAGACGTGAACCTCAGTTCCCCGCCGACCGCCTCGGCCCCGAATTCCCACGGCCAGACGATGCCGGGGAGTGAACCGGACAGCGCAGGGCAAGTGGCCATGCTGGCGGAAGCTCTCTTGAACTCCCTGGGGACGAACTCCGGCGCCGAAGAATCGCAGATCGCGCGGGAGACAAAGGCAGCAAGCAGCGCGCCCAGGGCGGCCAGCGATTGGGCGTTTGAGGAAAAGCTGGCGGGGCACGATGAATGGGTTAAGTCGCAGGGCCAGACGGGCACGCGGGGCGATTTTTCGGGGGCGGAACTCGAAGGCACCGAGCTGATCGGAGCGAACCTGCGGTTCGCCGACCTGCACGACGCGAAATTAGCGGCGGCCGATCTGCTGCTGGCGGACTTGCGCGACGCGTGCCTGGTGCGCGCGAACCTGGAAGACTGCTGCCTGTCCGGCGCCCGACTCGAGGGCGCGAATCTCGAGGAGGCGTCGCTGGGGACCGCCATGGGTCTGGCGCCGCGGCTCCTGGCAGGAGCCAATCTGCGCCGCGCATCACTTCCCCCGGACTTCCTGGAGTCCATTCCGACCGTTGCGTTCGAGCGGGCGGCACAAGGCGCGTCGCGTTCTTTACTGGCCACTCTGCTGGTCAGTCTTCTCTCCGCGCTGATTGTGTGGAGGACGCAAGACGCGCAACTTCTCACCGATTCGGCCATCATACCGTTCCTGCATTCGCGCACGGCCGCGGCGGCGCTGCCCACGGCGGAGTTCTATCTGGTTCTGCCCGTGCTGCTGTTCACGCTCTATCTGATGTTTCATTTTCATTTGCAGCGGCTGTGGGACGCCGTGGCGGAATCGCCGGCCGTCTTCCCAACGGGGCAAATTCTGGGCCATCAGGAACGGGGACTCGTGGGCGGACTGCTCCGCGCGCATTTCCCGTGGATCAACCCGGAGGCGTCCGCGGCGCGCCTGGTCGAAACAGCGACTTCCGTGTTTCTGGCGTACTGGCTGGTTCCCGGCATCCTGCTGCTGTTCTGGGCCCGCTATCTGACACGACAGGACATCCACGGCACGATTCTGCACGCCGCGCTGGTGATGATATCCGCAGGGGTCGCTTTGCATGCGAGCACGCGGACGGGGCGGACGCGGGAAGAGTGGACGCCGGAGCAACCCAACGCGCCACACGTCTGTGATCCGAAGGCTGCGGAGCGTGAATCCTGCCGCGGCCGCGCTGGGCTGCGGGGCCGTCCTGCTGTTTTTTTCCGCGGGCACGATCGCGGGGGTTCCGCACGACCGAAGCCGCGCGGCGCAGTACGGCCGGGGAGATGTTCGCCGGTGGGCGTCGAGCGCGTTGTGGACGCTGGGCCTGGACCCCTACGCCGACCTGACCGAGGCGGCCATCTCAACCCGGCCCGCGAATTGGACCGGAACCGACAGCGAACTGGCCGCGGTGCGCGGCCCGCGGCTGGCCGACACGAACTTCCGGTACGCGCAGGCGTACGGAGCTTTTCTTGTCAACGCACATCTTCTGCGCGCCGATTTCGAAGGGGCGTTCCTGCCGGCCGCGGACCTGCGCGGGGCCGACCTGGGGCAAAGCAACCTGCGGTACGCGGTGCTGGACCAGGCGCGGATGAACCATGTCAACCTCGACCGGTCCAACCTGGAATGGGCCGAATCTGGCGCGCGCGGATCTGCGGGACGCGAACCTTTCCCACGCTTCGCTGGAGGGCTCGATCTTGGTCGACGCGCAACTGGAAGGGGCCAGCTTCTACGCGGCGCAGCTCTCCTCGGCCACGCTGACGCGCGCCAACCTGGAGCGGGCGGACCTGCGCGAAGCGTACGCCGACGGCGCGCAGATGGAGCATGCCGATCTTCGCGGCGCGTACTTGTCGTCCGCGAAACTGCGGGGAGCGAACCTGCGGGGCGCGCACCTTCAAAACGCCATCGCGATTGACGCTTCCCTGCGCGGCGCGGATTTGCGCGGCGCGGAGTTTGCGGGGACGGTGCTCACGGGAGCGGACCTGAGCGAGGCAAATCTGGATGGCGCCGACCTGCGAGGCGCTTCGGGATTGAGCGCGAGCCAGGTGTGCTCGGCCACGTCGCGGCGCGGGGCGCTGCTGGATGACGCGATGGGATTGCAGGTCGAGGCGCAGTGCGGGAAATAGAGGAAGTGGAGGAGGCCAGGAGATGAGGAAGCAAAGGAACAACTTCGCGCCTCCATCACACTCAGAAAACAGATTCTATCCTTCTAGCTCCTCTCACTTCCCTTACTTTCCTTGCGCTCAGGACAGAGCGGAAGGCGATGCGGCGCCGTAGAAGCTGAACCAGGGCTTGGCGGCCTTGAGACGATCGTTGACGTTCTGGATGTTCTTCACGCCCTGATCGGCCAGCCAGTCTTCCAGCGCTCGGGCTCCCTTCTTCGCGTACACCGGAATTCCATCCTTCCAGGTGGCGCGGCCGCACAGCACGCCGGAGAAATTGACGCCGGACTCGCCGGCGAGTTCGAGCGTCTCGCTGAAGACGTCGTTGCTCACTCCGGCGGAGAGATAGATGAAAGGCTTTTTTGCGGACAGCGGCGGCGCGGCGGAAATGTTCCTTGGCCTCCTCGCGCGTATAGGCGGACTCACCCTTGCAGGCGCGGCTGCCCGCCACAAAGGCCATGTTGACGGGAACCTCGACTTTGAGAACGTCGACGCCGTACTGGGGCTTGGAAAATTCCTCCATGCTCTGCGCGACGATTTCCGGCTTCTTGCGCGCGAAGGCCAGCCCTTTTCGTCTCCGCCCTCCTCGTAGCCGACGAATTCCAGGAAAAACGGGACGTCGGCGGTGGCGCATTCCGCGCCGATGCGCTCCACCCAGGCGTGCTTGATGTCGTTGACCTCGGGCGGATCGAACGGGGTGTAGTAGAGCAGGATCTTGACGCAATCGGCGCCGGCCGGCCACCAGGCGCCGGACCGACCAGATGATCGAGCAGATCGGGAAGGCGGCCGGGGCGCGTGTTGTCGTAGCCGCTGTTCTCGTAGGCGAGCAGCAGGCCGGCGTTTTTCGACCGGGCGCGCGCCGCCGGGAGCCCATATTCGGGATCGAGCAGAATGGCGCTGGCGTGCGGCGTGAGAACGCGCGTGACCGAGGTCTTGAACTCCTCGAGCATGGCGGAGGTGACGTCCTTTTTGTCGATGCCCTTTTCCTTGGCGATGGCGCTCTTGAGCGAGCCGCGCTGGTCCATGGCGGCCGCGGCGATCACGCCGCGCTCATTGGATACCGCCTTCATGCCCTTCTGCTTTCCCGGCGTAACGATCATGTTGTGCCTCCCCGGTATTACGTCCAACGCCATATTAACACGCGGAAGCGGAGCATGTTTAGAGTCGAGAAGCAGCCGAGAGTTTCTCACCGTAATCTGGCCAGGTTGAAGCACCGGAAGGCGGCAAAACAGCCGGCGGTGCGCCACCGCAGACCGGGCACGGCAGTGCCGTGCCCCTACGGGCGGACCGCGGCGACTACGGGATATGGCCCGTTGGCGAGCATGATTGCGGCGAGACAATCGGCGTGGAGGCATCGGAGCAGGAAAAACTACGGGAGAAGGATCTGGTGATCCTGAGCGCAGGAGCGCCCGCCGGCAGGGCTCTCCAGGGAAGCCAGGGCGGCGAGATCGTCGAGCAATCCGGGGCCGCAGGATGCGAGCAGGGGCAGGGCGCACAGGGTGCGCTCCTGCAGAGCGCCGCCGGGATAGAGGGAATCGAGCAGGATGCGCTGGTGGCGCTCCAGAACGCCGGAGCGGAAACTTTCCGCGCGGGCCACTTTCCCTTTCAACTGGCTGAACTGATGCAGCATCTTGCTCTGGGTGGAGCGGAGCGCGTCGACCAGCGTCGCGTCGAGCCGCCCGAGCGGCTCCTCGAAAGCCTCCATCAATTTCCGCATGTCCTGCTCGGCGGCATCGAAGCGGGCGGCGAGCGCGCCGGAAAGCGATTTCCGTTCCATCGCGGCGCGGACCTGCTGCGGCCCGGCGAAAAGATCGCGGACCTCGAGACCATACTGAGCGAGGAATCGCGCGATGGGCGGCTCGACAATCGTGAAACTGGCGCGCGGGCAGGATGGCGGGCATGCGGCCCAGGAGCCTCTGGTAGACCACCTGCGCCTGGGCCATGTAGGCGACCTCGGCCGGGCCGCCGATGTACGCGGCGGTGGGCAAAAGCGTGTCCTGGACGACCGGGCGGAGCAGAGCGCTGGGAGAGAACTCCTCGGGCGTCGTTCTCAATCGCGCCGGCGAGCTGCTGTCCGCTGAGCTCCGCATCGCCCACGACAAAGCCACCGTTGCGGCGGCGCACGGGCTCGCGCCGGCCGGCGACGCTGCGAAACAGCAGCGTGGTTTCGTTGCGTGACCTTCACCTGGGCGTGAAATCCTGCCTCGTCCAGTTCCCGGGAGCGCGCCACCAGCGCCGCGCCCAGAAGATCCGGCCTCGCGGGCCGCCTGGGAGAAAACGTGGACGGCCAAACGGTGGAAACGGGGATCGAGCGGGTCGATGAAAATAATGCCCCGTCCCGCCAGCAGGCGCGCCATCAATTTTCCGAACGCCGAACCGTAGGTCTCCCCGGAACGATAGGACTCGCGCAGCGCGCGCGCGACCTCTTCGGCGCCGGGGCCTTCGAGGGTCTGCGCGGCGGTGTCAACGATTTGGTCGATGGCGCCGCCGAGCACCACTTCGCCGACGCGGCGGCCCGCATCGGCGTCGTGCGCGGGCAGATCGTAGCGGGCCGGGCCGTTGCGCGTCACCCAGGAGGATTGATTCACTTCGGCGAGGTCGTGGTCCTCGGTGGCGAGCCAAAAGATGGGAACCGCGTCGGTGCCGCGGCGCGTGGTCTCCTCGGCGCAGCGGATGGCGGAGATGGCCTTGTAAAGGGTGTAGGCCGGGCCGGAGAAGAGGCCGACCTGCTGGCCGGTTACGATGGCCGCGGCGCCCGCCGCCAGACGGTCGAGATTGTGGCGCGTCGCCGGGTTCAATTTCGCCCGGAGCAAACCGGAGATTCTGCTCGCGCAAAATGGCGACGACGGCGCTGCGCACAGACGGGATCGAGGCGCACTTCCCGGGCGGCGGCGTCGATGCCCGCCGTCGTGGGAGGATGCGCGTAGTACGCCGCGACGCGGCTGAAATCCTCGAGGAACGAGGAAAAGAGCTTCGCGGTGTGAGGAATTTCACGGAATGAGAGGCAGTGAGACTCCATCGGCGAAATCATGATACACGGGGCGCGAAAGGGCGGCAACAACCGCGCGCAGGAATGGGACAACGAATCTTGTAAGGGACGTGAACTGGTCCTCGGACCGCCTTCAGGGGCTAAAGCCCTTACTCTTAAGACGCTCTGATGTCGGAGCTGAAGCTCCGACCCCCTAAAAACCATTGAGACAACAGGCCGTGGAAACAATTCCGTGTTGCGGCAGAGCAATCCGCCGCAGGAACTTCAGCGGCTAAAGCCGCTCTCATTTGTGGGACTTATATCGCGGCTGAAGCCGCGACCCACAAAGAATCTTGTGTTGTCACACAGACTCTCTAAGGCAGCGCGGCGGACTTGCGACGGTGCAAATCCTGGAGCGCGGCGACGTCGGGGGCGTGTCCGGCCATGGCGCGGATGCCGCGCGCGGCGGCGCTGGCGGCGGACAGCGTGGTGATGCAGGGAACGTTGTAGCGAATGGCGGCGCGGCGAATCGATTTCTCGTCGTAGAACGATTCGCGCCCGAGCGGCGTGTTGATCACGAGATTGACCTTGCCCGTCTTGATCAGGTCCACAATGTTGGGACGGCCTTCGTTGACCTTGTAGACTCCTTCGACCTCAATGCCCGCCCGGGTGAGCGCCGTGGCCGTGCCGCGCGTGGCAATGATTTTCAGTCCCGCGGTGGCCAGATCCTTGGCCACACTGGCGACGTGGCGCTTATCGTGATCGTTGACGCTGATGAAGACGGTTCCTTCGAGCGGCAGGCGCTGCCCGGCGGCGAGCTGCGCCTTGGCGAACGCCAGTCCAAAGGTCGAGGATATGCCCATCACTTCTCCGGTCGAGCGCATCTCGGGGCCAAGAATGGTATCCACGCCGCGGAATTTATTGAAGGGGAACACGGGAGACTTGACGGCGTAGAAATCGCGGACGGCGAGTTCCTTGACGCCGTTCGGTCTCGATGATGGGAAGATGCAGGTCCTTCAGCTTGCGGCCGGTCATGAGGCGCGCGGCCACTTTCGCCAGGGGCACGCCGGTGGCCTTGCTGACGTAGGGAATGGTGCGCGAGGCGCGCGGATTGACCTCGAGCACATAGACAGTGTCGCGCTGGATGGCGTACTGCACGTTCATCAGGCCGACGACATTCAGGGCGCGCGCCAGCCGCGACGTGTAGCTGCGAATTTGTTCCAGGACCGCGGGCTTCAGAGTGACCGAGGGCAGCACGCACGAGGAGTCGCCGGAATGGATGCCGGCCTCTTCGATATGCTCCATGATGCCGGCGATCACCACGTCCTCGCCATCGGCCAGAGCATCGACATCGACTTCGGTGGCGTCCTCGAGGAACTGATCGATCAGGATGGGGCGCTTGGGATCGGAGGTGGTGCCGATCTGCGCGGCCTGAATCACGTAGTCCTCAACGGTCTTCAGATCGTAGGCGATCACCATCGCGCGGCCGCCGAGAACGTAGCTTGGGCGAACCAGCACGGGCAGGCCAATTTCCTTGGCGGCGCGGACCGCTTCATCCGGCGCCAGAGCGGTGGCGTTGCGCGGCTGCGGAATCTTCAGCTCGTCCAGGAGGCGGCCGAAGCGGCGGCGGTCTTCCGCCAGATCGATCGATTCCGGATCGGTGCCGACGATTTTGGCCCCGTTGGCCTTGAGAGCGAGCGCGAGGTTCAGCGGCGTCTGTCCGCCGAACTGCACGATCACACCTTGCGGCTTTTCCCGGTCGAGGATGGCGAGAACGTCCTCCAGGGTGAGCGGCTCGAAATAGAGGCGGTCGGAGGTGTCGTAATCGGTCGAGACGGTCTCCGGGTTGCAGTTGACCATGATGGTCTCGAAGCCGTCTTCCTTCAGCGCGAAGGCCGCGTGGCAACAGCAGTAATCGAACTCGATGCCCTGCCCGATGCGGTTGGGGCCGCTGCCGAGGATGACAATTTTCGGCCGGTCCACGGCGGCGGTTTCATCCTCGTCCTCGTAGGTGGAGTACAGATAGGGCGTGAAGGATTCAAACTCCGCGGCGCAGGTATCCACGCGCTTGAAGACGGGGCGCACGCCGAACTCGTGGCGGCGGGCGCGAATGTCGGCGGAACTCACGTTCCAGAGTTTGGCGAGCTCCTCGTCGCTGGCGCCGGAGCGCTTGGCTTCGAGCAGCAATTCCCGCGAGACGGTCGCGAGCGAACTGGCGGCGACGCGCTGATCGAGCGCCACCATCTCCTCCATCTGGCGGATGAACCAGGGATCGATGCGAGTGAGGTCGCAGACTTCCTCGCGGGTCATGCCGCGCTCGATCGCTTCGAAGAGCCAGTGCATGCGGTCGGGTCCGGGAACGTGGAGTTTTTCGCGCAGCAGCGCCGTATTGACCTCGGCGGGGGGCCGCCAGGCCGTGCTCGGCTCCAGCGCGCGGATGGCCTTGCACAGGGCTTCCTGAAACGTGCGGCCGATGGCCATCACTTCCCCGACCGATTTCATCTGCGTGGTCAGCGTGGATTCGCTGCCGGGAAACTTCTCGAACTGAAACTTCGGAATCTTGGCGACCACGTAATCGATGGTCGGCTCGAAGCAGGAGGGAGTCTTGCGCGTGATGTCGTTGGGGATTTCGTCGAGCGTCATGCCCACGGCGAGCTTGGCGGCGATCTTGGCGATGGGGAAGCCGGTGGCCTTGCTGGCGAGCGCCGAGCTGCGCGAGACGCGCGGATTCATTTCGATCACAGTCATGCGGCCGGTTTCGGGATCGACGGCGAACTGGATGTTCGATCCGCCCGTTTCGACGCCCACTTCGCGGATGATCGCGGCGGCGGCATCGCGCATGCGCTGGTATTCCTTGTCGGTGAGCGTCTGCGCGGGCGCGACGGTGATGGAATCGCCGGTGTGGATGCCCATGGGATCGACATTTTCGATCGAGCAGATCACGACGAAGTTGTCGCGCACATCGCGCATCACTTCCAGCTCGAATTCCTTCCAGCCGATCACCGACTCCTCGATCAGGGCCTGATGGACCGGGCTGGCGTCCAGCGCGCGCGAAATGAGGTCGGAAAACTCCTCGCGGTTGTAGGCGATCGAGCCGCCCGTGCCGCCCAGCGTGAACGACGGGCGGATCACGACGGGATAGCCGAGCTCATCGGCCAGGGTGATTGCTTCGGGAATGTTGGTGACCACGGCGGAAGCGGGCACTTCCAGGCCGATCTTGCGGCAGGCGTCCTTGAACAGCAAGCGATCCTCGGCGATTTTGATGGCGCGCAACGACGCGCCGATCAGTTGCACGCCGTATTTTTCCAGCACGCCGGTTTCCGCGAGTTCCACGGCGAGATTGAGGCCGGTCTGGCCGCCCACCGTCGGAAGCAGCGCATCGGGCCGCTCGATCGCGATGATGGCTTCCAGATATTCCCGGGAAAGCGGCTCGATGTAGGTGCGGTCGGCCGTCTCGGGGTCGGTCATGATCGTCGCGGGGTTGGAATTGACGAGGATGACTTGGTAGCCCTCGGCGCGCAGGGCCTTGCAGGCTTGCGTGCCGGAGTAGTCGAATTCGCAGGCCTGGCCGATGATGATCGGGCCGGAGCCGATGATCAGGATTTTCTTGATGTCAGTGCGTTTGGGCATTGGGTCTATCGGGACTCGGAGGAGCGGGGCTTCGACCCCGCCGCATTGGCCACATAAATTTTTAGGACTGGGAGCGGCACCATCATTTCGCACTCCCAACAGACTTCATCATGGTGATGAAGTCATCGAATAGGTAGCGGGCGTCGTGGGGGCCGGGCGAGGCCTCGGGATGATACTGGACGCTGAACAGCGGCAGCGAGCGGTGGCGCAGGCCCTCGTTGGTGAAATCGTTCAGGTTGAGGTGCGTGATCTCGACGTCGCTGGCGGGCAGCGAATCCGGATCGACGCAAAAGCCGTGGTTCTGGGCGGTGATTTCGACTTTGCCGGTCAGGAGATTTTTCACCGGATGGTTCGAGCCGTGATGTCCGAACTTCAATTTAAACGTCCGGCCGCCCAGGGCCAGGCCGCAGAGCTGGTGTCCCAGGCAGATGCCGAAGATGGGGACGCGGCCCAGCAGCTTGCGAATATTGGCGATGGCGTAGGTGACCGGTTCGGGATCGCCCGGGCCGTTGGAAACGAAAACGCCGTCAGGCTTCAGCGCGAGGACATCTTCGGCGGAACTCTTGGCGGGCACGACGGTCACGCTGCAGGAATGGTCGGCGAGAAGGCGGAGGATATTCTGCTTGATGCCGAAGTCGTAGGCCACCACGCGATAGCGGCGGCCCTCTTCCGGGGCCAGAACCGCCTTCGCTTTTGACGCAGCGGCGGCGGACTTGCCGGCCCGGCCCGCGGAGAGACGGCCGGCGCCCGCGGCGGCGGCCAGAGGCTTGATAAGAGCGACCGAGCCCTGCGTCCAGTCGTACTTCTTGGCGGTGGTGACGCGGCTGGCGAGGTCCTGCCCGGCCATCAGCGGCAGCGCGCGCGCCTCGGCGATCAGTTGTTCGGCGGGCGTTCCGTCGGTGGCCAGCACGCCGCGCAGCGCGCCGGCATCGCGCAGGTGGCGCACCAGCGCGCGCGTGTCCACATCCCAGATGACTGGGACGCCGTGGCGCTCCAGATATTCGTGGGCGGATTCGGCCGAGCGCCAGTTGGAAGCGATGGACGAAAAATCGCGCACCACCAGCGCTTCAATATAGGTATTGGACGATTCCTCATCCTCGCCATTGGCGCCCACGTTGCCGATGTGGGGATAGGTGAGGGCGACGATTTGCCCGGTGTAACTGGGGTCGGTGAAGACTTCCTGATAGCCGGTGAGGCTGGTATTAAAAACGACTTCGCCGCCCCGGCGGGTGCGAGCACCCGCGGCGCGGCCGTTAAATACTTTTCCGTCCTCGAGCGCGAGTGTCGCGCGGCCAGCGAGGGCTTCGGTCAGAGTGTCCTCCAGAAGATTTCATCGCGATGCGGCGTTCACCGTTGTCGATGAACTCAGCGATCCAAAGTGCTCCACCGGCCAGTAGGCAAAGACGGCCTTGCCGTAGATATACGGCCGCGGGACCGGGCCGAACACCCGCGAGTCGTTCGAGCTATCGCGATGGTCGCCCATCACGAAATATTCGCCGGCCGCGATGCGCCGGGGGCCGTAGTTCGATCCGTCCAGATACCCGGAGGGAACGAACTGGTCGTGCAACTCGCGGCCGTCCACGTACACCTGGCCCTCGCGAATCTCCAGCGTCTCCCCCGGCAATCCCACCACGCGCTTGATGAACGACTTCGAGCGGTCCAGAGGATACCAGAAAACCACGACGTCGCCGCGCTCAATGGGCTCGAACCGGTAGACAAATTTGTTGATGAAGATGCGCTCCTGATCGCTCAGGAGCGGGTTCATGCTGGTCCCTTCCACTTTGACCGGCTGGTAAAGAAAAATCATGATGACGATCACCAGGCCAAGCGCCACCGCCAGATCGCGCGTCCAGCCGCGCAACTCGCGGCGTGAGGGAGGGATCGGCGCCGGCTCAGGGGAGTTCAACAGACCGGGATGGGAAATTTCCTGCATGCTTCACTCACACATTTATATCACGGCGCCGCGATGCGCGCCAACCATCCGGCGCACCGAACTAGAAATCTCCGAGCGCGAAGCGGAGGACGGCCAGCGCGGCGAGCACGGCGGTTTCGGTGCGGAGGATGGTGTCGCCCAGCGACGCCTCGGCAAAACCGCCCGCGCGAGCGGCGGCAAGCTCCGCGTCCGTCCAGCCGCCCTCGGGACCAATGGCCAGCGCGGCTGACGCACGCCGGTCTGCTTCAGGGGCTAAAGCCCCGCTCGTTTGGGATGCTTTGAGGTCGGAGCTGAAGCTCCGACCCCCTACAAATCCCGACAGCGCGTCGCGCAGGGACGGCGTCGGAGAGCGTTCGGAGAGGAGAATTTTGCACGCGGCGGCGGAAGACTGCGCGAATACTTCTTCCGGCGCCGCCACGGCGCGGATTAGCGGAGGACGCAGGCGGCGCGACTGCTGCGCCGATTCCAGGATGATCTTCTCCCAGCGCGCATGGCGCTTGCCTGCGGCGGCGAGAAGTGGCTGATCGGTGCGCGCGGCCGCCAGGGGGATAATCTCGTTCACGCCCAGCTCGGTAGCCTTTTCCAGGCACCATTCGAAGCGGTCGAATTTCACCACCGAGATCAACAGCTCGATCCGCAGCGCGGGTTCGCGCGCGGCGATGGGCTCGACCAGCGCGAACGCAATGCGGCTCTCGCCGCGCTTGGGGAGCGCGACGTCCTCGACGCGGCCCAGCCAGACGCAATGGCCGTCGCTCAGCTCGTAGAGCTGGCCCGGCTCGGCCCGCAGCACGCGGCCGAGATGCTCGGCCGTCTCGCCGCGAAGAACGGCGGAGTCCGATTCGAAGCGATCGACAAAGAAGCGGCGGCGCATGCAAGGATTGTAGCGCGGGAAGAAGAATAGGAGGCAAAGGAGGTGGAGGAGGCAGAGGACGTAAAGGAGAACACCCGTTGGCGCACGCCGTCGCGGCGCTATAGCGTGAGACTACAACCGCGCGGTTCTGTCCTCTGCGTCCTCTACTTCCTCTGCTTCCTTCGCCTCAGGCCTTTAGTCCCTCAGCGGCTGAAGCCGCTCATTTTTTGCGGTAGTTGCGGCACGGCTGAAGCCGTGCCCTGACGCAAAACTGAGGTTGCCACCCAGACTCTTTAGCCGAAAATGTCTTTTACTTTATCGAAGAAGCTGGAGGAGCGCTCGGCGGGCTTGTTCTCGACTTTCAGCGACTGGCCGAGTTGCTCGATCAGGCGGCGCTGCTCGCGCGAAAGCTTCGACGGGGTCACGATGCGCACGCTGACATAGAGGTCGCCGCGCCCGCCGTGCGGATTGGGGAGCCCCTTCCCCTTCTGGCGGAAAATCTGGCCCGACTGGGTTCCCTCGGGAACATCGAATTCGCCTTCGCCTTGCAGCGTGGGGATCTTGATCTTGGCGCCCAGCGCGGCCTGGGAGAAGCTGACCGGGATGGTGCAGTAGAGGTCGGCGCCTCGGCGCTCGAAGAACGGATGCTCTTTGACCTCGAGAAAAATGTAGAGGTCGCCGGCCGCACCGCCGTTGGTGCCGGGCTCGCCCTGGCCGGTCATGCGGAGGCGCGTGCCAGAGTCCACGCCGGCGGGAATGCCGACTTCGAGCGTGCGCTCACGTTCGATCCGGCCCTGCCCGCGACACTCGCTGCAAGCCTCGCGAATCACCTGCCCCATGCCCTGGCAGGCGGGGCATGTGCGCGTGATGGAAAAAAATCCCTGCTGGTAGGACATCTGCCCGCGCCCGCCGCAGGTGCGGCAGGCGGCCATGCCGGTGCCGGGCTTGGCCCCGGTGCCTTTGCACGCCTCGCAGTTTTCCCGGCGGGCGATGCGGATCTTGGTGCTGACGCCGGCCGCGGCCTCCTCGAAGCTGAGCGACATGTCGTAGCGCAGATCGGCGCCGCGCTGGCCGTGAGAGCCGCGCCCGCGGCGCCCGCCTCCGCCAAACACCTGCTCGAAGCCGAACATCTCGCCAAAGATGTCCTGAAACTCGTCGAAGATCGAGGCGTTAAAACCGCTGGCGTCGATGCCGCGATTGCCGAGGCCTTCGTGCCCGAAGCGGTCGTACACCGAGCGTTTCTGCGGATCGGAAAGGACGCTGTAGGCTTCGGTGGCCTGGCGGAAATTTTCCTCCGCTTCGGGTTTCTTGTCCGCGTGGCGGTCCGGATGCCACTTCAGCGCGGCTTTGCGATAGGCCGATTTGATCTGGTCGGGCGAAGCATCGCGGGCGACGCCAAGAAACTCATAATAGTCGGGCTTTTTCGTCGCTGCCATTTCCCCGCGATTCCTCCTGGTAAGAACGGCCGAACCGCCCGCAGGCGGCCGAGATGTCATCCCAACGCATCACCACAAACTCCAGGGCGCTCAACCGCTCAGGATTCGAGTTTCGAAGCGTGCGCCGATTTCGGTCCCGGCGCGGCGGCCACGCGAACCATGGCCGGCCGGAGCACGCGTTCGTGAAACAGGTAGCCAGGCTGCAGTTCCTCGATCACGATTCCCTCGGCATGTTCGGCGGTCGGGACGCTCTGGATCGCATGATGGAAATGCGGATTGAACTCCTTGCCCATGGACTCGATGCGCACCAGGCCCTGCTTGGAAAGCGCATCCCAGAGCTGGCGCCGGATCAGATCGAAGCCTTTGCGATACTCCGCGTGCGCGGCCACTTCCTGTCCGGCCAGGGCGCGGTCAAACGCGTCGAGCACCGGAAGCAGGCGTTCGACCAGGGATTCGACGGCGCGATGGCGGTCCTGCTCGCGTTCCCGGTCGACGCGCTTGCGATAGTTATCGAAATCGGCCTGGCGGCGGACCAGCGTGTTCATCAACTCCTGCTTCTCGCCAAGCAGCAGCTGGAGCTGTTCGGCCAGGGACCCCGCGGCGGGTTCTTCGGCCGCTCTCGATGCGCCGACCGCGGCGGGATCGCATTCTTCGGTGGGCGCGGCGGGCGGCTCTCCGGAGAAAACCACTTCGGGCGAAGAATGCGCGGAATCCTGGTGCGGATGCTTGTCCTTGTTCTTGTGCGGCGCCACGACGATCAACTCCCCTCTTGCTGGTCGGAGAAAAACTGGGCCATGAAAGCGACGGCGGTGATCACGCGCTCGTAGTGCATGCGAATGGGAGCCACAATCCCGAGCGTCCCCTGAGCCTGATCGCCGGACTTATAGGCCGCCGAGACGATGGCCAGATTTTTCCCGGCGTGGGACATCTGGTCGAGGCCGAGTTCGACGTGGACCGGCTCCGGGGATTCAATACAGCCGCTGAGCAGCGCGATCAGGCGGTCCTTTTCCTCAATTGCCTTCAGCAGCTCGCGCAGCTGCTCCTGGCTCGTGAAATCAAAGGCCGCGGCGATCTGCGACGCGCCCTCGACGTAAATCTTTCTTTCGCCGCTGTCACCCAGAATCGAGGGATCGCACAACATCAGCGCGTCCTGGGCCAGGCGCCCGTACTCCTGGCGCTCGCGCTCCACCTGCTGGCGCAGATCGGCGCGCATGGCTTCAATGGTCCAGCCGACGTAGTGGCCGTTCAGATAGGCGGAGACGCGGTCGAGATCTTCCTGCCGGAACACGCGCTCGGTGCGGATCAGCTTGTCGCGGGTGACCCCGCCCGTGGTCACCAGGATCACCAGCACGCGGTTTTCCGGCACGATCAGAAAGCGCACGTGCTCGACGACGCTGCGCGATAGCGGCGGCGAAATGAAGATGCCCACGCCGCGCGAAACCGCGGCCAGGACGTGGCTGGCGCGCTCCATCACCGCCTCGGGCGTCTGCGCGGCTTCCAGTTCGCGGCGAATCCACTGGCGGTCTTCCGGGCTGGCGGTCGCCTGGGCGGTCACCTGTTCGATAAAAAAGCGGTACGCGGAGGCCGTGGGGACGCGCCCCGCGGAGGTGTGCGGCTGGTAGAGATAGCCTGCCTCTTCGAGGTCCGCCATCACGTTGCGCACCGTCGCGGAACTCAAGGGTTCGACGTGTCGCAGCACCACGCTGCGCGACGAGACCGGCTCTCCGGTCTCGATGTAGGTGCGCACCACATCCGTGAGGATCTGCTGGTGCCGCTTCTGCTGTATGACCGATGGGCTCATGGATTCGCTGGAACTCTCATCCTACCGCGCCGGCAACCCTGTAGGCATCCATTGTCGCATGCCTGTAGGAAAAGTCTAAACGGGGCGAGGGGCAGCGTCAACTCAGGTTCCCGGCGGGTGGGGCACAATGCGAATGTCCCACTGGGCTCCTCGGAAGGTCCGCGCGGAAAAGACAAGCCGGGCGCAATCCGCGAGGGATTGCGCCCGGCTGAAACCGGGAGAAAGATTAAAGGGCCTACTCCAGCTGCGCGCCCGGCTCCGGCATTTGCAGTTTCGCTTTGGCCAGAGCGCGAACGATGTTCGATTCCACAGCTTGTTCGGACGTGTTACGTACCATGGCCAGCTCGCTCACCAGAAGATGTTTTGCCCGTTCGAGCATTTTCTTCTCGCGAAACGACAGGGGTTTGGTGCGGCTGAGTGCGACGAGGCCCTTGAGGACTGCGGCCACTTCCATCAGCGATCCGGTGCGCATGCGGTCCGAATTTTCCTTGAAACGGTGCTTCCAATCGTGGTGGGAAGCGGAACGGCCCTTCTCCAGATAGGAGATGACCGCGCCCGCCTGGGTGGAACGAATGACCGGCCGCAAACCAACGTTTTCGATGTTCGTTTGCGGGACCATGACCTTCAAATTGCTTGAAAGAATCCGTAACATGTAGAAGCGTTCGGACCTGCCATCCACATAACCAAAACTAATCTGTTCGATGAGCCCAACGCCATGATTCGGATATACAACTTTCTCGCCTAGTTTAAATTCCATGAGTCGAGGTTCCCTCCCCGAAGCGACACTAGGGAAATTCTAGGCTCATGCGAAGAACAACGTCAAGAGATTCCCTGCGATTCGCCAAAATGAAATTCAGGCGAACCGTCAGATTGTGCAGGGTTTGGCAGCGCAATTGCCCTATAATCGGGCTCGTGCTCATCTTTGCTCTGGACACATCGTCACCCTGCGGTAGCCTGGCGGTACTACGGGAGCAGAGCGTTATCGGGAGCATCTCCACGTCGACCGACGAAGCCTACTCTTCTCGTATTTTTCGCCATCTGGAGACTCTCCTGCGCGAGGTTGCCTTGGACTTGGACGCCTTTGACCTGTTCGCCGTGGTGGCCGGACCTGGTTCCTTCACTGGATTGCGCGTCGGGCTGGCGGCCGTGAAGGGTTGGGCGGAGGTATATGGCAAGCCGATCGCGGCGATCAGCGCTCTGGAAGCCGTCGCGGCGCAAGCGCGCTCCACTGCGCCCGTAGTAATTCCGGTGCTGGACGCGCGGCGCGGGCAAGTCTATTTCGGCGTCTACCGGCGGGCGGATGCGCAGGGCCAGCATAGGCTTGTGCTGGAAGGCGACGAACGCGTGGCTACTCCCGAGGAATTTGCGGCGGAGCTGCGCGCGCGGAATCTGCTCGACTCCGGGCTGGTGATCGCCACGCCGGCGCCCGAGATCGTGTCGAGCGTGATGGCCCGCGGCGATGGCCCGGACGCATCTGCGGCTGCCATTCCCGTGGATCGCGTTTCGGCCATCCTCGCGCCCCACGTCGGACAGCTCGGATACATGCGCGCGCAACGGGGCGAACTCACCGACGCGCTCGCCCTCGACGCGAACTACGTCCGGCGGTCCGACGCTGAAATGCACCTGAAAGGACCGCGCGGGTCTTGAACGTCCGCCCCATCGAGCTTCGCGACGTCGAAGGAATCCAAGCGATTCAATCGGCGTACTCCCGAACTCGCCCAGTGGTCGGCGGCCGAGTACGTCCGAATCGCGCAAGGCGAGATGGCCGGGTGGGTGGCCGAAGACGACGCGGGAGTGGCCGGGTTTCTCGTCGCGCGCCAAGTGGCCACTGACTTCGAGATCCTGAATTTCGCGGTGCGGCCCGAAGCGCGGCGGCATGGAATTGGCGTCGCCCTTCTGAGCCAAAGCCTGGCGTGGGCCAAAACGTTCCACGCGGAGCGCGCCTTTCTGGAGGTCCGCGTTTCCAACGTGACCGCGCTCCGCTTCTACGAACGCCACGGATTCCGCGTGACCGGGCGCCGCCCGCGTTATTACACCGCCCCGCCTGAAGACGCCTTCGTCCTCACCTTCACGCTGGAATAGCGGTAGCGCGTTAGCTTCCGACAATCTGACTAACAAGGAGTAACTCCACTTCCAGGATCCACTAGAGACGTTAGGCGGACGTCTCAACAACTGCTGGCTATTGCTTCACGGCGACAAACTGGCTTGTAGTCCGTGCCTCCACGTCACTGACTACAATCGTCATGGACTTCCCGTCAGCGGCCACCGTCATTCGCACGACGCTTGTCGGCTTTCCATTAAGCTCGTCAGTTTCCTCGACCGTGTTCGCGTCTACGCGTCTCACTGACACGCCATGTCTCTCGGGATCACCGTGGTAGGGGACAACAGTACCGTCGAGCTTCGCCTTATACGACAGGCCCGTGGGACGGCTCATAGTCAAGGTCTCGCCCTCCAGCCTGTAGGTGATCAGCAGGCCAACATCGGAGGTGCTCTCGATCTTCACTGGCCGCCAAGTGCCGGAGAGAGCGTGTGAACCAATTGGCCCGCTCAGCACTCGGCTCATCGTCAGTTTCCAATTCGCGAATTCATCTGTGGCCGTGGTTCCGTCCGCGGAGACCGTGAACTTCTCGTCGCTATCAATCTGCCCATTCGTCTTCTCGATTTCTCGAACCGTGTGGTCGTCCAAAATCCGCACGCTGATCGTTTCGTACCTGTGTCCCGGGGTAGGTTGGTCCTGGCCGTCCGCCTTGACGTCAATCGGCGGAGAACACGACTTGCAGTGATACATTCCGTCCTGCAGCAGCCAGACGAAGGTACCAGTGGGCATTGGAAGCGGGCCAACGTCAAGCTTCCATGTTCCATTGATGCTGCTTTGCGCGATCGCAAGGTTCGGTATCAGCCCAATCAGCAATAGTCCGGCTCGCATCGGGTTTTTCACTGCCGTTTCCTCCCTGGCTACCTGAATTCCGTGCCCCTGAAGAAGAATCGATGCCGTCAGCTATCCTAATACCAAAGGTCAGGACGCTGCACGTCAACTGAATTGCCTGATTAACGCAGCGGCAATTGGAAATCAACCCACTCCCCTCGCAGGATGCCGCTCGAATGGTCCGGCGGCCTGTCGGCTGCAGCGCAAGCGCGTCCAGATCGAGGCGCGATGGCAACGCGAAGCGCGAAGAGTATTTTGCTGCTAAGATGGCGGCGTGAGCGCACCGGACGTTGTCATTATCGGCGGCGGATTGATCGGCGCATCGATCGCGTTCGAACTGGCCGCGGAGAAGCTTCGCGTGACGTTGCTGGACCGCCAGCAGCCCGGCCAGGAAGCCTCGTGGGCGGCGGCGGGGATGCTCTCGCCGGGCCCGCATCTGCCGGGAGACCTCCCGCTGGTGCCCCTCGGGCAGGAAAGCCTGAAGCTCTATCCGCAATTCGTGGCCGCCGTGGAAGAGGCGTCCGGCAAACCGGCGTCGTACGCGCGCACCGGCGCGCTGGAAATTTTCCTGCCGCCGCGCGGTGAAGCCGAGCGCGATAAATTGGTCTCCGAGTATCGCGGGCTGGGCCTGGCGGCCGAGCCCGTGGCGCTCGACACCGTCCTCCAATGGGAAAAATCGATTAATCCGGCCCTGCGCGCGGCGGCGTGGCTCTCCGAGGAAGCCACCGTCGATTCTCCCGTGCTGATGGACGCGGTGCTTTCGGCGGCGCGGCGCCGCGGCGTCGAGATCCGCGCGGGCTGCGCCGTCACGGGATTGCTCCGCGAGGGCGAGCGCTGCACCGGAGTGGTCGCCGGGGGCGAGAAGATCGCAGCGGCGCAGGTCGTGGTGGCCGCCGGATGCTGGTGCGGCGAGATTCCCGGCGAAGAAAATCTCCTCGCGCGCTATGCGCCGACGCGGCCGGTACGCGGGCAGATTCTGGCGTTGCGAGCCGAAGGCGTGAGCTTGCAGCGCGTCCTGCGCGCCGGGCGCGGCTACCTGGTGCCCCGCCCGGATGGGCGGATCATCGTCGGAAGCACGCTCGAAAACGCGGGTTTTGACAAGCGCGTCACCGCCGGAGCGATCCGTCAGATGCTGGATGCCGCGCTGGAAATGATTCCCGGCCTCGCCGCCGCGCAGCTGGTGGATTCGTGGGCCGGCTTGCGGCCCGGAACCCCGGATGACCTTCCCATCCTCGGCCCGACGGATGTCGAAGGACTCCTGATCGCCACCGGCCACTTTCGCAACGGAATTCTTCTCGCGCCGGTCACCGCCAAGCTGGTCCGGGAATGGGTGACGCAGAAGCGGACTACCTTCAACGCCGAGGCCTTCTCGCCGATGCGGTTCCACCGCGGAAAACCACAGGCTTAACAAGCAGCCGACATTCTGCACAGCATGAGGACTCTCGAAACGGCCGACGAGGAGCCGCGGGTCTTGTAGCGCCGGCGTCCCGCCGGCTATTTTGTGTTGCGATGCCGCGAAAAAAAGAGCCGGCGAGACGCCGGCGCTACCAACATCGTTCCGCGCAGCAGGATGCCAACGGAGTCAGATAATCTAAAACGGCACCCTGCCCCGCGGGGGCACGCGGTCCGGCGGACCCGAAAGCGTGGTGGTTTGCCCGGGACTTGTGAACTGGACCTTATCCGCATCGAGATAGAGCGGGCGATCGAGGACGGCGTCGAGGGTTGTGCCGCGCGGCAACTCGGCGTCGGGCCCGCGCGTCAGCAGGACCGCCCCAAGACCCGCGGCGGCGCCGATGCCCGCGCCGATTCCCGCGCCCTTGGCGCCTGCCCGCAATAGCGCCGATGCCCGCCCCCGCGCCAGTCGATTTGACGACCGTGCCGACATCGGACCCCTTGTCGGAGTCCCCCACAACCTGGCCTTCGCGGTTCACGGTCTCGGGGCCACCCGTGCCCGCGTTGCCCGGCGCGGCGGCCAGGTTGACCATATAGGCGTTGGGGAGAATCATCGTCTTCAGCTTGACCATCAGTGCGGCGCGGCCCCTTACGCGCCCCGGGCGCTTGGATTCGGTGACTTCGCCGCTGACGTACGACCCGGCGGGGATCACCACTTTGCCGTCAACCATCACCGGAAAAAGCGTCTCGAAGTACACGGGATCGCCGGGCCTCGCGCTGCGCGTGGAGATGGCGTTGTGCAATACCAGCGGAATGCGCGTGCCGGTGGGCACTTCAATCTGCGCTCGTTTCGTCCGAACGGTTGCAGTCGAGGGGGCGGGGGCCGAGGAAGTTTGCGCCGGAGAATTTTGCGCTGCATCTGGCGCTGCGGCGGCCGGCGGCATCGGGCCCGGCTGCTGTCCGCGGGCCGTTGCGCTCAATCCCCATGCCAGTGAGAGGATGGTTCCCGCGTAGACGAACAGCCGACGGCTTTTCATAGCGCCCCCTGTGAATTCCTCGCTAAGGGATGCTTCCCTGCCCAGCCGAGATGCCCGGACGCGAACGCAAAACGGGAGTGGCCAGCCGAAAGGGCGCAACAAGCAGCGCCCTGCGGGCCACGCGCCGGCCAGCTAAATCAGGAAGACCGTCTGGCCGCTCAAATCAAAGCGCTTCCGGCAGCGAATATTGCGGCAGGCGACCATGTTATCCACGCGGACCATGTAGGAGCGCGCTTTCGCAAACTGCTGGCGGTCCTGGTCGTTCGCGCCGCCGGGAACCTGAGCCTTCTTGTTCCGCACGATCCAGCGGATCGGATAATTGTTTTCCTCGCGGCAGTGGGGGCAGACCATCGCGATCTGCTTGGTCTCTTCCTTCTCGTCGTAAAAGCGTTTTTCGTCCATGTGTCCCTGCCCGCTCAATTCCATTTTTGCAGCCCATCCAGACTCACGAAATGAATGCCCGCATCCTTCCACCGCGGAAGCCAGTATTCCAGCGCCGCCACAGTGTGACGCCGATCTCCTTCGAGCACCCGGTGATCGCCGTCATGCAGCAGGACGATATCGCCTCCCCGCGCGCGGCGCAAGCGCCGAATGACGGGCTCGGGAGGCTGCGGCTTCCAGTCCCAGGCCCACGCCGACCACATGACCACGCCCGCGCCGCCCCTCCGGCGCACGACCCCGGCAAGCTGCGGCCCGCGAAATCCGAACGGCGGGCGCATCCACCGGGGCTTATGCCCTGTGGCCGCCGCGATGGCATCGTCGCAGCGATCCAGCTCTCGGGCGATCCGCGGAGCGGGGCGAAACGTCAACGCGGGATGCGTGTCGGTATGATTGCCGATCGTGTGGCCGCGTTCGGCAATTTCCCTGGCGAGCGCGGGAGCCTGGCGGACCCACGCGCCGATCAGAAAAAACGTCGCCTTGGCCTGGTAGCGGTCGAGCAGGTCGAGCAGCGCCGGAGTGACGGAGGGATTGGGGCCGTCGTCAAATGTAAGCGCCATCGCGGAGGTGTCACCCGTGTGGCGGATGGTTCTGCCGAAAAGCTGTGACGATGGGGCCACCGCGCCCCAGGCAAGGATTCCGCCTGCCGCGCATACACCGCCCGCCGAAGCCAGCACCGGAAGAATTTCCATCAGCGGGATTGTCGCATGCAGCGCCACACGCCGCCAGTGAAAGGTGCCGATGCGACCAGCATCGGCATCCCGAAGGAGCAACGCGACTGAGGGATCCCTCCCGATCCGAGTCATCGCATCCTCGTGGCAACTGAGCATCGGCATTCCGAAGGAGTCGGGCGCGAAAAGTCGATGGAGTTCCGTCTCGGGTTATGCCTGTTCGCTCGGGGCGACAATCGGCGCAAACGCGGGCCTTTGCGGGGGCTTGCTGAGCAAGTGGACG
The DNA here is from genome assembly GCA_963791705.1 of Terriglobia bacterium. GTDB lineage: Bacteria > Acidobacteriota > Terriglobia > Acidiferrales > UBA7541 > Palsa-295. The sequence continues at coordinate 218,997 of CAWBTO010000001.1, read as the reverse complement.
TGGAACGACGTGCCGACGCCGGCCTCACTATCGACCGAGACGCGCCCGCCGTGGTCGCTCACGATCGCTTGCACGACGGCGAGGCCCATGTCCGCGCCGTGCTGCTTCATCGCGTAGCCGGGCGTGAACAAACGCTCGTGTTCTTCCGCCGCCAGCCCAGTTCCTGTATCGGCCACTTCCAGATCGACGCCGCCATCGCGCTGCGTCGTGCGCAGCATGAGGACCCCGCCGGCGGGCATCGCATCCATGGCGTTCAGCACCAGATTCTCAATGGCGCGCCGCAACAGCGCCGGATCGGCCTGAATCCCCGGCAGGCTTTCGTCCAGATGCAGCTCGGGCGAGATCGGCGGGCGTCCCACGGCGCTGAACTGCGGCTCAAACGTTTTGACCACACCGCGCACCAGTTCGTTCAGGTTCACCGGCTCGGGCGCCAGTTGCGGCGGCTTGGCGAAATTGTGGAAGCGGGCGGCGACGGTCCGAACACTTGCCAGCCCCGGCAAGAGAGCTCCGGCAGACGCGCGAGCCACCTCCTCCAGCAGTTCGGGATTCTGATCCTGGGCGCGATGAAAATTGTCGGCGGCGGTCTGCAAAGGCGCGAGCGATTTCTCGACTTCGCGCGCCAGCCCCCGCGCCACATCCCGCCAGGCGGCGACACGTTCCGCCTGCAGCATGCGCTCGCGCTGCTCGGCCAACTGCCCGGCCATGCGGTTGAAATCGCGGGCCAGTTGCCTCATTTCGTTGCACCCGCGCGCGTGGACGTGGACCTTCCAGTTGCCTTCCGAGATGGCCCGCACGGCTTCGTCCAGTTCCCGCGCCGGACGCGTCACCCGCGCCCCGCCCCACCAGCTCACCAAAATTCCCAGCAGCAGGCCGGCGCCCGCGATGATGGACGACGCCCGCAGGATCCGGCGCTCGAGCGTCACCGCGTCGCGCTGCGAACTCCCCACCAGCAGCGCGGCGAGAAACTCGTTCTGCCGGCCCAGAAGCGGCAGGGCATGAAAGGCCTCGGCGCTGGCTGGATCCGACGTCCACAAGATCTGGAACGTCTGCTTGCCCGGCTGCCGCCGCTGCTGGCTGACAAATGGTTCCAGGCGCTCACCCTGCGCCACGGGACCGGAGTCGTCAACGAGGTTGATGTCCTGAAAGCTGGGGTCCAGATCGAGATACAACAGCGCGCGCGTTCCCGCGGGGACGGTGAGCGCGGCCAGAAACCCCTTGTCCAGCCGCTCGCCTCCGACAACGTAGAGATTCTTGTCGCCCACGCGCAGCGTGGACACCGCCAGCAGGCCCAGCGCCGGGCCATCCGGAGTATCCACTTTCGTCAGGAAGGCGCCGCGCGCCGCCCACGCATCCGGTTGCGCCAGCCAGGCCATCTTCGAACCGACTCTCGCCGGCCATTCCGCGGAGGAAATGATCGAGCCGTCGTCGCCGGCGAAATCGAGGAAGTCGAGGTGATGCGATTCGGAAACGCCGTGCGCATCGCTCGCGTAGACGGAAACGTCGGCCTTGGGACGGCTCAGCTCGATCGCCATCCGGATGGTTCCTTCGGCGTCGGCGGCCGCCTGCACCCGGCGGGCGACATCCTGCCGGCGGCGCTCGACTTCGCGTTCGAATTGCCCGGCCACCGCCTCGCTTTGCTGGCGGCTCCATTCAGCGGAGGCGCGGCGCATCTCCAGCGTCACGCCCGCCGCGATCAGGCCCACCGACAGCAGAAGCGCCAACGTAAACACCACGAACAGTTTCAACCGAAACGTCACCGTGCCCCTGCCCCTGTTGCGCGCCTGTGAACATCCCGCCGCGCGCGCAGCGTATGATTTCTCGCGAGCGATCGCTCGCCCGCCCGCCCCGCCGAAATCATATCCCAACGCACTCGCGCTGAACATTGTTTTGCGGCCCGATGTGCCATTGCAGTTCTTTCACCCTCCAGTGCTTGCGGCGCCCAGGAACCAGCCAACCCAGCCGCACGCAGCCGGAAATGGCGCTGCGGGAATGGCTCTGTTAGAATTTCGGCGGAGGCGCGAGATGCCACAACCTGCGCGCAATTCGGGGATACTCCTGGGCCGCGTTCTCGGCATACCGATCTACCTGCACGCGAGCTGGTTCATCATTTTCGCGCTGATCGCATTTTCCCTGCGCACGCAATTCGCCGCGCAGCATCCCAGCTGGACGCCACCGCAGGATTGGACGCTCGGATTGATCACCAGCGTGCTGTTCTTCGCGTCGGTCGTGTTTCACGAACTGTGCCACAGCATGGTGGCGCGCCACTATCGCATCCCCGTGGAATCGATCACGCTGTTCGTGTTCGGAGGGCTGGCGCGGATGGAGCGCGACCCCTCCAGCCCCCGGCAGGAGTTCAACATCGCCATCGCTGGGCCGCTCTCAAGCCTGTTCCTGGCGGGCTCCTTCTGGCTGGCCTCGCGGTATCTGCCCGGGGGCGAGATGATCACGTCGGTACCTGGCTGGCTGGCGCAGATCAATCTCATCCTCGCGCTGTTCAACCTGGTGCCCGGATTCCCGCTCGACGGCGGGCGCGTCCTGCGCGGAGTGGCCTGGGGCATCACCGGAGATTTTGCGCGGGCGACGCAGATCGCTTCGACCGCCGGGAAATTCTTCGCCTACTTCATGATTATCACCGGCGCGTGGCAGGTGCTGGTCCACAATGTAGTGGGCGGAGTGTGGTGGGTGTTCATCGGCTGGTTCCTGCTGGAGGCGGCGCGGGAAAGTTACGCGCAGGTGGCGATTCGCAGCACGCTGGCCAGCGTGCACGCCGAAGACATCATGAGCCGCGACATCCCCACGGTCCCCAGCGGTATGACGCTGGAGGAATACGTCCACGAAGTGCTGCGCACCGGCCGCCGCTGCCACATTGTCATTTCCGGGGGGACTCCGGTGGGGCTGGTGACGCTGCACTCGGCGCGCGCCGTCCCGCGCGAGCAGTGGCACAGCGCCTCGGTGCAGTCCGTGATGCTGCCGCCCGACCGCATCCATTCGGTTTCGCCGGCCGACATGGCCCTCAAAGTTCTCGAACGCATGCAGGCCGAGGACGTCAACCAGATGCCAGTCATCTCCGAAGGCCAGATCGTGGGGATGATCAGCCGCGATACCATCCTCCGCGTTCTGCAGACACGCCTCCAGTCCGGCCATCTCGCCGCACCCTAACCATGTCCTCCTCCGGCTACGGCCTGATCGCAGCGTGCGCCGTGCTGGCTTGCGCCTTGGCAGGCGCGGGCCAGCAGCATAAACCAACCCGCCGCGCACCCGCGCCGACACCCGCCGCCGAACTTCCCGAGACCAGCGCGTTCGCCGGCGCGATCCGCGAAAACAATCTGGGCGTCGCGCTGATGACGCACCGCGAATTTGAAGCGGCGCTGGGCAAGTTCCAGACGGCGTGCATCATGAATCCGCAGTCCGACACCGGCTGCCTGAACGCGGGCATCGCCCTGCTGAATATGCAGCGCTACGACGATGCCCTCCGCCTGCTCGCCAAATCGGCCGAGCGCGACCCGCGCAATCCCGGCGCATGGTTCAATCTGGCGCTGGCCGAACAATCCACGGGCCGCACCTACGCGGCTCTGGAGGATTTTCAGCAAGCCGCGGCCCTGGACCCGGACGACGCCGCCACGCAGTACTTCATCGGGCAGCTTCACTTGCAGGCCGGGCAATACGACCGCGCCGCCGCCGCATTCCAGGCTGCGCTGCGCCTCGACCCGCTTCATCCTTCGGCCGAATCAGGTTGGGCTCAGGCCGCGGAAAAGCTCGGCGACACCGCGGCGGCAAAGATTCATCTCGAACGCTCCCGCTACCTGATCGAGCACAGGCTGGGACGTCCCATACGTCCGGCGTACGGCGAGCAGGGAAAGTATTCGCTCGCGCAGGAAATCGTTGCGCCGCCCGGCCCCGCGCCACCCGCGATCCCGGTCCACTTCGTCGACGTCACAGCGGCTTCAGGCCTTGCGCCTCGGTCCGCGCCCAAAGCCGCTGGGAGCACCCGTGCCCGTGCGGGAAAGCGCGGTGGCTCGCGAACCGCTCGGGCATCCGCGAGCGAGCCGGAGAACGCCGAGCCTCAAACGCTCGCGAGTTTTCTCGGGAGTGGCGCCTGCGTCTTCGATAACGACGGCGACGGCCGGCCCGACATCTTCCTTGCCAACGCAGACGGCAAGGGACACGCCGCGCTCTACCGCAACCTCGGCCACGGGAAATTCGCGAACGCCACGAAAGCGGCCAAGCTCCGATTTCACGGCGAAGGACTCGGCTGCGCCGTTGCCGATTACGATAACGACGGCCATCCCGACCTCGCCGTCGGCTCCGCCGATGGCCTCGTGCTGTTCCACAACGAGGGCGACGGCACGTTCCAGGACGTCACCGACGCGGCGGCGATTCGCAGCCACGGCCTCGTGCTCGGCATGACGTTCATCGATTACGACGGCGACGGCGATCTCGACCTGTACGTCACGCGCTCCAGCAATTCGCCGCCGGGCGATCCCGAACAACCCTACTCACTTCCGTCGGAGGCCGCGCCTCCGGGCAACATTCTCTGGCGCAGCGCCGGCGGCGGCCAATTCATGGATTGGACCAAGGAGATGGGCCTGAGCGGCGACGCCTCGTCGGTCGCCGCCATCGGCACCGATTTGAACAACGACCGCGCCATCGACCTGGTGGTCACCGGCGGGCAGAAATCTCCCGCCGTCTTTGTGAACACGCGCGAGGGCTCCTTCCGCGCCGTGTCGCCTTGGGACGGCGACATGCCGGGACCAACGGCGGGCGCGGTGGCGCTCGATTTCGATAGAGATGGCTGGATGGATCTGTCCTTCACGCACTGGGCGGCGCCGGGACTGAGCCTGTGGCGCAACCAGGCGGGAAAATCGTTCGAGCGTGTCCCGCTGGGCGATCCCGGTTGGGTGCGTGGATTCGGCGTCGCCGCGGTGGATTACGACAATGACGGCTGGGTTGACCTCGTCGCTGTGGGCGAAACCGCTTCGGGCGAGGGCCGCATCCTCCTCCTGCGCAACGAAGGCGCCAGTGGGCGCAGCCCGGGCCGCTTTCGCGACGTCACGCGCGAGACCGGCCTCGACAAGATCGTGCTTCGCCATCCCCGCTGCGTGGTCGCGCTGGATTTTGAAGGCGATGGCTCCCCCGGCCTGCTGATCACGCAGAATCATCTGCCTCCGGTGCTCCTGAAGAATGCCGGCGGCAACAAGAATCACTGGCTGGGCGTTGCGGCCAGTGGCGACACCGACAGCAAGAGCGGCATCGGCACGAGAATCGAAATCCTGGCCGGCGCACAAAGGCAGGCCTGGGAAATTCCCGGCGCCTCCGGCTATCTCGGCCAGGGACCGCCGGAAGTCCACGCCGGGCTGGGTCGCCAGAATGAGGCGGACGTCGTGCGGCTTTTGTGGCTGACCGGCGTCTTGCAGGATGAAGTGGAACTCCCCGCGGGATCGCGCGCGGTGATTACCGAAGACGACCGCACGGATTCCTCACACTGATTCTCTCCGGATGAATGGCTATCGCACTACTTGTGACATCAGCGCCAGCCGCCTATAATCCGTGGATCGCGTGGAGGGACTCGGATCATGACCAGCACACAACCGGACTTTGCGGAATTGAAGAAGGCGATGAAGGCCACCTGGATGGCCGGGGACTTCGGCAAGATCGCCACCCATAACGAACAAGAAGGGGCCGAATTCATCGGCCGCCTGGGGCTGAAGCCCGGCATGCGCGTGCTCGACGTGGCCTGCGGCACCGGCAATCAGTCCTTGCCCGCGGCGCGCACCGGCGCCGACGTGACCGGACTGGACCTCGCGCCCAACCTGCTCGAGCAAGCCCGGAAACGCGCGCAGGCGGAAAACCTCAAAATCCGGTTCATCGAGGGAGACGCGGAACAATTGCCGTTTGAAGACGCCGAGTTCGATGTCGTGCTCTCGATGTTCGGGGCGATGTTCGCGCCCCGGCCGGAGAAGGTCGCGGCGGAGTTTATGCGCGTCTGCAAGCCGGGCGGGCTGATCGCCATGGCCAACTGGACGCCCACGGGATTCACCGGTGAGATGTTCCGCATCATGAGCCGCTATGCGCCTCCGCCGCCGGGCATTCCTGCGCCGGTGCTCTGGGGCGACGAGGCGATCGTGCGGGAGCGCTTCGGTTCCAAGGTTCGAATCGAAACCACCAAGCACGAGTTGGAGTTCGACTGGCCGTTCGGCCCGGCCGAGGTGGTGGCATTCTTCCGCACCAATCTCGGCCCGGCGAAGATGACTTTTTCCAAGCTCGATGCCGCCGGACAGAAGGCGCTGGCCGAGGAGTTGACGCGCCACTGGGCCAGCCACAGCCAGGGCGACGCAAATCACACACTGGTGCGCGGAGAGTATTTGGAAGTGCGAGCGCGCCGAATTTGACCGCCCCGAGCCCGCACCGGCTGTGCTATAAGGCACAACCGAGAGCGCGGCTTGCCTGGAGTGCGCCAAGCGTGATAATTTCGGCCTGTTTATAGCGACTCATCAGCGTTCACCCGACCATGTCCTCATCGCAATTCACACAACCTCATGCCGTAGCGCCCGCAGGCGGCTCCGGCGACCCGGCACCCGAGCGCGAACCCGTCTTCTGGCGCGTCGAGGGGAGCCTGCTGAACCTGACCGCCGTGCGGCCGGTCGGCTTCTTTAGCTGGAACGCGCAAACGTTTGCCGAGCGCTGGGCCCGGCGCGGGGCCATGGGCATTCTGGCGCTGGCCCGGCCGCTCCTGTTCGTGACCCACCGCGTCTTCGCCACGCGCCTGCTGCACACCGTGCTGCGCGGGCAAAGCCGCGACCGCCTGGACCTGCTCGGCGAGGAATTCTTTCACTACTTCCTGAAGCCGCGGCTGAAGCCGCGCGGCGTCGAGAAACTCCGGGAAGTGCTGGCCTCGGGGGCGGACGTCGTGCTCGTCAGCCAGGGGCTCGACCACATCATGCGGCCGCTGGCGAATCACCTGGGCGTCCGGCGCATCGTCTCGAACCGGCTCGATTTTCGCGGCGGCCTGGCCACGGGACGCCTGCTCGATCCCGTGATCCGCCCTCGGGGCGCCTTCGCGAAGCTGCGCGGACACCGGCCCGACGGTAGAATTTCCCGCGAACAGCTGCTGAGCGATCTGGGCTTCACCCCCGGCTCGAAAGCGCTCAAGGAAGCCATCCGGCCGGCCCAGCGGCCTTCGCCGAAGATCCCCTTGCCGGTCGTCCACTTCGACTCGAAGAGCAAGGACGCAAGGCTCTCCGTTCGCGAGGCCCTGCGCGGCAAAACCATCCTGCTCATCGGCGGGACGGGTTTCATCGGAAAAGTGTGGCTGGCGAATCTTCTCTCGGATCTGCCGGAGATCGGCCGCGTCTGCCTGCTGATCCGCAGCCACCGAGCGGCCACCGCGCTCGAGCGGTTCCAGCGTATGATCGAGGAGTCGCCGGTGTTCGACGGCCTGTCCGCGCGGCACGGCGACGCCTTCGCCCAATTCCTCCGCGAGCGCATCGAGGTGGTGGACGGGGACGCCAGCAAGGCCGGGCTCGGCCTGGCGCCGGAGGCGCGCGAGCGCCTGGCGAAATCGGTCGACCTCATCATCAACAGCGGCGGCCTGACGGACTTCAACCCCGATCTGCGCGATGCCCTGGCGGCGAATGTCCGCTCGACCATTCATCTGCTCGACTTCCTGCGCGCGTGCGATCATGCCGCCCTGCTGCATCTCTCAACCTGTTATGCCATCGGCCGCCGCGATGGCCGCATTCTGGAGGAGTTGCCCAAGAACTACACGCCCTCCGGCCTCCCCGGTTTCGATGCCGAACGCGAGTTGCAATCACTCGAAGAACTTGTCCGTGCGACCGACGCCCGCGCCGATTCGCCCGAAGTGACCGATGAGATTCGCCGCCAGGCTCTGCAGAAGGAACATGCCGCCAAAGATCTGCGCGGAACCGCGCTGGAAAACCAAGTCCGCAAGAACCGCGTCCGCTGGCTGCGCCAGACACTAACCGAACTCGGCACGCGGCGCGCCAACGAGCTTGGCTGGCCCAACACCTACACGTTTACGAAAAGCCTGTCCGAATCGCTGATCCGCAATTTCCTCGACGCCAACCCCCGAGCGGCGATTGCCGTGGTGCGGCCGTCCATCGTCGAGTCGTCGGTGGAAAAGCCGTTCCTCGGCTGGAACGAGGGCGTCAATACCTCGGCATCGCTTTCCTACCTGTTGGGAACGTTCTTCCGCCAGCTTCCAACGAATGAAAGCAAGTGCCTCGACCTGATTCCCGTGGACCTTGTCTGCCGGGGCATGACGCTGATCTCCGCCGCGCTGGTTCTCCGCCGCCACCAGCGGATGTACCACCTGGCGACGTCGGTGACCAACCCCTGCGACATGCGGCGCTCCATCGAATTGACCGGCCTGGGCCACCGCAAGTTTTACCGCGCGCAGAACGGCTTGCACCACCGCCTGCGGCTCAAGTTCGACGCCATCCCGGTCTCCAAGATGCGCTACGACACGCTTTCCGCGCCCACGCAGAAAATGATCGTCCAGATGATCAACCGCAGCGTCGAGCAGATTCCCTTCGCCCGGCCGCCGCTGGCGCGCCAGGAGCGCGACCTCGAGCGCGTGATCAAGCTGATCGCGCTGTTCGAACCGTTCATCCTGCACAACGACCACGTCTTCGAGGCCGCTGGCGTCGAGCGCCTCAGCGCCGCCCTGCCGCCCGGGGAGAGCGCCCCGTTCGGCTACGACGCCGCGTCGGTCGATTGGTGGGACTACTGGATCAACGTCCACATTCCGGCGCTGCGCAAGTGGTGCTATCCTCTGATCGAGGGTCGTCCCCTGGAATCTCGCCCTCGGCGCAGCGTGCCCCTGGGGCCGCGCGCCGAAGCGGACGCCGCCCAGACGGGCGCGTCTCCGGCTGCGGCGCCCTGACATCCGAACACTGTGGCCATCCTCCTGACCGGTTGCACCGGGTACATCGGTGCTCATGTTGCTTCGAATCTGCTTGCGGATCATGCCGAGCCGCTCAACCTGCTCGTGCGCGCGCGCGACGATCGCGAAGCCCGGCTGCGCCTGTGGCGCGCGCTCCAGCTCCACATGGACTTTCCACATTTCCAGGAGCTATCTTCATTCGCGCATCCGCATTTTCCGCGGCGATCTCACCGGCGAACTTTTCGGCCTGGCCCCGGACGACTATCGGCAGCTCGTGCGCTCCACCGATTCCGTGATTCATTGCGCCGCCTCTCTCAATCGCAAGTCCGAGAAGAGCTGCCTCAACGTGAATCTGCGCGGCACGCTGGAAGTGATTCAGCTCGCGCTGCGCGCCCGCGATGAACACGGCCTCCGCCGCTTCAGCCACATCAGCACCGTCGCGGTCGCCGGGCACCGCTCCGATGAAGTGGTCGAAGAGGACGCGTCCATCGACTGGAACCGCTCGGACTACGATCCCTACGCCCGCACGAAGAAATTCTGCGAGCACATGGTCCGCCAGCTCCTCCCGGATGTTTCGCGCACCATCTTCCGCCCCAGCATCGTGCTGGGAGACAGCCGCCGGCCGGAGACCAACCAGTTCGAAATGGTCCGCGCCTTTGTCTTTCTGGCCGGACTTCCCGCGCTTCCCTTTCGCCCGCAGGACCGCATTGATATCGTGCCCGTGGACTACGTCGCCGGCGCCATCGCCACGCTGCACCAGAAGGAAAAACCCGCGCACGATATCTACCATCTCTCCTCGGGGACCGGCTCCGAGACGTTCGTGCAATTGACCGATGCGCTCTGCCAGGCCCAGGGCAAGCGCGGGCCGTTCTACCTGCCGAGCCTCGAAGGCCCGGCCACAAGAATGATCCACGCGCTGGCGGGGCGTGCTGGAAGAATTGGCGGCTTCGCCACGCTGCTGAAAGTTTTTCTTCCGTACCTGGTCTGGAACACGGTGTTCGACAACCGGCGCGTCGTCGCGGAAATGGGCCGCTCCCCGGCACCCTTTTCACAATACTCTTATCCGCTGCTGCGTTTCAGCCGGGAGAACAATTTTACCTACCCGTACCGCGACTGGCCTTCGGGCGAAGATGCCGCTCCCGCTGCGGTACAGGACGCACGCTGATGCTGGATATGGATTTGGTTCTGGAAGCCTGGGTCAGCGCCCTGATCGAGCTGAATAAGTTCGAATGGATGCTGGGCGCCCGGGACTGTTGGAAGCCCGGCAAGAAACTGAATCTTCTGCTGGCGGGCTACAACGGCACGCGCAACACCGGCTCCGACCTGCGCGTCGAGGAGATCACGCGCCAGGTGCGGCGCATTCTCGGCGCCGACAACCTCGCCTTGAGCGTGATGACCCAGAATTTCGATCTCACGCGCGGCTATTTCGGCGACGCCCACCAGGTCCACCTGCCCGACGTCTTCCCGCCCTTCCTGCACTCCGAAGTGGGCCGGAACCACGGCGTGATCGCCTGCGAAGGCTCGATGTTTAAAAGCAAGTTCGCCAACGCCCTGGCCACCATGATGATCGGCGCGCTAGGCATTGCCGCCGCGCAAAACAAGCTGAGCATCGCCTACGGCGCCGAAGCCGGCGCGATGGACGCCCTGCTCCAGAAAATGTGCCGGCGTTACTGCGCCGACTCACTGGTGATCACGCGCAATGTCGAATCGCAGCAGGTGCTGGGCAAGCTCGGCGTGGCCACCGAACTCGGTACGGACACGGCCTGGACCTTCCAGCCGCACGGACCCGAATACGGCCGCAAGGCCTTGCGCGATGCCGGCTGGGACGGCTCGACTCCCGTTCTCGCCGTCTGCCCCATCAATCCGTTTTTCTGGCCCGTGAAAGCGTCCCTGACGAAGTGGATCGCGCACGCCGTTGCCGGCGCGTATAAGGAGAGCTACTACCGCACGATCTATTTTCACCGCTCGGGCCGCGCCGTCGACGCCGCGTACGAGAAATATCTCTCGGAAATGGCCGAGGGCGTCCGCCAGTACCGCCGCACCCGCAACGTCTTCCCCGTTCTCGTCGCCATGGAGATGCTCGACCGCGATGCCTGCGAACGCCTGGCGGAAAAACTCGGCGGCGCTCCCGTCTTTTCCTCCGATCGCTTCACCATGCACGAAATCGTCAGCATCCTCCGCGAATGCGATCGCATGCTCTCTTCGCGCTTTCACGCCATTGTCAGCTCCATGCCCGCGGGCGTGCCCTCGGCGGGCGTCACCATGGACGAGCGCATCCGCAATCTGATGCACGAGCGCGGCCACGCCCATCTCGTGATGCGTGTCGACGAGCCCGGCCTGGCTGACAAAATCGTCACCGCGCTCCGCGCGCTAGATGCGGAAGCCGATTCCGTCCGCGACGCCATGGGCCGCTCGGTCGCGCGCAATCTGCAATTGATGGCCCGCATGGGCACCTACTTTGAGACCCAGGTCGCGCGCCAGTATCCGGATTTCCCGGTGCGCACCGGCATCCTCGGCTGGGAGGATTATCTTCCACCGCTCAGCCCGCTGCTGTGCGCCTTGCTCGAAAAGCACAGCGGAGCGCTCGTTTCATGACCTTCCTGCAACAAATCTTCGCCCGGCTCGAGCAGGCCGCCGGCGCGCCCGTGCTGCGCGAAATCCGCGATGGCCGGATCGTGTCGGTGACCGGCGGCGAGCTGCTGGCGCTCATCCAGCAGGCCCGGCAATTTCTCGCCGGGCGCGGCATGAAGAAAGGCGACCGCTGCGCCCTGCTCGCGCCCAATGGCATCCGCTGGGCGGCGCTCGATCTCGCCGCGATGGCCGAGGGCCTGATCGTCGTCCCGCTCTATGCGCGCCAGGCGCCCGCTGAACTTGCCGGCATGGTCAAGGATTCGACGCCGGCCCTGCTCTGCTCTTCCGAGGAATCGCTCGCGGCGGAGATTCGCAAATACTGCCCGGCTGCGCCTGAGATCGCGCTGTTCGAGACGGTTTTCTCGGGTGCACCCGCCTCCCCCGCGCCCTGCCATCGCCACGCCGATCACGACGCGGTGACCATCATCTATACCTCCGGCACGTCGGGCGAACCCAAGGGCGTCGTGCTGAACGCAGGCAACATCACGCACATGGTGGGCTGCACCAACGCGCGTCTCGATCAACTCATGGGTACCCGGCGGGAGCCGGACCGCGCGTTCCACTATCTGCCGTTTTGCTTCGCCGGTTCGTGGATCCTTCTGCTCACCGCCCTTTCGCGCCACAGCGTCCTGACGCTTTCGACCGACCTCGCGAAACTGGCGGACGAGCTCAAGCTCGCCGCGCCCGATTATTTCCTGAACGTCCCGACGCTGCTCGAACGCGTCCGCGCAAGGATCGAGGAGTCCATTCGCCAGCGCGGCGGATTGACCTCCGCCGTCTTCGCGCGCGCGCAGCGGCAATACGTTCGCCGCCGCACCGGAGAAGGCCGCTTCTTCGATTCCTTGTGTCTCTGGCTCGCGGGCGCGGTCATGTTCCCGGCCATTCGCAAAAGCATCGGCCCGAATCTCAAGGCGCTCATCTGCGGCTCGGCGCCCCTGTCGCTCGAGACCCAGCTTTTCTTTATGATGCTCGGCATTCCGGTGCTTCAGGTGTACGGCCTCACGGAAACCACAGCCATCTGCACCATGGACGATCCGCGCCATTTCGAGCCCGGGCGCGTCGGGCCGGCCATCCCCGGCGTCGAAATGACGCTTTCCGATGCCGGCGAAATCCTCGTCCGCGGTCCGAATATTTTTCCCGGCTACTGGCAACGCCCCGCCGAGACAGCCAAGGCTCTCGAAGGCGGCTGGTTCCACACCGGCGATCAGGGCGAAGCCGACGCGCAAGGCAATTGGCGCATCACCGGCCGCCTGAAGAACCTGATCATTCTCAACTCCGGGCACAACGTCGCCCCCGAGCCGATTGAGGAAGCGCTCGCCGCGCGCCTGCCCGAAGCGCAACAGGTGATGCTGCTGGGCAACCAGCGCAGCTTCCTCGCCGCGCTCCTGGCCACGCAAGGCGCGAACGGCCTCGCTCCCGGGCGCATTCAATCGGCCGTGGATGCCTTCAACGCCGGACTGCCCCATTACAAGCAGATCCACGCATTTCATGTTGTGTCCGAGCCGTTCAGCATCGAGAATGGTTTGCTCACGGCCAACGGCAAGCTTAAGCGCGACGCCATCGCCGCGCGGTTCGCCCGCGAGATCGAGCGGATGTTCGAGAAGAAACCGGCATGAAACAGTTCACTGGCAAAACTCTTTCCTGGCAGGTGTCCGGCGGCACGATCGAGCTGCTCCTCGATCGCGCCCCGTGCAACGAAATCGGTTCGGCCACGCTCGGGCGAACTCGAGCAGTTCGCCGCCGCGCTCGACACCTTGCAGAAGGACGCGCACGCGCTCATTATTTCCAGCGCCCGCAAGGAAGGCTTCTGCGCCGGCGCCGACCTTCGCGAGCTGTTTCATCGCTCGCAGGCCATGCCGCCCGCCGAGCGGCTGGCCGGCGTGCGCGACTTCCTCGAACGCATCCACCGCGTCCTGAACGCGCTCGATGCCGCGCCGCTCACGACGATTGCGGCCGTCCACGGCGTGACCTTCGGAGGCGGCTTCGAGTTGGCGCTCGCCTGCGACCTCATCGTCGCCGACAAGATGGCGCGCTTCTGTTTCCCCGAGCTGCGCCTGGGGCTAATTCCCGGATTCGGCGGCATCCCGCGTCTCAAGCGCGACCTCGGCAACGCCGTCGTGCGAGACCTGCTCCTCACCGGCCGCAGCATCAACGCCGCCAAGGCCCAATCCGTGGGCCTCGCGAGCCAGGTGGTGGCGGAAGGCGATGCCCTCCGCGTGGCCCGCGCCACCGCCGCGCAACTCGCCAAATTTGACCGCGACACGGCCGTCGCCGCCAAGCGTTTCATCAAACCGGTGCCCCACGACGACCTGCGCCGCGAAATCGACATCTTCTGCGAACTCTTCACGCGGCCCGCCGTCCAGGCCGGCCTGCGCAAATTCGTCGAAAGCACCGATGCCCTGCCCTACCTGCCGTAGCTGCAACCACTCCGCGGGGTGGCAATAACCAAAAGATGTGGCAAGATACGACCTTATGACGACGCTAGAGAAAACGACAGACGAGGTCCTCCGGCTGGCGGCCGAGCACTTCAAGGTCCCGCGCGAGCAGCTCAGCCCCGGGGACGACTTCTTCAAGAAGCTGGGCATCAACAGCCTCCAGGCGCTGGACCTGCTCACGCGCATCGAGCAGCATTTTCATATCGAGCTGCCCGATTACGAACTGCAGGGCGTAAGCGATTTCCGCACCCTCGCCGAGCGCATCCAGTCCCGTCTGTGAGCCACGGGCATACAGGGACGAGGGGTGAGGGACGAGGCGCGAGGATTCAGCCTCACAGGCCACACGTGCAACGTGAGTCGCGAATCACCAATCACGAATCACTAATCACCAATCACTCTGATGCTTGATCTACGCAAATACGATTCGCTCGGAGACGCTCTGCGCGCGGCGCTGGACCGCTGGCCCGACGAGGTCTGCTTGATTGAGGCCGACCGCGACCGCGAGAACGTCCGGCTCACCTACCGCCAGTTCAAGGAAACTGCCCTCCCCTTGGCCCGCGCGCTCCAGGATGCCGGCTTCCAGGGCGGCTCGCGCGCGGCCATCATCATGACCAATCAGTCGAAATGGCTGATCTCGGCCTACGCCATCTTCTTCGCCGGCGGCGTGCTCGTCCCGCTCGATTACAAGCTGACCGCGCCGGAGCAACTGCAACTTCTCGCCCACTGCAAGGCGGAGGTTCTCATCGTCGAATACCATCTCTGGCGCGCCATCACGCAGGCCGAGGGATTCGAGAACCTCGCGGCGCGGGTGGTTCTGGTCACCGAAGCGCCAGCCGGCGCGGATCTCGCCGCCGCGAAGCGCTGGGAGGAATTCCGCGACGCGCGCGCACCTGTCTTTGTCGCGCGCACCCGGCAGGACCCGGCTTGCATCGTCTACTCGTCCGGAACCGGCGGCCGCCCCAAGGGATGCGTCCTGACGCACGAAAACTATCTCGAGCAGTGCGTGGCGCTCACATCGATCTATCCCTTCTGGCCCGGCGTGCGCTATCTCAGCATTCTGCCGACGAACCACGCCATCGACTTCATGGTCGGCTTCATCGGTCCGTTCACCTGCGGCGCGGCCGTGGTGCACCTGCGCACGCTGCGCCCCGAGTATATTCGCGACGCCTTCACGCGCTACCAGATCACCTACATGAGCCTCGTGCCCATGGTGCTGAAGAGCCTCGAGCGGGGCCTGCGCGAGCGCTTCGCTCAATTGTCGCCGTTGCGGCGCAAGATGCTCGATGCACTCATCGCGCTCAATCGCGCGCTCACGCGCCGCAGGCCGCACCTGGGAATCAGCCGCGCGCTGCTGCCGCAGGTCCATAAGGCCTTCGGCGGCAAACTCCGCGCTCTGTTTGTCGGCGGCGCGTTCACCGAGCCCGCCACGCTGCAATTCTTCTACGATCTCGGCATCCTGGTCGGCAACGGTTACGGCTGCACCGAGGCCGGCACGGCCATCACGCTCAACGATTTTCGGCCCTTCCGCCCGGATACGGTCGGCAAGCCTCTGCCGGGCATGGAGGTCAAGATTCTGAATCCCGGCGCCGATGGCGTGGGCGAAGTGGCCGTCCGCAGCAAGACGGTGATGTCGCACTATCTCGACGATCCGGAAATGACCGCCGAAACCATCGTCGACGGCTGGTTGATCACCGGCGACCTGGGCCGCATGGACGCCAGCGGCCACTTGCAACTCCTGGGCCGCAAGAAGAATATGATCGTCACCGAAGAAGGAAAAAACATCTATCCCGAGGATGTCGAAACGGCCTTCGAGGGTTTTGCCGGCGCGAAGGAATTCTGCGTCTTCGCAGCCAACTATCTCTGGCCGGCGCGCACCATGGTGGGCGAGCAGCTTGTGCTCGTCCTGCATCCCGAGCCGGGCCATCCCCTGGGGCCGGAAGTAATTGCGAATCTCGCCGAACGCAACCGGCGCTTGCTGAACTACAAGCGCGTCAGCGGCTATCTCGCATGGGACGCCGATTTCCCCCGCACCGCGTCCCTGAAGATCAAGCGCCCTGAGTTGGCCGAGCAGATCCGGACAACCCTCGCTCGCGACTCCGTGGTGCCACTGTGATTCGAAGAACCCATTCTGCCGTAGGGGCACGGCACGGCCGGGCCCGCGCCGCCCAGGCGCCACCTCCTCTGCAAATATCGAATGGACGTCCACAATTGGACGCCACTTTTCCGTTGCGGATTTCCCGCCCATGAGCGGACGCTTCTTTGCCATCGTCAATCCCGCGGCGGGAGGCGGGCGCTGCGGCAGGCTTGCGGAGGCAGCGCTGGCACGCGTGCGCCAGGGAGGCATCGAACTGGAAATTGTGCAGACCACGCGCCCCGGCCAGGCGACCGAACTCGCCCGCGACGCCTACGCGCAAGGCTTCCGCAATTTTCTCGCGGTCGGCGGCGACGGCACCTCCTACGAAATCCTGAATGGCGTGTTCCCCGAGGCCGCTACTTCCGGCCGCCCCGCGCTGGGATTTCTGTCCCTCGGCACCGGCAATTCGTTTCTGCGCGATTTCACAAGGCACGGCGTCGAGCATACCATCGACGCCTTGCGCCAGGGCGCGCGGCGCGCCTGCGACGTCATCCGCCTGCGCCATGCTGCGGGCGAGGTCTACTTTCTCAATGTCCTGAGCATCGGCTTTCCCAGCGACGTCGGCGAAATCACCAATCGCCGCTTCAAGCCCTGGGGGCAGTTCGGCTACATTCTCGGCGTGCTCGCGCGGCTCGCACACCTGCGCTACGAGGCCTTTCCCCACCGCCTCGACGACGAGGGCGCATGGGACCGCCGCCCGTGCCTGTTTCTCGTTTTCGCCAACAGCAAGTTCACCGGCGGCAACATGATGATCGCGCCAAACGCCAATCCTTCCGACGGCCGGATCGAATACGTTCGCTGCGCCCCGCTCGGCCGCCTGCGCCTGCTCTGGAATTTTCCGCGCCTCTTCACCGGAACGTACATCACCCATCCGCTCGCCTCCCGCGCCGCCGTCGAGCGCGTCGAATTCGATCTCGCAGGGCCGATTTATGCCAACGTGGATGGCGAAATCCTGCGCCTGGAATGCCGCTCGCTGGAAATTCTTCCCGGCGCGCTGGATGCCATCGTATGAAAAACGCTTGGCGCGCATTTCGCTCGATCGTCCGCTGGACCGCCAGCGGAATCCATTTCGCCGCAGTCGGCACTTTCCTCATCGTTCTCGCCATCTTCGTGGATCCGCGCCGCAACGACTGGCCGCAGCGCTTGTTTTTTCGCAATATCCTGCGCATCGTCGGCGTGCGGCTGGAAGTGCGGCGCGCGCCGGGCTTCGATCCCGCGCGCACCTACATCTTCATCTGCAACCACGTGAACCTCTTTGATCCGTTCGTGGTGTACGGCGCCATTCCGCAATTCGTGCGCGGCTTCGAACTCGCGTCCCACTTCCGCGTGCCCGTCTACGGATGGATGATGGGCCGCTTCGGAAATATTCCCGTGCCGGATGTGCCGAGCCGCGAGGGGCTGGCAATGATGACCGCGCGCGCCAAGGCCGCGCTCGATTCCGGCACCAGCCTGGTCGCCTTTGCCGAGGGCTCGCGCACGCGCAGCGGCCACGTCCAGCCGTTCAAGAAGGGAATTTTCAACCTGGCGCAGCAATTCGGCCTGCCCATCGTGCCCGTGAGCCTCGTCGGCTCGTACGAGTTCTTTCAAACCGGCAATTGGCTGCTCTATCCGGGGAAGATCACCGTCTACGTGCACGACCCCATCGATACATCTACCATCGGCCGCACGGAGATCGACGCGCTACGCCAGCGCGTGCACCAAATCGTGGCGGCGCCCGTCGAGGAATCGCTGAAGAACTGGAAGAAGCCGTAAGGAACCAGCGAAAAACGCTATACGAAGTTTCTGAACTGCTCAGGTCGTCTGCGAGGCGCTGGCTTCGGGAAGCGCGCGGCCCGCGCGCAACTCCTGCCACGTATAGGCCACGCGGTGAATCACGGTAAGCGTCGAAATGGTCGCCACCACCCAGAGCACCGGCGCCATGCGGTTGAACGCGCCGCCCAAAATCAGCAGCACCAGCCGTTCCGGCCGCTCCATGAAGCCCACCTTGCAGGAAGAAATCAGCGATTCGGCGCGCGCCCGCGAATAGCTCACCATGAACGAGCTGGCCATCGCCACCGCCGCCAGAATCATGTAAAACGTGCGCCCGATCAGCGTGTAGTAGACCACCAGCCCCATGTAGAGCGCCAAGTCCGAGTACCGGTCGAGCGTCGAGTCGAGGAACGCCCCAAACGCGGTCACGCGCCCCACCCGCCGGGCCACCTGCCCGTCCGCCATGTCGAGAAATCCCGCCAGAAACAGAACGCTCGCCGCCTGGCGGAATCGTCCCATGGCAAACAGCGCTGCGGCCCATGAGTTCACCGCCAGCGCGAGAAACGTGAACATGTTCGGCGTAATGCCCGTGGCCGCCAGCCCGCTCACGACGTGCCGCAGCAGCCAGCCCGCGCCTTCGCCGATCCAGTATGTCGCCGGACGCCTCAAAGCTTTACGCTCGTTGCCCATTGGTTCAAAATCATACACCGAAATGCTCTCGCCGTGTACGAAGCTCAGCCATGGTGATGGAGAAGGCCGTATCGCCGCCGCAACCGGGCGCGCACTCGATGGCTCCTGAATACTCCGCGGCCATTACATTAATAGACGCCGTATTCCTTGGTGGCGTCCACCCACTCTTTCACCAGCGCCGGATTGCATTCATCCATCGAGGAGTTCGGGCCCATGATGAAGCCGCCGTTCTTGCCGAGAATGGCGCACATCTTGCGCGTCTCGTCGCGAATCTCCTCCCGCGACCCCATCTGCAGCAGCGAGACCGGAAAACAGCCCGAGATGCACATCACATCGCCCACGGTTTCTTTCAGCTTCGAGATATTGCTTCGCTGGAACTGACCCGTGGTCTTCCCGGCGGGCAATTCGCGCAGATACTCGAGCCGCTCATCCCAGACGCCTTCGTAAAACAGCGCCGGCATCATCCCTGCATTCACCAGGTCCGTCACCAGGGCCTTCAATTGCGGCCAGTAGAACGTTTTGAACTGCTCGATGGACATGAATCCGTCCGAACCGCGATGCAGCGGAATGAACGCGAACCTGGCCCCAAACGCCCGGCTGGCGGCGATGGCATTCTTGACGCTGATTCGCCTCGCTTTTTCCTGGGCGGCCAGCAGCTTCTCGGGCCGCCGGTACATGTCCATGAACACCCCGCGCATGCCCCGCAGCGTGTCGCTCATAAAATCAAACGGCGCCAGCAGAAATATCCCGCGGCCCATCCCCGCCGGAAAACCCAGCGCCGCCATGCGCTGGGCATGCTTCTGCATCATCGGCAACCTCTGCGCGTAGAATTGCGCCACTTTCCCGAGCGCCTCGAAGGAAGCCACCAGCGACGGATCGTTGAGCTGGACCAGCGAAAGCAGCGATGGGTAGCCCATCAGCAAGATGGGAATGTCGGGCAGATGCGCCAGCCCGCCAAGATTTGCAAAGGCGCGCGGCAGAAACTTCCGCAGCGTAAAGTCGGTCGGGTCGTCGAGGAACTGGTCGTACTCCTCGGCCTTCATGTATTCGCCTTCGAGGAATTGCATCGGCTTATCCCGCGGAAGGCCGTAGCCGGGCCATTTGGTCTGCCGATCACCCAGCATGATGCTAGGCGCCGCGGGAAACATGCCGATTCCGGCGGCGAGATCCGGCTGGATGTACGTGGCGCACTTCTCCAGCAACTCCTGCGCCTTTTCCGGATCGGTATCCAGCTCCTGGTGCGTGATGCCGCCAAACCTTGCCAGCATGTATGCAAAATAGACGCTGACGGGTATGCGGTCCGGCTGCCGCAGCGCAAATGCATCCTCCAGACGCTTGGTCCGCTCCGCCACCAGTTCTTCCGGTGTTTTGGACATGCTATTTCCTCGCCGGAGTTCCCCACTCAGCCATCGCCACGCGACCAGTGCTTCCGGACAGACTTCCGGCCCTTTGCACGGCACGCGCGATCTACTCCACGGAAAAAGCCAACACCACGTTTCCGGGCATCCCGTTGCCGGTCCCCACGTATCCGGAGCCTACATAGACCATTCCGCCCACGATGACGGGCCCCGGCGCGCCCAGCGATCCGCCCTTCCCCGGGACGCCGTTAAGCGTCACGTATTCGCGGGCGGTATTGTACTCCCACAGCGAGCGGCCATCGGCGGTCGAAAGCGCGTGCAGCACGCCGTCCCATCCTCCGGAAAATACGACGCCGGGCACCGCGCTCGCGGCGGCATCCTGCCCGCGGCGCGGGCGCCCGCCCGCCGCGGTCGAAGCGCTCGAAGGCTCGAGCGGCGCGAGCCACACGCGCTTACCATCCGCCAGCCGGAGCGCCGCCACACCGCCCGACCTCAGCGGGTAGTAGACGTTTTGCTCGTCCGCGGCGCCACCCCACATAATTTGGATCGCGTTGTTTCCCTTGCCCTCGGAAACGTCCGCCTTCCACAACAACGCGCCCTTGCGGTCCGGATCAATCGCGACTACGCCGCCGCCTTTGTGCGCCGCCACCAGAACCCGCTTCCCATTCGCGAGCGTCCGCAAAATGGGCGAATTGGCGAAATCCCAGTCGGGCCCCGGATTTTCCGGGCACTGCTCGCCTTTCGGGCCCCGGCCGTCGCAACCACCCGGAGAAGCATCCTCCTCGACACCCTGGTAGGACCACAAAATCTTGCCGCTCTCGAGATCCAGGGCCAGAATCGCGTCCGACGTCTTGGCCGCGGGCTCGGTAAAAGCATTGCCCGTGGAGACGTAGACGGCATGCAGCTTGGGATCAATCGTCGGAGTCGTCCAGATCGAAGCCCCGGCGGGCGCCCAGAGCTGCGTCCCCAGCGAATTCTTTTTCGTCGGCTTCGGCTCCTCGGCAATCGTGTAGGTCTTCCAGATCACCTTTCCCGTGTTCGCGTCCAGCGCGGACAAACTGCCCCGATAGGTGCAACACGGGTAGTGCGGGTCTCCCGATACGATTTCCTCCGAGCCAGCCACTCCCACATACAGCCGGCCGCGATAAAGCGCCGCCGCGCCGGTGATGTGCGCCAGCAGACGCGGCTCGATGTTCGTCTTCCACAGCAACTTGCCGCTCTGCGCGTCCACCGCATAGATATTGGCTTTCTTATCGCCGAAATAGGCCGCGTATCGTACTCCCATGGGCGCTCCCTTCGCGTTGCCGCCCTTCCCTGCGCGCGGACCGGGCCGATGACCATGGCCGTCCTCACCTGCGCGTCGGCGCGAAACGACCAGTAGACGCACCCCGTCGCTGCGTCCAACGAATAGACGAAACTGTTGTAGTCCCCCAGAAACACGCGCCCGCTCACGACGGCCGGCTGGCCCGACGTCTCCGCTCCGCCCGGAAGCCCGAACGCCCATTTCAGCTTCAACCGAGGCACTTCGCTGGCGGACAGCCCCGCGGTCTTGGCCGGTTGAAAGCGCGTGTTCGCAAGGCCGTTGCCCCACCCGTTCCAGGAAGGACCCGCGGATGGATCTCGCAAGGGAGGATTGGCGGAACACCGGTTGGACATGTTCTTGGCGTCGCCCGCCTCCGCGCTGAGCATCGTGCGCCCGCCGAAGAACTCGGCGATCATGCGTTTCTCGTCGTTGCTGAGGCTTTTGGCTTCTTGCACCATCACCCCAGTCGTGAGCGCCGCGTAAATCGCCTCCGGCGTCATCTGCGCCAGCGTTTCCGTGTTGGGCGCGCGATTTGCCTTCAGCGCCGACTCGTCGGCGCTCGCCTTCACGTTCTGGTGACAGCTCGCGCAATGGTTGTTGAAAAGCGGCTGCGCCGCCACTCTCGCCATCGGGCCGACCAGCGGCGGCCGCGGCTGCCCCTCCTGCTGCGCACCCCGCGCGATCGCGGCCGCCAGGAGAAAAATGGCCGCCGTGCCCACGAACGAAAAGAGATTGCGCGCAACGCTTCGGCGCGGGAGCGCCCGCCGCATCGATTTCCGATTGTCCCAATCTATACCTATGTGGAAAGTGGTCATGTCGCTGCGCTCCGCTTCACGAGGACTCGGCCGCGTCTCTGGAGACAAAAAGCAGGCCGAAGTGGCGCAGCGTATCTCGCATCGCCGCGATATGCAAGCCCAAGGGGATAACACGAGAACGAGACGGCCTGGTGCCCGGGGTGGGGGTCGAACCCACACGACGCGTGAGCGCCAGTGGTTTTAAGTGCAATCTGAATGAATTCTCATCTTCATCCTTGCGACGGTGCTGGCACATCGACCGGTCTTCCGGCCACGGGATTCAGAACGCGCCACTTGATCATGGCGACCTTCACGGCGTCGTTCAGAATCAGGCACGAAACCATGGCATAAACAAACACCGCGAGTGTCTGCCACAACGGCAGCGGCATGAGTCCCGGCAGCCCCACGAACGTCACGGCGGTGCCGATGACGGCATCCGCAGCGAGGGCGAACAGGAAGGTCTTACTGGGCAGGGTCGCCCAAAACCAGTGGCGCTCCCGCGCGGACACGACGGAGAATACGGCAAAGTAAAGCAGCATGAGAAAGCTAAAGGTGTAGAGGGCATTGTTGTTGGTTGCCAAACCGAATTTCGTCCAGCCGATCCATAACAGAAGGAGTGTCTCAGCAACCATCGCAACACCAAGCACAACGGACACCATGATGAAGCCTCCGATGTTCCATGTTTCCGGCTTCTTGGATGGCCGCACATTGTCGGTGGCAAGCGAGATCTTCGCGAAGTCCGTCAGGAAGACCAGCAGCAGCATGGCGAAGGCCGAGACAACGAACTTGCCCGTCACCACGAATGCGATCGCCACGAAAGCAGCCTTCAGAATTGTCCGGCTGATCTTGTTGATGATCCACGTCAGAATGCGTTGGTAAATTGTCCGTCCCTGCTCGACCAGTGCCACAATGTTCGTCAGCCCGGCCTCGGTCAAGACGACGCTCGCGGCTCCCTTGGCCACGTCGGTCGCGGTGCTAACGGCGATTCCCACTTCAGCCTGGCGAAGCGCGGGTGCATCGTTGACACCGTCGCCGGTCATGCCTGTTACGTGCCCTGCAGCCTGTAAATGCTGCACCACGACGTACTTGTCCTCCGGATACACCTCGGCAAAACCATCCGCGCCCGCCAACAAGTCAACGGCCTCGTTGCCGGCCACGGCGCCCGCCGCCTTTAGATCAGCCACGCGCCGGATGTTGGGCAACCCGACTCCCTGGCCGATCTCCCGCGCCACCGGCAATGCGTCCCCGGTGAGCATCTTTACCGGAACGCCGAGATCGAGGAGTGTGGCAATGAGCTGCTTGGCGTCTGGTCGCGGCGGATCATACAACGACACCAGTCCGACCAAGGCCGGGGTGCCCGTCTCCGGGCCGCGGGCCACCGCGAGCGTCCGATAGCCCTTCGCAGCCGCCGCGCTGGCGCGCAGCTCCAACGCCTCGACTTCCGGGGGCTGGAGTCCGCAGGCCTCGGCGATGGTGCGGACGGCGCCTTTCATCACCCGCAGCCGCTGTCCGTTCTGTTCGACCACGGCTTCCGTCCGCCGGCTTTTCGCATCAAAAGGTGCGAAGGAAACGGGCGTGACTGAGGGAGCGCCGTCGAATACGTTATGCGCTTTCGCTGCCGCGAGGAATGCCAGATCGATTGGGTCCTGGTTGGCCTCTTGAGACGCAAGTGCGCCAGCGAACAACACGTCTGCTTCTGTCGCTCGCGCCAGCGGGATCACGCCGGTGACAGCCAGTTGGTTCATCGTGATGGTGCCCGTCTTATCCACGCAGAGCACATCCATCGTCGCGGCATCCTCGGCCGCGCTCAGGCGGGTGACCAGCACGCCACGCTTGGCCAGTTCCTTCGACCCGAGGGCCATGCTGACCGTGAACATGACGGGGAGAGCGACCGGCACCGCGCTCATGAGCAGGACGAGCATGAGCGGGATCATTTCGATGAGCGGTGCGCCGCGAATCAGCGACAGCACGATCACCACGCCTAGCAGCGCGCCGACAATGACGAAGAGCCAGCGGACGACCTTGGCCACGACTGCTTCGATGTGCAGTTTCGGACGCGCCTCCTGCACAAGTTCCGTGGTGCGGCCAAAGTAGGTCTTAGCCCCGGTCAGGATCACCACGCCGTTGCCTTCGCCCCGTCGGGCGATGGACCCCGACGAGAGCACTTCGCCCGGCGCTTTGTCCGCGTCTTTCGATTCGCCGGTGAGCGCCGACTGGTCCACCGCTCAACGCTCCGGTGAGAAGTCTCACGTCCGCGGGGATGATGTCACCGGATCGCACACGAACGATGTCGCCGGGGACTATCTCGCGGGCAGGAATGACCTGCCAGCTTGAATCGCGCCGGACGCGCGCACTGACCTGCAACCGTCGCCGCAGTGCCTCAACGACACCGGTAGCTCGCTGCTCCTGCATAAAGCTCAGCACGGCGTTGACAACCAGCAGCGCGCCCACCACAGCGAGATCAGAGTAATTCCCGAGCACGGCGGACAGAACCATGATCAGTTCGAGCATCCACGCCGAGATTCCCCAGAATTTTCCGAGGAATTTGCGCACCGGGTGCCCTTTTTGTTCGGCTACTTCGTTATAGCCGTGCTCCTTCCGGCGAACGTCCACCTCCGCGTGCGTGAGCCCGGTGTCAGGGTTCACATGTAGCGCCGCAAGTGTGTCGGGAACCGACGCGGCGGCGATGTCAGGGGGATTGGCGCTTGCGGACTTCTTGGGCGCCGCGGCGGGTTCGGACTTATGTGGATCTGTTTGCATAATGATCCTTCTCTTTGGCGCTTGCGCAGTTTACAAGGTACCGTCGCGAAACGGAACAAATCGTAGGCCAGGGATTTATGGCTTATAGACTATAGTTTTCAAGCATGGCGTTACCACATGCCCCAAACTCGCGAAAACCTTCATCTTTTGAAGCCATTACGAAAGGGGTTTTTGGCTATGGGGATTCCCTCGCGTTCGGTCCTCTGCGCTATACAACCGGCTTACGATGGCCGTGAAAATAAGGAAACTCAGCGGGCTTCGGTTTCTTAACGTGCGATTTTTTCCATTCCGTAAGATGGCCCCAACTTCACGCCGCAGCCAGGCCTTGAACCAGAGATCGGGGAACAAGTGCTGCGGGCGGAGGGAGTCGAACACACACGACGCGTGAGCGCCAGGGGACTTTAACTCCCCCAAATCCCTTTACCATGCAATTCTGTGAACGCCAACCCGTTCAATTGCAGCGGCTTTCATTGCAAATCCCGGCACAGGATTGCACCTGATACCTATGCCTGGTGCGTACCCTGCGCGAGACTTGACTCCTTCCGGCCGGACATGTCACAAGATCCCGATCAGGGGCAGGTCACAGTATCGAAAATACTGGTGCCCGGGGTGGGGGTCGAACCCACACGACGCGTGAGCGTCAGGGGATTTTAAGTCCCCCGCGTATGCCATTCCGCCACCCGGGCGCGTTCGCCAGATTAACGTTTCGAACCAGCGACTGCAACATGCTGGGAGGGAGGAGTTGCCACGGCGAGCTCTTCTTCAGCCGGCATTTGGCCCCGGGGATCTCTGCCTCTCCTGCAAGCAATAGAGGACCAGCTCCACGCGCGTCGAGACCCCGACCTTCTCAAACACGCGGAAGAGATAGTTGCGCACGGTATGCTGGCTCAGGCCGAGCTGCCGGGCGATCTCGCGATTCGTCAGTCCGTCGGCCACCAGGTGCGCGACGTCCGCCTCGCGCTTCGACAACAGGGCGATACCGCGCCCCTCGCGCAGCCGCACCGGCGGAACGCGGCTCAACACCTCGAGCACGTACCCGAGATGCTCGCTGCTGGCCCACACTTGCCCCGCGTGCACCGCGTGGATACACTTTCCGAGCGTCTTCAAGGGCTCATCGCGAAACACCACGCCGCGCGCCCCGCACCGAAACGCGTCGATCACCAGATCGCGCTCGCGCGAGCCCAGCAACAGGATGGTGCGGGTTCTCGACTCCAGCGCGTGCAACTCCCGCAGGACTCGGTATCCCTCAAAGGGGCCTTCCTGGAGTTGCGCGCTGATGACGGCGACGTCCGGCGCCCGCTCCTTCAACAACGCAAGCGCTTCACGCGCAGCGACCGTGGAAGCGACTACGGAGACACCATGGCGCCGTGGCCGCAACGCGCTCTCGACCAACTGGCAATTCATCTCATTCGCTTCCGCGATGAGAATGTTAACAACCGGGCTCCGCGCCTGCTGCTCACTATGCATCCTGCACCTCGGCAGCTACGGAGCTGAAAGGGTACGCCATTTTAGGCGCGACCAGCCTGCGATGACAAGAACAAAGTAACTCAATTTACTAACAACCAAGATGCCATACTCGGTGAACTTTCCGTCCTCGCGGAGCCTCCGGGTGCTCGTTGTCGTCTGCCACAAAGATCCTCCGGTGCCGGGCGCGACACCTTGCCGATTCTCGACGGCGCCAGACTTGCGGCCAAGTGGTGCCCTTGGCCGCCCGGTATCCCCCACCTCAAGGCCAAGCATGGAACGAATTTCCCTTTCGTCTGCTATGTGGCTATCTAACAAGCAGATGACCGCCGGGGTTCACACTGGATATTCCCTGAGCCACTGCCGCGCACAGCGCCACTGCTCTCGTTCCCGATCAGGGTCCCCGCACCTCCCAGCCAGAATAGGTACAGTCGTACCTACTCACTCCGGAAAGATTCTCCTGCCACGCCACCAGGGTGTTTCTTCTCCATCGTCCGGAATATAAGGGCTACCCCGACCCGGAGCGTCCAGCCCGGCGAAAGTCCGTGCCACCCCCGGCATCCGGACTCGGCCACCAAGCCCCTTCTCTCCAGAAACGTTCAGCCACTTGCACGGTTTGCCCAAGCGGCATACCTTAATCCGCGTTGCGCCGGAAGCAGACCCGCGCGAGAGTCAGCAATGGATTCGCACACAACCCACGCGGGGCAGAACAGAACCGGCTCAGCGAAAGATCTCCGCGCGGCGGTTCGCTATGCGCTCGAAGCGCGCGTGGCTTTCAGTTGGACGGATGAACAGGGCGTTTCGCAGAAGGGTCTCGGTTGGACGCGCGATATCAGCCCCAAGGGCGTCTACGTGGTGGCGAGCGGCTGCCCGCCCCGCAGCGCGGCCGTCGCACTCAGCGTTCAGCTTCCGGTCTCCGATCCGCAAACGCGAGCCTTGAGTCTGGAGACCCAGGGCCGCGTGCTGCGCGTGGATCTACGGCGCGAGGGCGGCTGGAGCGGCTTCTCGGTGGAACACGAACGCGTGAGCTTGTGCGCAAGTTGAATGCGAACGCCGCGTCGGGCCGTTAGGGCGGCCGGCACAAAACAGATTCGCGGGGCTAGTCTTCCCCGCAAGAAACCGAGTGGCCCCATCCGGGCCTCCCGCAGGGCCGGAGGACCAAGCCACACCCTCCACGTGCCGAGCATATTCCGGCGGCACGCGCGGGAGCGCGGCTGTCCATTACAAAACGGAACAGCGGCGTCTTCTAATATGCGCCCTCCCTTTCGGACGGGCCACTCGGGACAAATTCTTCCTGCGCGTCACAGTTCGCATTCCCCCGCACGGTGCGTGCAACACCTCCACTATGATGCGCAACATTCCGATTTGGTTTGGGTCGAGACATCGCACGCGTGTGGGACGCGGCGCACTGAGAAACGCTAGGCCTTCGAGAGGAGCGGGGTCCGCGCGCGCTTCCCGGAGGCGGGGCGCTTCAGCCACTTTTCGAATTGGCGGACGTCACTCAGAATCGCCTGCGCCCCGAACTTAGTGAGCAGGGCGCGCCGCTCGCGGCGTCCATGCACGCCGGGCGGCAGAATACCGACGAACGGAATTCCGGCGGCCTGGGAAGCGATGGCGTCGTCCACGTTGTCGCCCACGTAAATCGCCACCGAGGGTTCGCGACCGTTGAGAATCTTGAGCAGACCTTCCGGGTCGGGCTTGGGGCGCTCGACATCTTCCACCGTGACGATGTGGCGGAAAAACTCGCGCACGCGGCAGCGGTCCAGCGTGTAGTCGGTTTCCCTGCGAACGCGGCCGGTGAACAGCGCGAGATCGGCGCGGCTTGCCAGGCGCCGCAGGCTCGTGCGCGGGAGCAGCCACTTTTCGCGATCGACGTTTCCCTTCCCGTTCGTGCCCCAGTACAGCTCCAGGAACTTGCTCTTCACTTCGTCGTACCCGGCCGTGCCGCCCAGCGAGCGCACCCAGGCCGTCGAGAGCTTCCAATCGTCATTGAAGCCCGACTGGTTCTTCCAGCGGTGCAATTCCTTGCGCGTCGCGCTCTTCCCGGTGAAAAAGCGGACGGTATCGAGCGTGGTGCGGTGAAACGATCCCTGCACGTCGACGAGAACGCCGTCCACGTCGAAAATGATCACTTGGGGCTGGGATTTCGCGGATGGTTTGGATGTGCGCACAAGAATTCGATGCGGCCGGGAGCGTTCAGGAATGAGGTTCGTCCGTTTCACCAGAGGCGCGCGGTGCGGCGCTGGCGGGCGCGTCGGCCGCCGCGTCCGCGGATTCGGAATCCGGTTCGAGACTCTCGGAGGACCACGCCTCTCCGGGAGCGGCCGCAGGAAGCGCTGGCTCCGGCAGGGGCAACGACGAGGCCGCTGCGGCTTGCGCGGCAGCCGGAGGCGCGGCAGCCGGAGGCGCGGCGACGGATTCGGTTGCCGCAGGCGCCGACCCGATTATTTCCAGCCGCTTGCCCAGAACATCGGCGAGCAAGTCCACGATCATTCTCGCGCCGGTTCCGTCGGCGTCCTTCGCCGGGTTGTAGGCCGTCACTTCGATGGCGGCGAGCTGGCTCTGTTGGGCGAACACATGGAGCGCCTCGCGCACTTCTTCGAGCCGCAAGCCTCCCGCTCCGGGATTGTCCGTGGCTTGAAACTCCGCGATGACATCCACATCGAGGTGCAGGACGAATTCGTGGCCGCTGCCGTGGATGCGCTCGATGGCCGCTTGCGCTGCGGCCGCGGGCCCCATGGTCCTGACGTCGTCGGCGAAATAGCGCCGCAGCGGCGAGTCCCGCAGCGCGTCCTCCTCCGCGGGCTCCATGCGATTGACGCCGAACAGCGCGACGTCGGGCTCGCGCACCAGCGGCGGCTCGCTCCAGAAGCGAACCATCTCCGCGGCGCCCCGGCCGGTCAAGTGAGCCACCACCATGCCGTCCACGCAGCCCGACGTCGTGGTCGCCGGCGTGTTCAAATCCGCATCACAATCCATGTACACCAGGCTGACACGGCGGAAGTAGCGGCGGACGCCGGCAATGGTTGCCAGCGCCACCGAGCAATCGCCGCTCAGGATCAGCGGCAGCGCGCCGGATTTGACGGCTTGTTCGACGCGCGGCTTCAGGGCTTCGATGGACGCCAGAACACTGGGGAGATTGCGGGCGCGGGGGCTTTCCGGATCGGGCTTGTACACCTGGGGCGGATCATCGCCTAAATCGGTGACGGTGTAGCCCACGGAGCGGAGCCGCTCCAGCAAACCGGCGGCGCGCAGCGCGGCGGGCGCACCTTCGCGGCCCGGCGCCATCGCCGCCGCACTCGAAGGCGAACCCAGCACGGCGATCTTATTCGCCTGGCGGATGATCTTAACCGCCACTCAGAGGCTCCTTACAGTGGATTGCGAATCGCAAGGCACGGCCGAACTCAATTCACGGCCTGACTTTGCCGGGCCGCCAGCTCCGGCGGCAGGGTGAACCGCACATCCTCACGAATCAGATCGAGGTCGCGCTGGTTGGTGAATCCGAAGGTCGAAAGACGCTGGCTCACCTGCTCGACCAGAACTTCCGGAGCCGAGGCGCCCGCGGTGAGGCCCAGCGACGTCACGCCCTCCAGCCACGACGCATCAATATCGTTGGCATCTTCGATCAGGCGCGCCGCTACGCCCGCGCGCTTGGCCACTTCGACCAGGCGATTGGAATTCGAACTGTTGGCCGATCCCACGACCAGAATCAACTGCACCTCGTGCGTCAGCGCTTCGACCGCTTCCTGGCGGTTCTGCGTGGCGTAACAGATGTCGTCCGACGCGGGCCCGGCAATCAGCGGGAATCGCTGGCGCAAGCGAGCCACAATTTCCTGCGTGTCGTAGAGAGACAGCGTGGTTTGGGTGAGGAAGGCGAGGCGCGCGGGGTCCGGCACCTCGAGCTTGTCCACTTCCTCGACGCTTCCGACAACCACGGTGCGTTCCGGCGCTTCGCCGGAGGTTCCGACAATTTCCTGATGATCGCGATGGCCGATGAGGATCAGCGTGCGGCCCTCGCGCGCAAACTTGAGCGCCTCGAGATGCACCTTGGTGACGAGCGGGCAGGTTGCGTCGATCACGCGCAATTGGCGCTCCTTGGCCTCGGTGCGCACGCGCGGAGGCACGCCATGGGCGCTGAACACCAGGACCGCGCCGACCGGCACTTCCTCGATGGTCTCGACGAAGATGGCGCCGCGCCGCCGCAACTGCTCGACGACGTAGCGGTTGTGCACAATCTCGTGATGGACATAGACCGGGCGGCCGTACGCCTCCAGCGCCAGATCCACGATGTCCACGGCCCGGACCACGCCGGCGCAGAATCCGCGCGGCCGCACGCGCACCAGCGTCTTGGCCCCGCTCTGCGAGTTCTGAATCTGTGTCAGTGTCAATGGCATCTCCACAAACTAGAATATCTTACCTGAAGGCCGTGGTTCTCTGCCAGTTCGTTCCGTGCCCGGATGTTCCAGGGCCCCGGCCAAGTGTAGCGGTTAGAGCGGGCCGCTGTCTTTTGTTTTCAACGAGTTAGCTCAATTTCTGTTTCACAGTGTGTAGCGAATAGAAATCGAGCCGCCACGCATCGGCTCCCAAGACTCGCCATCACCGCCACACTAAGGCTGGCATGGTATGGGGCAGTTTTCAAGAGGGTTGTTGGTGTAAACAATTTCGAGGCGTCTTTTCTTGCGCGAGGTAGGCGACCGCGCGCGGCGGATTGCTCCTGTGACAAAAACGGCAAAGTCCACCGCAGAGGCGCCAGACGCATTACGGCGGCGGCCCGAGGTCGATAGTGTCGCAAGAGGCTTGCGTTTAGTGCAGGTGGCAGTTTGTCCGCACACAATCAGGGCGGCGTGTTTGGCGTTTACGACTGGCGCGCCACTTCGAACGGCAGGCTACAGGCCGCCGCAGACGATGAACTCCGGCTCGAGAATGGCGCGGATCACATCCCGGCGGGAAATGATGCCGACCAGGGCGTCGTCGTTGGTCACGGGGACGCGGACGATGCGATTTTCGTCCAGGTGCTTCATCACCTCCTCCAGCGGAGCATCGAGTTTCACCGCGATGGGAGGACCTGTCATGACGTCGGAAGCGGTGAGGTTTTCGAGCCGCTTGCCTTGCACGACCGCGCGAATGATATCCGATTCCGTGATGACACCAACCACGCGGCCATCGGACGCGACGACGGGCATTCCTGTAAATTCATTGGCGACCAACTGGTTGGCGACGTCCCGCAAGGAAGCACGGGGAGTCGCGGCGATGACGGGTTGCTGCATGACGTCCTGGGCGGTCAAGGAGGTCTTGCTGGGGGCGCGCTGCACGGCTGTCGATTTTTCGGCCATTTTACTGGCTCCTTTCTGAAGTGTTTCGGCAGGTCGCCGATTTTCGCTACCGGGCGGGAAAGGGGCGATCGAAATCCGCTGCAAGTGTAGAACTCTATCGCGGGCTGATCTGTGACACGGGTCACGTCCCGTGAACATGTCACGTTCGGCAGTCTGAGTCGGAGCAGACTACAGCCTAGCCAGAAACTCCTTCCACGGCGTCCCCGCGAGCGTCTCCGTGGTCGAATGACCGTAGGCGCGGATAATCATCGCGGCTCTCTCGATTTGCTTGGGATCATCCGTCTCCACGACATCCACGACATCAAAGCGGCCGAGGGTGGCAAAGCTGTGTTTCCATTCCACGCCTGGGCAATCGATCTTGATTTTGTTCGACACGGTTTCGGCCAATTTCTTGAAATCCTTTGGATCCCGAAACGCATCCGGTGAGAACCGGCTCAAAATGACGTACGTCGCCATACAACACCTCCCCGCAGATTGTTTGCAAGCCGCGCCCAGCGCGACAGCAACGGGCAGCGGCAGAACAAGCCATCCGGGCTCCGGTGGAACTGAAGTCCGGAGCGAGCATTTGCAAGTGATGCGAACTAAGCCCGGGCAGCCCGGACTTCACTCACGGTGGCCATCGGCCGGGATATCTCCGCCAGCATTTTCGCCACCTTTGCGGCGGGCGCGTGCAGCGCGATGTCCGCCTGGGCAATCATTCCCACGCATCGTCCCAGAGTGTCGACCACCGGGAGCCTTCGGATGTGCCACTTCTCCATCAGCTTCTCGCAATCCTCGAGGGTATTTTCCGGCGCGCAGATTATGGGGTTGCGGGTCATCACATCCGCAACCCGGGTGGTTTCGGCGAGCATCGCCTCGGCGACGACGCTGCAGCACAGGTCCCGGTCGGTCACGATGCCCTCCAGCCTTTTCGTGGCGGAGTCCGAGACGACCGGCAACGCTCCGACGCCGCGCAGCCTCATGGTTCTCGCGGCGGCCTGCGCCGTATCCGACGGAACGCAAAAGAAAATCTCTTTCGACATCGCTTCTTTGACCAACATAGCAGTACTCCTTCCTCGATTCGCATCGCGCGGCCAACGTCACCGCAGTAACCGTCGCACATCGGAGCAGGCGCTGCAGTGATGCAGGTCACCGTGCTCCGCCGGCCCCGCGATACCAACAAATCGACAAGCAGGGGCAGGGCCGGTGAAATCCTGCTCGCCGGTCATTTCAACCAATGAACTTCCGGAGCATTCCGGCCGTGCGAGGCGGGCCAGGCCTTCGGATGTCCCAGGACGATCGGAGCGACGACGGCGTAGTGTTCCGGCAGTCCCAGCTCCACCTTTGTCGAAGACAAGTTGGCCCACGGACGCGCAAGCCCAATCCAACATGCGCCAATTCCCTCCCCGCGCGCGGCGAGCATCAGATTCTGCGCCGCGAGGCAGCAGTCTTCGTCGGCCTGGGCTTCCGAGGACGTGGCCAGGACCAGCACGAGCGCCGGGGCTCGATGGAATAACACATACTGCGGATCTTCGACCCTTTTGCGGAGCGAGGCGACCGGTCCGGTCCGCGGGAAATTCGCCAGCAAATGGCTCTTAGCGCGGTCTCCGAGATCCTCGATGCGCTGGCGATCCAGCAGCACCGCAAACGCCCACGGCTGAAGATTCATGGCGCTGGGCGCCAGGACGGCTGCGTGAATGAGGCGTTCGACGGTCGCGCGCTCGACGGGGGCGTCGGTGAACTCGCGTACGGCTCGCCGCTTCTCGATGGCCTCCATCAGTTCCATGACACCCTCCTGTCGGAACAGAGTATCGCGGGCGCAGATCAGACGCGGTGATGAGGGTCACGGCAACGAGTGACAGAACGCACGCCCGCGGCAGGGTGGTGGATTCGAATGGGCCGGCGGAGATGGCTTACAGCGGGCGGGAATGCATTGGACGCGCGCGTGTTGGGTACGACCAGGGACCGATTTGGCGTGGACGCGGCGGATGCGCTTCGGCGTGAATGCCGAACGCGTTCCAGAGTATGATACGCGTTTCATGCGAACGGGACCGATCTTCGCGGGCGCGCTTCTCCTGGCCGTGCTGGCCGGGTGCGGGGACGCGCCTGAAAAGACGGACGCGGAACTGGGCTTGAATGCCCAGCAGGCGAACGGGCGGCGTATTTACCAAACTTATTGCGCCGCCTGCCACAAGGCCTACTCCTCCTCGGGGCTGAAGGGGCCGGGGCTGAAGCGGCTGTTCGGAAAACCGTTCTTGCCGAGCGGCTTGCCGGCCAACGACCGATTCGTCACACAGAGCATCGTGGGCGGCCGCGGGATGATGCCTCCCCTGGGCGATGCCCTCACCGAGCAGCAGCTCAGCGACCTGCTCGCCTATCTGCACACGCTGTAAACGCAGGACCGGCCAGGCATATTCGAGATTACTGGCAGGCAGGGTGGTCGTGCGTCCGAACGGATTCGTCGGCTGGCTGGTAGCGTTCGCCAATTGTGGCTTGCCTGTGACACCTTCGCATGTCCTCGCACTACTCGTCAGCTACAAGGCAGCAATCGGAAGACCTGCGAAATCCCAGCCCGGAGAGGCTCGAACTCCCGGCGTTGTGGTTCGTAGCAAGGCGTGCGTCAAACTCTAACTGGCGTGTTTGGTATCACTTACCAATACGGGAACAGTTCTCATAACGGTTGCTGATAACTAGGAAACGGAGTTCGCAGCTTAGCAATAGTAGAAATGCGTCGAGCCAACACGGAAATTCTCGAGGGAGGCCAGGGCTGGGTTAACCTTAGTGTTTGGCTAGCCCGAGTAATTGCGCCTGGTGCTTAACCAGAGCGCGAGGAGCAACAATGAAACCGCATAGCTCATGGCGTATCAGTCGGGTCCACGTCCTGCTTGGGGTGACGATCGTGATCGCGCTACTGATGGTGCGCGGAACGAACGCAGGAAACGAACCCATTCACCTGACAACCGACTGGAGCCATCGGCACCTGGTCTTTTCCGCGCCGAAGGGGCTGATGCAGCAATTTCAACTCTCGGGGAACCCGCGCTACGTGCAGCAGTGGATCCGGCGCAATGCGGAGTACCGTGGACGCATCCGATGGCCCAGGAACCCGGACCTTCTGCAACGCGACTGGAGCATGGACATGGGCCCCGGCGCCACGGTGGGCGCGGGCAAGTACCCAGCGAAATTCTCGTTTGATGTAAGCACCGCGAAGTGCGGCACGGATCCGAACCCCGATTTTGTCGTGTATAACACCAGCCTGGCAGGATCAGGGACGAGTGCCACCGCCAGCGCCACGGGGGCGTTTACGACTCTCCCCTCTCCGGAACTGGGACTGTCCGAATCACCAACGGCGCGAACAGCGTAACCTTGACGGCGAGCACAACGGTGAACATCCGGCCTGAACTTTGAAGTAGGCGCTAACGCCGGCTCCATTAGTCAGGAAGCGATCAACCTCGCCGCGGCCATCAACAGGAACAACAGCACCATTGGCGTTACGGCGACTGCTAACGTTCCCTCCACTGGCTCGTTGACGGTTACTGCCAACACCGCGGGATCGGCCGGCAACAGCATCCAACTTTCGGAGCCGATAAACATATCCCGTTTTCAGTGGTCCGGTGGTAACACGCCGGCCATCACGAATCTGGCGGGCGGAGCGGACCCGCAGGCCGACATCCTTGCCTTCGACAATCTCTATGCGGGCTGCACCGGAACGGTGCCGTCGATCTTCTGGGCTTACGACACGGGGGGAACGGTGGTAACCTCGCCCACGCTCTCGGCCGACGGCAAGCAGGTCGCGTTTGTCCAGAACGTAGGGGCGACCGCAAGCTTGGTGCTTCTGAAATGGGCAGCGTCGGGCACGGCTGCCTACAATAATCCGGTGACGCTTACAACCCAGGCCAGCGCCGCCGCCTACACCACCTGCACCGCCCCCTGCATGTACACGATGGCCTTTACCGGCGCCGGAAGCCTTACCGATACCAACTCATCGCCCTTTTACGATTTTGGCGGTGACACGATCTACGTGGGCGATGACGGAGGCCAGCTGCAGAAGTTTACAAACGTGTTCGCGGGAACTCCGGCACATGTCACCACGGGCGGGTTTCCGGCTACTTTGACGGCTGGCAATGTTGCCAGCAGCCCCGTTTTTGATGCCGTTTCGGGAAAAGTCTTTATCGCCGATGGTGTCCCAGCAGGCTTGGGCAATGGACAATTGTACGCCGTCACCGCGACCAACGGCACCGTGGTCAAATCCATACAGCTTTCCCGCGGGGTGGGCTTTCGGGATGGTCCGATCATCAATTCAACCGACGGCTTGGTCTATCTATTTTCAGCGGACAACACCGGTGCTACGTGTGGGACCACGGATAACGCAGCCATCACAATGCCGACGAACTTTACAGCCACAACAACGGAAACCTATGTCCAGATCAGCAACGGAAATACCTGCAGTTCCACGCTCAGCATCTTTGCGGGAGATTTTGACAACGCATTCTACTCGGGTGGCGCGGGGCACATGTACGCCTGCGGCAATATCGGCGGAGCGCCCACGCTGTATCAGATTGCCGTGAGCAGCGCGGGAGTTCTGGGCACGGTGACCGCTGGCCCTGCTTTGGCGGCCTCGGGTAGTACCTGTGGGCCCGTCGTCGAGATGTACAATCCGAACGCAAGCGGCGGGGCAAAAGATTGGATTTTCACAAGCGTGCAAGGTGGCGCAGTAACCGGCGCACCGATCAACTGCCCCGCGGCAGCCGGATGCATCATGTCCTTTGATGTCACCAGCGGCGCGGCCATCTCGCCAGGAGGGACGGCCACGGTTGGAGTTGCGACGGTGGCGGGCGGCGCCAGCGGAGTGGTGTTCGATAACTCCGTGGGAGCGGGGACTCTCGCCGGCGCATCGCAGCTCTACTTTACTCCGCTGGCCAACCAAACTTGCACGACATCGGGCGGGACAGGCGGCTGCGCCATTCAATCATCGCAATCAACACTGAACTAGCAGGGAGCCATGGGCAGGGGAACCCGCTAGTTGAATCGCGACAAGTCAAACAGCGGAAAAGATACGCGCGATCGCAGGTCCGACGCAGAAACCGGGCCAGCCAACTTCCTTCAAGTTTGAGCGTGTATTCGAAGTTGCTGCGGTTCCCTGTGGCAAGATCTTCTCGTCCCAGGGCAGCTGCCGATTTAGCAGAAGAGCCTCGTAGCCCGCCGAGTCGAAAGCCGATGATCCCATCAGAAGATGCGTGGGGGGACGCTGGGATGATGCCTCCCCTGGGCGATGCGCTCACCGAGCAGCAACTCAGCGACCTGCTCGCCTATCTGCACACGCTGTAAACCGGGGTGATCGAGTCATACGAAGCCAGCCGCTAATCTTGCAAATCACTTTCGTATGGGGAAATAAACGGCGGGCCCAAGGGGACGGCACGCGCAATGGCCAGCATGAGACCTGGTTAGACTTTACAACGACTGTGTTCTGAACGAGAATTCACCTGCCGATTCCACGCAAGGGAGCGAAACATGGCGATCGTACGGACCAGCTGGAGAGTAGCGGTTCTCGCGTGCTTATTGGGAGCAGGGATCGCGTGCACCGTCCAGGGTGCAGATGCACAGGATCACTGGGTCGCCACGTGGGCGGCGTCGCCGCAAACTCCGCGATTCGTATTTCCACGGCTCCCGGCGCCTGCACCATCGTCTGCCGCGGGCCAGACGCCAGGCAATCCGCCTCCGCCGCCAATGTTTCCCGCGCCGCCGACCATCCAGAACCAGACCGTGCGCATGATCGTGCACACGAGCATCGGCGGCCGCCGGGTGCGCGTGCAGCTTTCGAACGCTTTCGGCACGAGCGCGCTGGAAGTGGGAGCGGCGCACGTCGCGCTGCATGACAAAGACTCCACAATCGTTCCCGGTTCCGATCGTCCGCTGACGTTCAGCGGAAAGGCATCGTTCACGATCCCGCCCGCCGCGGAAGCGCTCAGCGACCCTGTCGATTTGACCGTGCCCCCGCTGAGCGATCTGGTCATCAGCGTGTACATTCCGGGCGAGGCGAGCTCGCCGACGATCCATCTGACGGGCCTGCACACGACGTACATCTCGGAGGCGGGCGACTTCACTGGCGCCGCGTCGATTGCCGACCCGAAGAGCGTGCAGCTCTGGTATTGGATTTCCGCCGTGGATGTGGAGGCGCCGCAGAGCGCCGGGCTCATCGTTGCGTTTGGAGATTCCATCACCGATGGCGCGACGTCCACGCCGGACACAAATCGCAGTTGGCCGAGCCAATTGGCCGAGCGCCTGGCGGCGAACAAGGCCACCGCGAACCTGGCCATCGTCAACGAAGGCATTTCCGGCAATCGCCTGCTCAATGACGGCGCGGGAGTCTCCGCGCTGGCGCGCTTCGATCGCGACGTTTTGAGCCAG
Source organism: Terriglobia bacterium (assembly GCA_963791705.1). Classification (GTDB taxonomy): domain Bacteria; phylum Acidobacteriota; class Terriglobia; order Acidiferrales; family UBA7541; genus Palsa-295. Next base: position 181,060 of record CAWBTO010000001.1, on the reverse strand, counting down.
CCGGGAGCCAAATGGCTGATCGTGCTCGAAGGAATCAATGACATCGGGATCGGCGGACGCCCCGGCGCGCAGGCGCCGGACGCCGTCACCGCGGACGACCTGATCGCAGCGCACAAGCAAATCATCGAGCGCGCCCACCTGCACGGAATCAAAGTGATCGGCGCGACTTTGACGCCGTACGTCGGCGCGTCCTACGCAACCGATCAAGGCGAACAGATGCGCGAGGCGGTCAACACTTGGATTCGCACCAGCCACGCCTACGACGCCGTGATCGACTTCGATGCGGCCGTGCAGGATCCCGCGAATCCGAAACAGATCCGCGCCGCATTCAACCTTCGCGATCATCTGCATCCCAACGACGACGGCTATAAGGCCATGGCTGCCGCCGTTGACCTGTCAATTTTCAAACAGAAGCATTAACGCCAATTTGCAATTCGATTTCAGTGGGGAGTCGCGGGACGAAGATTCAACGAGACCGGACCTGACGAGCTCGGGATGTAGCGGCTGGCGAAGGTCAAAAAGGTTGGCCAATTCGGGCCGGGCGTATGGCCGCCGGTATGCTGTCGAAAGGCGATTTCCCCGCTGATCAGAGGCGTCTCGATCGGCGGGAATTGTTTGGCAGGTAGCGCGTTCTTGCCCAGGAGTTCGTACACAGGTCCCGCGCCGACGGCAGCCAGAAACATACCTCTCGCATCGACCCAACCATCCCCTTGCATTGCGCCGGCGCCAATGAAAACCGGGCGCGGAGCGCACAACGCAATCAGCTCATGAGAGTCGACCGGCAAATCGCTCGCGGTGAGCGGGCCGGCATACTTCAGGAAATTGCCGGCCATCCAATGGTATTCGTTTGCGGCCGCGACATTTTCCAGCAGCTCTCCGAAGTGACGCCGGTAAAGTGCGGCCCCGCCCATTCCCGAGGAACTGACGTAGGCGATCGCGAAGCGCGGGTCGTATGCCATCGCGACCAGAGCCGCCTTTCCATAGCGCGAGTGGCCCTCGATGCCCACGTGTTTCGCGTCTACGGACCTGTCCGTTTCGAAATAGTCGAGGACGCGGCTGGCACCCCACGCCCAAGCTCGCAACGCGCCCCAATCATCGAGGGCCCGCGGCCGGCCTTGATTCACGAGCCCAATAATGCCTTCCGTGAGGCCAGCGCCGCTGTCAGGTTGCACGCTCGTGGGCACATACTCCGCATAACCCCATCCCATGGCAAGAATCTGCTGCTGCCAGGTGGGGCCGCGAGCCGGCCGAACATCCGGAAAACGCTTTGCTAACGCGGCCGCGACTTCCGGGCTCAAGCTCAGCTCCATCATGACCGGCACAGGGGCGCTTGCATCCGCGGGCGTGCTCAGCGTTACCTGAATATTGACCGATATCGCGGGATCGGATGAGTTATCGACGTGGCCCAAGAGTTTCTTGGTGATGACCGGAATGTCCCCATTCATTTCTCTGGTGCTACTGACAAGTTCCCAGCGCACGCCGGGGACGCGCTTCGGAACGCGCCCGTAAACCTCCCGGTCAAAATCCTCTACGATTTCCGGCCGCCGCTGAGTCCACCAACTCTTCGCAGTGGCAACTCTTTTCCCGTTCTTCAGCACCAGAGGATCGGGCAGGTGCGGATACGGATTCGCACTGGATTCATCGTAATTCGCTGCATTGGGCGCTTGGGGATTATTGCCATCCGCGCCCTGCCGAAGCGTCTTGAATCTTCAGCAAATCCATCGTCCGCTGATGGTCCTGCTCTGAGGTTAGCCGGACCGGGGGCTGCTGGGCCAGAACGGCACAGCCAAAGAACGCGATCATCAAGGCGGCACCGATTGTGAAAACCAGAGATCGATTCAACGTCCGTCATGGCGGTGTCCCGATCAACGTCGTTTTGGCGATCGAAGCAGAAGCTTTTGTCGTTGCTCCAGTTCGCCCCTGCCCGGAGGAGGGTTACGGAAACGGCGCCAACAAAGCATGACACATTCATGACCCTTGCACTGTTATGGGCGAGGCACGGAAGCGCAATATCACGAGCCCTATCATTGCGATCTCGACCAACAGCGTCACGATACTTCCTTCCGGTCCTGCGGATCCTCCCGTGAGCCACTTCGGCCCGTGAAACATCGGATTCAGGAAGTGCCCCGGCCCCTGAAATCCGCTATCCGGGACTCCGTAGAAGAAGGTCTCTGCCCAGTCCCAGGCCCCGTGCAGTCCAACGGCAAACCAGAGATCGCCTGTTCTTCTGAGGGAAAAACAGAAAAGGAGGGCGGTGAGAAACACCTGGAGCACCCCGATAGAGTTCTCACCCGGATTCGCGAGATGCAGAGCTCCAAATATCGCAGAGAGAAGGAGTGCCGCCGGCCAAAAGCCCATCGCGGTTGTCAAAGTGAATTGCGGATAGCCACGAAAGGCAAACTCTTCGTACAACCCCACGGCAAGAAAATAAGTTCCCCAACCAAATGCATAGAAGAGGAACTGACGGCCATGAAGCTCCACCGATCCAAACGAGAAGCTGTGAGTGGCGCGAAGGATGAGCAATATCACGGTCATGGCGGCGAAGCCCCACATTGCCCCCTCACAGAATCTGAGTCCGAATGCATGTTTCCAGAGGCAAGCCGTAGCTGCCGAACGGGCGGTGCTCAATCTTTGCCATGAGCACGGCAGCCGTGAGCGCAGCGAAGACTCCAATCAGTTCACGAGGCAGCAGCTCGCCCAGTCGAAACGCAGGAACTCGCCAAGGAGGAGCGTGCAGCGCAAAATGGAAAAGCACGCCGAGAATGGCAACTGCGAAGGTCTCATATAACAGCAGTCGCCATCCAGCGCGAATGCCATTGGGGCCGAGAAACATTCGCCCTAACATGAAAGGATGTCCGTCCTCGGGTGTCATGGTACCTCCCGGATGGTGGAAAACTCCGACCAATCGGAGTCTTTGTACCACGGTGAATAACAGGGTTTATACCACAGCCATCGTCTGCCAATTCGGATTTGCGTCCGGAGGACGTGAGATCCTTAGGCACCACGCGGTGGATTGACGCGGTAACCGAGCAAGGGGAAGCTTGGTGAGTTTTATTTGGCGCAAGCTTGGATCTTGCGGGTGAAAACGGCCAAAGGGCTTGGGGAGAAGTCGTTGAAAACCCACTTCGCAAGAAAATGGCGCGCCCGGCGGGGACGTAATCCGGCGTTGACAGGGTCGGATTGGATCTCTCGATACTGTGTGTCCCTTTCGGTGAGGCTTTTAGCAAGACTGTCATTGGAGCCATTGCGTATTCTGTATATCATATGGCAATGTCGCCAAGGCAGACGGCTGCTCTAGGCCGGAGAAACGGCTGTGGTGGGAGGTGTTATGCGCTTTTCGTTCTTGCTTGCAACGCTGTTGATCGCATGGAACGCCAGCGCCCAGACGGCAACGAACAAACTGTGGAGTCAGCTCAAGAACAAGCGAGAAATGCTACCGGGATTGCATCAGGAATTTGAACAGGTCGTGACGTACAAGACCGGCCGGGGCAGCCAAAGCTCGTTCCGCAAAATCACCCTCGATATATCCCGCGACAAATGGCGCGAACGAGCGGTAAGCGGGTCCGGCGATCGCATTCGACTTTTCGACGGTCAGGATCTCCTGGTGATGGAAGACGGAGGAGATGAATACGTGCGGGTCAAGCGGAAAGCAGATAGTAACGATCCCGAGCCCAGTCCCTATAACTCTTTTGATCTGGATTGGACGAAAATGAAGGAATTGGAGCGCCGGCCATGTGGATTTAAGGGCAGCGACCATGTCTGTATCATCCTTGAGTTGCCGGTGAAACAATTGATGGAGCTCGGAGCCAGCAGCCAGATCACGAAGCTCTCGGGTGGAATCGCCCTCCTAGCGATGGATAGTGAAACCGGGGCGTTGGTTCAATCCAAGCGGCAAGCAGTAATCGAAAATGATCGTGGCGGCTACCAGGCATCCGTGACGTATTCGCTGACGCAGATGAGATATGGCCCTCCGCCAAATGCCACTCTGTTCCAGCTGCCGGAGAGCGACATGCATCAAGTTAAGGAACTCACGCGGTGGACCGTCGCCCGCATCAAGAAGCAATTGATTGGCAAACCGGCCCCCGAACTGGAAGTCATGGATATCCAAGGCAATCCGGTTTCGCTGGCAGAATTTAAGGGCAAGACCGTATTGCTCGATTTCTGGACTACCTGGTGCCCACCGTGTCTCGCCGACGCCCCAGCGCTTGACAAGTTGTTCCGCAAATATGGTGGCAAAGAATTGATGATCGTCGGGATTTCCATGAATGAGGAACGTGGAGTCGTGGAGAACTTCTTAAGAAGCCACCCGCATAGCTTTCCGGTGGTGTTAACGAGCGAAAACGAAATGCCGCGTCCTTATCAGATCGGCGTATTCCCCACTTACATGGTGATTGGTCCAGACGGGACGCTCACCACAGCCTTAGAGGGCGACCAAGGCTTTGGCGAGTTGCGCAAGTTCCTCGAAAAGGCCGGCATGGAAGCAAAATGAATCAAAAATCAAGCCACCGCAATGCGCAAATCCTGATTAACGGTGCCAGCTCAACCGGTCAATGCAACACCATCCCGTGCATCGATTCAACGGTACTTCCCTGGGAAAGCCGATCTGTTCGGCAGTACTCGGTCAAAACTTAGCGAGGGTAGTGTTCCGGCTCATCTAACCCTAGCGAGCGATCGTAGCTATTGTGATCACTGGAAGTTGGGTTCGAGCTGAGCGTTGCACCGACCTATCGAATGCACCGCGGTTACCGGAGAAGTTGGTACCGGGACCGAGGCTGTCACCTACAAACACCGATTCGTAGCTCGTGGTCGAGACGGAATGGTGTAGCGTCGAACGAACGGAACTCCTTGGCTCTCATTCGAGAGTTCGATTACCAGTACCGAGATCGAGCAACTTACAGCAGGCTCGAAATAGCCCCTTTGGTACTGATCTGACTGAGTTTCCGTACCAGGTGAAATGAGAGAGAATTCACCTGGTACAGAAATCCCCGGTCAGGTCACCGCGCCCCTTCGCTTCAACGCGGGACTTTAGGGCAAGGCTGGGTGTTCACGGGGCTTGTAGGTGCTGTCATAGCTTGCCGGCATTCCACTGTCGGCGGTGATATACCGATGCTGGATGTACCAGCGGTTGTTGCGCTTGACCAGCTCGTCGTATTCGCGACCCTGTTCCAGCAAACGGGGCGTCAGTCGCACGGTGTCGTTCATGACGCCCGTCCAGATGAGCCACGCTTGTGCTTTATCTCCTTTGACGCTGATAAGAAGATTGTTCAGCAGCATGTGCGTCCGCCCTTGTCTTTCGCTCCGGCCGCCCCCGCCCAATCCCGCGTACAACTTCTCAATCGCCTCATGACCTTTGGCGACTATTCCATTGACGTCGAGGACGGCGTCCTCGGTGTAATATTGGGCCAGGTCATGGCTGGCGCCCGATGACAGATCGCCATAGTACCTGGTCAGCAGATCCCCAATCTGGATCCGGTCCAGCAGCGTTTCCTGCGTTGTCATTGTTCCCTGGGCGATTGCTAAATTCGGAGGTTGAAGCAACAGCAACGCCGCCAGCGTGAGCGTGGCGCGGACAACAACACCGGTTTTCATACCTGGGAATCGGATTCTACTCATGGCAGTTTCTCCTCTTTTTTGTGACAGTCGGATCGATGTTCTTCAGCGCATGCGCCGGGTTTTGCAGCCGGTCTTTACCAGCCATCGCGCCGACCTCCATCAAACCAGTCCCACATCAGATACAAGAGAACCTGAGTGGGCCTGAGCCCAAAATTATTCACCGGGAGCCGCAACCCGGCATTCGCCCGTGATCTGACCAAGTTTTTGTACCACGGTGAATGAGAGAGGTTATATCACAGCCTCGGGCCGTGAAAACGAATTGGGCGGAACTGGAGGACTCCAGGCCGCCGGGGCAGGCGGCCTGGAGTCGAGCGCCGTATTGTCGGCAATCCCGAAAATATTTGGATAAGTCGTAAGTTCTTTGGTGTAAAGGATCACGAAAATGGCGCGCCCGGAGAGGTTCGAACTCCCGACCTTCTGGTTTCCGCCGCAGGCGGACTCTATCCAGCACGGTCCGGCGCAATCTTCAGAATTCTTTCCAGTTCCTCGCGTCCCTGGCCACTTTTCAGAAACCGTTTCCGGCGCATCGCCTCCGAACGCGAACAATCTGCTTGACAATTCCAGAATATAGGAGTAAATAGTCTCGTATTCCGGAAGGGAGACGCGATGCTGTTCCAGCACGCTTCTGAAATCGCCATCCGCGCGACCGTGTTCCTCGCCCAGCAATCCCCCGGAAAACTGTCTCCGGTCCGCGAAGTGGCTGCCCGCGCCGGCGTTCCCGAGGCGTATCTGGCCAAGATTTTCCAGCGGCTCAGCCGCGCCGGACTGGTGCGGTTGTTCCGCGGCCCGGGAAAGGGAGTGGAACTGGGCCGCGCTCCACACACCATCACGCTGGCGGCGCTGGTGCGCGCGGCGGAAGGCCCGGTGATTTCCGAGGGATGCGTTTTTGGTCTCGCTAGCTGTCCCATCGACAATCCCTGTCCCCTGCATCGAGACTGGGCGCCGCTCCAGGCATCCATTCGTGAGCGGATGGAAAAAACCACGCTGGCCGATCTGTTAGCACCGGCCCCGGCGGACTCAGGCAAACCCGGAAGAGCGGCGCGCAAGAAGAGCCGGTCTTCCTCCAAGCGCGCAACTACGCCACCAGGGGGGCACCTGTGACGAAAACGCGGTTTTTCCCGATAGCGTTCTTCCTCGTGTGCGCGGCCCCGTTTTGCGCCACCGCGCAGCAGCCTGGCGGCTTTTTCCAGCAAAACTGCTCGGCGTGCCACACCATTGGCGGGGGCCGCCGCGTCGGGCCCGACCTCAAGGATGTCACCAAGCGAAAGGATCGCGCCTGGCTAGAGGCATTTATGGCAGATCCCTCCGCGGTCCTGCACAAGCGCGATGCCTACGCGCTGCAACTGCAGCGGGAGGCCAACGGCATCGCCATGCCCGCGGTACCCGGCCTCACTCCGGCCATGGCCGAGGCGCTGCTCAATTACATTGATGCCCAGGGCGGAGCGCCGCAAGCCCAGGCTGCGGTTCCCAGCGTGGCGGATCGCCCCTTCACGCCGGAAGATCTCGCCCTCGGCGCCGAACTCTTCCAGGGCATTCGTCCGCTCAGCCAGGGAGGACCCGCCTGCATCTCCTGTCACACGCTCGGCACGATGACCGGCTTGGCGGGCGGACGTTTGGGTCCGGATCTCACCCAAGTCTACCAACGCCTCGGCGGACGCCAAGGCGCCGGGGCCTGGCTGACCGCTCCGCCCACGCCCGTCATGCAGTCCATGTTTCACCAGAAGGCCCTGCAGCCGGACGAAATCCTTTCTCTTCTCTCCCTATTTGAAGACGCCTCCCAGCGATCGCAACCCGCCCCCGCAGCCGCCGAAATACCTATCTTCCTGGGCGCGGGCGCGCTGGGAGCAGCCGCTGGGACTGGTCCTGATGGGCTGGATCTGGCGCCGCCGGATCGGCGCGGTGCGGCGAACGGTACTCAAAGCAGCGCAGCGAGGTGCGGCATGAAATCCAAGAATGGTGTGAGCTGGATCAAGGACGAACATGATCCCCGGTTGCGCAGCTGGGAGGAGTTCTACCGGAACCGCTGGCAGCACGACAAGGTGGTGCGCAGCACCCACGGCGTGAATTGCACGGGCGGCTGCACCTGGCAGATTTACGTCAAGGACGGAATCGTCACCTGGGAAATGCAGGGCCTGGACTACCCCTCGCTGGAAGCGGGCTTGCCGCCGTACGAACCTCGCGGATGCCAGCGCGGCATCTCCTTTTCCTGGTACCTCTACAGCCCGCTCCGCGTGAAGTATCCCTACATGCGCGGGGTTTTGTTGGACTTGTGGAAGAAGGCGCGCGCCAGCTTCAGCGATCCGGTGGACGCCTGGCAATCGTTGGTCGAGAATCCCGAGGCCCGCCAGCGCTGGCAGACGGCGCGGGGCAAGGGCGGATTCCGCCGCGCGGATTGGGACACGGTGCTCGAGCTGATCGCCGCCAGTTGCGTCTACACCGTGCGCAAGCACGGGCCGGACCGCGTCGCTGGATTTTCTCCCATCCCCGCGATGTCCATGATCAGCTATGCCGCCGGCGCGCGTTTCCTGCAATTGATGGGCGGCGTCTCGCTGTCGTTTTACGACTGGTATTGCGACCTGCCTTCCGCCTCGCCCGAAACCTGGGGCGAGCAAACCGACGTCAACGAATCGGCCGACTGGTTCAACGCCAAACTCCTCGCGGTCATGGGCTCCAACCTGAGCATGACGCGCACGCCCGACTGCCACTTCGCCGCCGAAGCACGCCACAACGGCAGCAAGATGTGGGTCTTCTCCCCGGACTTCAGCCAGGTCTCCAAATACGCGGACGACTGGGTGCAGATCAACGCCGGCCAGGACGGCGCCTGGTGGATGGCCACTAATCACGTCTTGCTGCAAGAATTCCATCACGAAAAGCAGACTCCCTACTTCCTCGACTACACGAAGAAATACACCGATGCGCCCTTCCTGGTCGAATTGAAGCCGGAGGGCGAGGACTACCGCCCGGGCCAACTGCTGCGCGCCAACCGCCTGGCCGGCTATCAGGGAACCGAAAACGGCGAATGGAAATTCCTGATGTGGGATGCCACCGACGCGCGACCCAAGATGCCCATGGGCAGCGTCGGGCACCGCTGGGGCACCGAGAAGGGCAAGTGGAATCTCGTGCTGAAGGATGGCAGCGACGGCTCCGCCATTGATCCCACGCTGACCTTTCTTTCCGGCAATGACGGCGTCGTGCAGGTCCAGTGCGACGACTTCGCGGAAGGGCGCACGCTGCTGCGCGGCGTGCCGGTGCGAAAGATCCAGACGGCCGACGGCGGCACGGCCGTCGTCGCCACCGCGTACGACCTGCTGATGGCGCAGTACGGCGTGCGCCGCGGCCTCCCCGGGGCGTATCCGAAGGATTACGACGATCCCGACGCGCCCTACACGCCCGCGTGGTCGGAGAAATTCACGGGCATGGGCCGCGAGATGGTGATTCGCTTCGCGCGCGAATGGGGAACCACGGCCGAGCACACCGACGGAAAATGCACGGTGATCATCGGCGCGGGCGTCAACCACTGGTACCACGCCAACCTGATGTACCGCGCCGCGATTCACGCCCTGATGTTCTGCGGCTGCGTGGGCGTGAACGGCGGCGGGCTGGCGCACTACGTCGGCCAGGAAAAACTCGCGCCCATGGAGTCCTGGTCGGCCATGGCCTTCGCGCGCGACTGGAATCCCGCGGCGCGCCTGCAAAATGCGCCGAGCTGGCATTACGTCCATTCCGACCAGTGGCGCTACGAAAAGCAGTTCACCGACTACCACACCGTTCCAGCCGGCCAAGAGCCGGATTCTCTTGCCTCGGGCCACACCATGGACACGCAGGTGCGCGCCGTGCGCAGCGGCTGGCTGCCGTTCTATCCGCAATTCAACCGCAATCCGCTCGACGTGGTGCGCGAAGCGCAGGAGTCGGGCGCGAAAACCTCGGAGCAGGTAGCCGATTACGCCACGCAAAAACTCAAGAAGGGCGAACTCAAATTCGCAGTGGAAGACCCGGACGCGCCGGAAAATTGGCCGCGGGTGTGGTTCATCTGGCGGGGGAATGCCATCTTGGCCAGCGCCAAAGGCCACGAATATTTCCTCAAGCACTACCTGGGCACGCACAACAACGTCATTGCCACGGACATGGGCAGCGGCACCGTGAAGGAAGCGGTCTGGCGGGACCCCGCGCCGCAGGGAAAAATGGACCTGGTGGTAGACGTCAACTTCCGCATGGACACCTCGGCGCTCTATTCCGATATCGTGCTGCCCGCCGCCACCTGGTACGAAAAAGCCGACCTGAACTCGACCGACATGCACTCGTTCATTCATCCCCTGTCGGCTGCAGTGCCGCCGTGCTGGGAATCCAAGAGCGACTGGCAGATCTTCCGCGAGCTGGCCAAGAAGTTTTCCGAACTCGCGGCGCCGCACTTCCCCGCCCCCGTCTGGGATCTGGTGGCCTCGCCGCTGGCGCACGATACGCCGGCCGAAATTGCGCAGCCTGACTTGCGCGATTGGAAGAAGGGCGAAGTGGAGGCCATCCCGGGCAAGACCATGCCGGGACTCCGCCTGGTCGCCCGCGACTACGCGAATCTTTACAACCAGTTCATCTCCTTCGGGCCGCAAGTCCGTTCCCAGGGCCTGGGAGTGCACGGCACGCACTACGCGTGCGACGACGTCTACGACGAAGCCCTGAAAACGCTGCCCACCGCGGCGTGGAATGGGCAGCGCTTCCCGTCGCTGGAGGACGATGAGGATGCTTGCAACATCGTCCTGCGGTTTGCCACGGTGACCAACGGCGAGCTGGCCTACCGCTCCTATCGCGACATGGAGACCAAGACGGGATTGCCGCTGGTGCAACTGGCGGAGCGCAATCGCGGCGTGCTCATCAGCTACAAGGATCTGCAGGCGCGGCCCAATCGCCTGATCAACAGCCCCATGTGGTCGGGGCTGACCGAGAACGGCCGGGCCTACGCCCCGTTCACCTACAACGTCGAAACGCTGGTGCCCTGGCGCACCCTGACCGGCCGCCAGCATTTCTACCTCGATCATCCCGGCTACATCCAGTTCGGCGAACACCTGCCGACCTACAAGCCCAAGCCACAGCCGGCGGAGTTCGCCGACCTGCGCATGAGCCAGAATCCCGGCCCGTCCATGATGCTGAATTACCTGACGCCGCACGGGAAGTGGCACATCCACTCGACCTACGGCGACAACCATCGAATGACCACGCTTTCGCGCGGCGTGGAGCCGCTGTGGATGAACGACAAGGACGCCGCCGAAATCGGCATCGCCGACAACGACTGGGTCGAGGTGCACAACGACAACGGCGTGGTGGTGACGCGCGCGGCGGTGAGCGCTCGCATCCCGCGCGGCATCTGCTTCCAGTACCACTCGCCGGAGCGCACCCTTTCCGTTCCCAAATCGCCGCTGCGGAACAACCGCCGCGCCGGCGGCCACAACTCGCTGACCCGCACGCGGCTGAAAGCCAACCTCATGGTCGGCGGCTACGGCCAGTTCACCTACCACTTCAACTACTGGGGCCCGACGGGCAGCAACCGCGACACGCACGTCTTCGTGCGGAAGCTGCCCGAACTCAAGTGGTGAAATAAGGAGCGCCATCATGGACGTTCGCTCGCAGGTTTCGATGGTCTTTCATCTGGACAAGTGCATCGGCTGCCACACGTGCAGCATCGCCTGCAAGAACATCTGGACCGACCGCCGCGGCACCGAATACATGTGGTGGAACAACGTCGAAACCAAGCCCGGCACCGGCTTCCCCACCGACTGGGAGGACCAGGAGAAGTACCACGGCGGCTGGGAAGCGAAGGACGGCAAGCTCCGCCTGCGCTCCACGAGCAAGGCGCAGACGATTTTCAACATCTTCCACAATCCCAGCATGCCCACGATGGACGATTACTACGAGCCATGGACCTACGATTACCAGCACCTGTTCAACGCGCCCGAAGGGACGGACCAGCCCACCGCCCGGCCCATCTCCATGGTCACCGGCGAGCTGATCCAGATCGAGGCCGGGCCCAACTGGGACGACGATCTGGGCGGATCGCCCATCTATGCGCGAAACGATCCCAACCTGAAGGGCCTGACTCCCGAGCAGCGCGCGCAATTGTTCGCCGTCGAGCGCCTGGTGATGTTCTACTTCCCGCGCATCTGCAACCACTGCCTGAATCCCTCGTGCGTGGCGTCGTGCCCTTCCGGCGCGCTCTACAAGCGCGGCGAGGACGGCATCGTGCTGGTGGACCAGAACGCTGCCGCGGATGGCGCATGTGCGTGGCCGCGTGTCCCTACAAGAAGGTGTTTTACAACTGGAACACCGGAAAATCCGAGAAGTGCATTCTGTGCTTCCCGCGCCTGGAGACCGGGCAGGCCCCGGCCTGCTTCCATTCCTGCGTGGGCCGCATCCGCTACCTGGGCGTGCTTCTCTACGACGCCTCGCGGATCGAAGAAGTCGCCTCGCGGCCGGCCGCGGAACTCGTCGAGGCCCAGCGCTCCCTGATTCTGGACCCGCAACGATCCCGAAGTGATCGCGGCGGCGCGCAAAAACGGAATCCACGATTCCGTGATCGACTCGGCCCAGCGTTCGCCCGTCTATCAGTTCGTCAAGGTCTGGAAGATCGCCCTGCCGCCGCACATCGAGTACCGCACCATGCCCATGCTGTTCTACGTGCCGCCGATGTCGCCGGTGATGTCCCACCAGGCCGACGGCACGATCCACAACGATTCCGACGACCTGTTCCACGACATCGACGAATCCCGCGTCCCGCTGCAGTTCCTGGCCAACATTTTCGGCGCCGGGCACGACGGCCTGGTCCGCTACGCGCTGCGAAAGCAGAAGGCCGTGCGCTGGTACCGCCGGGCCTTGACCGTGGGCGACGTGGACAAAGCCACCGCCGACCGCATGCTGCGGGAGGCGCAGTGCTCGCCCGAGGAAGCCGAGGCCATCTACCGCCTCACTTCTCTGTGCACGTTCGACGACCGCTTCGTGATCCCGCCCATGCACCGCGAAGAGGCCATCCAGATGCTGGAAGATCCACTCGAACACAAGCAGGGCGCGGGCTTCGGGTTCATCGCCGGGCCGCGCCGGGGGTTGTGATGGAAACTCCGCACATTTACGAACGCCTCGCGCCGTTGTTCGCCTACCCGGGCGAAACCTACGCGGCCGACGCGGCGCAATGTCTCGCAGCCATGCGCGGCGAACAGCCTGAAGCCGTGCCCGCGCTCGAGGAATTCTGCGCCGCCATCGCCCCGATGACCACCGACGAACTCCAGGAACTCTTCACCCGCACCTTCGACCTCAACCCGCTGTGCACCCTGGAAATCGGCTGGCAGCTGTGGGGAGAAGACTACGGGCGCGGCGCATTCCTCGTGAAAATGCGCGACCAGCTCCGCGGTTACGATCTGGCCGAATCGGGCGAGTTGCCCGACCATTTGACGCACGCCCTGGCGCTGCTGGCCAGGCTGGAACCCGACGAAGCCGCCGCGTTTGCCGGAGGGTTTGTGTTGCATGCCCTCGACAAGATGCGCACCGCCTGGCGGGAAAATCGCAATGCCTATGCCGCACTGCTCGAATCAACTTTTGTGCTTTTGAAAAGCCGCTACCCGTATCTGGCAGCGGCCGCCCCTGTCCGGCGGCCCGAGCTGCCCGTGCTTCAATAAGAGGAAACTCCTATGACGACGCCGTTCACCAATTCTCTCTTGTTCATCGTTCTTCCCTACCTGGCCATGTTCATCTTCTTCCTGGGTACGATCTGGAGATATCGCGAGTCGCCGTTCACCTACTCCAGCCTGTCGTCCCAGTTTTTGGAGAACAAGCGGCATTTCTGGGGGCTTGTGCCGTTTCACTACGGCATCCTGACGGTCCTGACCGCGCACATCGCTGCGTTCCTCCTGCCGCGGCAGATTCTGCAATGGGATAGCCGGCCGTTCCGGCTGCATGCTCTCGAGGTCACCGGGCTGGCGTTCGCCCTGCTGGCCCTGATTGGCTTGCTGGGAGCGATCGTGCGCCGGCTGACCAATTCCAAGGTCCGGGAGGTAACCAACCGCGCTGGATTGGGTGGTCCTCCTGCTGCTGCTCGTGCAGGTGACTACCGGGCTGTGCGTGGCGATCTTTCATCCGTGGGGTTCGGCATGGTTTGCCGCGGGCATCACGCCCTATCTATGGTCGCTGGTGCGTTTCAATCCCGATCTGGCCTTTGTCGCGGCGGCGCCCGTGCTGGTGAAGCTGCACATCATGATGGCCTACGTCCTGATCGGCGTGACCCCCTTCACGCGCCTCGTGCACATCCTGGTAACTCCCATCCCGTATTTGTGGAGACGCCCGCAGGTGGTGCGGTGGTATCGCGCTCCGAAGGAAGTTGCGTGAAGCCATTCATCTACTGCCCGGTGGCGGCGCAATCGCCTGCACTATCGGGCTTCGTCCGCTTGCGAATCTCGCTGTTCGCTTTCCTGCTCGTGGCGGGCGCACTCTTCTGTGTCGGCGCACAAGGTCAGGCCGCGACGTCGGGTGGGGCCGCATCAACCGCGGCGCCGCAGCAAGCAAAAGAGGCCAAGCCGGCTCCGGCGGCCCCGGCCAAACACAAATTGGGGCCCTTGGAAATCTCGGTCAATTGGCGTGTGCGCGCCGAAGGCTGGGACTGGTTTGACAGTGGCGCCGGTGAGAATGTGTACGCTTTCCCGCATTCGCTGCTGCGCGTCGGCATCGGGCAAACAGGCCGCCGGTTCGACTGGCAGGTCGAGGCCTCGCAGGACATGATCCTGGGCTTGCCCGCCGGCGCGGTGAAGGCTGCACCGGCAGGGCCAGCTCGGGCTCGGAGGCACCTACTACGCCGCCAGCGGAAACAGCGCCAACAACGTCAACGCGCTTCGTCAAGCAGGCCTACGTGCGCGTCAAGAACCTGGGGAAAGGCAACCTGCGATTCGGGCGCTTCGAGTTCCTCGACGGCACCGAGGTCAAGCCGAAGGACCCGACGCTCGCCACATTGGCGCAGACCCGCATCGCCCAGCGCCTCATCGGCAACTTCGGATGGTCGGCGGTCCAGCGCAGTTTCGACGGCGTGCAGATCGGTTACAACTTCAACCAAAATAACTTCACGTTCCTCGCCGCGCGTCCGACCCGGGGCGTGTACCAGGTCGACGGAATGGGCGAACTCGATGTGGATCTCTACTACGGGGCGCTGACCGTGCCCGTGCAGACCGCTCACGGCGCCGGAGAACTACGCGTGTTCGGCGTGGGCTACATCGATCACCGGAGCCGGGTGCTGAAGACCGATAATCGTCCCCAGGCGGCTCGTGCGGCCGACCATGGTTTGATCGAAATCGGAACGTACGGCATGGATTACATTCACGTCTTCAACACGGCCGCATCTGGCAAGTTCAACTTGCTGGCGTGGGGCGCGTTTCAGACGGGCTCCTGGGGGCGGCTTACCCAGCGGGCAGCCGCGTTTGTCGGCGAAGCCGGCTGGCAGCCGCCGGTCAAGAGCGTGAAGCCCTGGCTGAGCGCCGGCTTCTCCTGGGGCAGCGGCGATGATAATCCCAGCGATTCCCGCCACGGCACTTTCTTCCAAATCTTGCCGACGCCCCGCCCCTACGCGCGATTCCCCTTCTTCAACATGGAAAACAATCAGGATTTTTACGGCGCGCTCGGCTTGCGGCCCCACCCGAAGCTTTCTCTGCGAAGCGAAATCCACGCATTGCGCCTGGATCAGGCGGCGGATCTCTGGTATCTGGGCGGCGGCGCTTTTCAGCCCAGGACCTTCGGTTACGTCGGCCGCCCCAGCAACGCCCACCGCGGCTTGGCCAATGTGTGGGACATCAGCGCCGATACCCAGGTGACTCGCAACTTCAGCGTCGGCCTCTACTACGGACATGCCTGGGGCAAGGGTGTGATTGCCGCTATTTATCCCAAAGATTCCAGCGGGCAGTTCGCCTATATCGAAACTAATTTCAATTTCTAAAATCAGTGTCGCAGCGCGCATTGATGCCGGAGGAGGAAGCTCATGAGCCAGATTGAAGGGTCACCCAAACAGGCGTTGTGGAGTGCGACTCTTGGGTTCTTCGTTGGATTTGCCGCCGTCGCCCTTTTCGGGCCTTCCGCGCAGCGATTTCAAAAGGTCATGGAACTGGGCCCGCTGGCCGTGGGCTTCCTGGTGGCCGCGCCATCCCTCTCCGGTTCGCTGCTGCGCATTCCCTTTTCCGCCTGGGTGGACACCACCGGCGGCCGCAAGCCCTTTCTCACGCTTCTGAGTCTTTCGATCGTGGGCATGACGGGGCTGTCGCTGGTCGCCCGATTCATGTATCCCGCCCATCTCTCGGCCTCCAGTTACCCCTTGCTGATGTTTCTGGGCATGCTGTGCGGCTGCGGCATCGCTACCTTTTCCGTCGGCATCAGCCAGGTGTCCTACTGGTTCCCGCAGCGGCAGCAGGGGCGGGCTCTGGCTTACTTCGCCGGCTTCGGCAACCTGGCGCCGGGTATCTTCTCCATGCTCCTGCCGCTGGTGCTGGTCCGGCTGGGTCTGGCGAATTCCTACATTATCTGGCTCGGCATCCTGATCGTCGGAACGATTTTTTACGCCTGTCTTCGGCAGGAACAGCTGCGTATTTCCAGCTCGTAAAGCAGGGAATGCCGCCCGCGGACGCGCGCGTGCGCGCCCGCGAACTCGGCCAGGAACTCATGCCCGCCGGCACGATCAAAGAGAGCCTGCGAGCCTCCGCGCGCGTGTGGAGAACGTGGGCGCTGGTTTGGATCTACTTCACAACCTTCGGCGGCTTCATGGCCCTGACGGCCTGGCTGCCCACTTACTGGACCGCCTTCTATGGCGTCAGCCTCGTCAAGGCCGGTCTGCTGACCGCCGCCTTCTCGATTCTCGCCTCGCTGATCCGCGTGGGCGGCGGGATGCTCGCCGATCACTTGCAGGAAGGCGGAGAAAACACGGCGATCCTGGCTCTGCTGATTGCGTTGGTCGGGGCGCTGGTGATGACCAGCTCGCACCAGTTCGAGCTTTCCGTGCCGGGCGAAATCCTGATGGCCACTCGGCATGGGAATCTGCAACGCCGCCGTCTTCAAGATCGTGCCCAAAGCGGTCCCGCACGCCATCGGCGGAGCGGCGGGATGGGTCGGAGGTCTGGGCGCGTTCGGCGGGTTCGTGATTCCGCCGATCATGGCCATGGCCGTGCGCAACCTGGGAACTCCGGGCTATGCGATCGGCTTCGTCACGTTCGTGTTCCTGACGCTCTTCTCCCTGTCGATGGCCTGGATTCTCAAATACACGCGCGACGAAGGCGGCGCCGCTTAGGAAGGCGACACTGGACATTTGGCCCGCTGTAAATGCGCGCCTATCCTCGGTCCCTACGAAGAACTCCGTGCTAATGGGAACTATTGAAGTTGCAACGCGACATTACATCGACTACAGTCACGGGAACGGAGCGATACTGCTGTTATTTCTCCTTCGTAAAGGGGTCGTGCATTGCTTCGGGCTGATTGTGGCCTGCGCGGCTTCATTCCGTCTTCGTCAACCAGTTCCCTCAGTTGTTGGTCCCTTAGCGCATGGCATCGGCAAGAACTAGGTTAGCCGGGTCACCGGACATGTCTTTGCCTAGTATTCCACATGTCCGGTTAGCGCGGCGGTCTCAATGGGTCGTTGCAACACTTGCTCGAAGTCTACTCGCCGGAGTCTCAAAGCCCAAAGTCTTTCGCGGACGTTGATTTAGTCGCAGCGCTACCTTGTCGAGTTCTGCTTGCGTAAAGCCGGACAGATCGGTTCTTTTCGGGAAGTATTGTCGCAGTAACCCGTTCGTGTTTTCGTTCGAGCCGCGTTGCCAGGGACTCTGCGGATCACAGAAGTAGACTTTCACATCCGTGGCCACGGTAAAGCTCTTGTGTTTGGCCATTTCCAGCCCGCGATCCCATGTTAGGGAACGGCGCAGGGCTGCGGGCAGCTTACGAACATGCCGGGTCAGTGCAGCGACGACCACCGCCGTGTCTTTGCTGGAGACCTTGACGAGTGCGGTGAAACGCGAATGGCGTTCCACCAGGGTCACAATGTGACTGTTCCTTGAGCCGCGTAGAAGATCGCCCTCCCAATGACCCGGAATGGCGCGGTCCTCCACTTCAGCGGGCCTTTCCCGGATGGAGATGGCCTCGGCGATTTGACCGCGCGCGTCTTTAAAGATGCGAGAGTGCTGCGACCGGCGTATGCGGCGCTTGGACCGCAGGTGCCCCATCAGCTCTTTTTTCAGCACTCCTCGCGCTTGAATGAATAGGCTACGGTAAATGGTTTCGTGGGACACGCGCATACTCTCGTCGTCGGGATACTGGATCTTCAGCCATCCGGAAATCTGCTCCGGCGACCAATCCAACATCAGTTTACTCGCAACGACCTTCTGCAACCCCCCATGGATCTGCAAGCCGGCATGGCTTGGGGCGCGAAGCCGATTCCCAGGCCTGGGAATCGGCTTCATTGGCTCGATACGCAGGACGGCCACCATGACGTGCGACCTCCCGGCTCACGGTCGACGCAACCCGGTCCAGGCGTCTAGCGATCTCGCGAATCGACGAACCGGAAGCGAGCCCTCGAGAGATTTCCTCGCGCTCACGCAGCGTGAGCGCGAGGAGCGAGCGCCGCCGGACTGCCGGAACAAACCCACCGTGACGCGACACCAGGCAACGAATCGACGAATGCTCCTTGCCGAAGGCGCGCCCAATCTCATGCAACGTCTGCCCTGCTTTCCAACGACGCCACACGTCGCTCTTCTGCGCCGCAGAGAGCCCAAACCGCCTCCCTTGTTTCATAAACACCACCTTTGAAAACAGCTTTATACCAGATGGTGTTGCATCGACCGGTTGAGCTGACAGCGTTTACCACGCAATAGCGCGGTGATCGGATTATACTGACGGTAGGAGCCGGGGTGGTGGCTCGCAATTATGGCTGAAGACGTGGAAGTAATTCTGCGAACAACGCCGCTCTTCGCGAGTCTCACGGAGACAGAGGTGCGCGCATTGGCCGCGCGAGTAAGCAAGAGGCACTTCCAAAGGGGCGAGCTGCTGTTTGGAGAAGGAGATCCTTGTACCGGACTCTTTCTGGTGGCGTCGGGCAAGATTCGCATTTTCAAGCTATCGGCCGCGGGCCGTGAGCAGGTGTTAGCCGTGGAAGGGCCTGGTAGCTCGTTTGCGGAGCTTCCTGTGTTCGATGGAGGCAGCTATCCTGCCGCGGCATCGGCTTTGGAGGATGCAAACGTCCTCTTTATCTCGCGCAAGGATTTCCAGACTTTTTGCCGCGAGCATCCGGACGTAGCGCTCAAAGTGATCTCCGTGGTAGGGTCGCGCCTACGACGTCTCGTCGGAATCATCGAGGAGCTGTCGTTCACGACGGTCCGACAGCGCCTGATTGCCCTAATCCTGCGGCTGGCGGCAACGGCCGGCACACGCTCCAAAGAAGGGGTGCGCCTGGAACTGGTAAAGAGCCATCAGGATTTGGCAGCAGAGTTGGGCACGGTGCGGGAGTTGGTGTCGCGAAATCTGAGCCGGCTCCAAGCGGAAGGATTCCTCGAAGTAGACGGTCGCAAAATCGTCGTAAAAGACCTCGCCGGCCTGAAACGCGAGCAAAGTCCCTCTGAGTAGCGTCCCCCCTGACCATGGAACATCTTTCGGTTCGATGGTGACTTTAGTCACTGCTCCCAGTGGCGACCCGGTGCAGACTAGGTGTCGAGAGGGAGACAACATGAACTTCAATGGCGAAACCAAAGTAAAAGAAATTGCGGTCGCAAATCCGGGGGCAGCGCGGATTCTGGAGCAGGCCGGAGTGGACTACTGCTGCGGGGGCAATAAGTCCCTGCATGATGCGTGCACGCATGCGGGGGTATCCACGGAGGAAATCATGGCCCGGCTACAGGAGAATAAGGCTGAGGTCGGGCCCGCCGATGCGAACTGGGTGTTGGCCCCGCTTGGCGAACTATCGCAGCACATTCGAGAAAAGCATCACCGATACGTCCGCGATTCAATCCCCCTGGTTCAGAAGCTGTTGGAGAGAGTAAAAGCAAAACACGGAGCGAATCACCCCGAGATCCTCGACATCGAGAAGCTCTTCCTCCAAGTGAGCCGGGAGCTGGTCATGCATATGCGGAAGGAAGAACAAGTCCTGTTCCCGTACATCGAGGCGCTGGAGCGCGCGGCCAATGGAACGCAAGCGATCGAGCCTCCCTTTTTTCAGACTGTGCGAAATCCGGTTCACGCCATGATGGAGGAACACGATGCCGCCGGAGCTCTGGTGAAGCAGATTCGCACCGCCAGTTCGGCGTATACACCCCCTGCAGGAGCCTGCATGAGCTATCAGGCACTGTATCGGGAGTTGCACGAGTTCGAGGCGGATCTTCATCAGCACGTGCATCTGGAGAACAACATCCTATTTCCGCGCGCGGTTGAAGTAGAAGCCGCGATTCTATGACAACAGGGGCGCCGCGTTGATTCCGCTCGGACAGCACGTCACACCCCATGCCGGCGAGCGCGATGCTGAGCGCCCGCCGGCCGAAACCATGGAGATGTCCCGCGCGCGCGAGGTCGCTCTTTCCCGCCTCTTGATGGCTTACATCAGCTCGGGACTCGTGTTCATGCTCCTCCCGGGAACGTTCCTGGGCGTGTGGAATCTTCTGCAGATCAGCGGCCAGGAGGGTGTGGCGTACGTTTCCCAGGCATGGTTGCAGGCGCACGGCCATGCGCAAGTGTTCGGCTGGATCGGCAGCTTTATTTTTGGTATCGGGTTCTATTCGGCGCCCAAGTTACGCGGCGTGGCGAAGCCGGCCTTCGGTGGAGCTTGGGCGTGCTGGGCCATGTGGACGATCGGAGTGGCAATTCGCTGGACCGCGAACGTTTACGGTTTCCAGTGGCGTTTGCTGCTGCCGGTTTCGGCCGCCCTTGAACTGGCGGCGTTCTTGATTTTCTTTCGCGCGGTTTCGCAGCACCGGCCTGAAGATTCCGGCAAGAGGCGGCTTGACTCATGGGTGTGGGTTGTTGTCAGCGCCAGCGCAGGTTTGATGGTGGTTCTTATTGCAAATCTGGCAGGGAGTATTTATCTAGCGTTGCGCGGCGCAAGCCCAGCCTGGCCGCATGGTCTCGACCAGCGCTTCCTCGTACTGATCGCATGGGGATTTCTGGTGCCATTCGTTTGGGGGTTTAGCACCAAGTGGATGCCGGTCTTCCTGGGTCTCCAGCCGACTCGCCCCAAGCTGCTACTGGGCGCGCTGGTGGTGAACTTTGCGGGAGTTGTTTTCACGCTCGTGGGATGGGGCGCTAAGGCCACGGTGTTGTTTCCCGTGGGCGCGGCTCTGGCAATTGCAGCGCTGCGGATGTTCGAATCGTCGCGACAGGAGCCGAAAACCCGGGGCGTGCACCGAAGTTTTCCTTTCTTCATTCGCATGGCGTACGGTTGGCTGCTGGTGGCTGGCCTGCTCGGAATCGCGGCAGCGCGCTGGGATTCTTCCGGCGGGATCTGGGGCGCGTCGCGACATGCGTTGACGGTCGGATTCATCGCCGTAATGGTGCTGTCCGTAGGCCAACGCATTCTGCCGGCGTTCGCGGGGATGCGCCTGTTGTGGAGCACCGGGCTGATGCTCGCCGGCCTCGCTCTTCTCACCACCGGGTGTACGCTTCGCGTTTCCTGTGAAATCCTGGCGTACCAGGAGTACGCCGGCTGGGCATGGAAGGTGCTGCCGGTCTCGGCGGTACTTGAATTGGCGGGGATCACGGCCTTTGCCATGAATATTTTTGGCACGTTCATTCTCGAGCCGAGCACCGTACAGAAGCAGCCAGTGGTCGTGGGCATTGACCCAGGAACTTCACAGGGCTAGCGGCCGCCCAAACTAGATCCGGGAACATCCGATTAAGGGGGAACTCAGTATGGCCAAGATCGACGGCGTCTGTAAGGAAGTGATGGATAAAACGGAGTGGATCGCCATTGCTACGACTGGTCCCGATGGCCCTCACTTGGTAGCAACGTGGGGCGATCATGTGCGCGCTCTCGGGATCGAAGACGACACGCTCCTCATCCCCGTCGGCCTGATGCACAAAACCGAGGCGAATCTGAAATATAACAATCGCGTCGAGTTGCTCTGTAGTACGCGTCAGGTGCAGGGGACTCACGGTCCGGGCAAGGGGTGCGGCATCGTCGGCAAGGCTGAGTTCAAGACTGCGGGCCCGCATTTCGATGTCGTCAAAGCCAAATTTGGATGGGCGCGTGCCGCGCTCGTAGTCCACGTGGAGGAGGCAAAGCCTCAACTTTGATTGGGGCTCGTGTTCGCCGCCTGCTGAATGGTGAGGCATGAGGTTTGACCGGCCGAGAGACCGTAGTAGATCACTTGCTGAGAGCGGATAACTATTCTCTTAAGCCCGTTCTCAAAATGATTCGGCCAGTCGGAGCAAGGCGTAACCGAGGCGAAGGAATAAGTTGAGTTCTATATCGGCCCCTTCAACGGACTGAGTCGTTGTAACTCCCGATGAGTCGGCTAACCGGACATCTTTGTATTGGGACCCACTTTCCCGGTTTCGCGTTTATCAGGCACTGGCCGATCAGCTGCTGAAAATACCTGCTATTGCCAGTCATCCAGAGACAAGCGCTGTGCGGATCCTAACTTTACTTGAGGCCTCGACGGTAGGCGCGGGCGGCTTCTGAAACGCGGTCTTAGGTGGATCCCGCGCCTGCAGGCGCCGGATTCTTGCGCTTGCTATAAAACGTGCGCAGCCAGCCGTGCTCGCGATGCCCCTCTTCCTGTAATTGGCGCGTCCAAGCACTCAAAATATTTGTCCTGTTCAGATAGCCGACCATCTTCTGAGGGTCTTCGCGGCTCACCACCGGCAGCCGGCCAACATCGCTCTGGAGCATCCGGAATAGCGCCTCGAATACCAGCTCGTCAGGATATGCGACAATAGGTCTTCGGCCGCCCGCTTCGCCGACTGTCATTTGCCCCTGCGGATCGTTCTCCAGCGAGCGCAATAAGTCTCCTTGAGTTACGATTCCCACCAGCTGCCCGTTACTCGCAGCGATCGGCAACCCTTCCGTCACATTGAATCCCGGCTCGCGGTGCGCCACGCGTTCGTTCAACTCTCTCACCGTCATCTCCGCCAAAACCGGCTGCACATCTTTGCGCATCACCTCGTCCACGCGAACCACTTGCAGCGCGCCCGCCTCGTAATATTCGGGGACGGAAAGTCCGCGGCGCGCGAGTTTCTTGGTCATAATCGAGTCCGGCAGATAGCGCAGCGCAATCATGTCCGCAATCACGCAGCCCAGCATCAGCGGCAGGATGGCGTTGTAGTCGCGGGTGATCTCAAAAGCAAAAACGATGAACGCAAATGTAGCTCGCGACGCGGCTCCGAACACGGCAGCCATCGCTACCAGGGCGTATGCGCCCGGCGAAAGATGCGCCGATGGGACAATCATATTCACCACGATCGCAAACGCGCCGCCCATCGCCGCGCTCGACATGAACATCGGTGCCAGCAACCCGCCCGAAGTGCCAGATCCGAGCGAGATCACGAGTGCTAGCGCCTTGAAAACAGCGATGAGCAGCAACAGCTTCAGGGCGAGACTATTGTTGAGGATATCCGAAATCGTGTCGTAGCCCACGCCCAGGACGCGTGGCACGAAAAAACCAATGACGCCGAGCCCCAGCGCGCCGATTGCTGGATGCCATAACTCGTCGATGGGTAGACGATCGAACTGATCCTCGACCCAATACAGCAGCTTCGTAAACCCGATCGCGACGATGCCGGATAACACGCCGAGAAATAGGTAGAACGGCAGCCCATGCAACGCGTCAAACTTCACATTGCCCATGGAAAACATTGAGCGCTGCCCGAGAAGAACCGCCCGGACGGTCGTAGCCAAAGTGCACGCAATCACCAACGGAATGAACGACCGCGAACGAAATTCGAATAGCAGCAATTCGATCGCGAGAATCACACCTGCAATCGGGGTGTTGAACGTCGCCGCCATGCCCGCGCCCGCGCCGCATGCAAGCAGGACCTTGCGTTCGGCAGCCGTCGTCGAAATAAGCTGCCCTACAAGCGAGCCGAACGCGCCGCCCGTCTGAATGATGGGCCCTTCCGCACCGAACGGACCGCCAGTCCCGATCGCGATCGCAGCCGACAGTGGCTTCAAGATCGCAACCTTGGCCTCAATCCGGCTGCGCGACGTCAACACCGCTTCCATCGCCTCCGGTATCCCGTGCCCTCTAATCTTCTTCGAACCATACTTCGCCATGAAACCGATAATCAGGCCGCCGATCGCCGGCGTGACGAGGATCCATGGGCCGAGGTGGGTATTCTCAGGGCTACGAAAATGAAACGACCACTCGTGGTAATACGCTAGATTCGTGAAGAGACCGATCAGATCGTACAGCACGTACGCAATCAAACCGGCGAGCAGGCCGACCAGCGCCGCGAACAGCGAGATGAATCCGATCCGGTAGCTCGCGCCCTCCTGACGTTCGAGCGCGGCTCGCAAAAGCACCGGTGACTCCACTACAATTTCTCCTTGAGGTTCTCAGCTGCACCAATTGTCTTCTTGCCCGAGCGCCGCTGTCTCTTCCTCGGTCCCGGCGCGCGGGTCGCTTGGTGCATCGCTTGACGTGAATGGGAATTGTTCCCGATGGCCGCCCTCAGCGCTCCCAGCAGCTTGGGTCCGGCCGTGCGAAGCTCGGCCCGATGGGGATGCGTTAGTGCCTTCAAGAGCTTTTCTCCATGCGCCGTCAAGCTGAGCAGCACCTCGCGCCTGTCGGCTTCGCTGCGCTGCCTCCAAATCAGCCCGTGAGCTTCCAGACGATTCGCCAGCTCAACAGCGCTGTGATGTCGGATCTGAAGCCTCTCGGCCAGAACACCCACGGTCGCGTTTCGGCCTGCTGGAAGTCCCTTGATTGCCAGCAAGGCTTGGTGTTGGTGTGGTTCGATCCCCGCTTCGCGCGCAGCCTGCTCGCTGAAGTTCAGAAAGCGCCTGATTTCATAACGGAAATCGGCGAGCGCCGCGTAATCGACCTCCTGTGGATGGTTGAATGACATCCCGGATATTATATCGTATTACGATAGTAATGATCAAACGGACATCGCCGTGATTTACGTCGCGCTGGGAAAGAAGGACACGGCTTTTGCCCGCCTTCCCGTTGTGCGGGGTCGCCGTCACAGCGAGATGAATCCGATACGGAAGCTCGCACCCTCCTGACGTTCGGTTCCGATAGAGCAGTTCGCTCCCCAATTTGCGGGTGGAGCCCCTGTAGATGAGCTCGATAACATCGGAGCCATGCCATTTGACGTCGACAATCGTCACTAGGCCATCGGGAAGTACACCTTTGACTGAGACCCTCTAGTCAATTCCTCTAAGCGAGCCATCGGAATCGCCGCTTCGTAGTGCATGAAATTATCGAAACAGTACTTACTGGCGGGTGACCATAGCATAGAGCGGGGACGCTGCAGGTCATGCGCCCGGAGGACTCTTAAGCGGCCGGGGAATGGCGATACGAGCTGCAGTCACGCATCCGCTGGTCCACGGGACTCGATGTGCCCCAAAAACCATCGCAAGGCGCCACCCGTAAGTGTCTGATTCTGAACAGCTGCAAGCCAGCGAAACACATGGCCCACAAACACATGTCTTAGACCCGCCTTCCGGAAATCACCTATTCGGCCAGAGGGGTGCCTGCGAGGCGTAGGAAGGCCGTAACGCCGTCGCGTCGATTTCAACCGCCGCGGAGTTGGTCTCCGGCCGCCCGCGCCAGTTCGAGACGAAGGCCGACCGGGAGCGTCGCTACAACACGTCAAGACCGCTGTTAGAGCTGTTCCTGGCGATTTTCCACGGCGGAACTCGGCTTTCCTCGTTGGAGCGCCCGCGAAAGGTAAAACCGAGGTAAAACGAAACTCGTCCCGAACGTCGCCGCCCTAAGACACCATCTTATCGATTAGGAAAATGGCGCGCCCGGAGGGGTTCGAACCCCCGACCTTCTGGTTCGTAGCCAGACGCTCTATCCAGCTGAGCTACGGGCGCGTATGTGTATATCCATTGTAGCGATTTGCGCGGGGGCTGCAACTGCAACTTCAGCAGCGGCGGGAATGGGCGGCGGTTTGCGGGCCGCGGGAGCGCCAAAATGGCCCGCGCGAGGATCGGCGAAAAGATGGATTGCAGCGGCTGAAAAACGAGCCTGTCGGTGTACAATCAAATCTCGGGGTCAAAGCGGAAATGCGGATCGTGACCGCCGCCGGCCACCGTATCGGCAAGCAGGACAGCGGCTTAGGTGCCAAGGACGGGCGGCGGGCAGCGAAGTTCTGCCGCTGGCTGCGCGCGGTGGCGTTGTCGCAGGAACTCCAGCAAGCGCCCAATTCCGGCGGATGAAAATTCGCCGGGCATCCGGGAGCCGCTTCGGGGGGTTCGTGTCAACCTTGGTGGGAAGGAACGAATGAAGAAGAGTAGTGTATTTCCGGGTCTGCCGGCACCGCAGGGACTCTACCGTCCGCAGGATGAGCACGATGGCTGCGGGGTGGGATTCGTGGTGAATATCGAGGGGCGCAAGTCTCACGATATCGTCATGAAGGGTGTGCAGATCCTGATCAACCTGACGCATCGCGGGGCCTGCGGCTGCGACCCGGAAACCGGCGACGGCGCGGGCATCCTGATCCAGATTCCCCATTCGTTCTTCGAGCGCGAATGCGCGCGCCTGGGGTTCACGCTGCCGGCGCCGGGGGAATACGGCGTGGGCATGGCGTTCCTCCCCGTGGACCGCAGCGACCGCATGCTGTGCGAAGGGATCCTCGAGAAGATCGCGCAGGAAGAAGGGCTGACGGTGCTGGGCTGGCGCGACACGCCGATTGACGGGAACACGATCGGGCGTCTGGCGCGCGCTTCGCAGCCGTACATCGAGCAGATCTTCATCCGCCGCGGGCCGGGGATGGACCAGGACGCGCTGGAGCGCAAGCTCTACGTGGTGCGCAAGCGCGCCGAAACGGCGGTGGCCGCGTCGGACCTGCGGGAGAAGGGCTTCTTCTACATGCCCTCGCTCTCCTCGCGGACGATTGTCTACAAGGGATTGCTGCTGGCGCCGCAGATCACGCATTTTTACAAGGAGCTGTCGGACCCCGAAGTGATCAGCGCGATGTGCGTGGTGCACCAGCGCTTCTCCACCAACACGTTTCCGAGCTGGCAGCTGGCGCACCCGTACCGCTACATCTGCCACAACGGGGAGATCAACACGCTGCGCGGCAACGTGAACTGGATGAACGCGCGGCAGTCGGTGCTGGCGTCGCCGCTGTTCGGCGACGACATCAAGAAACTGTTTCCCATCATCACGGCGGGGGGCAGCGATTCGGCGATGCTCGACAACGCCGTCGAGCTGCTGACGATGGCCGGACGCAGCCTGCCGCACGTGATGGCGATGCTGATCCCCGAGGCATGGGACCGCGACCGCGCCATGGCCGATGACATCCGGGCGTTTTACGAATACCACGCCTCGCTGATGGAGCCCTGGGACGGGCCCGCGGCCGTGGCCTTCACCGACGGGCGCGTCGTGGGCGCCACGCTGGACCGCAACGGCCTGCGTCCGGGGCGCTACGTGGTGACGAAGGACGGGCTGGTGATTCTGGCATCGGAGGCGGGCGTGCTTCCGGTGGCGTCGAACAACATCCGCATGAAGGGGCGGCTGGCGCCGGGCCGCATGCTGCTGGTGGACACCGAGCAGAAGCGCCTCGTTCTCGGACGACGAAATCAAGAAGCAACTCGCCGGCCGCCAGCCCTACGCGCAGTGGCTGCAGGACAACCGCATCACGCTGGACCATCTGCCGAGCCCGACGCACGTCCAGGCGACGAACCACGAAACGATTCTGATGCGCCAGCGTGCCTTTGGATACACGGATGAGGATCTGAAAACCATCCTGCTGCCCAGCGCGCTGAAGGCCGAGGAGCCCATCGGATCGATGGGCATTGACACGCCGCTGGCGTGCCTTTCCGACCAGCCGCAACTGGTGTTCAATTATTTCAAGCAGACGTTCGCGCAGGTGACCAATCCTCCCATCGACTCGATTCGCGAGGACCTGGTGATGTCGCTGAACTCGAACATCGGGTGCGAGGGAAACATCCTGGAGGAGACTCCGAAGAACTGCCACACGCTGAAGCTGCGCCATCCGATCATCTCGAACTGGCGGCTGGAGAAATTGCGCCGGGTCAGCTGGGGCGATTTCCTGGCCACGACGGTGCCGACGCTGTTTCGCGTGGACGGGGGCGAGCAGCAACTGGAGCGGGCGGTGGAAACGCTGTGCCGCCGCGCCTCGCTGGCGATCAAGTCGGGCTACACGATTCTGATTCTCTCCGACCGCGGCCTGGACGAGGCGTACGCGCCGATTCCGAGCCTGCTGGCGCTGTCGGCCGTTCATCATCATTTGATCCGGGAAAAGACGCGCAATCAGGTGGCCCTGATCGTCGAATCGGGCGAACCGCGCGAGGTGATGCACTTCGCGCTGCTGCTGGGCTATGGCGCGAGCGCCGTCAACCCGTACCTGGCCATCGAAACGCTCGAGGATCTGCACCGGAACGGGCACTTCCCCGCCGACTAAACCTGGGACAAGGTGTTCAAGAGCTATATGAAGGCGGTGGACAAGGGCCTGCTGAAGGTCGTCTCGAAGATGGGCATCTCGACGCTGCAGAGTTATCAGGGCGCGCAGATTTTCGAAGCCATCGGGCTGAACCACTCGCTGGTGGAACGCTACTTCACGGGGACGGCTTCGCGGATCGAAGGCGTCAGCATGGAAGTGCTGGCGCGCGAGGCGCTGATGAAGCATGAGTTCGCCATGCGGACGCCCAGCGAGTCCGAGACGGAGCTGCGCGTGGGCGGCGAATATCAGTACCGCGTGCGCGGCGAAAAGCACCTGCTCAACCCGTCGACGATCGCCAAGCTGCAGCACGCCGTGCAGCAGACGAAGTTCGAAACCTACCAGGAATTCGCGAACGTCGTGAACCAGCAGAACCGCGACCTCCAGATGCTGCGCGGGATGTTCGACTTCAAGCCGGCCGGCGCGGCCGTTCCGCTCGAGGACGTGGAGCCGGCGTCGGAAATCGTGAAGCGCTTTGCCACCGGCGCGATGTCCTACGGCTCGATCAGCAAGGAAGCGCACGAGACGCTGGCCATCGCCATGAACCGGATCGGCGGAAAATCCAATACGGGCGAGGGCGGCGAGGACGAAGCGCGGTTCAAGCGCGACGCCAACGGCGACCTGCGCCGCAGCGCCATCAAGCAGGTGGCTTCGGCGCGGTTCGGCGTCACGACGAACTACCTGGTGAACGCCGACGATTTGCAGATCAAGATCGCGCAGGGCGCCAAGCCCGGCGAAGGCGGCCAGCTGCCAGGCCACAAGGTGGACGAAATCATCGCGCGGGTGCGCCACTCGATTCCGGGCGTGGGGCTGATTTCACCGCCGCCGCACCACGACATCTATTCCATCGAGGACATCGCGCAGCTGATCCACGACCTGAAGAACGTCAACCCGCGCGCGCGCATTTCCGTGAAGCTCGTCGCGGAAGTGGGCGTGGGCACGGTGGCGGCGGGCGTGGCCAAGGCCCACGCCGACGTGATCCTCATCAGCGGCTACGACGGCGGCACGGGCGCCTCGCCCGATCAGTTCGATCCGGCATGCGGGCGTGCCGTGGGAGCTGGGGCTCTCCGAGACGCAGCAAGTCCTGGTGATGAACGACCTGCGCAGCCGCGTGCGGCTCCAGGTGGACGGCAAACTGCAGACCGGCCGGGACGTGGCCATCGCCGCGCTGCTGGGGGCGGAGGAGTTCGGCTTTTCGACGGCTCCGCTGATCGCCCTGGGCTGCATCATGATGCGCAAATGCCATCTGAACACCTGCCCGGTCGGCGTGGCCACGCAGGACCCCGAGCTGCGCAAGAAATTCCACGGGCGGCCCGAGCATGTGATCAATTTCCTGTTCTTCGTGGCGGAAGAGCTGCGGCGGATCATGGCCGAGCTGGGATTCCGGACGGTGGACGAGATGGTGGGCCGCGTGGATTGCCTGGTCCAGCGCGGGGACATCACGCACTGGAAGGCCAAAGGAATCGACCTGTCGCCGATCCTGTACGATCCTCCGGTGCCGAGCCACGTGGGGCGGCGCAACATGCAGGCGCAGGATCACGGGCTCGACCAGGCGCTGGATCGCACGCTCATCGAAATGGCGCAGCAGGCGCTGGAAAATCGCACGCCGGTATCGCTCAGCATGCCCATCCGCAACGTACACCGTTCGCTGGGCACCATGCTGAGCGGCGAGATCGCCCGGCGCTACGGCTCGGCCGGATTGCCGGACGACACCGTGGACATTCACTTCACGGGCTGCGCCGGACAGAGCTTCGGCGCGTTTCTGGCCAAGGGCGTGACGCTGCGGCTCGAGGGCGAGGCCAACGACTACATCGGCAAAGGACTTTCCGGGGGGCGGATGATCGTCTATCCGCCGCGCGATTCGGAGTTCGTGGCGGAAGAAAACATCCTGATCGGCAACGTGTGCCTGTACGGCGCGACGAGCGGCGAGGCATTTTTCAACGGCATGGCCGGCGAACGCTTCGCCGTGCGCAACTCCGGAGCCACGACGGTGGTCGAAGGCGTCGGCGACCATGGCTGCGAGTACATGACCAACGGGCTGGTGGTCGTACTGGGCCGGACGGGCAGAAACTTCGCCGCCGGAATGACCGGGGGGATCGCGTACGTCCTGGACCAGGCCGGCGATTTCGCGGCGCTCCGCTGCAACCGCACCGAGGTGGATCTCGAGCCCGTCGTGAACCCGTTGGACATCGAGACGCTGCACGGCCTGATCCAGCGCCACAGCGAGTTTACGGGCAGCCCGCAGGCCAAATGGATTCTGCAAAACTGGGAATCGATGCTGCCGAAATTCATCAAGGTCTTCCCGCATGAGTACAAGCGCGTGCTGGGCATTCCCCGCGTCCCCGAGGGAATCCTGGCGGCGCAGGCCGGCAAGCCGGCGGGCGAGCAGGTGATCCGTGGGTAAAGTGACCGGATTCAAGGAATACACGCGCGAAACACCGGCGCGCCGCCCGGTGGCGGAGCGCATCCAGGATTACCGGGAGATCTACCAGCCTTTTCCGGAAGACCACCTGCGCACGCAGGCGGCCCGCTGCATGGACTGCGGAGTTCCCTTCTGCCATACGGGCTGTCCGGTGAACAACATCATTCCCGACTGGAATGACCTGGCATACCACGGCGAATGGCAGGACGCCATCCGCGTGCTCCATGCCACGAATAATTTCCCGGAATTTACCGGGCGGCTGTGCCCCGCGCCGTGCGAAGCCTCCTGCGTCCTGGCCATCAACGAACCGGCGGTCTCGATCAAGGCCATCGAGAAGTCGATCATCGAGCGGGCATGGGAAGAGGGCTGGATCACCGCCGAACTGCCCGAAATGCGCACGGGCAAGCGCGTGGCCATCGTGGGTTCGGGGCCCTCGGGACTTGCGGCGGCGCAACAATTGGCGCGGGCCGGCCATTCCGTGACGGTGTTTGAAAAAGCCGACCGCGTTGGCGGGCTGCTGCGCTACGGCATCCCGGACTTCAAGCTGGAAAAACAGATCATCGACCGGCGGCTGGAACAGATGGCCGCCGAAGGCGTGCAGTTCCAGACGGGTGTCCACGTGGGCCGCGACATTCCCGCCGAGGACCTGCGCAAGGAGTTTGACGCCATCCTCCTCACCGGAGGCGCGGAAGCCCCTCGCGACTTGAAGGTTCCCGGACGCGAGCTCAAGGGCATCCACTTCGCCATGGAGTTTCTGCCACAGCAGAACCGGCGCAATGCGGGAGACACGGTGGCCGATCCGATTCTGGCAACCGGCAAGCGCGTGGTCATCATCGGAGGCGGCGACACGGGCGCGGATTGCCTGGGAACGTGCCACCGGCAGAAGGCGCGGTCGGTGCACCAGTTCGAAATCATGCCCATGCCGCCGGCGGAGCGCGATCCCAGCACGCCCTGGCCGCTTTGGCCGCTGCAATTGCGCACGGAAAGTTCCCACGAGGAGGGCGGCCAGCGCGAGTGGGCCATCGCAACGACGCGCTTCCTCGGCGATGAAAATGGTCGCGTGAAACAGCTGGAGGCCATCCGCGTGGGGCCAGCGCCCAAGTTTGAGCCTCGCGCCGGCACGGAACACATGCTCGACGTCGATCTGGTGCTTCTCGCGATGGGCTTCACGGGGCCGGTGAAACAAGGATTGCTCGAGCAGTTCGGGGTGAGTCTCGATGCGCGGAGCAACGTCGCCACGGCGGGAAATTACATGAGTTCGGTTCCCGGCGTCTTCGCGGCGGGAGACATGCGCCGGGGCCAGTCGCTGATCGTCTGGGCCATCGCCGAGGGACGCAGCGCGGCGCGCGCCGTCGATCAGTACCTCATGGGCGGCAACTCCCTGTTGAAGTAACCTCCACAAACCTTCGCTGAACGCGGGCCCCCGTCCCATCTGTCGCCGTGGCTGGGCACGCTAGAGATCATCTGGCAGTGGATGAGTGTTAGCACCGCCGGCGATTCGCACGACTAATCAGGCATGTCAGAATGCTTCCGAATTGCCCGTGGCCCGGGCGCATAGTGAGGTTACTTTGACGAGGAGGCGACTCCACAACTGTTCTTATTCGTCCCTGCCCGCGATTCAAACCAACCCAACTGAACGCTCGCAGTCGCCAGTCGAGAATTTTGCAGCGGTCGATTAGCTAGAATAGCGTGCTCTTTACCTGCAGCGTTCCCTCCTTTCCGAGCTCGAGAGTCATTTCCGCCTCAACTCGCTTGGCTTCGACCCCCTCTGGCAATCGGAACGCGGCCGCAAGCGCAACGACAGACTCGCCCTTCTTGATCTCGTATCCCCGGAGCAGATCCGGTTGAGGGATTTTCGAGACCCCGAGATCCCGCGCCCAGGCTGACACTTCTTCGAGAGACAGAGCATTTAGAATCTCACCAGATTGGAGGGTTAGGTGGACACTGGACGGACTCACACGCAGCGGCTCGGATCGATTCCTATTTGTCACTAAGGCCAAAATAAGCACGAGCCCCTTGGCGGAAACCATCCTCGGGCCTAGCAATGCGGCAACTTCCTTGGCTGTGGCGCCGCCGAGATGCGCCTCGAGATCGGGCCGGTTGACTCCGCCTGTGTTCACCGCGTAATACGTGAACTTCTCTTTCTGAGCGCTCAACGGACCGCTAACGATACCCGAGGGGATGGCGGTCATTACGAACAACAAACAGAACGAGAGTCTCATGGGAGTCTCCGAACAAATCAGACTATAGCAGCACGCTAACCAGTCAAAAGACGTATTCAAATCCTGATTAGCGCGGTCGGTCTCAACCGGTCGTTGCAACACCTCTGCTCGAAAGCTGTTCTCGCCGGAGGTGTTCATAAGCCCAAGAGTCGGTTTCGCGGACGTTGATTTGCGTCGCAGCGCTACCGTGTCGACGTTCTGCTTGCGTAAAGCCGGACAGACGTTGCATGAGATTGGGCGCGCCTTCGGCAAGTAGCATTCGTCCATTCGTTGCCCGGTGTCGCGTCACGGTTCGTTTGTTCCGGCAGTTGCCGGCGGCGCTCGCTCCGCGGCTCACGCTGCAGAAGTCGAGACTTCTCACATTCGTGGCTCGCGGTACAGCTCTCGTCGTTTCGCGCGATCTCCAGCCCGCCGGACCGGGTCGCGTCGACCGTGAGCCGGGAGCGCCGCACGTCAAGGCTGGCCGTCCTGCGAACGTGCCGAGTCAGTGCGGCGACGACTCCCGCCGTGTCTTTGCTGCGCGACCTTGAGCGAGCCGCTGTGCGATCGCGAATGGCGTTCCACCAGGTCGTCACAATGTGACTGATTCCGATTGAGCCGCCGTAGAAGATCGCCGGCTCCCGAATGACCCGGTATCGCGCGATCTTCAGATTTCAGCGGGTCTTTCCCGGATGGAGATGGCATCTACGATTTGACCGCGCGCGTCTTTAAAGATACGAGAGTGCTGCAAAAAGACCTGGGCGTGTGCGGCGCTTGGACCGCAGATGCCCCATCAGCTCTTTTTTCAGCACTCCTCGTGCTTGAATGAATAGCGCTACGGTCAAATCGTAGATGCCATCTTCGTCCGGGACACACGCATGTTCTGGATCCGCGGGATACTGCGTTTTCAGCCATCCGGAAATCTGACTCCGGCGACCAATCCAACATCAGTTTACTCGCAACGACCTTCTGCAACCCCCCATTCGCGACTGCAAGCCGGCATGGCTTGGGGCGCGAAGCCGATTCCCAGGCCTGGGACATCGGCTTCATTGGCTCGATACGCAGGACGGCCACCATGCACGTTCGCGACCTCCCGGCTCACGGTCGACGCTCTTAACCCGGTCCACGGCGTCTAGCGATCTCGCGAATCGACGAACCGGTACGCGAGCCCTCGATGAGAAAGTTTCCTCGCGCTCACGCAGCGTGAGCGCGAGGAGCGAGCGCCGCCGGACTGCCGAACAAACCCACCGTGACGAACACCAGGCAACGAATCGACGAATGCTCCTCGCCGAAGGCGCGCCCAATCTCATGCAACGTCTGCCCGGCTTTCCAACGAACTCCACACGTCGCGCTCTGCGCCGCAGATCGACGCCCGCGAAACCGCCTCCCTTGGGCTTCATGAACACCACCTTCGAGTAGCAGCTTCATACCAGATGTGTTGCAACGACCGATTGAGCCGCCAGCAGTAACCGGACGTGTGCCCGGTACCTCGCCAGAAGTCCCGTTTGTGGGAAGCAGGAAGCTCCATTTCGACGGTACCAATTGTGCCTGGATGACGGCGCGCTCGGAAACTGAGCCACTGTCGCTCATCTGGACGAATGCCTTGCAAGGGCAAACCTTAGTGCGATCCGGCGCTCTCCGCGGTAGTTGGATCGATCATCGTCTTGATTTCCGAGACACGGTTGGCCGGAAACCCTCCGCGACTCGCGTGTTCCCGCACCATCTCCTCGTTGGGCGCAATATACACGCAATAGATCTTATTGTCGGTGACGTAGCTGTGCAGCCACTGGATTTGGGGTCCTAGATTCCGCAAAACGGAGCATGATTTTTGCGCGATTCCTTGAAACTGCTGGGGCGACAGCGCACCGGCTCCGGGGATTTCCCGCTCGATTAGAAATTTTGGCATACACACCTCCTTTGCCGAAGTATACGTCGAAACCTCCGGTTTGCATCTCCCGCTTGCGCAGCGGCCCGGATTCTTGATCTGTTGCGCCGGCGATGAACCTGCATTTTGCAATAACCCCGGGGAAACAGCAGATCCCTCACCCCCATCCGCAGAAATCGCGGCTGGGTTCGGGATGACAGCACGCTGTTTTATATCAAAATGCTCACGGTCTGCGGCGCAAGGCATCCGAGAGGCCATGTTAGAATCGCGCTATGGGGAAAAAGGTGATTACGCCGGGCGGAGTCGTGGACGGAGTGGTCGAGCTTCCGGGCGACAAATCGATTTCGCACCGGTACGCGATTCTGGCGGCGCTGGCCGAGGGCCGCAGCGAGATATCGAATTTCGCCTCGGCGGCCGACTGCCGCAGCACGCTGGAATGCCTGCGCGGCCTGGGCGTGGAAATCGAGCTGCGCGAGGGGCGCGTCTCGATCGCCGGGCGCGGCCTCGAGGGCTGGAAGGAACCGCGCAAGACGCTCGACGCCGAAAATTCCGGGTCGACGATCCGCATGCTGGCGGGGGCCCTGGCGGGCCAGCCATTCACTTCGAAACTGACCGGCGACGCATCGCTGCGCCGGCGCCCCATGCGGCGCGTCGTCGAGCCGCTGCGCCAGATGGGCGCGCGCATCCACGCGCAGGAGGGCGACCGCGCCCCGCTCGAAATTCAGGGCGGCCCGTTGCATGCCATCGACTACACCCCGCCCGTTCCCAGCGCGCAGGTAAAATCCTCGATTCTTCTCGCGGGGCTCTACGCGGACGGCGTGACCACGGTCCGCGAATCCGTGGCCACGCGCGATCACACGGAAATCGCCCTGCGCGAGTTTGGCGCGCGCATCGAAGGCAGCCGCGGCGTGATCCAGATTCATCCGCGGCCCAAGCTGGCGGCGCGCCAGCTCACGGTGCCGGGAGATCTTTCCGCCGCGGTATTTTTGATCGCGGCCGCGCTGGTGCTGCCGGGATCGTCGGTGACGCTGCACAACGTGGGGCTGAATCCGACGCGCGCCCGCGTGCTCGATTTCCTGATGTCCCTTGGGGCGCCGATCCATGTGGCGTCGCTGCAGATGCGCGACGGCGAGTTAGTCGGCGACGTTGCCGTGCGTCACGCGCCGATGGCGGGCGGCACGATTTCCGGCGCGCAGGTGGCGGAAATGATCGACGAACTGCCGATGCTCGCGGCGCTGGGCCCGTTCACCAGCCAGGGCATCGAGATCCACGACGCGCAGGAACTGCGCGTGAAGGAAAGCGACCGCATCGCCACCATCGCGGAGGGATTGCGCCGGATGGGCGCGCGCGTCGAGGAGTTTCCGGACGGACTGCGCGTCGAGGGACTAGCGGGCGGGAAATTGCGCGGCGCGAAGGTGAATCCCGAGGGCGATCACCGCATCGCCATGGCGCTGGGCGTCGCGGCCATGGGAGCCGAGGGGGACACCGTCATCCAAGATGCGGATTGCGCGGCGGTGTCGTTTCCGGAATTTTTCGCCACGCTCGACCGCCTGCGCGGTTCCGGGAAGCACTGAGCGATTTCTTCCCATAGCCTCGTAACCCTAGAAGCTGTTGCTCGTCGCCGTGGGGCACGCGGGGAATCACCAGCCACCGCGCCGAAGCGTCTCCGTGCTCTTCGTGCCTTCTCTGCGCTCTCTGTGTTATGTCTTTTGCCATCGCATTTCACCGGCTCAACACAGAGGACACAGAGCAAGCACAGAGTACACCGAGAAAGATGAGGAATTGGGGTTAGCGCACGGGAGAGTGGGCCGCGGCGATCAGTGCGGCTTGCGCAAATGAATGGTGCCGTAGCTGGTGGTGATGGTGATCGCGGGCGCGCCGGGCTTTGCTCCGAAGTGGCCGTGGAACCGCTCGGTGTCGCCCTCGTTCGCCGTAGTCAGCGACCGGTCGCCGAAATCGCTTTCGACGTCGCCGGAGCGGGAAACGGCGGAGACGTCGAAGCTCGATTCGGCGGGCAGCGTGATGTCGACGGCGCCCGCATCGTTGGTGATGTTGACGTCCGCGCGGGGCGGGGTCGCGAACGCCACCCGGATGTCGCCGTGCACGTTGGCAATATCGAGCCGACCCGCGACGTCTTCCACGTCAATGTCCTTGTTGTGCGTCACCACTGTGGCGGCGCCCGTAACACCGGAGAGCGAGAGGTCGCCTGCATCCAGCTGGAGCCGGCCGGTCAAGTGCGTGACCGAGACGTTGGACCAGGGCGAGGTGTAGCGGGCGGTCTTCGCCACATTCCGCACTCGCAGGGACCCGATGAACGCGCCGTCCAGAGTGGCGTCGCCCGCCACGTCGGCAATCTCCACGTCGTCTCCATGCCCCGTGAGCCGGACGTTGCCGGCCACGCCGAGAATCCTCGCATCGCCGCGCTCCAGGGAGGCGGTCACGTCCGCGCCGGCGTCGTGGATGACCACGTCGCCGTGGTCGGTGCGCGCATCAATGTTGCCGGCAATTCCCGTCGCGGCGATATCGCCGGAGGCGGTATGGGCCACGACGCTTGCGGTTTTCGGCAGATGCACCTCGAAGCCGACGCTCACCCGGCCCCGGAAATCATCCTGGCGCGCCGGATAGATGCGATAGCCATCGCCCTCCGGCTCAATCACCACCGTGACTTCCTTCATGCGCTCGCCGGCCGCCGCATCCGTCGAGGCAGGGGCGGATTTGGTGACGCTGACCCGCAGCTCGTTGCCGTCGTCTCCGTCGACCGTGATATCTCCGCGGGCTGTTTCGATGGAAATGTGCGCGCCGGGGGAGATGGTCCGCGGTGCCAAATCCTCGCTCCGGGAGTACGTCTGATGAAAGGGCGGAAATTCGATGTCGAGATTGGGATAGTGCCCGCGAATCCAGTCACGAAACGTGAACGCAGACAGGACCACGGCCAGCAGGATCAGTAACGCGGCTTCGCCTCCGGAAAGAATGGGCGCGCGGGTCTGGCCGGTGCGGCGCGCCGCGAGGTGGTCGATCAGCTTGGCGAGGCCCCAGAGGATGAGCAGACCCGGCCAGTAAAGCCGGATCAGCCGCCCAATGCCGAGAGAAGGATCGAAGCGATCGAGGAGAAAGATCACTCCGAGCAGGATCAGAAGCAATCCCGTGAACATCGAGCTGCGCTGTTGTCCGTTGTGCGTCACGATTTTCTCACACGCCCGCGTGGCCGGTCCGCGAAGCCAGCGAGGCCGTGCACTTCACCGCACCCGCCACAATCAGCAGGATGGGCCAAAGATCGCCGAACGTGAACCGCGTGAATTGATCGGCGAGAAAGATGGCGCCGAGAGTAATCAACATGATCGGCCCCATCAACCCGCGCACCCGGCAGCACGCGCAGGGACACCGAAATGCTGTACCGGCTGCCATGGCATCGCCTCCTAAGACTGCCTCTTCATGCGTTCGACCAGAATCCATACACCGAGCAAGATCAGGCCCACCGGCCATACCTTCCCAAGCCACTCCCACTGGAACAGCCCAAAGTTAGCGAGCAGAAGAAACGCGCCGAGGGCAATCAAGATAATCGCGCCGACGGGCCTGCGGCCTTCCATCATGCCCGGGGGCACGGGCTCGAGCTGGCCCGCCTGCCGCGCCTTGGCGGTGCGGTAGGCCTCCACCGGCATGTAGAGATAGAAGCATCCGATGGCCAGTCCCAGAAAGGCGTGGTAGGCGTCCGGAATGTTGCTGCTCTCCGCCGCAATCAGTCCGGCGAACACCAGGACGTGAACCAGCGCCTTGACGTATTCGCCGTTGTAGACCGCGCCCAGCCCGGGAATGAAACCGAGCGCGAGCGCCGCGCCGGGATGCGGTCCCGCGGAAGCACCGACGGGCGCGGGGGGCGCGGAGATCAAGCCCGCCAGGCACGTCTCGCAATAGAGGGCGCCGCGCACGTCGCGTGTACACGCGGGGCAAAGCGGCTTGCCGCAATTGCGGCAGTAGCCGGTGGCGTCAACTTCGGTATGAACGGAACATTTCATGACAGGCTCCTGGTTGAAGGGTTGAACATGCGTTCGGGATGACTCGTCGTTACCACCAGATCGCCGAAGCGAGATTCTCCCCGGCCGGGGCGCGGGCGGGATTGCGATCGATCACGCGGATCCATAGTGGTGGGATTCGATTCCGGCCCGGGCGCCGGTGATGCCGCCGGTTCCGGCTGGGACGCGAATCGCGATTGAATTTCGTAGACCACGCGCAGATCGTTGACGAATTTCGCGCCGCGCGCGTAGGTGAGATGGGCCTGGCGGTTGGCCGCGCGCAACACATTCGCGGGATCGAGTTCCGCCGCCGTCACGTTTTGCATGCGCGGGGCCGCCACGTGCAGCACGATGGCGAGACATACGGCCACGGTAGCCACGCCCATCGCGAACCGCGGCTGCCCGATCCCCAGCAGCCACCCCAGCCATCGCTCCGCCGTGCGTTCACTGGCCCGCGCACCAAGCGTGCCGCGCAGAATCTTCGCCACCAGATAGGGCGGCTCTTCGACGGGAGCGAGTTCGACTGCAGGCCGCGGAGCATCGCGCCCACCCGTGCCACCGTCTGCGCGCAACCCTCGCACTGGTTGGCGTGCGCGGAGAACGCCGCGCGTTCGGCCGAGGCCAGCGCCCCGTCGAGCACGTCGCTCAGCCGCTCTTCCGTGAATGTGCAATTCCAGTCCATGATTCTCAACTCCTGCCTACGCCGGACGCATGCCCATCTGATCGAGGACGCGCGCCAATTCGATGCGCCCCCGGTTGATTCTCGATTTCACCGTGCCTTCGGGAACCCGCAGCACCACCTGAATCTCGTTGTACTCGAGCCCTTGAAGATCGCGCAGGATGACGGCTTCGCGCAGCTCCGGCGAAAGCCGCGCCAGCCCCTGCTGGAGTTGCGCGCTCAGTTCGGAGGCCTGCGCCAGCGCTTCCGGCGTGCGCGCGGGAGAATGTTTGGCTTCCAGATGGGGCATGGCCTCCTCGATGGAATCCGTCAGCCGGTCGCGGCGCATCCGCCGGTAGTGATCGATCAGCAGGTTGCGGGACACGCTGGCGAGCCAGGTGGAAAAAGCTCCCTGATGGGACTGGTAACTGGCCAGCGTCCGATAGACGCGCAGAAAGACTTCCTGGCTCAAATCTTCGGCCGAGGCCCGGTTTCCCGTGAACCGGTAGCAAAGGCCATAGACCCGCCGCGCGTGCCGCCGCACAAGTTCCTCCCAAGCCGGCCCGTCGCCCCGGAGACACAATTGAACCAATTGGGCGTCGGGCTCCAATCTTTCCGGACCTCGCATCCTGCGTCACTTCCGGGCCTCACCTAAGGAAACGCAAAATGGCGGCGAAAAGTTCCCTCCGCATTCCGCGTTCTGCACCGTGGGCCCTTTCTGCTGGCGACATCTTATGCGCCCTGCAACCCGCAATACAAGCAGGCAGGGCCGTACTCAGAGTTGCATGGGATTGCTGTGCGGCGCCAAAAGCCTGCTCTCGCGACCGGGTTACCCCGCCAACTCGCTGGAACGGAAGCACGTTACGTGTGCCTGCGGGGCGGCGAACATCGCCCCACATCCGGCAAGGATTCGCCTTGACCATCCCGGAGGGCGGGAGTAGACTTTTTCTGATGGATTTCCACACCCAGACCGCAGCTTGTACGCCGTGTTGTTGTTCGGCCACGGCGGACGCGGGTGTGAGATCCGAATAGAGCAGTTTTAACCCGAATCGGACTTATCCACCCGCTGACCAGCAGATACTGGCAAGCGGGTTTTTTGTTTTTCAGGGGTTCTGATACGCCCCAGGGAGAAGCACTTGAGCGGCAGCGAAACCAATCCCCCGGTGAAAGAGACGTCGGCGCAAAAGGCCGAGCGGCTGAAGCGTGAAAAGAATCCCTGGGAAGCGTTGGAGGAGATCCGCGAGTTCGCCCGCCGGGGACGCGACTCGGTCCCGGCCGACTGGAGCCTCTATTTCCGCTGGTGGGGAATCTACAGCCAGGGGGACGGCGTCGGCGCCGTGGGCGGCCAGGGCGGCGAGGGGAAATCGACGCCGTACTTCATGCTGCGCACGGCCCTGCCCAACGGCATCGTGCGCTCGAAACAGCTCCGCACGATTGCGGATATTGCGGACCGGTATGCGCGCGGCGTGGCGGACATTACCGTGCGGCAAAACATCCAACTGCACTGGCTGACGATCGAATCGATTCCCGAAGTGGTCGACGCGCTGGCGGCCGCGGGAATCACCACCAAGGGCGCCTGCGGAGACGTCATTCGCAACATCACCGGCTGCCCGCTGGCCGGGGTGGCCGGCGATGAAATTTACGACGCTTCCCCGCTGGTCCTCGAAGCGGCTGCCACCATCCGCGACCGAAACGAGTTCTACGATCTGCCGCGCAAATTCAAAATCTGCATCACCGGATGCGCCGCGTGGTGCTCGTATCCGGAGATCAACGACATCGGCCTGACGGCGGTCGAGCGCACCGTGCGCGGAAGACGCGAAGCGGGGTTCTCGGTCCGCGTGGGTGGCGGGCTTTCGACCGAGCCGCACCTGGCTGTGCGCCTGGACGCGTTTGTCCGCCCCGAGCAGGCGGTGCGCGTGCTCAGGTCCATCGTGGAACTTTTCCGCGACGCCGATCCGCTGCGGCAAAATCGCAAGCGCGCGCGCATGAAGTACCTGTTCACGCACTTTGGCTGGACGCCGCGCACGTTTCTCGACGAGTTGAACCGCCGGCTGGGTTTCCAGCTCGAGCCGGGCGCCGAGGAAGTTCCTCCATCCGATGTCGTGCGCGACCATGCCGGCATCCATCCCCAGAAGCAGGAGGGCCTCTGCTACGTGGGCGCGTCGGTCCTGCGGGGCCGGATCACTCCCGAGCAGATGCGCGCGGCCGCGGATCTGGCCGAACGGCTGGGCAGCGGCGAATTGCGCACGACCGCCATGCAGAATCTGGTCATCGTCAATGTCCCGAAGGCTAAGACCGAAACGCTTGCGCGGGAACTCGAGGGCGCCGGATTTCGCATTTCGGGATCGCACTTCTGGCGCGGCGCGATCGCCTGCACCGGCACGGAGTTCTGCAAGCTCGCCATCACCGAGACGAAGGGCTTCACGCGCTGGCTGGTCGAGGAACTCGAAGGCCGCATGCCCGGATTCGACCAGCCGTTGAAGCTGAACGTCACGGGCTGCACCAATTCCTGCGGGCAGCATTGGATCGCCGATATCGGGCTCGAGGGCAAGAAGATCAAGCAGGACGGCAAGATGGTGGACGCCTACTTCTTCTCGCTGGGCGGCGCGGTGGGCAAACACCAGCGGCTGGCGCGCCCGGTCGGCTATCGCTGCGCCGCCCGGGAAGTTCCCGACGCCATCGCGCGGCTTCTGAACACGTATGTCTCCGCGAGAAACGGGCGCGAGAACTTGCGCGAATATTTCGCGCGATTTTCAGAAGCAGAGCTGCGCGCCCAATTGGCCGGCACCGTTGCGGCCGAGGTGGCGCGCGACCCTGTTCCCGGGCCGGTTCCACCGGCTCTAGCGGATTAATTGAAAGGCGATGTGATGACCATGACCGTCACAGGGAAGGTCTATCTGGTCGGCGCCGGGCCGGGCGATCCGGACCTGGTGACGGTTAGGGCGCACAATCTTCTGCGGCGCGCCGATCTGGTCTTGCACGACGATCTCAATCCCCCGGCCATTCTCGCGCTCGCGGGGCCGCAGGCCGTCGTCGAAAGTGTCGGGAAGCGTTGCGGCAAGAAAGGTGTCGCGCAGGAACAGATCAACGCCCGGATGATCGAAGCGGCGCGCCGGGGCCAGGAAGTCGTGCGCCTGAAAAGCGGCGATCCTGGAATTTTCGGCCGCCTGGCGGAAGAAATCGACGCACTGGAAGCCGCGGCAATCCCCTACGAGGTGGTTCCCGGCATCACGGCGGGAATCGCGGCAGCGGCGGCGATCGGGGTTTCGCTCACCGACCGGCGAAAAACCTCCCGCGTAATTCTGGTGAGCGGGCATCGCGCCAAGAAAGGCGAACCGCAGGAGAAGACAAACTGGAAAGCCCTCGCCGCCGAGGACGCCACGCTGGTGATTTACATGCCCGGAAATAGTTTCGCCGGCCTGCGCGAGGATCTCCTCACCGCAGGCCTCGACCCCGGCACCCCCGCGGTCCTGGTGTCCCGCGCCGCGACGCCCCACCAGCAACACGGCTCGACGACGCTTGGAGCACTCGATCAGATGCCGCCCCTGGAGTCTCCCGCCATCCTGCTGATTGGCCGGTCTCTGGCGGGCGCGCACCGAAGGCTGAGCGCGAAGCTCCTGGCTCTGGCGCTCGACGAAACCGGCGCCATCGTTTCTCCAGTGTAAGAGCAGACAGCGGCCCGGCCATCGAAACGCGCCGGCTTCGTGTTAGATTCGTCCTAGACTTGCTGAAGGCTGCCGGC
Source organism: Terriglobia bacterium (assembly GCA_963791705.1). Lineage (GTDB taxonomy): Bacteria > Acidobacteriota > Terriglobia > Acidiferrales > UBA7541 > Palsa-295. Next base: position 137,921 of record CAWBTO010000001.1, on the reverse strand, counting down.
CCGCGAGTCACCTCACGACATGCTCGACCGCAAACGATCACCCATCGGCTGGATCGACGTTGTCTGGCTGCTCTTCATTCTCGGCCTGGCTCTTCTACCGCCCATTGGGGAGGTCCACAAGCAACTGACGCTGGCGGCCATCGGCATTTTCCAGTTTCTAGAGGGCTCGCTGGTGGCGCGGCTTCCGGCGCGCGGGCGCGTCTACAGCGTCCTCATCAAGATCGCGCTGGCGACGCTCCTGCTCGACCATACCGGGGAAATCGGGATCAACAGCAGCTACTGGCCCATCTACCTCGTACCCGTAGTGACCGCCGCCATCTACTTCGGCCCAGTGGCCACGCTGGGATGGACGGCGCTGACCTCGGCGGCCTACTGCTCGTATCTCTATCCCGCGCTACAGCAATACGAGCTCACGACCGAGGGGCTCTCGACCCTGGCCATCCGCAATCTCTTTTTCTTTCTTGCGGCGATGCTGGTGAACCGTTTCGTCGTCGAGAATCGCCGCCAAGTCACGCGTTACCAGGCGCTCTCGGAAACGCTGGAGGAAACCAACCGGCAGTTGCAGCGCGCCGAAGCCGAGGCGCGCCGCTCGGAGCGCCTGGCCGCCCTCGGCCAGATGTCCGCGGGCCTGGCGCACGAAATTCGCAATCCCCTCGGCGTGATCAAGGGCTCGGCAGAGATGCTCGCCCAGAAGCTGGCCGATGCGCCGCCGCTCGCCAAGGAGCTGGCGGGATACATCTCCTCGGAAGTGAACCGGCTGAACGCGCTGGTCGCGCGCTTTCTGGATTTTGCGCGGCCCTCGCAACTCGAGCTGCATCCCCAGAACATTTCCGAAATCGTGGACCGCACGCTCGAGCTGGTGCACAGCCAATGGCCGGATGCGCAGGTGCAAATCGAGCGCCACTACGCCCCGGACCTGCCGGAGATTCTTGCGGACGACCAATTCTGCGAGCGCGTTTTCGTCAACTTGATCCAGAATGCCTATCAGGCGATGGAGAACCCCGCGCATGTGCCCAAGGGTGTTTTGCGCATCTCGATCGCGCCGGAGTCCTCCGACGGGCGGGCGGGCGTAAGCGTCGTGATCGAGGATACGGGCCCGGGCGTGCCGCCCGAAATGCGCGAACAGATTTTCAACCCCTTCGTCACCTCGAAGAAAGAAGGTGTGGGGCTGGGGCTCGCCATTGTCGCCAAAATCGTGGATGATCACCGCGGCTGGATTCGCCTCGAGAGCGGCTCCACTTCGGGCGCGCGGTTCCGGGTGTTTCTCCCGACCGCCCCGGACGCCGGAAGTCACACGACAGGGACGCGGCATCCAACGGACGAGGAATGAAAACTGAAAGGCCATCGATTCTGGTTGTCGAGGACGAGCCGAAAATGCGGCGGCTGCTCGAACTCCAGCTTGCGGAAGAAGGGTTTCACGCGCGCACCGCGCCCGACGCCGAGACCGGCCTGCAACTCCTGCAGCAGGAACCCTGCGACCTGATCGTCACCGATTTCAAGCTGCCCGGTATGAGCGGCCTGGAATTTCTGCAAGCGGCCAAGCGCATGAACGCGCACCTGCCCGTCGTCATCATGACGGCCTACGGCACGGTGGAATCCGCGGTAGACGCCATGAAAGCGGGCGCGAGCGATTACGTGCTCAAGCCCTTCGCGCTCGCCGAACTCGTGCTGGTGATCCGCAAGGAGCTCGCCACCCGCCAGTTGCGCGAGGAAAACCGCACGCTGCGCGAGGCGCTGGGCCGCCGCTACGAATACAAAAACATCGTTGCGGCGAGCGACAAGATGCAGGCCGTGCTGGCGCTGGTCGAGCGCGTGGCGCCGACCAGCGCCACCGTGCTGCTGGGCGGCGAAAGCGGCGTGGGCAAGGACCTGATCGCGCGGGCCATTCACGAGCATTCGCAGCGCGCCTCCGGGCCGTTCGTCAAAATCAACAGCACGGCCATCCCGGAGAATCTGCTCGAAAGCGAGCTTTTCGGCTACGAAAAGGGCGCGTTTACCGGGGCCGTAGCGAGCAAGCCCGGAAAATTCGAACTGGCCGACAAAGGCACGCTGTTCCTCGACGAGATCGGCGACGTTCCTCCCGCCACGCAGGTGAAGCTCCTGCGCGTCCTCCAGGAACGGGAATTCGAGCGCCTCGGCGGCACCCACACGCGAAAAGTGGATGTGCGCCTGGTCGCCGCCACCAACCGCGACCTCCGCGCCGCCCTCGAACAGGGTACCTTCCGAGAGGACCTCTACTACCGGCTCAACGTCGTGGCCATCGACATCCCGCCGCTCCGCGAGCACAAAGAAGACATCCCGGCGCTGGCCGGCCTTTTCCTGGAGAAATTCGCGCGCGAATCCGGCAAGCCGGTCCAGGGAATCACGCCCCAGGCCCTGAAACTTCTGATGGATTTTCATTGGCCGGGCAACGTCCGCGAACTCGAAAACATTATCCAGCGCGGCGTGGCGCTCTCGGCCGGCACGGCGCTCGACGTGGCGGACATTCACCTCGATACTTCGCCGCCGCGCACGCCGGCGGGCGCAACGGCCATCCTTCCCGAGGGCATGACGCTCGAGCAGTGGGAGCAGGAAATTATACGCGAGGCGCTGCGGCGCGCCAACGGCAACAAGAGCCAGGCCGCCCGCACCCTGGGACTTTCCCGCAACGCCCTGCGGTACCGCCTCTCCACCATGGGCGTCCCCGACAACAGCGAAAAAGAAGAGTAGGCCGAATTTGGCTCACGTCCCGCTACGCGGATCGATGTTGGTAGCGCCGGCGTCCCGCCGGCTCTTTTTCCTGCGCGCCAGGGCCACACAAAATAGCCGGCCAGAGGCCGGTGCTACAAGATTCGGCATTCCCGGTGCGCCGTATCGAGAGGATGTATGCTGTCCGTAAAATCATGCGGGACCGCAAATTTGCAGCTGGTTGAAATCCACCACTGCTGCGTGAAAACCACCATCATCCAGCTCCAGAGCAAACGCCCCTGCCGCGGATTACGCTTTGCAACTATTGAGTCCACATAGAGTTACGCGAAGTTTCGAAAAGCAGCCAGTTTGGCATTGGCCCTGCACTCTCCGGCGTGGATGCAATTGAGTCTGGCGTAGATGTTGCCAGGGGGTGTGCCATGAAAAGTTATCTCGCAAGTCTGGCAGTGATGGTTCTGGCGCTGAGCGCGGCGCCCGCGCGTGCCCAAGACCAGCCGGGCGCGCCCGCGCAGGCGAGCGACGGCCCCGTTGAACTGCAGAAGGGCGTGGCCCGCGTCAGCTTCATTCATGGCGACGTTTCCTCACAGCGGGGCGACAGCGGCGACTGGGCGGCCGTCACGCTCAACACGCCCGTGGTGGCGGGCGACCGCGTGGCCGTGGGCCAGAAATCGCGCGCCGAACTGCAGCTCGACTGGGCCGACGTCCTGCGGATGTCGGATAGCGCCACCGCCAAAGTGACGACCCTGGACCGCACCCACATTCAGGTGCAGGTCGGGCAAGGCTTGGTGACCTACAACGTCCTCAAGGGCAGCGAGGCCGACACCGAGATTGACACTCCCAACGCGGCCATCCACCCGCTGGGGCCAGGCGAATATCGAATCCTGGTGAATTCCGACGCGGAAACGCAAGTCATCGTCCGCAACGGCTCCGCGGAGGTTTCCGAGCCGCAGGGCACGACTCGCATCGAGCAAGGTCAGATGATCACCGTCGCGGGCACGGACAACCCTCAATACAAGACCGACAGCGCTCCCGGCAAAGATGACTGGGACAAGTGGAACAACGACCGCGACCACCGGATCAGCAACGCGGAAAGCTGGCGCAAGACCAACCACTACTACACTGGATCGGAAGATCTCGATGCGTATGGCCGGTGGAGCGAAGTCCCGGACTACGGGCCGGTGTGGGTCCCGGCCGTGGGACCCGGCTGGGCGCCGTATCGCGCGGGGCGCTGGTGCTGGGAACCCGACTATGGCTGGACCTGGGTTTCCGATGAGCCGTGGGGCTGGGCGCCGTATCACTATGGCCGGTGGTTCGTTTATGGCGGGGACTGGGTCTGGTGGCCGGGCCCTGTGGCCGTGTATCCGGGTTACTATCCGATTTGGGCGCCGGCGTACGTCTCGTTCTTCGGATTCGGAGGAGGCGGCTGGGGCGTCAGTTTTGGTTTCGGGTTCGGCGGATACGGGCGCGTTGGATGGCTGCCCTGCGGGCCGGGCGATTGGTATCACCCGTGGTACGGCCGCTGGGGCAATCGCGTCAACGTCACGAACGTTTACAACAGGACGACCATCAACAATTATCACGAGGGCTTCCGCCCGCTGGCGGGCGAGCATGGACACCGGTATTCCAACCTGGATGGAGCATTCTCAGACCGGCGCGTGCGCGCCGGCATGAGTTCGATGGGAGGCAACGAGTTCGGACGCGGCGCTGTGTCACCCCATCAGCAGCCGATCAGCGCAGCATCGTTCCGGCAGGCCAGCCTGATGACCGGCAAGGTTCCCGTGTCGCCTTCGCGGGAAAGCTTCAGCCCGTCGGGCCGCTTTGCCAATCCGTCGGCGGTTCGCAACGTCCCGCCGGCGTCGCAGCGGTTCTTCAGCCCTGCTGCGAGGACAAGCAACGCGGCGAATACTCCGGGATCGCGCTCGTTCGCAAGCCCGAACAACCCAGGCCGTGGTGGATCAACATTCGGCGCCAACCGCAACGGCGGTCCGGCCGGCCGCGCGGCGTCTCAGCCGTTTTCTCGAATGCCCGCGCAATCAACGGCGGCAAATCGCGGACCCGCACCGGGTGCGCCGCAAGCGAGCCGCCCGGGATGGCGTACATTCACGCCTCCCCCATCCGCGGGAGCCAATCGCCAAATGCCAAGCTCTGGCGTCGGCAACCGGACCGCACCGAACGGTCCCCCGAGCCGTTACTTCTCTTCCCCGGCGGGCCAACCGTCGCGGAACGCGGGTGCGCCGCCGCAGAATCGCAACGGGTGGCAGCGATTCACGCCTCCTTCGCGTGCATCGCGGCCGCAGGAATCCAGCCGTGGCTTTGCGCCGCCCAGTGCGCCGCAGCGCGAGATCCATCCCCCAGCGTTCCAGCCACGCGCTGGTTACTCGAATCCCGCGCCCCGGCCTCCGCTCAATATGAGGCAGCCCATCGTGACGCCGCGCGGCGGCGGATCGTATGGCAGAGGTTCTTACGGCAGCAGGCCGTACGGCGGCTCCAGCGCACCACGCAACAGCGGAGGAAGTGCGCCGCGCGGCGGATCCAGCGCACCGCGCGGAGGAGGAAACGGAGGCGGCAACCGCGGAGGCGGTTCCGGCGGCAACCACTCTCAGGGCGGGCACTCGCGCTAAGAGTTCGCTCCAGCGGCATAGATCTGTGGCAGATGCGGCGTATCTCATTTGCAGGATGGGTGAAGGGCTATGACCACCTTGCCGATACGAGTGGTGGGATGGGGCACCTGGCTGGTTGCGTTGAGTTGGCTCCACGAGCTGACTGTGGTATCAAGGGACCAGTTGCGAAAGGGCTCACGAACATGAAAAAGACAAGCTCGTTCTTCCTGCTCCCGCTTTTCCTCGCAGCAGTGTTGGCAGTGCTTCCTGCCTCCGCCGCCGCGCAGGACGATCCGCCGGGCCGTGTGGCGCGGCTGAATTACGTTCAGGGCTCGATTTCCTACCAGCTTTCGGGCGATCAGGATTGGGTGCGGGCCGATCCGAACCGTCCGCTGACGACGGGCGACAATCTCTGGGCGGACCAGAATTCCCGGGGCGAGGTTCACATCGGCAGCACGGCCATCCGCATGGCGGACAACACCGGTATTTCCTTCCTCACGCTCGATGACCGCACCGTCCAGGTGCAGCTGGCGCAGGGAACCATTCAGGTGCATTTGCGCCGCCTGTCGGCCGGCGAGGCCTTTGAAATCGACACGCCCAATCTCGCGCTGACGCTGACGCGCGCGGGCCAATATGAGATCCAGACCGATCCGGGCGGCGCATCCACCATCGTCCTGGTGCGCGCGGGAGAAGCGCAGGTGACCGGCGGCGGCGATTCCTACGATCTTAGCTCCAACCAGCAGTACACCTTCACGGGCACGGATCAACTCACCTACGACGCCCAGGCTGCACCCGGCTTCGACGACTTCGAAGACTGGTGCCAGTCTCGCGACGACCGGGAGAACGGTTCCCCTTCCGCCCGCTATGTCTCGCGCGACGTCGACGGATACTACGATCTGGACGAGTACGGCTCATGGGAATCGGATGATGACTACGGAATGGTCTGGGTGCCCCAGCGCGTCGCGGTGGGTTGGGCGCCTTACCACTTCGGCCACTGGGTCTACATCGCGCCCTGGGGCTGGACCTGGGTGGACGATGAACCCTGGGGATTCGCGCCGTTTCACTACGGCCGCTGGTGCTACCGGAGAGACCGCTGGGCCTGGGTGCCGGGACCGATGGTCGTGCGTCCGGTGTACGCGCCGGCGCTGGTCGCCTTCGTCGGCGGAGGCGGCTTCAGTGTTGGTGTGTCGTTCGGCGGAGGATTTTCTGGCGTGGCGTGGTTCCCGCTGGGGCCGCGCGATGTTTACGTTCCCGCGTACCGCTGCAGCCCCCGGTACGTGCAGAACGTCAACATCACCAACACGCGCGTGGTGAATATCACGCAGGTCACCAACGTCTACAACACCGTGGTGATCAATCGGGACGTGAGCCACGTGAACTACACCTACGCTCACGACGCGCGCTACGTCACCGCCGTCTCGCGCGAAACCTTCGTAGGTGCGCGGCCCGTGGGCCCGGGAGCCCTGCGCATCACTTCGGAGCAGATTGGGCGCGCCCGCGTGACGGAATCCCAGCCCGTGGCTCCCACGCGCACCAGCTATATTTCATCGACAGCGAGAATTTCCAACGTCAGGCCCGCCATTCCATTTTCCGAGCGCTCCGCCGTGGTGCGACTGAATCCCGCGGTCGAATCTCACCAGCGCCAGGCGCAGGAGCCTGGCATGCCGGGCCGTGCGCCGAGCCAGCCGGCCGGTCCTCAGGGCAGAACCACTACGGAGCAGCCGCGTCCGGGATACCGAACCTTCGAGCCGCCTCGGGGCACAACCACGGCGCAGCCGCCGCGGGGAACCGTCACCGAACAGCAGGGAGCAACCACTCCTCAGCCGCCACGAGGGAGAACATCCGAGCAGACCGGGCGCGGCACAGCGGCGGCTCAGCCTGCTCCAACCGGCCGGGGCGCCACCACCACCCAAGCTCCGCAAGAGCAGCAGCAACAGCCGCCCGAAGAGCGCCGCCCGATGAGATACACGCCGCCGGTGAAGGCGCGCGAGGAAATGTACGACGTGCACCCGCCCGCGGACCGCAAACAGGTAACGCCTCCGCCGCCACAGCAACAGCAGCGACAGCAACAGCAGCAACAACAACCGCAACAGCAGCGGCGCTCCGAACCTCCCAAGCCGCAACCGAAAGAACACGACAGCTCGAAACACGACCACTAAATCAAACTAGCCGTTCCATCAACTTGGCCGCCAGGGCCCCGACCACTCGGGGCCGCGGCTTGGCCATTCCTGTCGCTCTGCGTCGATTCTTGGCCTCTCGCTACGCGTTCGGCATCGTTATGAGAAATGCGAGCCCAAGCCACATGCGGAGTTGTGGCTGCTCCGGTGGTTTGCTAAGCTAAAAAAACAGCACGCACGGCGCGGAGAGGTGTCTGAGCGGTTGAAAGAGCTCGCCTCGAAAGCGAGTGTAGGGGGAACCCTACCGTGGGTTCGAATCCCACCCTCTCCGCCATCTTCTAATTCTTTTGGTGGGACATAAGCCGGGCCAAGACGACGGATGGGCAAGTGAGATGGGCACGTCAATCCATGTTTGAAGCGGTCAAGTAACTGATGCAAAGCCGTGAGTGGAAGTGCTGGGAAGAAAGACAGTGCTCAGGATTGCCCGAAAAGACATTGTCCTGAATCAGCAGTACTCACGCTGGGAATGCGCCGCCAACCTCGCCAGAGAAAGCAACGCCGTGCGGGAGCTATCACTCCAGCCATCAGCCGGACCAGCAAGACGAGCGCATACAGCTATGGCTGATAATCGAGGTATTTTTCACGAATTTGTTTGAAGAGACGCGAAGTCGTGCCCTTGCGGAGGTGGAAGTTCAGGATCTTCCTTTCGTGGGGGTTCGGCAACGGACCTTTTGGAAGCTGAGATTCGACGTCGCTGCGGTTCTGAATTGCGGAGCGCCGGAACGTGATGCGTCGCCCGGTGGGAGCGACGCAAATCACCAAGTGCTCATTCTTAATGTACCCGCTGGATGGGTTCGCGGAGTAGATCATCTCGTCACCACGGAAATTCTTGTAGCGGATGCGCAGTGGATAATCTTCCGGACTGGCTTTTCCCTCGATATGCAAGGCTTCAGCGGCGAACTGCCCCACAATGCGATTCTGCTGGTAGGCGCTGGCAAAATCTGAATCATAATTTTGACAGGAAGGATTGACACACTTCACTTTGAACCACGACCTTTTAGCACCCCAAGTGCCGCAAGCCGGACATTGTGCGGCAGCAGTTCTCGAACTTGACAGGCCCATTCCTTACCTCCTCCAAAACAGTTTCCAGGGAAACAGCTAGAGAAACGTAGACCCGTCTTCAGACGGGTCTACTTCGATAATGCCCTTCGACAGGTGACGCCTCTCTCTCACGAGGCCCTCCTATGAGGAGGAAATCGCCACTGCTTCAGGGCTAGGAGAGGAGGCTGCGGAACCCATGGATTGCGGGTGCAGCCTGGCAGCCGTCTCCCTGGAACTCTTCTGCGCCTGGTAACGCTTCCAGACAAAAAAAGGCGCGGCAATCTGGCCGTGCTGAATCTGGCGGCGGCGATGGACCAGCGAGGGCAAGCCCATAGCGCGCAGGCTGCGATAGGGAAGCAGCCGGAAATAACTCTTCTTGTGACCACCGCCGAAGGCGAGCGAGAGAACTTCCTCCGCGAGCCAACGATCGAGCAAGCGGAGCTGGGCTTCATCGCTGACGTGCTTCAGGTAGTAATCGATGATGGCGACGTTACGGACGCCCTGCTCCAGAACTTGGCGCGCGACTTCGATTGCAAACCGCGCCCGCTTGTGAAGATCAACGATGCGTGCCAGCTTGGCGCGTTTGCGGCGGAACGCGAAATGGAACAGATTGCATATCTTGCGGCATTTGTCGCGGGAGAGCCGGACCGAGCCGTCGGCTAAGAATTCCAGGCCAAGATGGCGGATGCGCGTGGCTGGCTCAAATCCTTCGGCGGTCGAGGCTGATCGCGAGAGAAAAAGGTTTTGTTCATGGCTTGGCTTGCTGCGGAGCTGCAGGTCCGTTAGCCCCGCGTCAAAGCAGGCGAGCGCCGACTCGATGGTCCCACGAGAGGGGGCGAGCAAGAGCAAATCGTCAGCGTAGCGGAAATAGTGCAGTCCGGAAAGCGCATCGAATTTCCGATCGAGAGGCGTGAGGTAGACATTGGCCAGAAAGCAGGCCGTCGGTGTCCCAAATGCGATGCCTTGCGTGGCGCACAATGTCTGACCCGAGTCTTCGTAAGAAAATCGAATGCACTTTTCGAGGAGGTGAAAGAGGTAGTCATCCGGGATCAACGAGATCCGAGAGTTGCGCGAGAAGCAATTCGTGATTCACGGAAGGAAAATAGCTGGCGATGTCGCGCTTCGCAACGAACAGGGGAACTTCCGCAGCGGCGAAGATTCCAGCGATCTTCCGCTGGCAACGGTCCAGGCCAAACCCCCTCAAGCGGTATGCATAAGAGTTCTTCGAAAACCATTCATGAAGCCGGGCGCTCAGGAGCCGATAGAGGAGCAGATCGACGAGCCGTTCTTCCCAGGGATAAATGTACAGAGTGCGGCGCTTTCCGCGGAAGTTGCGATGCAATGCGACCGCCGGCCGAAACGAAAAGGATTCCCGAGTCAGCGCGCGGTGAATCTCCGCAAGATTGTGCAGGCCCGAACGTGCGAAGTCATAAAGATCGCGTTTGTCGGTCGAGGCGAACAGAGCTTTGCGCCAGGAGAAAAGCGGTTTGGTGTAAAGCCGAACGGCCGCTTTGTAGAGCTCGGCTTCGCGATACACATCGGACCAGCGGAGCCTCTGGCGATCCGAAGAATCGAGTCGGTGCGCGCGCTGAATTGGTCGAGTTCGGTTGCAATGTGGCCGGATTCTAGACCAGCCGGGGTGAAGGCGTCAATCCATGGACGAACTCAGCAGGATCTCCGGCGTGCCGTCCGCGGTCGAGCGGGTGTGGCGCGGCCGCCCAGAATCGAGATAGCATCATCGGCGGAGGCGGGCCCAACCTTGCGCATGTGGTGGATAGCCGTTTCGCTCATCGCACTTTCGCTGTGGGCGCAGCCCGCAAGCGCGCAGCAGGCGGGCGACGCCGAGATCGCCGCCAATCCCGGCAGGCCCACGGTCTCCACTCCGGCCACTCTGACTCCCACGGGATATCTTCAGTTTGAAACCGGCGTTCTCGGAGCCGCGGACTCGCCCGAATTCGATTCTCAGGTGAGCCTGAATACAGTGGTCAAGCTCTCGGTTGCCTCGCGGCTCGAACTCATTTTCTCATCCAACCCCTACGCGCATTCTCGCGCCGGAGGGAAATCGGGCGACGGAACCGGGGGCGAATCGGTGGGCGCGCAAGCTGTCCTGTTCCAAGGGGAGGGCGCAAGGCCGACGCTGGCGGCAAGTTATTTTCGGAGCATCTATGGCGGCGCCGTGCCGGACCTCGATATCGGCAGCGCGAATCAATCGCTGGTGCTGCTGGCGAGCGCGGACGTGAAGGGATTTCACTACGATACGAATGCTTTGTTCAACGAAATGGCGCAAGGCGGCGTGCGCCGCGCTCAGTTCGGGCAAACGTTATCCATTTCGCACGCGGCCGGCAAGCGCTGGACGATTTCCGGCGAACTCTGGCATTTCACGCAGCCATTTCTCCGCGGCCATGCGGTCGGAAATCTCTGGGCCGTGGGATACACCGCGCGGAGCAACTTGGTATTGGACGCGGGGTTCAACCGGGGCCTGACCGCCACCTCCACGCAATGGGAAGCGTTCGCCGGATTCACGTATTTGCTACCACGCAGGTTGTGGAAGCGGAGGTAGGAAATCGCGGCACCGGCGAGTGGGCGTAGCGGCAAGCAGCGCCGCTGGCCGGACCTGGTTAACGCCTCGCGGCGAAAAAATCCTTCAGCAGGGCGGCGGCTTCCTCGGCCAGCACTCCGGGCGTGACTTCGACGCGGTGGTTGAGCTGCGGGTGATCGAGGATCGAGAAGCAGGAACGCACCGCTCCCCCCTTGGGGTCGTCCGCGCCATAGACCACACGACCGACGCGCGCCTGGATCATGGCTCCGGCGCACATGGCGCACGGTTCGATGGTGACGTACACGGCGGCGTCCAGCAGGCGGTAGTTACCCACGACCTTCGCCGCCTCGCGCAGTGCCACCATTTCCGCATGCGCCGTGGGATCGCAGTCCGTGATGGTGCGGTTCCCTGCCCGCGAAACGATTTGGCCGTCCACGACGACCACGGCGCCCACCGGCACCTCGCCGCGCGCTGCCGCCGCCCGCGCTTCATCCAGGGCCGCTTCCATGAAGACACGCTTGTCTTGGCTGATCTCGTTCATCGTATTTCAGAATAGCATGGCGCTCCGAGGACCGCGGCGGCGGCCGCTGTCTCGGCGGTGCCTCGCGGAACTCCCGCGACGGGCACGGTCAGGCCGCGTTCTTGCTCCGGATCGCAACGCTGAGAAAATATACCGCCACACCACCGGCGACTACGGCCACACCGATGGCGAGTTCGCTTGTCCTGCCAATCAATTCGCTGCCGTTGCGCACCACCGTCGCAATCATCAGTCCCAGCGGAGGCAGTCCGAGCGCAATCGTTCCGGCGATCCCGCCCGGCACGCGATACGGCCGCGTCAAGTCCGGCTCCCGGATCCGCAGCGCCACCAGCGCCCAGAACTCGAGCAGCAGGCTCAATCCGGTGAGCAGCACATCGAGCAACAGGCTCCGTTCGAACCCCAGCGGGTAGCAGATGGCCCACAGAAGCGCGCACGCCGTGATCGCCACCCACGGAGCGCCCGTGGTCCGATGCGTCCTGGCGAACACGAGCGGCAGGTAGCCGTCCTCGGCCATCACCGCCGGCAGCCTGGTGAACGACATCATCAGCGTGCCGAACGTGCCGACCGCGCCGAGCACTCCGGCTCCCGCAATCGCCACGGCCAGCGCCTGGCCGCCCATCAGCCGGCCGATATCCACCCAGCCGCCCGTCACCCAGACGTTGGGATCAATCCCCGTATGCGCCACCGCTGCGATGGGCAGGAGATAGCTGGCCACCACCAGGACCACCGCACCGAACATCGCGCGGCTGTAGGTGCGCTGCGGCTTTTCGACCTCGCCCGCAATGGTGGAAAGATTGTCCCAGCCCATGTAGTTCCACATGGCGATGAGGACGCCGCCCAGCAGGTCGGCATGGCGCAGCGGGGCCGGCCCCTCGGCACCCGAATGGCCGTGGAACACGGCGAACACGATCAGGCACGCGAAGGGCGCAAGAAGCGCCACGTTGAGCACCATCGAGCCCTTGCCGACCGCCCGCGCGCCGAGGATATTCCATACCGAGCACAGCGCGATCATCCCGAAACCGATGGCCAGCCCCCGATGGCCGGCCACCACGGCCGGAGACAGCCGCCCGATATAATCGACAAAAAGATTGGGGTACAGCGCCATCTCGAAGACGCTTCCGGCCAGCGTGAGCCACGTTTCCTGGTATCCCCAGAACCGCCCCATGCCGCGCCGGACCCAGATGTAGAAGCCGCCTTCTTCGGGAATGGCCGTGGAAAGTTCGCTGACCATCATGGCCGTGGGGACGCTCCACAGCAGGGGCGTGAGCAGCAGAATCAGCAGCGTCGCGCGGTATCCCGTCTTTTGCACAATCTCTTCCAGGCCGTAGGGCCCGCCGGCCACCATGAAGTACGTCGCCGCGATCATCGGCAGGACGGTCATCTTCCGTCCGGCGGCGTTTGGCATGCCGCCCGGCGGAGTTCTGGAATCGTTCGCGGAAGAGGCGCTCAAGAAATTGTCCCCGCGGAATTTCCGGCGCGGGTTTTCGCAGTGTAGACTACAACCAATCTGCTTTCACGGATTAACTGCATTTCGGCGCACGGAACCGCCAGACTCTCCCCGCAGTTGCCTTTGTTCCCTGCTAAGGGTTCGGTATAAGATGGCATTTGGTATGCAACACCCAAGGACTCTATGGAGCTGCGCAAAGACCCGATCACTCGAAGCTGGGTGATTATCGGTCCCGCCGAGCGTGAAAAAGAGCGAGCCGGCGCCTGCCCGCTCTGTCCGGAAAGCGCCCGGGAAGCCCCGCTGCTGCTGGAACTGCCGGCGCAAGGGACCCGGCCGGTGCGCGTATATCCTCATTTTCGTCCGCTGTATCACATCGAGGGGGATGTGGGGCGCAGTGCGGAAGGGATCTTCGACCGCATGGCTCCCGTGGGAGCGCACGAAATCATCGTGGAGACGCCCGACCACGGCCGATCGCTCGATCGCCTGCCCGACGAGGAAATCGAGCGCGTGCTCGATGCCTATGCGCGGCGGGTCGCGGACCTAAAACGCGACGCCCGCTTCAAATACGTCACCGTCTTCAAGAATCAGGGGCTGGAGTCCGGTGAGGAATGGCCGCATGCCCATTCGCAGGTGACCGCCACGACCTTCGTGCCGCGCCGCGTTTTATACGAACTGCGCGCGGCGCGGGAATGGTACCGCGACCGGGAACGCTGCGTCTTCTGCGATATCCTGCGCCAGGAAATCCGCCAGGCCAAGCGCGTGGTGGACAATGTCGGCGATTACTATGCGTTCTGCCCCTACGCCTCGCGGGTGCCGTTTGAAACCTGGATCATTCCGCGAACTCACAATTTCCAATTCGAAACACTCGCCCCCGCCGAAAATCGCCGCCATCTGGCCATCCTGCTGGGCCGCACCCTGCGCCGGCTGACGCAGGTGGCACGCAGCTATCACATGGTCGTGCACACGGCACCCAGCACCTTGCAAGTCAAAGGCGAGCTCAGCGAGTACTGGCAGACGATTGCGGGCGACTACCACTGGCATATCGAAATCCTCCCGATCCTCGAAGCCCGCAGCAAGTCCTACAGCATCAAGGAAATCTATTTCAACGCAACTCTTCCCGAGCAGGCGGCCGAACGCCTGCGCCAGATGGACCCCACAACCTAATGGCTCGCCCAGAACGCTCACGTTGCTTGCCGCATGTCCAGCACGGCGGGATTTTCTTTCGATTGATCTTTCTCATGTTCTTGCTATGCGTCATCATGGCCATCTATCTGGTGCGCCACCCGCTGCTGCGGCTGGCCGGCCATGCCTGGGTGGTGGACGAAGCGCCGGCGGTCTCCGATGCCATCGTGATCCTGGGCGACGACAACTACCACGGGGATCGCGCCGCCCGCGCCGCCGAACTGTTCAAGGATGGCTGGGCACCTCGTGTCATAGCCAGTGGCCGGTACTTGCGCCCCTACGCGGGCATTTCCGAATTAGAGGAGCACGATCTGGAGGCTCGGGGCGTGCCACAAGGCGCGATCGTCCGCCTGGCGCATCATGCTGAAAACACAAAGGATGAAGCCGCCGCGATTGCGCAGATGATCGCCCAGCACGGTTGGAAAAGGATGCTGCTGGTCACCTCGGATTACCACACGCGCCGGTCTCGTTATATCTGTGCACGGAGCTTCCCGCCCGGGACCGCCCTCCGCGTGGTCGCCGCGCGGGATTCCGACTATGACCCGGATAACTGGTGGCGCACCCGCGGCGGGACCAAGATCTTCTTCCATGAACTGGCCGGAATGCTGGTGGCCCTCTGGGAGATGCGTCATGCCGACCCCCAGACCTCCGATCCCTTCTCGGCCTATCTCAGCCCCTCCGTTGTTGCCGGGTAGTGCGCCCGCGATAGACTGGCCGTTTACACCCGGTTTCGTCTGTACTATAGTTCGACCAGCGCCAGGATAGCTGCGGACCAGCCCCGCATCCGGAAGATCCTGAGAGGCGGAGGTTTTCATGTGGAATAATTCTGTACAGAACCGGCCTTCTTCAAAAGCGGACGCGCGGCTGGCCGCGCCGCTTCCCTCACAAAGCGCTATGCCATCTCCGGCGGAGCCCGCATCGCCACCCGCGCCTGCCGTTCCATCGTCCGCCACCGAACTCGCCCGCGCAGCGTTCGGGGCTGCTGAATCCGCTATCGCTTCGCATCTAAAGATTGCTGGAGATATCTCGGGAAATTCCGACTTATACATCGATGGCGAGGTGCGGGGCAAAGTTCGCATGGCAAACGCGCGCGTCACCGTGGGAGCTAAGGGCCGCATCCATGCGGACATGGAAGCCCGGGAACTGGTGATCCATGGACACGTCGAGGGAAGTTTGCATGCGACCGAAAGCCTGCACTTGGGCGCCTCCAGCCGCGTGCAGGGAAAGGTGCTTGCGCCCCGGATTCGCATTGACGACGGCGCCTTCCTGCGCGGAACCGTGGAGACGATTACCCCCGGCGTGGCATCCAAGCCTGCGGCCGGCCGTCCCGAGACACCAGCCGTAATTCCCGTAGTGGTCCCCGTGGCCAACGAACACGAAGAGATCATCCCGTGAACTGGACCAGCAAGATGCGTGCCAGCGCGGCGGCTGTCGCCGTGCAGCCTTTAAAACCAGGCCCCGCCGCTTCGGCGACGCACGCCGGCAACTTTCGCACGTCCAACGGACTGCAGCAATTCCTCGACCTGCTCGCCGACGTCCCGCGCGCGCGTGTGCTCGATCTCGGCTCGGTTTGGCAAGCCACAATCAGTTTCTTGGTCGACAAAGGTTATCGAATTTCGACCGAGGACGTGCTGCGTGGCTGGAAGGAATTTCTTACCTCCGAGGAAGAACGGCAACGGGCCATTCCCAGCGGCGCGGACTCCGGCAAGCCCTCGCCGCAACTGCTCATGGCCAATTTTCTCGAGGGCGCCCTCGGCTACCCCGAGCAAAACTTCCACGGAATTCTGGCCTGGGACCTGCTGGACTATTTCGATGCGGATCTCGTCCCACCCCTGATGGAACGCCTCTTCCAGGTGCTGCATCCCGGGGGCGGTTTACTCGCACTGTTCCACAGCCGGCCCGCAGAGCGTTTTCACCGGTACCGTATCGTGGATAGCCAGACCGTGGAACTCGTCGCTGCACCCACGATCGCGGTCCATGCGCATGTCTTTCAAAACCGCGAAATTTTGGACCTGTTTGGAAAGTTCCGCTCGTCCAGGACTTTTGTGGGACGCGACCAACTGCGCGAGGCGCTCTTTCTCCGGTAGCGTCTCAGGAGGCGTGTGGCCCTGCTCCACTCGGCTCTTTGGCCCCAACCCCCCGCGCCCGGCCCGCCCCAAATTTCCTCTTGCATTCACCCCCGACACGGGCGTATGAGTGGCCTTGTAAGACCGCATGCACGGAGGAAAGGATGACTCCACCGGGCATCAATTTGAATTGAGGAGACCACTCTACACACCGCTCTTGCGGTGCGAACCGACGGCGAGGCCATTCCGCCGCGCCGCGGCTTACGAGTAAACGACACGGGGGGCTGCCAGGCTCCCCGTTTCGTTGTTCCGTCGGACTTTCTTCCCCTCGCGGCCTTACTCTCTCTCGTGTTCCGCGCCTGGGATCCCCGCCGGCGGCGGCTGGTGCCGCGCCTTCAGGGCATGATAGGCCGCCGGCATCAGCGATAGGACGATCACTATGGCGATGATGTAATGAATACGCTTGTCCACGTTGGGAATGGTGCGACCCAGCGTGTAACCTACCAGCACCATGCTCCAGACCCAAAGAAAGCCGCCGCAGATGTCGTAGAGCAGGTAGCGGGCATAGCTCATCTGCGCCGCCCCGGCCACGGGGGGGCAAAACGTGCGGATAATCGGCACAAACCGCGCCAAAACGATCGTCTTCCCTCCGTAACGTTCGTAGAATTCGTGCGCGCGCTCCAGATGCCTCTTCTGGAAGAAACGCGACTCCTCGCGGCGGTAAAGGCTCTGGCCCGCCTGCCGGCCAATCCAGTACCCTACCTGGTCGCCCGCGATGGCACACAGCGTGACCAGCGGCAGCAGCCAAGCGAGCTTCAATTGCCCGGCACCGGCAAATACCCCCGCCGTCACCAGCAAGGAATCCCCCGGCAAGAAAAAACCCACGAACATCCCTGTCTCCACAAACACGATCGTGCAAACCAGCACGGTGCCGCCCCATTCGATCAGTCCCCGGACGTCGTACAGTTGCAACAGAAGATGCTTGAAGAGTTCGATCATGCGCCTAGTTTCCTTGCCTGAGTCCCAGCCGCCAGTTCTAAGTCCCTCATTTACGATAACAGAAAAGCACGGGAAAGACCGGGCGAGAAACCAGAGTCCTAGTACCAATCTCCCATCAGCCTTAGCTGCCTGTACCATTGGCCCCTTGTTCTCCATCAGCCAGACTGTCTGCATACGAAATCGCGACACCCGGAGGAGAACTCATGGAAGGCGGTTACGCAGTCTGGATGGGACAACCGGTGGTTCTCAGAGTGGTCATGGGAAACGTGCGCGTTCCGTTGCGCGGCCGCCTGCTATCAGAGACGAACGACTCTCTCCGGCTGCGCATCGCCGATAGCTGGGACGTGGACATCTTCAAGTCCATGGTCGCCGCCGTCGAGCATGACAATCCCATCTACGTGCTCAACTAAAGGAATCTCGTGAGCGCAAGGTTCAATCCCGATCACTGGCCCTCGGATGGCGGGGCACCCGCCGAGCAAGGCGCGCGCTCCGTGGCCGTTGAGGATGTCTCCATGCGCGAGAAATGGACTGCGATCCGCGACACGCTGATCGTGCTCGGACTGCAGATTGTCTTTCGCATCGCGATGGCGCTGCGAACCTGGAATTACTGACGCAGCGCTGGTCGAGCCGCCGGAAACGCGCAGGCGCTTCCACCGGAAAAACCGGTCACCGGCTCAGCTGAAAGAGTTTGTTCGGCCCATAGCCCCTCTCTCCACCCGCCCCGGGTCCACCCAACGGACCTGGGGCATCTTTTTTTCTGG
This sequence comes from Terriglobia bacterium, assembly GCA_963791705.1. Taxonomy (GTDB): domain Bacteria; phylum Acidobacteriota; class Terriglobia; order Acidiferrales; family UBA7541; genus Palsa-295. Next base: position 119,883 of record CAWBTO010000001.1, on the reverse strand, counting down.
CGCGATACGGCCCCTTCCCGTTGGTCGCTGTGTTCGACCTCTTCTCCGCCTGGGATGAATCGACCCGGCAACTCCTGGGCTGACACGGCAAACCATCGCCCCTGGAACCCCAGGCTGCGCGATAGCCTCTGCCGTGCTGCCACCAGCCGGAAGCAAGGCGCAACCCGATGCCGGACGCCGGCATCAGATCGGTAATCATAGATAGCGTTTGAGGCGGTTCGACGCACCAGCCTCAACAGACTGGCGGGATGGGAAGAAAATCGCGGTTTCAGGGACGCCATTTCATCGCTCCCGGCAGCCTCCTCCCAAGCGGCATCACATATTCAATCCAGGGCCATATTCAAGTATCGAGATGGAAGGCCAGTTCGATAACGGCCAGGTTGCTGCGCCGCCCGCAGAAGGTGACGCGCCGGGAGCGAGTCCATGAGAATCGTTGGGGTAGGTAGTGCTTTCCCCAGGCACTACTACAAGCAGGAAGTCTTGGTTCAAACCCTGAAACACTTCTGGCGCGATCGCCTGCCTAAACCGGAAGCCCTCGAGCGCCTGAGCGAACGCATGGCCGTGGACGGCCGGTATCTGGCGCGTCCGCTGGACTTTTACGAGAACTTGCAGACCTGGGGAGAAGCCAACAACGCGTGGATCGAAGTGGGGCTGGAGTTGGGGGAGCAGGCTCTTTGCCGCGCGCTGGTCAGCGCAGGCCTCCAGCCGCGAGACCTCGGGGCGATCATTGTCACTTCCGTGACGGGCATTGCCGCGCCATCGCTCGACGCCCGGCTCATCAACCGCATGGGCTTGTCTCCCAACATCCGTCGCACGCCTATTTTCGGGCTCGGCTGCGTGGCCGGCGCCGCTGGAATCTCCCGCGCGGCGGACTTTATTCGTGGTTGTCCGGATCAAGCAGCCGCACTCTTATCCGTCGAACTCTGTTCCCTCACGATCCAGCGCGACGATATTTCGAAGGCTCACCTGATTTCCTCGCTGCTATTCGGCGACGGCGCCGCGGCAGCGATCGTAGCCGGATCCGATCTGGAATTGAGCGGGCCCGAAATCATCGCCACAAAGTCCATCTTCTATCCTGATAGCGAGCACGTGATGGGCTGGAACATCTCGGAAAAAGGCTTTCACATCGTATTGTCACCAGACGTCCCCAAGGTCGTGCTGCGTCATATGGGCGAGGATGTCGATGGGTTCCTCGCAGAACAGGGTCTTGCCCGAAGCAGCATCGGGAGCTGGATCATGCATACCGGCGGCCCCAAGGTGCTTCAGGCGACCGCCACCGCACTCGGGATCGAGGAAACAGACCTTCAGGCGTCGTGGGACTGTCTGCGCAAGGTGGGCAACATTTCTTCCACGTCGGTCCTGCTGGTTTTGGAGGATGTATTCAGAAACCGCCGCCCGGCGCCAGGCACATGGAGCGTTCTTGCGGCGATGGGTCCCGGCTTCTGTGCGGAACTGATTCTTCTGCGCTGGTAACGGCCGTAGGAGTTATCAGCCGGAAACTGGGAGATCGGCATCCCTCTACGCCGATTGCGGCGTGAAGTATCGCCGTTGCCTGGAGCGGCACGGTGAATCCTGCTACCATGGGCCTCACTGTGATTCGGCAGAGCGACACACACCGTTTCATCGGAGGAGGAAGAAATGAAGACTCGATTGTGGATGGTTGTTCCGGCCCTGTTGTTTGCCTCGGCACTCTACGCACAGACCGCCCCCAAGCGTGCGCATGCGCACTTGGTGAATGCAGAAGGAAAGAGCATTGGAACCGCCACGCTCGTGCCCATGGGCGGCGGAGTGCACATCAGCGCCAACTTATCGAATCTCCCACCGGGCACGCACGCCTTGCATATCCATGCCGTAGGCAAATGCGAAGCACCCGGCTTTACGTCCGCCGGGCCGCACTTCAACCCCGAGAACAAGCAGCACGGCACGGAAAATCCGATGGGTGCGCACGCGGGCGACCTGCCGAATTTCGACGCGGCCAAAGACGGTACCGCGCATCTGTCGGTGATGGCCTCGCACGTGACGCTCGGAGCCGGCGAGAATTCGCTGTTTCATCCCGGCGGGACGGCGCTGGTGATCCACGAGAAAGCCGACGACAACAAAACCGATCCGGCGGGGAATGCCGGGGCTCGCATCGCCTGCGGCGTCATCGTCGCATCGCAGTAGCGCGCCGCTCCACGGCGCCGGCCGTCAGACCCCGGCCTTCAAAATGAGTTTGCCGGCGGTTTGACGGCCTTCGAGCAGGCGATGGGCCTCGGCGGCCTGCTCCAGGGGAAACGCGCGATCGATGCGCAGCTTGAGCCATCCTTCGCGCAGGCCGGTGAAGACGTCGCGGGCGCGGGCCAGAAGTTCGTCGCGCGTGACGATGTAATTGAACAGCGCGCCGCCCGAGATCGTGATGGACTTGGTCATCAGCGAATTGGGGGCCAGCGGCTCTGCCGGACCGCTGGCCATGCCAAATACCGTGGCCCAGCCGCGGTGGCGCAGGGCGTCGAGATTTTTCGTGAACGTCGTCTTGCCCACGCCGTCGATGACGTAATGCACGCCCTTCCCTTCCGTGAGTTTCTTCGCCTCTTCGGCGAAGTCCTGCTTCGTGTAAACGATCACGTGATCCGCGCCCGCCTCCCGGGCAATCCGGGCTTTCTCTTCGGTCGAGACCGTGCCGATGGCCACGGCGCCCAGATGCTTCAGCCATTGGACCAGAATTAGACCCATGCCGCCCGCGGCGGCGTGCACCAGGACCGTGGAGCCGCGCTGGACGCGATAGAACTCGTGCAACAGATAATGCGCGGTCATTCCTTGCAGGATCGCGGCCGCGCCATCTTCGAAGCTGACTTCGTTCGGCAGCGGCGCCAATTGCGCGGCCTTCATCACGTCATATTCGGCATACGAGCCCAGGCCCCGGCCGGCATAGGCGACGCGGTCGCCCGGCTTCACTTCGCTCACGCCATCGCCCACTGCCTCCACCGTTCCCGCTCCCTCGATGCCCGGCGTGAACGGCAGCGGCACCGGCACGGCGCCACTTCGCATGTAGATATCCGCAAAGTTCACCCCGGCGGCCCCCACGCGCACTAGCGCCTCGCCCGGCCCCGGCTTGGGTTGCGGGAGGTCCTGGAGCTGCAAGACGCTCGGGGCACCAGCTGTCGTTATGCGCATGGCTTTCATGTGGGATCTCCTTTGCGAGAGTGACGTTTCCATCGGCCACTACAATTTCAGCGCGCGCCATCTTAACTCACATTCCCATGGTCGGGGCGCTGGAATGTGATGCTCAACTCCCCGAAAGGGAGGTAGTGGCCGGTTTTGAATTTATTGGTGTCATAGTGCGGCACCCAATATGCTACGAATCCACTCCGAAACCGTTTGCCCTTTTTCCTTAGCCGTAGCTTCGATGGCTTTCCAATCCCGGTTTGCGAAGCGTATAGGCACGATGCGGCCCTTTGCTTCGCCTTTAGGTAGTTTCGGACGTCCGACTTTTCTAGGCTTCTTTAACTGCGGCATTATCTTGGAACTCCTTCACGATTGCAGCCCGCACAGCCGATAAAGGCGAAGTGATAGGCCCATATGCAGCACAGTCACATGTCTAGGTTTCTTGGGACTGTCGGTTTCATAGGCCCACGCATAAGCCCTTGGCGTTTCGGGCAGGATGTTTGCCATTTGCGTTCTACCTGTGGGAGTAACTGTATTACAGTAATTATGGCTTGTCAATAGGTACTGTCGTGTTACAGTATTCTTTCTTTATGATACGTGCTCTTTGCATTCTATCCGCAATCGTCTTATACGTAAGTATCGCAGCGCCTAGCTCTCCGCAAAGCAGCAAGAATATAAACCCAAGCTCTATAGGAGTGAACGTGCCTCTTACACAATCCAATGACCTAGAAATCCAACGTCTAACCGATGAAGTTGGAAAAGCGAGGATAAAATCAGACGCTTGGGACACCTTCACCAATGCACTCTTACTGGCTGGAGCACTAGTTGGTATTGTAATTGCCATTTCAACTATCGGGTCAAGCCATGCGAAAAGTAAGTTAATAAGCCTGCAAGACTATCTCGCCAAGGCAAGAGAGGCACGCTCTTCGTTAGTGCTCTCCGCGAATGAACGGGAGACTGAAAGACTCAAAGAGCTCGCCGAGAAAGAACATTTAGCTCGCGTAAAGTTAGAAAAGCAAATACAACCACGGACAATCGTCGAGTCAGAAAGAGAAGAAGCCAGTGAAACATTAAAGAGATTCGCGCCAGCCTTAAAGGGAAGAAAAGTAAAAATATCTTCGCAAACTGGTGATGCAGAAGGGATGATTTTTTCATTAGAAATAATGGACATATTAACTGGTGCCGGAATTGATGTTGATCCTGCCGGAATGGGCGCGCTTATCCAAGTACATGCGGTCACAGTGGGCACAATCGTCACGGGTCCACCCAATGACCAGGAATTTATCCGCTCTCTGGTAGGCGAGCTTAACGCTAAACTTGGAACCGACCTTGGAACAAGCGTATATGGAGAATGGAATCCAAAATATACCGAACTTCTTGTTATGGTCGGAGTGAAACCCATCATAGGATTGCCAAAAATTCCCAAAGACTGGACGCACCCACCCCAATAGACGCCTAAAATCAAAATCAGGGCAAAACCGGCCATCCCCGAAAGGAACTCCCGGTTGCCTTCCGAGGGCAGTCGGCGATAATCTATGAATCATCGCGGAAAGCAGGACGTCAAGGCGTTTGGGTGGCATGACCAGTCACAGGCATACGGCCAAACCCCTCCATTCGCAATGCAGATGACGTCCCGGTGTGGCTTTTGTTGCGCTCGCAAGCGCACAGCAGATTGATTACAGGAGCTTCAAAATGACCTCCACCATGCACCACGAAGCGCCCATTCCCGGCACTTATATGTTCGACGGCAAGGCCGCCATGAAGGGCTACGCCCTCAACAAGATGTGCTACTCGCTCAACACGGCCGAAAACCGCAAGGAATTCCTCAAGGACGAAGATGCTTATTGCACCAAGTACGGCCTCAACGACGAGCAGCGCAAGGCCATCCGCGAACGCAACGTGCTGGCCATGATCCACGCCGGCGGGTGCATCTACTACCTGGCTAAATTCTCCGGGATGCTCGGACTGACCGTGCAGGATGTGGGCGCGCAGCAACGAGGCGTGAGCGTAGAAGAGTTCAAGAAGCTGCTGAAGGAACAAGGAGAATAATTTATGGCGCGCATCGTTGGCGGACTCACGACCTCCCACATTCCCGCGATCGGGAACGCCGTTCCCAAGGAAAAGGAACTGGTGAATGACCCGTATTGGAAAGAATTCTTCGCCGCGTACCCGCCGGCGCGGGCCTGGGTGCAGAAGGTGAAGCCCGATGTAGCCATCGTGATCTACAACGATCACGGCCTGAACTTCTTCCTCGACAAGCTGCCGACCTTCGCCGTCGGCGCGGCCTTCCAGTACCAGCATGCTGACGAAGGCTGGGGAATCCCCACGATTCCGCCCTTCCAGGGCGATCCGGAATTTTCCTGGCACATCATCGAGTCGCTGGTGCGCGATGAATTTGATATCACGTCCTGCCAGGAGATGTATGTGGACCACGGTTTCACCGTGCCCATGTCGCTGTTCTGGCCGAACTACTCCTACGCGGGGATGAAGACGATTCCCGTGTGCATCAACACCGTGCAGCACCCCCTGCCTTCGCCGGCCCGTTGCTTCAAGCTTGGGCAGGCCATCGGCCGCGCTATCGAATCCTATCCCAAGGACCTCAAGGTGGTGGTGCTGGGCACCGGGGGATTGTCTCATCAGCTCGATGGAGAACGCGCGGGGATGATCAACAAGAAGTTTGACATGATGTGCATGGAAAAAATCGTGAGCGATCCGGAAAGCCTGGCGCGCCTGTCGATTCACGACCTCGTGCGCGAGGCCGGAGCGCAGGGCGCGGAGTTCATTCTCTGGCTGGCCATGCGCGGCGCGCTATCCGGAAAGATCTCCGTGGTCCACCAGGCCTACCATATCGCCATCTCCAACACGGCGACCGGCGTGATGGTCCTGGACAATGCGGCGTAACGGCGGCGTGAAGAGCTCTAAGGCTTCTCCTCGGTGACGAGCAATTCCTTGGCGCGCTGCGCGGCCTTCACCACGGCTTTGATCAGCGTGACGCGCAGGCCGCCCTCTTCCAGCTCCAGGATGCCGTCGATCGTGCACCCGGCGGGCGTGGTGACCGCGTCCTTGAGTAGCGCGGGGTGATCTCCGGTATCGATCACGACCTTCGCCGCGCCCAGCGCCATTTGGGCCGCCAGGAGCGTCGCCAACTCCCTCGGAAGGCCCGCCTTGACGCCGCCTTCCGCCAGGGATTCGAGAATGATGTAGATAAACGCGGGGCCGCTCGCGGCGAGGCCCGTGACCGCGTCCATGTACTTCTCGTCCAGAACGACGGTCTTGCCGACGGCGCCGAAAAGTTTCTCCGCCAGCGCGATGTCCTTCGGCTGGGCGAACTTGCCCTTCGAGATGGCGGTGATCCCCGCGCCCACCATCGAAGGCGTGTTGGGCATCGCACGCACCACAGGAACTTTCCCGCCCAGCCGCCGCTCGATGTAATCGGTCGGGACGGAGGCCGCAATCGAGATCAGCAACTTGTTCTTGTCCAGCTCGGGACGGATTTCGTCCAGCACCGGCCCCACGGTTTGGGGCTTCACGCACAGCAGCACCACATCCGCATGGCGCACCGCGGCACGGTTGTCGGCGCCCACCGAGCAGCCCGCCAGCCTCTTGCGCTGCTGGCCCGCGTGCTGGACCGTGGCGCGAATATTCTGGGGCGAGGCCAGTCCCTGCTTCACAAATCCCTCAACCAGGATGCCGCCCATTTTCCCGGCACCCAGGACGGCCAGTCGCAATTGGCTTCCAGACTTTGCCATTCGATCGATTCCTCCTTCCGCGCCCTTTCGATCAGCATGCCCTAGGTGCCACATAACACGCCATTTCCCGAGGCTTAGTTTTCCAAGGGTATCGGCACGCGGCGCATGCAATTCCGATCATACAGGACGCAGGCTTCCATTGCATCACGGGATGGGGTAACCAATTGGCAGCCAATGCTGGCAACGGGGTCTGAAACGCGCTGCTAGGTCTAGTACCATATACGTAAGTTCTCTTGGTTGTGGCCTGCACTTGGGAGGTGTCCGTTGCATTCCCGCATTCGCTGTGGCGCCCGATTGAGCCTAATCGCCATCGTCATCGCCGGCCTGCTGAATCTGTCCTGCCTTGCGGCAAGCGAAAAGCCGCTGGGCATGGTGGTGGCATCCCAGCACGCGCGTCTGGACAATGCCAACGCCGTCGCGGGAGTCGACGTCTACGCTGGCGACACCTTCGCCACCGACGAGAGAGGATCGCTTCGCCTCAAGTTCGGAGGGAGCCAGGTTTACCTGCTCGCCTCCAGTTCGGCCAAGTTCCTGCAGCACGAAGACAAGGTTCGCGCCACTGTGGGCCGGGGAACCCTGGCCTTCTCAACAGCCAGCTCCAACGAGATCGAGATCGAAACGCCACTGGCGACCGTTCGCGGAGTGAATGGCCACCTCGTTCACGGCCAGGTGAGCGTCACCAGCGCGGACAGAATGACGGTCAGCGCCTATCAAGGTACGCTGCTGGTGTTCGCCAATGATCAGGAGCAAATCGTCAAGCCGGGCCAGTCCTACTCCGTCAGTTTCGCCCCTGATGCGGCGGCGGGAGGACAGGCACCCCAGAGCGCCGTCAAGTCGGGCAGAAGCAAGAAGCGGCTGGCGTTCCTGCTGCTCGGGGTCGGCGGCATAGCCACGGGCGGCGCGATCCTTTGGCACGAATTCACCGAAAGCTGCTCCGGATTGACCTGCGATTGAACGTACCGGCATGTGGATCGCGTCGCCGCACAGAATGCTCTAAAACGGCGCCGGCAACCTGACCGCTACTCGGCGGCTACGTTTTACTCCCTATACGCCCGAGCGGCACAAACCGTGGGACGCGCCGGCAATATTCGTCGTACGCCGCGCCGAACCGCGCGCGCAGTTCCCTTTCTTCCAGCGCGATCGCGATCCGCGTAAGCACGGCCCACGCCAGGGCCACCATCCACAGCAGACGCGTCCCGGCAAGCAAACAAGCGCCCAAAATTGCCAGAAATGAGCCCGTATAGCGCGGATGGCGCATGCGCGCGTAGATTCCGCTGCGCGCCACCTCTCCGCCGCCGGACAGCTCCGTCTTGCCAACCAGCCGCGCCCCGCCCAGATCGCGTTGGACGCGCCAGAACATCCATCCCTCCAGAACGATCAGCGCCAATCCCGCTGCGAGGGCCGCCGCGTGCGGCCAGGCAGGGACGGAACAGCGCGCGGCGAAACACGACCATGGCGGCCGTCACGGGTGGCCACGAGCAGAGCACCCCGATGAGGTAAGCGGCCTTCTGATGTCCACGCCAGAATTTCACCAGCGGATGCACGACAAACCAGTACAGCGGAATCGGCAATTGCAGAAACAGGACGACGGCGGCGAGCCAGCTCCAGAGCGTCATAGCGGCCTTTCGGAAGCCAGAAGAATGCGCAAGTCGCGCAGATTATTGCCGGTCGGGCCGGTGAGGATTGCGTCGTCCAGGCGCGCGAAAAAATTGTAGGCATCGCTGCGACGCTGGAAATCGGCCGGATCGAAGCCCGCGGCACGGGCGCGCCCGAGCGTCTTGCCATCGGCCACCGCGCCCGCCGCGGGACTGTTCCCGTCAATGCCGTCCGTCCCGGCGCTGAGCACCGCGATCTCGCGCCCGGCAATCTTCGGCACGCAGGCCAGCACAAACGCAGCGTTGCGCCCGCCGATTCCCTTCCCGGTCACCGGGCTGCTCAGCTCGCCATCCGCCAGAACGGCCACCGGCCGGCCCGGATTCGCACTTCGCTGCGCCTCAAGTCGCGCCAGCAGATGGTCAGCGGCTTTCTCGACGGGCCAGTTGTCGGTGGAATTGTCGCACACGGAAACGTAACCCTCGACTTCGCAGGCGTGCTGGGCCGCGCGCAGCAGTTCCTGTTCGCCGAGCAGAAGAATGAAGTGAGAGAGCGCGAAGGCGCGATCCCCGAGCTTGGGCGTTTCGCGGAGCGAGTGTTTCTCGAACGAAATGCGCAACGAGGGGGGCAGCTTGCCCAGAAGATCGTATTCGGCCACGACACGCTCGGCGTCACGAATTGTAGTGGGGTCCGGCAGCGATGGTCCCGAAGCAATCGCGGATTCCTGTCCTGGGGGGACGTCGCTGATCGCAAGGGTGACCTTCATCGAACGCGGCGCCGCGGTGGCCAGGCGCCCGCCCTTGGTCGCCGACAGATGTTTGCGCACGGCGTTCATTTCATCAATGGGCGCGCCGCAGGTCACGAGCGCCGCGTGCAGCTTCTGAAAATCCTCCAGCTTCACGCCGGGATCGAGCGGCTGCTCGACCAAGGACGATCCGCCGCCGGAAAGCAAAAAGAAGATCAGGGTTCGGTCGTCGCACTGCGCCAGGCGCTGCAGAATTTCCCGGCCCGCGGCAAAGCTCCCCGCGTTGGGAACGGGATGCCCTCCAATGAAAATCTTCCAGCCCGGCAGTTCGCGCGGCGGCGCGCCGGGGACAACGAGGATTCCTTCGGGCGAATAATCGGGAGCCAGCGCGCGGGCCAGTCCCTCGGCCATCGCAAACGAAGCCTTGCCGTAGGCAATCGCCAAAATGGTGCTAAATTCTCGGAGGTCAATCGTGGCATCGCCGGCGCGGATGCCAGAGCCGCTGCGGGCAAGCGTTTTCTCCAGCGTCGCGGGGATGTCGATGGCCGCGAGTGTTTCGCGAAACACGCGTTGGGCCAGCGATTTCACGCGTTTGCCAGCGCTGCGGCCCCGACGAGAGCGGCGTCGAGGTCCTGATCTTCGGTCCCGGCGCTCGTGCCGACGGCCCCGACCACCTGACCATCCACGACCAGCGGCACGCCGCCGCGGATGGGTATCTGGTGCGCGGGACTGGCAATCGCCAGCCCGAGCGCGATGGGCAGATTCACCTGCTCGCCGGACATGGCCGGCCCCGTGGGGGCGCGCCGCAGCGCCGCGGCCTGCGCCTTGACCAGCGCGATCCCGATGGACGACGGCTTGGCGCCGTCCATGCGCTCGAAGACCAGCAAGTGCCCTCCGTCGTCCACCACGGCGATATCCATCGGCGCGCCCAGTTCCTCCGCGCGGCGCTCGGCCGCGGCGAGGACGGCGCGGGCGCCCTCCAGAGTCAGCTTCGGATGATTGCGCGTGACCAGTGCCATTTTCAGTGTCCTCCGGGGATTAAAGCCCGAGCGCGTCCGCGTTCAGGGCGTTCGGCGGGCGGCGGCCTTCGAAGAGCGCCGCGGCGTTGGTGGCCGCCATCACCGCCATTTTCGTACGCGTCTCGACGGTGGCGCTGGCGATATGCGGCGCGAGGATGACGTCCTTGCGCGCCACCAGCGCCGGGTGAATTTTGGGCTCGTGCTCGTAGACGTCCAGCGCCGCGCCGGCGATTTTCTTCTGTTCGAGCGCTTCGACCAGCGCCGCTTCGTCGACCACCGGTCCGCGCGAGGTGTTGATGAGATACGCGGTGCGCTTCATTTTTTCGAACGCTTCGGTCGAAATCAGGTGGCGCGTCTCGGGAAGTAGCGGAACGTGCAGCGTGACGAAATCGGATTCGCGCAACAGGCGGTCCCGGTCGGCAAATTCCGCATGTAAATCCCTCTCGGCGTCGAGCGGGGCTCGGGCCTGATCGTGATACAGGATGCGCATCTGAAAACCCTGCGCGCGGCGCGCGACGCCCCGGCCGATCCGGCCAAATCCAATGATGCCGAGCGTCTTGCCCCAGACGTCACCGCCGAGGAGTTGGTCGAGGTCCCATCCGGGCCAGGCGCCCGAGCGCATCCAGGCATCGCCTTCCACCAGGCGGCGCGCGACGGCCATCAGCAGCGTCCAGGCGAAGTCGGCGGTCGTTTCGTCGAGGACGCCGGGCGTGTGCGTCGCCACGACCTTGCTGCGCGTGCAGGCCGGCACGTCAATATTGTCGTAGCCCACCGAGACGGTGGCGACAATGCGGAGTTTTGGCGCCGCGGCCAGCAGTTCCTCGTCCGCTTTTTCCGTGAGCAGGCAGACGAGCGCGTCCTTATCCGCGACGCGCCGCAGAAGCTCTGCGCGCGGGATGCGCTCCGCCTGCGTCCAGTATTCCACGTCGAAACGCTCGTCCAGAATCGCCCGCGCCGCCGGAAACAGCGGGCGCGTCACCAATACCTTCGGCTTGCTCACCCAACACCTCGCCAGGACAAATCGACTCGCACCGGCCCAGTAGGATACACCAAGTGCGCGCATGTTCACGCAGCCCGCGGCGCAATCATGCTGCCTCGCGCGGCGCTCCTTGAAGTCCGCGGGTGAATTGGAGTAAAGCTTAGGGAGAGGATGCCGGTCTCATTCGGTATGTTGAGCGAGAAGTGTTGAAGAGCTGTTCCGGCGAAGCGGGGTAGTAGAATTCCAGTGGAGGAGGATGGCCATGAAATCACATTTCCTGATTGCGGCGGGTTTGCTTGCAGCGGCGTGGATGGCAGTGGCGCCGGCCCGGGCGCAGGAAGTCACGACACAAACCGTTGATGGCATCACCAATTTCCATCGCCTCGAAACCACGGTCGCCTGCACCGGCGCGATCAAGTCCCAAGCGGTGCCCGCAATCAAGAAGATGGGTTTCGCCTCGATCATCAATCTGCGGCTAGCGAGCGAGCCCGGCGCGGACCTTGAAGCGGAAGCCGCTGCCGCGAAAGCCGCGGACATCCGCTACTACCACGTCCCCTTCAATGGCGCCGCGCCCGATCCCGCGGCCGCGGACAAGTTTCTGGACGCGATCACCGCGAAAGGCAGCGAGCCGGCATTCATTCACTGTGCGGGCGGCGGCCGCGCGGCCACCATGTGGTTTATCAAGCGGCTGGTGGTCGATCATTGGGACGTCGAACGCGCCGCAAAGGAAGCGGCTGCTCTGGGCATGACCAATCCAGCGCTCAAGCAATTCGCCATCGACTACGCGCAGGCGCACAAGCGATAGAAGCTGGTTCACCACTCATGAAGGTGTGAGATGTCCTCCACCATGTTTGGTGACGGCTGATGTGTAGGCCGGGATCGGCGGGCTGAAGGAAGCTGCGTCGGACTCAAAACTTTTCCCGAGCGCGCAGACCATAAACCGGCTCACCTGTCGAGTGTAGGGCACTTTAGTGAACGCGATCCGGTTGGGGCCGGTTTCGCCCCACCGACATCATCACCGCGACAAGGCCAGCGATCATAAGGACGCTCACCCAAGCGCCCGCCGTGAACTTCGCAACGAGGACAACCGCGAGCGTGATTCCGGTCCCCACCGCGCCCCACATGTTCACGATCATGCCCCATGTTGTCATGCGGCCTGCGGCCCTTAACCAATGAGCGACCATTCCCGCTTGAGACAACGTAAACGCAAGGAATGCGCCGATGGCAAAGAGCGGAATCAGCCGGTCGGTAATGCCATGAAACACAATCAGCAGAATCGCTGAGAGTATGGCAAGCACAATGATGCCGCGTGAATAGACCAGTCGCCGGCCTCGGAAAGCGATCCAAGGTGGTAGAAAACCGTTCTGGGCGATTACCTTGCAAAGCCGGGGAAAATCCGCAAAGCCGGTGTTGGCCGAAAAGGCCAGAACCATCAGCACCGATCCGATGGTGACGTAGTAGAACCAGCCCGTGCCCGCCACCGCTGCGACCAGCACCGATAGAACACTCCGGTACCCGGGCTGCCCCGGGACCGTGGCCGAAATGCCATACGCCGGGACGAGATAGGCAATGCCGGCCAGCAACGCGATCAATATGCCGATGATCGCCAAGTGGGTTCGCTGGGCACGCCGGACCGCAGGTTCGCGGAACGCCCGTACTCCATTGCTCACTGCTTCCACGCCGGTTAGCGCGGAGCAGCCGTTCGAAAAGACCAGCAATAACATCCAGGAGCTCGCCGCAGTCACACTAGGGAGTGGCACCAGCGGGGGCATCACGACAGGCGTGGGATGTCCGCTCGCCGAAATCGTCTTGAATAAGCCTGCCAGGATCACACTGAGCAAGGAACCGACAAATAGATAAGTCGGAAGCATGAAAACCAGGCCAGTCTCACGAACCCCTCGCAGGTTCACCAATGTGATGAACGCTAGGATCCCGACGCACAGGACCAGTGTGTATGGCTGAAGAGTTGGGACGGCCGATACCAGCGCGCCCACGCCGGCAGAGATCCCCACGGCCACGACGAGGACATAGTCGATCATAAGGGCCGCGGCTGCCAGCAACCCGGCAAACGTGCCCAGATTTTCCATGGCGACCGTGTAGGAACCGCCGCCGTCTGGATAGGCCGCGATTGTCTGATGATAGGAAAAGCAGACGATCGTAAGGAGCACAATGATGCCAATACTGACCGGCAAGATGTACGCAATCCCCGCCGCTCCCAACGGGATCAGGAGAGTGAGTGCGGCTTCCGGCCCGTACGCCGCCGAACCTAGCGCATCCAGCCCGAAATTCGGAATTCCGGCAAGAGTTCCGATTTGCTCGGCCCGTTCATCCGACGTGGCGAGCGGTTTCCCGAGCAAGATATCTAGAAAGGACACGCTCCCTCCCAACCAGATCTTCCCATTACTTTCTACTTCTTGATTACTCCTACCAAGAAACTCATATTAGATCACCAATCTGAACTTCGATGATGCTGATCAGTCGAATTATCGGAAACTGACCCGCTGCCGGAATGTGAGCCTCGTTGACGCGCACTGTTGCCGCGACTATAGTGGCCCGAGGACACGAGCGAAGCAAAGGCGGCTCATGCAGATCGATTCACGGCTCCTCCGCGATTTCAAAGAAGCTGCTCGGCCCGGACGGCGTTCTGCACCAGCCCGAGGACCTGCGCCTGTACGAATACGACGGCTCGGTGGAGATAGCCCGGCCGGATTGCGTGGTCTTCCCGCGCGCGACCGCCGACGTGGTCGAAATCGTGCGGCTCGCCGGCCGCCACGGCGTTCCCCTGGTCGGCCGGGGTTCGGGAACCGGCCTTTCGGGCGGCGCTCTCGCGCGGAAGGGCGGCATCGTCGTCGCCTTTTCCCGGATGAACCGCATCCTCGAAATTGACGCCGAAAACCAGCGGGCCCGCGTGCAGCCGGGAGTGGTGAATTCGGACTTGAGCCTGGCCGTCGAGCACACGGGGCTGCATTTCGCTCCCGATCCTTCGAGCCAGAAGGCGTGCACGATCGGGGGCAACGTCTCGGAAAATTCGGGAGGGCCGCACACGCTGGCCTATGGCGTGACGACGAACCACGTCCTCGGGCTCGAAGTGGTGCTCCCGAGCGGCGAGCGGATCCGCCTCGGCAGCCCCGCGCTCGACGCGACCGGCTACGACATGACGGGCCTTTTTGTCGGCTCCGAGGGCACCTTCGCTCTGGTCACGGAAATCACCGTGAAGCTGACGCGACTGCCCGAAGCCACCAAGACGCTGCTGGCCGTCTTCGACACGGTGGACGACGCCACGGAAACGGTGGTCGAGATCACCGGGCGCGGCATCACGCCTGCGGCCTGCGAGATGCTCGACGGCTGGACGATTCGCGCCGTCGAAGCCTACGTGCACGCCGGTTTTCCCCTCGATTGCGCCGCGCTCCTGCTGATCGACGTGGATGGCCTCCGCGAGGAAGCCGAAGCGCAAGCGCAGGAGGTGGCGGACGTCTGCCGCTTGCACCATGCACGGGAAGTCCGCGTGGCCCGCGACGCCCGCGAGCGCGACCTGCTCTGGAAGGGCCGCAAAAACGCGTTCGGCGCCGTCGGCCGCCTTTCGCCAACCTATTACACGCAGGACGGGGTCATTCCCCGGACGAAACTGCCCGCCACGCTGCGGCGCATCAACGAAATCGGCAAGAAATACGGCTTCGAGATCGGCAACATTTTTCATGCCGGCGACGGCAACCTGCATCCCATTATCCCGTTCGACGCGCGCTCTGAAGAACAGTTCCGCAACGCCGTGGCCGCCTCCGATGAAATCATCCAATTCTGCATCGAGGTGGGCGGATCGATCACCGGCGAGCACGGCGTCGGAATGGAGAAGGACCGGCTGATGCCGCTGCTCTTCAGCGAAATCGAGCTGGGCCTGATGCAGCGCATCCGCAACGTCTTCAATCCGGCCGATCTGCTCAATCCCGGGAAAATTTTCCCGGTGAGGAAAGGCTGCGGCGAAATCCGCCTGCGGCCCAAGCCGGAGACAGGCAGCGTTCCCGCGTGAGCCGCCTAACAGCATGATCCGCGCCGCCGTCGCCTCGCGCCTGGCCGAAATTGCCGGCGCTGCCAACGTGGTCCTCGATCCGGCGCACCTCGCCGCCTATCGCATCGGAAGCTTTACGCCCGCGGCCGCCGTGCGGCCCGGCTCGGCCGAAGAAGCCGCCGAGATCGTCAAATTTGCGGCAGCGGAGAAACTCGCCATCGTGCCCAGCGGCGCGCGAACCAAGCTGGGCATGGGGATGTCACCCCGGCAATACGATTTCGCGCTCGATATGACGCGCATGGACCGCGTGGTCGCCTACGATCCCGGTGATTTGACTCTCGGCGTCGAGCCGGGCGTCACGATGCGGCGCCTCGCGGGCGTGCTCGCCGAGCACGGGCAGTTTCTCCCGCTCACCGCGCCGTTCATGAGCCAGGCGACCATCGGCGGCACAATCGCTTCGGGCGTGGACACGCCGCTGCGGCAGTTCTACGGCACGCCCCGCGATTACGTTCTCGGCATCGAATTTGTCACCGGCGAAGGGCTGCGCGCCAAGGGCGGCGGGCGCGTGGTGAAAAACGTGGCGGGCTACGATCTGCACAAGCTGATGATCGGCGCGCTCGGCACGCTCGGCATCCTCACGACCATCAATTTCCGCACGTTCCCGCTCCCGGCGGCCCCGCGCATCTTTCTGGCCGCTTGCGCGAGCGCGGAGAGCGCGCTGGAGCTACGGCGACGCGTGGCGCTCTCGCCGCTCCGCCCGCTGACCGTGGAGATTCTGAGCCCGCAAGCGGCGGAGATGCTGACCAGCAACGTGGCCGCGCGGATCGAGCCGGGCGCGCTGCCTCCGGCGCTGGCCTCGAAAACGCAGTGGGTCTTCATCGCCAGCTTTGCGGGAAGCGAAACAGTGATCGCCCGGTGCGACCGCGAGTTGCGGCGCATGGCCGAGCAATCCACGACCGGAAGCGCCGCTCTTCTCACCCCGGACGAAACTTCGTGCCTGCTGGGCCGCGTGCGCGAGTTTGTTCCCATCTCGCTGGAGTCCTCGACGGCAACGACCGTCGTCAAGCTGAGCGTCCTGCCGGCGCGCATGAACGCCATTCTCAGCGCCGCGGCCAAAGCCGGGGACGCGAGCGAACTCCCGTGGGTGGCGCTGGCCCGAGGCGTGGGCGTAATCTACGTCGCGCTGCTGCCGCGTGCGCGGGATGATGATGCGCGGGGGCGCGTCGCGCGAGCCACGGAACAGATGCTTGCGGAATGCGCCACCCTCGGCGGCAATGGGGTGATCCCGTGGTGCCCCGAGGAATGGAAGGGCGCGCTCCAGGTGTGGGGCCTCCCGCGCGTCGATTTCGCGCAGATGCAAAAAGTGAAGAACGCCTTCGACCCGCCCGGAATTCTTGCGCCGGGGCGGTTCGCCGGAGGATTTTAGAGCGATGGCCTCGGAACCTAGCGGATTCACCGGCACGGACAAGCCCGCCTACCCGGATTATTCGCGGTGCGTCCACTGCGGGCTGTGCCTGAACCATTGCCCGACCTACCGCCTCTGGGGGCAGGAAGCGGATTCGCCGCGCGGCCGGATCCGCCAGATGCAGCTCGTCGATCAGGGGGAGCTCGCGATCGGCGACGGCTTTGTCACGCACATCGACCGCTGCCTCGATTGCCGCGCCTGCGAGACGGCGTGTCCCTCGGGCGTGGAATACGGCAAGCTGGTGGAGCTGGCGCGCGCGCAAATCGAGCAGAACTACCGGCGCCCGCTGGCCTCGCGCATCGCGCGCGACTTCGTCTACCGGCGATTGCTTCCGTACCCTGGACGGATCGCGGCGGCGGCGCGGCTCCTGCGCATCTATCAGCGCTCTGGGCTGGCCGCGCTCGCGCGCGGAACGGGAATCCTTCGCCTGCTCGGCTTGCACGATCGCGAACGCCTGCTCCCGAAGATCGACGCCGAGTTTTTCTTCCGCGAGCTTGGAAAAACGTTTCCGGCGCACGGCCCGCGCCGCGCGCGCGTCGCGTTTTTCGCCGGCTGCGTCGCGCAGGTGACGTTCAGCGAACTCAACCGCGCCACGATTCGCGTGCTGCAAGCCAATGGCTGCGAGGTGGTCGTGCCGGCCGGGCAGGTCTGCTGCGGGGCGCTGGCGTCGCATGCGGGCGTGCGCGACGTGGCTCGCGATCTGGCGCGCGCGAACTTCGCCGTGTTTCCTGCCGGGGATTGCGACGCCATCGTGACCAACGCCGCCGGTTGCGGCTCCGCGCTCAAGGAATACACGCACCTGTTCCCCGCGGATGATCCCTCGCTGGAGCAGGCGGGGCGATTTGCCGGAAAGATGCGCGACATCACCGAGTTTCTGGCCGACCTGGGGCTCACCGCGCCGCTGAAGGCGCTGCCCCTGCGCGTGACCTATCAGGACTCCTGCCACCTGGCCCACGGCCAGAAAATCCGCGAAGCGCCGCGCCAGCTGATTCGCGCCGTCCCCGGCGTCGAACTGGTGGAGATGCCGCTGGTTGACCAGTGCTGCGGATCGGCCGGCGTTTACAACGTCACGCAGACGAAAACGTCCCTGGAGTTACTCGCGTTGAAGATGGATTCCGTGCGGGAGACAAAGTCGCAGGCGATCGTCACCGCCAATCCCGGCTGCCTGTTGCAGCTGCGCGCCGGCGCCGCCATTCACGCCACCGGCCACGAAGTCCTGCACGTGGTCGAACTCCTCGACCGCGCGTTGTCTTCCCGTTCTTAGGTAATCAGGAGTTTCTCTACTTTTCGCCGACGAGGTAGCGGCAGCCGTGCGGTCCCATCCGCGCGGAATGGACGGCGCCGGCGGGAACATCGAAGCGGTCGCCCGCGCGGTAGGCCTGCGCCGCCCCGTTCATCGTGACCGTCATTTCCCCGTCGAGGATGATGTGCGCCGTCAGGCCGGCGTGCGTGTGATCGGGATAGAAGGCTTGCGGGCCATCCTGCCAGACGAACGTGTGCGCAAAGCCTTCCGACCGAAGCCGCGATTCCAGTGTGCGTACATCCATCGGGGTTCTCTCAGCGCAGGATTATAGCAATCCACAACGAGGAGAGAGCGCGGATGAGAGGAATCACGCCGCGTCCAGTGTGCGTAGCGGCGGCGAGACGCTGGCGGTACGACAGCACTTGCGGGCGAAGCCTTGTCGGCTTCCGCCCGCAAGCACTGCGTGTCGTACGGGCTGGGTGAACTCAGTCCTGGGGCGCAGGAGGAGGCGGAGGCGGCTGCTGTTGCCCGCGCCATCTGCCACGGCCGTTGCCGCGCATGCCGCGCTGGCCGGGTTCTTTCACGGTGTAATCGGACGGCACCTGAAACAGCGAGGCCTCCGGTTCCTGCCGCTGGATGTTCGTCAACTGGAAAGAGCTCTCGCCCATCCGGGGATCGGAGCGCTTGATCATGACCGTGACCTGGAGTTCGGGCGAGTACCACCGCTCGGTGGTGATCGTGATGGGCTTCTCGTTCCCGAGGGTGCCCGCCGGAATCGTCCGCGTGTAGAGCGTGCCTTCGGCGTTCACGCCATTGATCGTCTTCTTCCCCAGCGACGTGGTGGTGACGTCCTTGCGGCCCTCCAGGCCCCGCATCCCGTCGGAGGGCGCGCCCCGGCGGAATCTTCCCCGCTCAGGCCGCTGCACCTTGCGCGCGATCTTGCGCTCGGGCCGGAGGATGAATTGGGTTCCAGTGGTGGCGTCGTCGATGAAGATCACGTGCGGCGGCGTCTTGCCCGAAGCGGCCCACGGGCCGATGACGGAGAGCGTCAGATCACGGCGCGTGCGGCCCTGGCTATCGCGCGCAAACGAGCCGGTGGCGCTGCGCTGAATCCGGTTGCCGTCGGCCAGCACCCGGCTGGTCTGCGTGGAAAACGATGCGCTGAACGGCACGCCGGTCACCGTCTTGCCGCCGAGGTCTCCCTCGAAGCCGACAAACGCCATGGCGTCATCCGGGCCCATAGGTCCCGGCCCCGGTCCGAGCGCCTCAAAAGCAGGCTGTCCACCGGGCGCTGAAGATTCTGGCGGTCCCTGCTGCGCGCGGGTCCCACACGCCAGCACCAGCGTCACCACAACCATGGCAGCCAATCCGAACCACGTTCGTTGGGTCTTCATCTTGGTCCCTCCACTTGGAATTCGCACACCACTAAAATTCCCGGCTCGCGTTCTCTTCCGAAACCAGCCGGATGGCCTGCGGCGTTCCGTCCTCGCTCACCACCAGGTCCGCCAGCACGGGCTCATCGCTTCCCAGGGCCGTCCAGGAAACGCCCAGCGACACAAGCGACGCGGGCGACAGCTCCACACGCACCACCGCGCCTTCCTCGGCCCCGACAGGATCGGCGCCATACGGCAGCGGCACAAAATCGCTCCAGTCTTCGGCCTCGGCCAGATTGCTCTGATCAGCCGCACCGGCCACTTGGCCCGGCTGCGAAGATCCGCTCGGCTGCTCGGCGACAACTCCCGGATTCACCGGCCGCTGATAGATCGAAAGTCCGACCGCCAGCAGCGCCACCGCCGCAATCCCGAGCGCGGCGACTTGCCACCGAAGCCGGCGCCCGCCTGCTGCGGCCTTGGCGCGACGGAACTCCTGCGCGAGAGCCGCTTCCAGTCGCGGCGACGCCTGCTGATCGGCCTCCTGCAGGGCCAGGGAGCGCAACGCCAAATCGAGCGACTCGGTTTCCGCCAGGAGCTGCGCGCAGCGGCTGCACGACTCCGCATGCGCGAGCGCGCTCTCCCGCAGCGCAGCCCCCTCGGTTCCCGGCCGGTCCAGTTCGTGAACGATCTCTTCAAATTGCGCGCAGTTCATGACGTTCTCTCCATCGCCCCTTCCATCATTTCGCCGCTCGTTGCGCGTGGTTGCTCATCGGCCGGTCACCGGAGTGCGGCCCGCCACTGGCACGCCGCGAAGCTTTTCGAGCAGCATGGCCCTGGCCCGATGCAGCCGCGAGCGGACGGTTCCCACCGGACTGCCCAGCGCGGACGCCGCCTCGTCGTAGCTCATCTCTTCCAGATCGCACAGGACGACCACTTCACGATAATTTTCCGGCAGCGTTGCAATCGCCTGGCGCACCCGGAAAACGGTTTCCCGCGCGGACAATTCGTCCGTGCCCGCGCCACCGCTCGCCGCAAGCTCGCCCCGCTCTTCGGCGTCGTCGGCCAGGGGCACCAGCCGCCGCTCCTGCTCCCAGCGTTTCCTCACGTGATTGCGCGCGATGCCGAAAAGAAACCCGCCCAGTGTTCCGCGCGCGGGGTCGAACCGTTTGGCGTCGCGAATCAGCGTCATAAAGACCTCTTGGGTCACGTCCTCGGCCATCGCCGCCCGCCCGGTCATGTGCAGGACGAAGCGATAGATGCCCGGCTGCCTTCGCCGGTACAGAAGCGTGAAAGCCTCCTCGTCGCCGGCGATCATCCGGCCGAGAAGTCCGTCATCCGTCAATTCGGTGGCCTTGGTCATCTCGAATCTTTGGACGGCCTGTCCCGGCTCTCACTATCTATTCCGGCGGGGCGGCCGAATAGTTCCCGAAATTCCCTGGGCGATGCCAGCTTTTGCTCCCGCCCTGCAATGTACACCCGGGGGGATTTTCCGCGCCCGCGGAACGGGCCGCACCTGCCCTACCTGATACCGCCGGGCAAAATCTCGCTTCTTGACCAACGCGCGGCGCTTCAATACCGTATGAGGAGCATGGACCCCGACGGGGATGCCCGCGCGGCACAGGAGGACGGATGCTAGAGTTCGACCCGCACGTTCTGGAAGAAAAGGCGGTTCCCCCGCCGAAGGAATTCAGCAAGCGCGCGCATGTAAAATCACTCGAGGAGTATCGACAGATCTACGACCGCGCCGCGCGCGATCCGGAGGCGTTCTGGGCCGAGCAAGCGAAGATGCTCGATTGGTTCGAGCCGCCCCAGCGCGTTCTCGACTGGGATCTGCCGCACGCCAAGTGGTTTGCCGGTGGGAAGCTGAACGTCGCTTACAACTGTCTGGACCGGCATCTCGCCAAACGCGGGAACAAGCCCGCGCTGATCTGGGAAGCCGAGGACGGCGCCAAGGTGGAGTTCACCTACGCCGAACTGCACCAGCGCGTATGCCGCTTCGCCAACGCCCTGAAGTCGCTGGGCGTCCATCCGGGCGATTGCGTCGCGATTTACATGCCCATGATTCCCGAGCTGCCCATCGCCATGCTGGCCTGCGCGCGGATCGGCGCGGTGCATTCGGTGGTCTTCGGCGGATTCAGCTCCACGGCTCTGGCCGACCGCATCGCCGACGCCAAGTCCAAAATCCTGCTCACCGCCGACGGAGGCTATCGCCGCGGGAAGATCGTCCCGCTGAAAGACACCGCGGACGCCGCGCTGAAGAATTGTCCCACCATCGAGAAAAGCGTTGTCGTGCGCCGCACGGGCGGGAAGGTCGCCTGGCAGGAGGGGCGCGATCTCTGGTGGCACGACATCGAGAAGGCCGCGTCGAAGGATTCGCCCGCCACACCCTTCGACTCCGAGCATCCGCTCTACATCCTCTACACCAGCGGCACCACGGGTAAGCCGAAGGGCGTCCTGCACACCTCCGCCGGTTACCTGCTGCAATGCACGTGGAGCATGCGGCTGGTCTTCGATCTGCGCGAAGACGACGTCTACTGGTGCACCGCCGACATCGGCTGGGTGACCGGCCACAGCTACATCGTCTATGGCCCGCTCGCCAGCGGCGCGACCATGGTGATGTACGAAGGCGCGCCCGATCAGCCCGGCAAGGATCGCTTCTGGGAGATCGTCGAGCGCTATAAGGTGACCATCTTTTACAGTTCCGCCACCGCCGTCCGCGCCTTCATGTCCTGGGGAGCCGAGTGGATCAACAAGCACGACATCAGCAGCCTGCGCCTGCTCGGCACCGTCGGCGAACCCATCAACCCGGCCGCGTGGAAATGGTATTCCGAGGCCATCGGGAAGAATCGCTGCCCGATCGTCGATACCTGGTGGCAGACCGAAACCGGCTCGATCATGATTTCCCCGCTGCCGGGCGCCACGCCCGCCAAGCCCGGGTCGGCCACGCTGCCGCTGCCCGGCATCGCAGCAAAAGTTGTGAACCTGCAGGGCCAACCCGTCGCGCCCGGCGAGACCGGTTATCTCGTGATCGAAAAACCCTGGCCCTCCATGCTGCGGACCATTTATGGCGACGACGAGCGCTACCGGCGCGACTACTGGGAGCGCATCCCCGGCGTCTATTTCGCCGGCGACGCCGCGCAATGCGATAAGGACGGCTACATCTGGGTGCTGGGCCGCGTGGATGATGTCATCAAGGTGGCCGGGCACCGCCTGAGCTCGATGGAGATTGAAAGCGTGCTGGTCAGCCACATTTCCGTGGCCGAGGCCGCGGTGGTCGCGCGCCCGGATGAAATCAAGGGCGAGGCCATCGTCTGCTTTGTCACGCTGCGGTCGGGACAATCGGCCTCGGGCGAACTCCGCGCCGCGCTGATGGAGCACGTCTCGGCGACGATTGGCACCATCGCGCGCCCCGCCGACGTCCGCTTCTGCGACCTCCTGCCGAAGACGCGCAGCGGCAAGATCATGCGCCGCTTGCTGCGCGAACTCGCGCACAAAGGCGGCATCTCCGGTGACACCACGACGCTCGAAGACATGTCCGTGATCGAGCGCCTCGCGCAATCCCAGGGCCGCGACGACGAGTAGGCTCATGCGTGGCCGGCTCTAGCAGCTAGGGGAGCTTCAGCCGCCTGGGCAGCACTGCCGAGCGTCTACTGGTATATACTGCATCGCTCGCGGCCGCACCGCGTCGGTGCCGCCGCGATTGCTGGCCGAATGTCAGTTAATGTCGGAGGAGACCCGCTTATGCGCTCCGCGTGGATGATCGTTGGCTTCATGTTCGCCGCACTTTTACCGCAATCGGCCCCTGCACAAACCGCCGCCGACTGGCCCATGTACAACCGCGACCTGGCGGGAACGCGCTACTCGCCGCTGGCGCAAATCAACACGAAAAATGTCGCGAACCTCAAGCAGGCATGGTCGTACGCGATGCGGCCGGGTGGTGCCGGCCCGGCGGCGGGCGCGTTTAACCAAGTCACGCCCGTCGTGGTTCACGGCGTGATGTACCTGCCGGCGGGAAACCGAATCCTGGCGCTCGAACCCGAAACGGGCAAGGAAATCTGGAGCTACCAGCTGAAGGCCGGACTGGCCTCCGCGCGCGGCGTCGCCTACTGGCCGGGTAATGCGCACGATCCGCCGCGCATCATCTTCCCCAGCCTCCACAAGCTCATCGCGCTCGATGCCCGCACGGGAAAGCCCGCTTCGGGCTTTGGCAACGACGGCGAAGTCGAGCTGGTCGTGCCCTTCGCCGAGGTCCCTACAATCTACAAGAACCTCATCCTGATCGGCGCGAACGTCTACGGCCCCGGCGAGCCTAATCTGCATCCGCAAGACGAAGTGGCCAAAGGCATCCCCGGCGATTCACGCGCCTTTGACGCCCGCACGGGCAAGCTGCTCTGGGAGTTCCACACCATCCCGCGCGCGGGCGAAGTGGGCAACGAAACGTGGGGTGGCGACAGTTGGAAGGGACGCGGCGGCACCAACGTCTGGTCCATGACCATGACGGTGGATGACGAGCGCGGCATCGTCTACATGCCCGTGGGCGGCCCGGCCGCCAACTACTGGGGCGGAGATCGCCCGGGCAATAACCTGTTTTCGAATACGCTGGTAGCCGTCGATGCGGAGACCGGCAAGCTGAAGTGGTATTTCCAGACCGTCCACCACGAGCTGTGGGATTTCGACCTGCCGCCCGAGCCCGCGCTGATCGACATCCTGCATGACGGCAAGAAGATTCCCGCCGTGGTGCAGATGGGCAAATCCGGCTACATGTTCATTCTCGACCGCGTGACCGGCAAGCCGGTCTTCGGCGTCGAAGAACGTCCCGTGCCCCAGGGCGACGTCCCCACGGAATTTTATTCGCCCACGCAGCCGTTTCCCGTGAAGCCTCCGCCGCTGGCGCGCGTCGCCTTCTCGCCGAAAGACATGGTCACAGCAGACGACACCACGCCCGAACATGCCAAGGCCTGCCAGGATCTATGGCAGTCGGCAGGCGGATTCTACAACGCAGGCCCGTTCACTCCGTGGCTGTTCCACGCCGAAGGCACTCCTATCAGGATGTCTCTCGTATTCCCCGGAGCCACCGGCGGCGCCAACTGGGGCGGCACAGCATCTGATCCGCAATCCGGCTACGTCTTCGTGAACACCCAGGACCAAGGCTCGACCGGCTGGATCGCGAAGAATCCGCGCTACACCCCGGAGACCGCGGATATCCAGCTTCCCTACGATCGCGGCGTCGCTCCGGGCTTCAACGGCCAGATGGCGCTGTTCGCCGCTCCGGCCAAGGACGCGAGCGGCCGAACGCTCGGCAACTGGCCCTGCCAGAAACCGCCCTGGGAGAGCCTGGTGGCCGTCAACGCCAACACGGGGGACATCGTTTGGTCGGTGCCGCTGGGGATCACCGAGGAACTGCCGGAAGCGAAACAGCATACCGGACGCCCGGGCGCGTTTGCCGGTCCCATCGCCACGGCAGGGGGACTGGTATTCATCGGCGCGACCAGCGACAACCGCTTCCGCGCGTTCGACGCGAAAACCGGCAAGGAACTGTGGTCCACCAAGCTGGCCTACACCGCCACGGCCGTGCCGATGACTTATCAGGGCAAGAACGGCAAGCAGTACGTCGCCATCATGGCCGCCGCCGGAAGCGGCGGAGACAATAAGCAAGCCCTGGTGGTTTTTGCGCTGCCTTAACCTGGCGCGGGGCGGGCCACCGGCCTGATGCTGCCGCGTGCATCAAGCGGCTGTGCGGATTTCGCGTGTTGACGCAGCTGGTTACGCCATCTCAGTTTCGAAAGAGGAGGAAAGGAACATCATGATCAAGGTCACGGTGCTGTACCCGAACGCTGAGGGAAACAAATTCGACATGGGCTACTACCTCAACAGCCACATGCCCATGGTGAAGAAACTGCTCGGCCCGGCACTCAAAGGTATGGGCGTCGAGCAAGGTCTCGCGGGCGGAATGCCCGGCTCGCCCGCTCCCTTCCTTGCGGTCGGGCATCTGATTTTCGATTCCGTCGAAGCGTTTCAAGGTGCGTTCGGGCCCAATGCCCAGGCTGTCGGAAAGGACGTCCCGAATTACACCAACGTCCAGCCGGTCATCCAGGTCAGCGAAGTGAAGCTGTAAGAACTGCAAATACTCGCCGGGCGGGCCTGCTTGCAGCGGGCCCGCCGCACCTTAGCCCTGATTTCCGAAGCTCCCACCTTTTACGACTCGGAGGGCCGCATCACCTTCGCCGCCATTTTTGCAACGAAGCGCCGCGGCGCGAGCCGCTCGCTCACGACCATCCAGCGGTTGCGCCGTCCCGAGATCACGCAGCTCTTGCCCTGCTCCAGCCCCTCCAGGCCCGCGCGCGCCACCGTTTCGGCCGTTTCGGCCACCCGGAACACGCGATCGGGCTGCCCCGCGACGTCCTTGAACTCCGTATTCGTCGAGCCCGGGCAAAGCGCGCACACGCGCACGCCAAACCGGCCCACCTCCTCGGCAATCCCCTCGGCAAAGATCAAATCGAACGCCTTGGTGGCGGCGTAGGCCGAAATGAACGGCACCGCCTGAAACGCCGCCGTCGACGCCACGATCAGGACGTCGCCGTGCTTCCGCTCGACCATTCCGGGAACGTACAGCCGTGTCAGGTGCACCACCGCCGAACAGTTCAACTGAATCATGTCCAGCAGGCGTGCTCCCTCGATTTCGTGGTTGTAGCCAAACGCTCCGAAGCCCGCGTTGTTCACCAGCAGCTCAACCTCAATCCCCTTCCCGGCCGTAAAGGCATAAATCTCCGCCGGCGCCTCGGGGCGAACGAGGTCCGCGGCAAACACTTCGGCCTTGATCCCCCGCTTCGCCGACAGGTCGGTCGCAAGTTTCTCCAGCCGGTCGATGCGCCGCGCCGTCAGGACTAGATTCGCGCCCCCGTCCGCCAGTTGCTCGGCCAGCGCCCAGCCAATCCCGGCGCTTGCTCCGGTGACCAACGCCCACTTTCCGGCCCATCGGTTGCAAGAATTGCCCGCCACAAACACCTCCATCGTGAGAGCGCACGCCCTACCCTGCGGTTCGAAGGAAAGTCACAGCTAACGCCGGCTGCGGAATCCCAAGTAGGGATGAAACCACAATCGGGGATGGTGCGGAAGCGGGAAAATCAAGCCGGCCGATGGCTCAGGCGCGGTTGGCCTTCGGAAGAACGGAGTCCCGCAGGCGTCCGCCCTGCTCCTTGAGCCGGGCGAGGAGGCGTCGCGCCCAGACAAACTCAGCCGCCAGCACGCCCAGGGCGATGAAAATGGTCAACGAGCCGGGGCCCGGTGTGACCAACATCACCACGCCCGCGGCCAGCAGCGTGAAGCCGAAGAGCACCCGAAAGAACCTCTTGGCCTGCTGGATCGTTCTCAGAAACATGTCGCTGGCTCGTTCATTGCTCTCATCGGCTGCGTTTCAAAAGCCTGCAGGCAGATGTTCCTCTGCCGCCTACTTTGTTGGATGCCAACCGGATCGAATTGGCGTCACAATATTTTTAGCACGCGGACTGCCAACCATATGGGCTCTTGCCCCGGGCCGGCACACTGCTGATAATGGACTTCGGCCGGAGCGGGTCCCGGTTATCGTGGCAGCGATCCCAAATGTGGGAAGTTTTTGCCGGATAAGGATGAAAAATGGAACTCCTCAGCGTGCGCATGGAAATCCCCGAGGGCGCCAATCTAATCCTGGGACACTCTCACTTCATCAAAACGGCGGAAGACCTCTACGAAGTCGTCGTCAACACGGTGCCGGGAGCGCAATTTGCCGTAGCCTTCAACGAGGCCTCCGGGCCGTGCCTGGTCCGCGTGGAGGCCAATGACGACGAATTGCGCCGCGCGGCGGTCTCCAACGCTCAAGCGGTCGGGGCCGGCCATGCGTTCGTCCTCCTGCTCCGCCAGGCCTACCCGATCAACCTGCTGAGCCGGGTGCGCGACTGCTTCGAGGTCTGCTCGATCTTCTGCGCCACGGCCAATCCGGTGGAAGCGATCGTCGCGCAGACGCCGCAGGGACGCGCCATCCTGGGCGTGGTGGACGGCCACTCGCCCAAAGGCGTCGAGGGTCCCGAAGACGCGAAACAGCGCCACGAGTTCGTCCGCAAGATTGGCTACAAGCTGTAATCCCAGCGCCCCGGACCTGCCGCGACAGGGCTGATAGCGCCAATATGTCTCTTGCGATTCACCACATCGGTGCACCACGAGCCACCGTTGCGCAAACTCGGACTTTCGGTCTTGACGGGAAAGATTTGCTTTTGTTAGCATTTTCCTGCTGCTACATCAGCAGCGCTTATCCAGAGTGGCTGAGGGGACAGGCCCGAGGAAGCCACAGCAACCTGGTGCAAATGCCAAGGTGCTAATTCCTGCCCAGTGGGGAGAGATAAGATCCTCAACTGACCGGAACCCCGGTCGATTGAAGATTCAACTCCCAAACTGCATTTGAACCGGCACAGATGTCCGCCTGGCGCGGACCTGCCGCCGGTCTGGATCGGTGCCCCGGGCACCGACGAGGGCTCTGCTGCATCCAATGGAGCCTATATCTATCCGGGGACGGAGGGAGTGACGCCATGAAATTCGGCACAAAGACGATTCACGCAGGCCAGCCTTCGGAGCCCGAGACGGGAGCGTTGGTGGCCCCGATCTTCCAGACTTCGACCTACGAGCAGGAAGCGCCCGGCCAGGACAAGGGATTCTCGTACTCGCGCACCAATAACCCCACGCGCCAGCGGCTCGAGGGGGTGCTGGCAGCGCTGGAGGGCGTCGAGCACGCCGCCGCGTTTGCCTCCGGGCTGGCGGCCGAAAACGCGGTGTTGCAGGCCTATCTGCGGCCGGGCGACGAAGTTATCATCCCGAGCGACGTCTATGGCGGCACATACCGCATCCTCAACAAGGTCTACCAGCCCATCGGCGTCGTCCCCCGCCAGATCGACACGGCCAATCTGGCGGCTGTCGAGGCCGCGCTGACGCCCCGCACGCGGCTGGTCTGGATCGAATCGCCGACCAACCCGCGCCTGCTGATCAACGATATCGCCGCCGTCGCCAAACTGGCGCATGCTCACAAAGCCCTCGTCGTCGTGGACAACACGTTCGCCACGCCCTGTTTCCAGCAGCCCTTCGAACTCGGCGCGGATATCGTCATCCACAGCGTGACGAAATACCTGGCCGGGCATTCCGACACCATTCAGGGAGCCGCGCTCGCCAAAGATCCGGCGGTCTTCGAACCTATCAAGTTTCTCCAAAACGCCACGGGCGCGGTCCCCTCGCCCTTCGATTGCTGGCTGACGCTCCGCGGCGTGAAGACTCTCGAACTCAGAATGCAGCGCCACGAACAAAACGCCATCGCCATCGCCAAGGCCCTCGAAGGCCACGCACTCGTGCGCCGCGTCTACTTCCCGGGGCTGGCCAGCCACCCCGGCCATGATATTGCGCGCCGCCAGATGACCGGTTTTGGAGGCATGGTTTCGTTTGAACTCAACGGCACCAAAGAGGAAGTGGTCTCGTTTGTTTCCTCCCGGACCTATTTCGCCCTGGGCGAGAGCCTGGGCGGCGTGAAGGCCCTGGTCTGCCATCCCGCGACGATGACCCACGCATCCATTCCCGCCGAGGCGCGCGCCGAACTCGGCCTGTCGGATTCCCTGATTCGCCTGTCGCCCGGCTGCGAGAACGCCGCCGACCTGGTCGAGGATCTGCTCCAGGGGCTTTCCGAACTCGAACGCGCTCGCGGAACGAAAAAGCCGGTCGGCGCCTCGGCTCGCTAGGGCGCGGATTCCGGAGAATCCTTGGAGTGCGGGAGCTTGCTCCCGCTTTTACCCGGCGAAGCTTGGTTCGCCGCGGCCAGCGCGAGGAGGATGCCACGGTGCCGCAAAGGGGCGGCAAGCCGCCGCACTCCACAGGGCGCTCCGATTTGCGTCGAAGCCCCTTCGCATCCAGCCCGCCAGTTTTCCCGCCTCGTGCGCTTCCGATTTTGATATCTTTGAAAATCAACAAAGGGGACACTTTGCCCATGCCCATTCGCCACGATTGGACTCGCGAGGAGATACGCCGGGTCTACCGCCTGCCTCTCCCCGAACTCATCTTTCAGGCGCAGACCGCCCACCGCGCGTTTCACAAACCCGAGGAGGTCGAGCTGTGCCGGTTGCTCTCGATCAAAACCGGCGGGTGCCCCGAGGACTGCGGCTACTGCTCGCAGAGCGCGCACCACAAGGCCGGCATCGTCCGGCAGGAATTGTTGAATCCCGCCGAAGTCTGGAGACCGCCCGGCAGGCCAAGGCCGAAGGAGCAACACGCTTCTGCATGGGAGCGGCCTGGCGCCAGATCTCCGACGGCAAGGACTTCGACCGCGTCCTGGAAATGGTGCGCGGCGTCGCGGCGCTCCAGATGGAAGTCTGCTGCACGCTCGGCATGCTCACCGAATCCCAGGCCCGCCGCCTCAAGGACGCCGGCCTTACCGCCTACAACCACAATCTGGACACGTCGCCCGAATTCTACGGGAACATCGTCAGCACGCGAATCTACGAAGACCGCCTGGAAACCATCGCGCACGTGCGCCAAGCCGGCATCACGGTCTGCTCCGGCGGCATCCTGGGAATGGGCGAGTCCGAGGAAGACCGCATCGGCCTGTTGCAGGAGCTTTCGCAACTCGATCCGCATCCGGAAAGCGTGCCCATCAACATGCTCGTCCCCAACGAAGGCACGCCACTGGAAAACGCCGAGCCGCTCGACCCCCTGGTGATGGTTCGCGCCATCGCCACCGCGCGCATCCTGATGCCCGCATCCCGCGTGCGCCTGGCCGCCGGACGCCGCCAGATGTCGCCGGAAGCGGTGGCGCTCTGTTTTCTGGCCGGAGCAAACTCCATCTTCACGGGCGAAAAACTCCTCACCACGCCCAACCCCGGACCCGACGAGGACCAACGCCTCCTGGAAAATCTCGGCATGAGGGCGATGCAGAGTGCCTGAGAGAAACCACGGAGCGATCCACGAACGCATCGCGCGGGAACTCGAGGACCTGCGCGCGCAAGCGCAGTTTCGAACGCTCGACGTGCCGGGCGGCATCAACCTCTGCTCGAATGACTATCTTGGGCTGGCCGCCGATCCGCGGCTCAAGCACGCGCTGCTCGACGCGGTGGCGCGCACGCCTTTGGCCGGTTCGACCGGATCGCGCCTGCTCTCCGGAAACGCCCGCGAATGGGAGGATTTAGAAGCGGAGTTCGCGGATTTTGCCGGAACCGAAGCGGCCCTGTACTTCAGCTCCGGATACGCCGCGAACATCGGCGTGCTCGGTTCCCTGCTGCAGCCCGGCGACATCGTCTTCTCCGACGCGCTGAACCACGCGAGCCTGATCGACGGTATTCGCCTCTCGGGCGCGGCCAAAGTCATCTATCCCCACGGCGACCTGGAGTTTCTAGAAAGCGCGCTGCGCGAGCACCGCGGCGCAAAAGGCGCGAAGCTGATCGTCACCGAAACCGTCTTCAGCATGGAGGGCGATGTGGCGCCCCTGCGCGACATCGTCCGGCTGGCCCAGGCATACGGAGCAGAGGTCATCATCGACGAAGCCCACGCCATCGGAGTCCGCGGTCCCCAGGGGCGAGGCATCGCCGCCGAACTCGGCCTCGAGCGGGAGATTCTCGCCATCATGCACACCTGCGGCAAAGCGCTGGCCAGCGCCGGCGCATTTGCCTGCGGCAGCCGCGCGCTCCGGGATCTCCTCATCAACCGGGCCAGGACATTCCTTTTCAGCACGGCCATGCCGCCGTATCTCGCCGGCCAGATTCGCGCGGCTCTGCATCTGGCGCGCGCCGCGGAAATCGAAAGGGCGCATTTGCACCGCATCGCCGCGGCGTTGCGCGAGGACCTGGCGGCCGCGGGACACAGCTTTGGCGCCAGCGCCACGCAGATCGTGCCCGTGCTGCTGGGCGACAACGAAACGGCCTTGCACGTCGCGGCCCACCTGCAGAAAGAAGGCTTCGCCGTGAAAGCCATACGCCCCCCGACCGTGCCGCCCGGCACCGCCCGCCTGCGTCTTTCGCTGACCAGCCGGATCTCCCTCGAAGATATCCACCGCCTCGCCGCGGCCATCCATACGGCGTGCCAATCCGCGCCGCAACCTGCTTCCGCCAGCACCGTGCATGCCTAACCGTTTTTTCATTACGGGGACGGACACCGGCGTCGGCAAGACCGTGGTTTCCGCCTTGCTCTGCGCCGCCCTCGACGCGTACTACTGGAAGCCGATACAAACCGGCACGCGGGAAGGAACCGACAGCAATACCGTGATTCGTATGGCGCAGTTGCCCCGCAGCCGCGTCGTGCCGGAGGGGTACCGCTTTCGTCCAGCGGTTTCGCCGCATCTCGCGGCGCAACGCGCAGGAGTCCGCATCGAGTTGCGCAAGATCCGTATGCCGCGCATCCCGGCGCGGGAAGCTCTGGTGGCCGAGGGCGCCGGAGGCGTGCTCGTGCCCATCAATAAGACGCAGTTCATGACCCACTTGATGCGGCATCTCAAGCTTCCGGTCCTGCTGGTGTCCCGAACGGCGCTCGGCACCATCAATCACACGCTGTTGTCGCTGGCGGCGCTGCGCGCGGCCCGGCTCGATATGCACGGCGTGGTGCTGGTGGGCCCGCCCAACCCTGAAAACCGGAAGGCCATCGAGCGCTATGGAGGGATCCCGGTGATCGGGAGCGTACCGAAATTGGCCAGAATTAACCGGCGCGTGCTCCTCGCCGTTTTTGAACGCCACTTCGACCGCGCGGTTTTTCGCTCATGAACCCACGCCTGCAAATCTGGCACCCGTTCACGCAGGAAGCGCTCGACCCGCCGCCCATTCGCGTCACCCGAGCCGACGGCGTTTATCTCTACACGGAAGACGGCCGCCGCCTGATCGACGGCATCTCGTCCTGGTGGGTCAATCTCCACGGCCACGGCCATCCGGCAATTGTCTCTGCCATCGCCCGGCAGGCCGCCCGGGTCGATCACGTATTGCTTGCCGGCTTCACCCACGATGCGGTCGAAGAGCTCCGCGGCGGCCTGCAAAAGATCCTGCCCAGCCAGCTCGCGCACATCTTCTTCTCCGACAACGGTTCGACCGCAGTCGAAGTCGCGCTCAAGATGGCCGTCCAGTATTGGAAGAATGCCGGACGCCCGGACAAGAAGTCGCTGGTGGCGCTCGACCACGCCTATCACGGCGATACCGCCGGGGCCATGTCGGTCAGCGCCGAATCATCCTTCACCGCGCCGTTTCGCGATCTGCTGTTCCCCGTCCATCGGGTTCCTTCCGCGTATTGCTATCGGTGTCCCGTGGGCAAGACCCGCGCCACCTGCGCCATCGACTGCGTGGCTCCGTTGCAGCGGCTGCTCGAGGAAAAACACCGCGAGATCGCGGCGGTGATCGTTGAACCGCTCCTGCAGGGCGCGGGCGGCATGATCGTTCACCCGATTGAGTTTTTGCAGCGCGTACGGCAACTCTGCAGCGAGTTCGGCGTTCTGCTGATCGCGGACGAAGTGCTGACGGGCTTCGGGCGGTGCGGGAAAATGTTCGCCAGCGAACTGGCCGGGGTCGTCCCTGACCTCATGTGCCTGTCCAAGGGCCTGACGGGCGGCGTCCTCCCCATGGGCGCCACGCTGTGCACCCCCGAAATCCACGAAGCGTTCGTTGGCGAGGACCGCGCACGCACCTTCTACCACGGCCATTCCTACACGGGGAACCCTCTGGCGGCGGCCGCCGCAGTGGCCAGCCTCCAAATCTTTGAGCGCGAACCCGTCTTCGAGCGGATTGAAGCCATCAGCCGGATTCACCGTGAACGGCTCGCGGCGATTCGGACTCATCCTGCGGTGGGCGACGTCCGGTCCATCGGCACGGTCGCGGCCATCGAGCTGCGCGCCGACGATGCCGGCTACGCATCGAAGCTGCGGCCCCTGCTCTACAAATTCTTCCTCGACGCGGGCGTGCTGCTGCGCCCCCTGGGCAATGTGGTGTACGTGCTGCCGCCTTACGTGATCTCACCGGACGATCTGCACTACATCCACGACCGCATCGCGGAATCCCTGCAACTTTGCGGCAATCTCCAGCGAGGCTAACCAGCGGAGGGTGTGTGGGGAGGGTCCACCTTCCGCCGTGCAAATGACCGAAGGGCCCAAAGAATTTCGTTCAATCCGCGAGTGGATCGGGTCGAATCTGGAAATGGACCACCTTGGGGCTCGTCCCTTTTCCCGTCTCGCTGTGGAACGGCGTGCGCGTGCCCCAGGTCGTCCAGACTCCCTTGCCCTTCCAGCCGGCCTTCGGATCGTCGATGCGGCCGTCCATGCCTTTCGCGAAGAAGCCCAGCGGATAGGGCACGCGCAGGATCACGAACTTCCCGTTCACCAGCGCGAGCAGCGAATCCGATGAATTGCCGGTAACGATCGGCGTGTTCTTGCCCAGCCCCAGCGTGTCGAACTGATCCACCCAGGCGTAATAATGCGAGTCGGCGCTGCCGGAGTCCGTCACGTTCTTGAACTTCGGTCCCGGGCGTCGGATACAAGCGTCCAGCCTTCCGGACACTGCTGCCCGGTCGCCTTCGGCCCGTTGAGCGGACCTTTGCACTTGCGCCGGTCGAAGCTGGCCAAGTGCCCGCTCGCCGAGCGCCACCCAGACGACGCCGTTGCGGTCGATGTCCATTCCGCGCGGCGAATAAGCCCCACACTGGGGCCTTCGGGTCGTTCCACGGCACTTCGTAGTATTCCGCCAGAGACGTCTCCGGCGGGTTCGATCCCGGATTCAACCGCACGATCCCGCCCGGGAAACCCAGCACCGTGCCCCAGACGATCCCATCGGTGCCGATCGCCAGAGCCGTAGAACGCCGCGTTGAGGCGCGTATCCTTGGTGGGGTCCGCTGGCGGCGTTGAGCGCGGACGACGCGCCCAGGCTTTCGCCGCCCGGCGTCGTGGCCACTCTCTGCTCGCCTTCCACATAGGCGTCCCGCTTGCCGTTGCCGTTGGTGTCCAGCACCAGCGCCGTCCAGCCCTGTGATTTCTGCCGCGTCGTGCGTCTGGTCCCACATCTTGGTATTCAGCCAGCCCACGACTCCGCCGCCACCGCCGCTGCTGGTCCACAGCGTGTTGTTGGCATCCTGCCGCGAACAGCAAATGGTGCGTGCCGAAGCAGGTGTCGATCATCGAGACTTGCTTGGTCGCCGGATCGTACACCTCCAACTGGCGGCCGGAGCTCTCGACGGGCGTCAGCTTCGCCGAAGGAAGGCTGGACCCCGCCTTGCAGAACGCCGGGTTGTCGCGCGCACGGATGCGAGCGGTGAACCACACCCGCCCGCGCTCGTCGAACATCGGATTGTGAACCGTCGTGTGGCTGTCCCAGATCGCCTCATCGCCCCAGACCGGCGACGGCTTCAGCGGCTTCGGCTGCCCCGGCGTGTTCGGCATCGCGATACGGAACGCTTCACCCGGCTCGTCGTGTTGTGCACCGGATCGAGGACCGGCAGATAGTCGCGGCTCTCCTCGGGCGATCCGTAGATCAGGCCGTTGGCGTTGACGGTCGGGATTGCGCTTGTCGGTGGAGATTTCGTCGTGCAGATAGGCTTTCGGATCGGCCCAGTCCCACTGCGTGATCACGACGTTGCGCTCGACGCCCTGCGGCCGCGGAGGCGCCTCCGCGGGCAACTCGCCCTTCGCGATCCGCGTGGTCCAATCGCCGAACAGCTCGGTGGCTCGCTTGGCGCCGAGTTGATGACAGGCCGCCCGATCATGATCGCCGCCGGCTTGTCCGGACTGCACGCGGCGCAGCCAGGCCTGCGCCGGGATCGAGATCGCTGAACATCGCCGGAATCGTCCGCGTGTACTGGTTGCCGAGTTGGTGGCACGACTCGCAGCTATCGGTCTTGATCAGATGGATCCACTGGCCCTGGCTCTTCACGTTGGGCGAAATGCCGTTTCCCGCCGCATCCGTGCCGGGAAATTCGTTCTTCCCGGGCACCTCCAGCAGGGCATACCAATAGTTGGCGGGATAGTATTGCGCGGCGGTCTTCGCGTCGGGCGCCACGCTCGGCTTCAGATCCACCAGCTTGCCCGGCTCGGCCTGCACCTTGGGCGAATCCACCAGTCCGTAGCCGCGCGCCCAGACGGTGTACTTGGCCTTGGGCAGGTCGGGAATCAGGTAGCGGCCGCGATCGTCGGTGACCACTTCCTTGATGTAGCGCGTGGGCAGGTCAGTGGTTTCCGCGATCACCCAGACGCCTGCTTCCGGTCCGCTCGAGCTCGTGACCATGCCGCCGATGTCGTCCGTGTGGATCCGGATCCCTGGGCTGCCGATCTGTGTTGCACTGGTTCTGCCGAGCGAGGCGGCCAGCAATACGGCAACGCCGAGCGCCACCATTCCCAGAGACCAGATTCTCCTGGCCATGCTATCTGACCTCCTCATGCTCGAAGGATGAGCCGCATCGCGAAGGAGTTTTGGAATCGCCCGTCCGCGCCCGCGCCACGGAAACCTGTTCTATTTGTCGCGGAGTTCTCGTCTACGTTATCTTTGTTTCCGCTTCGCCTTGGACTTTCTATTTGGCTCCCGCTTGCTTTTCAAAATGTCGGACACGGCTTTTCTGAACTGGATGATCACGGCAAGGCAAAGGCCACAAAGCAGTTGCCGGAAGCTCCGATCAAGTATTGTTTGCCATCCACTGCATAGGTAATGAGATTGGACTCGGAATTCGTTCCGCCGACGGTGAATTCCCACAACAACTTGCCGCTGGCGGCGTCCAGCGCGAAGAAGTTGCCTTCGTTGCTTCCCGCGAAAACAAGGCCGCCTGCGGTCGCGAGCGTGCTGGCCTCCGCAGGTGCCAGCATCCGGTACTCCCACTGCAACTTGCCGGTCATCACATCCAGAGCGCGGATGGCACCGTAGGCGTCATCTCCGGTAAGAGTGATTCGTCCACCTCCCCCGAAATCGGGAAAGTGCACCTTCGGCTGCCCTTCCACGGTATAGGCGCCGATTTCACGAGCGGACACGTAGAACAGTTTTGTCTGAGGGCTGTAGGACGGGCTGTTCCAATTCGTGCCGCCGTGGCCATCGGGATAGACCAATTGCCCTTTCGGAGTTGGCTCTGTGTTCGGCAACACAATC
This sequence comes from Terriglobia bacterium, assembly GCA_963791705.1. Taxonomy (GTDB): domain Bacteria; phylum Acidobacteriota; class Terriglobia; order Acidiferrales; family UBA7541; genus Palsa-295. Next base: position 83,480 of record CAWBTO010000001.1, on the reverse strand, counting down.
GGCCGTCCCTTCTCATCGAGCCCCTGGGCCCAAGTTTGTCTTACGAAAGGGACGCCGGCGACGTACTGGCCCGTCACACGATCCAGAACGTAATAAAATCCATTGCGGTTCGCCAGTGCCAAAAACTTGCGGGGCTTGCCGCCCACCGTCTCATCGAACAGCACGGGAACCTGAATGGCGTCCCAGTCATGCGTATCGTGCGGCGTAAATTGGAAATGCCACTTCATCTTTCCCGTATCAGGATCGATGGCCAGCAGTGAGTCCGAGTACAGGTTGTCTCCCTCCCGATTATGGCCGTTGTAATCCGGAGCGGGATTTCCGGTCGTCCAATACACCAGGTTCAGCTCCGGGTCATAAGATCCGGTGCCCCATGTGCCTGCACCGCCCGTGCCGGACATATCTTTTCCCCACGTTTCCGACCCCGGCTCGCCCGGACTCGGAATGGTCCAAACGCGCCAGAGTCGCCGGCCCGTCTTCGCATCGTAGGCATCCACGAAGCCGCGAATGCCCACGTCTCCTCCGGACACGCCGACAATAACTTTCCCGTTCAGCACGCGAGGCGCGGCCGTCATCGCGTAGCCCAGATTATTGTCGTCCACGTGGACGTTCCATTTCACGGCGCCGGTAGCGGCATCGAGCGCGACCAGGTGCGCGTCAAGCGTTTCCGCATACACCGTGTCGCCGAGCACTGCCACGCCCCGATTCGAACGGTGCACGCCGATTGTGTAAATCTTTTCCGGAAGCTTGGCCGACCAGCTCCAGATCTTGGTGCCCAGGCGCGCGTCGAGAGCAATCACCGTGCTCAGCGGCACCGTGATGTACATGATTCCGTTCACGACCACGGGGGATGTTTCCATCGGCTGAAGGGGATGGTCGGGCTGGTACATCCACACCGGCTTGAGACGCTGGACATTCTTGCGGTTGATCTGCGTTAGCCTGGAGAACCGCTGCGACTGATAATCACCGCCGTACATCAGCCAGTCTTGCGGTGTGTCGTCGGCGTGCAGCAGCCTTTCGTAGGACACATCTTGCGCAAGCGATCGCATGGGAACCGACCAGAACGCGACAATACACACCAGCGCGCATCGGAGAGCTTTCATGGCGTGCCCTTCAGGGTGGTGAGATAGGCCACCAGGTCGTCCAACTGCGCTGCGGACAAGGTGTCCTTGAAGCTCGGCATGAAACTCTTCCCGGGCTCTTTTTCCAGGGAGCGCAGCTCGGGTTTCCACAATCCGCGAAATGTTCCGTTGCTATCCTTCAGAACAATGGCGAACGAGTCTTCGCCCACGCGCATGCCTTCGACGACGTGCCCGTCCTTATCGATTGCACGGAACATCAAATACTGGGTCCAGCTGTTGCCAAAGGGGCCTTCCTCCGCCTTGGGCAAATTCGCGCCGGGCTCTTGCAATCTCGCCTTCAGATTCGCGGCTCCGCGCATCGCGCCAATACGGCTCAGGTCGGGTCCGACGCTCCCGCCTTGGCCGGCGATCATGTGGCACGCCGGGCAGCCGCTCGAGTTGTAGAGAGCCTCGCCCTTCTTGGTGTCACCCGCTGCTGTTTCGGTGGTCGTCGTGCCGGCCAGTTTTCGGAGATAGGCGACCACGTTGACCGCTTCACTTTCGGAGAGCGTGGCAGATCCCGGCATCGCGGTGCCCGGGATTCCTCTCCGGAGGATGTCTTGCACGGCTCGATCACCCAAGCGCCCCGGGGCGCCGTGAAGATCCGGACCGTCTCCTCCGCCGGCATCCACGCCGTGACATGGGGAGCAGTTCTGCTCAAATAGACGCTTGCCTTGCTCCAGATCGACTTTAGGAATCTGGGCCGTCCGAGAATCCTGGCCCGCGGCCTGCCAACCACGAAACGCGGGCAAAATCAGGGTCGTTACCATGAAGACCGCACCGACAAGCCGGAAGCACCTCACCGCATTCACACGCCCTCCCCCTCACCGTTCGCCCGTCTCGGGCCACGCTTCTCGCCCGCGTGCAAAGGAATAGCATAGAGGCCGTCCCGACGCCAGCGTTGCGTAACAACTCCGGCTCCGTTCAACGGGTTTCATCTTTGCCTTCAGGACGCTCTTCCGTCTCGACGAGGCCTGCCGGGCGAACCAATCGTCGGGTCTGTCTCGCGATACTCCGTTACTCGACAATCCCTCAAAGAAACAACGCCTGATTGTCCGGTTAGCTACACCTCAGCTCAGATCGCGGCCGCGACGTCCCGATGAATTGCAAGCAGCTTCTTTAGCGACTGATCCGCCGGCCGGCGGCCGAGGCCGCATTCGGTAGATACCCCCGTCGGGCCCGAGAAATGGCGTTTGAACGTCGCGAGCCGCTTCAGGGTTCCTTCCACGCCATCCGTGTAGTGAACCAGTCCCGCATAGACGGTGCCCTTGCCGAATCGAAGATTCTTTAGGGGCGCGAAGTAGGCGTCATCACTTCGATGCCTTGGCACAGACATTTGCACGTGATTGATCGGGCGCGGCGAGGCCTCCTGCGCCCGGTTGGCCATGGACACGCTGGTGGCGAGGTCGGCGGGTTCCTTGAAGTGCTTGTGGTGAAGATCGCCGTAACACAGGTGCATTCCGACCAAAACCCCCGCGGGAATCGGAGCATTCAGCTCTCGGACGTACCGGAGGAAGCGATCCATTGGCTCGCCGTTGGGTTTGTACTGCATGGGCGGCGTATCCGGCAGGTAATCGCCATGTTCCAGCGCCACGGTTTCCCAGTTGATATCCCACTGGATCACAAGATCGTCGTGAGGAATGATTTCACAGAGGCGCGCGACGTCGCGCTTCATCACATCGATGTAGGCGTCGACCATCAGGTCCATGTTCCGGGCGCTGTTGGTGAACAGGCGGGCGGCGTCGTCCGGAAATGGGAGAGACTGCTGAAAACGCACGCCGCGCGGGATCACCCCCTCGTCACGCAGCCGGCAGAACACCTGGTAGGATGCCGCCGCTTCCTGCGGGTAACCAAGCGTCTCAATGCGTGAAAGTTTCTTCACCCCCGGCTTCACGCCGTACCATTGGCAGGTATCGTAGCCCGTCGGAAGAAAATCGGGCAATCCTCCTCCCGCCGGAACCACAGGGCGGATCAGTTCCAAGTCCGGATGCTTCGCCCACGTGTTGACCAGCACGAAGTAGATCCAGAAGCGCCGCACGCCAAATTCACCGTCCGTGAAGCCGATCGCCAGGTCCCCGAGAATCGGGCCCACCGTACGGAATACTTCTTCCGCGCTGTTTCCCGGAACTCCACCTACGAGCAAGACAGGCCTGGCCGCTTTCGACATGGGATCGCGCCTCCTATACCGTGCCGCACCACTCTGAAAGATTTCCGATCACCCACGGGCCAACTCAATTGGGGCGTATCATACTCTCGCTGAAGTAATCCCGCCAGCCCGACCGCTGATTTGCCTATTGACGCCGGAAATGATCTAATCGCCCCAACTTGGGGATGGTGCCGGAGATGGCTGACATTGAAATCCCGGTGTTAATCGTTGGCGGGAGTTTGGTCGGCCTATCCGCGGCCGCGCTCCTCAGCCATCACGGTATCCGCGCGCTCGCGGTGGAACACCACCGCGGCACCGCCATTCATCCGCGAGCTGCTCAGATCAGCCAGCGCACGATGGAAATTCTTCGCGAGGTGGGTGTCGAGCAGATCGTCCGGCGGAAATCCGACGAGCAATTCGTTCAGGACGGCGCAATCCTGGCCGTCGAGACGCTCACAGGCAAGGAAATCCAGCGCTACATCCCAAACCTGAACGAGGGCGTAACCGACGTCAGCCCCTGCCGGCGCTGCTTCATCTCGCAGAGCCTGCTGGAGCCGCTCCTCAAAACGCGGGCGCAGGAGCTTGGGGCGGAGCTTCTGTTCGGAACCGAAATGTTCTCCTTCGAGCAAGACGCGGATGGAGTGACGGCCATCCTCCGCGACCGGGACACCGGCAAGCAAACTACGGTACGCGCGCAATACATGATCGCGGCCGACGGCGCCCGCAGCGGCGTCCGCCAACGCTTGGGAATCCGCATGGAAGGCCACGGCACCTTTTCCAAAAGCATCACCATCTATTTCCGGGCGAACGTCGAGCCGTTAATGCGCGGCCGGAATATGACGGTCATTTACGTATTCAATCCCGTCCTGCGCGGTTTTTTCCGGATCGAAAAACCGTTCCAGTCGGGCTTTCTCGCCGTCAACATCGCCAGCGATTCCGGCCATCCGGTGACGGACGTATCGACGGGCTTGACGGAGCAGCGCGCCTTGGAATTCGTTCGCGCCGCTCTCGGCACAAACGATATCCCCATCACCATTGAAAACGTGATGCACTGGGACTCCGCCGCCGATGTGGCCGAGCGATTCCGCGTGGGCCGCATCCTGATTGCGGGAGACGCCGCGCACATCATGCCGCCCAACGGCGGGTTCGGTGGAAATACAGGCGTGCAGGACGCCCACAATCTCGCGTGGAAGCTAGCGCTGGTGCTGAAGGGAATCGCGCATCCGGAGTTGCTCTCCACATACGAGCCGGAGCGGCGCCCGGCCTCCGCATTCACCGTCGAGCAGGCCTACACGCGCTACGTGGTGCGCGTCGCGCCGGACCTTCCGGCGGACGAGCATCAGCCGCTTGCGAACGACCTGAACATTGAAATGGGATACGTCTATCATTCGTCGGCCGTGATTCCGGAGGACTCGCAAGATCGCCGCATGCACGAAAACCCGCGGGAATCCAAGGGACGCCCGGGAACGCGTGCCCCGCACGTTTGGCTGAAACGGGGCGGGCAGGAAATCTCCACACTCGACCTGTTCGGTACCACCTTCACCCTGCTTGCGGGCGCAGAATCGTATGCGTGGTGCGAGAGTGCCCGCTTGGCAGCGAAGAATACGAGAACGGATCTTGATATCTATCGCGTGGGTACGGAGGGGCTGACCGACCCTTCGGATAGCTTCGCTCCGGCTTATGGAATTGCTCCGACGGGCGCGGTACTGGTCCGCCCGGATGGCTTTGTTGCCTGGCGGGCGAGGAACGGCGAAGCCGCCTCCGCCGAGAACGTCGAAGGCGTCATCGCGAGACTCCTGTCCAGGTAGCCTCAAATCGGTACGGCGATAGGCCCGCGCACGCGTCCGGCTCCGGAAACCACTTCCCAGGCACTCCCGGCCCCTTCCCTCGTTGCTCGCACACCAAGCGGCGCAAACTATCACGCAGGCTTTTGGGTCCACACGCGAATGGCTTTGACCGGAGCGGTCGGGCAGACGACTTCACACGCTCCGCATCCGTCGCACTTTTTGGGGTCGATCACGGGGTAGGCAATGTACTGTGCCTCGTCCCATGTGATTTTGATCGCCTGATACGGACAGGAGCGCTGGCACGCATCACATTCCTTCTTGCCGAGGGGAACCAGGCAGACGTTGTTATCGACGAGCGCTTCTCCGATGATGTACTGGTTCTTCTGCTGCAGATCGAGCGGCGCGAGCGCTCCGGTCGGGCAAACCTGGGTGCAGGCATTGCACGTTTCCAGGCAATACTTGTAGTCCCTGTCGTAACGAATGATGGGCGCCATGAAGCCTGCCAGACCCGCCTCGTGACCGGTATCCGGGCGAATGATCTTCGACGGGCAGGCGTGCACACAGTTGTCGCAACGGATGCACAACCCGGTAAAGCGATCCTCCGGCACGGCGCCGGGAGGACGCAAAAGCGTATCCGTGGCGCGGTATCGCGCTGCTCCGGTTCGGCGCGCCCAAAGGCCGAGCAATGCGCCGGCCGTCCCAGCGAAGAACGCGCGCCGAGCGGCACGGAACTTCTGCGGCGATGCCATCGCAGTCGATCTGGTCCAGAGCGCCTTCCTGAAGGAAAACAGCATGTCCTGCATTCCGCTGAGAGGGCAAATGCGCACGCACCAGAGCATGCCGAAAACGAAAGTGCCCGCCACCAAAACACCCAGGCCGAGGCAAATTAGAATGACGGACATGAGGTTCGTCGCCCTGTTCAAGGCCAAGGGGCTGCTGAAAATGCACAGAGGATCCATCCACAGCAGCACCGGATACCCCGCCACGGCGCCCACCACCGTCAGTATCGCGACATATCTCCCGACCGGCGGGCACTTGCTCCACCACCGTGTCTTGCGCAACCCCTTGCGTGAGGCATTTTCGAGCAGAAAACCGGTCGGGCAGACGTACAGGCAGAACCACCGCTTCTTGAATGAACTCGCGACGGCCACGATGAGCGCAAAAACCGCTCCCACACCGATCGAGCGCGTGGCGATGCTCGAGGAGAGAACAACGAATGGACTCAGTTGTGCGAAAAGCCTTGGCGCAATGGCCCAAGGGAGCAACGGCCAAAGCATCACGACAGCGCCTGCAAAGCAAGCCAGCTGAATCAGCCGCCGCGGCAAGCGCCTGAGAGGAGTCATCCCAAATGCGCCCCTTGCTGGCGAAGCAGGTTCTGTAGCTTCGTGACACTCACGTTGCGAGGCTTGCATTTGTCCTGGATGCACAATGCCGCAGCCAAGCCTGCAGCCTGTCCGGTAACCCAGCAAACAGGAATGAGCCGAGTGATATCTCCAACTTCGAAGTCGGTCGATATGCATCGTCCGGCCGCCAGGACATTTTCGACCTTCGAGGGAACGAGGGAGCCGTAAGGAATCTGGAATTCGGGAGCATTGGCATACGCACCGGAATAGCCGATGACATCTTTAAACTTGGCGCCGCCCCGGATCTCCTGGTTTGTGAGTTTCTTGACGCCGTCAAGGAGTCTGGTGAGCCGCACACCCAGTTGAGGGGCTGTTTCGGCCAGGTAGACCGTTTCGTTTCCCGGCTTTTGACGGAGCTTCTCAACGTTGCTCCAGGTTGCGCGGCGATGCTTGAGTTCCATAGCGGTTAAGTCCGCGACGTCCAGGGCGTCCCCGATTGGGCCTACCATGTTGAGCCAGTTCACGTGGGGCGCAGGCGTCGAATTTCCGGCGTGACCGTTCATATCGCTTACCCTACCCCTCGACGGCCGGCCTGACCCGGGCTTTCCTGTCGCAAGCTTATCCGGGTCTTCGGATCCCGATCCCGGGGCCATATCGATCTCGTCGATGTTCCCGATTCGGCTGATCAGACCGATGTTGTCTTTAACTTTTTCAAAGGCCGCCCCGGCGGCCGCGTAAATGTCACCGTCTCCCGAAGCATCGATCACCACATCGGCGAGGATGGCCTGTCGCCCCGACTTGCTCTCGAACACGGCGCCCCGCACGGCTCCTCTGGGATCCACAATGGCATCGACACCCCAACAGTCCAGGTAGGCAGTTATCCCCGAATCCAGCACCATATCAGCCAACACGTATTTGAAGGCCTCCGCGTCGATGGTCGGGTACACAGGCGCCTTGTTCCGATCGATGATTCCGAACTTGAGCACGTCCAGTTTCTTCATCAGCTCTTCGCCGATGCCAAAGATGACCTGCTTCTTATTCCTGTCGTAAAGCGGAAATATTCCCAGGACGAGCCCGCCGGTTGCGAGCCCTCCCAGATACCCGTACCTCTCCACCAGAGTGACGTCGACGCCCTGGCGCTTGGCCGAAAGGGCGGCCGCCGTCCCCGCCGGACCGCCTCCGACAACCAGGACGCTGGTCTTGTGCAAAACCGGCAGTTCTCTTCGCGGTTGCACGACCTTGCCGTCAACGATGGTCGCGGGAACTCTGGTTGTTGCGTGAGGATGAGGAGTTGATTGTCCGGCAGCTTGATTGGCTGGCGTTGACGAGACTGGCATCAGTGATCCGGCCGCAAACAAGCCGCCTGCGGCAATCGAACGACGCATCAATTCTCTTCGTGTCAAATCTTTTGACATGTTATCCCTCGTCCGGCCGTGAGCCGACCCGAACCCGATTTCCGGGCCCTCGAGCTATTTGGCGCCAATACTATCCCAAAGCGCATGAGCAGCCAACTCCTGGCCAGTCGGACTGCCGTTAGCGCATGAGATGTCCGCTTTTTAGAAGCGGCCTGGGAACAGGATACATGCTTGACGGCCGGCTCGTTTCCCGTTTGGCCCTGATATGCCCGGGAAAAGGATGGGTGTCGGTTTCGCCGAGGAACCTTCTGCGAACGTCCCCCGTCTGCCCGCCATTTTCCGCCGTGATTATTAACGTTCGGCCGACTTTCGGTAGGTCTCCAAGACATCGGGGAGAGAAATGACTGCTTGCAGCCGCTTAAGGTTTGCGCGGCTGACAACCGGCAATAGCGGCCGGCCATGCAGAAGACGCAGGGCTTCTTCCAGGGAATGATCGGGATGGAGAAGGGGCAATCGGACCGAGGGGAGCACTTCACGGAGGGGCGTATCCGGAGAATTCTCTGCTGCATAGCGGCGCAATTCATCCCGGGTAACGCCGGCCCAGCGGCCGCTCGGGAAGCTGACGAGGAGCAACTCCTCGGAGGACGTCTCCGACAATTGCAGGGCCCGGGCGAGGGTATCCACCGAGCGCAAGGGTTTGTCCTTGGAAGGGCGCATGGCCTCCTCGACCCGAACGGTGCGCTGGTTGCGCTGCTCCTCCATCGAGGGCAGGTCCATGCCATCCTGGCTGGATAGCAGATCGAAGAGTGGCACGCGCTGGTATTTGCGGGAAACCAAGTAGGCAATCGCATTGGAAATCATGACCGGAAGGACGATGGAATAATTTCCGCTCGCCTCCACGACCATGAAGACCGAAGTGATGGGAACGCGCAGGAACGCGGCGAAAAACGTGCCCATGCCGACTAGCGCAAAGGGCCCCACGGAACCGGCAAGATGTGGGAAGAAGTGATGTTCGAGTCCGCCCACCGCCCCCCCGATCATGGCCCCGATGAACAGCGTGGGAGCAAACATTCCGCCCGGCGTCCCGCTGACAAACGAAAGGCTGCTGGAAAGTATCTTGGCCAGCCCCAGGACGAGAAGAATCTGCCATGTGTACTGGTCATGGAGAGCCTGATCCACCACGGGGTACCCGGCCCCCAGCACTTGCGGAAGCCATAGTCCAATGACGCCGATGAGGAAACCGGCAATCGCCGGCTGCATATAGTGCGTCCAGCGCGGAAGCGCCATCAGCTTCGGGCGGAAATAAACAATCAGCTTCAGGAAGAGCAAGGAGCAAAGTCCCCCCGCAATTCCCAGCACGGCGTAGGATACCAGTTCGCTGGGATGGGCGAGATTGTAGGCCGGCACGCGAAACAGCGGCTCGTTTCCAAGAAACCAGCGCATCACCACGGCGCTGGAGACGGCGGCGAGCACAACGGCCCCCAGCACGCCCGCGCTCCAGGCCCCGATCACCTCCTCGATGACAAACACGACTGCGGAAATCGGAGCGTTGAATGCCGCCGCCAGCCCGGCGGCCGCGCCCACGGGCCCCAGGAGGCGCAAATTCTCGCGGGAAAGACCCAAGCGCCTTCCCAAGGCGGACGCCATTCCGGCGCCCATCTGCAGCGAGGGGTCCTCCGGCCCCAGGGATTGGCCGCTGCCGATGGCCAGCGCGCAGGTGACGAATTTGCCAATCACCGTGCTGAAGGGAATGTAGCCGTCGAAGACGTACACCGCGGCTTTCGTCTGGTTCACGCCGCTGCCACGGGCCCGGGGGAAAAAGCGGGTGACCAGAAAGGCGACGACCAGGCCTGCGACTCCGGGGACCAGCAACAACCGGGAAGGTGACGGGGACAGCGAGGAGCCCAGCAGCGAGATGCGAATCCACTCGATGGTCACGCGGAAACAAACCACGGCAAGACCGGAAAAAAGGCCAATCACGACGGCGAGCAGAAGAAAAAGCTGTCCCTCCGGCAGCAACAGGATCTTCGAGATCCAGGCGGTCCATCGCTGAACGATTCCTCGTATTCTGATCAACAAACGATCATTCCCCGCGGGTGGACTTTCCGTCTTCGGCTGTTCGCTCACTGCTCTCCACCCAAGTGTCTCTCCCCGATCAGAAGCAAAACCTCATCCAATCCTGTCGGCGTCCCGCACTCGCGGGCGGTGGTCTCTTCAATCTGCAGGACCTCGGACATCGCCTGCTTGACCAATTCCGGGTCTCTTTGCAGGAAACGCAGGCGCATCTGTGTCTGCGCGGCCGTCGCATCTGCGTACATCTTCTGCAATTCCGTTTCGGCGGGCGAAACACCCAGGGGAACACCCCGCTTCGCAGCGCAGTCCTGCAGACGGTGGAGCGCCTGCCGGTAAGCCAACAGTGCGCGGCGAGCACGTTCGCCATCCGTCAGCCCCACGAGGAAAGGATCGCTGCGTTGAATCTGCTGTGCTGTTGCCAGAAGCGCGGCGGCGTTGCTGGACAGGCCGCCTTCTTGAGAGGCTTTTGCCAGGTAGCTCCGGGCTGCCCGGTAATCGCCGAGGCGGAACGCCGCTCGACCAGCGCCTTCGAGCGCGGCGGGTTGCCGTGAGTCGCTCTGCAAGATCAGGCGGAACTCCTCGAGGGCGTGGCCGGGATCGTTGGCCTGCAGCAACAGCCCGGCGATCTCGGCGTGGTGCTCGGTATCTTTCACGGGAGTGTCCGCGGCCAGCCCAGCCAATTCGGCCTGCGCCTGCGTCCCTAGGCCCTGTGAGATTAAATAGTGGCAAAGCTCAAGCCGCACTTGCCTGCGTTGTTCCTGCGAATTTTCCCTCCAGACCGCGTAGACGGCGCTCTGATAATACCGGATGGCATCTTGCACTTCGCCGGTGTGGGCAGAGATCCGCGCCAACCCCAGATTCACCTGGCCATCGCCGGGAAACTGCTGCCAGAGATTCAGTAAGTAGGTTTGCGCCTCGGCGACATGGTTGGAATCAATCAAAGCTTGCGCAAGGCTGAGCTGCAGCGCTCTGTCGCTCGGGGCATACACCAGAGCGCTGCGAAAAGCATCCAGCGCCTGGGTCGGCATCCCGGCTTGCAGGGCTGCGTTGCCGCGCGCCGTCCATTGCCGTCCGAACTGCTGCTCGCGGGAATGGTAGATCTTGACCAATATACCTGTGACGGCGAAGAACGACGCTAGCAAGACAAAACTGGCCAGCAACACGATTTGCGGTGTGAATCCACTGCCTGTCGCCAGGGCGGCGCAATCCGGGCATTCCGCGTAGTCGGCGGGCAATGGCTCGCCGCACCGCGGGCAATACGACTTGCTGACCATATCATTCATCGCTCACCGCAAATTCTAAGTGTAAAACAGTACAAGGCCAGGCGCTCAACGAATCTTCTATCTTGGCACGGTACTCCTCTCCTTCCGGCTGCGCTCGGATCTCGCAAAATTCGCAGGAGTGAAGAAGAACTCATCAAACGCCGTACCGAGCGTGACGCGACCTTCCCGGCAGGCAGGCAACATTGTGTTTCCGGAACACCACTGCCCCGATCCTCGCGGAAACGGGTCGTTCCCGGATGCCACCCAATTCGATTTCGCGGCTCCAGACGGTGATGTAGACTCATTCAGTGCCACTGCTACGCACAACCGGGCTGGTGAATCCGTGCGGCGCTGTTGCGGAGGAGCAAAGCTGAGTCCGCGCAACTCCGATTCGAAGATTCTTCGAGCAATCCATGGGGGGCGAGGCTGCATCGGACGCAACGTCGACGCACTTCACGTCGGGATGTGCGAGTCGGCGGGAGAGTTATCCGCATGAACTTCCCTGATTTGTTATCCGAGCCGGGCGCCGCACTTCGCCGGGAACATTTGCTGGCATCGACTCGCCAGGGCAAGATCCCCTCGGAGATTGCTGCGAATCGTGTGCGTGCGGCCCGGGCTGAGTTTCACACGCCTCCCTGGTGGTTGTGGTGGAACATCCTCAGCCTTGATGCTCCGATAGTCGCCATTGTTTGGGCTTTGCTCTTTGCCCGCGCGGCGGGCCGCGTGCGATTGGTCTCTGCCGAAGCAGTCATCTTGAGCCTCGTCGTATGGGTTATCTATATCGGCGACCGGCTACTGGATGGCTGGACGGCAAAGAATCGCGCGGCCTTACAGGAGCGGCATTTTTTCTGCGCTCGTCATCGTCTTCCCCTGGCGTTCCTGATGGCGCTCGCCGGGGCGGGGATTGTCTGGCTCGCCTTGGAACATTTGGCGCCATTGGAAGCAAAAGCAGGCTTGAAACTGGGAGCGATTGTTGGCGCGTACATGGTTGGCATCCATGCTGGCCGTGAATCTGTGGTCCGATTTGTGCCGAAAGAAGTTGCGGTCGGCATTCTGTTCGCGGCCGGGACCACTCTGCCTGTGTGGGCGCATGGCATTGGATTGTCGTGGAATATGTGGGCGACCGTAGTTCTGTTTGCGTTTTTGTGCTCCCTGAATTGCCTGTCCATTGAGTGCTGGGAGAATCAGGGCTCCAATGTTGCGTGCAGGAAAGCGTCTCCTCCGTTGGTCCGCTGGGTAAACTCTCGCATCAATTGGATTGCAACGAGCCTTGCCGCTACCGCGCTGGCGGTGCTTCTCATTTGTCATGCCAACAAATCGTCCCGACCCGGATTGTTGGCGGTTTCCGTGGCTGCGTTCCTGATTGCCCTCCTAAACCATCGCCGGCATCAGTTGTCGTGCCACTCGTTGCGCGTATTGGCCGACGCGGCCTTGGTCCTGGCTGGACTTCTCGCACTGACGATCCGGATGTGAGGAAACGTGGACCATGTGCGACGTACTCCGATGAATTGTGACTCGCTGGCTCCGCATTACGAGATGCTGGAACATCTCTCTTTCGGCATGCGTTTGGAACAGATGCGGTTCGCATTCTTGGGACAGATGACAGCCTCGCAAAGAGCGATTGTGTGCGGCGGCGGGGATGGTCGCTTTCTCGCACGACTGCTCCATCTCAATCCAGCAGTGCAAGTGGATTTCGTTGACCTGAGTCCGAGGATGATTGATCTCGCGGAGCGGCGGCTTGCCGGCCTGGGTCACGAAGCCCGGGCGCGAGTCCGATTTCATGTGGGCGACATCCGGGAATTCGCGCCGCCCGTGGAAGGGTATGACCTAATCGTCACTCATTTCTTCCTGGATTGTTTTTCCGATCCCGAACTTGCGATCGTGGTCGCTTCTCTTGCCAGTTGGGCGGCGCCGGGCGCGACGTGGATCGTTTCGGACTTTCGGGAAAGCGAAGGGGCCATCGGTCGCATTTGGACCAGAGGTGTCACACGATTGTTGTATGCCGCATTCCGATGGACCACAGGACTCCGCGTTACCCGGCTACCCCAATATGAGCTTGCCATCGCGCACGCAGGTTTTCTGATGCGGTCCCACGAGAACGTTTTGGGCGGCCTGCTTCATTCCTCGCTTTGGAGGTCGCTCACTCCCCGCCTGGACCTGAATGGAGTCGACGCCCTCGCACGCGATCTAAAGGGCCCTTAATCCGTGCTCCTGCCAAATTCGTTGAGAAACATCGGTCTCAGTTCGCGGGGCCATCAGAAAAGATTGGGGCTCCTGATGCACTCCGCGCGTTGCGTCTCAGGAGGATCTGTACCTCTAACTGAAGGCGAAGCACGAGCAATTGGCAACGCTATCCTTGGGGAATCGGCGGATAGTATTGTCCATCCCACAAATCCGAATGATACAATTCCTTTTTCACTTGAGGCTGACCATGCCACCCCTTCGCATTCTGGTAGCCGATGATCATCATGTAGTACGCACAGGAATCCGTGCCCTGCTGGAGTCACGAAAGGAATGGACGGTCTGCTGCGAGGCGGCGAATGGCCGCGAGGCTGTGCAGAAAGCCCAAGAGTTCAAGCCGGACGTGGCCCTGCTCGATATCGGCATGCCTCTGCTGAATGGTGTGGAAGCCACACGGCAGATTCGCAAAGTATCTCCGAACACGGAAGTCCTCGCGCTGACGATGCACGATTCGGAGGCGATGATCGAGGGAATTCTGGACGCGGGAGCGCGCGGGTACATATTAAAGGACGACGCCCACAAGAATCTGTTTGCTGCCGTGGAAGCTCTCGCCAGGCACAAGCCATATTTCTCCTCGCGCGTTTCTGCGACGGTTTCAAGGGTGGCGCGCCGTGGCGATGCGGTAAAGGTGAGCGCGGCGCGGCGATTGACTCCGCGTCAGCGCGAAATTGTGCAGCTTCTTGCCGAAGGTAAGGGCAACAAGGAGATCGCAGACCTCCTCGAAATCAGCGTGAAGACCGCCGAGACCCACCGCGCGAACATTATGCTGAAGCTGAATATCCACTCGGTCACCGATTTGGTCCGCTACGCGGTGAAGAACAAGATCATCGAGTTGTAAGCCCCTCCCGATCCATTTCTGCCTGCCCGAAAGGTCTACAAGTAATCCCTTAGCGAATCAACCGGATTCTTATGTCTGCCCGATGCGTGCATTCTTGTTACAGCTTCGCGGTGATCTGTCCGGAGAGCATTTGACGAAACGCCAAGATGGCCGCATTCGCGTCCTCGTGGCCGATGACATGGGGGATTCGCAGGCTGTTCCCTGGAAGTGCTACTCGGAAGTAAGCAGCGGAGCATAACGAGATGAATATTTGCCTAAACACAGGTCTCAGAGTGATTGAAGAGGGATGCGAAGAAGGACCTATGTTGTCGCAATGCTATCGAATTCTGTCTATTGAAGATGACGCTCTGCGGATGGAGCGCGTTTCCCGGATGTTGAAGAACGTCGAGGGCTCAGCCTTTGAAGTAACTAATGCGGGAAACATCGGACGCGCGTTGACGGAGGCTGCCTCTAGCGGCTTCGATGCCATATTGTGGCACGGGTCCGGTATCGGTGGTGACGACCTGGATGCGCTACACCGCTTTCGTCTGCAAAACGATTCCCTTCCCGTCGTGGTCTTAATCTCCGAAAAGCAGACAGAGCTTGGCAAGCGTGCAGTTGAGATGGGTGCTGACGACTATCTGCCCATGGAAGTCTTGAATCCAGACTTGCTCCACAGGGCGTTGCGATACGTCATTGAGCGGAATCGCGCGGAAATCGCCAGTCGGCAATCCCAGGGCCGCTTCGACGATCTATTCGAACACACCAAGGACATCCTTTTCACCGTCGATATCGACGGTAGGGTCACCTCCGTGAATAAGACCGCCGAAGAGGTAATGGGTTGGTCCCGGAGTGAAGCTCTGGAAATGAACATCAAGAGCCTCGTCGCCCCGGAACACGTCGGCCTTTGTACTGAGATGATGCGGCGAATTCTGATTCAAGAACCCTTGCAGCCTTTTGAGATCGTCATGCTGGGCAAGGATGGACGCAAAGTCCTTCTGGAGGTCAGCGCGCGCCTGCTTCGCTCGGATGGAGAGAAAGACGGCGTGCAGGGAATTGCCCGTGATGGTACCGAGCGTAGGAACTTGGAATACATGGTGCGGCAATCGCAGAAACTCGAAGCGATTGGAAGGCTTTCAGGGGGACTGGCTCACGATTTCAACAATCTGCTGTGCGTAATCAGCGGATACACGGATCTCTTGACCCAACGTCTAAAGCCGAATGACGTGGCCATCCAGCATCTAGCGCAAATTCGGAAAGCGACGAATAGTGCTGCCGCACTCACGCGGCAATTGCTGGCGTTCAGCCGCCGGCAGGTCTTTTACCCCCGCATTGTCGAACTCAACGCCATCGTCGTGGATGTAGAGAAACTTTTAGGCAGATTGATCGACGAACGGATCGAGTTCTATCTGGCCCTGGATTCTGCTTTGGGCCGTGTGCGTGTGGATCCCGTACAGATCGAGCAAGTGATCATCAATGTTGCGCTCAACGCCAGGGACGCGATGCCCCACGGCGGAAGACTGACCATGGAGACGAGCAACATCGATATCGGCGTGGACCGCCAATCGAGGAATTTCTTCATTCCCGCGGGAAAGTATGTGCTCCTCGCGATGACCGACACCGGATGCGGCATGAATGAGGAGACCCAAAGTCACATTTTCGAGCCGTTCTATACAACCAAGGACCTCGGCAGCGGAACCGGCCTGGGTCTGGCAACGGTTTACGGAATCGTGAAGCAGAGCGGCGGGTTCATTGGAGTCCACAGCCAAGAAGGCCAAGGCACCACATTCAAAATATATCTCCCGCGCATTGACAGCCTTCTGGCCGTCGTGCAACCCACCGGGCGCCCTGTGGAGGTCAGCAAAGTGACGGAAACCATCCTTGTCGTGGAGGACGCCGAAGGGCTCCGCGAGATTATTGGGACATTCTTGACGGACAGCGGGTACGCCGTTCTAGCAGCGGCCAACGGGGACGAAGCCCTCCGACTAGCTCAATCCTTCGATGGCGCCATCGATCTGCTGCTAACCGACGTAGTGATGCCCAGAATGGGTGGCGAACAACTTGTGGAACAAATGAAAGCAATTCGCCCGCAAACGCGCGTGCTGTACATGTCCGGTTACCCCACGGATGGGATCGTCCAGGCCGGGATACTCGCAAATAGGGTGACGCTGATCGAAAAGCCGTTTACGCGTGAAATCCTGATGAAGCGCGTGCGCGAGTTGCTGGATGAGCCGCCTCAGGCAAATTGATTCGGGATTGGCTGCCTGAGCGCCAAGGTAAAACGTGGGCCCGCGGTTCGCGCCCGCTCAGAGTTTGTGGCCGAGGACGTTGTCGGGCATCGTGCCGCTCGGCCGGAAAATAAGGGAGGATACGAAATGGCGTCGAAGAAAATTCTTGTCGTAGATGATTCCAGCACCTCGCGATTGGTTACCCGCATGATCTTCAGCCAGAACTCCAATTACGAGCTGCTCAGTGCGATCGACGGAGTGGACGGTGTGGAGCGTGCCCGCCGCGAAAAGCCGGATCTGATCATCATGGACGTCATGATGCCGCGCATGACCGGGATTCAAGCGTGCCGCGCACTGAAGCAAGACGAGCAAACCAGCAAGATTCCAGTGATTCTTCTGACGACCCGGGGAGAGGAATCGTCCGTTCAGGAAGGCTACGCCAGCGGATGCAGCGATTACCTCACCAAGCCGGTCAACCAGATTGAGCTTTTAGAACTCCTGAAAGCGTATCTCGGCGAATAGGACCTCACTCCTATGAATGAGGCACTCACGAAACAGGAGGCAACAAGATGACCGGCAGTGGGGACAACGGCTCGGCCCCGGAGAAAGATCGGGGCAGAAAAGCTCCAGCGAATGAATTGAACACAGTGTCCGTGAGCGACCTGCGCGGGCGGGCGCACCTACTCTCGCGGCGGGAGCAGCTCTATTCCAATCATTTTCTTTATGAACGGTACTACGCGGCGAGCGCGCGTCTGATCCAGGCAGTTGGGCAGCGAGACGTTTTCGAGGCCATCGGAGAAATCATCGGAGCTTTGATCGGCTGCGAAGAAGTGGCCATCTTTCTCCGCGGCCAGGACGGGAACCTTTTCGCGGCATGGTCCACTGGAGTCGCGGACGACGAGCTACGAGAGTTGGGCGCGGAAACGGATCTGATCGGATACGCCATTCGCCATCGCGCCACCCAGCTCGACGATCGTCAAGGGGCAACGCTCTGCCTGTCGTCTGGAAAGCGAGTGACTTCCTGGGTAGCTCTCAAGAGTGGCCACGAAGTGATAGGCGTCATCGTCCTTCTGAACTTGCTGCCGCAGAAGAAGGGTTTGGAATGGGTGGATCACGAACTGCTGAAGCTTTTGGAAATCTACGGGACCGTGGCCATCGAACTCCAGTACATGCAAGAGGATGTGGTGACTCCATGACACTCAACTCGTTCTCCAAGCCTGAATTCCCGGTTCCTCCCAATCCTCTCCCCGCTGCGGGCGCAGCGGCGGCACGATCGGATTCCTTTTTTCTGCATGCCGGACAAGTTTATGTGTCGCCGCGGCCTCAATCCATCGTCTTCATCTTGGGGTCGTGCGTCGCGGTTTGCATTTGGGATGCGCTGAATGGCATTGGCGGGGCAACCCACTTCTTACTGCCGGAATGGGACGGACGAAGCGTGGCCTCGCCCCGCTATGGCAGCGTGGCCATTCCCACGCTACTGCGGACACTTGCGGAAGCCGGCGCAAGACGAGAGATGCTCCGCGCCAAGCTGTTCGGCGGCGGCTGCCTGTTCGAGGCAATGCGAGGCAACGATACCGGGTCCGAGCGTCTCGGTGACCGCAACGTAGAAATTGCACTGGAGGTTCTGGCCAAGGAGCGCATCCCCGTGGTTTCCACAGAGGTGGGCACCGTGCGGGGACGGAGAGTCGTTTTTCAAACGAATACGGGCGAGTCGCACGTTAGCAGCTTGTAGAGGAGCTATGAATATCAATCGAGAGACGGTGCTGCAGTCCTTTCGGGAAGAAACAGACGAACTTCTGGCCCAAATGGAACAATCTCTTCTCGCGCTGGAGAGCCAGCCCGAGGACCCTGAGCTGATTTCATCGATCTTCCGGGCAGCACACACGCTCAAGGGCAACGCGTCGCTACTGCAATTCACAGCGGTGACGCAGGCGCTTCACAGCCTCGAAGATCTTCTCGACAAACTCCGAAGTGGGACGATTCGGATTACCTCGGACATCATCAGCTTACTCCTGGAGTCCGTGGACGTATCGCGGCATCTCGCCCAGCGCATGCTCGCGGGCGAGGAGGCAGTGCTGCCGGAGCATCAGGAATTCTTTTCGCGCCTCGCCCACATCGCCAACGATTCGAAGTCCGGGGATGCTGCCGCACCGGCCGACTCGGTCGCGGCGCGCTCCGATGCGGCGGCACCAGGTACGTCCGGCGGAAAAGTCGCACCGAGTCTCCGCGTAGATGTCGGAAAACTGGACCGCATGCTGAATCTCACTGTGGAGTTCGCGATCGCCCAGGGGCGGATGCGGCGCATGTTGCACGACAAATACGCGGCCTCGGCCGCCGGTCGCGAAATTCTTGAGACCCATCAGAGCCTGGAGGCCCTGTTTCTGGAATTGCAGGAGCTCGTGATGAAGACCCGTATGGTGCCGGTAGGCCCCATATTTCATCGCTTTGCGCGAAGCGTCCGGGACATGGCGCGAAAGAGCGGCAAACTCGCGCGCATGGTCGTTGTGGGCGAGGACGTCGAACTGGATACGACCATGCTGGAGCACATTCACGATCCGCTGCTGCACATGATCCGGAACGCGGTCGACCACGGTCTGGAGTCCCCCGAAGAACGCCGGGCGGCTGGAAAAGATCCAAGCGGAAAAATCCTGCTGGAAACGTTCCACGACTCCGGGAACATCGTCGTGCGGATTTCCGATGACGGCGCGGGATTGGATCAGGCGCGCATCTTGCAGCACGCGCGAAGTCGCGGAATCATCAGCGAGGGCAGCCACCTTTCCGAATCCGATATCCACAACTTGCTGTTTCAGCCGGGGTTCTCGACTGCGGAAAAGATTTCCGAACTGTCCGGACGCGGAGTGGGCCTGGACGTGGTGCGCCGCAACGTGAATGCCCTGAGCGGCACAGTGGACGTAGAGAGCAACAAGGGCCGGGGCACAACATTCACCATCCGGCTTCCGCTGACGCTCGCCATCATCGATGGATTCGCTGTCAAGGTGGACACGGAGACCTTCGTGGTCCCCCTCAACGCCGTGAAGGAGTGCCTGGAACTCCCCGCGGAGAACCACCGTTCCCTGGAAGGCGGAGTCATCAATCTGCGCGGCGAGGCCTTGCCCTACATTCGGCTTCGCGATCTATTCAGAACCGGCGGGACCGCGCAGGGCCGTGAGCGAATTCTCGTTATCGAACATCAGGGCGGCCGCGCAGGACTCGCCGCCGACGAGTTGCTGGGCGAACAGCAAGCGGTCGTCAAGCCACTGGGCGCCCTCTTCCAGGGGATTCCGGGTATTTCGGGTTCGACCATTTTGGGTGACGGCCGCGTCGCTTTGATTCTCGATGTGCCGGCAATTTACCGGGAAGCGGTTCGCCGCAGCAGCGAGTTGGTTTTGCAGTAGAGGTCATCGGGCCAGGGTAAGGCGCAGAACTGCGCCGCGTTAAAGTCCAGTCTCAAAGGAGAGGTTCATGCTGAAGAACATGTCCATCGGTAAGCGGTTGGCAATCGGCTTTGGCTCGATCGTAACGCTTCTCATCGTCATTGCATTGAGCGGCTATTCGGGCCTCCAGCGAGTTACCGCTGAAACGCTGAACGTATTGAACGGCGACGCTAAAGTTGCGCTGATCGCGGCTCACATCAAGGCGACAACGCTAGAATTGCGCCGGTATGAGAAAGACACAGAACTCAACATGGACAACGCGCAAGTCAGAAGTGACTACGTATCAAAATGGCGGGAACAGCAGAATAACTTGCACGATCTGTTGGAAGAAATTGCGAAGTATCAGCTCTCGGCCGACGACAAATCGTCGGTGCAAACCATGGGCGAGGAGCTGACTGTCTATGAAGGCGGCTACACGAAGGTTCTCAACGGGATTGAACAGGGGCAGCTCCACACACCCCAGGAATGCAACCAGACCATCACTCAATACAAAGATTCCATTCATCGTCTGGAAAGTTCCGCCACGGACCTTACGAACCGCCACGCCGAGGTGCTGGTGCCGATGATCGAGCAGATCGTCAAGACCACCACGACCACCCTCGTGATGTTTTCCGTTGCGTCGATCGTGCTGAGCATTGTCGTCACCCTGGTCATCTCACGTGGCATCGTGAACCCGATCCAGCAATTGGTCCAGGCTGCCGAAGCCATCAGCGTCGGCGATCTGACCAAATCCATCGTGGCGGATCGCACCGATGAGATCGGCCGCTTGCTCGGGGCCATGTCCAAAATGACCGGGAAGCTGAACGAAATGATTGGCGAGGTCAGCCTCGGAGCTGGCTCCGTGAGCACCGCGGCCGCTCAGGTGGCCTCTTCCGCAAGCTCCGTTTCCCAGGGTACGAGCGAGCAAGCGGCGGCGGTGGAACAGGTGACCAGCAGTATGGAAGAGATGAGCGCTTCGATCACCCAAAACGCGGAGAACAGCCGGAAGATGGAGCAAATGGCGCGCAAGGGTGCGTCAGATGCCGGCCAGAGTGGACAGGCGGTACTCGAGGCCGTTTCGGCGATGAAATCGATCGCCGAAAAGATTGCCGTGATCGAGGAGATCGCCTATCAGACGAACATGCTCGCTTTGAATGCGGCGATCGAGGCCGCTCGTGCGGGTGAACATGGTCGGGGCTTTGCCGTTGTGGCCGGGGAAGTGCGCAACCTGGCTGAACGCTGCCGCACCGCAGCCCAGGAAATCGGCGGGTTGGCGGCGGCCAACGTGCAAGTTGCAGAACGTTCCGGCGGCTTGTTGACCGAATTAGTTCCTTCCATTCAAAAAACCGCCGATTTGGTGCAAGAGGTCGCGTCCACTTCGCGCGAGCAATCCGCCGGAGTGAATCAGATCAACCGGGCGATCAGCCAGGTCGGGCTGGTCACTCAGCGGAACGCCGCGGGCGCCGAGGAACTCTCAAGCACTGCGGAAGAGCTCGCGTCACAGGCCGAAGCGTTGCAGGACATGATCAGCTTCTTCCGTGTCAGCGCGTCGGCCGATCATCGCTCGAACAAGAAGGCCAAGAGCGATAAATCCCACTTCAGGCTACAGGAGGACGACAGCCATGCTTCCTCCCGAACCGTACCGAGTGCAAACGGCAAACACGCCGAGTCATTCGCCCGCATTTGATACGTGGAGGAATATATGGAAACCAAGCAAAAAGAAGCGGCGGCACAGGAGCAGTATCTGACGTTCTTCCTTGCGGAAGAGGAGTATGCCATCAACATTCAGAAGGTGAAGGAGATCATCGAGTACACCTCCATCACCAAGGTGCCCAAGGTGCCCCGGTGGATTCGCGGCGTGATCAACCTCCGGGGCAACGTCGTCCCGGTTGTGGATTTGGCCTTGAGGTTTGGACTGGACGAACGTCCCGTCACCAAGACCACTTGCATCGTCGTCGTGGACATTCAGCGCGATGCCGAGAACACCGTGATGGGCGTGATCGCCGATGCTGTCAGCCAGGTCATCGATTTGGGCCCGGAGGACATCGAGCAACCCCCCGCCTTCGGGACGCGTGTGCGCTTGGAGTATCTCACCGGCATGGGCAAGCTGGGCAAGAAGTTTGCCCTCATCTTGAACATTGATCACGTCTTGAGTGCGGCGGAACTTCTGACTGTTTCCGGTATCCAGAGCGAGATCCTGAATGCCGAAAATGCCGAAGTCCCAGAGGCCGTGGAGACACCAGAGGGCTAATGTTCTTCAACGAAGAAGCCACACCGCCGGTTCTCGAATTGCCCACAGCGATTCCCGAACTCACCAGCGAAGAGTTCCGTTTGTTTCAGGGGCTCGTCCTGGCGGAGTCGGGAATCAACTTGGGCACAAAGAGTCGCGCCCTGGTAGTAAACCGCTTATGGAAGAGATTGCGTGCGCTGGAGCTGGCATCGTTCTCTTCTTACTATCGGCTGGTCAAAAGAGACCCGGCGGAAATGGTGCGCATGCTCGATTGCATCTGCACCAACGAAACTCGGTTCTTCCGCGAGCCCGCAACGTTTGATTGTTTGCGCGAGCGGGTCTTTCCGGAGTGGGTGGCTGCGGCCGACGCGCATCAACGCAGCAAAACTCTGCGCGTCTGGAGCGCGGCCTGCTCGACCGGAGAAGAGCCGTATTCTCTCGCCATGATGTTGCTCACAGCTTTTCCGGCGGCGGCAGGCTGGACAGTAGACGTGCTCGGCACCGATCTTTCCACCAAGGTGCTGGCTCAGGCTTCCAGAAGCGTTTGGCCTCTCGACAGAATGGCGGCTGTCCCGGTCGAATACCGAAGTCGTTTCCTGCTGAAAGGATTCGGTCCGGATAAAGGAAAGATCAAGGCAACCGACGAGCTTCGCAGCGTTGTGCGCTTTCAACGGCTCAATTTGAATCAGCCTGAATACGATGTGTTCGGCTCGTTCGACCTGATTTTTTGCCGCAATGTCATTATCTACTTTCACTGGGACACCAAGCTTAAAGTGATCGACCACTTGGGAAGGCACCTTGCGCCCAAGGGATACTTGTTCCTCGGTCACGCGGAAAGTGTGCACGGTGTTACGGACCGGCTGGAGTCCGTGACGCCGAAAGTATTTCGGACTGGCGAAGATAGATCAGCCCGTGGCGGTCTGTGTATTTTGGAGCGGCGAAACAAGCAACCCGCCCATTAGAAATTGAATGACCCGCCGGGCCGCATCAACCAAAAGCATTCGCTGGTGAACAGGACGACCCGTGAACTCTAGATGGCTCAGGAAACGTTTTGCGCAAGACGCCGACCGAACGGACCAGCATTCCACTCCGTTGAAGGTCCTCGTGGTCGATGATTCTGCGACCGTGCGCCAGGTTCTTGCCGCCGTGCTCTCCGAAGAGCGCGGTTTCCGAGTGACCGTCGCAGCGGATCCGCTCATCGCCATGGAAAAAATGAAGAAGTCCCTGCCGGATGTAATCCTTCTGGATCTGGAAATGCCGCGCATGAACGGCCTGACCTTCCTGCGGAAACTGATGGCGGATAATCCCCTTCCCGTGGTCGTCTGTTCGAGCTTGACCGGACCCAACACCGATGGGGCTATTCAGGCCCTCGAGAACGGTGCGGTGGACGTCATCACCAAGCCCCAAATCGGTGTTCGTGGGTTCCTGGAGGAGTCTGCCGTTCAGCTGGAAGACGCAGTGCGGGGGGCCGCGGCGGCTCGCCTGCGAAAACCATTGCGTCCGCGTCCAGTTTCATTAGAGGGCTCCTGGACCCAGGAAAGGCTGCCACGCTTACGTGAATCCAGTAAGCATTCAGAAAGAATCATCGCTCTCGGCGCGTCCACGGGAGGCACAGAAGCGCTCTTGCATCTGTTCGAGCGGATGCCTGCCGATTGCCCCGGTATCGTTGCGGTGCAGCATATGCCCGAAGGTTTTACAGCGGCCTTCGCGCGGCGCCTCGACAACAGTTGCGAAATCGAGGTCCGAGAGGCCGCCGATGGCGACACGGTCGTGGTCGGGCGGGCCTATATTGCCCCGGGAAATCGGCATATGCGCGTTCTCCGGTCGGGCTCCACGTATTTTCTCGAAGTTCGCGACGGCGCCCTGGTCTCGCGCCATCGACCAAGCGTCGACGTGTTGTTCCGGTCTGTGGCGGAGGCGGCCGGGGCTGGGGCTGTGGGAGTGTTGATGACGGGCATGGGCAATGACGGCGCCGACGGCCTCTTGGAAATGAAGCAAGCGAATGCTTTCACGATCGCGCAGGACGAAGCGACCAGCGTCGTTTTCGGCATGCCCCGCGAAGCCATTCGCCGGGGCGCGGCCGAGGACGTTCTCCCATTGCATCGCATACCCGGCGCCATCATGCAATGGACAAATGCGTTCCCACGGAACCCATCTGAGTTGTAGGCAAGATTATCTGTGGCCTGAGTCCGGTCTGGCGGCCCGTAATCTCGGCGACCGTAGTGCCGTCTGGAAGTCGAGAGCAAAGGAGTAGGATGCGAACCAGTTCGGTGCGAAGGCGATGCCTGTTGCTGTGAGCATTGAGTTATCAACTTCAAGGAGGAACGAAATGCGAGTACTGGCAGCATGGATTTTGGCCCTGGGCGTCGCCGCAGCACCGGCGATGGCCGCGGGCACCGATAAAGAAGCGCCCGCGAGCACGGCGAGGACCAGCGCGGCCGCCAGCCCGGCTCCGGCGAGCCCGGCCGAAGCGCGCATGGAAGACGAGCTGCAGCAGATGCGGGATCTCCTGGATGCGCAGTCCAAGCAGATTCAGCAGCAGAACGAACAGTTGAAGCAACAACAGCAGCAGATGCAGACGCTCGCCGAACAGCTCCGCGCCACCAGCGCGGCCACCGCCAATCTGGCGGCGGCACCGGTGGCCGCCCTGGTCCCCACGACCGGCATCGTGGCCGCGAGCGCGTCGGCGCAGCAAGCCCCCGCCGATCTCGGAAAGAAGATCGAGGGCCTGGAGAAGAAGATCAACGGGTTTGGCCCGCTTTCCTTCGCCGGCGATTTCCGCCTCCGCGACGAGCCTTTCTTCGGCGGTCCGGCCAATCAGTCTCAAGTCCGCAATCGCGAGCGCTACCGCGCCCGCCTGTACATGAACGCGAAGCTGAACGACGACATCAGCGGCGGCTTGGCCTTCGCCACCGGCGACATCCACGACCCCATCACCTCGAACCAGACGACCAACCAGTTCATCACCCGCAAGCCGTTCTACCTCGACCGGGCGTGGGTCACCTACACGCCGCACCAGTTCAAGCCTCTGACGCTGATTGGCGGAAAGTTCTCCTATCCCTGGTACCACACCGAGCTGACCTGGGATAACGACATCAACCCGGAAGGATTGGCGCAGAAACTCGAATGGAAGTCGGACAACTGGAAAGTGCTGCGCCAGTTTGCCGTGGTCGGATTCGAGCTGCCGTTCGCCGAAACCTCCAAGACCAACGCGCTCACCTTCACCCCGGGCACCAACGCCCCGTTCAATTATCCCAACAGCAGCACCAAGCAGAGCATCGTGTACGGCGGCCAGATCCAGACGCTCTGGCAGGTCACCAGCTGGTTGAAGTTAACGGCGGACACGGCTTTCTACAACTGGCACAACGCCGACCCCATCGCGCTGGCCAACCAGGCCCAGGACGCCGCCAGCCCCGACCTCGGCTTGCTGAAGCTCAACAATTCCCTCACCAACTCCTACCAGCTCACGAAGATCTCCTTCACCGTTCCGGTCGCGCCCGGTGCCGGCACCTGCACAGTCGGCCCCGGCGGTACGTGCACCACGACCACGGTCAACTCGGGAATCGTCGGCGCGAAGCTGAACTCCAAGTTCGCGCTGTCGGACACGATCCTACAGTTCGATATCAAAACGCCTTCGGCGAAGTGGCCCGTCCGCCTTCTCGCCGACTACGTCCAGAACACCGAGGCTTGCGCCAACAACCCGTCCCTGCCCCCGCTCACCCCCGCGCAGCTGGCGTCGTTGCCGGCCAACGCAACCGTTTCCACCAGCACCACCAACGGCGCGTGCAATCCACGCTACCGCCGAGGCAACTGGCTCGAGGCTCGCTTCGGACGCCAGGCGGAGAAGGGCGATTTCCAATTCGCCTACACTCACATGCTGATTGAGCGGGAAGCGGTGATGTCGCTGTTCGACTTCAGCGACATGCGGCAGGGCAGTGCCGTGGCCCAGAACCGCGTCGAGGTCTACTACAACGCCTATAAGAACGTCCAACTGGGCTTCACCGGCCTGTTCGGCCGTCCCATCGCCAGCACGGAGCCCACACTCAAGCGACTGCAGTTCGACGTGGCCTACAAGTTCTAGCGTTGACGCGAATCGTAGCAAGCAGTTGGCGCAGCCTCGGTCCGGTGTGCGCGTCGCATGGCACCTTGGCGACAGCACATTGCCTCCGTAGAAAACATTCTCGGAGCCGCGGTGGCAGGGTACAAGATCCTTCTTGTAACTGCCACCGGGACCGAAATGTGCGCTGGCGCACTCCACGGTTTACGGGTGGAAGCCATCGATTTCTTTCGGAACGTACTCTCCTATCCCTCGCCACAGTATCATCCGCGCAGAAAATCGAGCGATTCGCTCTCGCTGAAGCATAACCGGGGTGTCTGCACTCGCCATAGAATGGCCCTCGGGAGCGCGATAGCTCTCTTCCAAGAGATCGGCGAAGTTGAAGAAGCTGCTCTCGTCGTCCACAAGACCCAATGAGAATTTCGGAGCGCTCTCACTCTTGACCGGGTGTTCTTCCCGCCATTTCATTCGTCGTCATTCCGTGGTTGAGATCATCTTGTAACTCTAGAAGCACGGAATTGTGGGCGAAACCTGCTATCCAAAAGTCATCAGCCGCGCGAGGCCGATCGATTTCTCGCTTCTATGGGACTTTCGCCTCGAAGCATGGTGGCGAGGGACGACTCACCAAGAAACAGTGTATTGCCCACGTAGCATGAAGAGTTATAGATTAGATACTTGGCACTAAGTTCCGACATATATACATCTCCTGCGAGCATCTCTAGACTCGCGTTTCCGAGTTAGCCCGTACACGTATACTTGGCGGTCCCAAGGTACCCGTTCTGGCATCTCAGCGTTGGCGTTCCGACATTATCGGATGTATATTTCGGGGCAAGCAGTCCGCAAGAGCCACTGAACACAGCCGCTAGAAGCGGGTTTTGGCGGCGAGCAAGGCCGGCACCAAGGCCATCTTGGGAAGGTTCTGCCAATGAAAAGGGCGATGCGCGCGTCCGGGAGACGGCCGGCGGCGAAGAATATAGGCCTCGTGACAAATCGAGATGAGGCCGCCGTACTCCCGGTAAATCAGGCCGACCTGAAGCCAATGCTTGGGGAGATTGTTGATGCCGCAATTTCTCTTTCGGGCGCCGACTTTAGCGATATTCAGCTCCTGGACCCGATATCGTTGGCCCTTCGCATCGTGGCCCAACGTGGATTCCCGCCGTGGTGGCTTGAGTTCTGGAACGACGTCCCTACACTTCAGGGATCGTGCGGCCTGGCGTTTGAGCGGGGAGAACGCGTCGTTGTCGGGGACGTGGAGAAAAGTCCGATCTTCACCGGCGAAGCCCTGGAAATGCAACTCAAGGCGGGCGTACGAGCGCTTCAGTCGACCCCCATTATTTCTCGGTCGGGAAAACTACTCGGCGTGTTCTCAACTCACTACAAGAACTGCTACAGAGCGGACGAGCGCACGCTGCAACTGCTGGACCTGCTGGCCCGCCAAGCCGCCGATATCATCGAATATGCGCAGACAAAGGCCACTCTACAAGCCAACGAGGAACGTTTGACGCGTATGTTAGACACGGATGCGATCGCCGTCGTCTTTTGGGACAGTGCGGGAACCCTGATCGAGGCCAATGATACCTTTCTCCGGATGACCGGCTATACCCAGGCCGAGGTGCAGGAGCACGAACTCACTCGGAGGCGACTGACGCCGCCGGAATGGATTGAAAGCAGCGAAGTCCAGATGGAAAAGCTCGCCGCAACGGGACACGTCGGACCCTACGATAAAGAGTGTCTCCTCAAGGACGGGTCGCGCCGCTGGATGACGTTCGTTGGACGCGACCTTGGCGACGGAACGATTGTGGAGTACTGCACTGACATTACGAACCAGAAGCGGATGGAGGGAGAACTTGAACGAGAGCAGCAGTGCAGGGATGAATTTCTCAGCTTCCTTGGCCATGAATTGAAAAATCCTCTGACGGCCATTTCCTTCGCTGTCGACTTGCTCCGCTCCGATTTGACGGCCCAACGGCGCGCTTCTCTCGAGGAATCAATCGGCCAGCAAGTGGAGCTCTTGCGGCGGCTGGTGGATGATCTTCTGGACGTCGCCCGCATTTCGCACGGCCAGATCAGCCTAAAGAAAGAAAGAATCGATCTCGCAGAATTTCTCCAACGGGTCGTCGGAAGTTCTCGTTCATTCTTCGCCGACCGCGGACAGCGACTATTCCTGCGATTGTCTTCTGAGCAGGTGCTGTTCATGGCCGACGAAACGCGGCTCGAACAGGTGGTCAGAAACTTGTTGCAGAACGCTTCCAAATATACGGGCCAGCGGGGGAGGATCGACCTTTCCGGCGCCAGAGAAGGTTCCGAAGTCGTGATTCGCTGCAAAGACAATCGCTCTGGCACTGCGTTAGGAACGGAAGAGACTACTTTCGAGCCCTTTACCGGCGGGCCGTTGACTGGCGGCGGTGGCGGCGAAGCGAGCCTCGGCGTTGGTATGCCATTGGTGAGGCAACTAACGGAACTGCAAGGAGGCACGGTCACGGTCGAGAGCGCCGGCCCTGGCATGGGGACCGAAATCGTCGTGAGGTTGCCGCTGGTGAAAGCGCGAAGTACCTCCCGGGCTTAGAGTACCGCGCTCAGCGATCCGTTTGGATCGCCAGCGAGCTCTCTCGAATCCTGATAATTGGTCAAAACGCGTACTTCAACGCAAATTCGATTTGGCGGTTATCTGTTGCCGTGTTCGTGATGGCCGCGCCACCTGGAACGTCGGGATTCGTTGCAGGCAGGCCGAAGTTGGGATGGTTGAGCAAATTGAAAAACTCCGCGCGGCAGACAATCTGATGCGACTCGCGAATCCGAAACGTCTTCTGGAGAACGAGATCGACATTCACTAAATTCGGACCGCGCAAGTTTCCAACCGCGGAATTTCCCCAAGTCCTGGCGTCCGTCTGGCCGGGAGCGAGCGCCGGTATCGCGAATGCGGCTTGGTTGTACCAACAATCCAGGGTTTGATGGCCGGGACTGGAACAACCGAAAACGCTCCCTTGTGCGGCCACATTGAAAGAGAAGTCATACGGATTGTGAATCTGATCGGCGCGTGGGCTAAAGCTGCCGGTGTTCGTGCGGTCGGCGGACAAAACGGCGGTCACAGCCTCGCCGGTTTGTGCTGTCACGACGCTCGCCAATTCCCAACCGCCGGCAAATGCGCCCGCGATGCCGTGCAGGTCTGTCATGTAGCGGCGGCCTTGGCCCACCGGCAGTTCGTATAGCCCGCTCACCGAGAGGCGCTGACGAATGTCGGGCAGTGCCGGCCCGAACTCGGCGTTCGGGGCGTGCGCATTTTGAATTTCCGTGCCGACATTGCCATTCGCATTTCCCAAATTCTTCGCCAATGTATAGGCCGCCAGTAAATTGAGGCCTTTGGAGAACTGTTTGTTGATCGAAGCTTGAAGCGCATGGTATCGAGTATGATTTTGGGCGAAGTCCAGGGGCAGGACCGACACCAAACATGGCTGCTGTCCGAAGTAGGGCCTGCCGTTATTGTTCGACCCGCAATCTAGCGGGGCGGGGCCAGTGAAGTTCGTGTCCAGTGGCTGAAGAGGTTGATTGAAATTACTCGCTTCGTGGTTCCACAGGCGATAGGCGTGCGTTCCCACGTAGCCGACCGTGAGCGCCCAATCACGCGCGAATTGATGCTGGAGCGTTAGATTCCACTCCAGGATCTTGGGCATCACGCGTTTCGTCCCGGTCGTCTTCACGGAGCCGAAGAGGTTGTTCGGGTTGTAGGGCGGAAACGCAGCCGGAAAGCCCGTGGAGATCAGTTGGGCCGCAATGGGAGGATTCGCGGGGCTGTAGACTGCGGTATTGAACGTGTCTTGCGGAGGGTTGAGGCCTAGATCATCGAACAGGTTGGATTCGGCCGAATGAAAGATCCCGAATGCTGAACGCAGGACCGTATTGTGCGGCAGTCTCCATGCCAGCCCGATGCGCGGCGCCCATCCTCCCAAGTCGAACTGGACGCCTGCATGGCTGACCGCGCCGGGCCCGTAACCCACATCCATCCGGCCCGTCTGGAGATTGAAGCTGCTGACACGTCCGCCGGCGGGTGAAGTCACTTCGTAGCGCATGCCGATGTTCAGCGTCAAGTTCGAGCGCAAGTGCCAATCGTCCTGCGCAAATCCGGCCAAGTCCCAATACGTAGTCAGGTAGTTGCCTTGCAAAAAATCCTGCTCCGTGGAATTCGCAATACCGGTGAGGAGATCCGCGAATCCATCACCGGTATACAGTCCGCTAAATGCAAACAGGCCTCGCGGCGCCATCACTTGATAGAAATTGCGAGTCTGCCGGCGGAAGTCCCCGCCAAGTTTCATGGAGTGCTTGCGGCGGACCCGGGTTACGGTGTCCGCGACCTGGTAGATATTCTCGAAGGCGTGTTCGGGGAGGAATTCCGAGTCCCCCAAGGGGGTGTATCCGGCGGGGTCGATGTTGGTCAGTCCTGAAGAATTCAAATCGCCGCGATTCGAGTTTGGAATTCCCAACGCAAGTCCAAGGTTCATACCGTAGTTGAATGGCAGAGCATTGGCCGCATATCGGAAATAGCCGCCGTGGAGGTCGTTCAACAGAGCGGTAGAAAAAATGTGACTGTATCCGATCCCCAGGTGCTGGCCTCGCGATTTGCTCTGGCTCGGGCAGCAGTCCGAACCGCCCAGGTTGCCCAGCGGGCCCGGGCGCATGCTGCTGACATCGCTGAAGCTGTAGGAGACGAACAGCAAATCTTCCGCGCGGAATTGGTGGTCCATTCGGACGTCGAATGAGTTCTGATCGTTGATGCGCTTGTGGTTCGCGAGATAGTTATTTGTGAAATAGTTCGGCGCCGCCGAGTTCGTGTTGGTCGGTTTGGGGTAGAGATTCAGGGCGTTCGACCCTGCCGCATCGATCAAGGGCGTGCTGTCGGGCTTGGTCGCCAAATCAAGCCGGTTATTGGGTATAGGGGCCCCTGTGTACGGGTTGAGCAGCTGAATCCCGCGAATGGCTAAAAGTTCGCTGAAATCACCGCTGCGCTCCAGGATTGTAGGGACACTGGAGATGAAAGGATCGGTCTGGCGGAGACGCGAGCCTTGGTAGTCGCCGAAGAGAAACGTGAGGTTCTTTCGAACGGGTCCGCCTAGAAACGCCCCAAATTGGTTCCGCTGGAAAGGCAGGCGTTGCGTCGCAAACGAGTTCAGTGCATCCAGCTTGTCATTTCGGACGAACTCGTACGCGCCGCCGTGCACGCTGTTCGTCCCAGACTTCAACACCACGTTGACGGCTGCGCCTCCGCGTCCGAATTCCGCGCTCATGGAATTCGCTTCGATTCGGAATTCCTGAATTGCGTCGGGTGGCGGCAGGACGATCGTGCCACCGAGACCGAATTCATTGTTATCTACGCCGTTCAACAAAAAGTTGTTGTTGGTGACGCGGAGACCATTCACCGAGATGGCTTCGTTGGCGCGCTCGTTTTCAAAGACGCCGCCGCCCACGTTCGAGCCGGTTTGGCCGGCGTTCGCGCCGGGTCCGAGATACGCAAGCTGAATAAAGTCGCGTCCGTTCAGCGGCAGGTCAGTGATCCGGCGTTGCGTTTCGGTCGTTCCCAGCGAGGAAGTTTCGGTTTGCATGAGCGGCGCAACGTCCGAAACCTCTACGGTTTGCGAAGTTGGTCCCGGTTTCAGATTTACATCTACTCGCACTACCTCATTGATCCCAACTCTCACAACAGACACCGTGAAGCTTTGAAAACCTTGCATCTCCACGTGGACCGAGTAACGTCCGATCTTCAGCAAGTGTGCGGAATAGCTGCCCTCGTCGCCTGCGGAAAGCTCAACGACTTGTTTCGTGTCGAGATTGGTGACTGTCACTCTTGCGTGGGGGACGCGCGCGTCCGTCGTGTCGGTAATCGAGCCCACAATCGAGCCGCGGTCCACCTGGGCGGACGTGCTGCTCCCGACGACTAGGATCAGCAGGAAGAGAGAGACGCAAGGGACACCCGCAGATTGTGCACGCCTGATCACGGCCCCCGCCCCCGGACCCATGATACACCGAAGTGCCACGCCGGCCGAAAACCTTGCAACAACCATCTACGATCAAGTAATATCCGCGCTACTTCTGGTTCGCTTCGCCGGATTCGCCCACGAAGCGGTCGGATCAATCAACCGAGGAAGATCGCTCTCCGATGAAATTCGCCACGGGCCTGTTTGTCGCCATCACGTGCTTTCTTGCCGTTCCTCACCAGGATTCCACTCTTCAGCCCAGACAACGCCTGGAAGATCTGCGGGGAAAAACGATCCTGCTTTTCACGCCCCATCCGGATGACGACGTGTTCGGCGCCGGGGGAACGATCGCGCTGCTCAACCGAAATAACAATAAAGTCTACATAGCGGTTTACACCAATGACGACAAGGGTTCGTACGATCCGAACATGAGCTCCCAGCGTCTGGCTCGTATCCGGCGTTCCGAACAAGAGGCATCAGAAGCAATGCTGGGTACACCCGCTGCGAACATCCTCTGGATGGGCTACGACGATGGAATGCTCGAGTACGCCCCGCAGCCCAAGCTAACCGAGGAGGCCACGGCCATTATTCGCCGGATTCGCCCCGATGTGCTTCTGAGCGTTGATCCCGGCGAATGGTTCGCGCGGTGGCACAAGAGCGACCACCGCATGGCTGCGCTGAACACCATCGACGCAGTGCGCGCCGCCGAGTTCTGGCTTTACTTCCCGAACCAGAAGCTTCAGCAGAGTCTTGACCCTTATAAAGTGCCAGAAATGTACTTCTTCTATCCTTCTCCGCAGGAAGCCGACTATTTCGTAAGTATCGACGGCGCCATGGATCTTAAGCTGGATGCAGCTCTAAAGCAGGTGAGCCAGTTTGAGCCGTCCGTCAGCAAATACCGGCCAGACTGGGATCCGAAGGATTACGCCAAGGCGAGGGAGCAACTACGCAATCGGCAGACGCGCAAAGAAGGCCATTTCGTCGAGGCGTTTCGCTTTGCTACCAGCTTCAATCAGTATTAGTTGATCCGGTTGATCAAGCCAGACGGAGATGAACACGCACGAGTCGCGTGGTGGAGGCTTAGCTCGCAGCGGAGCAGCTTAAGAGTCGATTCACTCGATTTTCGCATTTTGGAATGCTCCGCTCCTGCTTAAGGTAGTCAAAGATGTCGCGAAAGCTTTTGATTACGGCGGGAGTCATCCTAGGTCTCAGTCTCCTTCAGGAACTGTGTCTCGGCCCCACCCCTGTAGGCTCCTTTATAGCGAACTCGCTGCAGATCCTTTCGGCGCTCTTGGCTGCTTACATGTGCTTTCGCGCCAGCCAGCGCGGCAGGGGTTTCACGCGTCCGTTCTGGCTGCTCAACGCGTTGGGCTTTTTGGCTTTCGCGATGGCTGATGCTGGTTGGGTATATTACGAATCTTTTCGACATGCCTCACCGCCGGGGTCTTCGATTTTTCCGTTTCTCTCGGATACGCGCTCGCTCTTCGTGGCGATGGCGCTGCTTGCCGACCAACGGGACGAGGAGTCAACCCAGCTGGACCCCGTAGCGCTCCTGGATTTTATTCAGATGGCAATCATCTTCTCGCTGATCTATCTCGGCTGGTACTACATTCCAGCCCAGCATCAAAACCCCCATGTTGCTTTCTTGCGATCTGCGGAAGTGGAAATCGGAGAGGACCTGGCGGTTCTCGGGCTTGCTTGGCTGCAGGCGCATCGGGCCCGGACCCCGCGGATGCGATCTCTGTACCTCGGGTTCACATCGTATTTCGTACTCCTGACGGCGGGCGCAATCATCACGAACTACGTGCATCTAATGCACGGGGTAGCGACCCCCACAGGAACGTGGTTAGACCTCTGGTGGACGGTCGCACATCTGGTGGCGGTTTGGTGGGCCGCACACTGGTATCTGGAGTCTGACTTCTTCCCCAAAACGCGCAGAGAGAAAAGCTTCTCGAGCATGCTCATCGATAGCTCTATTTTCGCGGCGGCTCCCCTGATCGTGCTGCTGCAGACTGCCGAGGTCGGACCGACTTGGCGCCATGTGAGCTTCTCCCTTCTCGGGTTGTCCATTGTGTGCTTTGCCGCTCGACTTGCTCTCAGTGAGTTTCGCGAAGCCAGGACCGCTCGGGCCGCCCACAAAGCCGATCAGGATCGTTTGGAGGCCGAATCGAAATTCCGCGTCGCATTCCAAGCCAATCCGGAAAGCATCGCCATCACCACCTTAGAGAACGACACGTATCTCGAGGTGAATGATGCCTTCCTGGGCCTCACAGGTTATGAGCGCTCCGAGTTGATGGGTAAGAGCACCCGCGAACTGAACTTGTGTGCGGATCCTGCGCAACACGAGGAGTTGGTGGGCAGGCTTCGGCGTGATGAGCGCATCAATCAGATGGAGATTACACTGCGGGCGAAATCCGGCGAGGAACGAAGCGTATTGCTCTCCGCACATTCGGTTCAGGTGCAAGGTCAGGCGTGTGCGTTGTCTATTATGCGTGACGTCACTGGCCAGCGGCTGTTGGAGCGACAACTGTACCAAGCGCAGAAGATGGAAGCCGTCGGTCGCTTGGCAGGCGGAGTTGCCCACGATTTCAACAACATTCTCATGGTCGCCAGTGGCAGTGCTCAGTTGCTGGAACTATGGAGAAATGATTCAGAGAGAGTCGAGCGTTATGCATATCAGATCCAGGATGCTACTCGCAGGGGAGCTTCGCTCACCCGGCAGTTGCTCGCGTTCAGCCGCCAGCAGGTCCTGAGTCCCGCCGTTCTAGACTTGAATACCGTCATTACCGATCTGTGGAAAATGCTGCCCCGGTTGTTGGGCGAAGATGTCGAGGCCGTGCTGTCGCTGGACTCCGGGTTGGGCCGGGTGAACGTGGATCGCGGCCAACTGGAACAGGTGATTATGAATCTCGCGGTCAACGCGAGAGACGCCATGCCGCAGGGCGGGAAGTTGATTGTCGAGACCACGAATGTGTTGATCGATGGCAGTATGGTCGGAACTCACGGCGTCGACGTTCCGCCGGGTGGCTATATACTTCTGGCGGTGAGCGATACGGGCATCGGGATGAGTCCGGCGGTGCAGGCGCAGATTTTCGAGCCTTTCTTTACCACCAAAGAGTTGGGCAAGGGCACAGGGCTTGGCTTGGCCACTGTTTATGGAATCGTGAAACAGAGTGGCGGACATATCTGGGTATACAGTGAAGTAAGCAAGGGAAGTACGTTCAAGGTCTATCTTCCGCGCGTCGAGGCAAATGCGCCTGAAACGCGAGCAACCGTCGAGGTCGAGCCCGCACCGTCGGGATCAGGGACAATCCTGTTGGTCGAAGACGAGGCCGCCCTCCGCGAGGTCGCTTCCGAGTACCTGCGTGCCAAAGGCTACCAAGTCCTCGAGGCCGAGACGGGGCAAGCTGCCGTCGAACTCTGTAAGTCCCACGGCGGATCTATCGATCTATTGATTACGGATGTCGTGATGCCGGGGATCAGCGGGACTAGCGTGGTGGACGCAGTATCGGAACTCCGGCCCGGACTTCCCGCGATTCTCATGTCGGGTTTCACTGACCGAACCATCGGGCCCGATCTACTCGGTCCCCGTACGATATTCATGCAGAAGCCGTTCAGCCTGGATGCACTGGCTCGAAAGATTTATGCCATCCTCAAAGACCCGAATTAGCGTGCCTCCTATGAGCCAGGGATCGGTGTTCCACGCTGCCCCACGCAAGAACTGCAATGCGAACCGGTAGATTGGTTTATCTCGCGAAACTCCACTACTCAACCATGCCTCAGAGAAACGCGGCGGCCTCACTGGCATGCCGTCTCTACGTTCGAGAGAAACGCGTGATACTGCCACTCTCGCCACTCGCGCGTTCTGGGCGGCAAAATCGATCTTTCGAGGAAACCACCAAGAGAGAGAAAACCGCAGACTGAATGGCGGAGAGGGTGGGATTCGAACCCACGGTTGAGTTTCCCCAACACACGCTTTCCAAGCGTGCTCCTTAAACCGCTCGGACACCTCTCCGTGTTCGGAAGTGTCTAGCAGACTAACAAATTGAGAGCGGCGCGGCAAACAGGGGGAATTCAGTCGCGTTCCAGGGGAAACAAATCCGGCGGATGT
Organism: Terriglobia bacterium; assembly: GCA_963791705.1. Lineage (GTDB taxonomy): Bacteria > Acidobacteriota > Terriglobia > Acidiferrales > UBA7541 > Palsa-295. The sequence goes on along the minus strand of CAWBTO010000001.1, from coordinate 47,333 downwards.
CTGCTACAATTTCCGTCGCCGCTCCGGGGTGGTGCAATTGGCAGCACATGGGCCTTTGGAGCCTAGAATCTTGGTTCGAGTCCAAGCCCCGGAGCCATTCTGGCAGGCGGCATACCCCGTCTCTCAGCACATTTGCTGAAAACAGCCCGTGAGGTCTTCCCTACGCACCTACGCCGTTGCCGCGCGCCGTCTGCGCGCCGGCCCGGACGTCTTCAACATGCCGCGCTGGCGAGCTTTGAGGATGCCCGAAGCCAGCCGCAACAGCGTCTCGAATTCGCGCTCGGTGGCGGATTCCCTCGGGGGCGAGAATTTTCGTTGCTTGGCTTGTAACGCCATACCACCCTCCCACACGTCTTAGTACACACAATCTCTCGTGTCGTCGCGTGCAGACTAATCGCCGGGGGAACCCCCTGTCAACCCTGGTTTCCGTCTCCCTGTGGAAAAAACACCAAATCTGTGGAAAACTCAGCCGTCGACCTTCGAGGCACTTCCGCACCCCCCACCGCGTCCCGCCCCTCCCCCTCTCCGTCTCCGCGCGACGAGCCCGCACATCGCTGCGGAGCCGCCCAGCGAGGAGCCGCTGGAGGCAGGCCATGGCGGATTATGAACATCGCTGTTTAATTCTTGGATCACCCCGCACGCCCTTGGTGTATCGTACAGCTCGGGTGCATCCTCCGCACCCAAACCGCTGCGCCAGCGGCAACCCCCACGATATCGGGGCGTTCGGAGACTGTTCGGGCACGTCCCGGGCCAGCCCTCCGGCATTTCACCCTGTCTGAGACGCGGGTTCTTCGTCTCAGCAGGGCCGGCACCTGGTGGAAGCAATTGCGCTTCCGCTCACAATCTAGGAGGATTCGATGAAACGTACCTTGTTGCTTTGCGCCGCGGTCTCGCTCGCGCTCTTGCTGACCCCGGCGGTGTATGCCCAATCAAATCAAGTTGTTCCCGGCACGCAACTGCGCCTCAGGCTGATCAACGGCCTGAGCACCAGCGTGGCTCACGATGGAGATCCCTTCACCGCCGTCGTGACCGAGCCAGTCTTTATGGGCAGCGAAATGGTGTTGCCTGCCGGAGCCAAGGTTCACGGCACCATCACCACCGTCAACCGCCCGAAGCTGTTCTCCATGTTCCGCGGCGGGGCTTCGATGAATCTCGTGTTCAGCTCCATCGAAGTCGAAAGCCGTCTCTTCCCCGCCAGGATGAGCATCCTCTCCATCTACAACGGCGGAACCGACTCCGGCAAGGCCCGCAAGGACCTGAAAACCGTGGAGGGCGAGGTCGTCCAGCAGAATCGCAGCGTCAAAAGCGATGTCGAGGCCGTAGGCGTGGGAACAGCGGCCGGGTCCACCGCAGGGCTGATCTTCAGCCATGTGCTGCGTGGCACGGTATTTGGACTGGCAGGCAGCGGCGCGTACATCGTTGCCAGGAAGGGCAAGGAAGTCGATTTGCCGGCGCAGACTGGTTTGCTCGTGCGCATGGATTCCACCGTGGCGCTGCCCGCATCCCTGCTGCACAACGCCTCGTACACCTATACCGACCGCCGGTAAAGTAAAAGCACCGCGTCGCGGCACCCTGGGCGGCTCCGAGCATTGGGGTGGCGCGTGGCTCGCTCGGGCGAGCCACGCGCCCTATGGGCTAAGAACAGGAGGGAAACCAGATAAGGTTGGTCGACGCGTTGTTCTGCCACAGCCGGGCCGCCGGATCATCCTGCGGCATTACTCTCGCTTGCATTCTAATTCGACGATTTCTCGCGCACTAAACGCCTTCTCTCGCCGCCGCTGCTTTCATCTCCGAGCGTTTCAGAAAGCGATACAGGCTGGTGCGGCCAATCCCCAGGGTCTGTGCGGCGCGAACGCGGTTTCCCTTGCACAGTTCCAGCACCCGCTGAATGTGGATCTGGCGCACTTCGTCCAGCGGCAGGGGGCGCCAGTTCTCTCCCGCCGGGGCGGTCCGGCCGTGCGGCTTCTGGAGGTTCGCAGGCAGGTCGCCCACATCAATGAAGTCGGTATTGGTGGTGATGGCCGCGCTGGAAATCACGTTCTCCAGCTCACGAACGTTGCCCGGCCAGTCATGCCGCAACAGCACCAGTTGCGCCCGGCGTGTCAGCCCCTGCAACCTCTTTCCCATACGCCTGGTTGTATTTCTTCACGAAGTGCTGCACCAGCATGGGGACATCCTCGGGGCGCTCGCTCAGTCCCGGCACGCGGATCTCGATGCTGCTCAGGCGGTAGAAAAGGTCCTCCCGAAAACGTCCCGTCAGCACCTCGGCCCGCAGATCGCGATTGGTGGCCGCGATCAGCCGGACGTCCACCTTTCGGACTTCCGGCGAGCCCACGCGCTGGATTTCCCGGTTGTGGATGACCCGCAGCAACTTGGCCTGCACCTGCGGCGAGGTCTCCCCGATCTCGTCCAGAAACACCGTGCCGCCGTTGGCATACTCAAACAGGCCCGGCCGCGTGTCGCTGGCGCCCGTAAACGAACCCCGCATGTGGCCAAACAGCTGGCTCTCCAGCAGCGTATCGACCAGCGCCGAGCAATTGCACACCGCAAACCGTTCCTGCGCCCACCGGGCTGAGATGGTGCAGCGCCCGAGCCACCAACTCCTTGCCCGCGCCGGTGGGCCCGCTGATCAATACATTGGTGTAATGCCGCGCCACCTTCCGGCACAAATCGAACACTTCCAGCATCGCCGGGCTGTGTCCCACGATCCCTTCAAACTGCACGTTCTGGAGCAGCTTTTCCTCCAGCCCTCGCACCTCCGAGCGCTGCGAAAATACCGCCGCCAGGTCGTCCAGGGCCTTCTCCAACCTCAAAAAGTCCACGGGTTTGCAGAGATAGTCATAGGCGCCGCGCCGGATGGCCTCGATCGCCGAATCCACCGAGTAATAACCCGTGATCAAAATCACGTACGTTCCCGGATCGTACTCCAGCGTCTTATCCAGAAACGTCAACCCGTCCATGGCCGGCATTTTCAGGTCCACCAGTACTACGCGGCACCCTCCCATCCGCACCCTTTGCAGCGCTTCCTGCGGATCGGTGGTGCCCGTGACCGGAAACCCCGCCCTCTCCAGGCGCCCGGCCGTCAGTTCCACTTGGTCGGCATCGTCATCCACCACGCATACCGGCAAGCTCTTTCGAGCGCTGATGGCCGTGCCGTGTTCCATGAGTACGCTCATGCAGCAATCTCAGGCACGGCATGTGCCACAGTGCGCCGCAGCCTCCTCCGAACTGAAAGCAGCACTCCGCAACTTCTTTAACACTTCTGGATTGTTGGTTTTACTTGCCCCGGCGAGACTTTCCTGCAACCCACCCAAACCGTTTTGAGGACCACCTGGCTTTCAAACAACCCCACGCGCGTTCCGAACTGGCACCAAAGTCTCAAACAGGAACTCGCCCCGCACCTCTGTTCCCTTCCCGTCCTAGGTGCTCCGGCTTGCGTCGGGCACCCACACTTCACACCGGCTGAGCCACACGCCGGCGCGAATTCTCCGCGGTCTGCCGGAGGCTGGGGCGCGGATACAACTGTGCCAGCCGCACCACCGTGCAGCCCTCGTCATCCGGCCCGCTCAATTTCGCCACTTGATAGGCCACGGGGATTGCCTCGGTGTTCGAGAATCGTTGCAGCACACGCACGAACACCACGCAGCCCTCACGCAAGGACGAGCGCAGCCGGAGGTCCTTGTCTCCATGCTCGCCCCAATGCAGCACGGCCTTCTCCACAAAGAAGTTTTCCGACGCGTCCCAACCCGACACCTCCACGCGGTAGTAGTTCTCCATCTCCGTTGGATCCTTCATGTGCATGTCCATGACTCCGTCACTGCCAGGGACTCCTGCAGACACACTGCCAAACGGGGCGACCTCTTTCGCTTCAAAAGAAGGACTTGGCCGCTGACTCCGGGCCTCCCTCTTCATCCGGCGGCCCTCTGTGCAACATCTGTGCGGCTTTGAACCACACGCGACTCTCGTGAGGAGGTCTTGTAGCGCGCGGTCCCGCTCCGCGGGATCGGACATCTTCGAAGGGCGAAGAACCTCAGCGTCGTTCACCTATCGAATCTGTCCCTTATCGCCGTTTCTCCGCAGGGGCACGGCACGCCGTGCCCGGCTGTGGCGGGGGTTGGGCGCATTCGTGCCCGGCATTCTGCCGTTCACCCTGCGCGCTGGAGAGGAGAGAAGTTCCGGCCGATGCGCACGGCTCCGCTCAATACGTTGTGCGACTTCCGGCCAGTGGAGAGACGACGGGCCACGCGGTGAAAACAGATATCAGCCCCAGTGGGAACCCGGATACAGAGCGGCGAGAAAAAGGCGAAAAATTGTGTCGAAGACCTTGGCGTATACCACCCAGGCCAGCACGGCTCCGGCCATGCCCAGCTGCAGGTTGCGGGCCCAGTCGAGATAGCTCACCGCCCTCTCCGGAGACATCAGCAAGGTGATGCCCGTGTGGCCGTCGAGCGGAGGAAGCGGCAAAAGATTGAAGGTGCCCAACAGCACATTCATCACGAACAGCAGACTCAGCAGCGTGGCGGCAGCGCCCGCCCCGCCCGGACCGGCCGCTTGCGTCACGTGCGAAAAACTGGCGTACTCCGGCACGCGGAAAACTCCCAACGCTGTGCCGGCGCGAATCGCCGCGCCCGAGCACAACACCAGCGTGAAATTCGCCGCCGGTCCCGCCAGCGCCATCCACGCCGCCCGCCGCGGGTAGCGCCGCTGCCACACCGGATCGTAGGGCGCGCTTGCCCATCCGATCATCCAGTGCGGCGGCATGATGTAGGAAAGAATCGGCACCACCACGGTTCCGAACGGCGAGCGGCGAATGTGCGGCAGCGGATTCAGGCTTACCTGCCCCTGGTGAAAGGCCGTGGGATCCCCGCCCAGATGGGCCGCCAGCGAATGCGCGCCTTCATGGCACACCGTCGAGAACAAAAACACGATGTACCACATCACGCCGAGGATCAGGAACTGCGGGTCCATGCCGTTCGATAGACTAAACGGTCGAGTTCCTTTCCGCAAGCGCCGCGGCACTCCTGGGTTTTCGCGCGCGTTCCTCGCCGAAGTCCCGGCCGCACAATTTCCGCGCCGGCCATCCGCTTTCTCCGTGCCGGACGCTGTGCTAGACTCCCCCAAGGAGTCGCGCCACAGAAACTCCGGCGTCGCGAACTCCTCATCGGTGGAACTTCGGGCTCTGTGCAACGATTCCCCGCGAACCCCGCCAGGCCCGGAAGGGAGCAACGGTAGCGGGCCAGTTTCGTGTGCCGCGGATCACCCGAAGTTCCTTCCAACCCCTTGTCCACCGCAGGGGCGAGGAGCGTGGCAGCCGGCCACGGGCGGACAACTCTTTCTATGAGCTACAAAGTCATCGCGCGAAAATACCGCCCGCAGATTTTCAGCGAAATTGTCGGCCAGCAGCACGTCACCCGAACCCTCGCCAATGCCATTCAATCCGGCCGCGTGGCCCACGGATATATTTTCTCTGGCGTACGCGGAGTCGGGAAGACCACCACGGCGCGCATCCTGGCCAAGGCCCTCAACTGCGCGAAGGGCCCCGCCGCCGAGCCCGACAACACCTGCGATTCCTGCCGCGAGATTTCCGCCGGCACTTCGCTCGACGTCATCGAGATCGACGCCGCCTCCAACCGCGGCATCGATCAAATCCGCGAACTCCGCGAGATGGTGCGCTATGCGCCCGCCGCTAGCCGCTACAAAGTCGTCATTCTCGACGAGGCCCATCAACTCACCGACGAAGCCTCGAACGCCTTGCTGAAAACTCTCGAGGAGCCGCCCGAACAGGTCGTCTTCATCCTGGCCACCACCCGCCCCGAGGAGCTGGTCGAAACCATCAAGTCGCGCGCCCAGCTGTTCCAGTTCCGCGCGCTGACCTTCCAGGAAATCGTCGGCGAAATCGAACGCATCGCCCAGGCGGAAGGCCTGACCATCGAATCCGGCGCCGTCGCCGTGCTGGCGCGCGCCGCCGAAGGCAGCCTGCGCGATGCCCTGTCCCTGCTCGAACAAGCCATCGCTTACGGCGGCGAGACCATCACGGACGCGCAGGTGCGCGAACTGCTCGGCGTGGTCGCCGAAAGCGTCCTCGACGATCTGGTCGAAGCCATCGACGCGCAATCGGCCGAACGCGCCCTGTCGCTCGTGCACCGCCTCATCGCCGACGGGCAAAATCTCCAGCACTTCTGCCGGGAGGCCATTCGCCACTTCCGCAATCTCCTGGTGGCCCGCGTCTGCGGCGCCGATTCCGTTCTCATCACCGCGCCCTCCGACGAACGCCCGCGCCTGGCCGAACAGGCCGCGCGCTTCGGTGAGGAAGACTTGACGCGTTTTTTCAATATTCTGCTCGCCACCGATGACGATCTCCGGCGCAAGCCCGACGCGCGGCTGCATCTGGAACTCGGCCTGCTCAAGCTCATCAACGCGCAGCGCTTGGCGCCGCTCGAGCAAGCCGTGGCCGAACTCCGCAACCAGTCCGGCGGCTCGCCCCGCTCCTCCGCGCCGACCGCCACACTCGCGCCCGCCGCGCCCATTGTTCCATCGAGCCTCGCGGAACGCTCTACGCCTCCGGCGAGGACTGTATCCGCTTCCTTTTCCTCCCAAGCGGCAGCTGTGCGCATGGCGCGCGCCGCGGAGCCCGCCGCGCCACCCTCCACGGTCGCGTCCGTTTCCCCTTCTCCGGCGCCGCACCTCGCGCCGCCTGCCGCGGAAGCAATCGCCGGAGGGATGGCCTCCGAACAAGTGGACGCCATCAAGACCGCGCTCCAAGGACAAAAATTTCTGTGGTCCATGGTCGAGCATGCCACGCGCTGGGAAATCGAAGCCGGCGAGTTGCGGCTTTTCTTTCCCACCGAAAGCCGCGCGCTCGCCGACATGTTGCAGGCGCGGGACCCGATGGAACGTTTGCGCACAGTCCTGCATCAAGTCGTGGGCCAGCCGCTCCGCGTCTGTGTTAAACTTGACTCTGTTCGGACCGGAGCAGTTGGGGGCTCGGAGTTGCGAACCCGCTTCGAGGAAAATCCGATGGTCCGGACGATGCTGGAAAAGTTCGGCGGCCAGATTTCAAAAGTGAAGCATCCGGGCGAGGAATGAAGCATGGAAGTGAAAGCGCTCCAACAAATGCTCGCGCAGTTCCGGCAGGCGCAGGAGAATCTCGAAAAGCAGATTGACGAGATCTCCGTCGAAGCCTCGGCCGGCGGCGGCATGGTCACCGTGAAGATGAACGGACAGAAGCGCCTGACCGACGTGCGCATCGAACCGGACGTCTTCAAGGGCAAGGACCAGGAAATGCTCCAGGAATTGATCCTCGCCGCCGTCAACGAAGCCAATCGCCGCGTCGATGAAGAGTTGTCCCGCCAAGTGAAGGACATCGCCGGCATACCCGGTATCGCCGGCCTGAAGATCCCCGGCCTCTTTTAACCCGCGCCAATACCGTTTTCGCTGCCCGCGCTCACTCTCTCCGCATTCCTCCGTGCTCTTCGGCGCATCCCTGTGATCTCAGCTGCGTTCTCGGTAGCCTCTGCCGTAAGAGCGCATCGGTCAATGGCTGGAAGCCGCAGCGCGCAAGAGTAATGGATCCAGAAAAAAAAGCCGGCCCGCGGACACGCCGCGGAACCGGCTCCATTTCCATCTTCGTCGACAGGCGAATCTTACGGACGCGGCACTCCCGCCGCGCGGTGGAACAGTCCGATGTAGACCGTGCCCGCCAGGACGTGGCCGTCCATCGCCTTCATGACGTCGGCGCGCGTGGCGCCGGCGGGAAGGTCGAGCTTCGTATCCAGCGCGAAAAGCTCCAGGGTATAGTGGTGGTCCGGCCCCGAGGGCGCGCAGGATCCCATGTAGGCCGGCATCCCCATGATGTTTTTGCCTTGGACGCCCACCGTCGCCGGCGCATCCGCTTTCACGCCCTCGGGCAGCCCCGTCGAAGTCGCCGGAATGTTGTAGATGAGCCAGTGCGTGATGTCTTCCAGCTTCTTCTGCGCGTGCGCGTCGGGATCATGCATGAGGAGGACGAAACTCGCCGTGTCCTTCGGCGCATTCACCCATTGCACCTCGGGAGACGTCTGATTGTTCATGCCCGCCGCGCAGGAATACTTCTCCGGAATCGCTCCGCCGTCGCTGAACGCCGGGCTCGAAAGTCGAAGTTGCGGCCCCATCGGAGGGGGTCCGCCCGCGGGCCGGCCTCCCTGCGGAGGTCCTCCCTGCGCCGCCGCGGGAATCGCGCTCGCCGCGAACAGCATTGCCATCGCTAGAAGCAGTCCAGCCATCTTCATTCGCATTCTCTTTCCTCCGTGTCCCCAGTGGGGCATTCCGCAATCTTGTTGAAAGAACCCGTGTCCGATTGTAACTCGCGCGCCATGCGGCGAGCAATGAACCGGCTGCCATGTAAGACGCCTTGCGCGGAACTTTCGTTTCCTGTATGGGAAAAATCCGGCAACTCTGCAATAATCGGAACTCGGAACCCCCCATGCCTGATTTTGCTCCTTCCGTCTCGCGATTGATCGACGAGCTCAAACGGCTGCCCGGCATCGGGCAGAAGACGGCGCAACGGCTCGCCTTCTACCTGCTGCGCGTCGACCGCGAGCAGGCCTTCGCGCTTTCCGACGCCATCCGCGAAGCCAAGGAAAAAATCCGCCACTGCTCGGTCTGCAACAACCTCACCGACGCCGATCCCTGTTTGTTCTGCACGAATTCCTCGCGGAATAAATCCATGATCTGCGTCGTGGAAGAAGCCACCAACATTCAGGCCGTGGAAAAAACGAGGCAGTTCAACGGGCTGTATCACGTGCTGGGCGGCTCGCTTTCGCCGTTGCAGGGCATCGGCCCCGACAAACTGAACATCAAGAACCTCATCGAGCGGCTCAAGGGCGGCACGGTGGAGGAAATCATCGTCGCCACCAGTCCCACCGCCGAGGGCGAAGCCACCGCCGTCTATCTCTCGAAGCTGATCAAGCCGCTCGGCGTGCGCGTCTCCCGCATCGCCATGGGCATCCCCGTAGGCTCCGACCTCGAGTACGCCGACGAAGTCACCATGCTCAAGGCCATGGAAGGCCGCCGCGATCTCTAGCAGCCCTGCCTCGCGCCATCCGGAACTCCCTCGCCCAGATCTTTGCCTTTCTCTGTGTCTCCGTGCTTCTGTGGCCCATTCCTACGGTTCGGGCGGCGCGTCGGCCGAATACCCGTCGGGATAGAAGTGGTTCGCGGTGATGTGCGGCAGGAAGCGCGCGCCAAACCAGATGGTGTTGTTCTGCTCGACTTCGATCTTCGGCAGGCTCCAGTTCAACTGCGGCTCGGGATAGAACGTGAACTTCTTGGTATCGGGGTCGAATTTGACCAGCGAGCTTTGCGGCTGGTCCGAAATCCAGATCTTGTCGCTCTTGTCGGGCCAGACTTCGTAGGGATTGGCGCCCTGCGTGGGCAGCTTGTATTCGGTCATCTTGCCCGTGGACGGATCGAGCTCCCCGAGGTAGCCGGTGTTGAAATCGGAAAACCACACGATGCCCTTGGAATCGACTCCAATTCTGCGGATCTCGCCCCACGACGACGGCGCGTAATATTCCGTGTACTCTTCCGTCTTGGGGTCGAACTTGGTCACCTGGCCCTTGCTGTAGCCCGCGCCCCACACCGTGCCATCCTTGGGACTGATAGCCAAACCATAGATGAGGTTGTCCGGGGTCGGCGTCTGCCACTGGTGAACCTTGCGCGTCTTCGCGTCCAGCATCCCGACACCGCCCGGCCCTTTCACCATGCCGAACCAGATGTTGTCGTCCTTGTCCGTGGCCACCTGGAGCATGCCGCCCCGGCGCGGCGTGTAGTGGCGGATCTCCTTTCCGGTGGCGGGATCGAGTTCGCCGAGCTGGCCGCCGGTGATTTCCGCCCAATAGACATGTCCCTTGCTGTCGGTGGTGATTCCGTGCGCGTAGGTGTACGGGTGGCCCTTGATGGGATAAACCTTGTACCGCTTGTTCGGATCCAGCTGCTTGGGATCGAAATGGATGATCGCGTTGGCCGTGGGATTGGCGTACCAGATGCCGTCGGGCACGATGAACGGATCGTGCAGAATCTGCGTGGCCACGAATCCGTTGGGGCTGGCCGCGGGGTCCTGGGGGGTCACGCCGTCCACCTGGTCTGCACCGAACACGTCTCCGCGAAACGGGGGGCGCGGAAACGTGTCGGGGATGTCGTAGGAAACGTAGATGGCCTTGGCCAGCGCATCTTCGTTAATGATCGGAGGATCGGTCTTGAGCCTTTTGTCCGGCGTGCCCGGACCGAAGTTTTTCGCCAGATAGGCGGCGATTTCATTCTTCTGCGCGCCGGTCAGATAAGTGTGGCCCAGGTTGGTGGCGAAGGCGTCGTCGGTGGGGCCGGTTTCAGTCATCATGGCGATGCCGGCGCGGAAGGCGGGCTGGGTCAGATGCATCGTGCCGAAGCCGGCGCCGTGGCAGCCCGTGCAGTTGGCCTTCAGCAGGTCGCGTCCCGGGCCCGGCGGATACAGCTCTTCATAGGTATTCACCCACTCGGTATTCGCAGCGACGCGGCCGCCGAACAGCGCGGAGTCCATCGCCTCGGTGGACACGCCCTGAGCGCCCATCGCCGGGCGGGCGGCAATCTTGTTCACGGCGATGTCCACAGTCTTGGCTTCGCCGGGCGCGAGATTGACGGCTAACGTCGGCGCTGTAAAACCCTTTTCCAGCACGGTCACGTCGTACCGCCCCGGAAGCGCCTGCGGAATGGTGTAGTGGCCCTTGTTGGTGAAGACCGTGTACCACAGCTTGTAGTCCAGGTTGTGCACGGTGACTCGGAATCCGACCACCGGCCCTTGGTCGGCGGTGACCGCGCCGGAAAGGGTGCCCCGCGCGGGGGCGTTCTGCGCCGCCATCGTAGAGCTGAATAGCATGAGTGCCGCGATCACCAGCAGCGCGGCCGCGATTGTTCCCGGCACGGCCAGCTTCACGTACCCTTGATTCCGCGTTTTTCTCATCGGCAGTTCCCCTTTCCCGATCGTAACCGGTCCGGCCGGTCCGAATCCGGTGAGATTGTATTCCCCCCGCGACGCAATGCAAGCGTCAACTTGCGAGCTCGCCGGCTTGTGGGCCGAAATGGCGCCGCGCGGCACCGGTTGCAAGGTGACGTTTCCTTCGCGCACGCTGCCGGTAGCCGATTCACCAATCTCCACGCAGACAACGGTGCCTCCGTAGCCCGATGGGATCAGGCAAGCTGCCGTTGTTCCGCACACCAGGGGATGTTCCAACTAACCCGCAGTGGCCCGCCGGCAGGGTTCCCGGGGGTGCGGCGGCAGCAGCAATTTACCCTTTCGCACAATCCCGCCACTCCCCTCTTCCGGAGGTCTATTCCGATGCTAGGCTGGGAGATAGTTTCTCAGGGGAACGTGTGACTGAGCCTCTACCATCGGGCGATCCGGGCATCCAACGGCGCCGGAGTACGCGCATCGTGCAGGCGGTGCCCATCACCGTAGCGGGCACCGATGCGCTGGGCCGCTCGTTCAAGGAGCGCACCACGACGGTGATCGTGAACTGTCACGGCTGCAAGTACCAGTCGAAGCATTACGTTCCCAAGAATTCGATGGTCATGCTGGAAATCTCCCGCCCCGATCCTGCGCAGCCGCCCAGGTGGGTCGAGGGACACGTGGTGCTGGTGCAGCGGCCCCGGACGGTCCGCGAGCTATTTCAGATCTCGCTGGAATTCGAGGCGGCGGGCAACGTCTGGGGGATCGCGTTCCCTCCGGAAGATTGGTTCCCCTACCCCGACGAAGCAGCCGCATCCATTCCCGCACCGCTGGAACCGGCGGCGGACCACGAAGCGATGTCCGAACAGAGCGCGCTGGGTCCGGTGCCGGTCGAGCTGGAAGGAACAGCGGCCGAGGCGCCGGTGGCTCCGCCGGAAACGCCAGCCACAGCGCCCGGGAAACCGGACGAGAGCAGGATTCACTTCGTGCCCGAGCCCGCGCCTTCCCAGGAAACGCAGATGGCCCTGGCCCGGCAGACGGCAAAGATCGTGGCCGATGCCAAGGAAACACTCAGCAAATCGATTCGGAGAGACGTGCGCGCGGCCCTCAACGAGGAAATGGCGATGGTGCGCCAGCAACTGGACGTGCAGTTGCAGGAAGCCATCGAAAGGGCCGTGCGGCTCTCGCTGGAACGAGTCTCGGAATCCGAAGCCGACAAGCTAATCCGGGAAGCCTCGCAGCGGGTCACCGAGATCATTGAAGAAAGCCGCAAGGTGGCGCAAGGCGTTTCCGCGCAACTGGACGCAAAAATCACTGTGGCAGTCGAACAGGCGATCGGCCAGGCCACCGAGCAAGCCGGGATGGCGGCGCGTGCGGAGGCCACCAAGGCGCAATTGCAGGAAGCATCCCGGTCGGCTCTCGAACACGCGCAGCAACGCTTGGATGCCATGGTGCGGGAGCTGTCCGACCACGCCGGGCGCGAAGCGGAACGCGCCGCCACCGAGCGCGCCCAGCAAATCGAGCCGCTGATGCAGAATGCGACGCGCAAAGCCCTGGATCAGTTTGCCGGCGAACTCGACCGGACCTTCGGGGCCCGCATCGAGGAAGCGCAACGGGCCGCAGCGCAGCTGGCCGATTCGCGCGAGCAAACCGCGCAGCTCGAGCGGAGCATCCGCGAACGCGTGCAACAGGCGACCGAGCAGGCCGCCGGGGAAATGCTCGAGCGCATGCGCCAGGAAATGGGGAAATATCCGGCGGAGCTCGAGCAGGCCTGCCGGGCGACGCTGGCGAAGATGGAGGAAGAGCTGGAGCAGCGCAGCACCGAGGCCCAGCACTCCACCTACGAAGCGCTGCTGAAGGCCGCCGACTGGTACCAGAAGAAGGCGCAGACCACCATGCAGACGGCGCTGGAGAAGTCGGTCGAACAGTCCACCGGGAACCTGCGCGACCGCGCCGCGGAAATTTCGCGCCTGGTCGCTTCCGAGCTCGACCACTACCGCCGCACCTACGTCGATCACAGCCAGGCGCAGATCGAAGAGGCCGCCAAGGAAACCGTGGAGCGCGAGCGCGGTAAGCTGAAGGAGACCGCCGACATCGCCAACGCCAGCTTCGCCGACCGCGCGCTCCAAATGTCCACCGAAGCGCTCGGGCGGTTCGAGCAGGCCTCGCGGGAGGCGCTGGAAAAAGCCCGCTCCGACATGGAGTACCATCGCGAAAGCTCGTTGGGTGAATTTCAGAAGCGGCTGGACCAAACCATCGCCGAGGGCGCCGACCAGGCCCGCGTCCACCTGGAATCCCAGCTCGTGCCCCTGCTGGAATCGTGGGAGAAGAACGGCCAGATGCAGAAGCAGGAGTGGATGGAGCATCTGAACAAGGCCACCGAGGATTTGATCGGCCAATACAAGAATCGCCTGGAAAATGTCTCCAACTCCTGGATGCTGACGTCGGCCACCACCCTGGGGCAGAATTCGCAAGCCATTCTCGACACCCTGGCGCAATCCGCCGAGAAGCGCCTGCGCGAAACCTTCGTCGAAGTCCTGGCCGGGGTCGGTGAGACACTGAAGGAACGCCTGCTGAAACTCTCCACCGATTACCGCCCTGAGAACGACGACCCGGAACCCCGGAAGAAATAGCGGCGAAGCGCCGCGCGCTCGCCCGACCCTACCCTTCCCGCCACACCCGGTGATTTCCAGTTCCGGCGGCCATCCCGGTATAATGCCCTGCATGCCGAACCAGTCATACCTGAACGTGTGGTGCCGGGATTTTTCCGAAGAGCGGGCGCTGGATGCGTTTGGCGCCCTGCTGGCCACGGTGCCCTTCTCGGCCATCCGGCCGGGCTTCACGTTCCTCACCGTGCACGCGGTGGACGCCTCGGAAACTCCGGTCCTGGAGATGGACCTGCGCGCCGTACCGCTGGACGCGGCCGGGGTCATCGAACTGGCGCGGGATCACCTGCACGGCGACTGTTCCGCTGAGGTAAATTGCTACTGGGACCTGTTCGCGTTCGATGGAACCACGGGAACGTTCAAGCGGGAGCCGCAGCCCCTGGCGATTCTTTCCCACGGCGAGGAGTACGACAACGGCTGGTGGGCCGACAACGGCCACCTGCAGGTCGATCTGGGTTTCGAACATTTCTTTACCGGCCATGCCGGCCTGCTCGGCAGCCACCGGGGCGAGCCCGCCGCGGCGGAAAGCCCCGAAGAAGCCCGGTTTCTGGAAGCCATGGCCTGGCCTGAAAATGTGGAAACATATCAGGAGAAGACGCGAGAGAATATTCGCGCGCTGTTCGACTGGCTCCGCCGGATCGAGAAGGACGTGCCGGTCGAGCGGCTGCGGCTATGGTCCGAGGGCGAGGACAATTTCGAAGCGCGCCTCGAGGAGATTCTGGCGGTTCGGTAACGTACTCAAGCTCGCGTGAGCTGCGTCTAATAATCGATTCATGAGCGCCATCGCACAACCCGTCGCCACCACCGCCACGCGGCCTGCGCGGAAAGCCTCGGGCTGGGACAATCTGAAATCGCTGCTGCCCTACGTGGCGCGCTACAAGCGCATGACCGCGCTCGGCCTCGCCACCAACCTGCTGATGGCGGCCATCGGCGCGCTGCCGCAACTGGTGATCGGCATTATCACCGACTGCCTGAAAGGCTCGCCGCAGGCCCTCTCCACGCTTTCGGGCACTCCGCGCGCGCTCCTGCATCAGCTGTTCCGCTACTATTCGCCGCTGAGCCGGCATGCGCTGGGACTGTATTGCGCCATCCTGGTGGGCCTGATGCTGGTGAAGGGATTCCTCTCGTTCTGGAACCGGTGGATTTTAATCGGCGTGTCGCGCGAGATCGAATTCGACCTGCGCAACGACATGCTGGCGCGGCTGCTGCGGATGGAGCCGGAATTCTACGTCCGCAACCGCACGGGCGATCTGATGTCGCGGGCCACCAACGACCTGAACAATGTGCGCATGGTTCTCGGTCCGGGGATCATGTACACCGCTACCACGGTGGCCACCATGGCGCTTGCCATCTTCTTCATGGCGGAACTCTCGCCCTCGCTCACGCTGTGGGTGCTTCTGCCCGTGCCTCTGATCGCCATTTCCGTGCGCTACTTCGGCCAGATCATTCACCGGCTTTCGGAGCGGATCCAAGCCGCGCTCGGAGTGCTCTCCACGCGCGCACAGGAGAATCTCACCGGCATGCGCGTGATCCGCGCCTACGTGCAGGAAAAGCCCGAGATCGAGGCGTTTGACCAAGCCAACCGCGAGTACGTCGACCAGAACATTCAACTCATCGGCACCATGAGCCTGTTCTTCCCCGCCCTTTCGGCGTTCATCGGCTTGACCATCGTCATCCTGCTGGGACTCGGGGGCGCGAAGGTCATTGACGGCCGCGTGTCGCTGGGCACGTTTTCGGCGTTCTACGCCTTCCTCATGCAACTCATCTTCCCCATGATCGCGCTGGGCTGGGTGACCAATATTTTTCAGCGCGGAGCGGCTTCCATGGGGCGGCTCCACCACATTCTGGCCGCTGAGCCGGGCATTGGTGGCGCGTCCGTCCCGGCAGACGCGCGCAAGCAAGCAGCGCGGGCGACGCCGGAAGCCGCGATTCAGGGCGAAATCGAGTTCCGCCACCTGACCTTCACCTATCCGACCAGCGGCAATGGCGTCGCCGGGGCGCCCGTGCTGCGCGATATCAACCTGCGCATTCCCGCCGGCTCGACCCTGGCGATTGTCGGCCCGACCGGCAGCGGCAAATCCACGCTGGCGGCGCTGATCGCGCGCCTCTGGGAGGCGCCGCCCGATTCCCTGCTGATCGACGGCCGCTCGATCCGCGAATACCCGCTCGAGGCGCTGCGCCGCGCCATTGGATACGTCCCGCAGGACACTTTCTTGTTCAGCGAGACCATCCGCGAGAACATCGGCTTCGGCGTGGACCACCTCGACGACCAGCAGGTCCTCGAATCCGCGGAGATCGCCAGCATTTCTGGGGAGATCCAGGGCTTCCCGCACAGTTTTGAGACCATGGTGGGCGAGCGCGGCATTACGCTGTCGGGCGGCCAGAAGCAGCGGACCTCGCTGGCGCGCGCCATCCTGCGGCAACCGAAAATTCTGGTTCTCGACGACGCGCTCTCCAGCGTGGATACGGACACCGAGGAGCGCATCCTGCGCCGCCTGCGCGACGTCATGCGCCAGCGCACCACCATCCTGATCGCCCACCGCATCTCGACGGTCAAAAACGCGGACCAGATCATCGTCCTGCGCGAAGGACAGGTGACCGAGCGCGGCACGCACGACGAACTCCTGGCCCTGGGCGGTTACTACGCCGATCTGTACCAGAAGCAACTGCTCGAAGAAGAGCTGGAACGCGAATGAGCGACTTCCGCGAAGAAGAGAAACTCGGAAAACTCTACGACACGCAGCTGACGCACCGGCTGATGAAATATCTGCGGCCGTACCGGCTGCAAGTTGTGGGCGCGGTGTCTATGACGCTGGGCATCACCGCCATGGAACTGGTGGGGCCCGCCCTGTTTGCCGTGGCCATTGACCGCTTTCTGTTGCCGGGCCTGGCGCATGCGATCACGCGAACAGCCGCCATTTCGGGCCTCGCTTGGATCGTGGCGGCGTTTCTCGGTTCGCTCGCCGCGAGCTTTGGCTTGCAGTACGTCCAGGTGCGGATCATGCAATCGATCGGGCAGAAGACGATGTACGACTTGCGCAAGGAAATCTTCCAACACTTGCAGCGCCTGCCCATGAGCTTCTTCGACCAAAGCCCGGTGGGACGTCTGGTGACCCGCACGACCACCGACGTGGACGCCTTGAACGACCTGTTTGCTTCCGGCGTCGTGGCCATGCTCAACGATTTCGTCCTGCTGATCAGCATGGCGATCTGGCTCTTCGTCATGCAGCCTCGCCTGGCGCTCGCGACGCTTTCCCCGCTGCCCTTCATGATCGTGCTGACCTATTTCTTCCGGACCCGCGTGCGCGACGCCAATCGCCGCATCCGCACGGCCATCGCGCGGATCAACGGATTTCTGCAGGAACACGTCAGCGGCATGTCCATCGTGCAGCTGTTCAATCGGGAACAGAAAGCACGCCGGCAATTCGCGGAATTGAATCGCGTGCACATGGAAGCGTACAAGGACGCGATTGACGCCTTCGCATTCTTCTTCCCGGCGGTCGAGTTCCTCAGCATGGGAGGCGTGGCGCTGCTGTTTTGGGTGGGCGGCGTGCGCGTCGTGGCCGGGACGATCACCGTCGGCCTCCTGATTTCCTTCATGATGTACGCCCAGCGCTTCTTCCGGCCGATCCAGGACCTGAGCGAAAAATTCAACATCCTGCAAAGTGCCATGGCGGCCTCCGAGCGCATCTTCAAGCTGCTGGACGAGCCGGTGACCATTGTTTCGCCCGCCGAGCCGCGCCACGTGGCCGCGCCGCGCGGCGAGATTGAATTCCGCAACGTATGGTTCGCCTACCACGGCGGCGCGGCGCCGAAAGAAGAAGATTGGGTGCTGCGCGACGTCTCCTTCCGCGCCGAGCCGGGACAAACTCTTGCCATCGTGGGCCACACCGGCGCGGGCAAGACCACGATCATCCAGCTCCTGCTGCGTTTCTACGACATCCAGCGCGGCCAGATTCTGCTCGACGGCGTGGACATCCGCGAATTGGACCTGCACGAGCTGCGGCGAATGTTCGGGATCGTGCTGCAGGATCCGTTCCTGTTCACCGGGACGCTGGAGTCCAACGTCAAGCTCGGGACCTCAACGCTCGACCGCACCGCCGCCGAGAGCGCGCTGCGGGAAGTTGGCCTCAGCCCTTTCCTGGATTCGCTGGCACAGGGCGTGGAAACCGCCGTCACCGAGCGCGGCGGAACGCTGTCGGTCGGCCAGCGGCAACTGGTGAGCTTCGCCCGCGCCCTGGCGCACAATCCCAAGTTCCTGATCCTCGATGAAGCTACCTCGAGCGTCGATACCAAGACCGAACTGCTGATTCGCGAGGCGCTCGACCGGCTGCTGAAGGGGCGCACCGCCGTGGTGATCGCCCACCGCCTGAGCACCATTCAGCACGCCCAGCGGATTCTCGTCTTCCACAAGGGACGCCTGCGCGAGCAGGGTTCGCACCAGGAATTGCTCGCCCTGCGCGGCATCTACTACCGCCTCTACCAGCTCCAGTACAAGGAACAGGAGCTCACGCTTTCCCTGTCCGGCGCGCCGGCCTCCGGATTGCCGCAGCCGCCGCAACCCATGCCCGCCGATGACTGATTCGGTGCCGAGCGCGGGCCCTCGCCCCTCCCAGTGGACTGCATGATGCCGCCTCAAATTCTTATCTCCGCGGGCGAAGCCTCCAGCGACATGTACGCCGCGCGGCTGGCCCGGGCGCTCGGCCGGCGCACCGGGGCGCATTTCTTTGGAATGGGTGGGCCGCGGATGGCCGAAGCGGGCGTCGAACTGGTCGCGCGCTCCGAGGAAGTCGCCGTCGTGGGCATCGCGGAGGCGCTGCACAAGATTCCCACGGTCATTGGCGTGCAAAGGCGGCTGGCGCGCGAAGCCACCCGGCGCGCCGCCGCGCTGGCGATCCTGGTGGACTCTCCGGACACGCACCTGGGAGTGGCTCGGCGGCTGAACAAGCATGGCATTCCGGTGGGATATTTCATCGGACCGCAGGTGTGGGCGTGGCGCGCGGGGCGGGTGCGCGTCATCAAACGATTGGTGCAGCGCATGGTGGTAATCTTCCCGTTCGAAGAGCAGATCTATCGCGAGGCCGGCGTGCCGGTGGATTTCGTGGGGCATCCGCTGGTGGATGTGGTGCGCCCCTCCATGAATCGAGCGGAATTTGCCGTGCGGCATGGCCTGGACGCCTCCCGGCCGATCGTGGCGCTGCTGCCCGGCAGCCGCCGCAGCGAAGTCGCACGCCACTATGCGCGGGTGATCGCGGCGTGCCGCCTGGTGGCCCACCGAATGAAGCCGGCTGGCCCGGTTCAGTTTGTCCACGTCGTCGCGCCGGGTCTGGGAACGGATTTGTGGCTTGGGGGCGGCGCCTCTCGGCTGGATATCGAACTGAAACGAATCGAAGGCGGCGCCTACGACGCGCTGGCCGCGGCCGACTGCGCCATCGTCGCCAGTGGCACGGCCACCGTCGAGGCGGCGCTGTTGGGAACGCCGATGGTGGTGATCTACCGCGTGGCCCCGGCCACCGCGTTCCTGCTGCGCCGCATGGTGCACACCCCCTTCATCGCCATGGTGAATCTGATTGCCGGACGCCGCGTGGTGCCGGAACTGATTCAGGATGATTTCACGCCGGCGGCAGTCGCCGCCGAGGTGTGCCGGCTGCTGGAATCGCCGGCCGCGCGCGAGGAGATGCAGGCGGGGCTGGCTGAGGTGCGCGCCAAACTCGGGCCCGGCGGCGCCATCGAGCGCGCGGCGGACGTCTTTGCCCGCATGCTCGAGCCGATTAGGGCGGACGGGACGTCAAAGCAGGGTGCTGAAAAGGACGCCTCAGAGAGCTTCAGGGGCTAAAGAGTCTGTGTGGCAACTTCGGTTTAGCGTCAGGGCACGGCTTCAGCCGTGCCGAACCGGCGCAGCGCCAAAGCGGCTTCAGCCGCTGAGGGACGTAAACTCCAGTTGGCGCTCAGGCTCTAACAGGCTGCTGAAAGATGCTGCGGTCCGGAAGGGCGGGGTTTCAACCCCGCCGCAAGTGGCGTGCTTTCTTCAGGGGTTTTAACCCCTGAAGTCTGGCGCCGACTTTTTCAGCACTCTGCTAAAGCCCCATTGATTAGTGTGCTCATGTCGCGGCTAAAACAGCTTGCGGAAAGAAGGCGAATTTTAGGGGGTCGGAGCTTCAGCTCCGACATAAACCACGCCTTTTCGTCAGGGGTTTTAACCCCTGAGGCTCGATTTTGACTTCTTTCGCAAGCTCTAAAGCCGCGACCCACAACCCTCTCAGGCTACTTCAGCACCCTGCTAGGATCGTAACAGGCCGGCGAACTTGTGCCCTGGGCGGGGCAACTACATGCGGTTATCTGGTATCTTAGATACGCTGACACGAGTTGCGCGTTTCGCGAGAGGGATCTTTCTTGCTCACGATCAATCGATTGCCCGCTCTACTGGTGCTTCTGCTCGTGGCCGCTGGATCAGCGATGGGCCAAGCCCCGCACGCTTTCCCGTTCCGCGCCACCAATTACGACGTCGAAGTGATGCTCCATCCGGACGAGCAGACGATCTCGGCGCTGGCCAAGGTGGATTTCGTGGCCGATCAGGTGGCCAAGACGCTCCTGGTCGAACTCCATCCGGACTTGCGCGTGACTTCGGTGAAGACGGCCGAGGGCCAGACTCTCGCCTTCGAGCGCGATAACAACGACCCGCTGCTGCTCAGCGTGGCGCTGCCCGGCACGGCCACTCCGGGAAAACAGATCACCCTCTCGTTTGAGTACAGCGGTCCGGTTTCCAGCGAGGAAGACAGCCCGTCGAAAGGCGTGCGCCTGGCTTCCGTCGATAAGACCTCCGCGTATCTCCTGCTGCCCGCGCGATGGTTTCCGCTGACCAACTATCCGTCGAACCGCTACACCGCCACCTTCCGGCTGATCGTGCCGGAGACGTTCGCCGTGGCGGGTACGGGCAAGGCTGACCCGCCCACGACGCTACCGGGGATCGGCAAGGTGCCGGGCCAGACATCCTACGTGTTTCACTGCGACCGGCCCGCGCCCGTGGGGTCCTTCGTGGCGGGGAACCTCAAGCTGTCCCCCGTCGCCGCCGAGGGCTATCAGGTTTCGGTCTATACGGCGCCCGCCCAAGCGTCCACCGCAAGCGCCTGGGGGGATTCGCTGGCTCGAATTCTGAGCTATTTCACCGACACGTTCGGGCCGCTGCCCGCGCAGCCCAATCTCACGGTCGTACAAGTGCCGGATATGTCGCTGCTGGGTTTTTCGGCTCCCGGGCTGCTGCTCATCAATGGGCGGCAGTGGAGTGCCAAGCCGAATGACCGTTTGCTGGCGCAATTGGCCGCCGGGCAATGGTGGGGCGATCAGGTTCTGCCCGCCACGGCGTCGGATGTGTGGGTGACCACCGGACTTTCGCGCTACGCCGAAGCGATGTACGCGGAACAATCCGACGGCGTCGCGGGCCTGCACCGGGCGCTGGAGGATTTCGCGGTGGGAGCCCTGATGTACGAGGGCTCGACGCCCATCGCGCAGGCCGACCACCTCGCCCCCTATTCGGACCGGTATCGCTCCGTCGTCGCCGACAAGGGAGCGATGGTCTTTCACATGCTCCGCGCCCAGCTGGGCGACGACGCGTTCACATCCCTGCTGCGCGATTTTTTCAAGGAGCACGCCGGAAAGACCGCGACCATCGACGACTTCGAGAAGATGACCGCGACGAAACTGCCCGCGCCGAAGCCGGGCGAGCCGCCCATCAATCTGCTCTCCTTTTTCGCGCAATGGCTGGATTCGACCGGAATCCCTGAATTTAGTTTGGAATATATCGTCTATCGCACGCCCCGGGGTTTTCAGGTGGCCGGCAAGATCCGCCAGGATCTCGACACGTTCCGCATGCCCGTGGAGATCAAGGTGGATACGGAAGGCAATCCGGAGATCAAGAAGATTCTGGTGACGGGCACCTCGTCGGACTTCAAGATCGACACCTTCGGGCGGCCCAAACCCAACGGGATCACCGTCGATCCGAACAACAACCTGCTGAAGTCCAGCCCGCGGCTGCGCGTGCGCGCGATCGTCGCGCGCGGCGAAAACCTCGCCGCGGTGGGAAAATATTTCGAAGCCGTTCAGGAGTACCGGCGCGCGCTGGATGTCCAGCCGACCAATTCGCTGGCGCATTTCCGCATGGCCGAGGCCATGTTCTACCAGAAGAATTACCAGGCCGCCGCCAACGAATTTCGCGCGGCCCTGGGCGGCGATCTCGACCCGAAATGGACCGAGGTCTGGAGCCACATTTATATCGGGAAGATTTACGACGTGCTCGGACAACGCGAGCGCGCCGTCAACGAGTACACGCTGGCGCAGCACACCAAGGACGATACCGCCGGCGCCCAGCAGGAAGCCGTCCGATACATGCAGAAGCCTTACGGCAGCGATACGGCCGCACCCGCCGCCGGCGCCGCGCCCTCGCAAACCACGCCTCCCACCACCACCGGCGATCAAGGTGCGCCGGTGCTCAAGAAACGCACCGAGAGCAAATAGTCGGGATTTCTCACCAGCAGACCACACCGCCGAAAAGCGCAATCACCTGCCGCGCGTCATTCTGAGCGCATCCGATGAGGATGCGCGACGAATCTCAGCATCGTCCTCAAGTACGGCGCCACAAATGTGTGGCATCCGTGGTTCTCACGGTGCGGATTGGCCCGCGGCATCGAGTTCCCGAAACGCTTTCTGAAACGCCTCCAGCGCCTCTGGATCGAACAGCACGAAGTAGACTTTCTCGACCGGCGTGGGGCCCGCCAGGTGCCGCGCTACTTCGCGCAGCATGATGCCGGCGCACTCGCGCAGCGGAAATCCGGCGATCCCGGTGCCGACGGCGGGAAAAGCGATCGTTTTCAGGCCCTGCTGTGCGGCGATGCGCAGCGCATGCGCGGTCGAGTTGCGGAGCGCCTGCGCCGAAGCGCGTCCGCCGAGCTGCATGCTGGCCGCGTGGATCACATGCCGCGCCTTGAGATTTCCTCCCGTGGTAATGGCCGCGCCGCCCACGGGAATCGTGCCGATGTCGTCGCACTCCGCCTGAATGCGCGGGCCGCCCTTGCGGCGAATCGCTCCGGCCACGCCGCCGCCCAACTGCAGATCGTTATTGGCGGCGTTCACGATGGCATCGACGTCCATTTCGGTCAGGTCGCCCTGAAGAATTTCAATTCGCCCAGTGGCACTCATTTCCGGAATCATCTCCCCCCGTTGGCCGTCGAATTCGCCGGTTCCTGCACGACAACCACCTCCCGGCCCATCCGGCGGCCGACCTCGGCGCACGCCTCCACGGTGGCTTCCGAAGTGGCCGCCGTGCGGACAATCTCAAGCCGCTCGGCGTCCTCCAAGGGCGCGACGAAACGCAAGCCCACGCAGTTCTCGGCGCAAAACGTGATGGCGGCCAGATCCGCGATGGAAACCGAAGTAGTGCTGCTGGCCAGGATGGCCCCCGGCTTCGCGAACCGGTCGAACAGCGTGAAGATTTCCAGCTTCACTTCCATTTCTTCCGCCGTCGCGTCGATGAGCAGGTCCGCTTCCCGGCAGACGTCTTCGACCGAGCGCGCCGTGGCAAGGTTCGCCAGGGCCGCGATCTTCTGGCTCGGCGTCCGCGTACCCAATGCGATGGCGCGGTCGAATGCCTCCGCAATCCAGGCCCGGCTGTCCGCGAGCCGCGCGCTCGACACGTCCTCCAGCACGGTGCCATAGCCGGCGGCAGCGGCCAAGTACGCAATGGCCTGGCCGATGGCTCCCGCGCCGACGATCCCGATGGTCCGGATCTCTTTCAACTCGCCTCAGCGGCCGCGCCAGACGGGCGCGCGCTTCTGCAGAAAAGCCTGGATGCCTTCGGCGTAGTCCGGCAATTTCGCCAGCCGGTCGAGATACGCCCGTTCGATGGCGTCCAGCGTCTTTTCGAAATCGAAGCCCGTCGCGCGCCACAGTTCCCGGCGGGTCATGCGCAGCGCGGAGGGGCTCAGCGCCGCGAGTTCCGCGACCAACTCCTGCGCCGCCTTTTGGACCTCCGCATCCGCAACCACGCGAGTGACCAAGCCGAGTTCGCGAGCCTCCGCCGCGGAGATGGTGCGCCCGGTGAGAATCAGATCCAGCGCCGCGCGCGGCCCCATCGACTGCGCAAAGACGGCCATGGCCACCGGCGGAAAGCAGGCCAGCTTGATTTCGGGCTGGCCGAATTTGGCCGACTGCCCGGCCACGACAAAATCGCAGAACGTGGCGAGTTCGCAGCCGCCCCCCAGGCAGACGCCGTGAACGGCGGAGACGGTGATGCAATCGGCGCGCCACAATTCCCGAAACAGGCCGTTGAATGCACTCAGCATCTCGGCGATGTGCTCGGGCGCGTGGTCGCCCACTTCCGCGCCGGCCGAAAACCCGCGCGTGCCCGCGCCCTCGAAGACGAGGAAATCCGACTTCGGCGCAACATCGGCCAGCGCGGAGGAAAGCTCGCGCATCAGCGCGATGTTCAGCACGTTGAGCGGCGGCCGGTCGAGCGTGATCCAGGATGTGCGGCCTTCGGTTCTGACGCGAAGCATGGAAGTAGTCATGTCATGTTGTCCGGAACAAATGGGATTCGATCTCTGGCATCAAAGCAGGCCCCTGTGCGATAGATTCCAATCCCGCTGGCACCTTCGCTCCGCGGCGCCCCGGAAAATCCTCAATGCCCCCGAAAGTTCGGGCTGCGCTTCTCGAAGAAAGCCGCCAGGCCCTCGGCGCAATCCTCGGAAAGGAAGCAGTGAAGCTGGAGGCGGTTTTCCTCGTCAATTACGCGCGCCAGTTCGCGGTGCGCCTCGCCGATCATGGTGCGCTTCACGTCGCGGTAGGCCAGAGGCGGTCCGGCCGCGATGCTCGCGGCGAGTTTAGCCGTTTCCTCTTCGAACTGTTCGTGCGGGTAGACGCGATAGACGATGCCCATCTCGCGGGCCTCGGCGGGCGAAAGCTGCTCCGAGGTGTAGAACAGTTCGGAGGCGCGCGACAATCCCACCAGCCGCGGCAGAAAAAAGGTCGCGCCCAGGTCGGGATACAATCCCAGCTGCGCGAAGGCCTGCTTGAAACTCGCGCGATCCGAAGCGATTCGCATGTCGCAGGCCAGCGCCAGGCTCATGCCTCCGCCGGCCGCCGGCCCGTTCACCGCCGCAATCACCACTTTCGGCATCGACGCAATGGCCACGGTGACTTCCTTGCCCGCGGCCATCAGCGCTTCGAAGTCCCGCACGGAGCGGCGCATCCGGGCGTCGCGGATGTGATGGACGTCGCCGCCGGCACAGAAACCACGTCCCGCCCCGGTGAGGACCACGGCCCGCACGGACTTGTCGTCGGCCGCGCGCAGCAGCGCGTGTACCAGCGCGCGGCAGAGTTCGGGGTTGAGCGCGTTGAGTTTTTCCGGCCGGTTCAGCCGCAGCGTCAGCACGGAATCCGTCCGCTCCTCCAGCACCAGAGGAGCGCCGGCCTGGTGGGTGGCGCTCATCCCTGCTCCTTCAAACCGCGCAGCAGCACGGCCAGCTTCTTGAAATACCGTGTTTTCACCGCCATGCTGGTTTCCCCATCCTGACCGGTGTTCGCCGGCAGAACGAAGACCTGCGCCCCGTACAATTTTGCCTTCTGCAGACCGAGCTTACAGGGACGCCCCGCGAACTTCTCATACACCAGCTTGCCGTTGAAGGCGACCACCCGCGGGCGCAGGTCCTCAAGCTTTTGCGCCAGCAGCACGCGGCCCTCGGCGAACTCCTCGCGGTCAATCTCCTCTCCGGCGCGCGCCGGGCGCTTGACCAGATCGGTCATGCCGATGCCGAACTCCAGGATGCGCCGGTCGTCGCGGTAGGTGAGCGGCTCGGGAATCACCCCGGACTCGTAGAGCACCGGCCAGAAGGGATTGTCGCGACCCGCGTAATAGTGTCCCACGCGCGCCGACCGTTCGCCGGGATTGGCGCCCACCAGGATCATCTTCATCCCCTTGCGCAGGTAATCAGGCAGGGTCCGCATCGAATCGTCTTCACTCCTCCCCAACGGATTCAAGCTGCGCGCCACACCGGCCGATTTTGACAACCCCTGCCGGGCGCGCTCAGGCGACAACGCCAAACAACCGCCAAATGCGCTGACGCGCGGCTATCATAATACATTCCCGCCAGCAGGGCCGGGAAAGCTGTGCTACCCTTTTCCATGGGCGTACCCGGCGATGCACACTCCGAAACTCAACCCGGCACACAGCCATCCGCTGCCGTCGCAGATCGTGAAGGACGACGAATCGGCGCTGGTGGCGGCTGCGCAGGCCGGAGACGTGCGCGCCTTCGAAACGCTGGTCAGCCGCTACGAGCGGAAGATCTTCCGCCTCACGCACAACATCACCCAGAATCGCGAGGACGCCGAAGACGCCATGCAGGAGGCGTTCCTCAAGGCGTTCGAGCATCTGAGCGGGTTCGAGGGCACTTCGCGGTTCTATACGTGGCTGGTGCGCATCGCCGTCAACCAGGCGCTCATGAAACTGCGCAAGCGCCGTCCGGGCATCGTCTCGCTCGATGAAGAGATCGAGACCGGCGAGGCCACCCTGCCGCGCGACGTCGAGGACTGGGGCCCTTCTCCCGAGCAGCGCTACCAGCAATCCGAACTCGCGGGAATTCTCGCACACGTGGTCGGAGATCTCGATCCTCCGTTTCGGATCGTCTTTCAGCTGCGGGACATCGAGGAACTATCCACCGAGGAGACGGCCGAAGTATTGGGGCTTTCCGTGCCCGCCGTCAAATCGCGGCTGCTGCGTGCGCGGCTCCGATTGCGCGAAAGTCTAAACCGATATTTTCGGCGGGGAGAACCTTCGTGAAGTGCAAATCCATCGTGATCGAACTGGCGGATTATCTGGATGGCGCGCTGGACTCCTCGTTGCGCGCGTCCATTGAACAACATCTGGAAAAATGCAGCGACTGCCGGCTGGTCGTGGACACCACCAAGAAAACCATTGAGATATTCTGCAACTCCGAACCTGCTCCGCTGCCCGCCGACATCCGCCAGAGGCTCCACGACGCCCTGGAAAAGCACCTGGGCGGCGCCGGCACCTAACTGCTTCAACGCTCTCCGGCGCGATCTTCCTTCCGCCAGAACGGCACTTCCCGCCCCAGCCCTCGCTCCCGCGCCCGCTCGTAAATGCGGCCCGCCACGACAATGTCCTCGATGGCGATGCCATTCGACTTGAAAAACGTGATCTGACCGGGACCGGTGCGCCCGGCGGCCTTCCCGCCCACAATGTCCGCGAGCTCGCGCACCGAGTCCCAGCGCGACGCGTCGCCGCCAAACGCGTGAATCAGGTCGCCGGCCTCGATCTTCGATTGCGCGACCGAATCGGCGGCGATCACATCGGAACGACGAACCGTTTCGGAATCCACCTCGCGCTTCTCCGCGACATTCACCCCGATGGCGTTGATGTGCACGCCGGGATCGAGCCAGCGGCCTTCGACCACCGGCTGCGCGGCGGTCGTGGCGGTGATCAGAATCTGGGCGCCGCGGACCGCTTCCTCCGCCGAGGACACCGGCGTCACGGGCACGCCGAGGCGCGCGGTCATGTCCCGGGCGAACTGCTCGCGCCGCTGCGGATCGCGGCCGAAGGCGCGAACGCTTTCCAGCTTGCGCGCCAGCGCCACGGCCTCCAGTTGCGTCCGCGCCTGCGAGCCCGTCCCGATAATCCCGGCCGTCCGGGCGTCCGCGCGCGCCATCCAGCGCGTGGCCACGCCGCTGGCGGCTCCCGTCCGCATCTGCCCGAGGTAGTCCGCCTCAATCAGCGCCACCAGGTCGCCGGATGCCGCGGCAATCAGCGGGATCAGAAACCGCGCTCCCTCCCGCGAAATCGAGTAGATCTTCAGGCCCAGATAGCCGCCCGCCGCGTCGGCGGCGGCCATGTAATTGAGCAGCGCCTGCCCGGGAACGCGCACCCGCTGGCGCGACTGGGAAATCGCCGTGCCGTCCGCCAGCCGGCGAAACGAATCCTCGACCGCCTCCAGCGCCAGCGGCATCGTCAGAAGCGCCTTCACATCCGATTCGGTCAGCAGAAGTGCCATGCGATGATCGCCTCGTGCACCGGCAGCAACGGTGCCAAATGCATTCTTAGAAGTTGATGTGATAGCGAAGCACGCGCGCCCCCGGAGCGTCCAGGACGAACAGCTCCTTGCGCGTGCTGACGGCCAGAGCAGGAGCCCGCCGATTTCCCTGCCCCAACTCGGGAGCCAGATCCACGTCCAGCTTCGGACGTCCGTCGGTCGACCAGACGTGCAGCATGCGGCCGTTGGCGTCCATCACAAAGAGGTAGTTGCCCGCGACGGCGAATTGGCTGCTCAGCTTGGGCTCCACGCCGTCGCCAGCGCTGCCGATGGCCGCGACAAAGCGCCCCTCGTGCGTGAAACGCAGGATACGGTTTTCCCCCGGATCGGCCAAGTAGAGATCGCCATCCGAGTTCGTGGCCACGGCCTGGACGCGGGCTTTGCCGCCGGGCGTCTTGGCGGCCGGCTGCCAGTTCCGCACCAGCCGGAATCGGGGCGTATAGACGAAGATCCGGCCGGCATCGGCGTCGAGAATATGAATCAGCCCGTCGTCATCCACCGCCACGCTCAAATTCTCTTCGCTGTTGGGGCGCGTGCGCACGCGGATCTGGCGATAGCGATCGCCATTGGGAAGGTAGACGAAAGCGCTCTGGCGGCTGGCATCGGTCACGTACACCGCGCCGCCGGCGTCCACCGCGATCGACTCCGGCTGCTTCAACTTTTCGTCCTGATAGGAGAGCAGCGGCGTACCCCGGGAATCGAACTTGTCAACGAAATGGCTCCCCGCATCCGCGATATACACATAACCCATGGCATCGGTGGCCATGCACGTGGGCTGGTCCAATTGGCCGGGCCCATCGCCCTTCACGCCCCAGCTGCCCAGATAAGCCAGCGGAGGCGGCGCTTCGGATTGGGCATGGGTTTTGTCTTGCGAGCATCCGGCCAGCGCTGCGGCGACGGCGCAGAAGAGAATCGCGGCGGCCAAGGAACTCCCGCGGCAAATGCCGAGGAAATCCGCGGCGGGAGGATTCCGGCGCCGGAAATAATTCATCGCCGCAAAAGCAGTGTCCTTCACCTAGGGCCTCGCCCGAACCGCGCCGGATTCTCTCACGCGCCGCACCGTCGTCTGGTGCATCTGGTAGCTCCGCTGCTCCCGCGCACCCCGGCTCCAATCCTCAAATGAAAACGTGGCGTCCCCGCCCGCCGCCCTGGCCGGGGTCAGCTTGACCGGCAACTTTCCGCAATAATTGCTTTGGGCAAACGCGGTCTCGTACCGCTGTGCCTGCAATCCCCAGGTGTAGACGCGCAGAACCGTGAAATCGCACGGCTGCCCCTCGGGCCCGCGCGTGGCCGCCACCAGATATTGCGGCTTCGCCCCACCCGACGCATCCGCCACATGATTCAGCTCGAACCACGCCACGATGCGCACGCCAGACGAGCTGGCGTAATCCGGCAGCGGCGCAGGCACATCAAGATCCACGAACCGGCCCAATACCCACCCTGCAATCGAGGCCTGCCCCGGCAGGTGCGCGCGCACCAGCCACCAGTCCTCCTTCTTGGCTTCGGCCGGCAGGCTGGGCGCCCCTTCTCCGTCGTCCGTGGCATCCGGAGCAGGCGCAGCGGCCGCCGCCGCCGGCTGCGCCGCAGCGGCCGGCACATCCAGCGCCCGCCGTTCGAACAGGTCGACGGGAATGGCCCGGGTGAGCTGGCGGATGCGCGGGGCGTCGCGGCCCGGCTCGGTGTGAAGATTCGTCAGCACGCGCGTGTGACCGCGGGCTTCGACCGGCTCGGTGGCGATTTTCGCCTCCAAGTCCCGGGCCTTCTGCCAGAAATCCGCCGAG
This sequence comes from Terriglobia bacterium, assembly GCA_963791705.1. GTDB lineage: Bacteria > Acidobacteriota > Terriglobia > Acidiferrales > UBA7541 > Palsa-295. The sequence continues at coordinate 17,833 of CAWBTO010000001.1, read as the reverse complement.
AGCAAATCGCCTTGGGAGGCCCAGCCGGTGATGCCCGCCGCCGTGCGCACTTTCACCTGATCGCCCAAGCGATCGAGGATTTCCAGTCGCTCGCCAAAGCCCACCGTGGCCACGCGCTCGCGCACCTGCGCGGTCGTGCTCCACACCAGCACCTCACGATTGGTGGCGTAAGCCACTCCGAGCGAGCGCGCCGGACGCCGCATGCGCAGGTACACGCCCAAGCCGATCACCAGCACGACCAGGAAGCCCAGCAGCACCTTGCGCATCAGAGGCGGTCTCCAAATGTGATTCCCACGGCGCGCGCGGCCCGCACCATGTCACCTCCTGGATCCACCAGGCGCACCGGGTGGATCGCTTCAGCAATCAGCGCCGATTCGATCTTTCCCCCTTGCAGCGAAACCATGCGGCCGTATCCTTCCCGGGCAACTAGCTCCACCGCGCCCACGCCAAACCGAGTGGCCAGCAGGCGATCGAAGGGGCTGGGCGAGCCGCCCCGCTGGAGATGCCCGATCACCGCCACGCGCACTTCCTTGTCCACGAGTTCGCGCAACGCCGAGGCGATCGCATTGGCCGCGTGTCCCGCCAGCGGCCCCGGAGCATCCTGCGCCCGCGCCTGTTGGCCGGGCAGCCGCACACCCTCGGCCACCACAATTAGCGACGACCGCCTGCCCATCGCCTCGCGCCGGCCGATCATGCCGCAGATGTTCTCGATCGTAAACGGAATTTCTGGCAGGAGAATCACGTTCGCGCCCCCCGCGATTCCCGCGCCCAGGGCGATCCAGCCCGCGTCGCGGCCCATCACCTCCATCACCATCACGCGATGATGGCTCTCGGCCGTCGTGCGCAGCCGGTCGATGGCGTCGGTGGCCACGTGCAGCGCGCTGTCGTAGCCCAGCGTCACCTCGGTGCAGCGCAGGTCATTGTCAATCGTCTTCGGCACACCCACAATCTTCATGCCCATCTGCGAGAACCGGTGCGCAATCTCGAGCGTCCCGTCTCCGCCGATCACGATGAGCGCGTCGATTCCCAGCCGCTGCATGCCCTCCAGGCACCGGGCCGAATAATCCTGCACGGAAGTCCGGCCGCCCTCCTTCACCGGATAAGCAAACGGATCGCCGCGATTCGTCGTGCCGAGAATCGTGCCGCCCTGGGGCAGAATTCCCCGCACCGACTCCACCGTCAGCTCGCGGGACCTCTCCGGCCAGATCAGCCCGTCGAAGCCGTCGGCCACGCCCACCACGCGCCAGCCGTATTCCAGGCTGGCCTTGAGAACGATGGCGCGAATCGCCGCGTTCAGGCCGGGACAGTCCCCGCCCCCGGTGACCACACCGATTGTGCGCTTGCCTTCCCTCATGCCCCCCGCGTGCCTCTCACCACGAAGGAATTCTACACCAAGGGGCGCGCGTGTCTGGGGAACACTCCGGGAAAACATTTCCGGCAAGGCGCGGGAGGTGCAACCCGCATTTCTGTTACAATCCCGCACGCCGGGGCTGCCTTGCAGGCGCCCCCGGCCAGGAGAATCCGCATGCAGAGTCTGGAAAAGCTGAAGCCGCTCGCGCTGCTGCTCTTGCGCGTGGCGCTGGGCGCCATCTTTGTCTACCACGGCTACCCGAAATTGTTCACGCACACGCGCGAGGCCCTGCAATGGTTTGCGCGCATGGGCTTTCCTTCGTATTTCGCCTATGGCGCGGGGATCCTTGAGTTTTTTGGCGGCTGCCTGCTGATCGCGGGGCTTTTTACGCGCGTGGCGGGATTGCTTCTGGCGGGCGAGATGGCCATCGCCCTATGGAAGGTGCATGGAATTATTCTGGAGCCAATGAAGGTGCAGAACTACGAATTGCCGCTGGCGCTGGCAACGGCGGCGTTTGCGCTGGCGGCGCTCGGCGCGGGACCCATTGCCTTCGACCGGCTCTTCTTCCCCGAAGGCCGCCGGTCCACCCGCAAGGCCAAGAACAACAAGGACTGAATTCTCGCCCATTCACCCGGGGGTGATTATGCGGCTGCCGCCGAATGCGGCGCGTCGGACGGCGGCGCCACCGCCCGCTCGGGCAGCGGGGCCAGCGGCATGATCAGCCAGGCCACAAAATATCCGATCAGGGCCGGCACCACCGGCACCGGCATGAGAATCAGCAGAACCCACACTAGCCGCACCAGCGTGGAATCCACCTCGAAATACTCGGCAACGCCCCCGCACACCCCGGCGATCTTGCTGTCCACCGCCGAACGCATCAAGCGCCGGGACGCCCGGGGCGGCCCGGCCGGTGACAGATGCTGCCGCGCGCCGCAGAAGTAACAGAAGTTGGAATAGGCGGCGATCTCTCTCTGGCAGTTCGTGCAAACCATGGCGTGAACCTCCCGCGCCGGCCTTACTTCCCCCAGCGCTCATACATGGTTACGAGGGAAACCCCGAAAAAGTTTCCTGCTTCCGCTCAATACGCCGCCAGATCGCGCACCGCTCGGACGATATCCTCGGCTTGCGGCAGGATGGCCTGCTCGAGCTTGGGGTGATAGGCGCAGAAGGTATCGGCGGCCGCCACGCGCCGCACCGGAGCATCCAGTTTCTCGAACAATTCCTCGGCGATGCGGGCGGCAATTTCGGCGCCATAGCCCCACGAGCGCCAGTCCTCATACGCCACGATGGCGCGGCTCGTCTTCGAGACGCTGGCCGCGATGGACTCCCAGTCGTAGGGGCTGAGTGTCCGCAAATCGATGATTTCGGCTGAAATGCCGCCGCGCGCCAGTTCCGCCGCCGCCACTTCGGCCCGGTGCACCACGGCGCCGTAGGTGATGATGCTCACGTCGGAGCCTTCGCGCAACACCCGCGCCTTGCCGAATGGAATCGTGAAATCGGCGCCGGGATACGGCGAGCGGTTGTAGGGCTGGCGGTAGAGATGCTTGTGCTCGAGAAACAACACGGGATCGTCGGCGCGGATGGCGGTGCGCAGCAAACCGCACAAATCGAGCGCCGTCGAAGGCATCACCACGCGCAGCCCGGGGATGTGCGTGAACGTCACTTCCCCGCTCTGGCTGTGATAGATTCCCCCGCCGGTCAGGTATCCGCCAATCGCCACGCGCACCACCGCCGGACACTTGAAATGGCCCGCCGAACGCCAGCGCATCACCGGCAATTCGTCGCGCAGCTGCATCATGGCCGGCCAGATATAGTCGAAGAACTGGATCTCGGCGACGGGCTTCAATCCGCGCACCGCCATGCCAATCGCCCGGCCGATGATGGCCGCCTCCGCGATCGGCGTGTTGAACACCCGCGCCGAGCCGAAGCGGCGCTGCAACCCGGTGGTCGCCTTGAAGACGCCGCCCTTCCCCTTAACGGTCGCCAGATTTTCCTCGCGGCTGCAGTCCGCCACGTCCTCGCCGAGAATCACCACGCGCTCGTCGCGCGCCATTTCATCGGCCAGCGTGGCGGAAACCATTTCGACCATGGTCTTCGCGTGGCCGTCGAGGTGCGGCGCGGCCCCGAACTGTTTTCCCGTGGGATCGACGTCCGGCGAATAGACATACGCATGGATGGAATCCGTTGCGGGCGGCTCCGCCGCCAGGGCGCGATCGGTCGCTTGCAGAACCTCGCGGTCCACCTCCGCCTCCAGCGCTTCCATCTCGCCTTCATCGAGGATGCCCTCGCGCACCAGGAACAGCCCAAACTTCGGAACCGGGTCGCGATGCGCTTCCGCCTGGCGGTCTTCGGGCGTCTTGTACAGCTTCTCGTCATCGGAGAGCGAATGCGAGTACGGCCGCGTGACATGCGCGTGAACCAGCGCCGGGCCCCGGCGCTCGCGGCAATGGGCCACGGCGCGGCTCAGCACCGCGTAGCTCCCGAGCAGGTCCGTGCCGTCGCACTCCTGCACCGCCAGATGCGGGTAGTTCGCCACCAATTTGGAAATGTTGCCGCCCGGCGTCTGGAATTCCACCGGCACGGAAATGGCGTAGCCGTTGTCCTCGACCAGGAACAGCACCGGGACTTGGCGCAGGCACGCCGCGTTGAGGGCTTCGTAGAATTCGCCTTCGCTCGTGGAACCGTCGCCGCCGGAAACGTAGGCGATTTCGTCCCCATGATGGCTCACCGAACTCCCCAGCGGAGCCTGGCGCGCCTGTTCGAGCGCTTTGGGGGCTCGGTCGTAATACAGCGAAGCCTCCGCGGAGCCCACCGCGTGCAGCCATTGCATGCCCGTGGCGGAAGCGCTGGCGACAATGTTCAATTCCCGGCTGCCCCAGTGCGAGGGCATCTGCCGCCCGGCCGATGAGGGATCATCCTTGGCGCCCACGCTCTGCAGCAGCATGGCGTGCGGCGTGACGCCCAGCATCAGCGCCAGCGCGCGGTCGCGGTAGTAGGGGAAAAACCAGTCGTGGCCCGGCTTGAGCAGCAGCCCCGCGGCCACCTGTACCGCTTCGTGTCCCGCCCCGCTGATCTGGAAGTAGATCTTGTTCTGCCGCTTGAGCTGAATCTCGCGGTCGTCCAGCCGCCGCGACAAAAACATGGTCCGGTAGCTGCGGACCAGCGCATCGCGGTCGAGACCGTGGTACTTCGCAGCGTCAAATTGGGCAGCCTTCATCTTCAGATGAGAGGCCATTCGGTCTGCCTCCGGCGGAAGGTTCGCCGACAGGATGCGTTTCGCCCCATTATAGCCAATTCGGCAAAACCGCCAACAAGAGAACAAACGCCCAGGTTCCGTACCCGTGCGTCGGCACGATGCCCCTCCGGGAGGGCGGAGAAGGGCGCGGGCTAGCTCAAGGAATCGAACAATTCAGACGTCTGGTCGAACGCGGCATCGCCCGGATGGACGGTTTCGGCTTGGGCGGACTTGAAGGGCTCTTCTGCGGGGATGCGGTCGAGCCAGCGCTGGTTCGAAATCTTCTCGTGGTCGGAAAATGCCAGGCGCAGCAGCACGCGAACGCGGCCGCCGGATGCGGCCTTCTCATCCGCGCCGCCTTCCTTTGCTCCGGACGCCTGCGACTTCTTCTCCCGGGCTTGCCTTCCGCGGAGGCCGCCTCTTCCGCCTGTGAGGCTTCTGGTTCCGTGGATTCCTGGCGCTCGAACTTCAGCTGGATCTTGTTGCCCAGGCGAAACCCCTGCTTCCAGCGCTCCACCTTTTGGCGGGCCTGCTGCGCTGCTTCTTCGTTCGTTCCGAAATCAAACATCATGATCGATTGGGCCATACGTCATCTTCTTCTGCCGTAGTGTGACGTGTCAAGCGCCGGCAACAAGTCCTCATGAGCAGATGGATTCCCTGCCCAAATACAGTGGTGCAGAATTCTTGCGGATCACAGGCGTTCTGAGACCGGACCTCGGTCGTCTCACAGCAACCGAGTTTGCCCGGTGAAAGGAGTCGATGGCGCTGTGCGATCAGCGTGCTATTTCCGCTGGAGGTGCGCGGGAACGATCGAGATCCAAACTGAGTTTGACCGGACTTTGCCGCTCCAAGAAGGAAACCGGAGTGACGCCACATCCTTCTCTTTGAGGCCCAACCTGCGATAATTCACGCCGTAAGACAAACCTGCTGACGAGTACGTCGCTGAGAGCTTGTATCTGCCAGGCTTGGTCAAGAATGGAAACGTCGCTCCATCGAGGCTCAGCTGCGAGGTGAAGGAAGTTTGCGGGTAGAGTACAAGCCACTGGCCCAGGAGAAGGCGCCAGTCCGGCTCCAGCTGAACGGAACCGAGCAGCTCAGAGACTCGCAGCTGTGGCGTTTGGCGGCGTCCTTTAGCGTCCGTTAAGTCAAATTGAACGTAGCCGGCTCGGACATCTGCAGCTGTAGTGAGGTTAGGGATAATTAGCGCCTCGCTACCTTGGTTTTGCACTTCGACCCTGACTTGGATTTGCTCTCCAACCGTGTATCGTTGCTTGTCGAGCGAGAGCCGGACGGCAATCCCATCGGAATCTGTTGGAAGCGCGCCGACTTGGCCCATCGAGAGAACCAGAAGTACGATCAAGGACCGCATCGGTTTCATCGTCGATGGCGTGTAGCCGGGCTTTCGCATCTTGAGATCCCAACCCATCGTTGAGCGTCCGTGCGCGATGATACCACCGCTGTACTTTATCCGAGAGTATGCGTTACCGGTGCCCTCGCGCCGTCTGCGAAGGGTGGGCCCTTATCGCCGATCTACGCTGCCATGAACAGACCATTGCCCTTATCGATCAAGAACCACTAAGCCCACTAAGCACCTCAATTTCGGCTGTTGCGCCGGGGCGCGCAAGGTGATAGGTTTAGCGAACAAAAGGCGAAGCATCCAACGCGGGCGGGAGCCCGAAAAATTTCTTCCCCGCCGGCAACGCGTGACAGGCAAAAGGGGAGGGCGCATGGCAGCACCAACGCAAGGGCTGGCGAGTCATCTGGCCGTACGCGAGCACTCGACGCTCGCCACCGTCGAGGAGGTCCTCAGCACGCTGGCAGCGCGATATCGCGCCGATGAGGTCCTCACCTCGATCAAGCACATCCCGGCGCGCGCAGCGCAGTTCCGGCCCATGCCGGCTTGGGTGCGCCCAGAGCTTGCCGCAGCCTATCGCGCCAAAGGCATCGAACGCCTCTACTCCCATCAGGCGGCCGCCGCGGAACTCGCCCGCGAAGGCAAAGACTTCGTGGTGGTGACGCCGACGGCCTCCGGCAAAACGCTCTGCTACAACCTGCCCGTGCTGAACGCTGTGCTCGAAAATCCCGACACGCGCGCGCTCTACCTCTTCCCCACCAAGGCGCTCGCGCAGGACCAGCTCGCCGAGCTGCACGATCTCGCGCAGCGCCTCGACGATTGCTTCGGCGTCTTCACCTACGACGGCGACACGCCCGGAGACGCCCGCAAGGCCATCCGCGAGCGCGGCCACGTCATCCTCACCAATCCCGACATGCTGCACGCCGGCATCCTGCCGCACCACACCCGCTGGACGCGCCTGTTCGAAAACCTGCGCTACATCGTGATCGACGAGTTGCACACCTATCGCGGCGTCTTCGGCAGCCACCTGGCCAACGTCCTGCGGCGGCTCGCGCGCATCGCGCGCTTCTACGGCTCGCCGCCCCAATTCATCTGCTGCTCGGCGACCATCGCCAATCCGGGCGAGCTGGCCGGGCAATTGATCGAGCGCGAAGCCGGCGTGGTCGAGGAAAACGGCGCGCCCGCCGCGGAAAAGCTCTTCGTCTTCTACAACCCGCCGATGGTGAACCGCAATCTCGGCATCCGGCGCAGTTATCTCAACGAGACCGCGCGCGTGGCCAAGGAACTTCTCGCGCGCAAGCTGCAAACCATCGTCTTCGCCAATAGCCGCCTGCACACCGAAGTGCTGCTCACCTACCTGCGGAAGGCGAACCCCGCCAAGCCGGGCGGCGCCGAACCCATCCGCGGCTATCGCGGCGGCTACCTGCCGGGCGAGCGGCGCGAGATCGAGCGCGGCCTGCGCGACGGGCACGTGCGCGGAGTGGTGGCGACCAACGCGCTCGAACTGGGCATCGACATCGGCTCGCTCGACGCCTCGCGTCATGGCCGGCTACGCCGGGTCGATTGCCTCCACCTGGCAGCGCGCCGGACGCGCCGGGCGGCGCAGCGGAACTTCCTGCGCCGTGCTGGTCGCATCGTCGGCGCCGCTCGATCAATTCATCGTCCAGCATCCGGACTATTTCTTCGGCCGCTCGCCCGAGCACGCCTACGTCCAGCCGGACAACCTCGAAATTCTCGTCAATCACCTGAAATGCGCGGCCTTCGAGCTGCCCATCGCGCCCGGACGAAAAGCTCGGCGGCGCCGATCTGCCCGAGCTTTGCGAGCGGCTGGCCGACGCCGGATTCCTGCATCGCAGCGGCGGCCACTGGCACTGGGTCCAGGAGGCCTATCCGGCCGATACCGTCAGCCTGCGCTCGGTGACCTCGGATAATTTCGTCATCATCAATCTCGGCAGCGATCTCCCCAGCGATGGCGACGGCCGGCCCGAAGTGATCGGCGAGGTGGATTTTTCCTCCGCGCTCACCACCGTGCATCCCAAGGCCATCTACCTCCACCAGGGCCAGCAGTACCACGTCGAGCGCCTCGATTTCGACGAGCGCAAGGCCTACGTCCGCCCCGTGGACGTGGACTACTACACCGACGCCATCCGCTACACCCAGGTGCGCGTGCTCGAAATTGCCGAGCAGGAGCGCATCGCCGGCCCAGCGGCGCGCGCGCACGGAGACGTGCTCGTCCGGTCGCAAGTCATCGGCTTCAAGAAAATCAAATTCTTCACCAACGAAAACGTGGGCGACGGCAAGCTCGAGCTCCCGGAAAACGAGATGCACACCACGGCGTTCTGGATCACGCTCGAGCGCGCGCTGCTCGAAGCGCTTCCCTTCCCGCTTTCCGACCGCCAGAGCGGCATCTTCGGCCTGCTCTACGCGCTCGAATCCATGGCCACGCTCCTGCTGATGTGCGACCGCCGCGACCTCGGCACCGCCGTCGGCGAACGCCCGCCCAGCCCCGGCGTCGAGACCACCTGGCAGGAGTTCACCACCGCCACCAACGATCCCACGCAGATGAAGGAATTCTTCGAGCCGAATCTTTATCTCTACGACGCCTATCCCGGCGGGATCGGCTTCAGCGAGCCGCTCTATCGCGTCCACGATCTGCTGCTGCGCCGCACGCGCGAGCTGATCGCCGCGTGCCCCTGCGAGAGCGGCTGCCCGTCGTGCGTCGGCCCGGCGGGAGAAAAAAGCGAGCGCACCAAGGAAGCCGCCCTCGCCATCCTGGAGCGCCTATGCGCGTGAAGAAGAGTCAGCCACGAGAGACACAGAGACACAGAGGGAGACAGAGAATCGAGTCTGCTATGGCCGTCTCGCATGTTTTCTCTGCGAACTCTGCGCCTCTGTGGCTAACTCAGGATTTGTCTGAATGAGCGCGACGACGCAGGACCGATACGCGCGGCTGGCGGCGCTGAAGCCGGCGCGGCGGCATGTGGCGCAGACCACCGACGCCGCGGATGAAACCATCGCCCCGCGAGGGCTCGCCGCCCGATATTCCCGATGGTGCGGAACGGCTCGCGCAAATTCTGGGCGCCCTGCCGCAGAGCACCCGCTTTGGCGAGCATCTGGCGCTCCGCCGCTGGTTCTCCGAGCCGGTGGGCGACGCCGCAAGCCTGGCTGCGCCGGAAGGCGCCATGGATGAAGCCGCGCTGCGCCTGCTCGCCCCCGACGCGCCCGATTGCGTGCTCGACCCGCAACAGTGGCTCTTTCTCGACACGGAGACCACCGGTCTCGCCGGCGGCACGGGCACGTATCCGTTTCTGGTCGGCCTCGCCTGGTGGGACGCGGGCGGCCTCGAAGTCGAGCAGTTCTTCATGCGCGAGCACAGCGAGGAGCATTCGCGTGCTGGTGGCGCTGGCCGAGCGCATGGCCGAGCGGCGCGTGCTCGTCACCTTCAACGGAAAATCGTTCGACTGGCCGCTGCTCGAAACGCGTTACCGCATGACGCGCGCCATCCCGCCGCCCGTGCCGCGCGCCCACCTCGACTTTCTCCATCCGGCGCGCAATCTCTGGCGCCTGCGGCTCGGCTCGGTGCGCTTGGCGGAGCTCGAGCGGCACGTCCTCGGCTGGAAGCGCGGCGCGGACGTCATGTCCGAGCTGATCCCGCAGATCTATTTCGACTACCTGCGCGGCGGGCCGCCCGAACCTCTGGTCCCCATCTTTCACCACAACCAGATGGACCTGCGCGGCCTGGCGGCGCTGGCGACCCACGTCGTTTCGCTGCTGGCCGATCCCGCGTCGCCCGGCCGCGACGCACTCGAACTTTTCGGAGTGTCGCGCATCTGCGAGCGCCGCGGCGAGGCCGTTCGCGCGCGCGGGCTTTACGAGCGCTCGATTGCCTCCGACGCTGCCGCCGGAGGCGGACCGCGTGGCGCGGCGGTCCCTCGCCAGGCTCGCCAAACGCGCCGGAGATTTCGCCGCCGCGCGCACGCTATGGGAAGGAATGCTCGGGAATTCGCGCGAAGGTTTTGAAGCCTACGAGCAACTGGCCATCTTCCACGAACGCCGCGCGCGCGACCCGCATCGTGCCGCCGCGCTGGCGCGCCAGGCCCTCGCCGAGCTGCGCAAAGCCCATCGCCTCGGCCTCATCGCGCCCGGCGCCTACCGCCAGCGCCTGGCTCAATTCCAGCGCCGCCTCGCCCGCCTGGAGCGCAAAGTCGAGCCTCCTGCTTCCCGAGCCTCCCGCCCCGGAAATCCAGTAGTGTGTCAGCTTCCGATAACCGCAGTGGTAACTATTCCTTGGCAACAAGTACCCTGTCGTTGCAGTCTGTTCTATATGACATCGGCAAAAGGCCGATTAGGCCAAGCAATCTTGCTGAGAGTTTGCATCAGGTTCACACGTTCCATAGGATACTGCTTATGATTCGGTCCTACTTCGATGAAACCGGCGACGAGCAAAATAAGAGAGTGTATGCGATCGGTGGCTATTGGGGTCGAGCCTCTGAGTGGGACGATTTTTCGTATGTGTGGCTTGACGCATTAGGTCCCAAGGGATCACCGCATTTCGATGCTACAGATTTTTACGCAAAAGATGGGCGTGGGGAGTTCAGTGGGTGGGAAAAGCACAGGGGCTTGCTTTCATCCGCGAGCTTATACAGATCATTCATCGTTTTGACATCTACGGATTTCATGCCGCTGTTGGTGCCATTGATCCAGGGATGGTGCCACGTCCTAAACCCAGCACGTTGGCGGTCTGGACCTCCGATGGACTGTTCGTCGACGTCCGTCGTGCTCGGCATTTTCTGGGTCTATCGAATGAAGGGACTGCGATGGTTTGCGTTGGCAGTTGTGCTGATCCAGCTATGGATCTTAATGGCTGCGGGCTTCGATTGCGGGTATGGCACTCAGCGGCGATTGGCTCTGATCTCTTCCACTTTCTTGCAAGAATGCGAACAGTAGCCTGACCAGCCCAACAGTCTGGCACCCGGTAAATCGGAAACTGGCCCACCCCGGAAGTCCCTCTCAATTAGGATGCAATCGGGCGCTCGAAACCGATGTGGCTGGAGCCGCGCTTGAAGATGCGGACGCCGCGCAGCGGCGAGTACTCGATCATCCGCTGCAATTCCGGCACCGTGTAGGACGACCGCACCGAGTCGCGGAACAGCTTGCGCATCGCGCCGGTATGAGGCTTTGCTGGCAGTAGTTATGCGACCAGCTTATTGGATGCAAGTTGGACCCGGATTCTCATTTTACGCATCTTCGGCGGCTAGCTCGTCCAGCACGGTCGCCGCCTTGGTCAAGTTGTCAACCCCGAAGACCAGCAGCACCAGCGGCGAGCCTGGCTCCAGCCCGCAGTAGCTGTAGTCAATGTTGATCTGCTTTTCGCCCAACCGCGAGGCTGCGCGGCCCAACCCACCCGGACGGTGCGCCAGCCTGACTACGGCGACGTCCGTCTCCTCGAAGATCATGTGCAGGCCGCCCAGCACCGCCTTGGCGCTGGCCATGTCATCCGCCAGGAATCGGACCAGGCTCTCGCCCTCCTCTACATACGATTGAAAAGCCAGGATGTTCACTCCACGCTCCGCCAGAGCGAGGAAGCACTTCCCCAGCGCGCCCGGTTTGTCTTCAATCGTTACTGTAAACTCCTTCGCCTTCGCCATGGCACTTGACTCCCTTCGTTCTCAGGACACCGACAACCGGCACCGCGCTCCATTCATTGAACTGCGATAGGCCGCTCGAAGCCGATGTGGCTCGAGCCGCGCTTGAAGATGCGGACGCCGCGCAGCGGCGAGTATTCGATCATCCGCTGCAATTCCGGCACCGTGTAGGACGACCGCACCGAGTCGCGGAAAAGTTTTCCCATCGCGCCGGAATAATGCCGGCCGTGCCAGCGGACGTGCAGCGGATAGGCTAGCCGCCCGGGCCGCCGCAGATCGCGCAGCAGGATCGCCCCGCCCGGCTTGGCCAGTCGCGCCATTTCCGCCAGCAGATGCCGCGGCTCCTCGAAATGGTGCAGCACCGAATTGCACAGGACGAGATCGAAGCTCTGATCCGGAAAATCGAGGCGGTTCGCGTCCGCCACCTGGAATTCGACGCGCCCCGCGACCTCGCCGCCCGCCGCCGCGAGATTTTCCGCCGCCTGCGCGATCATCGCCGGCGAGCGGTCCACGCCCACGAATTTCCAGCGCGTCAGCCGCCGCGCCAGCTCGAGGACGATCTGGCCGGGGCCCGTGCCGATGTCCAGAGCGCGGCCGCGCTCGCGCCCCTGCACCAGCCGGAGGGCGTGCTCGACAAACGTGTTGTCGAGTTCATGGAGAAACGCCTGCCCGGTGGCCGACGTGTAGGCTTCCACCTCGCCCGCGTCGTCCATCACCTCGGGCTCCGGAACGCGCCGCAGTTCAAAGAGACTCAACGATAGGCTCCGTCACTCCCATTTCACTACGCTTCCCCGGTGGCCTACAAACTCTCACAATTTTAACCATCGCGCCAGAGGCCGCGGGGCCTATCATCCTCCGGTCCTGAATCGCCGCGCGTAGACTCGAAGATCGCACGCGCAGTCTCGCGCACTCGCGCGGGTATAATGGTATCGCGTACTCAGAGCAGGACAAGGACCGATGGCATCGAACGGCAACATCCGCATTCGCCAACAGGCGCTCACCGACGCGCTCGCCACGCGCATTCTCCTGCTCGATGGCGCGATGGGCACGATGATTCAGGCAAAGGCCCTGACGCCGGCCGACTTCGGAGGCGCCGAGCTCGAAGGCTGCAACGAAAATCTTGTCCTCACGCGGCCCGACGTTATCGCCGGCATCCATCGCGCCTACCTCGCCGCCAGCGCCGACATCATCAAGACCGACACCTTCGGCGGCACGCAGCTCGTTCTCGCCGAGTATGGTTTGCAGGCCCATGCCGGCGAAATCAATCGCCGTGCCGCCGAAATCGCCCGCGCCGCCGCGGACGATTTTTCCACGCCGGGCCGCCCGCGCTTCGTCGCCGGCTCCATCGGCCCCACCACGAAATCGCTCACCATCACCGGCGGCATCACGTTCTCCGAACTCCGGCAGCACTTTCAGGATCAGGCGCGCGCGCTCGTCGAGGGCGGCGCGGACATCCTGCTGGTGGAAACGTGTCATGACACGCGCAACGCCAAGGCCGCGCTGGTGGCCATCGCGCAGCTCGCGAAAGAGCTCGGCCGCCGCATTCCCACCATGCTTTCCGTCACCATCGAGCCTTCCGGCACGATGCTCGCCGGCCACACCGCCGAGGCGTTGTACGTCTCCGTGGCGCACGCCGATCTGCTTTCCATCGGGCTGAATTGCTCGACGGGCCCGGAGCAGATGACCGACCATCTCCGCTCGCTGCACGAGCAGGCCACGATATGCGTTTCTTGCTATCCCAACGCGGGCCTGCCGGACGAAAACGGCCGCTACCTCGAGACGGCCGAGAAGCTGGCCGGACAACTCGAGCGATTTGTCCGCAACGGCTGGCTGAACATCGTGGGCGGATGCTGCGGCACCACGCCCGAGCACATCCGCGCGCTCGCCAGCATCGTCGAGGGCAAACTGCCGCGCACCGTCCCGCCCTCGTCTCACCGGACATGGATTTCCGGCATCGATCTGGTCGAGGCCGAGGAGACCACGCGCCCGCTGATCGTGGGTGAGCGCACCAACGTCATCGGCTCGCGCATCTTCAAGAAGCTGATTGCCGACGAAAAGTGGGAAGAAGCCACGGAAATCGCGCGCGCGCAGGTTCGCAGCGGAGCGCAGATCGTGGACGTCTGCCTCCAATCGAGCGACCGCGACGAACTCCGCGACATTCCTCTGTTCTACGAGCGCCTGGTCCGCAAGATCAAGGCCCCGGTCATGGTGGACACCACCGACCCGGCCGCGCTCGAACTCGCCCTCGCGTACTGCCCGGGAAAAGGAATCGTCAACTCCGTCAATTTGGAGGACGGCGAGGAGCGCTTTCAGAAGGTTTGCCCCATCGTGAAGGCCTACGGCGCGGTCTTGATCGCCGGGTGCATTGATGAAGACAAGCAGCAGGCCCAGGCGTTTACGCGCGAGCGCAAGCTGGCCATCGCCGAGCGCTCCACCCAGCTTCTGACGCAAAAGTATGGCATCGCCCCGGAAGACATTCTCATCGATCCGCTGGTATTCCCCTGCGCCACGGGAGACGAAAATTACATCGGCGGCGCGATCGAGACGATCGAGGCCCTGCGCCTGGTCAAGGAAAAGATTCCCTACGTCAAGACGATCCTCGGCATTTCGAACGTGTCGTTCGGACTTCCTCCGGCCGCCCGCGAAGTGGTCAATTCGGTTTTTCTGTATCACTGCACGAAAGCCGGGCTCGATTTCGCCATCGTGAACGCGGAAAAGATCGAGCGCTTCGCGTCCATCCCTGCCGAGGATCGTCTCCTGGCGGAAAACCTGCTCTTCAATTCCCCGCCCTTGCGCGTCCCGTCCGATCATCCGGCCGCCCCGCTGCTGGCGAACGCGCCCGAGGACTGGCGCGCACAGGCTAAGGAACAGCGGGCCGCGGTCAATCAGTTCCATATCGCCGCGATCAGCGACCGATTTCGCACGACCGAAAGCAGAACGAAGTCGCGCGGCGCCGAGCTTCCGCTGGACGCGCGCCTGGCCAATTACATCATCCAGGGAAGCAAGGACGGCCTCACCGCGGACCTCGACCGCAAGCGCGCCGAGGGCGCCGCTCCTCTGGACATCATCAACGGCCCGCTCATGGCCGGCATGGCGGAGGTTGGCCGCCTGTTCAACAACAATGAACTGATCGTGGCCGAAGTGTTGCAGTCCGCCGAAGCCACGAAGGCGGCGGTGAGCCACCTCGAGCAGTTCATGGAGAAAAGCGAGACCGTGGCGCGCGGCACGATCCTGCTGGCCACCGTGAAAGGCGACGTCCACGACATCGGCCGCAATCTGGTCGAGATCATCCTGAGCAACAACGGCTACCGCACCATCAATCTGGGCATCAAAGTGGCCTCCGACCGGTTGATCCAGGCCTGCCACGAACACGCCCCCGACGCCATCGGGCTTTCCGGACTGCTGGTCAAGAGCGCGCAGCAGATGGCGATTTCCGCCGGCGACTTGAAGGAAGCGGGGATCAGCGTCCCGTTGCTGGTGGGCGGCGCGGCGCTGTCGGAAAGTTTCACGAAGCGGAAAATCGCTCCCAGCTATTCCGCGCCGACGTTCTATGCCAAGGACGCCATGACCGGCCTGCGCCTGCTGAACCAGATCATGGACCCGGAGACGCGCGACGCGATTCTGGCCGCTCATACGACCACCGGCACAGGCGAAGAATCTCCTGCCGCGGAACTGGCCGCCGCGCCGGTCGCGTCGCAGGTTCGCAGCGGCAAGGTGCGCACGGATTTGTCGATCCCGGCCGTCCCTTCTCTCGACCGAAAGGTTGAGACGGCGAAAAACCTCGCCGAAATCTGGACGTACATCAACCCGTACATGCTCTACGGCCGGCATCTCGGCTACAAAGGCAATTTTGAAAAGGATCTCAGCGAAGGTGCGCCTAAAGCGGTCGAGATCTTCCGCCAGATGGAAGAGGTCAAGAAGGAAGCCAGCCGATTCATGAAGGCGCGCGCGGTGTGGAGATTTTTTGAAGCCGAGCGCGACGGAAATTCGATTCGCCTGTTTCTGCCGCCCGGCGCGGAGCCCGTGCACACCTTCGGATTCCGCCGCCAGCCGCGCCCCGACGGGCTTTGCCTGAGCGACTACGTGCTCGAGCCCCGCGACGGCCGGCGCGATCACGTGGCCATCTTCGTGGTCACCGCCGGGGAAGGCGTCCGAGAGCGAACCGAAATCGCGAAGGCTGCCGGGGAATATTTCCGCGCGCACGCGCTGCAGGCGCTGGCGGTGGAGACCGCGGAGGCCAGCGCGGAGTGGCTGCACCGGCGGCTGCGCGCGGAGTGGGGATTTGCCGATGCTCCCGGGATGACCATGCAGGAGCGCTTCACCTCGCGCTACCGGGGAAAACGCTACAGCTTCGGCTACGGCGCGTGTCCCGATCTCGCGGACCAGCAAGGAATCTGGGCGCTGCTGCATCCGGAAGAAATCGGCGTTCATCTGACCGAGGGGATGATGATGGAGCCGGAAGCCAGCGTGAGCGCGCTCGTCTTCCATCACCCGGACTGCGCTTATTTCACCGCGAGCGAAGCCGACGCGTGATCAGGCCGCAGATTTTCGGCCGCTAACTCGGCAGGAATTTTTTCTTCGGGTTTCACGCGCACGGTCGAGGGCGGAGGCGCGCCGCCCGCCGGGGCGGGAGCGGCGGGCCAGCCGATGGCGCGGACGATGGCGTTGTAACTATCGCGCGAAGCCCCCTCCACGGTGAGGCACTTCGCGGCGATGCAGCGCAGGAAGACGCCTCTCCCAACAATTTCGGTCTGAAACTGGAAGAAATTCGGCCGGCGATAGAGCTCCCGGCGCGTGGCGTATTTCAGTTCGAGCGCTTCGCTGTACTGCCCGAAGAAGCGCGCGGCATCTTCGTCGTTGTCCAGCGCGAGATACAACACCAGCGAGAGGTCCTTCGTCCTGGGGTCCTCGAAGACGGCGTAGCGGTCTCCGGCCCACGCGGGAGAGAGCCGGTCGGCGCGGTCCGCGCCAAGAAACTGCTTGAGAACCTCCTCGAGCCCAAACTCTCCCAGTACGTTTTCCTCAAGCAGCTTCCACTCCGCTGGAACGAGGCCTTTCCACGCGGGCAGCGCGACTTTTTCGGGCGCAATATTCTGCAGATACAAATCCGGATGAAGGATCTGCTGCGTGGAAACCGGCGGCCTTTCGAATAGAAGTTTCAAATCTGTCCAGCCGGCATGGGCCTTCAAAAACTGCTGCGAGAAGGATGTGCCGGCCAGATAGGGAAACATCAGGCCATCGCGGATGTAGAGCGGAGCTTTCGCAAGGCTGGAGTCCTGTTCCATGGCGGCCACGGTGCTGGCGCGGATCATCTGGGTCACGTCGGGAAGATCGCGCACGGTGACGTGCTGCTCGCGCAGGACGTAATCCACCATGGCGGCCAGCGCGCTGCCCTCGCTCACGGCGTCGCGGGCCATTTCGGCGTCGTCATTCGGCCGGGCGCCCTTGATCCAGGGATCGATGTGAAAGGACTGGTCCTCGAGCGCGTGGGTCAGCTCGTGGGACATCACCTCGCGCTGCTGGTCCGCCGGAATCCAATCGGCGATGTAAAATTCCCCGGCCTTGGGGTCGTATAATCCGGCGACCTGTTCGGTGAGCGTATCGAGCAGGAACTGATCCAGCGGAAAGTCTTTGGGGATGAGCCCGAAGGCTTCCAGCGCCTTGTCGTCGGCGTAGTGCTGCGCTTCGTCCTTGTCTTCCCGCTCCTCGCGGACGAGGTAGGCGCGAATCTCCTGCTTCGAGCGGAGGGTTTTCTTCAGCGGCTGCTTGATGGGCAGATGCAGCAGCTCGCTCATTTGCGCCAGCACTTCGTCGGCCGCGCGCAGGAACTCCGGATTGGGCGTGGCCGGAGATTTCGCAGCGGGCGCCGCTGCCGTTCGGCCCGGCGCAGGGGCAGCGGCCGGTGCGGCGGCTTGAGCAGCTTGGCCCGCCATTGTCGGCGCAGTGGCCAGGCACAGGCTCGCGGCCAGCCCGACGGTGAGAGTCAGCGACAAAAGGCGCGCCGGAACACCCCCCGAATGTGTAGGGATTAGACTGGCACGCCGTCCTTTATTTTCAATAACTTGGCTCATCTTCTGTTTCTGCCTGTGTAGGGATTAGAATCGGCCTGTCGCGAAGATACTCGGTGGCCCCGGACGATGTTGGGGCAGTATCGCGCCGGAGCGATTGCGACTCCGGTGCCCCCGGTCTGCGCCGCTCGACCGCCTTTTTGCGCGTATAGACTCATCCCAACCATCATAGGGAGACGG